>JAKAGM010000001.1:370828-881187 GCA_021815445.1 bacterium | reverse complement strand
GGGGGTTTGGGGGGAATTCCGCCCCGCCCTCTTTCCGAAAATTCATTTTGGGGGTTTTCTTGAAAAACCTGAGCGAAGCCGAAGGTTCAAAAAAGCCAGAGATTTTTCGTTGCGCCGATTACGGCGCGCGCCGCGGGAAGGACTGCCCTTGCCCCACCCACCCGTGCGCGGGCAAGTGGGCACTCCCATATGTGTATATCCTATTTTGGGATTATACCATAATAGGATATATCATTGAAATAGTATGAATAAGTCCATATACTCTAAAGATTACAAAGAAATCATAGATCGCTTGAAAAGGGTGCGTATTGAAGTTGGTCTCGCTCAACAAGAGGTGGCCGATATATTAGGAAAACCACAGTCATACATTTCTAAAATTGAGTCAGGAGAGAGACGGTTAGATGTACTTGAAATCAAGAAGTTTTCACATATTTATAAAAAGCCAATTGAGTATTTTTTGAAATAATCAACAAATGATTCCACAAGTTCAATTTTTGAAGCAACCAAAATCATTTTGGGCTCAGGTCAAACTGATTTCTATGACATTGGGGTACTCTCGTAATGATAACATCAAAGAGTATTCAATTGAGGAAATTTTAGAATGTTTAAGGAACCATGCTTTGAGTGTTAATCACTTAGTGACTTCCACGGGAAAAATTACGAGGGAGGGGAGGTTATTGCTAAGTTATTTTAAATTCAGGTCCAATGCACTCAATACAATAGCAAGACCGAACTTTATGAATCGTGAAGAAGCGAAAAAAGTATTCGACAAATTATATAAGCGATATAAGCCCAAGGTCTTGATCCCACTGAATAAACAAAAGGGCGAAAAGAAACATCCGGCGTATTTAACAGGTATTGTAAATATTCTAACTGAAATAACCTTAGGGAATCTAAATTTTGACCCTGATCCAAGGAAACTTATTGTGGTGACCAAAAACCAAAAGGCTTTACACACTCTAAGTAGGAGGGTAGACGGTACATATCCTTCTACGACAAATCCAATTTCTTTATGGGAAATTAAGGAATATTACGGGACGACAACCTTTGGTAGTCGTGTGGCAGATGCAGTCTATGAGACCATGCTTGATGGATATGAACTAGAAGAACTTCGAATTAATGAAGGGCTTGATATCAAGCACTATTTAATTGTGGACGATCGTTTTACCTGGTGGGAATGCGGCAAATCATATCTGTGTAGACTAATTGACATGCTGCATGGTGGTTATTTAGATGAAGTAATTTTTGGCAAAGAAGTGCTTAGTAGATGGCCAGATGTTGTAAGAAGTTGGCCGAAGATTACTACCAAGTCAACAACAGTCGGTCGTGAACATTTTCTCCAATCATAGTCTCATCCTTTTTTTGAAAGCGCTTAAGCATTGAGGAGCCATTATTGATATAAAGCTGCCGTTCAAATAAAGTTGGCGGCATATTAAGATCAATCACTCTTGACCCTGATTTTTTTTTACCGTCGATTGATAAAGCCACCTTTGCGCCTCTTTCTTTACACTCGCTGATTGCTTGCCATAAGTTACTAATTTTGAAAGTTTGGGCGCCATAAAGTATCGCCTGAGAGTCAATGTATGGTGGATCGCAGTATACAATATCACCACTTTTGGCTTTTGACATGGTTTCCTCAAAAGAGCCATAAGTGAAGGTTGTATTTTTCACACGATTCCTCCAAAGGATCATTCTTTCTCTTAATGATTCCGGAGCTATTGGTTGATGAGGCCCTATTGGTGTACTCATCATTCCAGCCTTTGTAAATCTAATGACACCACCATAGCAGGTTCTAGAAATAAAAAGAAAATCTAAAGCATTTGGAGATTCATTGTACGAATCTAGAATGCGCGAGTAAATTTCCCTGGGCTTCTTAATATATCTTTTCCAGTTTTTTTCATAATGCAAGTATAGCTTGTCAGGATCTTCCTGTAAGAAATGCCATAGTTCAATTAGTGGCTTTATTACATCACCTGCAATACCAACCGCAGGTGACATTGCGCCTAGCACTGCTCCGGATCCTACAAATGGTTCAAAGTATCGTTTATAGTCTTTAGGAAGTGTTTGGCCAATAATAACCGCAAATCGTTGTTTATTTCCGATCCATTTCAGTAGTTGCGGAGGCGGCTTTCTCTCAATTGGTAATAAACTATCATAAATTGGCCACCGGGAGTCACCTCTCGTGATTTCAAAAAGGGTAGGCGCAACATTGTGTTTAACCTTAATCAACATTGAAGTTATAACTAATGATACTTTTCACTTCGCCTTGCACACGGAAATCTTTTGATGCCATAAATGGAGGATATCCTTGATTTATTGAAACCAAAATTACCCCCCTTTTCTCTTTTTGGACCTTCTTTATTAATGCCTCTCCATTATTCACGCATACGGCGACCGCACCATTATCTACATCATTAGTTTTTTGTGCAATAACAAGATCGCCACTATTTATTTTTGGCATCATTGAGTCGCCCTTTGCTCGTACCATAAAAGCTGCCGATGAAGGGAAGCTTAGTAAACGAGTAGACACCGCTATTCTGTCGATTGGATTTCCATCAAGAATGGAACCATTTGGTCCACAGTGTGCAAGCCCGTAAAGATTAACATACGTAACTTGTTTTTCTGGAGCCCCCCTGAGTATTTGATAATCTCTTGGATTGCTCGGATTTCGTTTCAAATACCCCTTTTTTTCAAGTTGTCGAATATGATGCGCGACAAGACTAGGGGAGGATGCGTTAACCTGGTCCTGCAATTCACGAATAGTCAGGGGATCCTCCATATGCTTTAAAAGCAGGTCGAGTATTCTCTTTTGAAATGGGTGCAATGGTCGATTTTTCATATATTAATGATAGCATGTGGATAACCTGTGGTCAAGAACATATTGACTTGTTCAAGTATTTGTTCTACATTGCATTTAATAGTATTTATCATTAACTCCAAAACAATGAAATCGATATTCATCAGCTTCGCCATCGAAGACAAGTACGCACGTGATCATCTTGTCTATCAAGCCGAAAATGACAAAGTGCCATTCACTTTTTACGATATGTCGGTCAAGGAACCATGGGATAATTCATGGAAAACGCGTTGCCGCGAAAGAATAAAAATGTGTAACGGCGTCATTGCGCTTATTAGTAAAAAGACAAGGAATGCGGATGGTGCTAAATGGGAAATGCAATGCGCGGTTGATGAGGGTATCCCGATATTGGGTGTCCATATCCATAAAAATGATAAAGGACAAGTACCCTCTGAATTGGATGGCAAAAAAGTAATTGAATGGACGTGGGATGGAATTAAAAACTTCATCGAAAGATTATAAATGGTAGAAAATAGTCTGAAAGCTCAAGAAGAGAAAGACTACGGGGAATATTATAAGTCCCATCTTTTTGAGCAGTATAAATTATATGTTGACAGTATTGAAAAAACGAGTGACAGGCGCCAGCAAACAAATAGCTATTTCATAGGAATAAATACCGCGCTTATTACCCTAATTGGCCTATCGCTCGAAATTGATGCGCTTAAAGACTCTATTTGGTTACGTCCCATTATTTCTTTGCTGGGCGTCATTATTAGTGTAGTTTTTTGGTTCCTTATTAGATCCTATAAGCAACTCAATTCAGGAAAATTTCAGGTGATTCATGAAATAGAAGAGTTGTTACCCCTTAAACTCTACGTACACGAATGGAACATTTTAGAGAAAGGTAAGAATTATAAAAAGTACTACCCTTTCTCCCATATCGAATTACTGATTCCATGGGTATTTGCTATGATGTATATAGTAATTGGCATCATTTTTTGCTTATCATCCTGAACTAACGCGGCGCAACGAAAAATCTCTGGCTTTTTTGAACCTTCGGCTTCGCTCAGGTTTTTCAAGAAAACCCCCAAAATGAATTTTCGGAAAGAGGGCGGGGCGGAATTCCCCCCAAACCCCCCTTCCGCCCCGCAGTCAAATCAAGAATTCTCCGTAAAATAGGTTCGTACTTCGTTGTAAAGCCATACCACAATAGTAGTTGTAAAACACTTGAGTCGACTTTAGCACTTCAGTCAGTTAGTACGCAGGGATTCGAACGGGCAGAAGTGAGGCAAGCGTGAAACGCGAAGCCGAACGCCGACGGATGCGAGCAAGCGCAGCATTCGGCGCTGCCCAGGACAAGGCTCCGAAAGGAGCCGCGATAAATCCCGTTGGCGGTACCAAAATAGAGTATGTCCGAAATCATCAACACCTATCTCCTCGATGACCCCGAAACAGCGATCCCTATGGATAGGGACGAGTTTTACGCCGAGCAGATAGCGGAATACAAAAAGAACGGCAAGCCCACGAGGGCTAATGAGATCGTGGATGTCTTTATTTTCAACAGCTCTGGGGAGCTTCTCGTCCAGAAGCGGTCGTATGAGAAATTCCACAACGCCGGTTTACTGGACAAATCAATCGGCGGCCATATCCGCTACGGCGACACCGCTGATTATACGGTCATGGTGGAAACCGTACAGGAGCTCAAAACGCCGTCCATCGTCCTAAAAAACATTAAAGACTTTCACAAGACTCTCAACCTGCTGGAAGATTACTTGACGACTATCGCCATCGTGAAGCATTCGCATACAAAGATATACAACATGATGAAAATTATCGGGAAAGATCAGATAATTATTGCGAATAAAATTCATGCTTATTTCGGCATTTACGACGGCAGTATCCGGCCTGTCGACCGCGAGGCAAAGGGCATACTTTTCTACACGCTCGACGAGCTCGCCAAAGAGATGAAATCGTTTCCTGACACATTTACATCTGACATGCACATATTGGTCAAAGAGCTCCGGCCCGATATGGAGCAGTTTTTGGCAAAACAGAGGCGGCAGTAGGACTTTGAGTCAAGCAACACACGAAAGAAACCGATGAATCAGCATTATCCCTTTGAAGATGTCAGGGGGTTTTTCGTTATATATTTTCCCCATAAATACAGCTATACTTACCGGCAGCAGTGAAGCCGATTATGATTTTGGACACCCTAATCAACTTTAGCAGTTCCTTATTTTCACGCGTGAGCTCGTGGCTCTTTATTGTCCGCAATTCCCAGCACAATACAGGCATGTCCAATTATATCCTCATTACCCTGGCAATCGGGATTGTCATTATCGGTATCTTTGCCGAATGGATTGCCATTGATCCAAACCGCCGGAAAGCTTTTGGACGGTGGCGGCGACGATTTTCACGGGCATATTCATTGGTTACCGGGTATCAGGCGGTCCCGGTCGCGTCTGAGGATGTCGCAGAAGTAGCGCTACCTGTCATTACCCGCCGACTGGTCATCGGGCCCGGTGGCCTGACGGATGCGCAGGTGAAAGAGCGTGAAACTACGAACCAGATCAATAGAACCCACCAACGCACCAGCCGGAGCTATCGGCATATCCTTTTTGCGAATATCTTTACGCGGTTCAACGCTCTCTTAGGAGGTTTATATGTCATAATTCTCTGGGTAGGCGCGCCGCAGGACTCATTGTTCGGAATGATTATCGTATTAAATTCTCTGATCGGCATTGTCCAGGAGCTGCGCGCCAAATGGACTCTCGACCGCCTGGCGTTGGTTGTCGCCGCGCAATCGCGGGTAGTGCGCAGCGGGGAAGTGCGGACTATCCCGACCAGCCAGATAGTCCTCGATGATATCATCGAACTCAAGGCCGGCGAACAGGCGCCTGTCGACGGGGCAGTCGTGCAAGGAACAAACGTGGAAATAAACGAAGCTCTCGTTACCGGCGAGTCGGAACCGGCGGTAAAAAATATCGGAGACGCAATCTATTCGGGCAGTTTCGTCGCGGCAGGGAACTGCCGGATGCAGGCTGTCCACATCGGCGAGCACGCGTACGCGCGGAGATTAGCTAACGCTGTCCGCGAATTCACCCTGTCTAAATCCGAATTGCGAACGGGTATAAACCGGATCCTCAGGTATATCACCTGGATACTGGTTCCCGCGGCCCTGCTCTTGTTCATTTCGCAGTTGTTATTCTCCCAAAACGGATGGCGCGACGCCCTGTCGTCATCGGCCGGAGGCGTGGTCAACATGATACCCGACGGATTAGTGCTCCTCTCCAGCGTGGCAATGGCTATCGCCGTCATCCGTCTGGCACAGCGGCGTGTACTGATCCAGGAGCTGCCGGCCGTCGAAATGCTGGCTCGGGTCGATACGTTGTGCCTCGACAAAACAGGCACGCTGACCGAAGGAAACATGGTGCTCGAGCACATCCTGCCTGTCGAGCAATCGAGACACACATTTCCCGCCGAACCGAGCCAGGTACTGGGCGTATTCGCGCACAAACAGGAACCCACCGCCACGCTTGAGGCCATCGCCAAGAAATGTCCTTATCCGACTGACGGCGAATGGAGCATCCAGGAAAACATACCGTTCTCGTCCGCGCGCAAATGGAGCGCGGTTACTTTTGACCACCACGGCACTTGGATCCTCGGTGCGCTGGAGATGGTGATGCCGAAAAAGAGCATAACTCCCGAATTGTCCTCAACGGTCAATCGACTGTCTGATGACGGCAAGCGGGTATTGGTTCTGGCGTATTCTCGCCGGCCGGTGCAGCGCACATCGGGTAAAAACGCGTTTACCATTATCGATCCGCTGCCCGTCTCTGTCGTTACCCTGCAGGAACAATTGCGTGAAGGAGTTATTCAGACATTGCAGTATTTCAGGGAGCAGGGTGTCTCGATCAAAATCATATCGGGTGATAATCCAAAAACCGTCGGCTCAGTCGCCGCGCGGGCCGGCCTCTCCATTGGCCAGCCCCAAAGCGGACAGAACCTGCCGGCAGACTTGACCGCATTAGGTAAGCTTGCCGAGCAGCAGACGATATTCGGCAGGATACTGCCCGAGCAGAAAAAAACACTTCTCAGGGCGCTGCACAAGCGCGGCCATGTCGTGGCCATGGTCGGCGACGGCATCAATGACGTCCTGGCCATCAAGGAAGCGGATTTCGGTATCGCCATGAGCTCGGGCACGGAAACAAGCCGCGGTACCGCCCAGCTGGTCCTGCTGGACAATAATTTCCTGGTCTTGCCCGACGTCATTGCCGAAGGTCGGCGTATCATCGGGAATATGGAACGGACAGCGAATCTTTTTATCGCGAAGTCAGCGTACATTATCACAATAGCATTGGCAGTGGGCTTAGCGAGGACACCGTTCCCGTTCCTGCCGCGCCATCTGACGGCTATCGCTTTTTTTACCATCGGCCTGCCCTCACTCTTCCTTACTTTTGCGAAAAATACCGCCCGCGCCCGGCCCGGTTTCGTGGTACGGGTACTGCGTTTTTCACTGCCATCCGGCGTCATGATTGCGGCGCTGACACTGATCACCTTCGCTATCGCCCGCCAATTGGAACCGGGACGCATCGAATTAGCCCGGACTGCGGCGATGCTAGCTCTCTTTGGCAGCGGTCTCACAATGCTCATATTCCTCGCTCTGCCAAAAACTTTTTGGCAAAAACTCTTTTATTCCGCGTTAATTGCCGGCATGAGCTTTACCGTTGCCCTGCCGTTTACGCGGAAGTTTTTTGGCTTGGATTTACCATCCCCGCTTATTTGGGCTACTATCATCATCATGGTGTCAATCTCAATCGTCGGGTTACGGCAGATAAAAAGACGCGCTAAACTCTTTGAACAGCAGATTGCGCAAGTTTCTCAGATAAAGACATCATAGGCATTAAAGCAAAAAAATGAGAATCAACATCAACTGGAAAGCGGGAATCCTCTCTGCTATCACCGTTGCCATCGTGGGGATTGGATTTTTTGTTTTTATCGGCTCAAAGTTTGACTACAACTGCAAAAACACAACGCCGGATACTTCTGGCTGCCGGGTCTATCACGTGGTCAATACAGTTATTAATGGCTATGCAGATATCTTCCGGTCTATTTTTGCCAAGCGGTGCGTAGGCGGCAACGGTCCCGATGACTGCCTAGGACCGGATGGAATGATTATGCTAGTAACATTGCTAGCTGTCGGGTTTATCGCCGGGAACCTTATCTGGCGGAAAAGGCAAAAAATAAAGGAAGTACAATAGAAATAGGGCGTACAAGTTAGCGTTCTCTTGAGGTACATTCTGCCGCAACTCCACCGGGTCTCACCTATGGCAAGAGTCTATTTTTGTAATTATTTTGTAGTTACTAAAACCTCCACATGGGTTTAAGCATATTTTCAGATTGCTGCGATATGCTATGTATATTGTTAATTATTAATTTACAAACCACATGAAGCAATCTGTCAAAATGACGCTCTTTTCTGTCGCAGGTGCGGGGATTATCGCTCTCGGCGTCTGGGGGGTGACCGCGGCTACTCATGCTGCGGCACTTAACCTCAACGGAGCGGACCAAGAGCTTCCAACCGCAAGCACGACGGCCAATATCACCACGCCGTCAGCGACCACTCCGGAAGTGGATCGCCATCAACAGCGGCTGGATGCCATGGCAAACCTTCTCGGCATCACGTCAAGCCAGCTCCAAACCGAGCTCGAGAGCGGCAAACAGTTTTATCAGATAGCCGCCGAGCACGGCATCACCTACGATAAGCTCAAGGCCGACAAGGATACCCGGGTCAAAGCCCGCCTCGACGACATGGTGAAGGTCGGATACCTCACCCAGGCGGAGGCAGACGCCGCGTACCAGCAATACCAGACTCAAGCGCAACAAACGCCGCTGGGCGGCACGATGGGCTTTGGACACGGATTCCATATGCACGGCTCAGGGTTCTGACATTCTCATCCCGCTGGGAGACCCCCTTTCTCCCAAAAACAGACACCCCTACATTTTTTTCAAGGGGTGTTTGTTATTTAGGCTATTCTCCTCCGGCCGTTCGAGGCCCTGAGGCCTCTCAGGCCCGAAGGGAGGGGCTCCACTTTTCTTTGCTCGTCCAAAGAAAAGTGGAGAGAAAAGAAAGGACGTCGCGGCGCAAACTCGGCCGTTGGGTATATATATATATTACTTTTTGTGCCGGCCTCAGACAGTGCGCCGCGCGAAGGGGAAAATACTTTAAACCTATTGAGCAAACCCGGTATTTCGAGGAAGACGGTAAGAAGTCTGCTTGTGCAATCCTTTTCTTTGCTTTAGGGGGTCTTTTTGCTATACTAAGGGCACATTTTCCTTATTCTTTATGCCATTATCAGGCGAAAAAAATACCAAAACACCGTTCCCAGCCGGCTCAACAGGGCTCGACAAAAAAGCCCAGAAAAAAGAAGCGCATATTCCCATCGTCGAGGACAAGATGAGCGCGACCGAACAGGACTGGCTTCTCGAAGATTACTCGGGTCAGCTTGCCGTCGATGTATACCAGACTGACAAAGAAATCGTCATCAAATCGACGATAGCCGGAGTACGTCCTGAAGATGTCGATATCTCCATCAACAACGACATGGTCACTATCCGCGGGAGGCGGGAGCGGAGTGACACCGTTTCTGACGAGAACTATTTCTATAAGGAATGCTACTGGGGAGGTTTTTCGCGCTCTATCATACTGCCGACTGAAGTAAAATCCGACCGCGTCCAGGCGAGTTTGAAAAACGGCATCCTTACTATCACCCTGCCGAAAGTCCTCAAGCCGAACAAGATTAAGGTGGTAAAAGTTCGCGAAGACGAATAACGCCATGATGCCCGCATCATTAGCCGGTGCGCATGTGCTTGATGCGACCATCAGCGGTTTCGCGGGGACTATGGCCGTGGTGGAAACTCCGGACCATCAAAAGATTTTATGGCCCATCAAAAATCTTCCTGATGACGCAAAGGAGGGAACAGCCGTACAATTGGTATTGACAACGCCTTTGACGCGCACTGCCGACGAGCGACGCATGGCGCGCGTCATGATCAATACACTTCTGAGCTCATCATAACTTGTTCGGGTAAAAGTCGTGTAAAGCGCGAACGGGCTTTACCGGCCCGTCGTTTTCCTTTTGTACCCAAAGACGATATCTCCCATGAAAGCAAAACATACTCTTTCTCCCCATACATCGCGAACAAAACTCTTCACCGCACTGAGAATTGTTGGTATTGCAGTCGGAGTTCCCTGTTTTCTTGTTTTTTCATTCATATCCGCTGTTACTATAGTAAGCGCAGGGAAGGTCACTACCCACACACGCGTCGGGTCATTGGACGTGGGAGGGATGACATTGAACCAGGCAAAAGGCGCGTTTGTGAACAGGGTAAATGCGATCTACGATGGCGGTATCGCACTGTCATTTCAGGACAAGAAATTTCCGCTTGATACCGTTCTCACCGATCCCGCAAACTCCGAACTTTCATATCCGTTGGTCACGTATGATATCCAAAAAACTCTCGACAAGCTTGCGGCCCATGAGGCCGGCTTGAGTCCCTGGCAGCGGGCGGCAACGTTTGCATTTGGGGACACGGTTTTGCCGGCTATGGAAATTGACCAGACGCACCTTACGGAGGCGCTGGCGTCAAAACTTTCCCAGTTTGAGACTCCCGCACATAATGCCGTACCCGTCATTGATGATGCCGGCAATGTAACTCTCGCTCAGGAAGCAGCGGGTTCAGTGTTTGACTACAACGATTTAGTCACGCGGCTTGGCGTGCAGTTGATTCGGCTTGATTCTCCGACTTTAACTCCTCAATTACAGGTTGATTTCCCTGACGTAACATTAGCACAAGCCCAGGATTTCATACCCCAAGTTCAGAGGGTGATTGAAGGTATGCCATATACCCTGCAGTACAAAGACCGCAGTTTCCAGATTCCTAAAGATACCGGGCAATCGTTCCTCGTTTTTTACCGGCAAACTGCCGAATCATCGTCCGGAGACCAGGTAGCCATAGGATTTGATATCAATAAGTTGGGTTCGTTCCTCGAAACAATCGCCACGCAAATAAATGTTGAGGCGCACTCAGGAAAGTTCCAGATGAAAGACGGGAAAGTTACAGAGTTTGAAGCGTCACAGCCCGGGCTGACGCTCAATATCCCGGAATCGGTCCAGCGCATCAACGCGGCGCTGGCCATAGGACAGGAGGACCCTGTCGATTTGTCAGTGGATGAAACACCGCCTGATGTCGCAATGTCGGACGTCAACACACTAGGGATTAAAGAGCTTGTGGCCGTAGGCAAGACCAGCTTCGCGGGAAGCCCCAAGAACCGCAAGTTCAACATCAACCTCGCCGCGACTAAGCTCAATGGCATTCTGATAGCGCCGGGGGAGGATTTCTCGCTCGTCAAAGCGCTGTCACCCATCGACTCCGCGCACGGTTACCTGCCCGAGTTGGTCATCAAAGGGAACAAAACCACCCCGGAAGTCGGTGGAGGGCTATGCCAAGTCGGCACAACTTTTTTCCGCCTCGTTCTCAATGCCGGCCTGCCGGTGCTGGAACGGCGCAACCATTCCTACCGCGTTTCCTATTACGAGCCGCCTGTAGGCATGGACGCCACTATTTATGATCCCAAACCGGACTTCAGGTTTACCAACGATTATGCATCATCCCTCCTTTTGCAGACGCGGATCGAAGGCAACGAACTCATCTTTGAATTTTATGGAACAAAAGACGGACGCACCGCGAATACGACACAGCCGAAAGTGTTTAACGTCGTGAAGCCCGGTCCGGCAAAAACCATCGAGACTACGGACCTTGCTCCGGGCCAGCGCAAGTGCATCGAACATGCGCACAACGGCTCTGACGCAGAGTTTGCGTATACAGTGCAGTACGCAGACGGCAGCACAAAGAAACAGACGTTCACGAGCCACTACAAGCCCTGGCAGGAAGTGTGCATGGTAGGCGTTGCAAAAGCCCCTGCTCCAACCACAACGCAACCCGATACCACGCAAGATACGAACGCAATTCACTAAAAATGCATGGATGCAAGAAAATTCCTGAAAACACTGCTTCGAGGTGTTAGTCAGGTAATGCTGCAGGATAATGTTGCCACCGGTGTCTTATTCCTCGCCGGAATTTTTATTAATTCTTGGCTCATGGGAGTAGGCGCTATTCTTGGTGTACTAACAAGCACTACCGCAGCAATACTGTTTCGGTATGAACAAAAAGATATTGAAACGGGTATCTATGGCTTCAATGGGACATTGGTAGGTGTCGCAGTATTTTTCTTTTATGGGTTCAGCGCCGTAGCAGTTATTGCAATCATTGTTGGGGCTGTGTTTTCCTCAATTATTACCTATTGGATGAAGAAAGTGAAAGTTCCTCCATATACCGCACCATTCGTTATTTCTACCTGGGTGTTGTTTTTCATCTTAGGCCGGATTGGCGTTCATTCACAGGCCCATCCCCTCGTAGAAACAAACAACCTCGACTGGCTGGTTGCTTTGGGAAAGGGTTTTGGACAGGTGATGTTTCAGAATAATGCTTTAACCGGCGCAATCTTTTTATTGGCCATTGCCATCAGCTCAGGTCTTGCTGCACTATTTGCTTCGTCAGGCGCCATATTGGGAGTATTACTACCTTATCTCATTTCCTTTCCGCTTGATGCCACTAATATCGGGATATTCGGTTTCAATGCGGTATTGTGCGGGATTGCTTTTGTTCATGGCAAAAAACCTAGCTCGTTTGCCTATGGACTGCTAGCCATTATCACTTCAATTTTTATTACCTATTTGATGTTAAAGCTGAATATGACAACATTAACCGCGCCGTTTGTACTGGCTACTTGGTGGGTATTGGCGATGAAGGAAAAAATAGTAAACAAAGTCCAGAAGATCTAACTGTTCTCTGGAGGCTTCGTCAATATATATGAAGGACCCGGGACGACATCCTATGTGCGTCCCGGGTTAGGTCTGGTGAGTAAACATTGTGGGGTCCTCGAACAGAAAGAGTGCGGACTTACTTTTTGCGCGGGGCAGGTGCCGTCGGCTTTTCGGCGGCGTTGACCTGAGAGTTAAAAGCGCGGAGCCCATCCTGGATCATGTCTACGATGGCTCCAGCCGTACGCGTCCCGGAATCCACGAACTCTCGAGCCGGGGTTCTGCCAGATACCTTGGTGTTGTAGGCAGCAACTTGAAAGCTGATGACCATCCACAAGGCGACAAATGCGAAAGAAATTCCAACTGCTTCGATTTTGCCCGGCAAGCTCGAATTCGAATACGCTTTCGCGAGCTTCGAAAAGAGCCACTTGCCGATCCAGGTCAGGACGACACCGATCAGTAGAATCAGGACTATTGGACGCATGTCACTTCGAGCGTCCAACGTGTTACCGAAGCCGAAGCAAAATGGCATGCTTCCGTAATGCGCGAACCACTGTTCGCCGAGGTACGCCGCACAGGTAAAGAGCGCAAGCGCAATGAAGTCCCGAATGCGGTAAGCTGTGGCGGTCTCGTGTTTGTGTGCAACCCGCCAAAAGAAGATCAGCACCACAAAAGCTGCGATCAGCGGGATCACATCAAGCACTTGATTTCCGAAATTCTCGAGCATACTCCCTCCCTTTCAGAGGTTGATTTGACGTTTACCCACACTAACTATATGTAATGAACACGTGCGTATTTTTGTTTCGTTTGACTTCGAGCGTATCATAGCTCAAAATGAATAACCAGGAAACTGTGGATCCCCCGTTGCTTCCCCCTTGCCATATTGCTTTCTGGTCAGTAAACTGCAGACAAGAAAACTTTTCTAAGGAGTTACTGAGGTAAAACCCCAAAAATCCTAGAGAAAAGCTTCCATGCTTGTCGTGTCTGCAGGTTACTGACGGGAAACTGGCATAAACCGCCAAGGATGCTGCGGGACTTGTCATAACCAGCTAAGCTGGCCGTGTCCACAGTTTCCTGGCTACCATTCTTTCTCTAAGCTTTGTAAAAGCTCTTTTTTGGCTGTAGTAAAAGATGAACAGGCAATGGTATCACAGCTGCTTCATCTTGTCAAGAGCCCGGTCTCTGTGGTACATTTCCATCGCAAACCTACAGTACTATGATGACTATCAAGCAGATTTACGAATTAGCTATTCGCCTGGGCACGGAGAACGACCTGCGGGGAACTGCAGCCGTTAAGCGTGTTCTTCGCCGCGCAAAGGAAGAATATGAGGCCCTCCCGAAAGACAGAAAGAAGGAGTTCGACACTGAACGCCTCACAAACCCGTATTCTGATACGCGATATTTCGCCAAGAATGCCAATGCGCCCGTTCGCCGGATCCTGGCGGGGATTGATATGGATACCGAAGAGGTTCTCCTGGCAAAAGAGGTCTCCGACATGGGTCGGCATATCGACCTGGTCCTTTCACACCATCCCGTGGGCACGGCGCTCGCCGGCCTCCACGAAGTGATGCACCTGCAGGCCGAGGTTCTCGCCGGTTATGGCGTCCCCATCAATATCGCCGAAGGGCTTATGCATATCCGCATGAGCGAGGTATCCCGGTCAGTCAGCCCGATTAATCATAATCGGCCGGTTGACGCGGCAATGCTGCTCGGTTTCCCGATTATGTGCACACACACGGCAACCGACAATATGGTGGCTATGTTCCTCAGGCGCTTGATAGATCGCAATGCGAAACAATTGGAAACTGTCGGCGATGTCCTCAAGCTCCTCCGCGCAATCCCGGAATACCAGGCCGCCGCCGCGATGAAAGCGGGCATCATGCTTTTTGCGGGCGCCGAAGGCAGATTCGCCGGGAGGATAGCCGTCACCGAGCTCACCGGCGGCACGGAGGGCTCAAAAGATATGTACGAACGCCTCGCGCAAGCCGGTGTCGGCACAATTATCGGCATGCACATGAAGGAAGACCATAAGAAAGAGGCCGAGAAGTTCCACATCAACGTCATCATCGCCGGCCATATGTCGTCCGACTCGCTCGGGATGAACCTCTTCTTGGATGAGCTCGAGAAGCGCGGCATCGAAATTATCCCGTGTTCAGGGCTGATACGCGTCAGCCGCATTGCCAGGGGCCGGAAGGCGGGCAAAAAGTAAGTCCAACGAATGTATGCCGCGAGCCCCACTCGTATCTCCAGAAGAGGGCGGAGAGGATGTTGCATTAGACCGCACACTGCGCCCGTCGACGCTGTCTGAATACGTCGGACAGGAGAAGATAAAGCGCAATGTGGAGATTTTTCTTGCCGCTGCCAAGAAGCGCAAGGAACCTTTGGAACACATTTTACTTTATGGAGGCCCGGGGCTAGGCAAGACTACGCTGGCGCACATTATCGCACGCGAGGTTAATGCTAATATCCGCGTCACTAGCGGCCCTGCTATAGAGCATGGCGGAGACCTCGCCGCTATCCTCACCAACCTCGAGGACGGCGATGTTCTTTTCATCGACGAAATCCATCGTGTGCGCAGGATTGTCGAAGAGATGCTCTACCCCGCCATGGAGGACTACGCGCTTGATATCATCCTCGGCAAAGGGCCGTCAGCGAGGACAATGCGGCTCGACCTGCCGAAGTTTACCCTTATAGGCGCTACGACGAAACCCAACCTGCTCTCAGCGCCTCTGCGCGACAGATTCGGCGTGTCATACCATCTCAATTATTATACGCAAGAGGATATCGAGAATATTATCCAACGTTCGGCCCGGATCCTTTCCCTGCCGCTCGACACCGGTTCTAAAAAGTTCATCGCACACCGCGCGCGCTGGACACCGCGCATCGCCAACCGGCTGCTCAAGCGCGTCAGGGACTATGCCCAGGTCAAGGGCGACGGGAAAATCACCGCGCCTCTCGCCGAGGACGCGCTGACCATGCTTGACATAGATTCGCTGGGGCTCGATGATACAGACAGGCATATCCTCACGCTGATTATCGATAAGTTCAACGGCGGGCCCGTCGGGCTCAATACGATAGCAGCCGCTGTCGGAGAGGACATGGATACCGTAGAGGACATTTATGAGCCGTTCCTCATCCAATTAGGGTTCCTGATGCGGACGCCGCGCGGCCGCACGGCAACCCCCGCGGGATATCAGCACATGCACCGCCAGGCGCCGCACGATCTGACCTCACGTTTGCTCTAATTTTCCTATGACCATTCCATATTCAATTTTCCTCATCGCGTACGCAGTCTTAGCGGGCATCTTTCTCATCGGGATGATGATGAGCTTGTGGAGCGTTTTACGCTTCGCATCCATGAGCAAAATCGCCATGATAAGCACGTTCATCTTTATTATCGCTGTCCTCGGCATCCTGGCCCTCACCTGGCAGAATGTGCACGCGTTCGACTGGCGGCAAACCTTTACCTTCCAGGTTCCGAGTTTGCGCTCATAACTATGCAATTTCCCGGCCAAAAACCCGATGAAAAAGTCACCATGCTCGTACGCAAGCACTGGAGCGTTCTGGTCAGGCAGGTTATCATGTTTATTATCGCTGCCGGTGTGCCGCTTGCCATCTATCTCGTCATTACCAAGGTAATGAACATCACCCTGGACCATTCATCGCTGGGGTTTGTCCTCGCTGTCCTCGGAGTCAGCGCCTTTGAACTCTACGTGCTCCTTTTTTTCTTTATCTTCTGGATTGATTACTATCTCGATCTCTGGGTAATTACCGACAGCCGGATTGTCGCCATAGAACAGGAAGGCCTTTTTTCCCGGCGCGTGTCCGAATTGCCGCTGAGCCATGTCCAGGACGTCAAAACTGACGTGAGCGGATTTGTGGCTACCATGCTGAGATACGGCAATGTCACGATTGAAACAGCAGGAGAACAGAGCAAGTTTGTCTTCGAGCACATCCCCCGCCCCGACCTCATTGCGCAAAAGATTATTGAGCTCCAGCCCAATCTCTCTCCCATTCAACAACAGTCGGTAGCCCCTGCGAAACAGAATACGCCGACCCCGAAGTCAGGCACACCAGTCATCTGAGTTTGTCGGGCCGATACCTATCAACCTGCGACACCGACATGAACTGTCGGGGGCTTGACATTTCTTCATTTTTCCTCTACTATCCTTGAAAGTATTCATAGTATCTGACATCGATCTTTCACATAGGCACTGCCAAGCAATGGCAGAAAATACTCTCACCACAACGAGCCCAAGGAGGGCAGCCATGGAGTTCACTCTAGGTACGCTGGTGGTTCAATACCCGAAGTCGCTGAGCGTCGATCCTGAAGAGGGCAAAGACATTGTCACGCTTGAGCAGATTTTGCAAGCTGGCCGCCATGCGGTCGATTTCACCACGCAGTGTGTGGTAGACTCGAGCGGACACGAATACGCTCTTGGCGATGAAGTGCCCGCAGATACGTTTCTCTGCGTGGCGCCACGTGACTTCTCCGTTGTCGACGATACTCCGATCGTCAAAATCAAGTCCGAGCCGGCCGGCACCGTCGTCGTACGTGAACCGACTCTCACAATGGATTAGTAGTCGGTCAAAACCGCCACGCAAAGAGCAAAAACGCAGGTACAATTCCAGTCACCACCGACAAGGAGGAATATGAAAGTCGACACTGTAACCGGAGGAATTAGCGCAATAACGGTTGATCTTGGGAATACAAAGGGTGCCACTGTCCAGGATGTTTTGGACCGGACGGCCTTCCAAATGAACTGGACAACGCATGCTGTCCTGGGTGTGGGGCTGAGGGAGTATGTTCCCCAGACATCCGTCGATGATGGAGAGACGCTTTTTATCGTCATTAACGGGATATCGACTCTGCTCAGGAAGATGGCGTCGGCCACATTGCCGGTGGACACTGAAGCTATTCGTAACGCTGCCGACGCGTTTGCCAACGATACGCCGTGCACCGAACCCGAACCGCTCGTCGGTCACGAAAAGGTTTGAGGCATCAAACCTCGTTCGAAGTTCTTAAGAGGGAGTGGATCAATTGAATCCACCCCTCGTTTTTTTGTTAGAGCAGCTGTACTTACTCAACTTTTTTGACTCCGAAACCAAACCTCGGAGTATAGTACCAAGCTGTTGAACCATTACAGGGGGTTTGACATCTCTTCTTTTTCCGTTTACGATGTCCAAACATATCAATATCAGCATGTGACATCGATCTTTCAATCACGCTGCCAAAGTGATGGCAGATACTATTCACCGTACCAAGCTCAAGGAGGGCTGCCGTGAAGTTCACAGTGTGCACACTCGTGTTACAGGTACCGGATCTGAGGGGAGTGACCATCATTCCGGAAGGGGATCAGATGGAAGTCAGACTCGAGCAGGTGCTTGCAGGGGCCGAAATGGAAGTCGACTTCACCACACACGGTGTCCTCGGTAACGACCAGAAAGTTTACACTGTGGGTTCCGTGGTGCCCGAGGGCACGGTCCTCTGTGTCGTCCCTGATGACTTGAACCCAGTCGTTGACGCTGCAATCAATGCTGCCAAGACGAAAGCCGCTGAGGCTGTTCCAGCCACCGTCGATCCCGAAACGACCGCTGCTGCCTCTACATCCGCTGGTGATGCCGCGCCTGCCGAAACCACAGAGTTCGAACGGTTGGAAGTTGGACACGAGAAGGTGTAGGGCGAGAAGTTCTCCCCGGGAGTACCAAGAGGGAGTGGATCCATTGAATCCACCCCTCATTTTTTTATCCCTCGTCTGGTTACTACCCCGGGAGTATTTTTTACTCTGCTCGCCTGGGCGGTCCTCCAGAGGCGGACGGCTTCGCTGTTCAGTACGGAGAATATTTAACCAGTTGTTATGTGAGTAAAATCTTAATGCGGCTAGCTTGCGCCGCGAACGCAGCCCAGTAATTCTTTTGCCGCTTGAGTTCCAGCTCTTCCGCCATCCTCTGCCACGCCCCGGCGGAGATTTTAACGTCCTTCGCAAACCGTTCGGGGCTGATGACCTTTATGTAAGCAGCCAGCTTTGCGTATTGGCCCCATATCTCCAGCTGTTCGAAATTCTTGAGTTGCGTCATCATGCCGTTCCAAACCTTTTCAGTAATTTCCGCATCGCCTATCTTAGAGGGGTCAATAGTTTTGATATGGTACGCCTGGCCGGCAAAGTTATTCCAGTCATTTCTTACCAGGTATGTGCGCAAAATGTCCGAAATGTTTTTCCACGCTGTATCGTCTATCGGAATCTGCGCGAACCTCTTCCTGTCTATCAGCGCCATGCGCGCCGCGCGTGCGGCAAAAGAATCCCAGACCTTTTCACGGCGGTAATTTTCAAGTTCCCTGCGCATTCCTTCCCAATCGGCGTCGGTAAGCCCGATCTGCATGAACTTTTCGGGATCGATGACGGCCATGCGGGCCCCATGCCAGGTGTAATCGCGCCAAAGTTTCGCTTTGGAATAGTTAGCGAGTTCCGCCGTCATGTGCTGCCAGTCTTCCGCATTGGTGTCAAAATGTAATTCTCCAGCCATACATCAAGTATACGTTGAAATACGTGAAAGACAAAGCCGCCTTAGGCAATTCCGGCTCAATAAGCCTGTTTTACGATAATACCCGTGTAGTAATGCGAAAGGATTTTGTCGTAGCTTAAACCGTTCTGCGCATATCCGCGCGCCCCCTGAGCCGATAATCCGACCATGTGGTTGCCGGACAATGTAAGCGCGTTGGAAATAATTCCATACGGATCATCGACAGAGACGAGCCACGCGTAGCTCCCCGACCAAACCTCGGACCAGCTTCGCGTGCGGCCGTCAGTCCCCGATGAATACGGTGCGAACGCTATCCCTTGGGGATTTTTTGCCGTGACGGCGTCGGGATGTGCGATGACTATGCCCGCAGTTTGCCGGACCGCGGCGAGGGGGCCTATCGAACGCGCTTCAAACCCGTACCCGCGATATACTTGATCGCTTGTCGCGTTCAACGTGAAACCTTCCGCAGTATGTTTGCCGCCTGCGAGATAATGCCATAATGCGTAGGAGCGTTCCGCAACGGCGAGTGTTTTGAGATATTCCGCCGGCTGGCCGTTGGTGCTCTCAGCCATGCCACGCAGATAGGACTCGAGCGGGAGCTCATTAATTATCCACGTCGCGGTCGTTGACGGTGCATACCTGATTTCTATCGCGCCGCGGAACGTATTATCATTCAGGGTGGAATTCCACGACGGCTTGTTCGTATATGACGGTACCTGCATAATCGTGTCGGCGGCGACGGGAATGAAACGCGGAGGATTCGCGACAGTCCACGTATCTCCGCTCGCCACGGTAAATGTTCCGTCCTTTGATGTCACTGTCGTTATTGTTCCGGCAGGTTTTGTAGACAGCAAAGTTGCCGTTCCGTCCCAGATCTGGTACGAACCGTCCGCCGTTACCGTTACCGGCGCTGTCGCAGTCGTAATGCCGATTCGCACCGTAGGTTCTCCCGTGAGCTGAACAGCGGGTGCAATTGCCTGCGGGTCGCCAACCTGGATAGGAATGGTAAAGGACCCTCCGTCAATCCATATCAGATTGTTTGCCACCAGCTGTAATGATTCGAGATATTGCCCCGTTGTTTGCGGAGCTTTAATAGCGAAGCGGAATCGAGCCGTTTCTCCAGGCCGGATAAACTTTTGCATCTGCTTTGCGGGCTGGTATGCGTTAAACCATGTCGCTGTCTGAAATGAGCTTGTCCGTCCCACGGGGTTCGTAAGATTCGCCGCCAGATAGTTGTTTCCGGTTGAAAACCAGGGCACCGAACCGGTGTTAGTGAAATCTATCCAGAAGGTATATCCGACTCCGGGTTTCAATTTAATCGTCCCGCTAAAACTTCGCGCCGTTTCCTCTGCCCGCCAATGAGGTGCCGGGATGGCTTTGGCCCCGATGCCTATGTTGAGCGTAATCTTGCCGCCGGTGATCGGCGTGGAACCGTTTGTCACCAGTTGAAAAGATTCCGAGTATACGCCCACGGTAGTTGGCGCTTGCAACGCCATGCGGAATCGGCCCACCTCGCCGGGCCGGACCCGTGTCGTCAACATTCTTGCCGGTTCGGTCGATGATTTCCAAAAAGGATGTTGAAAAAGACTCGTTCGGTTAGTCGGACTAGCGAGCTTAAGTGAAAGTACATTTGTGCTTCCGCGGGAGTACCATGTCGTTGTTCCCACATTTTTAAAATCGACCCAGTAGGTTATCGCCTTTCCTGGGTTGATATTGATGACATCGGCTGAGTGGGCAACTTCCAAAGCTTCATTGAGCGGGGAAGTCATTTGCACGCTTGCCATGCGCACAAGAGTTATATCCGGCGGCGCCAAGCTTGTCGCGGGATGCACGACGGTATCGATAGCCGGATCGCTATTCGCGACTGTGTTTTGCTGAACTCCCGCGTCGGGTACGACGGAAAAAAGCCCGCTCGCGACGTATCCGGCGCCCAGGATTGTCGACGTTTGCGTATTCGCTTTCAGCGAAATATTTTCAAGCGCCTTGTCATTCTGGCCGCTCTGCGACAGTGAAATAATGGTAGGAAAAAGAGGCAAAATCAAAAAAAGCATCGTGACGGCGAACAAGGCTGAGAATGACTTTTTGTGCATAGTATGTGTTTTTCTTTTTTGCAGAGAACAAAAAACATCTTTCCGCCGCTTGAGGCTCAAGAAAACGATGGATACAGCTTTAAAATGTTTTTTGTTTTTTTGAAAGAACGAGACTTTCTTTTGTTTCTTTCTCTCCCGCAGAAACCATATTACCTCTTCATCATATCATGAATATTGCGTTTTGTCAATCAGTATCTTAAGATGCTAGGATACACATATGTGTATCGTTGACTTCATCACGGGCGGATCTCTATGTCGCTAACGCGCACCATCGCCCACAACACAGCCATCCAGATTGTCGGAAGAATTTTTTCGACTGCGCTGGGGCTTGTGGTTATCGGCATGCTCACCCGTTATTTGGGAGAAGCGGGCTATGGCCGTTATACCACAATCATGGTATATCTGCAGCTTTTCGGCGTTTTGGTCGATTTAGGATTGTATATCATGCTGGTAAAAAAGATTTCCGAGCCCGGCGCTGACGAGCAGCGCGTGGCGAGCAATATTTTTACCATGAGACTCGTTTCCGCGGTTATAGTTCTCGGCGCGGCCCCTCTCCTGAGCTTCCTGTTCCGTTACCCGGCGGAGGTCAGGCTCGGGATAGCCATCGCTACCATTTCTTTTTTCGGCGTAACGATTACCCAGGCACTCACGGGCATTTTCCAAAAATATCTGCACATGGAAAAAATCGTCATTGCGGATCTCTGCGGCAGGGTGGCGCTTATCGCGGCTACCTGGTGGGTCATCGCGTCACACCTCGGACTGCCCTGGATCATGACAGCTGTCGTAATCGGCAGCATCGTGAACACCGTAGTTGTATTCATGTTTTCCCGTGCATTTATCGCAATACGTCTGGCGTGGGATTTTGCCTTTTGGGCGAGTATTATCAGAGAAACCTGGCCAATTGCCCTTTCAATAGTCTTCAACCTCGTTTATTTTAAGGCCGATACGCTTATTCTCTCGCTCGTGAGGAGCGAGGCGGAGGTGGGAGTTTACGGCTCGAGCTATAAAGTGCTGGAGGTTATTACGACGTTTCCCGCAATGTTCGCCGGATTGGTCCTGCCGCTCTTGGCTTCGGCATGGAGCATGCGGGACCCGGAACGGTTTCGCAGAGTCCTGCAAAAGGCGTTTGATTTTCTCCTGATGCTTGCGATTCCGCTTGTCGGCGGCACACTGATTATCGCCAACCCGGTAATGCACGTGGTGACGGGCAAGGGTTTCGCCGATGCGGGAAGCATCCTGCAGATTTTGATTATTGCAACGTCGACGATCTTTATCGGCAACCTGTTCGGCAATGCCGTCGTGGCTGTGAACCGCCAACGGACGATGATGTGGCTGTATTTAGCTGTTGCCGTCGTATCGCTGGCCGGCTATCTCATCCTCATCCCGCGTTTCAGCTATTTCGGCGCGGCATGGATGACGGTATTGTCCGAACTCCTTGTGACATCGTCAGCCGCGCTGATAGTGCTTAAGGCCACGCGGGTAAAAGTTTCCCTGGTTTTTGCCGGAAAGGCGCTGACTGCCGGGCTTGTCATGACCGGGACGCTGTTTCTCTTGCGGACAGTCGCATTTCCATTGCTCATTGTCATAGGCGCATGCGAGTATGGCATGGTATTGTATCTCATGAAAGGCATCAGTAAGGACATGATCCTGGAAATTGTGCAATTACGGAAAACATGACGCGTCCCCGGCATGTATAGGCACATTATTCGTCTCAAGTAATTTTCATACCGCAATTATCAACGCATGAATAACATTCTCATCACCAAATTTCCGCTCTCCTCCCGATACGGGGGCGGTGAAAAGCACACACTCGAGGTTGTTGAGGCGCTCAGCAGACGGGGGTACAACTTTTTTTCCCTGGGCTCATGCAGAGTATTGCGTGATGAATTCCGCCGCCGCCGCGTCCCTCTGCATTACCTGTGGGCCGGAATAGAGCCCGTGACTCCGGCCGCCGTGGTGCTTTTTCCCGTCACTGCATTGCCGGTATTTTTTTTACTAGTCATTGCGCTCGTATATTATCGGCTGATAAAGAAAGTGAAAACCTTGTATTGCCTCTCATTAACCGAGAAACTTCTTTTACCGCTCGTCGCCCGCCTCCTCGGTACCCGCATATATTTTGTCGAGCATAGGATGGTCGACAGGTGGCTGACGAAGAATCCCTTGAGATTCCTCTACGCGTTCCAGTCACGCTTTGCAACGACCATCGCCGTATCCCAGGCGCTTGCACAGCAGCTTACTACGATAGGAGTGTCCGAAAAGCGCATCCGCGTGGTATATGTGGGGATAGACTTACAGCAGTTCCCGTGGCCGAGGCGTCGTGAAGAGCACCAGACCTCGTTTATCGTCGGTACTGTCGCGGGTCTCGAACCGGGCAAGGGCATAGCGTATCTGCTTAAAGCCATCCTTGAAGTGCGCGAACATATACCCAATATCCGCGTACTGGTCATCGGTACGGGGCCTGAACGCAAAAAGCTCGTTTGGCTTGCCAGCCAGCTTGGTTTGCGGGAAGCGGTGCAGTGGGTCGGGTTCCAGCGTGAAGCCCAACGCTGGTATAATCATTTTGATGTTTTTGTCCTGCCGTCCATCAAAGCGGAGTCATTCGGTATCGTCGTTATCGAAGCCATGGCTGCGGGCGTTCCGGTTATTGCCACCCGTCTAGGGGGAGTTCCCGAGATTATTCAGGATGGGGTCAACGGGCTGTTGGTCCCGCCGGGGGATGCGCATGCGATTGCGGAAAAAATCCTCTCTCTGTATTATCACCGTGAACGTATCGCCGCCCTGGCCGGTGCGGCGCGAAAGTCAGTCGAAGAGCGGTTTCGGCATGACACTATGATACGGCACATGATCAAACTATTTGATGAACGGGCTTAAACCATGACTCGACAGTCGTTGTCACAACTTTTTCAATCTCCCGCCCGCCCGGTTTTTTTGCTCGTGTTCATCCTTATCCTTGCGGGAGTTATCAGCCTGTCCGCGGTGGTTGTATCCCCCCTCGTCCCTCTCGCACTTGCACTTGGTGCAGTAGTAGCAGTGCTTATTTGGAGATCTCCTTTTCTCGGCGTGGCGCTCATCACTTTTGCCCTGCCTTTTGAACGCCTTGGGGCATATGAATTTCAGGGAACGACTATCCGATTAAGCCAGATACTGCTTCTGACGACTGTCGGTATCGTATTGCTCCGGAGCATGTTTATCAATGAGACGCACAGGGCGCATAATTCCATTCCTTTGCTTCTTGCCCCTTTTTTAGCGGTCAATGTTATCTCATTATTGCATGTCCAAAATTTCCAGCGTTCTATATCCATCCTCCTGTTTACCGCTTTTACCATGCTTTTGGTCTGGCTCGTGCCTCGCGTAACCTTCACAAAACGGCGCGTCCGCACCCTCGTCCATATTCTCCTCCTGAGCGCGCTCATTGTGAGCCTCTTCGGTATTTTCCAGTTTCTCGGGGATGAAGTAGGCGTGCCCACAAGCATCACCGGCTTGCGTGAATTGTATACAAAAGGCGTACTCGGCTTTCCGCGGATACAGTCGACGGCGTATGAACCCCTCTATTTCGCGAACTATCTGATATTGCCCCTTACGCTCGCCCTCTGCCTCTTATTGAGCAAATCAAAATCATTGCCCCCTCTCTTGCTAGTGGGGCTTCTTGTCACCGGCGGCATAAGTTTCGTCCTTACCGTCTCAAGGGGCGCATACCTCGGTCTTGCCGGGGCGTTTTTCATAGTTGCGTTATTCTTTTTTAAACGGGTATTCACCCTGCGAAATATCATTCTTGTTCCTCTCATCGCAGTGGCCGTCTGGTTCATCGTGGTGCGTACGCTGGGATTCGGCGGCGATCTTTTCTCCTTTGATAAGTTCACCCAGCATGTTCAGAATGTTTTTGTCGGCGCCTCATACGATGAACGCGTGTTTACTATCGAACAGGCCATGACCGCATGGAGCGAGCATCCGATCGTCGGTATCGGCGTCGGGGCATTCGGGCCGTACACGGCTCCCCATCCCTTTACCCGGCCGACAGACGGGTGGAAGATCGTGAACAATGAATTTATAGAAATCCTCGCCGAAACGGGCATGCTCGGCCTCGCCGCTTTTGTATTATTCATCTCAATAGTCATCCTGCGATCATTTCGCGCTATCGCCGCGGCTCGCGACGAAATGCTGCGCGCGCTCATGATCGGGACGCTCGCCGCATTGATAGGCGCGCTGATTCAGTACCTTACTTTTTCGACGCTCTATATTATGCACATTTGGTTTCTCGTCGGTCTCGCCGTCGCGGCGCAGAATCTTATCCTGTATGGGGCATATGATACGGACAATCATAGTCTGGGCAAAAAATCATAAGCTGGAATTATTCCTTCTTGCCGCCATTGTTTTGATCAGCGGTTTTTTTCGCTTATACCACGTGGGGGGCTGGATGTATCTCGGCGCGGATGAAGGCCGCGACGCTCTCGTGGTCCAGCAGATTGTCCGCGACCACCAGCTCGTTGCGTTAGGCCCCGCGGCTTCATACAACAGTTCCGAGTTTCACACAGGCCCGTTATATTATTATTTGATAGCGCCCTTTTTTCTCCTGACAAACATGTCTCCGGCCGGGGGAGCATGGGCTGTCGCCCTGAGCAACGTTTTGGCAACGGTCATGCTCTATATCATAGGTCGCGCTTTCTTTAGCTGGCGAGCCGGTCTTATGGCGAGTTTTTGGTTCGCGACAAGCTTTGTGATGGTCTACTACGGCAGGTGGATGTGGAATCCCAATTTCATGCCGCTGTTTACGCTGATTACCGTTTACGGATTGTATAAACTTTCAGTACTTAATACGGAACACCGCAGGTATTATTATTATTTTTACGGGATGTTCCTCATGGTTGGACTGACGACGCAGATCCACGGATCCGCCCTGTTTGCCCTGCCGGCAATTGTTTTTCTTTTTTGGCTGATTTTTCGCCGCTCAATCCGCTGGTGGAGATACTTCATCGGCCTAGGTATTATCGCAGTGACGAATATTCCTTTGATTCTCCATGATTTCAGGCACCAAGGCGCGAATACCAAGGCATTCTGGCATCTGATAACCCAATCAAGCAGCGCGCAGGCGATGAGTATCGGGGAGCGTTTTTCACGCACATTTTCCGCATGGCGGGACTTTTGGTATGAAGCCTTGCTGCACAGCCATGGTCGAGTCATTTTATTCGCATTGATTGTCCTGTCTGTCGGCTGGCTTCTCTGGAAGATGACTGCAATGGCGCGCCGGAGGAAATGGAACGTCGCTGTCGTTATCCTCGGGCTCTGGTTGTTTGTGCCGTTTGCCTCATTCTTATTCTATAAGGAGTTTATTGCTTTTCATTACTTCAGTCTGGTATATCCGCTGCCTTTTTTGCTTTTGGCCGGTGCGCTTGATTCTCTGAGCAAACGCGCCTGGTATCGGGTGAGTATTACTTTGCTTGCTGTCGCGCTTGGAACCGTTCAGATGTTTTACAGCATCCAGATTCTTCGCGCTCTCCCGAGGGATGCACAGAGAACCGTGGTATATGCGGTAACACTCGAGGAAATGCGTTCAGCGGTTACCTTCATAGCGCACGACAGCCAGGGCCAAGCATACGACTACCGCAGTTTGCCCGCGGTAAAATATGATAATGGGTATGCCTATTTATTTTCCCTGGAACAGGATCGCCCGTCTCTCTCACCAACGCCTCTGCACTATGTGATTGTCGAGGGTCATAAAGCTCCACAACCCGATATATATCCTGCAGGTTATCTCACCGGCCAAGAAACGTTCGGTCATGTGACGGTTTTTAAATTTACCGGGGTGCCGCTCCAGTAGTGAGAAACGGCGTATTCAATACATGTCTGCCCGTTCAGTTCGAATGACGCACATCGGACATACGAGGGTCAGTATTGAGCCGGCGGATGTGGCAAAGGAAAGCGCTCACGTGATACACTTACCGCATACGTTATGAATATCTGGCTTGTTATCATTTCCACGCTTTTCTTCGGGTTTATCGCATGGCGGAAACGCGACATCAGCATTGCCTTGCTGATTGCGCTTGCCCCGGCCTATCAGCTTCGATTTACCGTCTGGTTTATCCCCATGACTTTCCTGGAGGTGATGGTCCTCGTTGTGGCCGTTGTATGGCTGTTCAAGACGCTTGTTGAAAAAAAATGGAAAGAAATCCGCTGGCCCTGGTGGGGATTAACACTTGCTTTCATCCTCTCCGGAGTTCTTGCCGTGCTCATTTCCCCTGATACTCGCGCGGCACTGGGATTATTCAAAGCGTATGTCCTCGAACCCGTGCTATTTTTTTACGCATTCGTTAACTCAATGCGTTCTCCCCGGCAATGGCGCATGGTGATATGGGCGCTCGGCGCATCAGTTCTTGTAACTGGCTTTTTTGCCCTGCTCCAGTATCTTAACCTTTTCCCAGGCGTCGAGCCGTATATCAGCCAGGTGCCCAAGAGAGCGACGTCGCTTTTCCCTTTCCCAACGGCTATAGGGAAATATGTCGGGCCGATTCTCGCGCTGTTTCTCGGGTATGTTTTAGCAAAAGTAAAGGTTCAAGGAACGCAGGAAGCAGCTATGCCGGCAGACAGAAGTAAAAACTTGAAGAAGCTCTATGAGGGTGTATTTTTTTGGGGAGTAATAGGATTCGGATTTCTGGGACTCGTCCTCTCATTTTCTCGGGGGGCGCTTATCGGCGTTTTCGCAAGCTTGGTGTTCATCAGTTTTTTCAGCATGTGGAAAAAATGGTTATGGGCCGGGCTGGGGTTGATTATTGTCATCAGCTTGTTACTGCCCTTTACCCGCCATGAGATTATTTCTGTGTTCACCGTCTCTGATACCTCGGCTGACGTCCATGTGGTGATGTGGAAGGGCGCCATCAGGATTATCGAGGCCCATCCTTTGGCCGGAACAGGTTTGGCCAGCTTTCCCATTGTGTATGAAAAATACAAAGAAGCCTCGCATACAGAGTTTTTCCCGAATCCCGATGAGCTGATTTTCACGCTCTGGATAGAAATGGGGCTCGCCGGTCTGGTCATCTTCTTCTGGATCGTGGTCAAATTTTTTGCGGCTGGGATCAGTTTGTTAAAAACCCAGAATGCGTACGCAGTCGGTTTGCTTGCGGCGATGGTTGCTCTCGTTGTACATGGGTTTTTCGACACGCCGTATTTCAAGAACGATCTGGCAATAATATTCTGGGCTTTGGCCGGGTTGATTGTTATGGTTCACAGCGCTGAACATCCTGAAATTGAGTGATCGTTCTTGTTGAAAAAAACATGGTGGTATACTTAACATAAAGCACAGTTTAATAATTAGGGAGACAAATACGTATGAATAAAAAATTCGTTTTTTTCATTGCGGTGCTGGTCAGCGTCGGAATTGTTTTTAGCTTTACGGCACAGGCAGATGACACAAATGTCAATACCGGCGCAAACACGAATACAAGTACCGAAGTCGTAAAGAATGTTACTGAGCTTTATATAGGAAAGGATGATGCGGCAATACAATGGGAGCCCGCGGTGGTATCCGTTGGGCTGGTAGAGTACGGCACAAGCAGTGGAAGTTACACTAAAAGCACTATAACTTGTGGACAAGGAATACAACAGGGACCCAGTCTGCCAACTCCTTGGCTCAAGCTTGACAATTTAACACCCGGCACCAAGTACTACTACCGTGTCAAACTTCTCGATGATGTAGGTTCAAATAAAGTACTGGGGTATTCTGAAGAAAAAAGCTTCACAACGAAATCAGAAATTAAAATAGATTACATCGCACCCACGTCAGGGAGTTTGGGCTCAACCCTTACCATTATTGGCCAGGGTTTCGGGAATTATCCGCCAGGTGAAGGGCAGAGTTCAGTCGTCAATGTCGGCAATAAAAACATTTCAATATGTGGGGGAAAAGGTAATGCTAGTGTCATCTCGTGGAATGATACGGTGATTAAAGCTAAGCTTGATGGTGACGACTTCTGTGTTCCCAAGACTGGCAAAGTTAATCTCTACCGAACATTACAGGACGGCATTTGCTATGTAATGCCTGCAGGAATACCCATTATGGACGTTGACGGGCCGACGTTCACGGTTACTGATCCGGTAACAATTACCAGCATATCCCCGAAGCAGGGTGCTGTCGGCACGAAGGTCACTATCACCGGGAAGAACTTCGGTGATAACTGCGGCGGAGGCCACGGATGCAATCTCTGGGTCTACTTTGGTAACGGCTACGTCACCAACCATGATTTCGGAATTGACAGTTGGACTGATACCTCAATCCAAGCGATAGTCCCTTCTAATGCCTCTACAGGCGCAATACGCATAGCTAAGTATTCTGATTCCAACGACGTAGACCCGGGTGGCGATATCGTTCAGTACGACGTCACAGGGCCGGTATTTACCGTCACAAAGTCTGATTCTGAAAATACGAACCAGAATACCAATACGGCAGTTGTAAACACTAATACGTCTGCCAATCTGAATACCGATACCAGCTCAACGAGCAAAATAGCAAGCAAATACGGGTGCAGTTTTTCGACCACAGTCTCCAATTCCTCGACGATCAAGGTAAAAACACTGTTCACGAAAGACAGCACAACAGATGCGTATCTCGGGAGCGTGTATCAGGCATACTATGATGCGTGGAAGCGCTATCCGAGATGCGACGAAATGCAGTTTCAACTTGACCACTCCACTCCCTTAGCAACTCTTCAAACATGGTTGAAAAGTGTAGCTTCTGTCACACAGACTGGGGATGACTATCTTAAGTCTGCGGACATGAAAGTGACGGAAAACGAAGGCAAGGTCACATTTGAAGATGCTACAAAGACTTTGACTTTCAAAGATACTCAGCACATAACACTTTCGGGTATCGCCGAGCCTAACTCAACTATTAGTTTGACCATTGCCAGTCAGGAACGAACGTATACGACAACGACCAATAATGAAGGATTCTGGACGTATACTCTCGCCGATACTCTCGCGGTAGGAAACCACACTGCAAAGGTAGCCGTGTATGATGCTCAGGGAGCAAAAATTGGAGAAAGCGCATCAATGAACTTCTCTATCATCTCCGCAGCCCATGCCGTCACGACTGCACCAGTGGTTGCAGACACAAGCGGTATATCAACACTGACGTGGATTGGTATTGCTGTTGCCGCTGTCCTTATTGTTGTTATCTTTTTCATCGTAGTACGTCGGAAAAAACCGGTTCAGCCGGAAAAGAAATGAGCTCTCGGTAAGTTTAGAACCTATTCAATACAAAGTAACCGGTCATCCGGCTACTTTGTCATAATCTCCATTTCTATAGTTCCGCATTAGTTGTCTTATTGTACTGGACAAAATGCCCAAAATACGCTATACTATAGGATGAAGTTGAAATCAAAAATGAAACGAAAGTTCAGGAAACACTACGCCCTGTTTGCATTACTGGGATGTTTTCTCATCGCAGGCGTCTTTTCTCTCGTACCGGCGGCACGCGCATCGGACAGCGGCACGGTTCGCGCGGCAATGGCGTCGGCCCCCGCTCAGAGTGTCTATCAAGATCCGACTACCTTTATCTCTTCTGAGTTCAAGGCTGATTTTCCGTTCAACGGTATCGGAGCTTCGTGGGATGGCCAAATACCCGACAACGTAACAATCTCCGTCCGCTTCCTCACCGGCGGGTCATGGAGCGGCTGGAGGGACATGGAGCCGTTGCGCGACATGCCCGACGGCTGGAGCGAAAAAGGGGAACAACATACCGAGCCGTTCTTTGTTGATCTTAGCGCCTCATGGCAGTATAAGTTGACTGCAGGGGGCGGGATCCTCCCCACGCTTCGACATCTCACATTCAACTATTTTGACTCATCAAGCAAGCAAACATCCACTCTGCAAATTGCGGGTGTCGTACGCTCGCTCGTTGCCGCGGCTCACGCCGTAGGCGGAACTGATGTTCAGATAGTAAGCAGGGCGCAGTGGGGAGCCGACGAATCGTGGCGAAGCCAAAACGGGACTTTAGTCTGGCCGCTCGAATATGCTCAACCTCAAAAAATTATAGTTCATCACACCGCAGGGTCAGACGGAGGCGCGGATCCGGCGGCCACCGTGAGGGGCATCTATTACTACCATGCCGTCGTTTTGGGCTGGGGGGATATCGGCTATAATTATCTGATAGACAAAAACGGGACGATTTACGAAGGCCGGGCAGGCGGAGACGGTGTTGTCGGAGGGCATACATATAACGAACTGAAAAAAGTCGGTTACAACCGCGGAAGCATCGGCATCTCGGTACTTGGAGATTATGAGACGAATACGCCGTCAGCCCAGGCAATCGAGTCGCTCACGAAGCTGATCGCCAATCTCGGGGTCAAGTTTGGCATCGCTCCGAGCGGTCAAAGCTATTTTGTGGACCAAACCATGAACAACGTCGTCGCCCACAGGGATGTCGACAATACCCTGTGCCCCGGCGCGAATCTCTATTCACAGCTACCAGCAATCCGGACTGATGCCGAAGCCCGGTTTGAAGCAGTAGGCGGGGGGCAGATCAGCGGGACAGTCGCGATGAAATATGCCGGCCAGAGCGCCCAGCCGCTTTCTATCCACTACGGCTCAGAGCAGGATATCTGGGTGGAGTTTCAGAATACCGGAACGGCAGTGTGGAGGTCGTACGGCCCCACTCAGCTCACCGTCGCCGCGCAACAAACTGACAGTTCATTCCATGCTTCCACCTGGACGTCGCCCCAGATTGCCGGAACGCTCGCCACTCCGAACGTCAATCCCGGTGAAGCAGGGAGATTCATCTTTAAAGTGAGAGCGCCGGCTGACCAGGCGGAAGTCACGGAGAATTTTGCCATCCAATCCGCGGGAACGCCTGTTGAAGGCACATCGTTTGCGGTTCAGGCGCAGATCACGGGTCTGCCGTATGCCGCGCTTCTCCTGAAACAGAATGTGCTCGCCGCGACATTTATCCAAAGCGTCCAAAATGTCACGGTCCAATTTACTAATACTGGGCTCACCCCGTGGAAAAAAGGGGACGTTAAATTGGCCATGTATGATCTCGGAGACGCTCAAAGCCGCTTCTACAGTCCTAGCTGGCCGAGCAAAGACGGCAGGATTGATTTCAAGGAAACAGTAGTAAAGACAAACGAAACGGCAACATTTACCTTTGCCCTCAAGAGTCCATCAACTCCGGGCCTGTATCTCAATACGTATCGCCTGGCAGGCAAACAGAACATCGCCCAAACGGATACAACCACGGTTACTAAAATATATCCGACCGTGCAGGCGCAGTTTGTCTCTTCTACCATCCCGGTAGCCATGGCAAACGTGTGGCGCCCGCGCGTAACCGTCAAATTCAAGAATGTCGGGCTTACCGCATGGAACAGCGGAACGGTGCTGAAGGTATACGACCTCGGTAACACGCAAAGCCCGTTTAAAGATTCGACCTGGCTCAACGGCTTCACCGTGGCCAAGCTTAAAGAAAAATCTGTTAAACGGGGTGAAACGGGCACTTTCGAGTTTTATTTCAAAGCTCCGTCTGCCCCGGGCACCTACCTCAACAGGTTTGCGCTGTTTGCCGGTGCAAAAGAAGTAGACGGCGGAGGATACGCCCCGCTCACGCGGGTAGATCCCTATCGCAGGCCCGGTACGTAATACCCGGTCACTTCTGAGGAGTATTCATTAGAAGCGGATTCATGAAATTGGCGGGAGTGGATAATTATGTGTAACCCACAAAGCTTTCGGCGTATACTGACGGTACAGTAATCTCACTACCATTATGGAAAGAGAAACGCACGGCTCATTAGCCAACGAATTGCATTTCCGCAGGCAGCGGCAACAGTGGGACCAAGCGGAAGCAAAACGCAAGGAGCGCGAAGAGGCGTTCGTGAGTGCTGGAACCAAACTCAAGGAGCTTGAGGCAAAAAAAGCCGCCATGCTGGCGCTTCGCGCCGACCTCGACCTGGCCGGCGGCGACAAGCTCTCCGCCGATGTCGCAGGCGCCCGCATAGCACGGAAGCCGTTAGTGGAAATATTGGAGAAGTATGGTGATATACTCAAGGCAGAAGGTATAAAGGGTATTGGCGATCTTCTCTCATCGGAATATCATTCGCGGAAACCCGAAGTAATCGCATATCAACAGAAAAAAACAGCTGCGCGTGAACGGGTTGCCGTTATTCGCAATACCAAGAAGAGAGTAGCAGAGCAGTTACGGCCGAGCATGCCGGTCACAGATGGCGAGGAAGCTACGGAAGGCCAAACAGCAAATAAACACAAAGAACGCATGCCCAGTATGGCGGAGTTGCAGCATATGATCGATGGGCATGTCGCTCATCTTGACCATGAGATAACCCAAGTTCTCGATGAGAGCCGCCCGCTGCGTATAGAAAAAATTCAGGAGGGACATGAGCAAGAACTGCGCGCTCTGGCGGATCCCGAATGGTCAACCTCGAATAGGATTCTCGGCTCCATCGGCAAGGTTGAGCACCTGCAGATGGTGCATCAGGGGGATGTCGAAGCGACAGCGGGTCTCGGTGCGGCCGGCCGCACCGCTTATCAGGCCGACATGAAAGCTCAATATGCCGAATCGATTGAAAGCGGATTTCAATCGCACATGGAACACAAAGGACTTGCGCCGGCAAAGCGCGAGATGGAGCAACTCCATAATCTAGGCAAAGAATACGGTGAAGTGCGCAGGCTTATGACTGTAATCGACAGGCAGAAACAGAGTCTTGCGGAAGCCGTGTATCAGGTCTATGACAAGGATCCACGACGCGCCAATACCCCGTGGGACCACAAAGAACGGGACGCACGAACATACGCCGAAAGCATGGTACGATCAGTCGGGAGCAGTCTGTCGCTCGACGAACGACATGATCGTTCTCTGGCGGGGTATGAAAAATTTCTTCAATCGGTAGACGTGGACCATCCTTTCCGAGGTAAACAAGTCGGATACGGGGGAGGATATCAGTCCGCACCTGAGCTTTTGGATCCAGCCGTCATGCGTGCCGATTTGGAAAAAATACAGGGTGTTCTCAATACTGTTCTCGAGGAAATAAAGGCGGGCAAGGTACGCGGCACGCAGGATTACGAACTCTATGATATTATTCCGAAAAAAGATTACTCTGCCCCAGAAGTAAATCTCCATCTTACATTTAGTGACGCAGTGAGGGGGCGAGTCAGGAATAACAGCGAGCATGTTCCGACAGCTCTCGGCGAATTGCATCGGGATATTGAAAGAGAGCACGAGTCCTTCAAAACAGCCACAGAACTCATGGGGGTGAAGGTGGACAGCGAATGGGCAAGCGCCGAGCGGCAAGAGTTTATCGATCAACATACGGAGGTTGACCGGGCAGAGCGCACCATCCGTGCGCAGCAGCTACGAGGACGTGAAATATCCAAGCTCGACACCAGCCTGGGCGACTTGCGGCAGTATCGATACAAGGGTGACGATATTATAGAGATTGCCGGAGACGCCGCAACCTACCCCGGGCTTGCCGGAGAGGTAATGCGCATGGAAGGTGAACTCGACGCTGCCACGGTAGAGTCGGAAAGGAAGAAGGCGGAACTACAAAAGTTGGAACATAATTCGCCCATGCTCCTAGGGAAGGAAAAACACCGAAAAAAGGTTGAAGACGCGAAGCAGGAGGTCCGTGATCTGGAAAGAAAAGTAGCGGAGTATCGGGTGAAAATCGGTATATTACACCAGCGCCGAGACGATCTGTACAGGGGTGTTGGAGCAATGCTCCAACAGCCGGAAATCAGGAAAATCTCGGAGAAAACTATGACCATCACGGAGTTCTTTAAGCATGTAGAATCGGTTGTGGATGCCTTAGAAAAGGCCGGGCCACCGCCTGAGGTAGCGGCTGATTATGCAAAATACCAGGAGCTCCAACAAAAAGAGCGCAGAACACAAGATAGGTATAAAGAAGGAGTGAGACGAGCCCGAGGAAATTGGTAGCGCATCCCAAAAACTCAGCAAATATTCGTCTCGCAGGTGTTTTTTCGCAATAAGATACAGATCTCTGCGTGCAGCACGTAACTTTGACTGCCCTGTTTTGAAATTGACACCGTGAGTTTCACAGTGTATTCTGGGAGGGAATTTCCATGGAGGACACACTTCTGCGCCAAAGTTTTTTGTGGGAATTTTCTGACTTTTCCTGACTTTACCTTGTCGCGATCAGTATGATGCAACGGCAACGTATAACCACAATGTTTGCCCAGACCTCTCCACAGATGCGCTGGATAGTTTTTTGCGTTGCCATGCTCGCCCTTGTCCTCATCCTTCAGGGCCCGCATCTTCATAACCGATTTTTATCTGACGACTATGATTGGATCGGGACTGCGCGGACGCACATAGAGAATGGACAATGGTTTGAGGTGTTCCAAACCCAAAATGGGGGACGTTTCTACCGCCCGCTTATCGCGTGGAGTTTCCAGATTGACTACGCACTCTCGGGATACTCGCCGGTTGGTTATCATGTCCACCAGTTCCTTTTCCACTATGTTCTCATCCTCGGAGTTGCCTGGATGATGTGGCAACTTTTCCGCAATCGCTCGCTTGCGTTTGCCGCTGCGGCACTTTTTGCCGTGTATCCTTCTCAACACGAAGTGGTGACTTGGATTGCCGGCCGCCCCGACCTGTACGCAACAACTTTTCTCATTCTTGCCGTAGCTTCATTCGCCACATATCTACGGTCAAATCGGGTTCTTTGGTACGTGATAAGTTTGGTTTTTAGCATCGCTGCAATGCTCAGTAAAGAAACGGGGCTATTTACTCCAGTCTTTCTATTTGGCGCCCTATGTGTCTGTATTCCTTTGCGCCCGCTCAAAACATTTATCAAAAAAGCGCTTTTACTTATTCCCTGGATAGCCATGCTTGGCGGCGTGCTCTTGGCCCGGAGCCGCGTCCTCCATAGCGCTATAGGCGGGTACTTAGTCGGCGGGGAAGAGGCGGGAGTGCACTTTACTCTCTCCAACATTGCCAAGCCGTTTACCTCCATTCTGTATCTCGTGAATTGGGACTACGCGATAGCACGGTTCGGGAAAGGGAGTTTCGTGGCAGCACTGTATTCTTTTGTGCAAAAAGTATTCGCCAATTGGCAATATGCCGCGGCTGCAGCGCTAGTAGCGCTCATCGTTTATTTTTTCCTCGCAAAAAATCCCCTTAGAAAGACTATCCTCCTTTTCGCGCTTGGCTGGTCGCTGGTAGCATTCATTCCCGTTTATGGCCTGAGCGGCGCCATCAGCCCGGCACAGCTTTCCGCATCACGACTCTTTTTTCTCAGCTCAATAGGCTACGCTGTACTCATTACATTCATCTTTTGGGCTACAGAAAGCGAGAAGAAAAAACTTTCAGTTATCCGTAAAGTGGGTTTTGTGATGGTATTTCTCCTTTTTGCTGTCCTGTGGAAACTGAATGCGGTTCCTTGGAGTTTGGCTTCGAATGAAGTCGGACAAGTCCACGCGACATTCCAGGCCCAGCACGCTGATCTGCTCCGGAATAACCCGACAGACCTTTTCGTTAAGCGTTTGTCAGGCCTGACGTATGGCGCCTATACAATGTTCGGCAACCACATCGTCCAAGGTATGGTGTATGAAATAACGAACAATAAAGCGCTGCATACATACCTTGTCGGTCCCGTGGCGTATCCTGATTCGCCGCTATGCCGGGTGGATGCCGACAATCGCTTGGCTATCATCACCTGGGATAACACACAAAAGCGTTTCGTCGAACAAGATGCCGCGACTATAGACAAATTGAAGCAGGCCCAGGGGAGTACGGCGCCAACACTCACCTGGAACTTCAGCGACCCGGCAACTGTCGCATCATGGCAGTTCGGCAATCTCATACATACGCAGGTGAAGGACGGCGTGACTGTCGATATTCCCGTGGCTACGAAAAATCTCCTCAAAAGTCCGGTGTTCCCTGCAGTCTTTAACGGCAGCTACAGGTATATGGATATTCAATTCTCTTTTGTTGATACTGCTCACGATTTCGGCCAGCGGCAGGTTTCGCTTTACTGGGGCAAAGCAAATGCAATCTCGGGGAACAATAACCTCAAATATACCTATGGGGATGGAACCGATGTTACTGTCCGAATTCCTCTTTGCCAGTATCTCAACTGGTCGCTCGGGGATGCCACGGAACAGATCGGAGTCCTGCCCGCTCAATCAGGAAGAATACTTCTCAAATCAATAAGCCTGAGCAGTTAAGAAAAAAGCTGATGCGGGGACATCAGCCAGAGTTTTTTTGACTACCAAGGGGACTTGCGGATTCCGATGCGGTAGCCAATCCGGTTTCCAATCGGATGAACGAGCAGAACGCACAAGCACATCGTGAGCGCTCTCTGCCAACCGATCCATCCTACCAGCGGAATGCTTAGGATAATCCCCGCCACAACGAAATCGAGCTGATCGAAGGGCCACCATCGGGCTCCCGGGGGTTTGCCGATACGCCGCTTGATGAAAGACTTTGCATGATCTCCGATCACGACGGCTACCCCCAGGACGATTCCGATGATCCATAGGTCGGGGCGGTCATAGTAGAAGAGCCCGAATTTTGCGGACCACAGTGGTATCCACCGTTGCACGTAGAGCGTGCAGAGTGCGCCGAAGGGTGCAGCATAGTATGCTGCAATTGTTTTGTTTTTCCCGAGCCATTTCCGGGATACAGGTGTATGGGATCCGGGAAGAGCGAGCTTGGCCGCAAATCCCGGACACTGATTTGCCATGATGAGCGGCAACAAAAACCACAGAGATTCCAGGATAAGCATTGAGGCCTCGTTTCTGTTCTGTCTTTTATATTCAATGTTCTCGTGCAGACCTTACCAAAAACCATCCAAATGTGCAATAGCTTTTCCTCGGTAGGCCCTTGGTTATTTGAGCACTTAAGCAGGGAGGGAATAGTAAATGTGGTGTCCTCCAGGCGGGTTCTGCTATAGCCCGTTAGCACTAAAGAACGTTGCGGAGTCTACCCAGTTGTCCAGGGTAGTTTTATCTGGCACATACCCGCGCACGTCGATGCCGGCGCCCTTATGTAAGCCGAAATGTAGATGTTTCCTGACGTCGCCGTTTGCCGACGAACAGGCCGGGCCAAGCTCGGCGATTTTTTCACCTTGAGTAACTGCATCGCCGGCTTTCACAGTGACCGTGCTGCCGTTGATATGCCCGTAGTAGGTGGTATAGTCATCGCCCTTGAGGCTGAATCCGATTACCACCAGAGTCCCATAGCCGGTCACCGGGCCTGCCTGCCGGACTATGCCGTCGGCGATGGCAAACACAGGCACGGAAGTATTTAATTCAGTAGAAAACGTTTCCAAGTCCATGCCGGTGTGGTAGCCGGAATAGTATTTTGCGGTAGGGCACACTTTAAGGTCGGGATGGTCGTGGCCTCCCACGGGGTAGTAAGTGCCGAAAAAGTTTGCGGTGGCCCGTTGTTGGAATTTGTCGATCGGGTATGCGAGTAATGCTGGTGCGGCGGTATTCACGGGTATTGTGTTGATGTTGAGTGGTGGTGCGTTGGTATTCGAAATTACCGGGGCTGAGTTTGTGTTGAAATCGGCGGTTGTTATATTGCTATTGAGTTGCTGATTAGTATTTTGACCTGTCGTCTGGTTTACATTCGTCATATTTGAAGGTGTAGAGCGAAATAAAAAAAAGGCAGCAAGTACCAAAAGTGCCACAACCACAACTGCGGTTAGTGTTGTTATAAGTTTTTTATTCGGCATAGCCTAGAAATATGGTGGACCCTACCGGGCTCGAACCGGTCACCTCCGCGTTGCAAACGCGGCGCTCTACCAAATGAGCTAAGGGCCCATAAAGGGATTCAATTCTATTCGTATTCAAAGGTACAAACGCGGCGCTCTTTCGGGGCTTCGCTGTCTGGCTGCGCCAGACATCGCTTAGCCCGTCTCGTCCCGCGCGAACAGAAGCAGTTCTGTTCGCTTGTTGACTCGACCCAAATGCCCGTCAAAGGCGGGTCCGCCGCTGGCGGAAGCTAAGGGCCCTTGGTTTTACTGTGAAAGTACCTTGCGGGTAGGGCTGAAAATACTGCCAAGGATGGACTGAAGCAAGCCGCTCATGTACATAAAGGCAATAATGATGATCAGGATGCCTAAGAGTTTGTAAAAAACACGCGTACCGCCCCAGCCTGAGCCGAGGTATTTTTCTGCGAATTCTATCCTTCCGAAATTCTCCATGAACCAGTCGGATTTCCATACAATGAGGAAACCGATGCCGATAAATATGATGCCGAGAAAATATCTCATACGTATAAGAATTGATTTACATGGACGATGTAGGACTCGAACCTACGACCTTCTCGGTGTAAACGAGACGCTCTAACCAACTGAGCTAATCGTCCTCATCGATTATGGTGTAAACGAGACGCTCTATCCTGGGCGAGCAGGTTCGCTCGCGCTCACATCGCCCGCCCGTTCTCGCGGTCGCAAGCAAAGCAGTTTGCTCGTTATCCGCAAAGGCGGATACCGCTCGAACCCACCTGAGTCCCAATCGCCTTCGGTGATCGTAGATCCTCGTTCCGTATAGCGGAACGGGATTAGTTGCCCTTGGTGCTCTCGGTGGGATTCCTGCACTTTTAGCGTACCTTGGTGAATTCTATCTGCGCGGAAGAGGACTCGAACCTCCACGGCCTTACGGCCACTAGCCCCTCAAGCTAGCGCGTTTACCAATTACGCCACCCGCGCATGACTCCAAAGTACATCCTAGTATAGCCAAAACGTTATTAATTTTCAAGGTGAAAAGGGCTTGGTTTGACCATTTGCATCGACCTCCGCAATGACAAGAAAAACGCAGCTTCCAGGGAGGAACTGTACTGGAGAGGGAAAAAAGTATTCGACCGACGGCTACTTGATCGGCACTTCCTTAAGCCGTTTCTTGTAGTCCTTCAGGTAGTAAAGTTTGGCGCGGCGGATCTTGACGTTTTTGACCAGCTCAATCTTTTTAATGATCGGGGAGTGCAAGGGAAAGATGCGTTCAACACCTATACCGTCGGATATTTTCCTGACGGTAAACGTGGCTCCCTGTGAAGTTCCTCTGCGCCGCGCGATGACCATACCCTCGAATATTTGGGTACGTTCCTTTTCACCGCCGAGGATTCTTTGGTGGACACGGATTGTCATGCCCGGCCTGAACTCAGGAAGCGGTTCCCGGGCAGACTCTTTTTTCCCATCCTGAGCAGTCGGTGAAGGCTGTTTTGCGCCCTTTTTATCATCAGACATAGCACTAACGTACGTAGAAAAAATAAGACTTTCTCAAGTATAGCGAAAAAACTGCGGCTGTCAACCCCGTTAGAAGATGTACCAAACATTGACCAGGGTATCAAATTGTATCGGACTGTCAAAAAACCTTGATTATCATGGCAGTCTTCTCAACTTTTTCTAACGGGGTCGACCCCTTTATATCTTCTTTTTCACTGTGTTCGAGTTTCGTAAGCTTTCAAGGATGTGGTCGAAATCTTCAGGCCTTGGAGCCGAATAAGTCTGCACTGCACCCGTGAGATCCGCAAACGACAGTTTCACCGCGGAGAGAAGCGGTCTTGCCGCGCCAAGATCATTTTTTCGCTGGCGGGCATGATAAAGCGCGTCGCCGACAATCGGCAAACCATACGCGCGCAGGTGGACCCTGATTTGATGCATCCTGCCGGTTTGGGGCATCACACGAAGCAGCGCGTAATTACGGAACGACTCGAGGACGATAAAGCGTGTATGGGCCGCTTTGCCTGATTCGTCAGGTTTCGCCGACATCTTGCCGTCGCCTTGCTTCGACCTGCCGATAGAAAAGCTAATGTCGCCTTCGGCCGCAGAGGGACTGCCGTGGACCAGTGCCTCGTATTCTTTGGTCACTTTTCTGTCTCGAAACAGCGTCCGCAAATGCTCGTACATATTCCAGGTGCGCGCGATGACCATTACTCCGGAGACGTCGCGATCGAGCCTGTGGACGATGCCGGGCCGCAACGGATCTTCGCCCACACCTTTGATTTCGGGATAGTGCTCGAGGATATAATCGACAAGCGTGTACTCACGGGCTGATTCGGCCGGATGCACGAGGATTCCCGCGGGCTTGTTGACTATGAGATAATCAGGTTTCTCGGCGATAATATCTATTTTCCAATTACGAGTATTCCCCACTTTCTCTCTCTCGTTGGTTTCCGACGGTTCGAATGCCAATGCAACTATATCTCCCTCTTTGAGAAACTGATGTACGGAAGGATGGTTGCCGTTAACCGTAACTTTCTGCTCCTTGATAAACTTTTGTAGCCGGGAGCGCGAGATATGAGGCAACTGCTGGACTAAAAAATGATCCAATCTGAGGCCGGCTTTTTGGCTGTCTATGGTTAGAGGTTCTGTATTCATATGCGCGCAGATTTCTTAAGCCATCTCAGCGCGAGAGCCTTTGTATTCACCTTGCCGCCAAGTTGCGCCTCGCGAACTTTCTCGAGATACTCCCCGACGGCTTTACCGGAGGGTATTTTTAAAGCTTGCATCACGTCGTTTCCGTCGACAAGGGGAGGGGGAGCTGATTTCTTATTTCCGCTTTTCCGTTTTATCGCGGATACCCGCCGGAGAATTTTCCGAAAGCTGGAAAAATCCACTTTCCGGTCGTCATGGATTGTCGCGGCTGTATCGGCGTATTGCACTTTAATCAGACTTTGGGAAGGGAAGCGATCGCTGATGAAATACTTTTCCACCGTCGTCTCGCGCATGGCATCGATATCATTGCGGTATCCCACGAGATGGTGCCGGACAATCCACGCCACGTTGTCAGGGTCCACGTGCAGGCGCTCATTGGTTTTAGGAAAGACTGAAAACGATAGGCGTTTCATGATGTCGAGGGCCTTTTCCGCGCCTACCACGTCGTGGTTGTTAAACCGTATCCTGTCCGTATGGTCTTTTTTTGGCGTCTGGATGGTATACGGTTTGCCGAGGTCATGAAAAAGAGTGGCAAATACAATTTCGGCGTTTATGTGCTCCTTGCCGAATTGCTTCACGTACTGCGGTGACATGAGTATATACAGCGCCAGACGCGTATGTGTCCACACATCCCCCTCCTGGTGAAAGTTTTTCGGTTGCTGGCATCCTTTCATCGTAAGCAGTTCAGGCATCAAAATGTTAACAATACCAGTTTCATCGCATACATCGAGCGCTCGGACAGGATCTGCTACAAAAGCTTTTATCAGTTCGTGCGCGACCATCTCTCGCGGTACGATGAATACACCGTCCCTCTGTTCCTTCAGGTGGCGGGCAAGCTTGGCAACCGCGCGCAGTACTTTGGGATATATTTCAAATCCCAGCTGGCAAGAAAACCGTATGCATCTCAATATACGCGTGAAATCCTCGTGGAATCGCTCTATAGGATCGCCGACAGTCCGGATTACCTTCCGCTCCAGGTCCCGCATCCCGCCATGAGGGTCTATTAAGAGTTTCTGAGACATGTTCCAGGCCATTGCATTAACGGTGAAATCTCTTCGTGACAGGTCATCGGTAATTGCCAGTTTCGGGTTGGACTGCGTTTTGACATCCTTATACCCGCCGCTCCCGAAGGCAAAGTCAGTCCGGGGGAGCGCAATGTCAATATGTTCATCGAGCGTCGCATGTTTCGGCAGAAACTTCAGGACGCCGAACGTGCGTCCGACGAGATTCACCGTTCCCAGCTTTTTCAGCGTCTGTTGAAGCGTTCGCAAGGGGACATTCCGAACCACAAAATCATAGTCCTTTGATTCCCGTCCGAGAAGCGTGTCGCGAATAATACCGCCCACGAGAAAAATTTCCGCCTTGGGAGAGCTTTTTTGTAGGGCGGAGATAAACGAAAAATCTTTTTTCCGCTTTACACGAGCGGAGAGTTTGTTGAGCTTTTTAACATCCATATACCTGTACACTAACGCAAAAACAGCGGATTGTCATCTTGCTGATCTATTTGATTAAGAAAAAACGGCATCTGTCAATTTGTAGACAAAGGTGCCGTGTAAGAGGCCATACAAGCTAACTGGTGGAGGACAGGACTGCCATACCAAATCACCGTCCGCTTTCCATGGTGGAAAATCAGTCCATCATCGTCTGATGGATCGGGATAGCCGAGCAGCGCCCTTTCAAACAGCGTGGCAGTCAGATATCCCCGCACGACTGCTTCCCTGACATCCGCGACGAAACTCGACAGCGCGTAGTGGATTTCTCCCGTCACTTCTGGAAAGTCAGTCAGTAACCTGCTGGCAAAGAAAGCGGCAATCGGAGGGGTGTAGTACAGGGTCGCGGAGTCGAATGCACCGAGGTTCAGGTGTCTTGTGACAAATTTCTCGGTCGCCCGTCTTGACCGTGGATCAGTCTCGAGAAGGTAATGGAGCCTAAGAATGTTGATAGAGCTGGTTGGATCCCAGTGGTTGCTTTGGGCGTTACCAGTTGAGTAGGAATCCTTGAGCCAAATTCCAGTCCCGTCCTCCGTAGTGTTGAGGTGCAGCAAATCTCGTAGGTTCGCTAGCCGTCCGGTATCCAAACGTCCATTCCGCGCCAGCAGAAAGATGGCGAAACTTGTATCTTCCCAATCAGGTGGGTAGTAAGCGTTAAAGTGGAACGCCGGGAAGTCTTCGATCTTGCTGAGGTAGGCCCGGCTCTGAATGAAATCAAGAGCTCTGTGGATGTTGTCGCCCCATGCCGTCCGCCAACCGTGAATCATCTGGGCAAGGTATACCGCTACCATTGTAATAGCCAATGTATCAACCTGGCGTATGGTTCCCTCATGTCGGTTGAGCATCACTGTGGGTACTTCTCCGCTTGGCAATTGGCCAGTAAAGATGTTTTCTCGCATGTTCGATTCTCCCTATATGTCTCGAGTTGTAAAAAGTCCAATTTCCTTTGTTTGGCTTATTACCTTAGGGTATTACATTAGTTTGGTCAAGCGTAACTAACGAAAAAATAGGGGATGATCACATCAGTTGCCCTCCGGAGGGGCTCCACTTTTCTTTGCTCGTCCAAAGAAAAGTGGAGAGAAAAGTCACCGCCGTATAGGCGGGATCCGCCCCCATGGTTTGACATAAAGGTGGCGGGAAAAGGACGTCGCGGCGCAAACTCACCCCACACCATCAGATGGTGCGGGGCTCAAACATACGCCGCGCAGGAAGAGGTTGATTCGCCTGGCGACTGCGGGTCGGGATCCTTCGTTGGTCGCGACAGGAGACACGGCCTCCTCAGGATGGTGAGATTGAAGTTATGTTTTGAGGTCCACCGGCTCAGGGTGCAACCCGTCCATCTCGGCTTGGGACTCTATCCCGATGCCGCGAGAAATATTCTTAGGGTCGGAGCTGGTGCTGTAAAGCGTAATATGGGCGGGAGGCGGCTCGATGGCGGTGCCGAGGACTTCATTCAGCGTGGCGTAGAACTCTGCTATTCCCGGGATGTCGAGAAGCTGGATGATGCTTTCCCTCCGCTCGCGGGATATTTCATCGTCCCTATCATTTGTTACTACGTAGTCTTTTATCACGCGCCGGAGCTCTCCCGACTTCATGGACCAATCTACTTTCTGGGCAGCTTCGTTAATACGCTGGACGGCCTGCCGTCGCTCATCATCCGGGAGTTGACCAAGCCTCTCTTTCACTATCTTTCCGGAGCGATTGCTGATAACGGTGAAATGGAACTCGGGTTTCCGCGTGAAACCATGCTGCTCCGCGTAAGACGGGAGATTCTCAAATTCAATGAGTTGCTCTGCAATAGGATGGAGCAGGGTCCCGGTTTTCTCATTCAAGCGGTTTGGTTTGGATTCTGCAAAGGCGCGCACCCGCTCGTCACTGTCGCGTTTTTGCTCCTCCGTCATTATCTCTTCAGCGACCCGGTACTCGTCTACTGAAGGGGTGTAGTATTCTGGTGTTGGCATATCTACTCTCAGTTTACTCCATTGATTAAGATATGCTAAGTTAACATAGATGTTGAGAGTTGACAATAGGGAGAGACCTGCTGCATACTAAGCACTTGCCGTGCTCATAGAAACGAGGGCGCGTAGCTCAGTTGGTTAGAGCACGGACCTTATAAGTCCGGGGTCCTTGGTTCAAATCCAAGCGCGCCCAAATAAAACAATTCATGGGCGGTTAGCTCAGTTGGTTAGAGCGCCACATTGACATTGTGGAGGTCACAAGTTCGAGTCTTGTACCGCCCACCACTGGCTCCACATCAAAAGATTTTTGGCTTTTATTGTGTTACGCCGGTTTCTTGCCGAAGTACTGCGCTGCCTGGCCGACCATCCTGAGAATTTTGCTTTCCCCCTTATTTTCTATAAGCCGGAGGAAAAGTAATGTCCATACGCTATAGCGGAAAGCTGAGAACATGGCTCCGTACACACCGACGGTTATTCCGAGAACAACCAGACCGAGGATGATGATGAACATGAATCCTGCGGACGTGTTGAATACAAGCGTAAGGAATCCAAGCAAAATAAAGGGAACACTCAGGAAAATCAATGCTATCACCAGTGCGAATGCTCCCACGAGACCAAGGATGAATACTACAATCGACGTCTCGATGGAGATGAGGAGATTCCGTTTCAACAGCCGCCAGCCGGAATTGATTGATTGCCAGAGTTTCTGGTCATAGGTTACGACATATAACACTGCATACTTCGCTACCATGGCGATGATCAGCCCCAAAGGCACGAGGATTAAGAAGCCGAACAGAAGATACAGCAACACTCCTGTCTGAGAACTTTTGATCAGCAGTATGACGATAATGGGAAGGCTCAGGATAAACAGGACCCCGTAGGTACAGACGGCGGAAAGAATAGTGAGTGAGAGTACCCGGCCGAAGTAATGCGATCCTGCGCGGTATCCTTGGGCCATGTCAGCTTTTTTATTGGTCACTATCCTGTTAATCCCGTCATAGAGCGCCCCCTGGGAAGTGACAATAAGCCAGATGACGACAATGCCCGTCGCGATAAAGACCAATAAAAAGAGCAGCGCTTCAAGCGGCGATCTATGCAGGAAATCCACGAAGTTGATAAAGATAACTCCCAGAAGACCGGAGCCGTACAAATTGCGCAGGCTGAGCAGGGTAGCCGGGGACTCTCCAACATTGATAATATTATTTAACAGTACCTGCATCTCCCCGCCATTGCCCATCAGTGCTGCGAAAAATCCAAAGAGCCAAAGGTATTTGTGCCGCCACATGATCTGCCATGACTGGCGGATGATATCGCGGAAAAGTGTTCCTGTCATATTATCCTCCTTGGTTAAAAAAATTATGCTGATGTTGCTTTAAAAAGCGCCTCGAATTGAGCCTGCTCGAGCGTTTCTTTTTCGAGCAGCTGTTTGACTATTTTTTCCAGCATAGGCCGCATCTTGACGATGATTTCCCGCGCGGTGGCATATCCCTTATGAATAATGTCTGATACCTCCTGATCGATCATCTGCGCCACCTTTTCGCTGTAATCCCTTCGCTCGTGGATTTCGCGTCCGAGGAACACCATTTCCTCTCTCTGGCCGAAGGTACGGGGTCCGAGTTTTTCGCTCATTCCGTATTCGGTGACTATCTGGCGCGCCAGCTGAGTCGCTTCTTTGAGATCGTTTTGAGCGCCCGTCGTGACATCTTTAAAAACTTCTTTCTCAGCCGCGCGTCCGGCGAGCATCATGGCAATGTCGTCGAGAAACTCTGCGCGAGTATGCAAATGTTTGTCCTCCGAGGGGAGTTTGAGCGTATATCCGCCCGCTCTCCCGCGGGAGACGATAGACACCTTGCGCACGGGATCTGTATTCGGCAGCTCGTGTGCGACAAGCGCGTGTCCAGCCTCATGGTATGCGGTAATTTCCTTTTCCCGTTTGGAGAGGACGTGGCTTTTGCGCTCGGGGCCGAGGAGAACCTTTTCTATGCTCTCAAGGCATTCGGCCATCGTCACTTTCTTTTGATTATTCCGCGCTGCGAGGATGGCGGCTTCGTTAAACAAGTTTGCGAGGTCAGCACCGGTGAATCCGGGAGTCCGCTGAGCCAGAGTACGCAGGTTCACGTCGGCCGCGAGCGGTTTATTCACCGAATGAACTTTCAGGATAGCTTCTCTGTCGGCTATATCGGGCACATCGAGAATGACCCGTCTGTCGAAACGTCCGGGGCGCAAGAGGGCCGGGTCGAGGACGTCGGGCCTGTTTGTCGCCGCTATGACGATGACGTTCGTATTCGTGTCGAAGCCGTCCATTTCCACGAGTATCTGGTTCAACGTCTGTTCCCGTTCGTCATGCGATCCACCGAGACCCGCGCCGCGCTGCCTGCCTACCGCGTCTATTTCATCCATAAAAACTATGCACGGCGCAGACCGTTTCGCCCGTTTAAAGAGATCCCGGACCCGCGCGGCTCCGACGCCGACGAACATTTCGACGAACTCGGAACCGGAAATGTGAAAGAAAGGGACATTGGCCTCGCCGGCGACAGCGCGCGCCAGCAATGTTTTGCCGGTGCCCGGCGGTCCGATGAGGAGCACGCCCTTTGGAATCTGCGCGCCGAGCGCGAGGAACTTTTTCGGCTCTTTTAAGAATTCTACAACTTCAAGAAGCTCCTGTTTCGCCTCTCTGACTCCTGCGACGTCGCGGAATGTGATGCGTTTCTTCCGCTCTTCAGCCCTGATTTCTCTCGCCTGGCTTTGGCCGAACGACATGGCGCGCGAGTTTGCGCCTTGGGCCTGCCTCATCATAAACCACAGGAATCCGGCGAACAGGAGGAAGGGGATTGCGAAAGGCAAAATGGACCCCAGCCAAAATGCCGCGCCCGAAGTGTCCTTGATTGTCAGGGGGACGTGTTTGTAGAGCTCCGGATCCACGCCGTAGTTTTTGAGTAGGGTACTGAGCGAATCCGTTGGTTCTTTCTGCGCCTGGAATACATCCCCGCTCTTTGCGGTAAAGGTCACTTTGTCACCCTGTACCTCAATCTTTTGCACTTCTTTGGTCGTAAGCTTGTCGACGAGCACATCTATGCCCACGACCTGAGGTTTCTTGAGCGAAGAGGAAAACAAACTGAAGACAACCATGATGAGGACGATCACCAGGAAGAAGGCGAGTAAATTTTTTGTTAGCGACCGCATAAAAGTAGGTGAATGATGAGCATGCTCGCGGTTATAGTATCCCTAAAAACGGGGAAATATGCAAGTCGCTATTCTTTCAGTTGGTTGTCTCCGCTGGCCGTTTCTTGCTCCTGTTCGACGGCATTGGCCGGGATCTCTTCAGCCGCGGACTCCGCGGGTTTCTCGGATTCCGTTAAAGCTTTGATAGACAGGCCGAGCCTGTGGTTCTCCGGCTCGATAGAGATTATTTTAAATTCCACGGTATCACCCGCTTTTGCCACTTCCGAAGGACTGTGGATGTGTTTTTCTGAGAGCTCAGAAATGTGCGCCAACCCGTGAATATCCTGGTCGAGCTCAACAAAAAGCCCGAATGGGTTCACTTTGAGCACCCTTCCTGACACTTTTTGCCCTATAGAATAACGGCGAACTGCCTCTTTCCACGGATCCTGAACCAGCGCTTTGAGCGAGAGAGAAATTTTCGATCCTTCGATGCCGATGATTTTCGCGCGAACTTCGTTTCCTACTTTGATGATGTCACGGGGATCGTCAATACGCTGCCACGCGAGCTCGGATATATGGACGAGGCCTTCGAGATGTTTGCCGAATTCCACAAATGCTCCAAAATCAACGACACCGGTTACCTTGCCTTCCACGATGTCTCCGACATGATATTGGGCGAGGACGTCGCGCTGCTCCTCTTCCCACGCGGCTTTTTCTGACACGATAAGTTTGTCCTCCTCCTCGTTGATGTCGATAATCTTTGCCTTGAGCGGTGTGCCGATAAACTTGGAGAGCAGTTCAAGAATTCTGGTTTTATCGCCGCCCTCTACTCGGGGGTAGTGTTCTACTGTCAGCTGGGATACCGGAAGGAAACCCTCGACCCGGCCGACGCTCACCATCAATCCTCCTTTATTCGCATTAATAACAGGGACGTCGATGATAGTGCCTTTTTTCATAAGGTCTTCGAGATCGCCCCAGGCCTTCTGATGGCCCGCTTGCCTGAATGAGAGTTCAAGAATTCCCTGTTCATTCTCAAGTTCGAGGACTGTCGCCTGGGCCGTATCGCCGACTTTCAATGACGACGTGTTGCCCGATTCATCAAAGAGTTCTCTGCCCCGTATGACGCCCATCATGAGTCCTTTGATGTCGAGGTATGCCTCATTTTTTGAGACGCTGACTATTGTTCCCTGGACTACGTCGTCAACTTTTGGCAGGCTCGGCTGTTGGTCGCTGGCGAGAAGGGAGTCCATGACTCCGGCCTGCTCTTTTTTTGCCACGGTCTTTTTCATATGTTTTTCAACTAACAAAAAAATCTATTAACCCACATTCCCATAAAAAATCTTGAAAATCGTATTGAGAATGATGAGCCCCTTTCCCTTATCGCGTGCGATTTCCCCCAGGAAACCGCTTTAAGCGAAGAGAAAAGACGTATTAAATTATTTACTTGGTGTAAAAAGATTAGCGCAATGGCGGAAATTTGGCAAGAGGCGGCCTCAGATTTATTGACAGAAATGAAAAAAGTCAGTATAATACATGTACAAAAGTATGGCGGCACCCATTTATAAACCAAAAATCAAAGTAGATACGGTGCGCGATGTTGCACGGAAGCTTGCCTCCACCCAGACAGGGAAGACCGTCACGCAAACTGCGTTTAAGAAGTTCCTCCGAAGCGATAAAGAGCTTCGTTCGCTTACCTACCGTCCCGGGTCGAGCCATATCACCCAGTCAAAGGCCAAGCAGCTGATCAGCACGGCGGCAAAAAAAATTGCCGAAAGCGACAAAATGAAACTCAGTCTGTTTTCCCGGAAGATCGGGATTAAGGGAGTGGGACCGCAGGGAAATGTAAGCAAGATTGGAGTTACCAAAGCGTATACAACGGGAGCCAAGGAAGAAATTGCCGCCGAGGCGCCCAAAGGCCCGAGCAAAGAGGAAGTCGCGCGCCAGCAGCGCATACAACACGGACGGGAGATACTGCGACAGCGGGAACAGGCGGACCAGATACGCATGGAAAATGTCCGCAAAGATCAGGCGCGCCAACAGCCCCAACAGAACACTGCGAAAAATTATCGCCCGCCGCAAATAGCCCAAATGGGTGCCGCCGGCATTTCTGCGTCGGCTTTGGCGCGTACAATGAAGAGTGACCATTCCAGCCCGACGATCCAGCCAGCGGGAACTCGGAGCTCGGCACAGCGAAAGTGGAATGCAGCCGTTCTCCCATTCCATAACATGTCACAGATGCGGGAGCTCGATATTCTCGGGGTGAAATTAGAAGAAACGGTGCGAAGAACCCTCGTCCGGGTACCGGCCGTAGTTCCTTACCCGCGCGTACAAACGCTCAGAGCGCTCCAGCAATCCGGCTGGACAGGCGGCAGAATCATTACTCCCGAATTTGCAAAGAAAATCGCCAAAGAGTTGGACATCCAATACATCTTTTACGGGACGCTTACCCATGAACATTCGCAGGCTCATGTGCGGGTAAACCTTTTAGTGATACCGGCAAACAGCATTTTACTCCTTGCTGATATACGTGAGAATGTTTTCCATACGTTTGAGATGGAAGAAAAGGTCAGCTGGCAAGTAGACAATTTCTTTACCAATTCAAAAAGCAGGGCCTCTACCGCGCATGAAGTACAAATTCCTTCCGCTTCGGAGGCCGTAGATTTGCCCCTCTAATCCGCGGAGGGTTGTCCTATCTATCCCCAGAGGGTGCACACCCTTTTTCTTGGCTAATAGCAGCCATTTTTTTGACCCCTCGGGGACTGTACTTCTTCGTTTTTTTTTGCTACACTTCGAGTGTGAAAGAATTTATTATTTTTTAAGCCCATGATTATCACCTGGCTTGGACAAGCCTGTTTTAGAATCCAAGGGAAAGACTCGACTATAGTCATCGACCCGTTCGATACGTCTATCGGGCTCAAACTGCCGAAGCTTTCCGCCGATCTTCTGCTGATTACCCACGATCACTATGATCATGCGAATCGAAGCGCTATTGCCGGTTCCCCTTTTATTATCGACGGACCCGGAGAGTACGAAGTACGAAATATTTTCATATATGGCGTGCAGGGATACCATGACTCCAGCCATGGCGCTGACCGCGGCATGGTGACCATGTACTCCATAGAGTATGAAGGACTGACCATCGCGCATCTCGCAGATCTCGGCACGTCTGAGCTGACTCAGGAACAGCTTGAAAAGCTTGAAGATGTCGATATCCTAATGATTCCCGTCGGAGACATTTACACTATCGACGCCAAAGGAGCTTCGAAAGTTATCAGCCAGATCGAACCGCGAATTGTTATTCCCATGCATTACCAGATTCCCGGATTGAAGTTGGGAAAGAAATTGGATGACGGTGAGAAATTCAGGCGCGAGATGGGGGCTAAGGCCGAAACAATGGACAAACTCCGTATCACTTCAAAAGAAGTACCGCAAGAAGAAACACGAATTATCTTTCTAAAACCATAACGCGCCGCACGTGTGCCGCAAAGTGAAACGCAAAAATTGAACCGCAAGATACGGGGTAGCAGACAACGTCCGGCGAAAAAAAAGGAAAATGCCGCCAAACCCGTACCGGTCGCCATTCATCAGGAACAGCGCTCCGAATATGTGCCGGAAAAATTATCTGCGCCCGAGGTCAATGAGCCAAAACGCGCCGATAGTCCATTGACGCCATCGACCGAACAGCGGAAGCGGATGATTATGTGGCTGAGCGTTACCGGCATCACTATAGTTCTCATTCTGATCTGGTTCGGGGTCAACCCGACGCAATATACTTCCTCATCTCATCGGACGGGTTTTCAGGGCATCGGTGATCGAATCCATGCGGCAATCAATTCTGTAAAGGGATTTTCGGGTATCTTCTCAAAAGTTCCGTCAGCGACTAATACGCAATCTGACGAATACATCCGCCAGATAGAAAATAACGTTTTTACCACTCCGGTGAAATAACATTACCGTATGCCAGCAGAAGAACAAAAGAAACCCCAGTCAATAATTACGCCCCGCCAGATCGTTGATGAGATGGAGGAGTCGTATCTTGATTACGCGATGTCCGTTATCGTCTCCCGCGCGCTGCCTGACGTCAGGGACGGTCTGAAACCTGTCCATCGCCGCATTCTCTATGCTATGTGGGGAATTGGTTTACGTGCATCATCAAAGTTCAGGAAATCAGCCACCGTTGTCGGCGAAGTGCTCGGTAAATACCATCCGCACGGCGACGTGGCCGTCTATGACGCCCTCGTCAGGTTAGCCCAGGAATTCTCGATGCGCTACCGGCTTGTGGATGGCCAGGGAAATTTCGGCTCGATGGATGGTGATGCCCCGGCGGCCATGCGGTATACAGAAGCCAAGCTCACCCGCATCGCAGAAGAGATGCTCACCGATATAGACAAAAATACCGTCGACTTTATGCCCAACTACGACGGCGCGCACCAGGAACCGAAGGTGCTGCCCGCCAAGCTTCCCAACCTGATGCTTACCGGTACCGTCGGCATTGCCGTGGGCATGGCAACCAGTATTCCCCCTCACAACCTTACTGAGCTCGTCGACGGCATCACCTACCTTATTGACCATTCAGACGCTTCTATAGGGGACTTAATGAAGTTCGTCCAGGGCCCCGATTTCCCGACAGGCGGCATTATCTACAACACAGACGATATCCGCAACGCATATGCGACGGGCAAAGGGTCAATAGTGATGCGGGCAGTAACCGACATCCAAGAAACCAAGAGCGGTGCATTCCATATCATTGTCTCGCAGATTCCCTATCAGGTGAACAAAGCGACGCTCGTGGAGAATATCGCCAATCTTGTGAAAGACAAGAAGATTGACGGCATCAAGGATTTGCGCGATGAATCAGACCGCGACGGCGTCCGCATTGTCATCGAGCTACGCAAGGATGCGTATCCCAAGAAAGTCCTCAACAGGCTTTTCCAGCTTACCAACCTCCAGACGTCGTTCCACGTGAACATGCTGGCCCTCGTCGACGGCATACAACCGCGGGTGCTCACGCTCAAAATGGTGTTCGAGGAACACATCAAACATCGCAAGGAAGTCATCAGACGCAGGACAACGTTTGACCTCGACCGCGCCAAAGAGCGTGCGCATATCCTCGAAGGGTTGAGAATAGCGCTGGTCAAGATAGACGCTGTGATCAAGACGATCAAGCAGTCGCAGGATAAGGATCAGGCAAAGACAAACCTCATTAAACGATTCAAACTTTCGGAGCGGCAGGCCGTTGCTATTCTCGAGATGAAATTGCAACAACTTGCCAACCTCGAAAGGCTCAAAGTGGAGCAGGAGTATAAGGAGAAACAAAAGCTGATCAAAGATCTGCAGGCGATACTCAAGAGCGAGCTGAGAATTTTGGGCATTATCAAAGCCGAGCTCGCCGAGCTCAAGCAAAAGTACGGCGACGAGCGGCGCACGCAGATACACAAAGGCGCTGTCGGCGAATTTTCCCAGGAAGACCTTATTCCCAATGAGCCCGCCGTCATCATGACTACCCGCCAGGGCTACATCAAGCGCCTGCCTCCGGAGACATTCCGCCGCCAAAGCCGCGGGGGAAAAGGGGTTATCGGGTTCGCCACAAAAGATGAAGACATGGCCGAACAGCTCCTTGCCACGATGACGCATGCCGATTTGCTTTTCTTTACCACTAAGGGCAGGGTATTCCAGCTAAAAGCGTATGATGTCCCTGTTTCATCGCGCACCGCTAAAGGCCAGGCAATGGTGAATTTCCTCCAACTCGGCCCTGACGAAAAGATTACCGCGCTGATGTCTTTCGAGGAGCTTGGGGCATTCAAGCAGCTCGCTATGGTCACGCGCAACGGCGTCATCAAGCGCGTGGGACTTGAAGATTTCCAAAATGTCAGGCGATCAGGACTTATAGCCATTAAATTAAAGAAGGATGATGTCCTTGAATGGGTGAAGCCCACGACGGGCAATGACGATATTATTCTGGCAAGCGCCAACGGCCAGTCAATCCGGTTCAGGGAAAAGCAGGTGCGCGCGATGGGGAGGAATGCCTCGGGTGTCCGCGGCATACGGCTCAAAAAAGACGATCTCGTAGCCGGTATGGACATTATCACCTCGGGCAAAGGCCAACAGGGGGAGCAGCTGCTCATTGTCATGGAAAACGGATTCGGAAAACGGACAAACCTGACGCAGTACAAAGTGCAGGGGAGAGGCGGATCCGGAATCAAGACCGCGAAAATCACTCCAAAAACCGGCAAGATTGTGGCCGCATTTACCGTGAACGCCAAGCGCGAACAGGAAGATCTGGTCATTATTTCCGCAAAGGGCCAGGTTATCCGCCTGCCTCTCAAATCCGTATCTGTCCTTGGCCGGGCAACCCAGGGTGTCCGCTTGATGCGTTTTTCGGAAAAGGACGACCGAGTCGCTAATGTGACATTTGTGTAACTGACGAGTTGGTGTTATCATCGATACTCTTCTCAATACCCTTAACTTTCCCTATACTAATAGCCTATGGGTCTCCCCTCAAAACGCCGGACAAAACAATCAAAGCGGGATCGCGCCTCGCATTTTGCGTTAAAATCTCAGGCACTCTCGCTCTGCCCGAAATGCAAACATCCCGTGCTCCCGCACAGTGTATGTTCTCATTGCGGATATTACCGCGGCAGGGACGTCCTCCTGCTTGACACGAAGTCAGAACGGAAGAAAAAGAAAGAAAAAAAGCAAGAAGACAAAGCAAAAAACCGTTAGGAACTAGCTCGTACATTTTCTCCCCCACGTATGTCGAACCGCCATCTCGCCCGTACGATAGCCATGCAGTCGCTCTACGAGTGGGACTTCAATAAATTAGGGTCTGACGCCGCACAGGAGCTTATCCAGAGAAATTTGAAAGATTTCGCTCCTGATTTTGATGACAACGGATTCGCCGAAAGGATAGTCAAAGGCGTTATCCATCATTTAGATGAAATCAATGCGTTGATAACGAAGTATGCCCCGGAGTGGCCTCTGGAGCAGATTACTGTCGTGGACAGGAACATCCTGCGCATAGGCATTTTCGAGCTCAGGTTCTCGGGCGGTGAGATTCCACCGAAAGTGGCCATCAATGAAGCCATAGAGCTTGCAAAGACGTTCGGCGGTGAATCGTCGGGTAAATTCGTCAATGGCGTCCTCGGCACGATTTACACGGAGATGATCAATCACGGTGAGGTGCTCATCACCGAGGAAAAAAAAGGCAGCAAACACCCGACTCCGCCGGCCAGCAAGGAGTAGCGGGATGCGAATAACGCACGGCTACACTGCATTATGATATCTTCCCAAAAGGATTTCGATCATCTGGAGGAAAAACTCGGTCTTACCTTCAACAACAAAGACCTGTTGCGGCAGGCTTTGGTTCACCGATCGTACCTCAATGAGCACCCGAAGTTCGGCCTCGACAACAACGAGCGCCTCGAATTCCTCGGTGATGCCGTCCTCGAGCTGGTAGTGACCGAATACCTTTTCCAGCAGTACCCGAATCCCGAGGGCGATCTCACTAACTGGCGCGCGAGCCTCGTCAATGCCAAGATGCTCGCGGAGATTGCGCGGACGCTCGACTTGGATCATTATCTGTATCTAAGCCGCGGCGAGCAAAAAGAAAAGAAAAGCAAGGCGCGCATGTTCATCCTCGCTGATGCCTTTGAAGCGCTTATCGGGTCCATATACCTTGATTTGGGCTGGGATGTAGCAAGGGATTTCCTCGTCAAACACCTTGTCCATCATCTCAAAGGTATTCTCGAAAACCATCTCGACCAGGATCCCAAGAGCCGTTTCCAGGAGGCCTCGCAGGATCGCACGGGCGTCACCCCTTCATACAGGGTCCTCCACGAGTCGGGTCCCGACCACGCCCGCAAGTTTCGCATCGGCATTTACATCGGTGAAGAGCTGGTCGCCGAGGGCGAAGGCACGTCAAAGCAGGAGGCGCAGGTCCGCGCCGCCGAGAAAGCGCTTGAAGTGAAGGGCTGGTAGGCTGTTAGTAGCAAAAGAGCTGAGAGCTTAAGGGCCAGAAAAATACCGCGTGTAGCGGCAAACCTGTCCGCCGTATGACTTTGGCAGGCGGGGCTTGTTTTGCCCGATTTAATTTGTTCGCGTTTTTCCATATTGACAGCTCTTTGCGAGACTGTTAGTGTTTCCATGCCCAAAAAAAGCGCACGCCCTTTCTAAAAGGAGGCATTCGATGTGCGATAAAGATACTCTACATACAGTGCCCGCCGTACCGGCTCGACAGGAATTCACGCGGGGGTGGATGTGCCCAAACTGTTGCACAATCAATGATGGCGGTAACAGATGTCGTAACGTCAACTGCGAACGGCCCAATCCCTTTATAAATCAGTCGGTTCGTAAACCCCGCAGAGTGAAGAGGCATCAACCCCCATTCCACATGTAGCTATTCCGCTCCCCGCTTCCATGCTTGAAGCGGTCTTTTTTATTTACGCGGCGGCGGGATTCCGAATCCTACGGTGTTCAGGTTGATCTGGATTCCAAATCCAGCATTCTCGTTCGTTGACATAAAGTATACATGTGATACAGTGGTGTCCTCAAAACAGAAATCAAGAGTTGTTTCTTTGTCAAAATGTCAGTCAACAGAAAGTGAGGACCAAGATGCAACCAATCTTAGTAGTCGGGGGCGATATGCGGACTCATGCAATCGTTCTCAAGCTTCTTATGGAAGGCCGTAAGGTGATCTGTACGCCCGGAAACGGCGGCATTTTTGCTGATCCCAGGGTAGTGCGTGGCAAGGTGAAGGCAGACGACCATGCTGGGCTGGTAGAGCTCGCCCGTGCCACAGGAGCTCTCACCATCGTCGGTCCTGAAGGCCCGCTGGTGGCAGGCATCGGGGATAAATTTGCCGCGGCGGGTTTGTCTTTTGTGGGTCCGTTCAAGGATGGGGCCTCGATCGAGGGGAGCAAAGCGGGTTGCTGCGAACTGCTTATGGAGGCAGGTGTACCCATTCCACGCTTCAAGATCTTTACAGACGCCAGCGATGCAATCCGGTATCTGGGTAAGGCGGAGTTTCCGCTTGTCATCAAGGCCGACGGCCTATGCAGCGGGAAAGGCGTCCGTATCGTCAAGAACTTTGTCGAGGCGGCAAAAGCCATTGAAGACTTCATGGTCGTCAAAGTGTTCGGCGAAGCAGGCGCAACAATCGTGATCCAAGAGTTTCTCGTCGGACCGGAACTCAGCATGTTTGCTTTCGTGGACAGCAGCGGTTTCGCATTATATACGATCCTCTCGCAGGATCACAAGACCGTTGGCAATGCCAACACCGGTCCGATGACAGGCGGTATGGGTGCGATTGCTCCCGTTCCATTTGCGAGGGAGGAACTTCGTCAGCAGATCATCAAGACGATTTTCGAACCAACGCTTGCTACAGGCGCAAGGCAGGGCGCACTATTTCAAGGCGTCCTGTATGCCGGGCTGAAAGTTACGAGTTCCGGCCCATGTGTCTTGGAATTCAACTGTCGTCCCGGCGATCCTGAGACAGAGGTGGTTCTCCCTCTCCTTAAGACACCACTTGGTGATATTCTTGAGGCGATACCGACAGGTGATCTCAACCGCATCGGCCCACTCCAGTGGCATGATGGATCAGCTTGTATCGTGGTCATGGCCGCCGAGAACTATCCTGACAAGCCAGTTACGGGCGACGTGATCAACGGGCTCAATGAATGCGGCCAGCTCGCAGTGGTTCCTGACCATCCGGGACAGATCGACGATTTGCACGGTGGTACTGAGTGTGAAGACGGTGTTTGGAAGACAGCTGGTGGTCGTGTCATCGGCGCTCGATGTCGGGCGGCAACTCATCCCCTGGCAGTGGAGGGTGCCTATAAGGGTGTACACCAAGTCAGTTGGCGTGGTGAAAAACATCGAGAGGATATCGGCGCCTACGCGAACTAATTGACTGATGCTTTGATCTTTATGACCCCAAGTGGTATCGGGGTCTCTTTTTATACCGTACATGCGGAGGCGGGATTCTGAATCACGCGGTGTCCGGGTTTGCCGGATTCCGAATCTGGCCTACACGGACGAGTTTACTTTCCGTGTCTATATGCTATCCTGCAAGTAGGATACTTTAGGGATTTTTGTATGCCACGAAAGTCAACTTTGCGAAGTTTCAAAAACCGGGATGTTATTTCCGTCCGCGATTTTTCAAAAGGAGACATCCAGCATGTCTTGAAAGTTGCCAAGACTTTTAAGGCCCGGCCGCATCCCGATCTGCTCAAGGGTACCATCCTCGCATCGCTTTTCTTCGAGCCGTCCACGCGCACGCGGTTCTCTTTTGAATCTGCAATGGAACGCCTCGGCGGGTCTGTCATTTCCCTTGCCGACGCAAAGTCCAGTTCGTCGTCGAAAGGTGAATCACTTTCAGACTCAATCCGTATCGTTGAGAAGTACTGCGATGTCATCGTCATGCGCCATCCGCTCGAAGGTTCGGCAAGACTCGCTGCGGAGGTTTCGAAGAATCCCGTGCTTAACGGCGGTGACGGCGCCAACCAACATCCGACACAGACATTCCTCGACCTTTTCTCCATCCACGAAACCCAAAAGAAACTTGCCGGACTCCACGTGGCGCTTGTCGGAGATTTGAAATACGGCCGCACTACCCATTCGCTTGCGTACGCGCTGGCGCTATTTGGCGCACGGCTTTATTTTATCGCCCCACAATCTTTGCAGATGCCTGACCATGTGATGCGCGATCTCGAGAAAATAAAGGCAAAGTACTCATTCCATACCCATCCTGAACCGTTCATGCCGAAACTCGATATTTTTTACGCCACGCGCATCCAAAAGGAACGCTTCCCCGACCCGCTTGAATATGAAAAAGTCGAGGGTATCTACGTCATCACCAAAAAACTGTTGAAAAAGGTAAAAAAGAATTTCCGCATCCTCCATCCGTTGCCGCGCGTAAACGAGATCAATTACGAAGTCGACAACACGCCGTACGCCTACTATTTCGAACAGGCGAATAACGGCCTCTATGTCCGCCAGGCGCTTTTGGCATTAGTCATGGGAAAAGTATGAGAGAATTTCGCGTCTACGCTATCAAGCAGGGTACCGTCATCGACCACATTCCGGACGGAAAAGGCGTGGCCATTATCGATTTGCTCAATCTCAAGTCATGGAAAAAAATTGTCACGCTCGGTATGAGCTTCCCCAGCAAGCGGCTCGGCAGGAAGGATATCGTGAAGATTGAGGGCAAGGAGTTGAATCCCAACGAGGCCAATAAGATAGCAATTATTGCTCCAACGGCGACAATTAACATCATCCGCAATTTCAAGCTCGCACGAAAGTCTCAGGTGGAAATACCAGAGGTCATTGACGGCATCGTGAAGTGCGCCAACCCGTCCTGCATTACCAACCATGACCACGCTCGGACAAAGTTTTATCTCGAATCGGCGAAACCCCTTCTTCTCCACTGCCATTACTGTGAACGATATTTAAGCGAAGCGGAAATTACCCTGCTCTAAGCGATGGATATCTCGACGCGCATAGGGAGTTTGAAACTCGAAAACCCGACGATACTCGCGTCGGGTATTTTGGGTGTTTCGCGCGCGTCGCTCATGCACGTATTTAGTAACGGCGCGGGAGCGTGTGTTATCAAGTCGATCAGTTTAAAGGAGCGCGTCGGTCATCACGCCCCGAACATGATTACGTATGAAGGCGGTATGTTGAATGCCGTCGGTTACTCCAACCCCGGTGTTGATGAAGCCCGCGAAGAGTTTAAAGAGTTGAACAATGTCGGCGGACCCGTGTTGGCCAGCATTATCGGACAGAATGCCGAAGAGTTCGGCCAGATGGCGGAAAAGCTTTTGCCGGGAGAGTTTTCCGCCGTTGAAGCCGTACTCTCCTGCCCGCATACGCCCGGCTATGGCACGATGGCCGGCCAAGGCACGCCCAAAAGCACGGAGGAAATCACCAAAGCCATCCGTTCAAAGACCCAGCTGCCGCTTTTCATCAAGATATCACCCGACAGCCAGCCGATAGGCGAAGTTGCAAAAGCTGCCGAGGCGGCCGGCGCTGACGGTATTGTTGCGGTAAATACCATGGGGCCGGGCATGATTGTCGATATCCAGACCGGCCAGCCGATTCTTCATTTCAAAGTCGGGGGCGTTTCCGGCGTTGCGCTCCGCCCTATTGCCGTTCGTTGCATCTATGACATCCGCAAAGCCGTAAAAATTCCCATCATCGGCGTCGGCGGGGTAACGACGGGCCGCGACGCAGTAGAAATGATGATGGTGGGCGCTACGGCGGTAGAAATCGGCACGGCAATATATTCTCGCGGCATAGACGTTTTTGCTAAAGTTAGCGATGAAATACGGGCATTTATGCAGGAAAAGGGGTATAAAAAACTCGAGGATTTCGTAAGTTTAACCCATAAGTTGGAGGGATAACGCCGGTATGGAAAGACCTCTTCACCCATTTGAACAGCCAAGGATGCTCCCGATCGCGGACATTGTTCAGGAAACTGAAAATGTCAGGACGTTTTTCTTCGCCGTAGAACTGCATTCAAAACCGGGACAGTTTGTCATCATGTGGATACCGCGGGTGGATGAAAAGCCGTTCAGCATCGCATATGACGAGGACGGCAAGCTCGGATTGAGCATTGCAAAAGTCGGGAGGTTCACCGAAAAGCTTTTTGAATACAAAAAAGGCGACCTGGTCGGTATCCGAGGCCCTTACGGCTCTCCGTTCACCCTGCAGGAGGGTTCGAAAAGAATACTGCTTGTTGGAGGCGGCTACGGCGTTGCGCCACTAGCTACGTTAGCATCCCAAGCGCTTGCTCGCGGCATCACTGTAGATTTTTGCAATGGCGCGCGAACAAAAACGCAACTGCTTTTTATGAAACGCCTGAAGGCAATGAAGATTCATTTGCACATTGCCACTGATGACGGCAGTGAAGGACGCAAAGGGTTCGTAACCGATGTCGCTGCCGAGCTTCTCGCGAAGAATTCTTACGACGTAGTCTACACCTGTGGGCCTGAGCTCATGGAGCAAAAGGTGGTCAACGCCGCATCGGAAAAGAATGTCCCGTGCCAGGTCAGTATCGAACGCTACATGAAGTGCGGGTTTGGCATCTGCGGAGCGTGCTGTTTGGACGGTTCGGGCAAACGCATGTGTTTGGAGGGGCCTGTCGTCTCGGGGGAGTTCGCCCGCACTCAGAGCGAGTTCGGGAAATTCCACCGCATCGCGAGCGGGCATAAGATTTTTTTCGATGCGCGCTAAGATAGTCAATGCCACGCTCGCTGACGGAACAAAAACCAGTATTGATATTGTCGACGGCACCATAGCCGGGTTTGAGGGAGCCGGTTCTTTTGATGCGACGTTTGATGTCCGGGGAAAGTACGTCATCCCGGGCGTCATTGACGCTCATGTGCACTTTCGCGAACCGGGCGGCGAGCACAAGGAAGACTGGCTCACGGGTTCACGCGCCGCTGCTGCAGGGGGAGTCACTACCGTTCTCGACATGCCCAATACCAATCCGCCGACGATTGACGCAAATTCACTGGAGATGAAGCGTTCTCTCGCCGCGAAAAGCCTCGTGAACTTCGGTTTCCATCTTGGCGCGACAACTGGAAATCGGGCAGAGATAGAAAAGCTTCGCGGGAAAGTAGCGGGCGTAAAAATCTATGTCGGTTCGTCAACAGGTTCTTTGCTTGTGGCCGAGGACGATGAGCTTCGGAAGCTGTTTGCAATTCCCGACATTCTTTGGTTAGTCCACGCGGAAGATGAAAATCTGATGAAAAAAAATGCCGAAAGGCTGGGCACTATTTCAGACTCGGCTCTACATTCGAAATTGCGAGATCGTAAAGTCGCAATTCACGCTATTGAACGTGTCCTCAGACTAGCTCGTGAGACCGGCGCCCGTATTCACCTCTGCCACATCAGCACCAAAGAAGAGGTGGAACTGATTCAAAAAGCGAAAAACGAAGGTTTGCCGGTCACCTGTGAGGTCAGCCCGCACCATCTTTTTCTCGATGAGTCGGCGTACGTGACACAGGGCATGTTCGTCAAAGTAAACCCGCCGCTTCGCACCCCCGAAGACCGGCTCGCTCTCTGGCGGGGATTGCGGTACGGGACTATTGATATTATTGCCACTGATCATGCCCCACATACTATTGAGGAGAAGAAGCGCGGGTACACTGAAGTTCCATCCGGAATGCCCGAGGTGCAGACGTCGCTCCCGCTGATGCTTGATGCTCTCGACGGAAGCGACTTTACGCTTGAGTGGCTGGTCTCAGCAATGAGTACGAGACCTGCCGAGATATTTTCACTATCAAAAAAAGGACGCATCGCAAAAGGATACGATGCCGACCTCGCCGTTGTTGATATGAACAAATCCCAAGTTGTTTCGAAAAAAATGTTGTTCTCTAAGTGTGGCTGGTCCCCGTATGAAGGAAAAAACCTCAAAGGCTGGCCCATCATGACGTTCATCAACGGCAACCTTGTTTTTGACAACGGAAAGATTAACGAGGACAATAAAGGAAAGGAAATTACTTATGGAAACGTATAAACAGAACTTCATCACCTTTCTTGCTGAATCGGGCGCACTTCAGTTTGGAGATTTTGTATTAAAAAGCGGCCGAAAGTCGCCCTATTTCATCAATACGGGACTCTTTGAAACCGGAGAGCAGATGGCGACACTGGGAAAGTATTACGCTGAAGCGATCCGCAATGAGTACAAGGATGATTTTGACTTTATCTATGGTCCCGCCTACAAAGGTATCCCCCTGGCGCTCGCCACAGCAATATCGCTTGCCAAAGATTTCGGCATCAATAAGGGATATACGTTTAATAGGAAGGAGATAAAAGACCACGGTGACAAAAAGCTGTTGATCGGGCACCAGCCTAAGAGCGGTGAGCGGGTCGTTATCATCGATGATGTCATTACTGACGGCGGCGCTTTAGTAGAATCAATGCAGCTTTTACAACCCCTCGTATCGCTGAAATATGTCGGGGTCATTCTCTCCGCTAACCGCCAAGAGAAAACAAAGGAAGGGAAGAATGCCGTGAAAAACTTTGAGGATACCTATCATATGCCGATCAGATTTATTGTGACGATCCATGAAATAATGGAGTTCCTTCTCGATAGGGAGCTGAATGGTAAAGTACTTCTCGACAGTAATAAACATAAGCAGATTCAGGATTATTTGAACGAATATGGCGTTTAGGCAAACCTATATAGAACGGGCTGCCACCGTAAAAAATGAAGCTGCCAAAAAGCTTCTCAAGTTGATGGATGAGAAAAAAACGAATTTGGCGCTCGCAAATGACGAAACGGACCCCGAAAAATTCATCGCGCTCGCTGAGCAAACGGGCCCCGAGCTCGCCGTCCTCAAGACGCACATTGATGTTATCGAGAATTTTTCCTCCTCTATCGCCAAACGTTTACGGGATCTCGCCGCGAAACATCACTTCATGATTTTTGAAGACCGAAAGTTTGCCGACATCGGCAACACGGTAAGTCTGCAATACCAAAAAGGCATATATAAAATCGTGGAGTGGGCCGATTTCGTCAATGCGCACATTGTTCCCGGCCCTGGGATTATCGAAGGACTGCAAAAAGTCGGCGCGCAATACCCAGAGCCCCGAGGGTTGATTTTACTGGCCCAAATGAGTTCGAAGGGCAACTTGGCAACGGGCGCGTACACTAAAAAGGCCGTTGAAATGGCAAAAAGCTATCCTGAGTTCGTTGTCGGCTTTATCGGCAACGGCGGGGACGTCGGTGAGTTGCGAAGACTTTCCGAGCTCACCGGCCCTGAGCTAATACTGTTCACGCCGGGTGTAAAACTTGGGGGCGGCGCGGATACGCTGAAACAGCAGTATACAACCCCGGCGGACGTGATTGAGGCCGGCTCGGATGTGATTATAGTTGGACGAGGGGTTTACGGCGCGAAAGATCCACTCGCCGCAGCAAAAGAATACCGGCAGGTTGGCTGGGAAGCGTATAAGAAGATGATTGCTGAAAGGTAGTGATTAAAAATTGTCGCAAGTATATACCATTCTGAACCCGAGTTTGACGAGGGTGAGGAATCTCCTCGCCTTTGGCGATGGGATCCTTCGTCCCGCGGCTGCGAGACTCAGGATGGAAATAACAAACTATGAAGCATTTTCTGCATTTGAAAGACTATTCAGCCGACGAACTCCGTTCGATTCTCGACCGCGCCGCGGAAATAAAGAAAAACCCGGAAAAGTACGGTGACATTTTGAAAAACAAGACGCTCGTCATGCTGTTCCAGAAGTCCTCTACCCGTACCCGATTGAGTTTCGAAGCGGGCATGACTCAGTTAGGCGGCCACGGAATCTTTGTCGACCAAAAGACCACACAGTTTTCGCTGACTGATTTCAAAGACGAAATCCGCGCCGTGATGAGGTTCGGGGACGTGCTTATGTTCCGCGCCCTCAAGTTCGCCGACGTCCAGACAGCGGCATTGTTCAACCAGATCCCAGTCATTGATGCCTGCTCAGAAAAGTACCATCCATGCCAAGCAATGGGTGATCTTCTCACTATGGCCGAGCATTCAGGAGGTTTAGAAAATGTAAAGAAAGTCGTTTGGCTAGGTATTGAGAATAACGTAAGTAACACGTTGAAGCTGGTCTGCGCGAAACTCGGTATCGACATTGTCCTTGTCGCGCCAAAAGCCCACGAAGTGAGCGTTGATAACGAATTGAACCAAATGGCCGACGCCACGGGCAAAGTTCATCACACGCTCGACCTTGCTGAGGCGATGAAGGATGCAGACTATGTCCATACAGATACGTGGATGGATATGGAATTCTTCAAAGACGGCAAAGTGAAACCAGAGTTCAAAGTGGAATACGACAAGCGGATCGCAATGTTCAAGCCGTACCAGTTGAACGCGTCAGTCGTTGAGATGAGCGGAGGCAGAGCAAAAATAATGCACTGTATGCCGTGCCACGTCGGGTATGAGATTACCCGCGACGTGATAGACCATCCGAACTCAGTCATTTTCGACCAGGCCGAGAATCGTCTGCACGCACAGAAGGCAATTATTCTGCACTTGCTGGGGAGGTAAAAGAGTCTCAGTGGGTTTTCCTGAGCCGGTTTTATCATTGGTTGACGCCCATAAAGCGATGTGATAGAGTGGGGCATAAAACGAAAACGCACTTCCATCATCTCACCAGGAGGTCAGTCGTGTATCGTTTCATTGCGGTAGTACTATGTGTTTTCGCTTGCGGCCAGAGTGCCCAGGCTGGGAACCGTACGCTCGTCTATGAGCAGGCGGTCACATGTTTTGATTCGAGTAGTTTCAGCCAAAGCATGTTCTTCCTGTGCTGGGACACTTATCGTGTCGACTCAATCCCCGCAGATTGTCAAGGGATTGTCATCTACATTCGTGATGAGCATCCCCCCGGCCCGGGCGAATGCATCAAAGTGACCATGTACATCCAGTCCATGAGGGGGGTGGATACCCTGTACAATTGCTGTGGCGACGATGGCCAGCGCATTGTTGATGCAGTGCCGATTGGATCGTTCGTGGCCTATCGGCATCCTGCCGATGATACTCAATGGATTAGTCCGGCCGCCATCACGGTGGTCAAATCGCGCCCGTCGTGTATCAGAGAAGATTGCATCAACAAGCGTTACCCGGTACTTAACCCCGACTAAGAAGCACATCTGCCAACTAGGCCGCCCTGAGCTTGAGCTCGGAGGCGGTTTTTTTCTTGCTTTTAGTCCGATTTTCTGGTATACTTTCACCAACATGAGATCAAAAGACCTCATCATTTCTTTTCAAACCGCGAACTCCATCTCTTAATTAGGGAGCGCGTTTTTCTTCTAATAATTCCTTATCATGTATCTCGAAAAGCTGGAAATCCAGGGTTTCAAATCATTCGCGAATAAAACGTCGCTTGAATTCAAGCGGGAAATGACCGCCGTCGTCGGTCCGAACGGCTCAGGGAAATCAAACATCGCCGACGCGGTGCGGTGGGTGCTCGGCGAACAGTCAATGAAGCTCCTGCGCGGCAAAAAGTCTGAGGATGTCATTTTTTCAGGCTCAGATAAGAAGACCCAGCTCGGCATGGCTGAGGTTTCTTTGTATTTAAATAACGAGGACCGCGAGGCCCCGATAGATTACTCCCAGATAGTAATTACGAGAAAAATATACCGCGACGGCACGGGGGAATATTTCATTAATAAAAACCATGTCAGATTGCACGATATCCTGCTCCTGCTCGCCAGGTCAAATTTCGGCCAACGGGCCTATAGCGTCATCGGACAGGGAATGATTGACGCAGTTCTCGTAGCGTCTCCGGCCGAAAGGAAACAGTTTTTCGAAGAAGCGGCAGGCATCCGCCAATTCCAGATAAAGAAGGAGCAGGCCGAGGCAAAGCTTGAGCTTACCCATGAGAACCTAAAGCAGGCGAACATGCTGGTGGCCGAGATTGAGCCGCGCCTGCGCTCTCTTACCAGACAGGTGCATAAACTCGAACAGCGGGAAGTCCACGAAAAAAGACTGCGGGAGCTGCAGCGGGAGTATTATTCGGGCCTCTGGGCGGAACTGGTGACCAAACACAGGGATGTTGAGAAGATAATGAAAGACGCAGAGAGCGTCAAACTTACTCATGAAAAAGAGGTGGCAAAAGCGAACCAGACTATTGAAGCTTTTACCTCGCGCAAGGGGCGCACGGAGACATTCGCCCAATTCGAAAACGAATACCAAACGCTCGTCGATGAGAAAAACAGTCTGCTCCGCGACATCACCATCCTCAAGGGCAGGGCGGATGTGATCCGCGAACAGAAAGGGGAGATGAACCTTGTCTGGCTCGAACGGCGCAAAGATCAGCTCACGAGCCAGCTCCGGCGATCCCAGACAGACCTCGGCCAGTCCCAGGGCCGTTTGAACGACATCATATCGCGTCTCGCGGCCAAGGCAAAAGAGCAGGACCAGCTTATGCGGGTCACCTCTGACCTTGAGTCTGATATCGCCGTGATAAAAAAAGGATTGCAGGCGGACCCGTCAATATCGGCGCTCAATATTCACGGCGAACTCAAAACGCTTCTAGCCGAACAGGAAGATTTTTTGCGCGGACTTGAGTCCTCCAAGACTCCCGAGGAATTCCAGAAACTTGGACAGGCAGCGAAGAACATTTCGGCGCAGCTTACCCGGATTATAGAAAAAACGCGCAAGTTGAGCGCAAAAGATCCCGACGCTCTATTAAAAGTGCAGGAAAAGCTCTCCGAGTCGTTTAAATCCCAAGACGCCTTGCTGCGGGAGATAAACGCCTTAAGCTCGGAGAAAGCCACTGTTGACGAACAGCGCCGGTCAGTCGAGGAAAAATGCGCAACGCTCAAAGATGATCTGGCATCTCTTGATAGGGACCTCGCGCACCTCCACGGCAAAGACCCCCAGCAGGTAGCCGAAGACCAAAAAAAGCTGGAAGACCAGGTGAAAGCCGTTGACCAGCGTATTTCCTCCGTCCAGCACAAGCTTGATACAGTGGGCCACGAAGAATCATCAAAGCAAAAAGAGCTCGTCGAGGCGCAGCACACGTCGAGGGAACGGCAGCGGATGTTGGATGACGCAACGACGAAATTCCATGAGGTTCAGATTGAATTCGCCAAACTCGAGACCAAGAAAGAAGATCTCGACCATGAAATGATGGAAGAGCTTACCGATGAAGATCGCGAAGCTGTGTACCAGTCGAAGCACCCCGCCCCGCTCAACGAGAGCCTGGAGCGCGAGATACAGAAAGAAAAACGGAACCTCGAGCTCATCGGAGGTATTGATGCCGCCGTAGCCGGGGAATATCAGGAGACTAAGCATCGCTACGACTTCCTTACCACGCAGATTGCCGATCTCACCAAAGCCGTGGCGGACCTCGAGGAAGCCATCGAGACTCTCGACCAGACCATGAAAAAACAGTTTGACCTCGCATTTGAAAAAATTAACCTCGAGTTCAGCAAGTATTTCAAGACACTTTTCCAGGGAGGCAACGCCAAACTCAGCTTGATAAAAGAAGAAATCCTTCCCGAACCTGTCGAAGAAGAGCTTGAGGAGGGGGAAGAATCGGAGGAAAAAGAAGAGACAAAAAAGGATCAGCCAATTTCCCCAATTGCGAAAAGGCGCGGCGAGAAAGTGCTCACGGGAGTGGAAATCAACGCAACCCCGCCGGGGAAGCGTCTCAGGAATATCGCCATGCTTTCCGGAGGGGAGCGTGCGCTCACATCCATAGCTCTCATATCCGCAATCATCAGCAATAATCCTTCCCCGTTCGTCATCCTCGACGAGGTGGATGCGGCCCTCGATGAGTCAAACTCAATCCGATTCGCGCAAATCATAGAACGCATCTCCGCGCAAACGCAGTTCATCGCCATCACCCATAATCGCGCCACCATGCACAAAGCGCGCATTCTCTACGGTGTCACAATGGGAGAGGACGGCGTGTCCCGCCTGCTATCAGTCAAAATGGATGAAGCGGAAAAGGTCATTAATAAGGGGACATCGTAAACGGCTCCTATTGAACGCTCTTGACACCGAACCGTAAAGTACATAAGATATACCGTACATACTTCATTTCAAGCTATTTTTCCTATGTTAGTTATCCGCCTTTCACGGGTAGGTAAAAAGAAACATCCGACATTCCGTCTCATCGTTTCCGAAAAGACGAAGGATACGCATGGAGACTATTTAGAATTGCTCGGGTCCTATGATCCCCATACCTCGCCGGCTACAATAGCTATTAAGGATGATCGGGTGACCTATTGGATATCAAAAGGAGCGCAACCATCGGGAACTGTCCACAACATTCTCATCGACCAGAACATCATCAAAGGTGAGAAGGTAAGCGTCGCCCAAATCAGGAAAAAGGAAAAACCTGCCGAGGCGGCAACCCCAGTTCAGGCAGCTCCAACTGCTGAGGCTGCTCCGGCAAAGGAAGCGGCTCCGTCTGCGCCGGTCGAATCGAAGCCGAAAGAAGAAATAAAGGAAGAGGCGCCAAAGGCGTAAAGTTTTCTCCCATACGATTTGTGTGGTGAAACTTTTTTGTTACTTGTAAAACCACCCCCCCCTACGGCGGGGTGGGCTCCATTTTTCTTTGCTTGTCCAAAGAAAAGTGGAGAGAAAAGAAAGGACAGCGTTCCGCCAGCCTCGACTAGACGTCGAGTCTAGGCGGGCAAACTCGGCCGTTTGGCGTATATCTTTTTTTATTCGCCGGCCTCAGACAGTGCGCCGCGCGAGGGGAAAGTAATCTCCTGGTGTTTTTTCAAGCCAGCCGTCGTCAAGGCGGCAAGACAGAGATCACCAGTGAAAGCTGGCGGTAGTTCAGTCACGCCAAATACGATGAAGATGAGCTTTCTGATAATTGGAAGTGTGGGGTTGACATTGTATTTTCCGCGTGATATCCTCCTTGTGCAACATGGTAGCTGTTCGTTTTATATATGCATTGCAGGGGAAAGGTCGAAGACGAGCATCTGCTACTTTACCAATTGAATAGCGTTACTCGAGAATATGACGAAGGAAACGATGAATGATCAGGAGTTTGTTGAATATGTGGTAAAAGCGCTGGTCGACAACCCGGCAGACGTGAGCTCGGACAGGACGGTTGACGAGATGGGCGTACTCATTACGCTCAAGGTCAATCCCCAGGACCTCGGACAGGTCATCGGCCGCCAAGGCCAGACCGCGAAGTCTCTCCGGACACTTCTCCGCGTCGTCGGTGCAAAGAACCACGCTCGGGTGAACCTCAAGATCTACGAACCGGAAGGTTATCGGAAGGATCGCGGTTCAGCCCCGTCGCACGATCGTCAGTCAGTCGCTGAAGAGGATACTTCAGCAGTTGATGATCTCAAGCTCTAAACTTTCTGTCCTTAACAAGGGACGCAAAAGCCGCACATATGGTATACTCCAAGTGCGGTTTTTGTTTTTTCTTAAAACGTATATGCGATTCGACATCCTAACCATTTTCCCCAATTTGTTTGACTCATTTCTCCATGAAACGCTGATTGCTAAAGCGCTGAAGAAGAAATTGATTTCCATCCATATTCACGATATCCGGAGCCAAACTACTGATAAACACCATACAGTTGACGACAGGCCATACGGAGGCGGGCCCGGCATGATTTTGAAAGTTGAGCCTATAGTTCGCATGCTCCGTCGCATCCCTAAAAAGAAACGTCGCCGAATCGTCCTTCTCTCGCCACAGGGCAAATTCTTTACCCAGCGGATTGCGGCACGCTACGCAAAGCTCGACCAGCTCGTTCTTATCGCCGGCAGGTATGAGGGATTTGATGAGCGTGTTTCACGGTATGTTGATGAAGAACTCTCTATCGGGCAATATGTCCTCTCCGGTGGAGAAGTACCCGCTATGGCGGTAACAGAGACAGTGTCGCGACTTATACCAAAAGTCATCGGTAACGCGGAAGCCACTCAGGACGAATCGTTTTCAGGGTCGCTCACTTACATCGAATACCCCCAGTTTACCCGGCCTCCGGTATTCAACGGAAAACGGGTCCCTCCCGTGCTTTTGGCCGGCAACCATGAGAAAATAGCCGCCTGGAGGAAAGCCCATGCGCGGCGTAGAAAGCGATTATCCGGCACTTGACACGTATCCGGCCCCGATGTACACTACTCATGCTCAGTGAGTAGTGGAAATTGTGCTGAAATTAGCTAAATGTTTAATGGCACAAAAACTTTCTTCTCGCTACATTATTCAGAAACTTAAAAAGAGAACCACGGGGAATTCCTCGGCCTGATTACAGGTCTTTGAGGAGGAAAAACAGGGGAGTCTAAAAAAAATTTTGGGCCACTCTGTTTTTTCTTCAACTCTGGAGAAAACGGTCATTGACAACTTTGATGTGGTAAGAATACCTTAGTTTTTTGGCAGAAGGTAAAGAAGAGGCAATGGAGCTTTTCAGATTCCTGATAGCTCTTTACAGTCCATTCCTCTCTTTTTCCTTCTGTCAAAGGCTAAGGACCTCTTTTTAGTCAATTCTTTGAGGTTTGTAACCACCTCTTAAAAAAACGGTTATATACAGAGAAAGTTTCAAACTTTCTTACTTGAGAGTTTGATCCTAGCTCAGGATGAACGCTGGCGGCGTGTTTTAGGCATGCAAGTCAAGGGGGCCATGTAGCAATACATGGTAACCGGCAAACGGGAGCGTAACACATTGGTAACCTACCCCGAAGCTCGGGATAACTCCGCGAAAGCGGTGCTAATACCGGATGCGTTCATTTCGCGCAAGCGAGATGAACAAAGATTTATCACTTCGGGAGGGGCCTATGGTCCATCAGCTTGTTGGTGAGGTAATGGCTCACCAAGGCAACGACGGATAGCGGGTGTGAGAGCATGACCCGCCTCACTGGGACTGAGACACTGCCCAGACTCCTACGGGAGGCTGCAGTCAAGAATCTTCCCCAATGGGCGAAAGCCTGAGGGAGCGACGCCGCGTGCAGGATGAAGCTTTTCGGAGTGTAAACTGCTTTTCTTGGGGAAAAATCAATGATGGTACCCAAGGAATAAGGCGCTGCTAACTTCGTGCCAGCAGCAGCGGTAAGACGAAGGCGCCAAGCGTTATCCGGATTTACTGGGCGTAAAGAGCTCAACGGTGGCTTGTTAAGTTCTCGGTTAAATGTTCAGGCTCAACCTGGACGCCGCCGGGAAAACTGGCAAGCTTGAGGGCAGAAGAGGCAGACGGAATTGCCGGTGTAGTAGTAAAATGCGTTAATATCGGCAAGAACACCCAATGCGAAGGCAGTCTGCTAGTATGACCCTGACACTTCACGAGCGAAAGCGTGGGTAGCGATACGGATTAGATACCCGTGTAGTCCACGCCGTAAACGATGGATACTAGGTCTTGGGAGTATCGACCCTCTCAGGATCGTTTATTCAAGCTAACGCATTAAGTATCCCGCCTGGGGAGTACGGCCGCAAGGCTAAAACTCAAAGGAATTGACGGGAACCCGCACAAGCGGTGGAGCATGTGGTTTAATTCGACGATAACCGAGGAACCTTACCAGGGCTTGAAATCCTAGCTGCACAGCCGCAGAAACGTGGCTTCCTTCGAGGGTGCTAGGACAGGTGCTGCATGGCTGTCGTCAGCTCGTGTCGTGAGATTTTGGGTTAAGTCCCCTAACGAGCGCAACCCCTATGGTATGTTACATTGTTCATGCCAGACTGCCCCGGATAACGGGGAGGAAGGCGGGGATGACGTCAAGTCAGCATGGTCCTCTGATGCCCTGGGCTACACACGTGCTACAATGGGGAGTAACAATGGGTTGCTAAATCGCAAGATGGAGCCAATCCCAACAAACCTCCTCTCAGTTCAGATTGAGGGCTGCAACTCGACCTCATGAAGCTGGAATCGCTAGTAACCGCAGATCAGCTATGCTGCGGTGAATACGTTCTCGGGTTTTGTACACACCGCCCGTCAAGCCAGGAGAGTCGGGGATGCCCGAACCTCGCAACAGCGGGGGAAGGTAGACTCGATGATAAGGGCTAAGTCGTAACAAGGCAGCGGTAGCGGAAGCTGTCGCTGGATCACCTCCTTTCTAGGGAGATTACCTAGAGACGGAAAACGCATAACGCGTATCCGTTACGAGGGTCGCGTGGGACACATCCCTTTATTACGTAAAGAGAGATGCCCCACTATGGTGTAGTGAAACTACATATCGAAACATTAAGAATGGCTCGATTGAGGAATATTCTTACCACGTCAAAGTTGTTTCATGAGACTACCCTACAGATATCATGCTATCCACTTGCCGTAGATGCATCGAAGCCGTACACTACTATCTGTAGTTTTTTTGTTTTCCTGCCTTTAACAATTGAATCCTCTTACATGGGCGACTAGCTCAGATGGTTAGAGCGCGTCACTGATAATGACGAGGTCTCAGGTTCGATTCCTGAGTCGCCCACCAAGTTGGATCTGTAGTACTCTCTCATGCCGAAGTCATTCTCCGCCGAGGTAGCTCAGTGGCCCCGCACCATGTCACTGCGTTCCAGGTGCGGGGTAAATGCCGCGAAGAACTTTAAAAATATATCCTCCCCTTTTGCCGAGGTTTGGTTTCCGCCGAGGTAGCTCAGTGGTAGAGTCCCGCATATGTGTCTGGGTTAATGCCTGGGTAGCTCAGTGGTAGAGCGAAGGACTGAAAATCCTTGCGTCGCCAGTTCAATTCTGGCCCCAGGCACATGTGCGGGATAAACTCCGGACTGAAAACGCCAATTTTTCCTGCGAGTGGAACAAGCAGATGAAAAATTGAGCGTCCCGAGTAAAACGAGGGATCTCCTTTCCTTGCGTCGCCTGGGAGACCTGCCCCGCTGACTAGCGGGGTTCTGGCCCTCGGCATGAGAGAGAGATTACCCGTTACCGAGGTAGCGAAGTGGGTCCCGCCTTGCGGGACGGGTGCGACCCATCGGAAGCACCCCGGAAGACCCCGCATCGCTCATTGCGTGAGCTTTTGCGGGGCAGGTCTCCGGACTGAAATGCCGATTTTCTCTGCGAGCTTTGCGAGCAGCTAGAAAATCGAGCATCCTGAACCCCGCTGTCGCGGGGTGAAGGAACTCGTCGCCAGTTTCCGCCAGAGGCGGATCAGCCTTTGGCTGACAGTAGTAGGGCGTTTATTTGCAGGGCCAGTCAGTTGAATGATAGTATTGAACACAACGTTTGCGGGAGTAGTTCAGTAGTAGAACGCTTCCTTGCCAAGGAAGAGGTCGCGGGTGCGAATCCCGTCTCCCGCTCCATCGAGCTCAGCTCGATGGAGCTATTAGTGTAAAAAAAGTTTCCTAGATTCTCGTTGTAAGGAGTAACCAGTAATCGGGAGGAGAAGCGACGCAACTGCTTGCGTCGCGTCGGGATGAGCAGGGCGAACGATATCGCCCTTCGGGTCTGAGACCCCAGGGTCGAAGACCGGAGGCGATCGTGAGCCCCGGCCCGAAGGGGAATCCCGTCTCCCGCTTTGTCCGCTTACAGCGGACAAAGCGAGGCTCGCCGGAGGGGGAATCCAGTCCTCAAAAAATAATATAGTAAACCATGACATGGCATGAACTTGAAAACGAAATTAAGGTACTTCGAAGTAAAATTAAGTACTCCCCCGACATTATTGTTGGGGTTGTTAGAGGAGGTCTCATTCCCGCACGGCTGCTTTCAAGTTATCTTAATGTGAAGGAAATGTATTGTCTGACGGTAAAAAAAGTATCTGATCAACGTAAAGTAAAAACAGTAATAGAGGAAAATATTGACGGGAAAAGTGTCCTACTTGTAGAAGATATGCTTGAAACTGGAAAGAGCTTGGTTGTAGCGAAACAATACCTAGAAAGTAAAGGAGCAGTGGTCAAAACTGCATGTTTGTATACTATGCCGAAATCGGAAGTTGTACCAGATTACTTTCTGGAGGAGATACATCGAGTAGTTAAATTCCCTTGGGAGTAAGCCAAAAAAATTCTCCGTAGAGCAACCGATAATTTTGTTTTGTGTTGGTGAACGATGCCCCGCTACCGCGGGGCGTGAGCCCCGGCCCGAAGGGGAATCCCGTCCTAAAAGATGTCCACAAGCCCACTATTGCCAATGGTGGCTTTTTAGAGTACTATTATATCGTAATACGATATACTTCATAAAATGAACAAAGAATTACTTAAAGGAAATTCCGAGTTACTTATTCTATCGTTACTTGCCGGGGAGCCAATGCATGGCTACGCACTCTCAAAAAAGCTAGTCTCTACTATGCCCGATATGTTTAGGTTTGGCGTAGGTATGTTGTATCCATTGCTTCACAAGCTTGAGCATGAAGGTCTAATTACTAGTAGATGGAGGGAAATCGATAATAAGAATCGTCGTGTGTATGAAGTTACAAAGCGCGGTAGAAGAGGGTTAATCGCGCGAAAGAAAGATTGGTTCACTTTTCAAAAAACCATTAATACTTTGGTTCAAAATGCTACCCATGAGCAGTAAAGATTTTCTTGAACGCTTTGAACAAGCACTTTTAGTAGGCGGTACTTTGCGGAAAGAAATTATTACCGAGATTTGTCAGCACACTGAAGAAATAGAAGTTGGTAAATCTCAAGCTCTTGATCTTGGCGACCCAGAAAAACTTGCACAAAAATATAACCACACCCATCTTGGATTTTTTCATACAACCTGGCGACTCATTTTGCCCCCGGGTCTCCTATATGAAGGATTACTTCTCTTCATGCTTGTCCCATATATCCTGGGATTTGGAAGTATGAATAATAATATGTCGAGCAGTGCAAGCAATACAGGAGGCGCCGATTGGTTCTGGCCTTTCATGGCTATTATCGCTATCTTAGGGCTAAGCCTGGCTTTAGTGTATTGTAGGGCGCTGTCAAAACTTTACCACTTACGTGATTACATACTCGTTACCCTAGTGATAGTTATTACTTTGGGAACCCTCACCTTTGGTGGACTTGCTGTAGTATCTAGCTCCAACTTACTAGTAGCATTTATGGGAGCATTTCTAGGAACAATTCCTCAAGCAACCTTCATAGGACTATTTCTTACTGTAGGTGCATTGTTTTATAGACGAATCGAACAGAAGTCTAGTAGTCGTCGCCGAAGTATTGGTTAAGTAACATTTTTTACTACACACCAGACGTAAGTTTGAGGTTTTTTTATGCTGTATATATGCGATTGTGAGCCCCGGCCCGAAGGGAAATCCCGTCCCCCCAACTCCAATACACAATTTCCATACCCGTACCAGTAGTGGATACGGTTGCGTTTAAAATGGTATAGTAGTAACATATGAAAACATTTTCCATGACCGAGTGGCTGCAAGGCTTGCGTGCCGCTAATCCAAAAGTATCGCCTGACGACATTCAGGACCTTATAGACCAGGATCTCAACAAGTGGCCACGTCTCCATACGTTGCGCGATGTTCTCGGTTTGCCTATCGATGAACACACGCATTTCTCTGCCGACGATATTTTGAATCAGACAAAAAAGTTCAAGGACTTTTTTGCGGCTGCGAAGTCCGACCGTTTTTCCATCAAAGCTGAGCCGAAAGATGAGCATGCTAAAACCCTGCACCGTGTCCGCAAGCACGGCGTATCGCAACAGGAATGTATTGAATTCACCCGTTCGCTCACGCCTTCTCCTCAGATGTACAAGCTCAGTATTTGGGAAAACCACCGAGCCGAGTATAGCGGTATTTTTCTCATTACCGATACCAGCGTGTATGTAGAATGGAAGCGCGGTGAACCGTCAGCGCTGACTCAAGGTACTTCTGACCCAAAGAATGCCTTACATGCTGAGCAAGTTGATCTCAAAGCTTTTCCCGCTTCCTCCGCCCTGAATGCAGATCAACGGATTATCTACGCCGCCGTGCGCTTCCTCGACGCCAAAGGACGCAAACTGCCTTTCTCCGTCAACGATGCAGGTTTCGTCAAAGGCTACTTTGAATTTATCTTTTACACCGGCGGAGTGGGATACCGGTTTATCGACTTTACCACCTCGCGCTTGATGAATAACTTAGCCCAGAAGCTTGAAACATCAACCCGGCCGACGAGTTCTCCCGATGCTATTCTGAAAGGTCTTGGTGCGTCTCAAGGAATTGCCCATGGTCGCGCCGTCGTTGTCAAATCTTCAGACGACTTTCCTAAAGTTCGGCAGGGCGACGTGCTTATCGCGCATATCACCACCCCCGAGTTTTTACCTATTTTTGGGAAAGTTGCTGCTATCATTACTGACTTCGGAGGTCTTACCTCGCATCCTGCAATCATGGCCCGCGAGCTCAAAATACCCTGTGTAGTGAATACAAAAGATGCGACCTCGATACTTCATGATGGTGATACCGTCGAAGTTGACGGAACGGGTGGTAGTGTGAGAAAACTATAGATACAGATGCCGCCGTGGTGGAATTGGTATACACAAGGGACTTAAAATCCCTCGGTCGCAAGGCCTTGTCGGTTCGAGTCCGACCGGCGGCAAAAAGGTAAATCATTGGTTCGGCACAACAGGTGTGAGTATTATGGGTTCGCCCCGTCATGCGACGGGGCGTCCGGTCGAATGACCGGACGACTCCCACCTGGCCCACCACGATCAATATGGAACAGGACAAAGACCTTAAGAAAATTATTCAGGAGAGCACATTCAATGTAGTGAATGGGGACTTTGTTTATGCAAAGGTTAAGTCTGTGCCCAAGAAACATGATTTCTTTATGCTGAGCATCGACCAAGACGAAATTACTGTTGTGACGCAGAATTTTCAAGGTTTGAGTCTCATTGAGAAGAACAGGGACGTCTACGCTTTGATTGCGCTTAATGTTTCAATCCCTTTTTATTCAGTGGGTTTCCTGGCAGCGATAAGTAAGGCTCTTGCAGAAAAGGGGACGAACATTCTTATCATATCAACATACTCAAAGGATTATGTGATGGTGAAAAAGGAGAAACTGCCTGGGGCTAGAAAAGTATTGAAATCCTTGGGGCTCAAGCTGATTCTAAGTCATTAATTTATAGCGACGGGTAACACGTACCGACAAGAGCGAGTTCATAACTCGTCTTTTTGTTTTACAAAAAGCAAAATCTTCAAATGTAGTTTGTGGGTGCATCGACAAAAGTCAATTTTTTTTGCTATACTAAACGTATAATAACCAAATAAAACTATGTCCGAAAATACTATCCAACAATGGCTAGCCCAGGCTCGAGCAGCCGGTCTTCCTGATGTACAAATTGCCGCCCAGCTCAAACAACAGGGCTGGGACGATGGACAGATATTTCAGCTTACTGGTTATTCTTCCCTGAGACCTGCTCCGGGCGGCAGTCAGCCGATGTCGGGCACAGGCGCTACATATGCGGTTGCATCAAAGCACAAAAGATTGGGCATTTTATTTATTTGTCTTCCATTTGCTGTCCTTGTCCTTACTCTGATCGCTTGGGCAGTGGTTATTTTTTTAGCCCAGCAAGCCGACATTTCAAATTCAACGATAAATATTATTCAATGGCTTCTCGGTTTAATTGGGCTACTGGCAGTCCTGGGTATTTTTGTTTTTGTACCACTTGGCATAATTTTTTTGGTGCAAAAAAGTCCCGTCATTACAGAAGGTTATGATGAACGATCCGGGAAAGGCAGTTTGTCGGTGTTGCCGAGTGAAATCAGCGGATGGAATTGGGGAGCATCTATGCTCACATGGATTTGGGGAATATACTATAATGTGTGGATCTCTCTGCTCACTATGGTCCCGATCGTGAACATCTTCTGGTGGATCGTGCTTGGGATCAAAGGCAACGAATGGGCGTGGCAGGCAAAGCAGTGGCCGAGTGTGGAAAAATTTAAAGAGTCTCAAAAGAAATGGGTGCCGTGGGCAATTGTTTTTCTTGCATTACAGGCGCTTGGTGTTTTGGTAGTTATCTTCGCGATAATCGTCTCAATCTCCTCCGTAAGGAATTACTAAGGACAGTAATCTCTCTACAATGCAAAAGAGCCCCGGTATTCTCGGGGCCCTTTATTGATGAATTAAAGTATTTCTAATTTTGTATACCTTGCACCCCATTGTTTTGCCTGATTGCGTGAGCTCATCCAGATATCCGCCATATTCCAGTGACGTGCGCTCATGCGGTCTTCGACGACGAACACTTTGTCGCCGAAATATTCCGGGATGCGAACACGTGTTCCAATCGGGAGGAAATTCGCGGCAATGACTCCGTCACGAACTTTAGTTCCGGAAGCTGTAGTGAACGGGTCACTATCTGTCTGGTCGCGGGTCGAAGAATACGCTGTGATAGTGATACGAGTCACGCGTCGAGCGACTTCCCGGGGCTTATCCGGACTGTGAGGCAATCTATTGGTATGCGTTACCTCGGCAGACTTCGTTTCTGCGGGCGCGATAACGGCGGGTTGCTCATAGGCTACTGCGTGTCCCGGGAAGGCAAACTCCCAGACAACGATGACAGACACGATCTTGAGCATGTATGCTATTTTTCGTCTTGTGCGCCGATTTGTAGTCATTTGGGTGAGGATGTGAAGATATTGTCCTATTCAAAAACCTCCCTATTTATTGGGGTTTGGGAGGTTGACCGAGCATCTTATCACAACGGGAAAATATGTCAAGAGCGGCTCCTGCAACACGTTTCTTGTCGAAAAAACCTATCGGCGGTACAGTTACCTACGAAAGGAGGTGATTTCGATGATGATGAGAGAGCAAAGAGGCGGAAAAATGTTTCTTGGACTCCTAGTGGTCATTCTCGGGGTATTGTGGCTGCTCAATAATTACGGAATCCTCCACGGAGGTATAGCGAAGTGGCTGTTTCCGGTTTTGGTGATTCTCGTGGGGCTCAGGATGTTGATGCGGGGCGGAAGGATGCACGGCGGGGCGGGTCAGATACCCGGAGCGCAGAGCCAGCCTCCGTCAGGAATGCAGAAGTAACTACTATAAAAAAACTGCTGGAGTAGTCCAGCGGTTTTTTGATCCTATGATGAATCCTGTGTCTATGTTACGCACTACTGTTGAATGGCGATCGTTCCATCAGCGGCACCCTTTATACAGTATTCCTTGACGTATGTCGTTGGATCATCTAGCAGCGCGCAGAGATCGAATGTCCCGTCGGAATTCATGTAGTAATAATAACTCGTATTATCAGATGGATCGGCGGGCACCTTGCTGTTTGGAAGCAATGTCGCAATATCTGTTAGGGCCGTGGGATATGCGGAATGCTGATTGAAATACTTCACCAGTGCGGCAGAAATGGTATTGAGGTCAGCTTTTCTTTGGTCATTGTTTCCTGCGCTCGTTGTACTGTTGTTTGTATTATTCAAACTATTGGTATTGAAGTTGTATGAGCTGTTTGAGTTAAAAAGATTATTTGATCCAGTCGATGCAGGCAGGAATGAGTTAGTCATGCTGGTAACAAACGCAACAATTCCAATTCCTATTAAAGGAATGACCAGCCATCCCGCAATTGCTGTGATAATCAGCCCGGCTTTCTTTGTTTGCTGTGTATCGATAGCAGCCCGTGCTTTATATGCCCTTAAACCGCTGTAAAGAGCATATGAATAGCAAAGTCCGAAAGGCATGACGAGCGCAGTAATTGCAAGGTAGACAAATGTTACCGCTATGGACGCCATGGCCCCGATAGCTCCGGCAGTATTACGGAGAAAAATCGTCCCCAGGCCTAAAACGAGGAATAAGCCGAAGAAAGCCGCACCGACCAGCAATCCAAAGGCGAGCTGGCGGCCCAGCACTCCCCACCAAGCGCCTCGAACATATTCTTTGCTTCTCAGCAGTGACTGCATGCCGCGCGTACCTTCAGTGACGGGCAAGAAAAGCGCATTTGAAAACCAAACGGCAAAAATGATGCCGGGAATAAAAAGCAGAAAACTCGCACCTGAGACAAAAAAGCTCAACAGCATTGAAACCCACCAAAGCGGAATCATCGTCTTAAACGCCCGGGACATTATCGTGCCGAGGTCAATCTTTTCTTTGTATGTGTGAATTGTATGGATCAACGCTGACCACACCCAAGCGAGGAAAAAACCGAAAATTACCGTAACAGCTACGGAAGCGAAACTGATAGCAAGAACGCTGGTGGCTATTTGTGCAGTCGTGTTGCCCTTAAATACTGTAGCGGATGAAGCGATGCCAAGCACGGCAGTTCCGCCGACAAGTAAGAAGCTCACAAAGTACAATAGTCCCTCTATGAAAAGAAAAATAAGGCCGATAACAACAAATGCTCCGATACGGGATTTGTATATTTCCCATGCTTGCTTAAATAACGCCAGTACATCTGGAATAGTATCAGAGGGAACGACTTGATTCCTATCGGTAACTGTTGCTACCGAAGGTGACGTTGCGCCGCCAACCAGTTTTTGAATTTGATCATCGCCCCAGCCTTGCTGTTTCAGCTGTGCAGTAATTTGCACATCAGAAAAACCGGCCGCTCGAGCTTGGGCAAGCCATTGTTGGATAGTATTGTCGGACATAGTTTTTATTTATTTATTATGTATGCAGTATAGCAAAAAAACAGCTTTTTGTCAATTAATATTCACAAATAATTCAGATAAATTTAATAAATTGTCAGTCGAAGGATGTATTTCAAACTTAACCAAATACCAACAAAACAGATGCCATTTCTTTCGGGCACATATTCAAGAGAGTAGAATTAATTAACGCTTGTAGCGAGCCTCGCTCAGCGAGCAAATTCGCTGAGCGGGTAGGGTCCCGCTATTCAACGGGGTCTCGTTCCGTTAGATTTTATCGAACTCAAGAATCGTTTCCTGGGCAGCGTGGTATATGCATACTCTCCCTGGGTCTCGCGTTCCTTCAGAACATGATCGACCCGTGCTCACGGCCGCGACTCAAGCAGTTGAGTCGCTCTGCCCCGTTCGCACCCCTTCGATTCTCTATCTTCGGCTAGTACTCTCGCAACTAAAGAAACAGTAGAATTATTTGGATCCACAAAGCGGGTAGGGGGAATCGGGTCCTGGACAGCGGCGGCGTGCCACCGGCACCCCGCCGACGTTCGCTTCGTCATTTCATTCCTTGCTCACTTCTGTCCTTCGATTTCCCCAACATCTTGGTCTGAAGGGATCTGTGGGCAGGGAATATTATAAAGTTATTGGTAAGGCTGATTAGCGGGTAGGGGGAATCGAACCCCCGGCAACAGCTTGGAAAGCTGTGGTATTACCATTATACGATACCCGCCCGCATTCTTATATCTACACTTTCCACTGAAACTGTTTTAAGTCAATCCAGTAGTTACCTTTGCTTTTTCGTACTATAACACCCTCTTTTTTAAGAAGCAATGCTTGCTCGTCGCAGGTGTGTTCGAAACAGGTTGTGCTAATCCGTCCCTCGCGGTTAATAACGCGGTGCCAGGGAGTATGTACGAGTTGTTCATCACTGAGTACATGGAGCGCCCATCCCACCATCCGGGCGCCGCGGGGAGATCCGGCAAGCGCGGCGATCTGACCGTAGGTAGCGACTTTACCCGGTGGAATTACTTTTACCATTCCGTAAATGCGATGGTAAAAATTATCTCCCCCTTTTGTCGATAATTGCCTTTGTGAGTTTTTTTTCATGGATATCCGACCAAGGCTTAAGTGTCGTTGTAAACACTTCTACGCTGTTGCGGGATTGTTTTACAATCTCTTTACCCACGCGTGTGAATGCCCTGAATGTGGCGGCATCTTTTGAAGAATTTCTGTATAAAAGTTTGAAAAAGTGAATCTTGTCGTCATTAACCATGGACTTGCCTTTTCTAACGGGATAGCCGACGAATGCCTTAATAGTTTTTTTGCCGTGTATTGCGGCAAGCGTTGTGCGTCGCATGCCGTCAAAGAGTCGCAGTCGTCTCTGCCCTGAATCCCAAAATACGAAAACGGGGTGCATGTCGCGTTCGGGGCGCGGCTGTAAGTTCGGCATGTACTTTTTAAAGAAGTGAAGATGTGCGCGGTAGTAGTCTGCGAATCGGTAAAAATCACGGCCGCATCGGTGTATAATTTTATCAACTGCCAGCGGGCTAAAACCAGTCATTGTGAGGTTTTTTATCGCACTCACCTCGAGATTCCATTTATAGCTCGTATCGGTAAGTAACCGATACACCCATTTGACGCGCAACCCCTCTGCAATTGCCGCTACCAACTGCCAGTAGTGGCGTTCTCCGTCGCGTTTTTTAAACCGATAGATTGATCTTTTTATTCTCTGTCGAAAGAGTGGATCCCTGATGTCGCGAAAGATTTTTAGGAATTCGTGAAAGAGAAATTGACTTGCAATAGTTTCTGGCGATACATTGTTTCGTAGTGTGCGAATTGGACGAGGGAACTTCATAGTTGGACCATAGGATTACTTTTCACGCAAATATTTAAACCTGGACATCGACTATGTCGTTTTCCGTGAACATATTAAACGATATTCCTCCATCAACTCCAAAAATTTGTTTAATCCGCCGGCCCATGTTGCGGTATCCGGCACGCAGGATCTCGGGGTTTTGCTCATACGGCTTTACCTGCCAATCTTTGTCCGGAAGCACCTCGACAATCTGTTCGGAAGGGGATACGTCTCGTCCTTGTTGGTCGATCCGGTTGTAGATGACCAGAATATCCGTACAGCCAAGCGCCTGGGCCTGTTGGATGTGTTTGGAACGTGTGTACGGCCGGATATCCATGTACGGGATACCGTTAATGAAACTGCCGCCGGGGTGCAAATAGTGGATGGCAGTTGCCGCGTGCATAATCTCGAAATAGTGGTCGGGAGGAATGGTGTGTACTTCGAGATATTGCTCTTTATGCGTCCGAGTGGAATGTAACTCGACATAAAGTTTGGTTTCAGACGATGCAATGCGGTCAACGTGCAATATTTTTTTTGTGCGCATGACGTCAATTAGAAAATCGATATCAACGATGTTCCAAAAACGGAAAAAATTAATAAATTTGCGGCTCGCGCACTCTTCGAAGTAAATGGTGGCGCCAATATGAGTGGAGTCCGCGAGAAGATAGGAAGCGTTCGCGAAACCCGCAGAGTTGCATATGATATGGTCAAATGCGTGACTCAAGCCGAGTTCTTCCAGTGCTATCATCGCGCCTCCGCCGATTACCCCCGACATCGACCCGCCGTAGGCAACCAAGCCGATGGTTCGGCCGTCATTTTGCGGAACATGCTTTCCGCGCCGTGCAAGAATGTGTTGGATGACCGGATGCGTCATGTGTTCTGCATTGTTCTTAGCCTATTGTTCAAATTTGATGAAATATTCTTTCGGCTTTGATTCCTCCTGAACAGTCTGAGTCCAGTACGGGTCAATCTCGGATACGCGCTTCACGGCCCCGTCATGGCAGCAGAGCGGATCAATAGCTCTGGATTTAATGATGACACGCGTGTCAAAGTGTCCGGGAGAGTTTATAAAGTTTATATGGTGATTCATGCGATCATGCAACAATTGCGCGCACTCATCATTTTTAAGATGAGGTTCGATTTTATTAAACACTTCCTGGTCAGTCGTATACAAATCTTCAAGTTCAATATAGTGCTTTTGTAACGCATGGGCAATGTACTCGCCTACGGTATGAAACATGACAGCCGATTCTATGCCTGCCCAATAGTCTCCGTTCAGCTTATTATAAAATTGCGCAAAATTCCGCGCATGAGCAAAGTCGGCAAATATCCACCTGCCGTTCACCGTCGAAAGCGAACTTAAGATTTCTTTCGCTTCTCTAATAGTTAGTTCGCCATATGAAACCCCGTCGCGCAGAGTATAGTCGATCCTATCTGCGCATATATCGGGCAGATCATTTTCTTTCAAAGGGAAGCGCGAGTCATCGAGTATGTCATCGACATTCATGCCATACCTCGAAAGTATGCCGGTGATTTCCGAATTTTTCACGAAGTCATTGTGAATATTGTCCTGGTGCCCCTGGGTTTTCGCATTGCCTTGTTTGAGGATATATTCAATGCCATGTGAGAACGCTGAATGGGACACATCGTGGATCAAGCCCGCAATCTGTTCCAGAAGCGGTGCCTTGAATATCCGCAAAAGAAGAAATACTCCGACAGAATGGTCAAAACGGTTCGTCGGGGTGCCCGGAAAAAAAGGTTTTCTGTACGCCCCTTGGTCGATGCCTTTCAATCGCTGCATTGCCGGGCTATTGATAATATTAATAGCGACCGGTTCTGAAATAGGTATTGTTCCGTAGACGTTATCTCGGTACTTCATAATCTTTATTATCCACCTTTAACCGCTCCTCAAGAAATTTCTTTATTCCTTCGAAAGCGCGGCCCCGATGGCTGATTGCGTTTTTTTCTGATTCGCTCATCTCAGCGAAGGTCCGACGTTCCCCTTCGGGAATGAAGATTGTATCATACGGTAGCAGCGGACGCGGGGTGCCGCGAGGCGACGGGGCAATAGTCCCCTTGAGCTTTCCTTGAAATGTCCAATGTTTTCCGCCCGGCGCGACCACCACTACGACGCTGGTAAAATTGCCCGAACGCTTATCAGCAGGAATCTTGAGCATTTGCTGGAGAGTGTATTCAGCCAATTTATTCCCCTTCACCTGTTCACCCGCCCACCGATTCGAGTGGATACCCGGAGCACCGCCGAGCGCGTCGATAAAAAGGCCGGTGTCGTCTGCAATGACCCACTCATGAGTTTCGTGGGCTACGTATTTTGCTTTTTTGAGCGCGTTTTCTTCCAAAGTGCTACCGTCTTCTTCCACATCTTTTGTCACACCCGCCTCGTCTGCGGAAACAACGTCAATTGCGAGATCAGCAAGGATTGACGCCATCTCCCGAATTTTCCCGTGATTATGTGTTGCGAAAACAAGTTTCATAGCACTTCATGTTGCGGTACTTCATTCAGTTCGTGGCTGAGTAAATGTTTATTCCCATCAAAAAGAAGATATGCCCGGAAGCGACGACCTGCAAAGAAACTCGGCATCCAATATCTGTCGCCGGGCCACATTATGCCGTAAGGCATAGTAGTAATTGAAAACCACTGGGGTTTCATTTCTTCGGTCTCCCTTGGCTCACCGGTGAATGCATCAGCGAAGAAAACATGCCCTTCAAAAAACTGCGGGCTGTTCTTAAACTCAAACGTTAAGATAGCCTGTTTTTTTGGGCTCACTGCGCGTATTCCCGCTTCCTCATGGAGTTCCCTCTGAACAGCATTTTCCAGATCCTCACCTTCATGTACCTTACCTCCAAACCCATTCCACCATCCGGCCCCGAATCCCCGTTTTTTCATCCCGAGCAGCACATTGCCGTTTTGGACGATAAGACAGAGCGTCATCGTCGTTTTTCGCGGCGAGAGGGGGTTCATACAATGTCTGTTACTTTTATCGCGCTCGCCCAAGCAAGCTCATAAAGTGTTTTAAACGATTGGGCGATATCCTTACTTTGAATCATGACACTAAAAGCGTTACCCTTCAAAGATACTATGGCGATTTTATTATCATCAATAATTGCCGTATCTATAGCAAAGATGGTTCCCTTTTTCAGTATTCGAACTTCGTGTTTGGGATTTTTATATCCCATGATCTCTTTCGCATATTTTATATCAACGGGGTCCGACGACATGATTTCTTTTACTGAAATGCCCATTTTCTTTATTATTTCATATGTTAACATTTCGTCGGGAAAGCTCTCCAGAATATCCTTGATTGAGCCGTAAAAAAGGATATTTTTTTTAGCCAGACGAAATTCTCCATATGCTTTTTGAATTCCTTCCCGGCCCTCGTAAAAGCGTATTTGAGGTTTTGTATCACGCCTATTATATATGGCCTTAAGGAAAGGGATGACATCCTTGATTGACTTTTGACGCTTTTCAAGAACTTGGAGCAATATATCCGGGTCTTCTGTCACGTAGAATGTTGTTGTTCCTTTTGGTATTTTTCGTACGAGTCCGCGTTTAATCAACGACTCCAGAATAAGATAGACTGTAGGTCGTTTTAATTCAGATTTTTTCGCGATACCTAACACAGCATCCTGGCCCAACTCCAAGACGGCAAGATACACTTTAGCCTCTTTTTCAGTTAGGCCGAATTCCTGTAAAGATTGGTCAAGTATCATATGTGCCGCATCTCGGGCCTATAATAGCAGATGTGGACATTCTTGTCAATAATAATGACAACATTCTACCTATGTTTCAAATAATTTTTAATAATAGGCAATATTTTAAATAACTTTATGTTAATAATATTGACAATATTTCTTATAGGTGTATGCTTATTCGTTCAGCAAAAGGATGTACTCTCACAATAAACCAAAAGGAGACAGTATGCCGCGATCTCAGGATAAAAAAGGAAAGGTGTCCGCAGATGATTCGGGACACTACAGTAATGAAGTGCTTGACGCGATAACGCGCTGGCTTGATGACAATACGCGTGATGATCGTGGTCTTCCCGCCACCTGTACGAAGGACGAACTGCTACTTTTTCTTCGAATTCAACGGGTCATCGATGAGTCAGGCCAGGCGGACGTCAACTTTAAGAAGACCATCGGTAGCCTTTGGGGCATTGAGGATCAGCGCATCAAAGCTGCCGTCGCGGCGTTCTTTCACAGGGTCTGGACCCATTATGGGGAAAGACTTCGCCAGAGCGACACGTACGCATGGTGTCGTAACACGCGGCTGATCTATGGGTTCATTGCGCAGCACATTGTTCTTGATGACTCATGGCATCGTCTAGTACTGGCATGCTTTGCCATTCATGGGTATGAATGGTCTGGACTCCTGGAGGACATTAGCACATCGACCGAAGCTGCAAGGCAGAATGCTGCCAGCCTCCGATGTCTGATACGGATCGATGATCCTGACCAAAAGAAACTCGAAGAATGATCAGTATCTCGCTCGGTTGTACAAGCCGCATGGTATCGCCCAGCGGCTTTTTTTCATTTATACTGGGTTATTTTTTTCGAATTTTCTTTGCTTTTTGATCATAAAGGAAGACCAAGTCATTTTTTCTCTTCCTCACCGCCAAGCCACTTCATTATCCCGATACTTCCGAAAATAACCACGAGGGTGATAATCACCGCGTAAATAAACTTAGCCCAAAGGGCACCATTGTGGAACGGGAAGAAATACTCAATGGATGATTTTATCGCATCGTTCCAGGCAAGCCCTGCGACTAACCCTAGAGCTGCGACGATGTATCCGACGGTACGCTCGCGAATCTCTTTGCGGAGATTCAACTGTTTTTTTTCTTCTGCCTCAGGAGCTGTTTCCATATTTTTACCTTTAACACTTAGATTATTATATTCGATTTATTGCATTCAAAAAAACTCAGAGACCCTTGCTAAGCGAGACGAGTGTATACCCTTGAGCAAGGATTTTTGTCATAGTATCGTCCAAAATCTGTCCCGTGATATCGTCGCCGACGTGCATCAAAAAGATAGCGCCGGGCTTGAGATGAGACAGTATTCGGCTTTCTACAACATCTGCAGTCTGCCCGGTCTCCCAATCCAGGGCGTCCGTAGTCCAGTATACCGAGCGGTATCCGGCTTGTGAAGCTATGTCGAGGACATGTGCGTTGCGATCGCCATACGGAGGACGGAAGTAGGGCTTTGTTGATTTGCCCGTCAGCTGGGTGATAAGCGTATCTGTTCTGCTCAGCTCAGATGCTATGTCCGCGTCACTCACTTGCGTGAGATGGGGGTGCGTATAGGTATGGTTGTAGATTTCATGTCCCGCGGCGCTGATGCGTTTCACTGAATCCCCATTTTTCGTTGCCCATGCGCCGGTAATGAAAAATGTGCCCGTCAGATTGTGCTTTGTTAAAGTGGCGAGGATTTTGTCTAAGGACTGGGTACCGGAGCCGGCATCAAAGGTAAAAATAATCTGCTTTTTTGCAGTGTTGCCAATTGTTATTTCTTTTAATGAAGTATTCGAAGTGGCTGAATTCACCGTTGCGGTATTGGTGTTCTCCGGTTGGGGAATGGCGGCGACGTTGGCATTTTTTGCCGCTTTCGTATTTATCGGTGCTCGGTTCACGTCCGCTGATGAATTAACCGCGGGAGGCTGATTGTTCGCCATCGGTTGGGAGGATCTATGGAATAACACAAAACCTGTTACCACGGCGGCCGTTCCCACGACCAGCGTTGCAGCAATTCGAAGTGTAGTTTTTTTATGCATACCGGGTTTTTTATCCAATGTACGCGGGCAGGGACAGAAGCTCAGGGATGGTGACGAATTTGTATCCGGCTTTAAGGAGTTGAGGAATGAGCAAACGTATAGCATCAACCGTTTCGGTCCTTTCCGCACCTTTGTTATTATATCCATCATGAAATACCAGGATTGCACCGGGCCTCGTCTTCTTTAACGCCCTTTCCGCCATGTATTTTCCTGAAACATGGAATACTTCGACGTAGCTGCCAAAGGTACCGTTCACCGTCGTGAGGCCAAGTTTGCGCACCCGGGACAACATTGCGGGCGTGCGAAAAAACCATGGAGGACGAAAAAACGCCGGACGCTTGCGGATTGTCGCAGTAATGATATCCTGCGTCCGAGTTAACCCCTGCAGCGCACGATCGGGAAAAAGCTGTGTAATTAATGAGTGCGAGTATGAGTGGTTGCCGATACAATGTCCGTCGCGATCAAGCCGCTTAAGACTTTCGGGTGAGCGCTCGACGTTTTGTCCCACACAGAAAAAAGTAGCGCGAACATTGTACTCGTGCAGGATATTCGCGAGTTCCCCGGTGAACGGCTCGTTGGGACCGTCATCAAAACTCAACGCGACAAGTTTTTCCTCGGTTTCAGACCGCGCGACAACCGGCCCAAGCGATTGGGACGCAGAGGAGAAGAAGAGATAATAGACGGCCACACCGAGAATGGCAACTGCGGCAAATATGATAGATGGCATACTTACCTGACGCGCCGATGTCCAGCAAAGTGTATCATCCTGCTCGTCGCCGATATGGTGCACGCAGGGAGGTTATCCGTGCACGAATCCAGATGAGTATTAAATTGCTGAATATGATTTTTTGCGGTATGAAACGTCGCGGAAAGCTGGTGCCGCGGAATCTGCGTAGCTTTGGCCAACGGCGTAGAACCCAGTACAATGCCAAAACCGATAAGAATCACTAACGCGCCTACCGCAAACTTTGACGAAAGCGGAAGCCGTGATTGCTGCTCACCCCGAAATTCAGGATAGAGGCCGGCGACGGAGCGTCCTGTCAAACGGCTGAGGACAAAATAATCAAAAAGATAATAGTAGCACACAGTCACAAAAAAGCTGTAGAGTATGCCATGCACCAGACGCCGGCTTGAGGTGAGCGCAGTATTATTAGGAAGGAATGCCACATGGCCCTGAGAACGCAGCCGGAATAAGAGGTCGTACTCGTCCCCGCCCTGGGCAAGTCGAACATTGTATCCTCCCGCTTTTTCCCATGCGCACTTTGAGAAGGCAAAATTGCACGCTGAGATATACATGACGACGCCGAATAACTTGTAGTACGCACCAACCGCCCAGAAAAGTCCCCGAGACCACGCTCTGCCCCAAAAGGGTTTGGGTTCATAAAGGATCCTGCCTGCAACTCCGACAAGTTCCGGTTCTATCAAAAACGCATCATAGATTTTTTGAAGCCAGTCACGAGGGGTAACACAATCGGCGTCAGTGGAAACAATGATAGTACCCTCCGCCTGCCTGGTGCCCGCCTCCCTGGCATAGCAAATGCCCTTCCTCGGTTCAAACACGACACGGGCTCCGTACTCACGGGCAATATCCGCAGTTGCATCAGTACTGCCGTTATCGACAACAATAAGCTCATATTCCACATCGATGTCCTGCTGGCGCAAAGACAATAAACACGCGCGGAGATACCGTTCTTCGTTAAATGCAGGAATTACTACGGAAATAGCGGGTTTTTTGTGCATATTGATAGCAAACCTACTATAGGCCAGATTATCATGTTTTTCAAGCAGCCAAGGATGGTGGCTGTGGGCCCGTATTCCGGTGTATCCTTTACGAGAATTGAGAAATACAGTAAAATAATTTCCACATACTCTATACTATACTATGCAAGATATTATCCAGGTCAAAGGCCTGACTAAAAAATACGGGGATTTGGTTGCTGTTGACCATATTTCTTTTAACGTCCACCAGGGTGAAACGTTCGGCATACTCGGTCCCAACGGCGCCGGGAAAACGACAACTCTTGAAATGCTCGAAGGCCTGAAGCACATCACCGCGGGCGAAGCGATCCTCGACGGTCACAATATCCAAAGCCATCCTCGCGAAGTCAAGACGATCATTGGCGTTCAACTCCAGGCATCATCTTTTTTTGACGGTCTAAACCTCCGCGAGCTTCTCGTCACTTTTGCCTCGCTCTATAACCGTAAAGTGAATCCCGTGGAGCTCCTGCGGAAGGTCCAGCTCGAGGAGAAAATGGGTAACATGGTCAAAGAGCTCTCCGGCGGCCAAAAACAACGTCTGTCAATCGCCGTCGGGCTGGTCAATGACCCGAAAGTGCTTTTTCTCGACGAACCAACGACGGGACTAGACCCCCAGGCGCGCAGGCACATGTGGGATTTGATTACCGAAATCAAAAAACAGGGCAAGACTATTGTTTTGACGACACACTACATGGAAGAAGCTGAGGTACTGTGCGACAGGATCGCCATTATGGATCACGCAAAAATTGTTGCGTTTGATACTCCGTTTAATCTCTTAAAAAGCGCGGATGTCGGATCGACCATAACATTCAGGGTGGATAAACCGTGTCCTGTCGAGCACTTCAAGTCTCTTCCAGCCGTGTTGACCGCAATTGCGGAGGACCATGGGTATCGTCTCCTTTCCAGCAATCCCGAGGCCACCTTACCGGCGCTCTTTAAGCATGAGACGAGTTGTGAATTTAAAGTTTTTGACCTCCAACTGCGTCAAGCGACGCTTGAAGACGTCTTTCTCAAATTGACCGGAAGCACGCTTCGCGAATAACATCTTTATGTATACACTTTTCACTCTCACAAAATCAGCCATCAAAATGTTCGTGCGCAATAAGCAGTCGCTCTTTTTTGCGCTATTTATGCCGACTGTCATCATGACTATCTTCGGATTCATCGGCTTTGACCGCATCCCCAAAGTTCCCGTAGGCATAGTCGTATCAAATCCGACTCCGGCGACGCAACAATTCATTGACCAACTTTCACAGATAAGCGCGTTTACTGTCACGCGGGGCAGTGAGGCGGACCAGCGAACAGCGCTTCAGAAAGGCGACCGCAGCGTTGTTTTGCTAGTGCCCGATGCACTGTTACCCGATCCGCAAGCCAAAACTCCACCGCAAAAGCAGACCATTACCGCGTTGACGAATGTCTCCCAGCCCCAGCAGGTGCAGACGACGTTAAGCATTCTGACTCAAATTCTCGACAAGACCACCCTGAGCATCGCCAGAGCGCCTGAGCTTTTCGACCTCAAAACGGAGCAAGTCAACAGCCGTGACGTTAAGTACATAGATTTCTTGCTTCCCGGCATCGTCGCAATGGCGGTCATGCAGATGTCTATTTTCTCCGTTGCCTTTGTCTTTGCCGATTATAAGGAAAAAGGGGTTCTCAAACGTCTCATCGCGACTCCGATGAGGCCGTACCAATTTGTTACCGCGAATGTGGTGACCCGATTGCTCATGGCGCTCGCACAGGCGGCTATCCTTATTGCCATCGGCGTTCTGGGTTTCCATTCGCATGTCCTGGGCTCGTATTGGCTGGTATTGTTGCTTGCGATGCTCGGAGGCGTCATGTTTCTCGGATTGGGCTTTGTCATTTCCGGCATCGCCAAGACTGTCGAATCAGTCCCCGCGCTTGCAAACCTTATTGCATTCCCTATGTTGTTTCTCTCAGGAGTATTTTTCCCAGTTGATGCGATGCCAGCGTGGCTTGGACATGTGGTCCAGTACCTCCCTTTGACGTATTTTGCCAACGCCATGAGGGAAGTGATGGCGAACGGGTCGGGTTTCAGCGTTATAGCTAAAGATGTCTATTGGATGATCGGCTGGGCTGTCGCGTTGATTATCCTTGCCAACTTTACGTTCGGATTCGAGGAAAAGCGGGTGTAGTGTTTTCCAAAAGTTTGTGCGAAGCACGTTTCTTATACAGACGTGTGTCTAGTGAGGGATTTCTTCATGGGGTAGACTTTCAACCCACGAAAATTTCGGATCCCTGTAGTTTTTTTATAGCCCATTTTTTGATAAAAAGGAGTCGCATAAAGCGAAGCTCTGATTTTAATTTCTTTTGATTCTTGTTTCTTTGCTTCAAATTCGAATCTATTTACTAATAATCTGCCAACCCCTTTTTTGTGATGCTCCCCGTCCACAAATAAGTTGCTTATTCTACCGGGTCTGCCGCGGATCATCCCAATTATTCTATTATCATCAACTGCAACATAAAAAATGGGCGTTCTTTGAAAATTTTCATAAAGTTGTTTGATTGCATTTTTCCTTGGGTCGTAGTAATCAAGATATTCTTTAATTGCATGTTTACTGACATATTCGGTGCTATTGAATTGCCTGTAAGTACTCATAACCAACAATGCAACAACTTGTGTATCCGCTTTTCGAAACTTTCGCAGAGTTATCATAGTTAATGTTCCAGCTTCACCATTTTATTAATGTTTCGAGTTCGCCATAAACGAACAACTTATCGCAACGACCGTCTTTTCTTTTTCTCCCACGCCCTCACGCGCTGTTCATCCATGCCGAAGTAGTGGCCGATTTCATGGTGGACCACTTCGTGGATAATCTGCCGTGTTCGCTCTTCGTTATTTCCCCCGAGCATTTCGATGGGGCGTTTAAATATAGTTATTTTGTCAGGAAGCACCAAACTATATCCCTGACTCCGTCTTGTGAGCGGGACGCCCTGGTACAATCCAAGCAGGACGCCTTGCGATTTGATCAGACGCTCGTTGTTTTTCGACGGTCGCTCGTCATCCTCGACGACAAACGCCACATTCTCGATTCTTTTTCGCAGGCGCTCCGGGAGCGCCAAGATTGCTTCAGAGATATAATGTTCAAATTGCTCGTTGTTCACGAGATTCTTGTCGGTTAGAGTGCGTTTAACCATTTCCCCGGGGCCGGGGCAACCGTGGCAGGATACGTGCCCTTGAAGTATGAATATCCGTCATGATATTCGAGCTTCTCAATTGAATACCCATTGATTACGGCGAGGCGGTCGTTAACAATTTTCTGGATGGCGTCTTGGGCCAGTTTGGTGTATTTTTCCGGTACTGACACAAAGCCGATCTTTGCGTTAACAATACTCAATGTCACACTCCTATTTGACGCACGGGCGACGAGCACTTTAACGTAGACAGGCGCATGGATCGGCTTATCCAGCTTCGAGGAAATTTCCATCCCGCCTTCTATGAATCTTACTTGCGTATCCTTGAGGATCGCATTATTCCCCCTGGGGAAGAGCTGGAGGAATGAAGTGATTTCCTCAGACGTTCTCTGCGTATCAACGTGGATCTGTCCCGTGTACGTTTCGTTGCACCCGAGGCAAAAGCCGTTTGGGCCACCCTGCACTTTGACGGGTATTTTTTGCTCGAGGCTTGTCAGCGCAGCCTGACTCGCTTTGATTCCAAGGTCCTTGGGCTTATCAGCGCCCAATACCGAGGAAACTACAGGGACGGTATAGAGACCGCTTGTGCCGACTCCTATAACGACTGCTAAAAGAATAATAAGAATGACGATCAGGAAATTCCTGAATCCATGGTGTTTGCGCGTGGGTTTTTCGATTGCCGGCCCTGCTTGTGACGGGCGTAAAATCTCAAGATTAGAAGGTTGATTATGGGATTCGTGTTGCTCTTCTTGGGGCATAGTATTAGGTTAACGGTTTAAATTGTGATAAGTAGGTCCTGACCTCTCGGCGCTTTTGGATTGTCTTCCATTGCAGGATCCATGACACGAGATAGAGGAGGCCGATGGACACATACGCATAGAGTTGGGGCAGGAGATACGTAAGGCCGAAGCCAAGGACGATAAAAAAATTCCATCCCGCGAGCCGCGTAAAAATGGACAGATGTTTATCCCAATCAGCGGGGAGATTCACTATATTACTCTCAAGCGTGATCCGTTGTTTTTTTTGAAATTCTTTGTGCATCCTCGGACCCAGAAAAAGCACCAAAACTGCCAGGAGCCAAAGCATGGCCGGTTGGTGCTGGATTTTTGAGAAAAACGCGACGAGGGCAAAAACAAAATTCAACATCATCCAGTTGCCCTGCTCCCAACGCTGGAGTTTCTCAAACCGCTTGGTAAAGATGTTGGCTTGGCGGAGGCTCATGGTATGAGTTTACGTATGCTGGTGAAAAAGGGATTGAATGTTCCTCATGCGGTGATTTTCTCCGCCCAAACTATTTTTTTAAAATAAACCAAATGAGCGCAGCTTCGGCGAGGAGTATAACGATGCCGCCGGCAATCAATAGCGCTGTGCGGAGTGACGCAGACTTTGCGTACAAATCGGCTAAAGCGCGTTCCGCATCTTCCTGGCGCCACCCGTTCGCGATAAGCTCCGACATGACTGTCTGTCGGCTGATGCCTCGCCGTTTGCGGTCTTGGAGATATTCGTGGACTGCCTGTTGTGTCGTGTCCATGCATACTATTTTACGCTCCAGCTAGGCAAAGCACAATGCTGGAAGATGAAAAAAGCGTCCGCCGACTAGGGGGACGCGATCGGAGCAGGAAGCTGTAATGGAGTTCTTCCCGCTCCACAGGCCGGGCAGAAACCGCCATGTGAGGTTATTGCGTCGCAGCCGGTGCCGCTGCAAAGGTCGCACTTTGGCTCCGTCGAGGAACCCCCCTGAGGCGTTTGGGACTGTGATCCCTGCCCAATGTCCGATTTTGCACTTTCCTGACTCAGCACGATTGACCTCCTTATTATTTCGCAACATCACGTTTTCACAGCACTTCCAAGCTTACCACCGTCAGAGATACGAGGCCAGAAATTTGTCAATACGGAGTTTTCTAGGGTGTATTTATCAGCGTCGGACGAATGTTGCATGCACTATTAATGGCAGTCAACGATTATTGACAGGGAAAACTTTACGGAAGTACACTTACCGCAGGTTTGCACGTTTGAGGAACATCTGCGGCTGAGAAAAGATTTGGTCTTCCCGGGACGATAATCAACCCAACAAAGGAGGCAAGCCCCGGGTGGATGTATTTCAGCGGGGACACGCGTAATCTTTTACTCATGTCGCGCGGCCGAGCGAAACCGGGACAGCAGCGGGGTGAGGGCTCTGCATATGTCCTATCAGGTTCATCACCAGGGTGTATTTCCAGTTAAGTCATGATGAGCCCGCCCGGCCGTCTTTTTTGTTTCTTGATTGAAATTCTAGGGACAATAATTTTTATCCTTGCATTAAAGTTACATATCTTATAAGCTATACCAATGTCTAATTTTGACTGATGCTCTTTAACTAGCCAGTGCAAGGGGGTTACGATGCACCGATCGGGCGATAATGACCATCTTCGGGAAGATGAACATCGTGGGACGCACCAAGAAAGGATCGACAGGCGTCATGAAAAAGTTGCCTTTATGCAGCTGATGCGGCGTTTGAAGGAAACGAAGCAAGCCAGAGCCGATGCCCTGGGTTCGCGAATTACCACCAGCTTATGGAAAACTTTGGCCCAGCTGTGGCTGAATGATGAGATCGGGTATGAGGTCATCTGGCACGCTCAATGGAGCTGGTGCGAATGCTCACGCTGCCGCGCCAACCCGATGGCCGATGAGTTACGGACGACATTGCGGCGTGGCGCTGAGAATTATCTCGCCGCCCGGGACAAGAATACAATCTCAGAAACAAGCTCACTAGGTGATTTCGGTCTGGGTATTCATGATCTCACTGCAATTCTGAGCTACCTGGAGAAAGAGTTCGGAAAGTTAGACGACACTCCGGATGCCCTGGCCGCAAGACTTTTTGACAATTACGGCCAACTCCTTGATTTTGTAGCCGATGTGTTGGCTAAAAGTGGAAAGTTTCACTAAGAACTTTGCTTTTTCAACTTGAGCACCCTTTGGCAGTGTATTCAGAACTCTTGAACCCCGAGTATTGGTTCCTTCTCGAACCATTAGAGGCAGCATTTCAGAATATGCTTCCTCTTTTTTTACTTATACTTAAGGTTATGCTTTCCTGTGAAATGGTTTCAAGGTAGTATACTGTTATATTGCAAAGAAACAAAAGTGCGTTCGGATTATATTCACTTGAATGTCCCATCAGGCCGTTTTCCTTTTACATAGCATATTTCGATGCAAGAAGTGCAAGGTAGAGCTGGTACGCGTTTTTTGAGAAAAGCACGAATCTGATTTCCGCATACCACGGATCCTCGGAGATAAATTTCAATACAGTCCGTATGGCCACATCCGCCGCCTCGTCCATGGGATAGCCGTATGTACCAGTTGAGATGGCCGGGAATGCTATTGTTTTTATCCTGAACTTTTTCCCCACAAGCAAACTCTGCCTGTAGCAGCTGGCTAAAACATCCGCCTCACGCCCCCCTTCACTGCCGTAGACAGGGCCTACGGTATGGATGACATACGACGCGGGCAGAAGATATCCTGCGGTTATTTTCGCATCACCGGGCTTGCATCCTCCGAGTTTTTTGCATTCTTCCAGCAATCCGGGCCCGCCCGCTCTGTGAATAGCGCCGTCTACCCCGCTTCCGCCGAGAAGCGAGGAATTTGCCGCATTGACTATCGCATCGACGCGTTGTTCTGTAATATCGCCGTGTACCGCGGTAATCTTGGTCATAGGACTATGCTCATTGCGCGGTTATTGTAGCCGAGTTGGAGAATGTATCAAGCGCGACAGAATGATATGCGGCTTCACCGCTTCTCCATATGTTCGTGAATCCCCAGTCGTTCCACTTCCAGACCGCAAGGTATTTTCCGGTGCATGACAGGTCGGGACTGTACTTGCCTTCGATTGTCACGAGCTCCTGTTTCCCGTCGCCGTCAACATCGCCAAAAAGATATCGGCAGTTTGGCGCGTCAAGGTTTGATGATTGCCATATCGGTACGACCTTGCCGCCATGGAAACCGAATACGAAGAAATGATTTTTTACTGATTGGTCATTTGACGCGTCCCAAAAAGGATGTGCTGAGCCAAAGTTGCCGGACTTCCATACTGACATCGTGATGTCGGTCTTTCCGTCACCGTTCGCATCGGCAAGCGCAAAATCATCCACCCACCATGCGGGGTCCGATTGCCAAAGCGTTGCCCCGTCCTCCGTTATGGTGAGTTTGCCGTCGGTCAACGAGTAAGTTTCATTCTTTCCGTCACCATTCGCGTCCTGAACAATCTCCCGTGTCGTATTTGATAGTGTTACAGCAGGTTCGGCAAAAATTGTGTTGCGTTCATTTCGCGAAACAAATATTTGCTGAGCCGCATCCCACTGAACCCGTGCCGAGTCAGTAAGGAGAATGTCGAGCCTGGTTAATATGCTTTCAGCTTGGCTGCCCTCGACGGTGTGCGGCTGGACATAGTCGTCAATCACAACAGGTGAGAATGTTATGCTCTGCAGTCCATTTTTCGTGAACATCGCCTTGAGCGTCATGCCTTCCCGTGTCTCATGGGACCACATCTGGTCGAAGATAAAGTTTCCGAGGCTGTAGATAATGTACCTGTCATGGTACTTTTCGACAGTCTGGACGACATGCGGGTGGTGGCCGATCACCATGTCGGCTCCGGCGTCGATCGCCGCATGAGCGAACTCAGTTTGGCGGGTATTTGGCACAGCCGTGTACTCCTTGCCCGCGTGCATTGAAACTATGACAATATCGGCTTGATTACCGGCCTTTTGCACTGCCGTTCTCATTCGCTCAATATCCATGAACGCCGTACCTGCGCGGTTCGCCATCGCTCCATAGGAATCCGGTACCGTATCCGTGTCATTAAACGCCAAAAAGCCGAAGGTTATTCCCTTGATTTCTATATACTTTGGCGTAAGCGCTTCATCGAGATTATTCCCGGCTCCGACGTATTTTATCCCGACTTTATCCAAATACGAGAAAGTGTCCTGAAGTCCCTTTGTCCCGAAATTAAGCGTGTGGTTATTTGCCAAAGAAACAATCGAGAACCCCGCATCTTTCAATCCCTTCTCAACGCCCGGATCAGATCTGAATGTCAGTTCACCTGTCCCGATGGGCCTACTGGGCGTGATCGGTGTCTCAAGATTTGCAAAGGCAATATCCGCAGATGAGGTGTAGTCGCGCGTTTTGAGGAATGGATAGTTCACGTCGTTATATTTTTTTATTTTAGCAGCGACGTCTCGCGACAACATTATGTCTCCCGCGGCAACCAATGAAACCTCTTCTGTGGAGGAGGGGAGTAGCTTCCGGGCATCACGGAAGTTTTCAAATTCTGCGGGTATGCTTGCTTGTGGCGCCTCAACGTTTTTCACGGGAGGCGGGGTACTTCTCAGTGGCAGAACAAAGGCGACGGTTGTAAATAACACAAAAACAAAACTCAGGCAGCATGCTGCGAAAATAAGAGCCGTATTGCGCATCTTGTCTTATTGGGTGATAAACGAACTTGTCCACTCGGGACGCTTAGGGGGATTGTTATAATCGTTTACCATCTCGCGCCATTTTGCATCGGTCAGCCGGTCAGCGAGCGGTTGGGGGAATTCGTAGTATGAATATACGCCCCCTTTTGCTATGCGCAGTTTGCCGTCAACAGGCACTACGACATAGATATCGTCGATGTGTCCCGTCCCTTCCTCGAGCACTTGCCCGTTCGGATCCGTCGCCACGTCGGCGACGAGAGCCGCGGGATTCTGGTCAAGATAATTGCGCTGATCTACTCCCGTGGCGGCCATTTCTTCCTTATTCACGTCGAGCCAGAAGTGTTCCAGCTGGCCGCCGTAGGTTCGGATAATGTCGTATTCATCATTGGTCAGCTGTTGATTTGCCAGCTCCTTTTCGCTGATGGTCTTTAACGACGTCGCAAGCTCTTCCATCTTTTTCAGATCATCGTCCACTGTCCCGCTGACGAGTCCGCGCAGTTCAAGCCCCTCGCGCGTCATTTTTGAAAGCGCGGCAAGCGAGGCAAATACTTCAGGGCGCGGCTCCACGTATCCACGGTCGTCTTTTACATCCGGCGGCCCGCCTCCAAGCTCGGCGTACACCTGCTTCGCGTAGAGGATAGTGTCATGTTTAAGCTCGGTCCAGCTCCCGAGGTAGGTGTTCAAATCTTTGCGCGCCCACGCCTCATTGGTCATGAAACTCGGATATCCGTTTGCGACCGTCCCGGTAAGGGGTTTAAGCGAGTACACCCAGCCCCAGTAGATATTTTGGGTCCACACGTTCGTTCCAAGCGAAGAAAGATATGCCTGCATTTTGGCGAGGTTTTCTGGGTAATTTTTATATGCCATGTCGCCTTCCGATGTGAGTATTTTTACCGCTTCATTCGAGCCCATGGCCGCGGTGATATCGAGCCCCTTCGGCAGCATCCGCGAGTCCTCCGTCGGGCAATCCATTGTGCCGTGCTTGTTTCCTACCTCACGGCAGATGAGCCGCTGGAATACGGAAGCGTCTATAGTGAAGCGCTGTCCCATGAATCGAAACCCTTTTATTTCCTTTTCCCTGTCAGGCTGAATTGCCGGGTTAAAAACGGGGATAGAATTAATTTGCGGAGGTTCAAGCGCCTGTGCCTTTGCGGTAAATGAGCTGAACTTGCTTGCGTCTTTTGTCAGCGTTGTTGCAGTCGCATTTACCCCGTACACGTCTTTGATTACGTCCCTAAATTGGTAGTAGGTGATGTCGTCGCTTTTTCCAACGAAAAAGTTCGTCGGTTCGTAAATGGCTTCCCATGATTTTTGATTATCTTTATCGTTCAGGAGGACAGTCACGAGCATTGCCGAGCGCACTTCGTCGTCGCTTTTGAGGCGAAAGGTTAGCCGGCCATACCACATCATCGTCTTAAAGTACGCCTTAAGCAGGTCGGTCTTGTCGTAGTGGCCTCTTGGCACATACTGGGAATAGTCCTCGAGCAATGCTCCGACAGAGAGGTCGCCTTGGTTCGTGGGCAGGGTAGTGCTCGTGTCTTCCCCGATGTTCATGACAGGAGAGTTGTGAATGCCGTCGTGCTTGTCAATGTAGGCAAGTTCCTGGTTGACTTCGTCCTTGACCAGCGCCGGCACTGTCGCTTTGGAGTCCAAAAGTTTCGTCGCGACGGCAAAGAATCCTACGTTGCGCTTCGCCGCGTTTTCCCATGCTGTGCCCTTGAGCGATGTGTATTGATCCTGTGAGGCGCTCAGCATAGAGTTTGTCAGCGTCGTAAGGTCGGCGTTCAAATGGTCTGTCTCAACTGTTTTCAGGAGGTAATCGAAAAAAAGATGGTAGTTATGCAGCATTGAATCGGTGGTCACGAAACTCGGCGTGTACCCGTAGCGGTTGCTTTCATAGAGCGGATAAAATTCAGCTTGGAAGTTCGGTGTTACCACAAATGCGTTCTTTACCAACAGATCCTGCATTGCCTTCGACCCTTTGAATGCCTCTACATTGGTATCAGCGTTTGTACTTACAAAGTCGCTTTTATTCGTTACATTGCTCAGATCTGCGGCGACGGTATATGCCGCGACTTTTGGCGTTATATTAACTGGAACAGGCGTATACGCGGCAAATGCTGACGCTGAGGCCGCCGGCGGCTTGCCGATATCTTTCAGCGCTTGCTGTACGAGTGCGGAGAAATCAACGTTTTGCTGGGATGCCTGATTAGTATTTGTCCCGGCAGTGTTCGTATTCTGCGTTGATTGACTGTTCTTTTTTGTCAGCTGGGGTAAAAAGTAGTAAACGCCGACGCCGGCAATAATAATAATTACAATAACAAGCATTGCAATCGCAAACGGGTTGCGGACACTCATGCGTTGCGGCTGCGTTGGTTGGTTTTGCATAATGATATGGTTAGTGTTATGTTGCTTTTATTATCTCTTGTCTAGCAAAAAAACACAAACGAAAACCGCGTAGCATTTCTGCAACGTCGGTTATGCGGGTTATATGACTGGAGCGAAGAAAATCGACCGAGAGCTCTCTTTACCCTGTATTCAGCGCTTCTTGTCTTATCGATGCTGCAGGTTACCTTTTAACGACAACAATCGTGCAGTTCGAGACAAGGGCTGCTATGGCACCGAGCGCTGCGAGGGGAGCCGCCAAGATCGTGCCGACTACGCCGATGGTCACGGGAAATTGAACTATTTCTTTACCCTCCTCGTTCTTAATTATGATCATTCTCGCGTTTCCCTCCTTGATGATCTCCTTAACCTTTCGTACGAGATCATCACCTGAAATTTTAAATTCCTCCTGATTGCTTGTCATATACGTATTGGTTATTTAATGTATATCTGTACCATATCGCCTTAAATGAAAAAGTCAACCCGGTGGTCTTACCGGGCAAGTACAGTCTTTGATAATGATATTAATTATTATTTTGGGGTGCGTGGCCCTCGAAATTTATTTAGGAAGCTCACCATGGGTTGCCGCGCAACGCCTGGGCTTTGGAATCTAAAGTAAATTTTGAGCTCCCGGTAATTGGGGCGATATCTTTGGAAAAATCTAAATTGCCGAAATATTTTAATACTTTTCCATATCCGGCGGCACGTAATTTATTTTTATGGATTAGTAGGGCATCTTGGCAATCTTTAAATTTTATGATTTTGGTGTAATCTTGTCTTTTACGAGCTCGACGTAGTTTGAACGGTAGAATAGAAGCGTTGGCAAGTCTGGCGATAATCATCTGTTCTACATCGCTGCCAAAGCCCTGGCTTTTGCCAATTTTTACAAATAATTTGGCTAAAGCGCGCGTATAAATTCGCAACCCGGTCGTCGGATCAACGATCTGTTTATAATCTAGAAGTTGACAGAATTTTTTCTGTAATTCAAAGATTGCCTGACGGTGCGTTGAAAAATGACCTGCCTTAGCCATGGCCATATCTCTTTCACCCAAAATCATCGCTGGTTTATCGCCGTTAAAGCCAGCTTTAATCATATGTTTAATCATAGAGGTCACCTGTCGTGGATCTGGATCACCATCAAAATCTGATTGAATGAAAAACTGAGCTTTGGGGTTCTGGCGCAGCGCCAAAGCTAAACCTTGCCGTACCGCACCTGCCTTGCCCAAGCGTGATTTGACAGTTAAAGTGGTGACGACATGTTCGATATCAACGTTACCGCGTAAAGTCAGCCCGTCATCCACTAAAACAACCTGATGATGCAGGCCAATATGAGCGATAGTATGCAGGGCCGAGGTCGATAAGGAGGCAAATTGCTTAACTGAAATTTCCGGATCAGCATAAAAAGGAATTATACTTGTGATTTCTTGTCTGCTGGGAGTTTTTGCCATAGCTTCAATTTATTTGTCGGGATGGCCGCCCGCCTCGCCGAGACCTGGTTTTAGTTCAAGAAGGGTGTTTGCTAGGCGAGTCGAGGCGGGGACTCGAACCGGCGACCTTCCCGCACCATTTTCGGGGAGACAGGATTTGAACCTGCGACCCCTCGCTCCCAAAGCGAGTGCGCTACCACTGCGCTACTCCCCGAAAATGGTGCGGGACGCGCTAGCCTCAGCCGGAGGCTGATCCGCCTCTGGCGGAAACTGCGCCATGCCCCGTTATCTTTTCAACTTGCCTCTTCTATCCCTTCTCTTTTCGTTCGTTTTGTAGCCATCGTCAGAGGACCAGACTAGGAAAAGCTTTTTCCTGAAACCGCCTTTCCGCTTAAAGTTACGTTTTTGCGCAATCTCGATTTCCTTTTGAGAAATCTTTTTTACCCGTCTCACTTCATCAAGTACGTCGACAACGTCGGCAATTTCATCAATCAATTCACTCCGATTTTTTGCCTGTTGCATACCGCTGGCTTCTTCCTCAACTTTTCTAACAAGTTCTCGAATGAACGCTCTTTGATCCATCCTACGATATTTCGCATCAGCGCCGGCTGCCCGTATCCGGTCGGGGATTTTATCGCGGATGAGTTTGTGATAGTAAATGCGTTTCATTTATGCTGATGAGGCGGGATTCGGTCTTCGACCCTGAGGTCTCAGACCCGAAGGGAATCCCGCTGATTCAGGGTTCGCCGGATTCAGAATCCGGCCTACGCGGATAGGGTTTGAACAAAGGCCACGGGCGGAATTGAACCGCCGCATAGGGGTTTTGCAGACCCCTGCCTTACCACTTGGCTACGTGGCCATAGAACACGTTGCGTTTACAGAGGATAACAGAAATGAATGCGAGTATCAAGAAGCCTGTGGCAGACTGTCAATTTTTTTTAGGATTGCGGGGATTTTCTTCATGTCAGCGATCAGGACGCTTCGCATAGATCCTGTATAGAGCGCCACAGCAGGATGGTAAAGGGGGAGATATACTTTTCCGTGCCGGCGAAACGGTTTGCCGTGTACCTCGGATATTTTGAATGTATCGGGGAGAAACCTGTACATGGAATGCCGGCCGAGCGTAATAATCAGCCGGGGGTTGATGGCGTCTATTTGGGCAAAAAGATAGTGGGTAGTGCACGTTTCCACTTCCTGCGGCTCGGGGTCGCGATTTTCCGGCGGCCTGCATTTGACCACGTTGGTGATAAAGACATCCTCGCGTTTGAGGTTAATGGCCGCGAGGAGCTGTTCGAGAAATTTCCCCGCAGCGCCGACGAACGGCCTGCCAAGTTCATCTTCTTTCTTTCCCGGCCCCTCGCCGATGAACATCAGCTCACTTTTCGGATTTCCCTCGCCGGGAACCGCGTGCGTCCTGCCGTTGTGCAGCGGGCACAATGTGCAGCGTCGAATATGTTCGGCCAATTCATCAAGCGTTTGCATTGTCTATTTGCTTAAAAATATTTCTTGCCTGCCGGCAGTCACGTTCTATCTGGGCAATGAGCGCGTCTGTACCGGTAAATTGTTTGAAGGGGCGGATTATCTCAACAATCTCCGCGCGCAAATTTTCGCCGTAGAGATCGCCGCTAAAGTCGAGGAGATAGAGCTCGACCTTCTTTTGCGCGCGTGTATCACGATAATGGTCCCCGAGAATCATCATACCGTTGTAGCGGGTTGTCCCGCGCCAAATGAATGCCGCATATACGCCATCCTCAAGGGCCGGAGGCGCGCAATCGATATTGGCCGTCGGATAGCCGAGCTTACCGCCGATACCGTCCCCGCGGATGACCTCACCTGTGATAGTGGTATGCTCAGTCATTTACTCGGCAATCTTGATAAGTTTACCGTGTATTTTCGCGTTGCTTGCGACCAAACTTTTGCTCCGGATATTCCACGGCTTATTGTCTTCATCGGTAACCTTGCCGCCCGCCTCACGGATTAAGAGGACACCTGCCGCGGTGTCCCAGGGCATGATCTGAGGGGCGAGGAAGCACCCTTCGACCCGGCCCGCAGCGACGAACGCAAGGTCAAGGCAATTGCTCGCGAAAAGGCGCGTGTTTAAAACGTGCGCCCAGAGCCTATGCTCCCGCAGATGGGCCTTTTGCCGGGAAGTATGGTCATGCGAATAGCCGACGGTAATGATGCTCTGGCGCAGGCGGGCTTCCTGGGAGACGCGTACCTTTTTTCCATTCAACGTCGCGCCTTTACCTTTTTCAGCTATGTATAATTCCTTGAGCATGGGAGCGTACATAACGGCCAGCACGATCTCCCGCTGGTGTACAAGCGCCAGTGATGTGCAAAAGAGCGGGTTGCCCACCATATAATTCGTCGTACCATCGAGCGGGTCGATAATCCACCGGTACGTCTCAGGATTGTCCTCGAGACCGGTCTCTTCGCTCAGAAAATCATCGTTCGGAAAATGTTTCTTCAGCTCTCCGATGATGATCCGGTTAGCGTGGATGTCGGCACGCGTCACGATGTCGTGCGTGCCCTTAAGTCGGATATCACGGTGGTGGAGCGTATGAAACTCGCGGGCCAGATACGCTCCTGCTTTTTTTGCAGCTCGGATTGCTATGCCCTTTGTTTTCATGAGATATCTTTTACCCGATACAGTGATACCTTCTCTGCAGCCGTGTCGTAGGTCGCAAAAGTCGCAGGAGCGAAAAGTCCGCCAAGCGATCCAGGATTTACTAAAGTTGTGTTCCCTATGCTCTGTAAAGCCTGCTTATGATTATGTCCATAACAAACCAAATCGTATTTTTTTGATTTGGCGAGGTTTTCTGCTATTTGTGGATAATGAGTCATGGCGACTTTTATTTTTCCAATTTCGAAATCTGCGAACTCACCATGGAGAAAGACATTTTTTCGTCCACTTTCTTCTAGCAGTTTAAGCATAAGGAATCTATCACCATCTACATTACCAAAAACGTGATGAATCGTACCTGTAAAGTTTTCGACAAGCCCTTTTATCAACACTGAAGGTGCGCACACGTCGCCGCAATGCAGGATGGTGTCTATATTATGTTCTTTGAACCATGAGAGCACTTTTTCTATGTTCTCAAGGTGGTCGTGGGTGTCGGAAATGATGCCGATGGTCATAGTTTTAAATAGTAAGTGTTTTAAAAAACCGGTGAAAGAACTTACGATAATTGCCAAGCTTTTAGAATTTTCCTGCACGTACCCCAGTTACCAAGCTGGCAAAACGCTAACGTTGCAGCGGTGAATTTTTTCGGCGCCCACTCGGGTATTTTTTCATGAAGTTTCCCGAGGGTAATATGAGGTACATACGTCTCAAGCTCATGAAATTTCTCTGTGTACTCATAGTTTACTTTTGGGACGGTTTCACCGGAGTCCAGGAAGAATCCTTCATTATTGTACGGCCTAAAGCTGTCTTGCAGAAGTTCCAAAACTTTACCATGTAGATCAGAAAGCGGATCAGTAAGCTCGATGTTCAACGAGGCGAATCCCAACTCGTCTTTGGTGATTTTTGAGGCGGTGAGTTCCAGTGCGGCTGACTCTCCGGCCAACTTTTCCATTTTCTCCGTGATAGTCTCGAGGTCGTGAGTATCTATGTACGCTTGTACGAGAGTGATATGGGGAAAGTGAGTAGCGTTAAAAATTATCTCGGGTTTTTGTGTCCCCTCATTAATTTGTTCATTGAGTAGAGTCGCGCTCTCCCATATCTCGGGCGGAGGGAGCAGGACAAAGTTTGCCGCTAATGTCATGCGTATACTATACCAGTAACACACACCTTAGCCAACGGTCCTGCCCTCGGCCCTGAGGCCCGGGCCCGAAGGGAGGTTTCCCGAAGGAAGAAGGTGCGCTTAGGATAAGAAAACAGCCCAGGTGATTCCGGGCTGGAAACCGACTTATTTAGTCAGGAGGAGTGCGCAGCTACGCTCGAGGAGGTAATCCACGGCGAACTGAAAGAGCTTTACTCGCTCCCAACTTCTATTCTTGATGTTCGTGAGGTAATGCGGAGCTCCCTGCTGGATGTCATGCTTAATGCCGCACATCCGTTCGAGAACCGCGAGGGCGAGCCATTGGACATGTTGCTTTCTCTCACCTTGGTCATCGAGCTCCTGGACGTTGCCGTAGATACGCTCCCATACCTGCAGGAGCTGTGAAAACAGGTATCTCGGTTGAGCGAGCACGGTATTGGGCTCATGGAACATCAACGCCCACACCACTGTATAGGCAAACTGGTAATACGGCCATCGCCATATGATATCAGTGGGGGCGACGGTGACGTGCTGGTTGGTTCCCAACTTAAAGCTGATTCCAGCGATCGAACATCTGTGGTATGCGGGTACGACGGGCGTCTTAGCGAGAATCCTTTTTGCCACATCTTCGGTGACCGCAGGGACAAAGACACGGTTCCAGCGATCAACCTGATCGAAGTAGAGACTTTGCGCGTCGGGTTTCTGCCCCGGCGGATCATGATCAGGTCCGCATCTGCGAAGGAAGGTTTTGAGAACATCAAGCAGCGGCCCAGGCAGCTGGGAGAATCCCATCCTCGGCCAAACGTCACCAAGCGATACTAATTCCGGTTTCTCGGGCATGAATTCCTCTCTTGGTTGCGAGTGAAAAGATCAAGAATACACCTTACTCTGGGGAAGGTTGGGTTGTCAACACAAATGTCCAATGAAGCAATCATCGCGCACCTTGGAAAAGGTGCGCTCGGTATATTGAATGTCGCGCAGGCCCGCTTCGCCGGAGCTCAGCCAGCCTCGCCGAGGCCAGGCGGGCGAGGCGAGCAGGGACGCCTGCGCTACGAGTTATTATACCCCATAATTTTACAGAGTATTTTCACTTTAAATTTGCGATGAATTCTTTGGCATCACTGATGCCGGCATCAATGGCCAAATTCAACCTTTTTTTGTTTGTATCAAGGATGTGGCGCGACGGTAAACGTTTGGCCGGCCTGATAATTGGAATCCGCAGCTCGGATTGAAGCAGTCCTTCTATTTCTTTTGTCCGTACCCGGTAGCTTTTCAACGATTCCCTAATCGGCTTTGGCAGGAAAAAGCGCCACAGTTCGGTGAAAAAATGGCCGCGTCTGACATGGGCGCCCCGCTCTTTGTTCACTACGGCAACTATTTCTTTATACCCGTCAGTCAAAGCCTTTTGCACCGGCAATGGGTCTGCCAGACCCCCGTCGCGATACACTATGCCGTCAATCTCCACCGGCTTGGTGACAATAGGATATGCGGCCGTTGCGCGCATCAGCTCCGACCAATTGTCAGTGGATGGTTGGCGGTAAACAGCCCGTCCGTTACGCGCATCGGTGAGCACGTAGGTAATTTTTGTTGGCGAATGAAAGGCCCGCTCAGTGTCCAGCCGCGACCGTTGGTCCTGGAAAATCTCAGTTAAATATTGTATATCCAAAATATCCCGACCTCGCAGTGGATTCAAATAATTCACCAATTGCCGGCCGCAAACTAAATTACGCCAGGTATTTTCTATCGTTTCCGGTTGGCCGGCAACGAAAAAAGTCGCGGCAAACACGCCCGCTGAACATGCATATACCGCATCAAAATAGTTTCTCGGCAGATGGCGGCCCAATTCCGATAGAACGCCTGCATCGTAAGCGCCGTACAGCCCGCCCAGCCCGACAACTAGTGCGCGTTTAGGCATTGTGAAGTGTCAAAGTGTTACTGAATACATAGAGAGCACGACATTGAACAACGTCGCGCACCTAAGAAAAGGTGCGCCCTGTCATATATACCCCTTCATTTTGTAAAATACTATCGCGCCGTATTCGCGGATAATGCCTTTGAACTGGTCGAAGCGGTCAATTGGGGAGATGCGGGGGACGAGCTTTTTGTCGGCAGCGACGCAGGTAATCTGGATATCCTGCTTTCGGAATACGGCGCAGGCGCGTTTCGTATGAAAGGATGAGGTGACGAGGAGAGCGGTGTTCCAGCCGTTCTGCTCCATGAGCGCGTGGGAAAACAGGGCGTTCTCCTCAGTGCTCGTTGACCTTCTCTCCTCAACAACGTTCAGAGGAATAGTCGTGTGTGCGAGAGCATATGCGGCCATCTGGTCGCTTTCATACCATTCCGTGTGTTTTACTGGCCCGCCGCTCATGATGATTGTCGGTGCGAATCCTTGCTGGTCCAAAAGAATCCCCTCAAGCACGCGCTCTTGGCCGTTTTTACCTACAGTGCCGTCGCGCCTTAAGCCGCTACCCAAGACTATAATGATGTCGGCCTTTATCGGCTGTTCTACGTGCGTTAGCGGCAAGGTCAGGAGGTCATTCAGAGGAGTGAGGGCAATAGCAAAAGCCAAAATAAGCACAGTAATCAGGGCAATGCCTGTGCAACGTTGCAGACGTTTTTTAAGCTTGCTATTTGTCACGAAGTTTTTTGAGGATACCAATATCGTCGGCTTCTTTTCCATCATGGGGAGTTTCAAGCAGCATATTCACTCGTGCAAGCTTAGGATGGTCAATGAGTGCCCGGAACCCTTCAATGCCGATTTTTCCTTCGCCAATATGTTCATGACGGTCTTTATGGTCTCCCACCTCGCCTTTGGAGTCGTTCACATGTATTAGCTTCAACCGCTCAATACCAACCGTATCATCAAACTGTTTCAGTGTTTTCTCTACAGCTCCCGCTGTTCGAAGATCGTACCCAGACGCAAAAGCGTGGCAGGTATCAAAACAGATCCCGGTGCGTTTCGGAAGCTTCTTGAGAAGGAATGAGAGATCCTCGAATATGTCTCCTATCACTTTTCCCGCCCCTGCGGAGTTCTCGAGTAGAAGCATCGCTGATCCAGCGTATCCTTTGAGTATTTTGTCCAAACCGTCAGCGACAGCTTGCAACGCTTCCTTTTCATCCTGCTCCTTTGCCGATCCTAAGTGCGTCATGACGTATTGGACACCGAGTATGCTCGCACGCTCCAACTCCTCACGAATAATTCGTACCGAGTTCAACCTAATCCTGTCGTTTGTTGACGCGAGGTTAATATAATACGGCGTGTGAATTGCCGCATCATGTAATCCGCACATTTTCATGTTCGCTTTGAACTGTGCCACAAGCTCCTTGGTCAGCTTGGGCGCCGGACCTCCCTGGGGGGATCGGGAAAACATCTGAAAGCACTCACACTTCGCTTCATGTGCGTTTGTTGGCGCATTCGCTATGGATCCGGCTATGGAAACATGCATGCCGAACAACATATTTTTTTCGATAGCTTACTTTGTAAGTGCGAACTCTTCAAGTTTCCTGAGTACTTTTTTGTTCGTCAGCGTCGTGCGAAGATAATCTTTATACCCGTCCGACTCCAGTGTCGACATGTCATGGTCATGTCCTGCATGGAGCATTTTTTCCCGCTTGAGCTCATCGGCAATTTCCTGCGCGGAGACGGTGATTTTTTCGCGCAGGGTAATCTCACGAATGACCAGTGCGCCCCTGATTCTCCGTTCCGCCGATTCCACGAGTCCCTGCCGCACCGCCTCCTCGGTTTTTTTCAGGCTCTGGAGGTAGTCCTCGAATTTCATCCCACGGTGCTCGATATCGCTTTTGAGCTCATGGATCATCCGATCGAGCTCGTTTTGCATCAGCATATCGGGGATGTCGCCGAATTTGGATCTGCCGATGACTTCATCGAGCAGGGCCAGCTCGAAGCGCTGCTGCTCACGCTCAGTTTTTTCCGTACGGATGTTATCCTCGATGCGCTTGCGGAGGTCTTCCATCTTTTCGAGGTTCGCCACGGTTTTGGCAAAAGCGTCGTCGAGCGGGGACAGCTCAATCTCATATACCCCTTTGACCGTCACGTGAAACGTCGCTTCTTTATCTGCGAGATTTTTATTATGATAGTTTCCTGGGAACGTCAACGCGAACTGTTTTTTTTCATTTTCCCCCATCTCGATCAGTTTTTCCTCAAAACCCGGGATGAACTTACTTTCGCCAATCACTACGGGGTGGTTTTTGGTTTCCCCCCCGTCTATAGGCACTTTATCCCTGAATATCGCGAGATCAATTTCCACTTTATCTCCTTTTCTTGCACGGCGGTTGACGCGTTTTTCCTTGCCATACATGCGTCGGATGTTCGAAATAGTCTCGTCTACTTCTTTCGGCTCGATCGCGACGGTTTTCTTTTTTTCCTTAAACTTCGTATAATCGCCGAGTGTTATCTCGGGAAGGAGGGCGACTGTAGCGGAGTAGACGAGCGGATTGCCCGGTGCAAGCTTCCGGAGCTCAATCTTTGGACTGCCTATAGTGATGAGTTTTAGCTGCATGATGGCTTCCGGATACGAATCCTGGACCGCATATTCCGCCGCATGCTGGAGGATGCGCTGGGCTCCGACCCGCTTTTCGACAAGCTCATACGGGGCCTTGCCGGGGCGAAATCCTGGAATATTCAGCTCACGTGAAATGTCCTCAGCGGCACGGCTAAGGTATTTCTGGAGCCGATCATGGGAGAGTTCAATGGTGAGCTCCATCTGGCTTTTGGGCAGTTTTTTTTGCTGGATATTCATGTTAATTTTTCGGTCGATTATCGATTATGCGTTTCTCTTTAAGTTCAGTTTCCATGCCGAGGCGGGCGAGAAGTTCGCTCAGCGGCTTCTCAACCACGTTGACGGTCACCATAATATCATTGTGGATTTTTCGCGTCACTTCCTGTTTGACAGCCGCAAAATCGTATCCTTTTTTTGGGCAGACGTAAAGAATAAGCTCGTCCAGACCATGAGGATCATCATTGTGCTTTTTCATCTCCAACTGCCACTCCTCGATATTGGGCATCCCTGAGAGCATGGGGAAGAATTGGTTCAAGTTAATAAGCTCGCCCTTTATCTTGGTGAGGTGAAACTCTTTAATTTCAGATGTCCGCTGAATGTCTGGGAGAATACGAGGTGTCGTCTTTCCGCATGACGGGCACTGTCCGTATTCAATCCCTTGGACCATGTCGCCCGTTCTATACCGAAGTACTACCGATCCGTGCCAGTCGAGCGCTGTATAGACGAGCTCGCCAGGTTGGCCCTCGGGAACCCGTTTTCCCTCTTTATCAATGACTTCGAAATATTCGAGGTCCGAGTAGAGATGGTATCCCTCGGTCTCATGGCACTGGATCCACGCGGTTTTCCCTTCAGTAAACGCATAGGTCACGAATATCTTCGGATCTTTTGCCCCCATTTCTCGGAGCATTGCTTTTACTTTTTCACGCAGGCCTGGGCTTGCCCGCTCTCCGCCAAAGACGACATATTGGATATTTTCCAGGTTGCGCTTTTGCTCCCTGGCTGTGCGGAGGAGATGGTAGATGTACCCCGGAATGCCCATGAGCAATCCGCCTTTCATCCTCTCGAGCGAGTCAAGTATTTTTTGGGTTCCGGTAATCTTGCCTCCGCCGGTCTGCATCGAGGTCATCCCCACCGCGGTTAACGCGAAAAAAGACAGCCAAAAGGCGAGATGAGGGGCGTACGGAAATGCGTTGATAGCGACGATCGAGTTTGGAACCGCAATAACGTCAAGCATTCGTTTCCCGCTTTCTTTTAATGTTTCGAGATCCCGTGCCGAGTACGTGAAAGGCGTCGGGAAAGCAGTACGCCCCGTCGTGAAATGCATGTGGATAGGTTTATATTCCCACTCAAGCATGGGCTTGGGATCCGTGCCGCTTATCTTCATGCCGAGTATTTTAAGCAATCTTGGGAATGAAGAATACTTTTTGATCAGGTGCTCATCGGGCTGGAGGATGAACTGTCGGGGCTTGGCGGGATCGCTCTCTGTCGGAGCGAGGTCCCCTTTTGACGTAAACGGAAGTTTGACCAAATCGTCAGTAGTTCTGATGCTCCGCGGATCGATTTCGTGCTTCGCAAACAATGTGCGGTAATACGGGGAAAACATAATCTCATGCCGCATCAGATGGCGAAGTTTTTGGTTTTGGATTTCACGCTGCTCCTCCTGTGTCGCGTGAGAAAGTTCATGCCATTCCATATGTTGTTTGATTATAGCGGTTAGTTGCTTAGAGCGTCGAGGGTGCTCATGATACTCTTTGTCATGTCGCGCAGGAGCGGGTAGGTAGTTTCTTTGCTGTATGCATCCGGGAATGTCATCGGTTTGCCAATCCTGATTACCATCGTATGAGGGTGCGTGAGATGTTTCCAAATCATTGTCCTGAGGCTCAGGTAATGGAAATTGCGTATTCCTATGGGGATGACCGGCGCCCGGGACCATAATGCGAGGCGCGCTACCCCTGTTTTGCCGCTGTAGTCGTTTAGGGCCTGCTGCTCTTCGAGAAGACCGCTTGGAAAAATCCCCACAACTTTCCCCTGCCGCAGATGCTCGGCAGCTACTTCAAGGCAACGGCCTCTCTGTTCGCGGTCGAATGTAATACATCCCGCCCATCGTTCTGCGATCATTTTTTCCCATAATGGGCCCAGTTTTGCAACATTGGTAATAAAATGGATTTTCCTGTTAATTTTTGGAACAATTGCCGCTCCGATAATCTCACCGTCGAGAGGAGCCGTGTGCTTGCATGCGATGATGTAGGGACCGTTTTTTGGAATGTGTTCAATGCCTTCAATTTTTTTCACAAAGAGATTGAGGAACCGTAGGAGTGTATGCCGTGAGATAGGGTAAACATTATGCATTATCCGCTGGGTTTCGTATGAGTTATTTACATTGCACTCAGCTGCTCGATCCGATCTACGATGCGCGCCGTTATCTCCCGAAGAAGGCCATAGGTGATAGGTTTGTTATATGCGTCGGAGAATGTCATAGGCTTGCCTATCGTGATGCGCATATTGTGGGGGTTTCTGAGGTGAGTAATAATCATCTTGCCCCGTTTGAGCACTTTGAAATTATGCAGTCCAATGGGCAGTACCGGCGCGCGTGTCCATAATGCCAGGCGTGCAACTCCGGTTTTGCCCCGCCGCTGCGTTGCCTCGGGATTTTGAAGCAGGCCGCCCGGGAAGATGCCCACAAACTTGCCTTTTCGCAGGTAGTCCTGGGCCAGATCCAAACAGCGCGCAGGATCCTTTTTATTATACGGAATCGCCCCGGCCCAGCGCTGGACGACAATTTTTTCCCAAAGCCACCCGCACCGCGCCGGATTGGTGATGAAGTGAATCTTCTGTTTTATCTTCGGCACGATAACCGCGGCCATAAAGACGCCGTCGAGAGGGCCCGTGTGCTTGCATGCAAGTATGCAGGGTCCGTGTTCCGGGACGTTCTCTACACCCTTCGCCGACCGAATGAAAAATTGGAGTACGGGAACGAAGAGATTGCGGGCAAACGGATATGCCATTGGCGTTTTAGAAAAGGTATGATTTTTCGCAGAGCGATCCGACGGCCTTCATAATCACTCGGGTCGCGCTGTACAGCAGGTCTTTCGTTATCGGCTGGTTGTGGTAGGGGCTGAAATCCAACGGCTTACCGAAGCGAATACGGAACTTCTCATTGAGCAGAAATTTTTTCCATGCGACTGTTGCGCTGCGCGTGGCGGGACCGATGATGCCTGCCGGTATTACGGGAACGTGGGTCCAGAGCGCCAGCCGTGCAGCGCCGGTCTTGCCCTTGAGAAGCTCCGGTCCGGGATTTCGCGACCCTTCGGGGTAAATTGCGCACATTTCTCCGCGCTCCAAGAACCTTTTCATGATATCGAGAGCCGCCGCGGGCCTCCTCTTGTCAAGGAAGGCCGGTTGTATCCACCGTGCAATAGTATTCGCACCCGGAAACTTCCAGTACGCAGTCAGCGATAAAAAGTGCGTCTTGCGCCCGGTAAGCTTCGCCAGGTACCCGTAGAGAATGATCGGGTCAAAGTAGCTGATGTGGTTGGGTACAATGAGCGCAGGTCCCACGCGGGGAAGATATTCATTTCCCTCGACCCGTTCTACACGGCTGGCCGTCCACGGCACCAGTACTTTGTCGAGGAACTTTGACATACGCTTTTTTAGTGTAAAAGCCCGACGATAAGGAGAGCGACGATATTCAGGACTTTAATCATTGGGTTCATCGCGGGTCCGGCAGTGTCCTTATAAGGATCGCCGACGGTGTCGCCTGTTATTGCGGCCTGATGGGCGGGCGAACCCTTGCCCCCGAAATTGCCCTGCTCGATATATTTCTTCGCATTATCCCATGCGCCTCCGCCGGAGGTCATTGAAATCGCGACGAAAATACCGGTAATAATACTGCCCACGAGCAATCCCCCGAGAGCTACCGGGCCCAAGAGCAACCCGACGGCTATCGGCACGACTACGGGGATTAATGCTGGGATTACCATTTCGCGGATTGCGCCCTTGGTCACGATATCGACGGCGCGGGCGTAGTCCGGCTTCTCCGTGCCCTGCATAATGCCTTTGATCTCGGCAAATTGCCGTCTGACTTCTTGGACAACTTTTTGGGCAACTTTACCGACCGCCTGCATCGCCTGTGCGCCGAAGTAATAAGGGAGGAGGCCGCCGATAAAAAGCCCGATAAGCACATGGGGGTCTGAGAGAGAAAAAAGCAGATCCTTACCCCTGTTCGCAAGTTCCTGCGTGTATGATGCGAAGAGTACTACGGCGGCAAGTCCGGCTGATCCTATCGCGTATCCTTTTGTAACCGCTTTTGTCGTATTGCCGACGGCGTCAAGCGGATCGGTGACATTCCTTACATCCTCCGGAAGCTTGGCCATCTCGGCGATCCCGCCTGCATTGTCGGTAATGGGACCATACGCATCGATAGTCACGATGATTCCGGCAAGCGAGAGCATGCTGGTGACAGCAATTGCAATTCCGTACAAATGTGCGAGCGAATATGCGCCCCAGATGCCTGCAACGATTGCGATAACCGGCAGCGCGGTGGATTTCATCCCGACCGCGATCCCGCTAATAATATTCGTTCCGTGCCCCGTCACCGAACTCTCCGCTATGCTTCGCACCGGTTTATATTTCGCTGATGTGTAGTACTCAGTGATAACAACGATGCACGCGGTAACCGCGAGTCCGATAAGCGCGGAGAAATACAGGTTCGATACCGTGTATTGGCCGTTCGACGCCATAAGCCACTGAGTGGCCGGCCAGAAGCCGATTGCCGCGAGCACTCCGGAAGCAATAAGCCCTTTATAGAGCGCGCCCATGATGTTCTTATTTTTTCCGAGGCGGATAAAGAAGATGCTGATGATTGAAGCGGCTATGGAAATTGCCCCGAGCAGGAGGGGGTACATAATGACATCCTTTGACCCGTGAAAAAGGAGTGAGCCGAGAATCATGGCCGCAATTGCGGTGACTGCATATGTTTCAAAAAGGTCCGCGGCCATGCCCGCACAATCGCCGACGTTATCGCCAACATTATCCGCGATGACTCCTGCATTTCTCGGGTCGTCTTCCGGGATGCCCGCTTCCAGCTTTCCCACCAGATCGGCGCCGACATCAGCCGCTTTGGTATAGATGCCTCCGCCGAGCCTGGCGAAAATAGAAATCAAGCTTGCGCCGAATCCGAGCCCGATCAACGCGGAGATGTTCTGGAATATCGCGTAAAAACCGGCAACGCCAATCAGCCCGAGTCCGACCACGAAAAGGCCGGTTACGGCTCCGCCCCGAGTGGCGAGAGTAAATGCCGCGGCGAGACCGTCTTTTGCCGCTTCAGCAGTCCGAACATTGGCCCGTACGGATACGTTCATGCCTATGTAGCCGGCAAGGGCAGACAACCCGGCGCCGATGACAAATCCGAGTGCAGTGATAATGCCAAGCCAAAACCACAGCACGATGAAGATAACAACGGCAATGCCGGCAATGGTCCTATACTGTCTGTTCAGATATGCGTTGGCGCCCTCTTGGATAGCGGACGCGATTGATTGCATGACACTGTCTCCCCGGGGCCTGCTCAGCACCCATCGGATGAGAAATACGGCAAAAAGTAGGGCGGCAACGCCGCTTGAGAGAGCTATAACGAGAGGAAGTCGCATAGATGGATCGTTAGTAGTTATTATTTTATTGTTGAATCGTCTTTTGACTCAGCATCTGTCGCCGATTCCGCAGGCGGAACTACCGGAGTTTCTTTTTTTGGCGCTTCAGGTTCCTGAGGTGCAGGAGAAATGATCTCTTCATTCGCTGCTGCGGGCTGTTCCGGTTCCTGAACAGGTTGCTCACCTGCCTCTGTCGCCGGTTGCTGAATTTCAGGAGTTTCCGCCGCCTGTTCTTTTTTCCGTTCTTTATCGGGCTTCACTCCTCCTTCACCGACGATGTCTATTTTCCATCCGGAAAGTTTCGCGGAGAGCCTGACGTTTTGCCCGGCTTTGCCGATTGCAAGCGAAAGCTGGTCTTCTTTCACTTCAGCAAGAGCTGTTTTGTCCTCGGTATTGGTTTTGACGCTCAATACTTTCGCCGGCGAGAGGGCATTGGCGATGAAAATCTCCGGATCGTCGGACCATTCGATGATATCTATTTTTTCCCCGCCAAGCTCGGAAATAATTGTCTGCACGCGGCTGCCACGCTGGCCGACGCACGACCCGACAGGATCAATATTCGCCTGGTGCGCGATGACGGCAACTTTTGACCTGGACCCTGCTTCACGGGCAATGGCTTTAATCTCCACCGAACCGTTATTTATTTCGGGGACTTCCATAGTAAAGAGACGTTTCACCAAGTCGGGATGCGACCTCGAGACAACTATCTCAGGTCCCTTGGGCGTGGTATTAACCGCGACCACATACAGCTTCAATCGCTGGCTGGGGCGGTACCGCTCCTGCATAACCTGTTCGGATGGCGGCAGAAGGGCAGTCGTCCGGCCAAGATCTATCAGCGCCATCTTTCCTTCCAGCCGCTGTACTGTGCCGTTGATAAGCTGGCCTTCCTTATCTTTAAATTCGTTATATATGGTTTCCCGCTCTGCTTCGCGCAAACGCTGGATGATAACCTGTTTCGCAGTCTGTGCCGCCATACGTCCATACGCCGCCGGGGGAAAGAGTTCAGTTTTTATAATGTCGCCGATTGCGCTCTTCTTGTGCGTTTTTTGCGCTTCGGTGATGCCGATCTCTTTTTTCGGATCAAATCTGTCCTCTTTTTCCTCTTCATCCTGGACGGCCGTGTGGTCTTCAACCGGTGTTTCGTCTTTTTTCTTTTCTGTCGCGCCCTGCTCCAGTTCTTCCAACCGCCGTTTTTCCCTTTCAGCCATCATCTCCTCGTATTTCTTCACCTTTTCATCTTCTACAACAGTCTTGACGTCAAAGACCCGCGCGTGAGCAGTCTCGGCGTTAAACTCGACCTTCACATTCTGATTCTTTTCGCCGAAGTCCTTTCTGTACGCGACGGCTAGCGCCGCTTCGATAGTTTCGATAACGGCTTGCATTGAGATGTTTTTTTCCTCGGCAATCTGCTTCATTGCCTGCAGTATTGGGGATTGTGGCATAGGTATGGTGTGAATGTTTCAAATAAAAAAGACTAGTCTTCAATAACTAGTCTTATGGTGCGAGTATAGGGGATACCGGTAAAAAGCGCAAGGGCGCCTATCCACATGATTCGTAGTGCCTGATGCGCGGAGTGTGATTTTCGATAATAATGCATATACAATCAAGCCGATACGGCTGGCTTTCCGGATACAGGAGAAGGTAGGCATCAATGGCCTGTTGTAATCGGGCGAGCTTTTGGTCCGTGATAGCGTCTTCGGCTGACCCAAAAACCCCGTTTGTCCTCATTTTTACCTCGATAAACACAAGCTCATTGCCGTCGAGAGCGATGAGGTCTATCTCCCCATTGCGCGTCCTTACATGTTCATCAACTATTGAGTATCCTTTTTTTTCCAAAAAGCGGCGCGCTATTCGCTCGCCGGCATCTCCGCTTCGTTGTCGGGGAGAAGGCATAATGAGAAAAAAAGATTGCTTGTGCTCCTGAGACCGCCGCTGTTATTCCTTTACAAAGACCAGTCCGAAATGGTACGGGCCGGGCTCGAATACTCTCTGGAGCGTGAGATGATGTTGCCCTACTACAATGTTCTGAACTCCCTGGGGCGAGACGAGCTGATTTACATTCGGACCGAAGGTAAGTCCACCTGTTTTCCAATCTATGATCACCAGCCTGCCGCCATGGGCAGTGATACGGATTGCTTCGCGAAGCATGGCCGGTTTGTCCTTCGATTGGAACAGCGTATTAATAATCATCGAGTAGTCGAGCGAGTTATCCTTGATCCGTTTCGCTCCTTTGTAGACTTCCACATTCGACCACACGGGCACGACGTTGGTAATTCCGTGAAGGGCGAGGCGGCTCTTGAGCCCGGACAGCGCGCTCTTGAGCACATCGACGCCGTATACGACGCCCCTGTTGCCGACAATCTTCGCCGCCTGCAATACAAAATACGCCGCACCGCCGCATCCGAGGTCGGCAACTTTGTCTCCGGGCTTGAGCCCGAGATCATGCAGGATGCGTTGCGGATTCAGGAAAGAATTTCCCGATGGTATTTTTGTCATAGCCAGTTACCAGTATAGCACAAACGGTGCATTAAGCCATGTATTTCATCGGACTGAAAGAACGCCTATGCAGCGGTGTCAGTCCGTGGAGGATTATTTTTTTCCTGTGGGCGGCAGTTCCATATCCTTTGTGATTTCGGAATCCGTACTGGGGAAATGTCCGATGATAATCTGACATAAGCCGATCACGCGTGACTTTTGCTACGATTGATGCGGCGGCGATGATCTCAACCTTTTCGTCTCCTCTGACAATGCTCTTGCAGGGAAGTGTGGTGTCGATTTTCATGGCGTCAATGAGCGCGACGTGCGGCTTGGGAGAAAGCTTGGTTATAGCCGCAGCGAGAGCTTGTTTATTTACGACGCCGATACCGAGACGGTCTATGTCAGTATTGGGAATAATCACTGTCGACCACGCGACAGCCCGGTCGATGATGATATCAAAAAGGATCTCTCGCGTTGTTTGGGAGAGTTTCTTGGAATCGTTGATTCCCCTGATCCTATGGTTCTCGGGCAGGATGACCGCCGCCGCGACAAGCGGCCCCGCCCACGCGCCGCGCCCTACTTCGTCGGCGCCTGCTATATATTTGAATCCAAGTTTTTTAAAGAGGCGTTCTTCTTTCGAGTTCGGTTTCTTCATGGGTACAGTATACCCCTTTGCCCCATTGTCGCGGAAGCAAGAAATTTTTCCAAATTTAAAAGGCCCAAGTTCGCCTCAAAACATAGTTATTAAAAGGCGCGAGGGCCTTCAAGCTTTTTGACGCGATCACTAGCCGCCAATACCTCACCCTGTGTCCTGTCACTCCCTCATCACCGGGTGACGTACTGGCAGCTAGCAATACTCAAAGTCGAAAAGCCTTTTTTCTCATCTTCAGCTCACTCTCGATGAGTTCTCTTCTCTACCACCTCGCGGTTACATCTCTCATAGGAACTATGAAGGATAAACCTTTTTATTTTATTTTATTTTTCAGCCGGTGAGCACGACGTATTCAGCAGTAGAGAAAGACCTGTCAAAAATGTATTTTTCTTGGTTTTTTGAAAGATCTTTCTCTACTTTATTGTTTGTATCTATCCTGACAGGAGCAGTATAGCACAGAATTTACGCGGTGTCAAGCAATTGTACCCTTGTTTTTCAAGAAATTCATGATAATACCGTATACCTGGTCAATAGTTTTGCCGGATGTGTCCACGACAAGGTCATAGTGCCCGTGATCGTAGGTATCCAGATGGTAATATTTCTCGTACCGCAATCTGTCGGAGTTTATCCGCTCGGTGAGAGACCTCTGAACGTCTTCTACTGAGGAAAGCCGGTGCGCTTCATTGCGCTCATGGATGCGCGCGTCATGATAAATTCGCTTTGCCGCTGTCGGGAGGTCCACCTCGAGAAAGACCTTGATCGAGTGCGGGATAAAATGGAATGCCGTCCGGCCTTCGATGACGAAATTGTCCCGTTCTTTGCCGATTTTTTCTATATAGGCATCAAATTCCTTGTCGCCCTCCTCATGATGTTCGCTCCAGGCATTAAATTCCGCAAGCGTCATCCCTCTTTTCTTCGCCATCTCCCGCCTCATCGCCCCGATGTAGATCCGGTCATACCCGAGCGCCGCGGAAAGTTTCTCCGCGACGGTGCTTTTTCCCGAACCTGGTTTTCCGCTGAGGCTGATAATCATAGTGGGAGTATATCAGAGGCATCGGTAATAGTCATTACATCATGGCATGGATCACCGAAAAGGCGGGATCAGGCCTTCGGCTCTGAGACTCAGGCTCGAAGAGAGATCCCGCCACTGCATTGGTTGTTATGGGTTGTCGTTCTTAAAATCTCCGCCGTGGAATTGGTCTGCCGGAGAAACCGCCAGATCGCGGAAAGCGAGGCCGTTCACGCATCGGCCTGCTGGAGCGCGATGACGGGCCTTCCGGCTCGGTCAGCGCTTTGACCGACAATGCGATGCGGTTGCGTTCCACATCTACATCCATGACTTTTACTTTCAATGTCTGGCCCACTTGGACGACGTCTGTGACCCTGGCGATCCTCTCGTTTGAGAATTCGGAGATGTGGACCATGCCTTCATGTCCCGGAAGAATTTCCACTATAGCACCGATCTCGTCGCCGTTCATCCTGTCCTTGATAATCTGCGTCACGGGTCCTTCATAGATTTCGCCGACTTTAATTTCTTTCGTCAGATCCTCGATCCACTTCTTCGCCTTGTCCGCCATGTCGGATTTATGCGAGGTAATCATAATGAGTCCGTCATCCTCTATGTCTATCTTAATCACGTCGGCGCCGCCGCACTCGTCAATAATCTTGTTGATCGTTTCGCCGCCCTTCCCGATGACTGTGCGGATCTTTTCCGGATCAACCTTCAGCGAACTGATGCGCGGTGCATACGGAGAAAGTTCTGCGCGGGGAGCGGGCAATGCAGTCTCCATAGTATCGAGAATTTTCATCCTTGCCGTTTTTCCTGCAGCGAATGCTTCTGGAACGACGGCAAAGGGTATGCCGTGAAGTTTGGTATCCATCTGGATCGCCGTAATGCCTGTCCGGGTCCCGGCAATTTTGAAATCCATATCTCCGTTATGGTCCTCGACTCCCTGGATATCGGTGAGTATTTTGTACTTCGAGGGATTCTTTTCGTCTGTAATGAGCCCGATGGAAATACCCGCGACTGGCGTCTTAATGGGCACGCCGGCATCCATCAACGCCAAGCTTGATCCGCAGATAGATCCCTGGGACGTGGAGCCGTTTGAAGAGAGCGCTTCAGAAACCACGCGAATTGTATAAGGGAACTGCTCTTTTTCAGGCAAAACCGGCACGAGGGCTTTTTCTGCCAAAGCTCCGTGGCCGATCTCGCGCCTGCCCGCGCCTCGGAGCGGCGCCACCTCACCGGTCGAAAATCCGGGGAAATTGTAGTGATGCATATACCGTTTCTTGCCCGAGAGCTCCATCGTATCGAGCAATTGCTCGTCGCCGGGGGAGCCAAGCGTTGCGACCGAGAGAATTTGCGTTTCACCACGTTGAAATAGGCCTGATCCGTGCGTGCGGGGAAGGATACCGGCATCGCAGGTAATTGTGCGTAATTCATCGAGTTTCCTGCCGTCAACCCTGATTCCTTTTTCCAGAACAAGCGCACGTGCCCGCTGCTCATAAATACTGTCGAGCAGATCAAGTCCGTGAGCCCGGTCGTCTTTTGACACGTCATTGTCCGCTCTGAGAACCTCATCAAGCTCGAGACGCAGCGCGGCGATTGTCTCGTGATGCTCTTTTTTGCCGACAGCCTGGGCGAGGAGTGAGTCAATTTTTGGAGAACAAAACGTTTCTACTTTTGCGCGTACGGCATCAGAAACGGGTTCAGCCAGCGCAATAACTTCTTTTTCCTTGCCGACAGCGGCACGAACCTCTTCTATGAGCGGGTAAATTTTCATCAGATGCTTCTGGCCAAACTGGATAGCCTCGATTATTGTATCTTCTGCCACCTGGGAGCCGCCCGCTTCTATCATGATGATATTTTCTTTGGTACCGCACACGACGAGGTCGAGGACGCTTTTTTCGCGCGCCTCATACGTCGGGTTCAATACCCATTCTCCATTAATTTGTCCGACGCGAACGCCCGCGACGGGTCCCGCCCACGGGATTTCTGAAATCATAAGCGCAGTCGATGCGGCGATGAGTGAGGGGATGTCGGAATCATTTTCCTGGTCTACGGAAAGCACGGTGAGCACCACCTGCACGTCGCGCCTTGACCTGTCGTCAAAAAGCGGGCGGATTGTCCTATCGACGAGCCGTGAAGTGAGGATGGCTTCGTCTGACGGACGCCCTTCGCGCTTGATAAAACGCGAACCCTTTATTTTTCCTGCGGCGTAGAGCCGTTCCTCAAAGTCGACGAGCAGGGGAAAGTATTCGATGCCTTCCCGCACCTTTTTGCTCATGACTGCCGTTGCCAAAACGACCGTATCGCCGTATTGCACGGTGCATGCGCCGTCCGCCTGCTGGGCAAAGCGTCCGGTTTCAATAATAAGTTTTTTACCGCCGATTTCCGCTTCGAACCTTTTTCGGTCCATATGATGTCTCCTTGTATTCTCGTAATCGGCAGGCTTCTGACCTCACTGCTTTGCGCACGGTTATAGAGTGAGCTCAGGCTGTCTGCCGATGAGAAATTAATAAGTTAAGTAGTCGGACGTGCTGTGTTTGATTTTCGTATTTCTTTTCGCGGGTAGATCACGTTTCTGGGCGCGCCGAGAAGGTATTTTGATTTTTCTTTGCTTAAGTCCATGAACTCGTCGGCTTCTTCTATGATTTTGTGCGACGATGATTCGCCAAACGCAATGACCTCGATGTAGTGTCCGTGGTTTCTCAAGTACTCTATCAAGGGCGCGTAATCTCCGTCTCCCGAAACGAGGACGATCACATCAAGCTTGTCCGAGAGGCGAATGGTATCCATAGCTATCCCGACGTCCCAGTCGCCTTTTCGCAGGCCTGAGGCGAAAATCTGCAGGTCCTTCATCCTTACCTCGAAGCCCTGCATCGAGAGCGCTTCAAAGAATTTCTGTTCTTCGGGGTTGTTCGCGCGGATAACGTACGCCAGAGCGCGGATCAGCTTGCGCCCTGACACCGCCTTTTTCAAGATATTCGCAAAGTTCACTTTTGAACCATACAAATTCTTTGCCGAGTAGTACATATTCTGTACATCGACGAAGACACCGACGCGTTGTTCGACGAGTTTCATTCTTCCTTAAGTTCTTCTGGTTTTTCCGGCCCTTCCTCAGGAAGGCCGATCATTGAAGGCCCGAGCTCGGATTGTGGGACGGCTGGCGCGAGCTTCACTTTCAGTTTCTTCGCGAGCTCCTCGGCGCTTTTTTGATTTTCCTTCTGCAAATACCTAAAAAGCCGGCGCCGCAAACCTACCTTGCGCAGGAGGCCCCGCCTAGAGGAAAAATCTTTCTTATGGGTTTTGAGATGATCCGTCAGCTGTTTGACTTCTTCCGTCAGGATCGCAATTTGCACCTCAGGCGACCCCGTGTCTTTTTCGTGGACCTTATATTTCTTTATGATCCGGTCTTTCTGCTGTTTTGTTAACATGGTCTAATATGTGGTTAGTTGATAAGCGGCCATCCGAGCTGGAGGGGACCAGTCCTCTTATGTATTCAGCCCAGAAAGTCGTAGATTGAGTAAGCTGGAGCATAGCGTGTATTCATTTGTTTGTCAACCTCGTCACTCGCCAGTGACGGTGGTGACAGCAATAACCCGTCTCCATGTGTTAGTAAAAGAAAAACCGACCTTTGTCAACAGGAAACGTCGGTATATCCTATTTGACATTATTTTGAAAAAAGCGCTAAATGAGCTCGCCAGTTCAAGTACTTTTTTTTCCTTGGCCACGAGGGTGTCGTGGCAACCGTTCTTTTCACTCAGGAGGTCCAAGATGAAAAGTGAGTCAGATGGTCTAATCGCGGCGCGAGTTATTGTGTACGCGCTGGAGAAAGCGAAGATTGAGCCAAACAGTGTCGAATTAAGGCGTCTTGCCGCCAATGACCAGGGGTATATCGGGTCTTTGCCATCCGGACTCGTCTCCTATGAGGAGCTTTTCGCGCTTGCCAATCGGCTACTTCGGGGGAATACCGATCTTCTCACGCCGCGCCAATACGCAATTTGCGTAGCGTGGATCAAGTATCGTCTGACAACGATGAGGCTCACCATCGAGTCGAGCTCAATAAGGAGGCGCGTCGGTAACCTCGCAAAGGCCACCGGCATTGACTTCGAGAGGACGATCGCATTTGCCCGAAGACTCCTTCTCGATGTCGTGAAGACCGAGCTCGCAAACTAACTCCTGTCTTCTCTTCGCGATGGTCGAATTGATCCAGGCCAAGCAAAGGTTGACGCTCACCAGCGTCCTAGAAGGGTAATTGCACCTCTCTGCAACTGCAGACAAGGGCAGAACAAGAACCTCTCCTCGCTTGGCTGTCTCGACACCGCACTATGCATGTATTGATAGTGCGGCTTTTCTTTGCACCTAACTCCCATGTGTCGTATAATGTAAGCTGTCCTTACTCGAGTGTTCAGCCTACCGTTATGCCTTCAAAACTCGAAAAACTTGTCACCGATTTTCTCGAATACCTTGAAGTAGAGAAAAATACTTCACCTTTGACCGTGCGCAACTATCATTTTTACCTGGCGAGATTCCTCGCATGGGGCAACCTCAAGGATCCCGGGGATATCACAATGGAAAAAGTCCGCCAGTACCGTCTGTATCTCAACCGTCTGCGTAACCCAAATCAGGAGTCTCTGAAGCGCACGACGCAAAATTACCATCTCATCGCTCTGCGCTCGTTCTTGAAATATCTTGCGCGGCACGACGTACCGGCGCTTGCGCCGGAAAAAATAGAGCTTGCAAAGATTCCCGAGCGACAGGTATCGTTTCTCGAAGGGGATGATTTGGAAAGATTTCTCGAGGCGCCGCTGGCAACGAAGGAAGTTGAGATTATCCGTCAGCGCGACAAAGCCATCGTTGAGTTACTCTTCTCATCCGGCCTGCGCGTGTCAGAGCTCGCCGCGCTCAAGCGGGGTTCTATTAACTTAGCCAAAGACGAATTCACCGTCCGCGGCAAAGGCGGCAAACTCAGAGTGGTATTTATCTCCAACCAAGCCAAGCACTGGATCAAAAAATATCTAGAATCGCGCCGGGATGATGCCGAATCACTATTCTTGCGGCATGACCGGGCGGCGTCAAAGGCGCACGAGATCAGCGTCCGCGATGAGAAAAACCATCATGAAGGTCTTACTCCGCGTTCTGTACAGAGAATAGTGGAGCGGTATGCCAAGATAGCCGGCATCACAAAAAAAGTGACTCCCCATACCCTGCGGCACAGCTACGCGACTGATTTGCTTATCAATGGAGCTGATATCCGCTCCGTCCAGTCAATGCTCGGTCACTCATCGATAACCACGACGCAGATTTATACCCACATTACCAACCAGCAGTTGCGCGACGTGTACAAAGCATTTCATGCTCGCCGCAGAAAGAGAGATTGACTGTTGACGCTGGCACGACAACCAGCTATACTCATCAAGATATTTTTTTAAAACATTTCTCTCTCGCGCACTCTTCTCGCCATGTCCTGTGCCCTCGTAGCTCAACGGATAGAGCACCAGCCTTCTAAGCTGGTCATAGAGGTTCAATTCCTCTCGAGGGCATGGGCTATGGCAGGCAGGGTTGAGTATTTATCCACTTAAGCCGATAATACAGTTATACAACTATATGGACACACCCCAGATACCGCCGCAGGTTCGCCACAAAACCTCGAAAGTCAAATTATGGCTTGCAGTCATTCTTGTTGCTATCGGCATTGTTACCGGCGGATTCGTATGGATACGGTTGATGTACCGGGAGAACCAGGATGCAAAAAAAGTCCTCAACCTTCACCAACAGGTCGTCGATGAACTCTCGCGATGCAAAGCTCTTGTGGCTCAGCCGCAGGGAAACTTCAAAGATTACGATTACTGCCAACAGTTGATAACCACATTTCCGTTAAATTAGAAGTTGCGTATGATTCCCATTGGTATTGTATTCATCTGCGTCGGCATCGCGCTGTTGCTTGTCGCTAACAAGCACCGCGGCGTTCACTCGGACATGCGGACTATCGACCGTATGCAGATTAGCGAGCTGCGACCGGGTATCATTGCCGAGATTTCCGGCACAGCACAGTTGGAACCCCCGTTAGTCGCCCCGTTCAGCAAAGTCCCCTGTGCGTGGTATGGATATGAAATAGAGCGTTATGAATATGTATCGGGACGCCAAGGGCAGTCATGGCACCGTGTCTGGCGTGAAAATTCTAAGAAACGTTTCCGCATCTATGACGGTACCGGCACAGTTGCTGTCACGCCCGCCGAGGCAGCTATAGAAGCTCCCCAAGTATTCGAGCATACTCTCGAGCCGGGGGAAGTATTCCCGCGCCCGGAATTTCGGAATCTCACAAATCTTATCACTGGCCACAAGGCGAGAGTCCGCGAGCGCGCTTTTCCCATAGGTTCGCCTGTGTATGTATTCGGCTCAGTCTTTTCAAGCGAAGATAAATTGTATATGATGCGGGGACGCAGGCCGCTGTACATTTCCTCAAAACCAGAGGAAATGATGGAACAGGAAGTGGGGAGAAAGGCCGCGCTTTTTACGCTCGCGGGGCTGATAGCTATGTTGGGCGGCATCACCTTGATTGTTCTCCAGAAAATACTGTAGACTCATCTGACATGGCGGCTATAGCACCCCGTACTACGACTCGCTGACGCTCGTCAAGTACGGGGCAGGCAGTGGTTACCGGTTCGCCTGCCAGCCTATAAAAACCAATACGTTCATGCCACCCATAAACCATTGGAATAGGGTGCAGAGGGGTGGCTATAGCACAGTGGTTAGTGCATCGGTCTGTGGCACCGATGACGAGGGTTCGACTCCCTCTAGCCACCCCTCTGCACCTTTTTTGTATTTAGCGGCACCGACCTGCCCCGCGAAGTGCAACGCAGCGGGGTGGCGAGGGTTCTCCGCCATAAAAAAAGAGAAAGAGGCGGACCCGCCTCCCCGGCCTCGCTCCGCGATGCGGGCTGGCGGGGACTCCTTTCCATCGGGCCTCGAACGGCTAGCCTAGCATTCTTTAGTCTTTGCTATTTCAAATAATCTCTGGGCGCATGCTATACTACTCAAATGACTACTGCCAAATTCAAACTGATAATTTTTGATTGGTCCGGAGTTATTTCGGACACTTTTGATAATTGGTATACCTGCGCGATGGCTATATTCAAACAGTATGGCGCGCCAATAATTTCGAAGAAACGAGCGCGCGAGGAATTCCGCCAGCCCTATATGGCTTTTTACAACAAATTTCTTCCCGATCTTTCACACGAAAATCAAAAGCAGGCATATGCTAAAGCAATCCAGCGATGTGATACGCCGCCGATCTTCAACGGAATGAAAGAACTCCTTGCCGACCTCTACCAAAGGGATGTCCGCATGGCCGTGATCAGCGGGGATATTCAGAAGACGCTTCTCCAAGAGGCCGACAGGTTCCAAGTAAGACATTTTTTCAAGGACATACTCTGGGATGTGTACCATAAAGACGAGACCGTCCGAAAAATGATACGGGACCTTCAATTCAAACCAGATGATGTGTTGTTTGTAGGCGACTCAACGCATGAAGTTGAAGTTGGAAAAAAAGTCGGATGTAAAACCTGCGCGGTTACCTGGGGGTATATGCCAAAAGAAAAGCTGAGGTCCCTGCATCCGGATTATCTTGTCGACACAACTCAGGAATTAGAAGAAGTGATTTTTGGCAAATAACCATTCTTCTACCCATTTCATAAGATGAGTCGAACAGGCGCAGCATTTAAAGGAAAACTTCAGCAGAAGACGTTCTTTTGCCTATGCATTAAGGGAGGTTTTTTTAATTTTATGCTATAGTTACCTGGTATAATTTAACTATTAACCGATGAGAAAGGTATGGAAAAAGAAATACCCAGTCAATCGCAGGAAAAACCAAAGCCAAGATTGGGCCAGTGGTCAGCCGGACTGAATGTTCTTTTCCTTATTATCATTGCCGCATCTTTAGCGCTTGTTTTGGCGTTTAAAAAACTTTCTTTCGACAATCGCTGGTGGGATATAACTGTGCCAATTGCTTTTCTCATTGAAATGGTCGCTTTTGTTACCGGGATACTTGCGATCAGAAAAAACAAAGAACACTCATTTCTGGTTTATTTATCCATCTTCACGGGTATAGCCACTATTCTTTTTGTACTCCTTCATAGTTTATTTATCGGTGATTGATTGAATAATGGGTGGGCGTTCTTGCGGCATCCGCACTGATAAAAATGTTTAGGGGCGGGAAGTGTGCCAATGAGTGCGGGGCGGCAAGGGCACAAGAGAAAAATTTCTAGTATATTTACTTTATGGCTCACACTCCGCCAAAACTCGCCGATCTCAAAAGTTTTCAGCAGCCCGTCCGCGTCAATGAACAGCATAAAAAAAGCTTATCCCGGCTCGAACGGCTGGCGCTTTGGATTACAAGCCATGTCGGCACGATGGGATTTTTTCTCATCATTTTTGCGTGGACGCTCCTATGGCTGGCCTGGAATACCTTCGGGCCGAAGGGCTCGCGATTCGATCCGTTCCCGGCCTTTGTCTTCTGGCTGTTTATTTCGAACATGATACAGATTTTCCTGATGCCGCTCCTCATGATAGGCCAGAATCTCCAAAGCCGTCATGCCGAGCTCCGTGCGGAGTCAGACTATGAGGTGAATATCAAAGCTGAGCGGGAGATTGAGGCTATTCTCATGCACCTGGAGAATCAAAATGAACAGTTGCTCGAGATAGCTCGCAAGCTGGAACGGCGGTAATTTTGCTGACACATCCATAAGGACCCATCTCGGGAGCTTTTTTTATTACACACAAAGTTCAGCAAAAATTCATGAATACATGAGACTATGAATGCTCCTTACTTTCAAAAAGTGTGATATCATATGTCCACATGATTAAAGTTGATAACATCAGCAAGGTATACGGCGAAGACGCGGCTTCATTTCAAGCGTTACATGAAGTCTCTTTTGAATTGACAAAGGGCGCCAACCTGGCTATTTTGGGCAAATCAGGTTCGGGCAAATCAACGCTGATGCACGCGCTCGCCGGTTTGGATCGGCCCACATCCGGCTCAGTCAGTATCAACGGCAAGGATCTGTGGTCGCGCAAACAGAAAGAGATTGACGTCTATAGAAACCAGATGGTGGGCTTTGTTTTCCAGGATTTTTATTTGCAGAATGAAGAGACTGTGTTGGAAAATGTCATGGTGCCTCTTGAAATCCGCGGGGTGGGCGACCGCAAACAGAAAGCGTACGCTGCCTTGGAGCGCCTGGAGATTAAAGATAAAGCCGATAACTTGACTCGACACCTTTCCGGCGGCGAAAAACAGCGGGTCTGCCTAGCGCGGGCTATTATCGGCCAGCCGGAAATTTTATTCGCCGACGAGCCGACGGGCAATCTGGATTCCAAGACAAGCGAAAAAGTGGAAGCGCTTCTTTTTAAACTCAATAAAGAATTAGGCACTACGCTGGTTGTCGTCACTCATAATGAGGACTTGGCGAGAAGGTTCGCGAATAAAATCGTTCTCAAAGATGGGCAGATCATCTCGCACGAAGGAAAGGAGCTAACTATATGAGAACGAGGGATTTAGTGAGAAGGGGAATGCGCAATTTGCGCCGCAATAAATCCAGAACCGTGCTGACCGTCCTGGCGCTTTCTATCGGCGCTTTCACGTTGGTTTTGACACTGGGTTTGAGCAACGCTTTGAAGTCCAGCGTTAATAGCCAGCTCTCACTTGCAACGAACAATGAACTCACCGTCACCCTGGCTGCCGAAAACAAAGCTCAGACGGGCGTTGCCGAGTACAATCCGAAAGCGACCGCAGTCACATCGACGCAAATCAGAGGTGAGGGCGCGACAATCCAGCTTCTCACCAAAGAGCAGGTCGACGCTTTCGCGAAAATTTCCGGCGTACAGCGAGTCTGGCCCAACTACAATATTTCAGCAAAGTATCTTCAGCTGGAAGGGAATGCAAAAAAGTACGTCGTTGACAATATCGACGTCCAATCCTACAGTGACCAGTCAAAAAATATGCTTGCCGGAACGTATCCATCAAACTGGTCGGCCACGGAGATTGTTCTCTCACAAAGCTACACTGATACCCTCGGTGTCCCGGCAAGCGATTTGGTTGGCAAGACTGTTATTGTCGGTTATTTAGACGCCAAGGCAAAAAGTGTTGAACAGAAATTTACAATTGCCGGTGTTCTTAAAAAACCGACTGGCTTCAGAGGAGATCAACCAGCCACGGCGGGACTGATTACGATAAGCATCGATGCCGCGGCAAAAATCTATGACACGCAATTCAACGGCACGCGCGATTTCAACCAATACGCCTATACCACTGTGCTTTTGCAATCCCCAAACGACGAATCCTCAGTGCGCGACGCTATCACCGCCTTGAATAAGAATTATAGCGTCAGCAGTTTAAGCGACATTATCAGCCGTATCAAGACAGTTTTAAACTCGGTAACGTATGCATTAGCCGGCTTCTCGGGCATCGCGTTGCTTGCCGCGGCCTTCGGCATCATCAATACACAGTTGATGTCGGTGTTCGAGCGCACGAAAGAGATCGGCCTACTCAAAGCATTAGGCATGCCTAATAGTAAAATCCGGAATCTTTTCTCGGTGGAAGCGATCCTCATCGGACTTCTCGGCGCCTCGATCGGCATCATCCTCGCTTTTGCTGTAGAGATATTCGTCAATACTACCTTCAGGCAAAAGCTGATTGATATCGGATTCGGCAGCCACGCTATCCTGATTTCTCTGCCGAACGTATTGATAGTCGCCGCCGGCTTAGGCCTCCTCAGCTTTATCGCCGGCGTTTTCCCCGCCCGCAAAGCGCAAAAACTGGATCCTATTCAGGCGCTGAGGGAAGAATAAAAACCTGGTTTTGAAGTGGACTTCAATACCCTGTGATCATCCCATTTAACCGTACCTCTTTTGGGCAGTGTTTTTAGTGAACAGAAAATTAAGGTATAATTTAACCAATATGCGTCACTATGCGATGCCAATAGCCGGTATCCAGCAGTCGAGCATAGCTCACATTGCCATGGATTCGCTTCTGGCAGCCAGTAGTCTTCACGAACGGCTGGGCGAGTCCGGCGCTGAGGTCGTGAAAAAAAATAAATTCGGCCAAACATCTTTACGAATTGACGTGGAGTGCGAACAGATAATCATCGAGACCCTACGAAAATCCGGGCTTCCTTTTCGAATTATTTCTGAGGAGTACGGTCAAACCGACGTCTCAGCCCGGCCTGAATTATTAGCTGTCCTCGACGGACTTGATGGAACCAAAACGTATAGAAAAGAGCGAGGCCATGGACGATACGGGACCATGCTGGGTATTTTTTCAAATATTAACCCGAAATACCAAGAGTATATCTTCAGCGGTGTCGCCGAGCATGCTCTGCAACGAATCGTTTTCGGCATTCGCGGCAAGGGGGCATATATTCGGCGCCAAAATTCAGAAACTTCAACACATAGTACCGGTTCAAAACAGTTACACACAAAAACTAAAATAGGTATCGATGATTATTTTCCCTTTAACCGGGATATTTATCTCCCGGTATTCGGCTATTTGCCCCAGATAAAACAGTTTGCCTCTGAGTCACGATATGTTGACGTGGCTACAGGCATCGCTGATCTGGCCCTTGAGTGCAGCCGAAAGGGAAACCTGGAAATTGCAGCGGCCTATGGTCTCATCCGTGAAGCCGGCGGAGCTATCGTGGATGAAGAGGGCGAGGAAATTGGATTAAAAGAATATCTTGAATTTGCCCAGGACAGCCAACGGCTTATTATTACTGCCGCTACGCCCGAATTAGCCAAAATCGCTGTTGAGGAACTGCGGCGTTGGAAAAAATTTAAAAGGGAGTGAATGCTCCATATCACCCTTGAACCGAAGGTCGTGTTAAAGAACACTCTCATCTACTATAAACGTTGTCATCGTTACGTATGGTGGAATTATTACTGAGAGTGTAGAATACAATAGAGTCTAAAACCACGATCCCAATAAAATTTTTGGTATAACAAAAACTCATGATCAACAATCAAGACACTTATAATGCGGTGTAAGATTATCACCTTAAACATATGGCTCGGTGGCATGCTTTTTGATGCCGTTGTGGATTTTATACGCCAAGAAAATCCCGACATACTCGCTCTCCAGGAAGTGTACGACGGGAAAAGCAATAAACTTGAAGTGAGACTCAGGTGTTTCTCTATCCTGAAACAAAAACTCAATTTTGAACATTCGTCGTATACTCCTGCATTTACCCAGGTGATGCCTGAAGGCAATATTAACCAGGGGAATGCCGTCTTTTCAAAATTTCCGATTATCTCGACTGATACGAAGTTTTACGACGTACCATTTGACTCTCACTACGAGATGCCGGCTGACAATTATGATCATGTCCCCCGAAATCTCCAGCATGTCTGTATGCGGGCAGGCGAACACGATATCCATATGTATAATACGCACGGCATTTGGGGACGTAACGGGGACGACACACCCAGGCGTATCGCCATGTGCAAAACGATAGCGTCGCAGGTTAAGGGTAAGCCGCGGACAATTCTTGTCGGCGATTTTAACATGGATCCCGATACGCGCGCTATAGGGCAAATAGAAAAGCATCTTGTAAACGTCTTTGACGGCGAGTTACCCTCATCTTTTAATATGAAGCGCAAGGACAATCCCACATTAGCCAGCGTGGTCTCTGATATGGCGTTTGTAAGCAAGGATGTCCGGGTTGTCGAACGGTATTGTCCCGAGGTGGATGTGTCTGACCATCTCCCCCTTGTGGTTGTAGTAGAGGTATGAACCAGAGAATATGCTTCACTCAGGGAATCTTCAGCTTTTCTTTGCTTAACTAAGTTCGCTTATCAATAATCCACCATATTTCAATGCCACATTTCTTTGACGCCATGATTCTTGGGACTATCCAGGGGCTGGCAGAATTCCTGCCAATATCGAGCTCAGGACATTTGCTTTTGGCCCATTATTTCCTCAACTATGATCCTGGTCATGCGTTGATATTCGATGTGGCGTTGCATGTGGGGACGCTCCTCGCGCTTGTCGTGTATTTTTGGATGGATGTCGGCCGGTTATTCAAAAACTTTTTTGCCTCGTTCCGCGCTAAGGAACGCACACTGGAACAGCGATTGCCGTGGTTGATACTTATCGCGGCAATACCGGCGGCAATTTTCGGCGGGCTCTTTGACAGCTTCTTCGAATCACTCCGTTCGCCATGGATTGTGGTCGTCACGTTCGTAATTTTCGGATTCGTATTCCTTATCGTCGAGCGTGTCAGTGCTAAGGTAAAAACCATGGGTGACATGGGATGGAAAACGGCACTCGGCATCGGCTTTGCCCAGGTGTTGGCGCTGGTGCCCGGTGTTTCCCGCTCCGGTATCACGATTGTCGCGGGCATGTTCGCCGGCCTGAAGCGCGAACAGGCAGCCCGGTTCACTTTCCTGCTCTCTATCCCTGTCGTCGCCGGCGCTGCGGCAAAAAAGCTCCTCGATGTCAGCCATCAGGGAGTCGGCACGGATGAACGCGGGGCGATGATTGTGGGTATTCTTACGGCGGCAATCGTCGGATACGCTGTCATTAAGTTTTTACTCCGCTATCTGGCCAACCACAGTCTCAATGTGTTCGCCTATTACCGGTTTGCGATTGCCGGGATTGTATTGTTAGGACTGTTGTTTTTTAAGTAGGGAGTTGAGTCAGTTGAACAAATCAGAATAGCTTGGGCACTTCTTTAAGCCGATTTATCTCGCCCTCTCCTTTTAAGGAGATGCCCTCCATGGCGGGCTCCACTTTTCTTTGCTTGTTCAAAGAACAGTGGAGAGGCAAGTCACTGCCGCATAGGCGGGATCCCGCCTCATTGTTTGTGATAAATGTGGCGGGAAAAGGACCCGCTTCGCTCTCGCGAAGCCAGCCTCGACTAGACGTCGAGTCTAGGCGGGCAAACTCGGCCGTTTGGTATAAATACTCCTTCTCAGAAAGTGCGCCGCGCGAATGGGAAATAGCTATAAGTCAGTTGGTTGTCGGTATTTCCACACGAGCCGGTAAGTGACAAAAACCGCGACCAATAATGCGGATGACCAGTACATGAATACCATGAGCGGCTGGTGGCGATCAGTACCGATCAGGATTGCATGCAGAAAAATTGAGACAAACATGGGGAAACCAAGATAGTGCAGGACGCGCCAAAATCGTGGATGGTTGGTCATGGAGTAGAGTGATGTGCCAAGGACGAGCAAAAGACTATAAAACCCGAAGATGCCGAGTGCTACAAGCGTCGGCCTATAGAACGAAGCAAAGGGCACCAGAATATCAACAAGTTTCAGTCCGATGAAGTGGTCAAAAAGCATCGAGCCGACATGGAGCAGCACCGACACCAGCATAGCCGATCCGATTGCCCGATGGATTGACCATGATGTTGCCGGGGAAAACATACGGAAAAGCAGGCCCGTCGAGAGCGCAATCCCGGTCACTGTCTGCAAAGCTAGCAGGATGTACGAAGTTATCCCTGCAGTGCGCGTTACCACCCACGCCCAGGGGAATGCGGTCGAAAATGGCGTGGCTGGAGCCTGAACTTGAGGTTGAGTATTCGTTGGATTTGTCACCGGGGGCGCAGCCTGCGTGGGGAGACTGTTATCCTTCTGTATCAAAGGCGTCGGGACATATTGCTGTTCACCGTCTCCCTCTGATTCTCCGCCCTCAAACTCCTGGGCGAGGACTGCGTGTTTTGTGTTTACCTGGTCGACCGTCGTTACTGCTCGAGCTCCCAAGGGCAGCAGAACCAACAGTGCGGGTATAATCAAAAATCGTTTGTTCATCTGTTTTTAATGTAGCGCTTCATCTTCTCTGTTGTCAGTACGCGGTTATCAGCGGAAATAACAAGCGCCTCTATAGTATGCAGACTTTCTGCCCATGTAATTCCTTCTATCGAACCACGAAGCAGGACAGCTTTTGCCATGGCATCCGCCTCGAGCGCTGTATGGGCAAGTACGGTGCTCTCAATGACATCGGTGACTGCCGGCTGTCCTGTACGCGGGTCAATGAGATGATGCCATGGTGTCCCTCGGCGGACACCTCTCCGCTTCATAATTCCGGAAGTGGCTATGCCCCACCTCCCTTTTGGCGGGCGGAGTTGCATAATATCTTTTTCCAAAACCCGGGGATCCTGGATCCCTATGTGCCATGGCCTGCCTCCGTCATCAGTGCCTGAGACGAGCAGATCCCCGCCGAACGAAAGCCAGTAATCAGACGTTGCCGTATCGATGACAGGAGCGAGTTTGTCGAGCAGGTACCCTTTGCCGAGGCCGCCGAAGTCAAGAGTGACACCGATGGGGAGCGTCACTGCTCTTCTTTTCGTATCTATATACACATCTTGGAACGTTGCTCGCGGAAACTCATTTTTTTGGCGTTCAAAACCCCCGTCCGCAAGGGGAAGTAATTCGAAAGAAGCATCGTATCCCGCGGCTATAACCGCCTGGCCTATCGTAGGATCGATGAGACCGTCTGTAATTTTCCAGATTGCTTGCGCGTCAGTAAGGAGGTCAAACATTTCATCGCTCACCGCTGTCGGGGCGCCGGCTCGTTTGTTCAATTTCGACAGCTCAGAATCAGCCTTGAAGCGGCTGAAACGAGCTTCAAAGTCTTCAACGCGGCGCCTCACTTCCTGAAAAAGTTTCTTGCCTGTCATGCGGTCCGTGCGAAACCCGCCGCTCACCGCCGTATTCATTGCTCCGAAAGATTCCGTTATCGTCATGGGTTGGCGTTCTGCTTAAGACATCGTTGTCCGCGGTCGGATGTAGTTTGACCTATACGTCGGTTGAGGCTGCGTTTGCTGGGGGGTGTACGTGTATGTAGGGTTTGCAGGAGCCAGTTGTACCTGCGAACCCGTGTTTTGTAAAGTCGTATCAGGGGTTACATTGGTGATTGGTGTCGGGTTCGCGGCAATGGCATTTGCACGTTTCGTCTGTTCTACTTTCACGATGATTCCTAAAACGATCATCGCTGCTACGCCCCAGCCGGCAAAAATAAGCTTCGGGATGGGCGTACCGCGTTCGATAAAATCTGACGAACCGATGCCAAACCGCTCGGTCATGACCGCTGACGCAGGAAGCCCCATTGTGCGCAGCGCCGCAGTCATCGCGTCCATGAATGGCGGGGGTCCGCACAAAAAGAAAGAATATCCCCACATGTTCCCGGGAAGCATTTTATCTATTAATTCGGGATTGATGCGTCCGGGCACCAGTCTTTCGGATAAACCGGGGACTTTTTCATCTGATATCGCATACGTAACACGCAAATGCGGGTTTATGCGTTCCAGTTCATTAAGCTCCTGCATGTATGCTGCGTCATTCATTGATCGGACACTGTAGATGAGCGTAAGCTCGTTCTTTAATTCAAGATCAGTAGCTGCCCGGATCATACTGAGAAACGGCGTGATGCCGATTCCACCCGCGATAAAAACCGCAGACCTGTCACGGTCAGGATCGAAAGTGAATTTTCCAAAAGGCCCGGCGACAATCACGGGCTCCCGCATGCGAATGCGGCGGAGGGCTGACGTGTAACGGCCGCCGATGCGGATGCCGAAACGAAGCCTTGACCTGTCGGTCGGGGCGCTCGCTATAGAGAATGATCGTTCACCCTTTAACCTCTCATAATTTGGGAAACTCAACGTTGCATATTGACCGGGCAGAAAATCCGGAAAGTCGGCCCCGTCGCGCCTTACCATGGTAATCTCAACAATCGAGGGAGTAAGATTCTTTATTTCTGTTACGAGTGCCTTATAACGGCGCATAGATTTTTATTGATTGGTGGAACATAGATTTCTTTTTTCCTGTAGTAGTAGTGTGAAGATTAAATGTAAGGCTTATCCCTGAATTTCCGCTGATTTTCGACATTTCCTCTACATTTACGGCTTATAGGGGTAGAATGAGAATTGTTTCAGCTCTTTTTCAGCTAACATACATACAATCCACTATATGAGAATTCTTCTTATCGAAGACGAACATAAGATTGCCCAGGCGTTAAAGCGGGGATTAGAACAGGAATCATTTGCTGTGGACGTGCTCTATAACGGCAGGCAGGGAATGGCCCGCGCGCTTCGCGGCCGTTTCGACCTGCTCATCCTTGATCGGATGTTGCCTGATATACGTGACGGACTTGATATTTGCAGGGAAGTCCGAAAAGCGGGCATCCACCAGCCCATCCTCATCCTGACAGCTCGGGACAGAACCAGTGATCGCGTGGAAGGCCTCGAAAGCGGCGCTGACGATTATCTCGTTAAACCTTTTTCGTTTGAGGAACTTTTGGCCCGCATACGCGCACTTCTCCGCCGTCCGAACCACAACATAGGAACCGTGTTAAAGGCCGGCGATCTCGAACTGTATCCGGAGAAATTCGAAGTCAAGCGGGACGGACAGATGATTGCCCTGTCACATAAAGAGTTTGCTCTTTTGGAATTTCTCATTCGAAACGCAAACCGCATCCTGTCGAAGGACCAGATTATCCAGCACGTCTGGGATTTTGACGCGGATATTTTACCGAATACCGTTGAGGCATTTATCGCATCGCTGAGGAAAAAAGTTGACCGGCCGTTCAAAGGCAAGCCGATGATCAACACCGTCCGCGGTTTCGGCTACCAGCTTAAATCGCCCGCATGAAGCTTAATACTCCCACGGTTAAAATGACCGGCTGGTACCTCCTGATTATCATGTGTATCAGCCTATCCTTCAGTTTCGCTCTCTATAACCTTACGACGAATCAAATTGGTGCCGGACTTCGACGACAGGCCGAACTTTTTCGTGAACAACGTTTCCCTCCGCCCTCACCGTTTATAACTATTGAGAATGAACTCCTCGAAGCCCAGATTCAGGAAATACATGACCGAGTGTTAGCGACGCTACTTCTGGTCAATGCGGCAGTTTTTGTCATCGGCGGAAGCGCAAGCTATGTACTCGCCCGCCGCACACTCCAACCCATCGAAGACAATTTAGATGCGCAAAGACGGTTTACCGCGGACGCCTCCCATGAATTACGTACGCCGCTGACGGCAATTCGAACTGAGATTGAGGTTGCATTGCGGGGCGGACAGCCGAATCACGAAGAGTCGCACCGAATCATGCGAAGTACGCTCGAGGAGGTACAGCGCCTTGAGCATCTCTCTAAAGGCCTTTTGCGCCTAGCTCAATATGAGGAGCAGGAGCAGTCTTTACCGATGCAAAAAGTTGATCTCAAGTCTGTCATAGCCGATACCGTCAAGCAAAACGAAGTGCTCGCCCGTCAAAGACAAATCACGATAAAGTCCGGGCTTGCCTCGGGGAATGTTTTAGGCGACCATCAGAGCCTCGTCGACCTTCTTGGCATCCTGATTGATAATGCGATTAAATACAGCCCGAAGAAAAGTATTGTCATCGTGGAAACCAGGGAGACAAGCGGACATATGATTCTCAGCGTCAAGGATCAGGGGATCGGGATCAAAGCGTCGGAACTCCCGCATATTTTTGACAGGTTCTACCGTGCGGATGCGTCCAGGTCCAAAGAAAAAACAGACGGCTACGGCCTCGGACTCTCCATAGCCAAGCAGATTGTGGACAGGCACCACGGCAGTATTGAGGCGCATAGCACCCCCGGCAAGGGCACGACGATCCTGGTGACGCTGACGAAGGCCTAATTATTTACACATTCGCCTGTTGTCGTAACTCTTTCTCCCTTGTATAGTGAGTAGTAGTCTTTTTGAACACTGACCGAATAAAAAACGATGTCAGCACTCCTTGGTATCATCGCCGCAGGCATAGCATTTCTCAGTTGGGGATTTGGAGATTTTGCTTTGCAACGGACTATACGCAGAATCGGCTCTCTTGATACGCTTTTTTATGTCAGCGCGTTCGGCGGTATTGTGCTCCTCCCTTTTGTCTGGAAGGATATCCCGTATCTTTTTTCTGACTATCATGCGCTGGAACTCCTGGGATTTGCGATCCTAGTCGGTTTTATAAGCGCCGTGCTTAATTTCGAATCATTTAAACGGGGCAAGCTGGCCGTCATAGAGCCCGTGATGAGTTCCGAACTGGTCGTGACTGCGCTCATCAGCATAGTATTCATACGAGAGAAAGTAACAACATCCCAGATACTGCTGATGCTCATTGTTTTTATGGGTATTTTGCTTACCATGATCCGGGTGGTAGCCCCCCGTTGGTGGTGGCCCTGGGGAAAGCGCGGAATTATTGAGCGCGGCGTACTATACGCTGCGATGGGTGCTGTCGTCATGTCGCTATATAATGTTTTTATAGGCCTCTCAAGCCGGGCTACGAATCCGCTGATAACTATTTGGTTCACTCACCTTGTCATTGCATTCGTGGTACTGTTATGGCTGACCTATCGCGGCCAAAGTTCTGCACTTTTCCAGTGGGGAATGCGCCGTTGGAAGCTGATACTTGGCGCAAGCGCACTCGACACGAGCGCATGGATTGCTTATGCGGCTGCGGCGCTCTTTTTGCCCATTGCTATCACTATAGCTATCACGGAAAGCTATGTGGTGCTTGCGGCGATGCTTGGAATCTTCATCAACAAAGAACGATTAGCGCGCCACCAAGTGATAGGGGGCGCACTCGCGCTTGTGGCTGCCATAGTCCTCGCGGTGGTAAGCACGCGGTAGCCGGCCATTACAAACATATGGACCCATCTCACACGGACGTATATTCTCCGATTCAACAAGCGGCACCGCGCAGTACCGCCCCTTTTGTCATTTCAAAGAAAGTCCGCATAAGTATACTTATGTGCATCCTCCTGCTTATGGGGACGCTTGAGATAATGTCGATGAGGGGAGAAACGCAGACAATCGACGAAGGCGTCCACCTTACTGCGGGGGTGAGTTACCTTCTGAAATGGGATTTCAGGATGAATGAAGAGCACCCTCCGCTTATCAAGGATCTCGCCGGGCTTTCAGTGTTATTAGTCCATCCGCATATCTTGTTCGATACCCCGGCGTGGCGCGAAGGAAACGAGTGGGCTTTCGCCCATGACTTCCTTTATCTCAGCGGCAACAATGCCGACCGCATTCTCTTCGCGGCGCGCATTCCCATGGTTCTCGTCAGCCTTGCGCTTGCTTGTATGATCTACCTCTGGGGCAGGCGGATAGGCGGCGACCTCGTAGGGCTCCTCGCCGCGGGCTGGTATGCGTTCGATCCCAATTTTCTCGCGCACGGGCGCTATGTGACGACAGACGTCGGTGTCGCGTTAGGGTACGCTGTCGCACTCTATGTCCTGGTCAGGCTTCTTGAGAAATGGACGTGGAAACGCATCGTCGCCTTTGGCATTACCTTTGCTTTGGCGCAAATGACAAAGTTTTCCGCAGTGTTCTTGTGGATTCTCATTATTGTCATCCCCATACTCTGGTATTTCATCTATCCGATAGAGGGACAAACGCTGAAAAAGATTATCAAAAGAGTATTGACGATTTTTGCCTCAGCGCTTGCGGGGTTTATCGTCGTTACGTTCATTATCTACGGAGGCCAAGTCGCATACGGGCGCGACGATATTCGCCTCCAGCAGCTCATGGTTCAGCGCAGTATCATTGTGTCAGACGGCACCTTGGACCAGCAGCGTCCTGAAGTCCAAAAAGTCATTCATCTCACCGATCCGCAGACGGCGACGGGCAGATTTATCAACCGTATTGTTTTCGATACCCCGGTTCCCGCATGGTCCTATTTTAAAGGGCTCTCCAAGCTCATTTCCCATGACATAGGGGGGCATCTGGCGTATCTCCTTGGGAGATATTCATACGTAGGATGGTGGTGGTATTTTCCTGTAGCATTTCTCGTCAAAACTCCGCTCGTGACTATAGTGTTCCTCCTCGCAGCACTCTTTGTGACAATGTCTCGGCAACGAAAAGAATTTTTTATAACGAGAACTCCTGGATTATGGGTACTGCTCATCAGCGCACTGCTCTATTTCCTCTGGAGCCTGACGAGCAAAATAAATCTCGGTGTCAGACATATTTTTCCCGTATATCCGGCGCTCTTTGTCCTCATCGGCTGTTTTGCCGCCGGTCTCTGGGAAAAATCGTCAAAAACTTTTCGTGCCGTGCTTGTCATTCTCGTTGCCGGATACATGGCGACAAGCCTCGCTGCGTACCCCGCGTATACCGCGTACTTTTCTGAAGCAATAGGGGGCTCTAACAACGGGCCGAAGTATCTTGTCGATTCAAACATCGACTGGGGCCAAGATGTGAAACGGCTTAAAACATATCTTCTACAGAATAACATCCCGCATGTCTGCATGAGTTACTTCGGTCAGGCTGATTTGCCTTACTACGGCATCGATTACCGTTATCTTCCGACATCTAAAGATCCTCATACCCCGGGTGATGTCAACTGTGTCGTCGCTATTAGTGTTACAAGTCTCCTCTCGCAAGACCAGGTATATTGGTGGCTCAAGGATTATACGCCCGACGCCCGAATCGGCGGGTCAATCTATATATATGATTTCCGCGGTGGCAGGACGCCAGCCATAAATACAAAATAACTTTTCAACTTCGTCCAGTTGATGTCTCGAGTGTCAGCTGGTGGAGATCTCTGTCGCTTGATTAACGAAAAAACAATTTTATGTAGGAGATGCCCTCCGGGCGGGCTCCACTTTTCTTTGCTCGTCCAAAGAAAAGTGGAGAGAAAAGTCCGCCAAAGGACGGATCCGCCTCTGGCGGAAAAGGACGTCGCGGCGCCTGCCCGCCGCATGGCTATGCTACACGAAGCGTTTCGCGTAGTGAAGCTTCGGCAGGCGGGCAAACTCACCCCACACCATCTGATGGTGTGGGGTTCAAACATGCGCCGCGCAAAAAGGAGCTTTAATTGTTTGTTGTAAATATTCTGTTTCGAAGACAGCAAGAAAGAAACTATCGATGAGGGCTAAAGTAAATCATTATAAAAAAAGGCGAACCCGGGGAAAGCGGTTCGCCAAAAAGGCACATGTGGGTCTTGGACCATTGTGGTCCATGGGTGTGGGCTGATTGTCGCCCGTTGATGGCGCGATATGAAGTTTTGTGTTCACTCAAAACGATTCGAAGGTGCTTTCTTGCCGGGGGATTTACAGTCCCCATGTATCGTGATCCACGATTCCCTCCAACTGACATTGTGGATTCCTACCCTTGGCGCGATCTCCGGAGGACGATGCGCTTCGGGTTCTATAGACGGTGTACGCCTATTAGTAAAGATTGTCAAGCCGCGCAAAACATACCGTCATGGCTGTCTTTTTTTGCTTCAAAATGGTATACTTTTTACTGTATTCTTTTAACACTTTATTTAAAAAATTATGAGCGATATTGATTTCAAAGACGACATCGTGGACGAAGATGATTTAATGCAGTATTTCAGCAATGGCGAGCGGATGGAGAAATTCTACCCGCTGATGAAGAAGGCGAGAGAGACCCACACGCCGCAAAAGGCAATATTCAAGATTAAGGGCAGGACGTGCGAGTTCGTCGTGGATAAAGACGGTACGGCAGTCTTGCGCAAAAAGCCGGTCTCAGGGTGGTGGTAGAGCTTTTTTGCCCTGCCGGATCCATGGATGAAGGGGCATCATTGCACTATGGAAAGTATCCGTGTAAGAAAAATCATTGTCGGCGATCCGCAGAAGATTTGGAAGCTTTTGTCGCATCCGCAATATTTCACTCACTGGCTGCCGCGCGTTACCAATGTACAATTTCTCGACGGCGCGCGCGAAGGGCTCGGATCAACGTGGCATATTACCAAAGAGACCGATATCGGATATCAGGAGCTCGACCAGGAATGCACGACGTGGCAGGAAAATAAGCAGATAGCATGGCACGACCAAAGAAGTTTCATCGATCACCATGCGATGACGCAGATGACTAACGTCCAGACCATCATCACGCTCTCACCGCATGCCTTGGGCACCATGGTCGAAATTGTCTGCCATTGGGAACCGGTGGGAATCGCGGGAAAATTCTTGAGCAAGATGTATCTTAAAAAAAATACTGAAAAAATGTTTGATGATGCATTAGTCAATCTTTCTATGCTCGTGTAGTTTTTTTGCACCGCATTATGACGTTAATGAAATCACAACAAGCTCAGCTCGGGACTCCGGCGAAAGATTTTTCCCTCCCATCCAGCGACGGCAAGCAATATACGCTTTCGGACTTTACTGCCTCAAAAGTCCTGGTTATTATTTTCACCTGCAACCACTGTCCGTATGCCCAAGCGGCAAAGCCGAAGCTCCATGTCGTGTGGGAAAAGTACCGGCATCAGTCGGTCCAATTCGTCGCGATCAATCCGAACGATAGCGCACAGTACGCCGAGGATGCGATCGAACATATGAAAGAAGAAAAATACTCCTATCCATTTCCGTATCTGCGCGATGAGCAGCAAGAGATCGCGCGAGCGTATGGCGCCGTGTGCACGCCCGACATTTTTGTCTATGATCACGCGCGCGCACTGGCATATCACGGCCAAATTGATGATGACAGGCCCGGTCTCACCGCGCTCGCCGCAAATGTTATCTTTGGCAAAGCGCTCTCTTCAAAGAATACTGCCTCATCCGATCTTGAACGCGCACTTGACGCTCTCATTGCGGGGAAGATCCCTGACATTCACCAGAAACCAAGCATGGGCTGCTCGATTAAATGGAAAAACAGTGCATAATATGCGCATCGTTTCACTTTCACCAGCCCATACTGAGATTCTCTATGCCCTCGGGCTCGGGAACCGCCTCGTCGGGATTACCCACTCGTGCGACTATCCTCGCGAGGCAAAATTCAAACGGCGTGTCGGGAATTGGAACACTCATCAGGTCGACGCACTCCGCCTTCTTAAGCCTGATCTTATCCTTTCCGCGCATGCTTTCCCCCCGTATCTCGTAGGATACGAAGGGCCGGGAGAGATTGTGCACTTCGAACCCCGCACATTAGGGGATATCCTCTCGAGCATCCGCGCTATCGGGCGACTCTGCGGCAAGAAACGTGAGGCAGAGAAGTTAGCCGCCGCCATGGAAAAGAAATTATTTCTCATCGGCAAACGAACGCCCCACGGCAATAAGCGGCTGCGGGTCTATACGGAAGAATGGGGATATCCGCCCACTGCGGCCGGACTGTGGCTTCCTCAGCTTGTCAGCATAGCCGGCGGGGAAGCTATCCTTATGCATCCGGGAGAACAGGGTCGAGAGGTTCTACTCTCAGAACTTGAGCGCGCCGATCCTGATGTTATCATTATCCACTGGCACGGGGCCGGGAAACAGAACCGCGTTAGCGATATCGCCAAGCGGCCCGGATGGAAGCATCTACGGGCTGTCCGACAAAAGAGGGTTCATACCGTTCACGACAGTCTCCTGAACAGGCCGGGCCCCCGAATAGTCGAGGGAACGAAGTCTCTGCACAACATTCTCAGGAAAAGCAGGGCCTTGCGCTCTACGAAATAGTGTGCTAGACTGCGTGGTTACATTATGAATACGCTCACACAACCCATTAAAAAGCTGCTTGCAGCGTACGACACGAAGCGTCCGCAGGATCTCTACGGCAAAGACGAGCCTAAAATAAAGGTTCATGTAACCATTAGCCGTGTTGCGTTTATATATGAAAAAATTCGCAATGCGATAGATTACAAAGACGAGCATCTTCTGCGCAAAAATGCCATAGAGCGCATGATCAAGCGCCGCCTGTATACAGAGGAGAAACGCGAGAATCTCGGACGTTTGCTTTTGACCGAACTGATCAGGGCCCGTTATCTTCCGAATAATGCAATCCCGGAACGGGTAATCGGAGAAGTCGATCTTATTCTCGATAAATATATTGTGCTCCTCGATGCCGTGGCGCCGAATCGCCTGACGAAAGAACGCCGGCAGATGAGCAATTGGATCCTTTCATTGCTCTCGTCCGAGGTTGAGCACCATCTTGTCGCGCCGATTCAGGAAGATGCACTCGTAGAGTGCATGTACTCAGTCATCAGGCAGGACGTAGACCTGGCTGAACATATTTCCGATCCCGAAGAGCGGGATCTGCAGGTGTATATCGCTATCCATCGCGTGCTGATCAAGTCGGACGTCAGCATTCTCCGCTACCATCTTTTTAATTTTTTCGTTCCGGGTTGGCTTGAGAACTCGCCTGAAGCCGTCGAGCGCGTAAAAAAGGACCTGGTTTACCTCAAAAAGCAAGTCGACAGCCATATTCTCCATCCGTACGGCGACCGTCTCCAGAGATTCATGAAAAGATTCTCCATCCTTTTCATTATATTGAGGGATATCGTTGAAGAAAATCCCCACCGGTTCCCGGAGCTCACGAGCAATCCGCAGGAATTCGAAGACCGCGTGCGCGCAGCCTGTGCATCCCGGTATAAAAAAGCCCATACAAAATTACGCCGCAGTTTTATCAGGACAATCATCTACGTCTTTATCACCAAGATGATGCTCGCCCTCATTATCGAGTATCCGTACGACAGGTATATTATTCACACAACGCATTTTACGCCGCTGCTCATCAACACGCTGTTCCACCCGTTCCTCATGTTCGTGATAGCAGTTTCGATTCGCATTCCGTCAAAGAAGAATACTGATAAAATTGTCGAGTTTCTCAAAAAGATAGTTTCCCAGGAACCTTATGCGGGTTTCCTGTATAAAAAGCGCAAAGTATTCAAACGGAGCAAATTCGCGGAGTATCTTTTCAATTCGTTTTTCGCCGTGGCTTTTATCATTTCATTCGGCCTTATCATTTCATTCCTTATCTTGCTGAAATTCAATGTCGTCAGCGCGGCGCTGTTTCTGTTCTTCTTCACTATCATCAGTTTCTTCGGCGTTAAGCTGAGATATGAGATCAAAGAGCTGGTCATTGTAGATGAAAAGGACAATCTGATGACCATCATTCTTGATTTTTTCTCAATACCTATCCTCCGTGTCGGACAGTGGGTTTCAAATAAAACACCGAAGGTCAATCTTTTTCTCTTCGTTCTGGATTTTATTATCGAGGCGCCATTCAAGATTTTTATTGAAGTGGTGGAGGATTGGGTATCTTTTCAAAAGGAAAAGAAAGAAGAGATCTACTAATTATATAATTTAAGGTACTATGCCTAGTCCAGACACGCTCGGTTTCAATCCAGAAAGCGTTGAAACAAAACCATTTGTTATCCGAGATAAGCCCGAAGTTCCCGAAGGCGGAAAAGCATTCCACGAAGGAAAAGTATCCGCCGATGAACTCCGTCAAACAGAGCAGCAGGGGATTATAGATGCAAACGGTCAGGTTATTTATCTTCGCGAGTCTCATTTGGCAGCAAGCGCAGGATCTCAGGAACGAAGCCTGGTGAGTGATAGGCATCAGTTTTTCACATATGATAAGCCGGGTAAAGGCGGTCGCATAGTCGGAGTTGAGGGTCAAATGCTCCCAGGGCATCTCAAAGGCCCGAGTACGTGGACAGAAAAAAGATCTTACGCGACACCCGAGTCCACGGAGCCCTCGGTCGTTGAAGGAAAGATACTTGAAACAGGGCATGCATGGCGCCAGGAAACAGATAGGAAAGAAGTACCCGGAAAAGGATACATTGAGACCGTAACAACCACAATCACCGCTCAGGGAAGTAACTCCCAAAAGTCTCCCGAAGGTTCAATTTCTCGGACAACAAAATATTTTGGTGAAGATAACAAGTGGATCGGGGAGAGAACGGTCAACGAACGGGGCGAAGAGTCCGCACAGGGAAATCCGCCGGCGCAAGGCGAATGGGAGGGGTAACGGAAAACATCAGAACGTCTATTCGGCATAGAACGTGGGCCATGCGTCGGCATAAGTCTTGACCGACGTCTTTTATATCTGTATAGTTTATATACCTGATTATCAAGAGTGATGGGAACTCCAAAGATATTTTTTTGGAGGCGGGATCGAGCCCGCCAATACCCATCCAGCAACCCACTCACGCACGGGTGCTTCTCGCCCATAGCAGGTCGTATGGGGAAGATATGTCTGCCGGTTCCCGGCAGAAAGCGCGATAAACGCTTCTTATCTCCATACAGATAAGAATTTTTAGTATCGTGATGAAAAATCTTCATAAGAAATTCAGTCCGTCATCGGCAGGGTCTGCCCGTATACCGGTTCTCTATGAACTTCTCCCGCCTCCCCGGAGTGAAATCGACAAAGCTCTCAGCCCGTTTTTACACGCCATTGATAAGCTCCTTGAGAATGTTCACATTGATGCCTTCAATATTCCCGAGATTCACGGAGAAATGGGCCAGACGAAAGAGAAAGGCGCACGGACGGTGCCTAAAGGCGACCCGCGTGAATTCGGACAGGTCCTGCTGAGACACAGGCCAGATGTGCCTGTCATCATCAATCACGTCGTCGTACATGACCCCGTCGAACAGCTCTCCGCATGGATGGAGGAAACCCATCAAACATATAACGTCTCAAATGTAGTTTTTGTCGGTGGAGAGTCGAATACAATTCATTATCCGGGGCCGACAGTCCGTCAGGCGACCGAATGGGTTCGCGATCATTTTAATGAGGGAAAACAGGCAGAAGAGCAGATGCTTGTCGGGGGAATAACCATTGCGACCCGGCGGCACCAGAATCCTGAAGCCGATGAACCGTTGCGGCTCATTAACAAAGGCAGGTCGGGAACGAGTTTTTTTACCAGCCAAATCATCTACGAAGCTGAGGCGATGAAAAAACTTCTCACAGACTATGACGCTCTTTGTATTAAGAGTAATGTGGAGCCAAAAAGAATCTTTATAAGTTTCGCCCCGGCTTCGACGGTGAAAGACATACAATTTCTTCGCTGGCTTGGGGTATCTATTCCTCCCGACGTGGAGGCCAGGCTGGTCGAAGGATGGATCGGCATGGGCTGGCGATCGTTGGATATTTGCATTGGTATTTTATCTGATATACTTTCATATTGCAGAACCAACAGCTTGCGGGTCCCGCTTGGGCTCAATGTCGAACATGTCATGAAATATAATTTTGAACTTTCAAAAGAGCTTCTTATGAAGCTCTCCGAACTCCTTTAATCTTATTTAGTAACTAGGCACTATGCAACACTATTCTATTGAACTTACGGGAACTTTTCCTCGCTCAGAAGCGCTCGTCGCTGCTACACGGGATTTCGACAGAAAAAGAATTACTGCGAGCCGGCTCGTTCAAATACGCCATGCGCAGCAGGACGAGGTCCTCTCGTTGCAAAAGAAGCTCGGCATCACGCCACTCTCCGATGGCATGCTCAACTGGCAGGATATCTTCAGGCCTTTTGCTGAAATCTGTTCGGGCATCCAGCCCGTTACATTAACTCGTTTTGCAGATACCAACACTTTTTTCCGCCAGCCAAAGATTACCGGCGCAGTCCGCTATGCAGGCAAACACGTATCGGAGTATTTCCTCGGCATGCATAAGAAGGGTGAGTGGAAAGCAACACTTCCTTCACCGTTTTTCTTTGCGCGGGTCGCTGATGACAGGCACTATTCCTCAGTTCGCAAACTTGCTTTCTCGTTCGCTGATTCACTGGCGCATCTCATTATACACCTCAAGAAAGCGGGATACAGTTCATTCCAGCTGTATGATCCGTATCTCGGATATCTCGGCGCGACTCCAGGAGAGCTTCGGCTGGTTACAGACACTACGAATCATTTGATAGAAGCTACTCACGCTGCTCTGGGTTACTATGTGGCATTTACATGCTCAAAGACCGTTGCTGCAACCTTGCTTAAGCTTCCTCTCGATGCGGTGGGCGTAGATTTCTTCAACACTGACATGCATGCACTGCCGTCATTCAAAGGAAAACTAGCTCTTATTGCAGGGTGCCTTGATAGCCGTACGTCTCTGGTAGAGGACGCGAAAACTCTTGCAAAATTTTTACGGGACGTTAATACGACACTTGCTCCGCGAGAAGTGAGAGCTACCTCAACAGTCGATCTGCAATTTGTACCGGTAAAGATTGCCGAACAAAAACTTCTCCATCTGCGTAGGGCGATTCAATCTCTAACCTCATAACCCTCATATGATACGAACATTTCTTACTCACGAAATAGGCAGTCTTGCGAAACCTGAATGGCGCGTAAAAGCGGGGAGAGGGTTGCCCATACCTAAAAAAGATATTGAAGACGCGAAACAGTGGGGCAAGCGTCTCGGTATAGATACCGAACATCTCATCGAGCTCTTGACCAAAAAGAAAAGAACCCCCGCAGACCTTCACGAGATTTACAGGATATCCTCCTTGTACGGGTTGCGGCTTATTGAAAAAGCCGGCATTGATATCGTCTATGACGGCGAGCAGCAGCGCACGGAGATGTACCACCAGGCGGTGAGCGGAGCGGGTGGTTTCAATTTTTACGGCCACGTGAGATCATTCGATAACAAATACTACAAGAAGGCGGCATGCAAAGTCCGTCCCCGCTTTCTCACGCCGTATCACCTCAAGGAATTTCAACAAATTTCAGTCATGACCCATCGGCCACTCAAAGTTCCTATTACGGGCGCTTATACCATCGCAGACTGGTCATACGACGAGCATTATACCAAGCGATCATTCGCTATCGGAACTTCTGCCGGCCGGGTTGCGCGTCAAAAGGCGCGGAAGCGGTTCATCCATGATATTGCCACCCAGGTCGTTCGGCCCAATATCCAAGCGCTTGTTGCTGCGGGCGCCACCTGGATTCAGATTGACGAGCCCGCAGTCACGTCACATCCCGAAGAAGTACCTCTCTTTGTCGAATCATTTAATGCTTCCACTGAAGGAATTCGATGCATGTTCAGCGTCCACATATGTTTCAGCGACTATTCAAAACTCTTTCCCCATATTACTCAACTGCGCAACTGCAGCCAGTACGCGCTGGAATTTGCCAATCGTGACAGCAGGAAACCGGGGATAAAAGAGGGCGACAGGCCGGGCTATGAAGTGCTGAAATTATTCAAAAAGTATCACATTCCCGGCGGCATCGGGCTCGGGGTGACGGATATCCATACCGATTTCCTTGAGTCTCCCGAACTTGTTCGCGATAGGATACTGTACGCCACGAAGGTAATGGGCGATCACAGACTGATTTTTCCGACCCCTGACTGCGGTTTACGGACGCGCTCAATTCCCGTTGCATTTGAAAAGCTTGAACGCACAGTCATCGGTACGCGGCTTGCGGAAGCCCGGTTGGCATAAGAAGAGTATATTCAAAAAGACCCCCATATTTTATGGGGATCTTTGTTGTTATTGCAGGGTTATCTTGTCACCGAGATTGTGGCCTTTTCAGCTCCGCACGCGCCGACGGTAAGGCGGCCAGTTGTCGAGTTTAGATCTACGTAGTATTTTGTATCAGCTGCAGTGCCTCCCTGAGGGTCTGTCGGTAGGGCGTTCAAATAATTTGAGATCAATGTCGTGCTGAGATTTGCAAAACAACCTGCCGCCGCCGCGCTATACACAGTTTTCGGAGTCCCGTTATTCGCGCACACCGGTGTCGCCGAGGTGCAATTTGTTGTCGTATCTGTCCCGACGATCTGCACTGTTGTCGAGTCAGTGTCTATCGCAGACGGTATATTGCCTAAATTATCAACTGAGTATTGATGAATTGCGTTCAACAACGCATTGACGTCATTCCATCGCTGTGCGTCGCGGGCTTGAGCCAGCTGACGTCCCGGGTTAACGGCAACAATGACGATGCCAGCGAGAATCGCGATGATGCCGATGACGACGAGTAACTCAATGAGGGTAAAACCTTTTCGCATAATATAATGATGGTCAATGATTATATATAAGGTGAAAGAAAGTTTATTGAATGCGTTTTTGCTTCACGGGCCCCGCGCATTGCAAGCCCAATAACCGTAGAGTAGAGCAGAGACGGTTCAGGCGGTTTCTTCACGCTGATGCCTTTCCATGGGTCTCCGATGCGGACCGGACAGTCTATCCGTTCCTGAAAATATTCCGTAATCCCGGGGAGCAGCGCTGAGCCGCCGCAGAGAACAAGTTCAAGGATCTTTTTTTTCGTTTTTTGTTCGATAAACGTTGTGGCCTTGTCAGCGCCGTCAATGATCAATTTGCACAGGGGCGCGACCGCAGTCCGTATCTCCTTAAGGGTGAAGCCACTCTTTATCTTTTTACTTTCCGCGTCTCCCAATGAAATGTTAAGATGCTCTGCTATTGCTTTCGTAAAGTGGTTGCCCGCGACAGGTATTGAAAGCGTGAAACGGACGCCGAACTCATCCCTCATGATAACATCCGTTGTCCTTGCGCCGATATCAAGAAGCGCGGATATGCTACCTGCAGTATACTGGTAGGTCAGTGAACGCACAAGTGCTTGGGATTCAAGCTCGCATATCACGGGCTTAAGCCGGACGCTCTGAAAAACCTCGACATATTGGTCGATAAGCTTTCGCGGCGCGACGGCGTAATTAACGGCTACACGAGTTCCTTCGGTTCCCAGGATCTGGAAGTCCCACGGAGAGTTGTCAGTTTCAAAGGGTATGACCTTTTCAGCCTCAAAAGGAAGAGCTTCCCGAATTTGTTTGGGAGTGAACTTTTGAGGAAAGAAAAAAAGGTGCTGCATTGTACGCGATTCCGGCAGGGAAAAAGCCACTGTTCGCGACGTAAAGCTCTTAGGCCGGGCTTGTTCCATGATCGCGGTAAGGTATTTCGAGAGGCCGCTCTGATCATTAATTATACCGTCTTCCACGATGCCCTCGGGCAGTTCTTGCCGGCTGCTTGCTACGAGGGTCAGCTCTTTGCCCGAAGTTTTTAGCTCCAAAGCCTCGATGGAGCGGTCTGAAATATCTATGCCCAATGTATGCGGGGAAAAAAGTTTCATGTGAAAGTAAAAAAAGTTATTCTTCCTGCCACCAGTCGAACGAAAATGTCGGAGTGAGTGTCACATGAGCCGTCAGTGTTCTTGTTATACTGTCGGCAACTGTTATCGCGGTGATAGTCCGTTGAGCACCTTGTGCTGCCACAGTTATGGTACATGATTCCGCTGTTGTATTCAAACTACCGCCCGTATACGCTCCGTTTCGCTGCAGGCGGATAATAGCCTCCTCGATGCATCCATTGCCGAGAGAGAAACTCGCGTCCCCTCTATCAAGCGTCAAGCCGTTTTTCCCGGAATCTATTGACAGGAAATTTGCGCTGATAGCCACCGCAAGCGTTGCCGCGACTATAATGAGGATTGCAGTCAGGGCTATGTATCCTTTGTTGTTTATTTTCATACTTTTTTTATCGGGGAATGTCCAGCAACTCGTCCGCGCTCTGTAGGGTCAGTGTCGCTGCGCGCTCACTGGTGTTCTGTGGATTAATATTTTCAATTGTCAGCAGTATTTCGATATTTTTCGTTTTCCCCGCCGGATCACGGCGGTCTGTAAACGTCAGATTTGTGACTCGTACCAAGTTTGAGCTCAGTGCAACAGCGCTTCCCGTCCCTTGCCGCATTCTCACGACGCCGTTTACCACGTCGATAATCGTAGGATTCACCGCGCCGTTGCGCATGGAGAGCGAAAGAAACTTTCCCGCGTTGGCATTATCTGCAAGGTTGATATTTAAAGACGAAGTTGCGTTGATATCCCGGCCGGATCGTATGACGTTATTCACATGCTCCATAACGAGGTAACCATTCCCCTGTACTTCCTGGATGGTCTGTGTTTTTGTTTTGCTGCCGATGATGTTCCACGCAAAAGTAGAGGCCGCGATCAGTATCCCGGATACCAGGGCGATGTATATCAGTATTTCTATCAACGTAAAACCCGGTTGATGATATTTATTCATAGTTCACCGTTACGTCAGAGAGTATCGGGGTACCGGAACCGTCTCCGGTAAAGTATGCGCGCCATTGGACATACCGGCTGCCCGTGGGAGAGAGTGTAATATCCTGGCCCGCAGCAGTGAAACGTGTTGCGCTTGTTCCGTCAGGCCCAATCCAAGTTGCCGCAGAAAGGTGGGCAGGAGTGTCGGCTGTGCGAACCTGGAATTCGAGGGAGCCGGTAGGCATTGTCGCTGTCCAATCAAGATAATTCAAAAGGGTACCTGCCGACCCGGTATCAAAAGCTTGAGAGATGATGTCGCCAGAGGTCTGGAAACCGCCCTGTGTGGCGAAAGCAAATCCTCCGATGTCATTTGGCGAAAGCTGAGTCCATGCTGTTCCGCTGTTGGCGCTTGATGTGTATACGGCGTTTGTGCCGCTAAAGGTGGTCTGGAGGTACTGTGAGCTGTTTGTTGCTGTCAGTTGGCGCACGCGATAGAATGGATTTCCCGTTCCCGGCGACGACAAGTATATACGGTATGCAGTACCTGCGGTGACTGTCTGTGGGGTAGGAAAAGTATACGTATACGTTGCATACGTCGTAGTCACCGTTCCCCGGGTAACGAGCGTTCCCGTCGCCAGGACAGTTCCAGCCCCTGTGGCAAGTGTCACGCTGAGATCTGCTGCTGGGGTTCCGGCAGCACTTTTATTTACAGAGAAACTAATTGACGCGAGAGTAAGGTTGCTGGATGGTGTAAAGTATTCTCCGACGAAGTTAGTGCCGCTGATGCGGATGTCCGCTTTTGAAATCCACGGATTTCCTTCATACGTGCTGTCTGAAAATCCGAGGAGGTAGATTGGCTGAGTGTTTTGAACCGTCCAACTTGTGCCGCTGTTGGTCGAAAAGAGCGTGTTCGATGACAGGTCGGGTGTGTTGTCAAAGGTAATGAACTGCGTCTGGGGTGATGATCTCCTCAGCGCTATATACCGGCCTGAAGAGGGGGTAGTACCCGACTGCCATTTTATAACGAGATGATACACCGTATTTGACGTGAAGGTCACTGGTTCTGTCAGGGTAATAACCTGCCAGCCCGTTGTCGTGGCGGTGAAGTCGCCATAGCCGTGCTGTGTAGCGCCGAGCCAGGCGCCTGACGGAAGTCCGGCGGCATCTGCCTGTAAGCCGTACCGGTATGAAGGACTCGTGCCGTTCTCTGTCTGCAAGTAGATGCGCAGCTCTGAAACAGTTTTTGAATGCTGGGCGGTAAACCGGAGCGAGGTCATCGTCTGCTGTGTGTTCATACTGCCTATGGCCGATGTGCTGTCGAGCACAAACTTGTTCCCATAGTCAGTTCCCGCGCCAAGGGCAAGTTGTACTTCGCCACCGCTCGTCGATACAACGTTTGTTTTGACACCCAGGTTAAAGTCACCTTGAGTTGTTTGTGTCCACGGGTGAGACCGCCAGTTGGTCATATACGTTTCAAAAAGGATATTTCCGGGGCGCAAAGGTGAAAAAAGCCAGCCCGTCTGGACGGAAACTTTTTTAGTATCCTTGTCCACTATTCCTCCCGAAGTCACGATGTCATCGCTCACGTTTCTTTGCACCGGACTGACGGTCACTGTACGCGTATATTTATCTATAACATTGTTACTGCCGGAAAAATCCCAATACCCTGAAGTTGATACAATGCCATGGGCACCGAGTGAAAGATATTTCCACCCCCGGTTTTTTATCGACTTTGCCGCCTCGATCCCTTGTTGGTTGAGATATACTGCGGTTGTTTCCTCCACGCCGCGCCGTGTCGCCTGGAGCGCATCAATGACGATGAATGTAATGCTCGCGGCGGCGATAACAAAGACAGCCATCGCTACAAGGAGCTCAATGAGCGAAAGGCCGGAATTATTTTTTTTAATTTGTCTGACCAGTGGTGCCAAGCGCATTGATGGAGAGTGTGTGAGAAATTGTTGATGAGGCAATGGAAATTGTGCCGGTTTGCGACGGGGTCCCCTGGCGTCCGGAAAAAGTAATATCAGCGCCGAAACTTGTCGTAATGTGGAGTGACGGCGCCAGCGTTGTCGAGAAGTTGTTTGGATCACTCGGGCTGAATGACGTTCCTTGGTAGGCGATGAAATGCTGTGCGTCAATATGCACTCCGTGGGGCACATTACTCTTTCCGAGCATGGTCTCAAGCTGTGCCGTCCTCAGCGCCTGTTTAAGCTCCGCAATGGCACTGTCGAGCTGGGCTTGTGTCTGGAACGACTGGTAGAACGGGATAGCAAGCGTCGCAAGAAGCCCTATCAGCGCGATGACCAGCAGGGTTTCGAACAGGGTAAATCCGGAGTGATGACGCATGTGGGTATTCAATAGGCGTTAACGTCCGAGCGAACCAGAGAGCTGGTAGATAGGCGTAATAATAGCTATGCCTAATCCACCTACGACGAGGCCGATAATGACCAATAGGATCGGCTCAATAACTGTGGCAAGATTCTTCGTCGCAGCATCGACCTCAGAGTCGTAAAATGTAGAAAGATACGACAGTGTTTCATCGAGTCGACCCGTCTTTTCGCCGACACTCATCATCCGCGATACTATCTTCGGGAAATACTTTTCACGCCCAGCCAGTGTCTCCCCCAGAGGTTTGCCCTTTTCTACCTGGCTGATAACGTAAGTGATTTCTCGTTCATATACCAGATTGTCGAGCGTATCTTTCGTGATGGCGAGTCCTTCAATGATGGGAAGCCCGCTCGCAAGCAACACGCTCAATGTGCGGCAGAATCTGGTAATCATGATGTGCAGTACGATATTTTTCATCAAGGGGATTGCCAATGCCGCGCGGTTGAGGAAAAGTTTTATCGCATGGATCCGCCTGATGACAGGTACAAGCATCAGAAAAACTACGACAGCTCCGAAAATCAATAATCCCCAATGGGAAAGAAACGCGGCTACCGCAAGAAAAATTTTAGTACTCAGGGGGAGGGCGATGTGGAGCCCTTCAAAAAGTTTAACAAGCTTAGGGAGGACGAATACCGACAGCCCGCTGCCGAGCAGTACCGTCGCGATTAAGATAATGAGCGGGTACAGCATTGCCGAACGGATTTTCTGCCTGAGCTCGTAATCTTTTTCGAGCTGCTGGGCGAGGTATTCAAGATTTTTCTCCAGCGTGCCGGATGCTTCGCCGATTTTGACCATGTTAATAAAAAGCCCGCCAAACACTTTAGGATGGCGCGCCAAACTGTCCGCGAGGCTGTTGCCGTTTCGAACATTCTCAATGACAGCGAGGACAATTTTTTTTAAAGCGGCGTGCGATGATTGGTCAACAATAATTTGCAAGCTTTCAATGATGGGAAGCCCGGATTTTATCATTAATGAAAGATGGCGCGCCAAGAGGACCTTATCAAGCGTCGAGATGCGCTGGAGGCTGAGTGACGCGTGTCCAACGCGCAGGGGGCCGCTATTGGCATGCGCCGACATGATCAAAAGCCCTTGCTCAGTCAGCTGGCGGCCCACATCATCTTTGTCGTGCGCCTCCATAACGCCCCTGGTTATCAGCCCGGCCGGAGTGGAAGCGACATAACGAAATTTCATACGTGTCCTGGCATCATTATCCTCTCGTCACTCGTAAAATTTCCTCAATTGTAGTCATCCCTTTCAACGCTTTTTGAATTCCGTCGTTGAACATTGTCGTCATGCCCTGTTCCACGGCAACTTTTCGTATTTCCTCACTGTTGGCGCGCTGCATAATCATCTTTCTGATATCCTCATTGATCTCCAGCACCTCGAATATTCCTAACCGGCCCTCGTATCCCGTGCCGTGGCAGAGATCGCAACCTTTGCCGCGGTAAAGTCTGATGCCTTTTCTTTGCTTTTCAAACTTTTGCCGCCCCTGTTCGTCAAACAGGCCTGTTATCTGCCCGAATTCATCATCTGTGGGTTTATAGCTTTCTATACACCTTGGATGGATGCGCCTGACGAGACGCTGACCGAGGGCAATGTTGACTGTCGATGAAATAAGAAAAGGTTCTATGCCCATATCGATAAGCCGCGGAAGCGTGGTTGTCGCGTCGTTGGTATGCAACGATGAGAGCACGACATGGCCTGTCATTGCAGAGTTGATGGCTATCCCCGCCGTCTCGTTGTCCCTGATCTCGCCGACCATGATGACGTCGGGATCCTGGCGAAGTATTGATCGGAGACCCTGGGCGAATGTCAGGTTTGTCGCAGGGTTGACCTGTATTTGGTTGATGCCCTCAATATCGTATTCAACCGGGTCTTCAATAGTCGAGATATTCACTTTGCGCGTATTGAGGACTTTAAGGATCGCGTAAAGGGTCGTAGTTTTTCCCGAGCCCGTGGGGCCTGTCGCCAGGATCATCCCATGGGGGCGCTTGGTATTTCTTTTGATAATCGAAAGGTCGTGCGGGGACAAGCCGAGCTCTTCGAGATTAAACCTCCGATTCCCTTGAGAGAGCAGGCGCATCACCACTTTTTCACCTTCCGAAATCGGGACAATAGAGACGCGAACGTCAACTTTTTCGTTTTCAAATTTCTTTTGGAAGCGGCCATCCTGCGCCGACATATGCTCGTCAGTTCTCAAGCTCGAGAGGATTTTGATACGGGATACAATCGGGGCTTCGATTTCCTTGGGAAGCATAGTCACATCATGCAAAACGCCGTCAATCCTATAGCGCACCGCCAATCCGCAATCATGCGGCTCGAGGTGGATGTCAGATGCGCGGTTTTCGTATGCGTACTTTATCAGCATATCGACTAACTTGATAATCGGCGGATCTTTAGCCTGGGCTCCGGCGGCTCGTGAGATGTTCTGCTGGAGCATTGTCGAAAACTCCTCTTCAAGTTCCTTTCGATAATGGAATAATGTCTGACTGATGTCTTCCGGCGTCGCGTACACCACGTGAACAGGCGCGCCGAGTCTCTTCGTGATCAATTCTTGGATTTCGATGTTTTCGGGATCCGACATTGCCAGTGAGATACCTGACGCGTCCCACTGGTAGGCGATGACAGACTGATTGCGCGCCACTATCTCGGGGATCAGGCGCAATACGTTGTCGTCTATCTTGATATTCTGCAGGCGGACAAAAGGTAATCCAAACAGGTCCGCGATGACTTCGCCGAGATGTTCGTCTGAGATATATTCGTTCTTGAGCAGTACTTCAGTAAAAGGAAGTCGGGCACTTTTAGCATCACCAGTCGCGCTGTCAATCTGTTCCTGGCTGAGCAGCTCGGAGTCGAGTAATATTTTTTTCAATTGTCCTTCGTCGAGAGGCATGGGTGAAACAATCTTTATGCCAGATATTTGTTGATTTTATCCACCAGGTGGATCAGTGAGAGATTAGCTTTGACGAGGTAATCTTTGGCGCCGAGGCTCTTGCCCGTGTGGATGTCTGATTCCTGGCCGAGGTTGGACAAGATGATGACGGGGATGTCTTGGGTATCCTTTTTCCTTTTTAAATCTTCCAGTACTTGAAACCCGTCTATGCCGGGAAGCATGAGGTCCAACAGTATCAGATTTGGTTTTTCGACTGCCGCCTTGTGCAAACCTTCTTCGCCGGTTGTTGCCACGGCAACGTCGAAGTTATTGAGGCGCAATTTATTACCGTAGATTTTTAAAAGATACAGATCGTCTTCTATCAGCAGTATTTTTTTGTGTGTGGACATAGGACGTGTTCAAGAGTGGTTATGTTTTTGTAAGAGGAAGAAAGACATGCATAGTGGTTCCCTTGCCTTCTTCCGATTCAAACCAAATTTTCCCGCTAGACGCGTCGATAATCGTTTTTGCAATAAAGAGTCCGAGCCCTGACCCCTGGGTATCTTTGCCTATGACATTGTGGCCGCGAAAAAAACGGGTGAAGATCTCATCCTGTTGTTGTTGCGGAATACCGACGCCGGTATCTTGGCAGACAAACTCAACGCCATTTTCTTTCTTTATGAGTGACGTTTTCACTTTTCCGCCCCTGCCTGTATATTTGACGGCGTTTGAAATGACATTCTCGATCACCTGCTGAATTTTAATCGGGTCTATGTTCAGCGGGGGGAGCTTCTCTTTCGGCTTCTCGAAGGTAAGCTCGCAGTTCGACGCTTGTGCGAAGGTGACTAACGACTGCACTGTTTCATCCACGAGCTCCTCAAATTGCGTCGGTTCAGCGTGAATCTCAATCTTTCCCTGGTCGAGCTGGGCCGCATTTAGGTAGTCATTGATAAGATGGATCATCGTGTTATTCTTTTTCAGCGCTTCAGATACATATTCCCGCTGTCCGTCCGTCAATTTGCCGAGGTCGTCGGTGAGAAGCGCTTCGAGGTATCCTCGGACAATAGCAAGAGGCGTCCGTAGTTGGTGGGATACGATGGAGATAAACTCAGTCCGTTTCGCTTCTTTTTCTTTGACGTTTTTTTTGCCGTTTTCCCAGTTGATCATCGTATACATCATAGCATAAAATAGTCATTTTGTCAATTTAATTAATAACGAGGCGGGTAAATAAACTGTGTAAAGATTTTTTACAAGTTAGATGCACTATTGATAGGAGAAAAAAGTCTTGTCGGGAAGTTTTCTGATCTCCTCCGGAGGGGCTCCACTTTTCTTTGCTCGTCCAAAGAAAAGTGGAGAGAAAAGTCACCGCCGTATAGGCGGGATCCCGCCCCCATGGTTTGAGATAAAGGTGGCGGGAAAAAGACGTCGCGGTGCAAACTCACCCCACACCATCTGATGGTGTGGGGTTCGGACAGTGCACCGCGAGCAAAGAATATCCGAAAACCACGACTGAGGATCAATCCTCAGTTTCGTGCATGACTCTTGTCGGGGAGTTATTTATATGTTACCGGCCGGTCTTTTGGCACTATCTCGACCCACGTGTTACCGCGGTCAAATTCAATCTCTTTGCCGTTTGTGAAATAGAACTTTGTCCGGCTGTTTGCCTTTGCTTTCCTCCAGATAATCTGTTGGAGTTTGCCGTCCTGCAGGAGCCAGCCCTTCCCCGACCCCGTGATCTGGAGGGCAAGATGCTTTTTTGCATCGAGAACCTTTTCCTTTTCGATAAGTTGGACAACGACGTTTTTCACTTTGATTTGCGTCGCCTTGGGATAATTCGCGTCGAGATGGGGCCTGCCTCCATTGAACCGCAAGTAACTGTTAGACGCCCTCTCATACTTGTACATGACAATGTACTCTCTCCCCGATTTAAAGTCGATGGTAAGCTGTCTTTTTTCATTGGGCCGCTTGGACAGCACCGGGTCATCCTTAAATTTCCAGGGGTCAAAACCCGCTATAACCGACTCCAGCTTAAAGTCATTTTTGATTGCCGCAATTCTTGTTTTATTGGTAAAAAGATTATGTGTCGACGGGGATGTTCCCGTGCGGAAAAAGTATTTTGCCGTTTTATTTACCAACGCGTCTATGCTGCGTACTTGCAGGCGGCCGATTTCTTGGAAGGCATCCCGGCTTCCTCCCGCATGCAACAGCGGGCCGCCGTATTCTTTTGCAATGTCGACGTAATACGGGCGCGTGGACCGTACAGGCCCGACTTTCAGCATATCGTCTCTCGCAAAGATTGCCATAAATCTCGGAATCCCTCCTTCGGCGAGAGCCTCGTATACTATTGAAGCCGAGGCAAGTCCCGACTGGGGCCTGACTTGCGCAAGATTCTCTATCATAACGGCAACGGGGAGGACATTCGCCTTTGAAGCATCAACGATAACGCCATCCAGCCGCCGCGGCCATGTTTTTGGCAAGGTAAACGTTATTGGTGAAGAAAAAGGACTTTTTGCGCCTTTGTTGAGCGCCTGAGATTCGAGGGAGTGTTTCACGCCCCGGGAAAGCGTTTGCTTTATCGTGAAGGAAAACGAGCCAAGATTGTTCTTGCCGTTCTTCACTTTTGTCCCGCCGATAACTTTTTTATCTAAAATAAAATAAATTGTCGAATTATTCTGTGCCAATCCCGTAACAACTATCTTGGTATCGGGAGCAACCACTGCGCCGTTCTTTGGTGTGCGGATTGTCGGAGCCGAAACGGCAAGAGCAATATGCGGTGTGGCGAACACAAACACGCCCGACGCTACTGCAGTCAGGACACCTAAGCTGATAAGGCTATAGTATTTGTTTTTCATCTCACGGATTCAAGTATATCACAAAAGCTATTTTTTTTCAATACGCAATTTATACAACTTTTTCGTTGAGCCGGTTTGACTTTTTACTTTAGATGTGTTACAATGGTTACAGAAAGTAAAAAAATAAAACAAAAAACGATGAGAACAACAAAATCATTTGCCACCTCGTCAATCGCCTTCGCGACTTTTGGCAACAGTGTCTACTACGGAAGTAAGAAGACAACGTTTCTGTCGCTTAAGATGGTAAAACGACTTTTACGTCTCATGGGATATGACAAAAATAGACGCAATTTTTAAGGAAGCTGTAGGCCGGGGCGCTTCGGACATCCACCTTGTCGTCGGACGCAGGCCTATTTTTCGTATTGACGGGGTCCTTACCGAGTATGAAAAGCTGCCCGAGCTAAGCGATAAAGAGGCGGCAGAGATGATCTTTTCGCTCATGAGCGAGCGCCAAAAAGCCATATATCTCAACGAACGCGAGCTTGATATTTCGCACGAAATCAACGGGCTGTCCCGGTTTCGCATCAACTGCCACTGGGAACGCAACCACCCCGGTCTTGTCGCGCGTATTATTTCACAGACTATCCCGACGCTGGAAGAACTGATGATGCCGAATATCGTGTATGATCTCTTGCGTCTCAAGCAAGGGTTAGTGCTCGTCACCGGTCCGACAGGATGCGGCAAATCGACGTCTCTTGCCGCAATGATCAACATGATAGCCCATGAACGTGCGGTGCACATCATCACGCTTGAGGATCCCATTGAATTTATCTACGAAAACGATCCGAGCATCAAAGCCATTATCAAACAGCGACAGCTTGGTACCGACATGCTCTCATTTGCCCAGGCCTTGAAACACGTCTTGCGCCAGGATCCCAATGTCATTCTCGTCGGTGAGATGCGCGATCTCGAGACTATCGCGGCGACAATAACGCTCGCAGAAACAGGCCATTTGGTGCTTGCCACTTTACATACGTTCAATGCGGGACAGACTGTCGACCGTATCATTGACGTTTTTCCTCCCTACCAGCAATCACAGGTACGTCTCCAGCTTTCCATGTTCTTAAAAGGCATTATTTCCCAGCAACTGCTGCCTCGCAAAGGCGGAGGGCGTATCGCGACGCGTGAAATTCTTATTAATACACCGGCAATCGCGAACTTGATCCGTGAAAACAAGGTAGCGCAGATCAAGACCACCATTCAGACGTCCGGAGAAGAGGGGATGGTCACCATGGATCAGGACATTAAACGATTATTCGATCAGGGACTCATCGAGAAGGAGACGGCGCGTATGTACATGTCGACTCCCCAAACGCTTTAGTCTCTGAGAGATAAAAAACAAAAAAATTCGGCCCCGCAGAATATGCGGGGTCGGATTGTTATTACAGGATATCAGGCCCTCTGTTCAACAAGCTGCTAAGATCGAGCGGATCGCGCTGATATGAAGTTAAAAAATCTTTGCCAGGTTGTGCTTTTTCCTGGTTTTCCAGTGGCCTGTTTGGTAGGCGTCAGCCGCCAGCAGCGGCAGCGCCATTGTCGCCTCGGCGAACACCATCTGCTCATGGACAGTACTGACTTTGCCCCAGGAGCTGGCTTCTTTCAGTGTTGAAGACGAGCAGGCGCCGTCTCGGACATCAGCAACAGTAATTTGCACAGCATACTTGTGCACCGGAGCTTCTTTGCCGAGGATTTCCGCGCAGACTACGGTGTCCTGGGCGAAGTTTTTTGGCACGCCGCCGCCGATCATCAGCAGGCCGGTTTGTTTGCTTTTCATCTTGACCATGGTCAGCTCGAGGAAGTCCTTAGCTGAATCAATCGACACGTGGCTATCGCGGTGATGCCATTGGTGGTACACGATACCGAATCCTGCCGAAGAATCGGAGAAGGCCGGACAGAAAATCGGGACGTTATGCTCATAACACGCCTGGACCAGGGAATCTTTTTTCTTAGAATGTTTGGCAAGGTACCTACCCATTTCCCAGATGAATTCCCGCGACGAGTACGGCCGCGGCTCAAGCGAGTCGGCGATTTTTGCGATAGTCTGGTCGCAAACCTGCAAGTCCTCCTCATTAATAAACGTGTCGTAAATGCGGTCAATGTAGAGCGAGCGCAAAAGGCCGTCGTCGATAAATGGCGTGCCGCGATAGTGCTTAAAGCCGAGCGCCTCAAAAAAGTCCATATCGACGATAGAGGCGCCGGTAGCGACAATGGCGTCAATCATGTTGTTTTTTACCATGTCCACATAGACCTGCATACAGCCGGCGGCACTGGTGGAGCCGGCCAGGGTGAGCCAAACCGAAGCTGACTTGTCGGCAAGCATCATGTTGTAAATCTCCGTCGCCCGCGCCAGGTCGCGTGCGGAAAATGACATTTTGCTATACGCACTTATCAACGGCTTGGCGTTGAGTTTCTTTATGTTAATGTGTTCAATGGTTTCCCGAAGCAAGGATTTTTTCGTAACTTTTGGCATAGAGTTCTCAATGTGAAAAAAATAATAACAGGTGAAAGTATACCACAAAGCTTAGCGATAACGAAGCATGTGGATAAGGCAGGGGTGATGTTCCGCAAAGTTTGACTGGAAGATTATTCTAGCAGATTAAAGCTTGAAATTTGGTACGATGATTGTTACACTATGGCGGCAGTTTCAGTTATGCGCCCGTAGCTCAATGGATAGAGTACATGGCTTCGGACCATGGGGTTGGGGGTTCGACTCCCTCCGGGCGCAAGAATTGCTCATAGCTACTTTACTGTTTCTTAAAGGTTTCTCTTTCCAAATAGCCGAGGAGTCGAAGGGCAGAAGCGAAACGAAGTGAGCGTCGACAGATGCGAGCAAGCGAAGCATCTGGCGCTGCCCAGGACTCGACTCCCTCCGGGCGCAAGTAGTCATTCCTTGACGAAGAAGTTTTTTTATACAACAATCATTCTACACGAGCCATTTCGTTGCTATGTGCCGGTCGGTGATATTTCTTCCTGTGCCATGGGTCGTTAGCTCAATGGTAGAGCAGGGGCCTCTTAAGTCCCGATGCCGTTCCGGCATCGAGGATCCTCGGCCCCGCCGGAAGCGGGGCCGGGACCCAAGGTTGATATGAAACATTATTTGTACGTTTTGGAGAGCCAGAATGATGGTTCCTATTATATTGGTGTTTCAAACAACCCGAAGCGGCGTTTTCGAGAACACCAGGCAGGTTACTCTCTCTCAACAAAATCGCGTCGTCCATGGAGGCTAGCTCATATCGAAGAATTTGATACAATACAGCAAGCTTACTTGCGAGAGCGGTACTTGAAATCACTCAAGAAACATAATAGTATTAAGAAAATCATTCAAGGCAACAATCCTAATTAATTACAGTCTCTGAGTCGGTGATATTTCTTCCTGCCCCATGGGTCGTTAGCTCAATGGTAGAGCAGAGGCCTCTTAAGCCTAAGGTTGGAGGTTCGAGTCCTCCACGACCCATGGGGCAGGAAGAGTATTGACTACTTCGCCATTTCTCTTTCGCAAAAACATCATGGGGTCGACGATACCATCCTTTCCCACATCCGCTATTGAGCAGATCGCTAGAGTCCTCGGCGAGGCTGTGACCGGCGCCGAGATTGGACCCTTGTTGACTCAGTGCAAGATTGTGGAGCAAGAGGCTGAATCTAGCACCAAGTGGAGAAGAATACGATCCACGCTTGTTGCGCAGCAGCTTTCAGACCATTGCGCGAATGCAGTCTGCCGGTTCATTATGGTTGTCATGGATCCCGTTCGCTTTGTGGGAAATCCTGAATTTTTCGAAGCGTCGCGATCCGATCTCAACAAAGTGTTATCGTTTTACGGACTGTCGCTCGGTAAGCATGGCCGATTTAGCCAAATACCCAAGGCGGCCACGCTGGAGGAAGCCGAAGAAAAAGCCAAATCCCTACGTTACAAATTGCAAGGTAGAGAAGTACATGCGGAAGTACTAAAGTACTGCCGCTCAGAACTGATCCAGAACAATTACTTCCATGCTGTCTTGGAAGCCGCGAAGGGTATCACGGAACGGATCAGGTCTATGACTGGCCTGAGTACCGACGGGGCAACATTGTTCGATGAGGCGTTCTCGATAAATCAGCCCCTTCTCGCTCTAAACAGGCTTGAATTGGAAAGTGAGCAGTCGGAACAGAAAGGCTTCGTAAACCTACTCAAAGGCATTTTTGGAGCCTTCCGAAATCCCCACGCACATGCGCCAAAAATAGTCTGGAAGCTTGAGGAAAGGGATGCGATTGATCTTCTCACGATGGTGTCATATGTGCATCGCAAACTTGATACTTGCGTGCGTACGCCGTACAGCGTACGCCGTCAATAGTCGATCCGAAGTTTCAGTATCAACTCAGGATACCCCCCCTCACCCGTGTTCGTTTTTCATGACATGATTTCGCCGTCCTCCACTAGGCCGCAGTTCGCCAAAGTAATTTACATTACATAAGAAAAACGGCCACCCCATGTACACCGCGTGGATGTGTTTGGGGTGGCCGGTAGGAAGGACGGGGGAACGGTTATTCGCCGCTTGAGTTAACGTGATCTCCCTCGGGCATGGCCGGATGAACTCCGGGGCCGTTGGGTGCGATGTAGAAAGTTGCTGCGAAGTGAATCGCCTCAACATCGATTTTCATGTGTGCCTTCAGGGCGGCACGGGTCTCTGGGCCGAAGTTGCCATCGGGGGTGACTCCGAGCAAACGCTGTAGCATCTCAACGTTCTTGGCAGTGACAGTGTCGTACTCACCATCACAAGGGAGGCAATCAGCACAGAAATCCAGAGCATACAGCAACTGCTGTAACCAAAGGACGGCTGGGCCCCGCGATCCGACGTTGAGATACTTCGGAAACAACGTGAACATAGACTACTCCCTCCGGATTGTCCTTATCCAATCAAGGATAAGGCGGGTTGAAAGTGCAAAAAGAGATTTCGGTTTGCAACCTTACCATGACAGGGTAGGGGGTCGTCAAGGGTGTTTCTAAAACTAAAAAATGGGATCGGGTGATCCCATCTTCTTAGTGTATGATGTTATTAAATCCCCTTAAGCGCGTCCTTGAGGGCTTTCCCAGACTTGAACTTAGGGATGGTAACGGCGGCAATCTGTATCTTCTCAGTTGGATTCTGGGGGTTTACTCCAGTTCGTGCTGAACGCTCTTTGGACATAAATGTCCCGAAGCCGGTGAGCGTCACTTCGCCCTTGCTTTTGAGCGTCGCAGTGACAATCTCCGTGAAGGCCTCGAGCATATCCTCAGCCTGTTTTTTGGCTACACCTGTTTTAGTAGCTATTGCGTCGATGAGTTCCGCTTTATTCATAGGTATAAGAGGTTATAGTTTTTTAGCAGTCTCTAGTATATTATATTTCCGTTTCCCTATCAATACGCTCAATACTTGTTGCGAGATGCTTCGCCGGGTCTATCTTTATCAGCACGGCGTTAAATGTTTGTACTCCCCCATCGGGGATCTCGTGCCGGGAGGGCTGTTGAGTAAGGAATTGCTTGATAATAACATCCTTATCCACTCCGATTACTGAATCTCTGGGGCCCACCATGCCGATGTCGGTGACATAGGCAGTGCCTTGGGGCAGGATTTTCGCGTCAGCCGTGCCGACATGCGTGTGGGTGCCGACGACTGCCGCGACCCGGCTGTCGGCCCAAAAGCCAAAAGCAACCTTCTCGGACGTGGCCTCAGCGTGCAGATCCACAATGACCGCATCGGGCTTTTTTGCTTTATATTCCGCCAATATCCCATCGAGACCGCGAAAGGGGTCGGTCAAATCCTGCGTCATAAAGACTCTTCCTTGCAGGTTCACCAGGAGGAGTGTTCTGGCCCCTACACGGAGCGTCAATGATCCTGTGCCGGGAGACCCTTCAGGAAAGTTTGCCGGGCGGATAAGCTGGTAATTTTTTTCCGCAAAGATATCCAAAACCTCGGGCTTTGCCCAAACATGGTTGCCCGAAGTGAACGCGTCAACCCCGGCCGACTTCATCTCTTCAAGCGTACTTTTAGTGATGCCGGTACCATGCGCAATGTTCTCGACATTGGCGATGACGAGGTCCGCGTCAAGCTCCTTTCGCAGGTCAGGAAGGATTTTCGCGACAGTCCTTCGGCCTGATTTGCCGACAATGTCGCCGATAAAGAGAATGTTCATGGGCAAGCGTTCCACTTACCTGGCGTATTCGACGACGCGTTTTTCTCTAATGACCGTTACCTTGATTTCCCCCGGGTATTTCAGCTCCTGCTGTATCTTTTCAGCCACAGATTTAGCCAGTTTAACGGCGCCCCAGTCATCAATTTTGTCGGGGGTAACGAAGACGCGCACCTCGCGGCCTGCCTGGATCGCGTACGTTTTCTCTACGCCTTCGAAGCTCTTTGCAATAGTTTCAAGCTCTTCGAGGCGCTGTACATATTGTTCGTACGTGTCTTTGCGTGCGCCTGGTCGCGCCCCTGAGATCGCGTCAGCAACTTTAACGATTATAGCCTCAAGGGTCTTGGGCGCATCCTCATGGTGGCCGATGCAGATGTAGGCAATCTCTTCGGGAAAGTTAAATTTGCGTTTCAAAATGTCATAGCCGATTTCCGTGTGAGAGCCCTGTATCTCATGGTCGACAGCTTTGCCGATATCATGGAAAAGGCCGCCTTTTTTCGCCACAGCGACATTCGCGCCGAGCTCCTCGGCAATCATTGTGGCCAGGTTGGCGACTTCTATCGAGTGCCGAAGCTGGTTTTGGCCGTAACTGGTGCGGTATTTTAAGCGGCCGAGTATTTGGAGAAGTTTAGGATCCAGGCCAGGAACTCCCACCTCATACGCCGCTTCTTCGCCCGCTTCCCTGATATCGCGCGCGAGCTCTTTTTTTGCCTGGTCTATGGCCTCTTCTATCCTTCCCGGGTGGATTCTGCCGTCCTGGATGAGCTTCTCGAGAGCGCGTTTTGCCAGATGGCGGCGGATAGGGCTAAAACCGGATACCAAGATTGATTCCGGTGTGTCGTCAACAATAATTTCGACTCCGGTAAGCTGTTCGATAGTTTTGATATTACGCCCTTCACGGCCGATAATGCGTCCCTTCATTTCATCAGACGGGAGCGTGACGACTGTAGTTGTCGTTTCAGCGGCATGCGACGACGCCCAGCGCTGCATGGCAGTGCTGATCAGTTCGCGCGCCTTCTTTTCATATGCTTCAGAGCCCTCTTTTTCAATCCGTTTCACTCGGAGCACGAGATCATCCTTGACGCTTGTTTCGACGTTTTCTATCAATACTTTCTGCGCTTCTTCACGGCTCAACTCGGCTACTTTCTGGAGCTTTTCTATTTGTTTTTCCTTAATGACTCCTATCTCTTTTTTAATCCCATCTATCTCCTGCGCCTTGTCCTGCAGCCTTTGCTGGCGATTTTCCAGATCTATGAGCTTCTGGTCAAAGAGCGTTTCACGCTTCTCAAGGCGTGACTGCAAAGACGTGATTTCCCTGCGACGCTCCTGCTCTTCCCGCTTCGCATCTTCGACAACCTGAACAGCCTGCTCTTTGGCGTGCAGGAGGATTTCTTTTTGCTTATTTTTTGTTTCTTGGGTGAGCTGTTGGAGTCTAGCCTCGGCGGTATTGATTTGTTTGGCTGCCCAGACTTTTCGGGCGAAATACCCAACAATCATACCTCCGGGTAACCCCACGAAGGTCAAAATGACCCAGATAAAATTTTCGGGTGACATAGGTTGAAGTTTCTATCATACGACTCATGGGTTAGAAAAAATTGAGTCTATAACAGTGTAACACATGTGTCCGCCGAACGCAAGGGAAGGGCCTTGAACTTCGATGAATAACAAAAAGTTTTTGATTTAATGGTTCTTCAATCCCTGTAAAAACCATGCTTTTATGACGGGCGTGTTCGATTGGGGTGGAGGTTGTACGCTAAATAAGCGCCCGATTTTTAGAAAAAAGGAGGTGATTACGTTATGTGCCCAATCCACTCTTTCCCAACCAATGTTTTCCTCCGGAGGCTCCACTTTTCTTTGCTCGTCCAAAGAAAAGTGGAGAGAAAAGAAAGGACGTCGCGGCGCAAACTCGGCCGTTTGGTTTATATCCTTGTTCCGTCGCCGGCCTCAGGCAGTGCGCCGCGCATGGGGAAAAAGCTATTCCAGTATTATTTAAAACCAGTTGTGTTTAAGACAGCCAAACAGGAACCACCAGCAAGAGCTGCGGGGTAGTGTATTTTTTATTCCGCAGTATTATTGTTGGATAATCTTGTCTACAATGCCGTATTTTTTCGCTTCATCAGCCGACATAAAAAAGTCCCTGTCCGTGTCTACTTCAATTTTCTTAATGGATTGGCCTGTATGTTTGGCGAGGATCTGGTTGAGGCGGTCGCGTATCTTCAAAATATGTTCAGCTCGGATCTTAATGTCTGTCGCCTGGCCCTCGGCGCCCCCCATGACCTGATGGATCATCACCTCGGAGTTTGGGAGGACAAAACGCTTGCCCTTTGCCCCAGAAGCAAGCAATGTCGCGGCCATCGACGCGGCGAGGCCGATGCAAATGGTGATGACATCAGATTTCACGTACTGCATCGTGTCGTAGATTGCCATTCCCGCGGTGACAGAACCGCCGGGAGAGTTGATGTAGAGTTTAATGTCCTTGTTTTTGTCCTGGGAATCAAGCAGAAGCAGCTGGGCGATGACGGTGTTGGCGACACCGTCGTCTATCGGGCTTCCAAGGAAGATAATTCGATCCTTTAAAAGGCGGGAATAGATGTCATAAGCCCGCTCGCCAAACTGGGATTTTTCAATCACCGTGGGGATTAGATACATTGATGATGTCTCATTCATAGGTTTAGGGTTTATATAGAGCGCGCCTTTGATGATAGTGCTCTCCCGCAACGGTCGTCAAGTGCGCTAGACTACTTCCCAGCCGGTCTCAGTCTCTTTGAGCGCGCCCTCAATGGTGAATCCCGCGGCTTTTTTATGCCCTCCTCCGCCGAATGCCTGGGCTAGCTTCGAGACGTCTACATCGGCGTGCGTCGTCCTCAAAGAGGCCTTGATCTTGCCCTGCTCGAACTCTTTGAGCACCATCACCATTCGCGCCTGGCCGAGATTATTCAGGAAATTCGCTATTCCTTCAGTACCGTCTTCCGTGATACCGAGTTCGTCAAAATCAGCCCTGGTGATCACTGTAGTTACGATGCCGGATTCCGCGTCTTCTTTGAGCCGGGAGAGCGCCCTGCCCCACAGCTGGAGGTTCACCAATGACATGTTGCGCATCGTATAACGCATGATGTCTTTGACCCGGGCGCCGTATGCAAAGAGCCGCGAGGCAACCTCCAGAGATGACGGGGTTGTCGCAAGGTTGGAAAAAATCCCAGTATCAGTGAGAATACCCGTCAGAAGGCAAGTAGCCGTTTCCTGGGATATCGGGTAGCGCTGATGGTCAAGGAAGTGGAAAATAATTTCAGATGTTGAGGATGCCGTATCGTGGACCAGGTTACAATGGCCAAAATTCGTATTCGTCGGGTGATGGTCGATATTTAAAATGACGGCGTTTCGGGCCGAGTGGGTATTAACGAGTTCTTCCGCGCCGGCATACACCAGGTCTCCGGAATCCACGACACATATCACGTCAAAACTGTCGCGTCGCGCGGCCTCGTGGTCATGAGTAAACCTCCCGACTGACGGCATAAAAAAGAACTGTTGGGGTACCTGATCTTTGCAGAAACAGACGTGCGGTATCTTCAGGTAATCAAGGTAATGCGAAAGGGCCAATGCCGCACCCAGCGCGTCACCGTCGGGCTTTTGGTGGGCTATGATAAGCACACGTTCTGCTCCTTTAAGGTGGTTTTTGATGCTTTGAAATAAGGGAAGAAACTCCGTCATCTCATGTTGTGGTTATTCATGGATAGAGGAGTGTACTTCTTCTGCGTAGGTCTGTCAACCCTCAGCGGGTTCGGGCTCTATAGCGGTTCATGGCTGCTATCAGAAGCAGGTTTGTCGTCAGGGATAATTTTATCAAGAAGCTCTTCAATTCGCGCGGCTTTCTGCGCCCCCATATCAAGTTCAAATCTCACTTCAGGCATTTTCCTCAAAATAACCTGCTGGCTCAGCTCATGCCGAAAGAATCCTCTCCGTTTCTGCAGGAGGGCAAGAATTTCTTTTGCCGCGTCTCCGGGAGTGACGCTGATATATATCGTGCACGCCGAGAGATCATTAGTCGTTCGCACCTCGGTCACGGTCACGAAGCTCTCGTGTGGGAGGTCAAGTTCCCGAAGGAACAGCAAACCCAGCTGGCGCTTGATAAGCTCATTGATGCGATCCATGCGGTTGAGTGTCATGCCGCTTGAGCAAAAAATTTAGCAGGCCTATTTCCTATTGAGTTTACGGAATCTTTTTTCCTCAGTGTACAGTTCGAGCATGTCGCCCGCCTCAATCACCGTGGGGCCCTCAAATTTTATTCCGCATTCAGCGACTGCAGCCACTTCCTTTACGTCCTGTTTCCCTGACTGCAGGCCGGTGATCTTGCCTTGGGATATTTCCACTTTATTCCGCATGACACGGACCTTCACGTCGAGTTTCGCGCTTCCTTTGGTCACGGTACCGCCGATAATCATCGACTTTTTTTCCGTCCTGAATATTGAGAGTATTTTTATCCTTCCTATTTCAGTCTTAACGATTTCAGGCGAGAGTATTTTTTCACCTTCGTTTTGTACGTCCTGAATAAGCTCGTAAATAATGGCGAAAGGCCTGATGCTTACATTACGTTCAATTGCTGATTCTTGGACAGCCGGTGAGACTATGACGTGAAACCCGTAGATGATAGCGCCCGTAGCTTGCGCGGATTCTATGTCAGATTCAGATACGTTGCCGAGTCCTTTTTTTATGATAGCAATTTTAAAATCAGGAAGTGCGAGCCGCTCTATCTCCTGGATGATAGCTTCTTGCGAACCGAGCGTGTCAGTCTTCAATATGATAGGAAATTTCTGTACGCCATCCTCTTCATCGCTTGATCGCGTGGTGAGCCCGGCTTCGTATTTCCTTTTTTGATTATCGTGATCTTTGAGCGTCTTTTTGAGTATTTTAGAATCTCCCTGCACTTGGAGGATGTCGCCAACAGTTGGAGCCGATTTCAGTCCGAGTATTTTGACAGGGGTCGACGGTCCGGCAGAGGCTATTTCCCGGCCGCGGAAGTCTTTCATAGTTTTAATTTTGCCTCCTATGCCGCCTACGCTAATGAGGTTTCCCGTTCGCAAAGTTCCCGACTGGATCAGCACCGTGGAAACTGCGCCTTCCCCTTTGTCTATATGCGATTCTATAATAGTACCGACTGCCGGCCTGTGCGGGTTCGCACGGATATGCTCACGTTCCATGTCTCTGACAAGCAAGATGGTATCGAGCAGTCCGTCGATGCCCTGAGATTTTTTCGCTGAAATAGGGACGGTGATAATTTTTCCGCCCCAGTCTTCCGGTAGGAGATTCTTTTCGGCGAGCTGCTGTTTAATGCGCTCAATATTCGCCCCTTCTTTGTCGATCTTATTTATCGCGACGACAAACGGGAGCTCTGAATTCTGTATAATGGTGATGGCTTCCTCTGTTTGCGGCTTGATTCCTTCGTCCGCTGCGACGACGAGGATGGCGATATCGGCGACACGCGCGCCTCTCGACCGCATTGTCGTAAATGCCTCATGTCCGGGCGTATCTATAAATGTAATTTCGGCGCCTTTATGTACCACTTGATACGCGCCAATGTGCTGGGTAATCCCGCCGGCTTCTCCCTCTACGACGTTTGTTTTACGGATTGCATCAAGAAGCTTGGTTTTACCATGGTCTACATGTCCCATGACAACCACAACAGGAGCTCTGTCGACAAGGTTTTTTTCATCCTGTTTGCCTACGACACTTTCTACCGTTGTTTCTTCCAGAGTTGCCGCTTCTTTCTTCAGCTGGGTGTGAAACCCCAGGTCTTCGGCAATAATTGAGGCGGTGTCGTAATCGATCTGTTCATTGAGCGACGCAAGGATGCCGTTATTCATCAGCTCCTTGATGATGCTCGTCACAGGCATACGCAGCTGTTCGGCAAAATCTCTGACAGCAATCTTCGGCGGCAGCGACAATGTTTCCGAAGCTTCGGTGACTGCAATAGCTTCTTCTTTGTCAGTCACGGCGGCAATCCTGCCTCGGCGGATACTCTCAAGCAGTGTCGGCTGGCTCTTTATCTTCTGAATAATTTGATGCGCGACCCTGTCGTCTACCTTTATAGCTTTTCTTCCCACGTCAAAGCCCAGCTCCGGAATGAGTGTGCGCAAGGATTCAGTTGGGATTTTAAGCTTTCGGGCAAGCTCAGTAACGTTCATAGGTGACTTGTACTTGAGAAAACTTCATATAGTGTACGTTTTTTCTGCGTTTCCGTCAATGAAAAAATAGCTTTTTTCCGCCGAGTGTACGGAAAGAGTATGTATAGACAGGGCCCGTTGTTTTTCAGGCGCGGGTGAATGCTCTTCCTTTTCCTACGATCACGCGCAGTTCTCTGGGAACAATTTCAATTGAGACGGGAGTTTTGAGCGTCGTCTGACCGTCGGCGAGGACAGTAACATTTTCCCCGGTGCTTCGGATGCGGAGTTTTTTTATCGGAAAAACACTCGCACGGTTATACGACTTATTGAATGTCTGCCACCAACTTTTTTTTATCTCAGGGCGGATCACCGCTTCGAGAATGCCATCCTGAGGATTCGAAAAAACATCATTGTCGTCCGCTGAGGCTTCGCTGAAGTTACATATCTCCACTGTCCCGTCAGGGGTCTGTGTAGATACCTGGAATCCGTTGCAGTCGAGTGTGACGTGCGCAGCATCCTGTATTACCAGACGGGAAAGAAAATATCTTCCGTTCGCTTTACCCAGGTCAATGCGCTCTATAATCCGTTTTGAAAGAATATCGCATGCTTCAATACCCTGCGAAATCCCGAGTATATCGGCAATACTGTTGTTATTTCCCATCGGTAAAATGCCTAAAACGGCCTTATGGGCGGGCAAAAAGCTTATGGCTTTTGACACCGTTTCATCATTCCCGACGACCACGACAGTTTCGCTGTTGCGATCCACGGCGTCGGCAACAATTTCCTTCATGCTCTTTAGGAGCGTAAGTTTCTCAACGCGGCCGTTAATCCCAAGCTCAAGCAAACGCGCCTCCATCCTGAAGAGGAGGTTTTCATATTTTTTTTCTGTAAGAAATGAGTCGTATATGTATGTATACATACGGATTATATCCGCACACTTTTTCTATTTGACGGCGCGTTTGTCGTTAGATTCTTTAGGTTCGGTAATCATCTGACACTTGCCGTTCAGGAGCGCTCCCGTTTCGACAGAAAGAGCTTTTGTCTCGAGATTTCCTATAATTTTTGCCGTAGACGCAAGTTCCGTCTTTTCGCTTACTTTGACGTTACCGCGAACTTCTCCTGCGACATACAGGTTTGTCGCCTGGATATCTGCTTTCACCTTCGCGTCTTTTCCAATCCTGAGGTTCTGTTGTGTTTTGAGCATGCCCTGGACTGAGCCTTCGACGACAACATTGCCGGTTCCGACAAAATTTCCCTCAACTTTTACGGAAGGGCCGATGATTGTTTCGATATCGCGCGGAGACGTTTTTTGCGTTTCTTTTTCAAACATATTCTTATTAAAATTCAATTATTGAGTGACCCCATTGTAGTACGCAAACCGTCAAGTGTCAAAGGTATCTGGTTCGACCCCATTTCGCAAAAACGCAGGATTTACGGGCGAAAAATTGCGTCATGTCATTTAAAAGTTTCGGAGATAAAAAGCATTTGAAAATGGATCGACGATCAAAATATTTTACCCGAAAATTTATTTTTATGTGCCTCGGTTCATGGCACTCATTTTTATTTCACTGCATTCAATGATGCGCTGTTGCCTGCCAATGCAGGTAATTGTAGGATAGATCGATGATTGCCTGCTTTTATCTTTTTTTGTACACTTGTGTATACTCATCATATAGGTAAAGATAACAACATGACTCAAACAAATAACGATACAGCGGCGGATATTCATTCAAAAACGTTGCGAAGAGACTTGCGCAACACGATGATCCTGATTCTTTCTATTGTTCTGCTTCTTACGGCATTGTATTTTTTTGATAAGCGATTAAACTTTATCTCTGGCATTTCATCATCAATATCAGGTTTATTTATCAAATAGTGTTTTACGACACATAGATTTGGCTAAATATAGATGATTTGTAGAAATATCTCCATATAAAATATTGAAATATTGACAATTTTTGCTGAAAATATCATAATGATTTGAAAATATGTTCCATGTGGAACATTTTATTTTCTAAATATAGCTTAGTGCGCTTTGCCCCCGTAGTTCAACGGATAGAACAATCCCGTCCTAAGGGATAGATCTAGGTTCAATTCCTGGTGGGGGCAAGTAACAAGGGCCTATGGTCTAGTGGTATGACACCACATTCGCATTGTGGAAGCGGGAGTTCGATTCTCCCTAGGTCCATGTGGTCAATGTAATTAAGTGTTTATTGAGGATAGAGTTCGCCCCGTCATCCCGTCATTCGACGGGACAGGTCCGACGGGGCGTCCGGTCGGGTGACCTGACGATTCCGCCTAGGTCCACCAAGAGATTTATGAAAAAAGCCAAGATTACGAAAATAGATACGTATAAATCTGATGAACGGGGGGTAATTTATGATTGTGGTAAAGTGCGAATAATTTCTAGAAAGCAGGGCAGTACCAGCGCGAACCATCAACATGAAGAAAAAGAAGTATTATTCCTTATTTCAGGGAAGATAGAGCTTGAGGTTGGCGAAGAAAGGGATATAATATCGGGCTACAAGAAGATCGAAATTCCTGGTAATATTCATCATACAGTTAAAGCTCTTACCGATATTATTTTACTTATAGATAGAGAAATAAGATAAAGTTCTGGGCCTCTAGCTCATTTGGTAGAGCGCTTCCATGGCATGGAAGAGGTGAGGGGTTCGAGCCCCCTGAGGTCCAAATTAGAATCCGGTACGGTCCACTTTATCCTTTGAATACAAGCGCATTCGAATAATTGTTCTACGTGGAACATTGGCGAAACGCATTAATTACATGTAATATGCCAATTCCGACTGGCGAAGGGCGAATAGATCCTGACAGGAGGGATATTGCATTAAGGGACTTAAAGAAGGAGTATGAAGGCCTTGATGAGGCAGTTTTGGCTATTCGAGAACAAGTACAATCCTGGGAACAGGATAACCCGGATAAAAGGACACTGGTACTAGTTTCCGGGCCGACTGCAGGTGGAAAAAGCACTTTTGTAGAAAGGATGGACTTTTCTCCGGAAGATACGACGGTTCTCAGTTTAGACAGATATTATTTAGAAAAGGACGAATTGGAAGCTAGAGACGGTAAAGCGAATTTCAGTTTGCCTTCAGCGCTAGACACAGAAAGAATAAGAAGTGATGTGCAAGCTTTTCTCTCTGCTAAACAGAGAGAGAAAGTTAAAGTACCTATTTTTGATATGCGGGTAAGTGAACGTGTCGGGGAAGAAGATATTCCAGTGACTCGGTGCCTTGTGATCGAGGGCATATACGCGCTCGACCAGGTAGATGCCGAAACACCCTTCAAGGTTTACATCGATGTTACTGAAGATACCATGTTGAGCCGGAAATTAGCTCGTGATACTGCAGAACGTGGTATTCCGGAAGACGTTGTAAAAGAAAGGTTTGAGCAAAACGTCAGACCTGCGACTCGCGAGCATGTGACGACTCAAAGGGAAAAAGCCACCATAGTAATTCATAACGATAGTGAAGAAAAGGCCTAAAAACGGCCTTTTTTGAAATTGTTCTACGTGGAACAAAAAAAGACTCCCGAAAACAGATCGGAAGTCGTTGATGCTACTTAGCACTGCTATAGGTTCAAAAGGCAGTAAATCCGCAGAATGTCCTCGCCCTTTGCAAACTGGTAGGCAGCGCTAAGCGAAATAATCTTCAGGTACTTGACCGTGACTCGCGTACCGTATCGCAATTCACGTTTTTTTGTGAACCAGTCACATTCAGGCCCGGCGGAAAGAACAGCACCAGGAAGCGGTGAAAATATCCTTCGCGTGATATTGATCGGTATCACCGGGTCGCTTCGCCGGTAGAGAACCTCGATATACAAATCACAGGCGAGGATGTGCTGTCTTTGAGCTCGCAGGTTGATTACAAACTCCGTAGGTTTCCTCGAGTCATCTTTAGCAGTTGATCCTGTAATGAAGGCACCAGCCATAAGTTCAACCCATGTGAGTGAATCCTTGTAGCACGGACCGGCAACCAGGAGGTTCTTCAAAGGCTTGTTAGTGCTGATGTCAGGTACGACGAACCAGCCAGCGATACCCAAGTGTTTTTGCTCAAAAATAGCCTGTTTATGAAGCAAAAGGCGGACTTGGAAGTCGGTGGAAAATACGTTGGCAGGAGAAAAAAAGATAACCCCCAACACTAACCCCAGAATGATTTTTTTCATTTGTTATCCTTCTGTTGAGATGGTAGCAATTCAACTTTTCCCGTTTCAAGGAAGTTAGTAAAAAGATAGCCCATAGTTTCGTAGCCACCGCATTCGGATCGAATGACGCGCACGTTTCTCTGCTTAGGAAATTCGTCCGAAACGCAAGTGCACATCACGAGGATCAGCTTGTCGCTTGGAAATGCATCCAAGACTTTTAGCAGGTACCCTTCATCATCAGCATTCTCTCCGATGTAGAAAACTACCTTATCCGCCTCAGGCATGAATTGCTTCATACGCAGGATAAGATTAGGAATTGCTCTTGTCATCGGCTTGGATATGAAGTGACCCGAAGTTCGAACAATCGCCAAACCGCATCTACCATGATATTTCCCCCCGCGAACCTTCTCATCACCGAGATGGAAGAAGCCTTTGTAGGTTCCAAAAACACACGTTAGCATCTACTCCTCCTTGTCAAAGAACCGTTTTTATTGGTTGACTGTTAACAGGGTATGCTATAGTATTATAAATGAGTGGCCAACACCACCATTTGGTGCTAGTAATCACCACGGAATAATATGTACCAAGAAATATTCGAAGGACTCGGTTTAAGCCCGAACGAGGCGAAAATGTATGAGTCGTTAGTTGAGCGAGGCGAGTCCACGATCAGCGAGATTGCCGTCGCGGCAAAAATCCACCGTCGTAACGCATACGATGCGATTGAACGCTTAATCGAAAAAGGTTTATGCTTCCAGATTTTTTCCCACACGGAAAATCGATACAACGCTGTTGACCCCGATAAGTTGTTAGAGCTCTTTGCAGAACGTGAGCACAAGCTGAAAGAAATTTTGCCTGACTTAAAAAAGAAATTTGGCGAGCGGTTTGCGCCGCAAGAGGCATACATCTACCGGGGCCACGAAGGCCAAAAGAATATATTCCGTGATGTTATCCGTGTCGGCAAGGACAGTTATTTCATCGGCGCAAAAGGCAACTGGTACGATCCGCGCTTGGAACCGGCGAGAAAAGCTTTTTTTAAAGAAGCAAAGCGGAAAAACATCAAATTTATCCAGCTTTTCGATTACCAGCTCAAGGAAAAGAACCCAGACTTTCCCGCAGAATTTGAAGGAGAATTGCAATATCGGTTTCTCCCGAAGGAGTATTCAACGAACTCCGCGATACACATATTCGGAGATTACGTTATCACGTATACCGGACTTCCCCTATTACAGATGCCCGATGATATAGTGTATTTTGTGATCCACAGCAAGGATTTAGCGGAAAGCTATCGAACCTGGTTCTGGTATATGTGGGGGCAGTCGAAAGCCATAGCTAAGTAATGCCGAAGTATGAAGCTAATAAGTTACAACATTGGAATAAAAATCGATAATAGTGAAAAAGTTGCACAGTTTCTCAAGGAACAGGACGCTGATATCCTTTGTCTCCAGGAAGTAATTCGCCATTTTGATGACACGGCTTTTCGCCAGTATAGATCAAAGAAAGTCATCGACGAAGCACTTAAAGATATATACCCTCATACGTTTTTTGGTCCGCAGTGGATTTCAAAACATCTTGAGTTACGAGGTAATAGGCAAAGAGACTTCGGGGGATATGTAGAGCAGGGGAATTATTTCCTTTCAAAATACCCCATTTTGTCAGCTGAAAATAGACATTATCTTTACACCTACCGCCTTGAGTCCGACCACACAAAGTTTGCAGAAACCGACCACCCGCGCTCAGTCGCAATCACAACAGTAGATATCCAAGGAAGAAAACTTACGCTTATGAATATCCATGGTTGCTGGAGCAAAGGAAAAAAAGATACGGAGTTTTCATTGAAACAAAGTATGTATTTATTAGACATTGCAAAAGATATTTCGGATCCCCTTTTGCTTGTTGGTGATTTTAACGTTGCGCCAAAAACAAAGTCTATTCGGATGCTTAGTGAAGTGTTCGAAAACATGATCGAAACTTTCCAAATAAGTTCAACGCTGCCTAATTCACGGGGGAATCTCGAAACAGCGATGCTTGTTGACTATATATTTTCCAACGAAAAAATTACTCCGCGCGGCTTGCAAGTACCCCAGATCGAAATATCCGATCACTTGCCGTTGATTTTCGACTTCGATCTGAAATAATGGGCCCAGCGTGGGGCTAGTGTTCTGCTGTGTTCTACGTAGAACACAGGCTTGACACCCCATTTTTGTTATGGCAATATACCCCTATAGGGTATATGAGCTCACAAACAGTCCTCAACCATATTCATCGAGCCCAGGGCCAGCTTGCCGCCGTAGAACGCATGATGCGAGACTGCCGTTCGTGCAGTGACGTGGTCATGCAGCTGATGGCCGCGAAGTCATCTATTGAAAAACTCGCGCTCAGGGTTCTCTCTGAGGAAACTGACCTTTGTCTCCGTTCCAACAAGCGCGAGGATCGGGCCCGCATCAAAGAGGTCGCCACGACGCTTTTTAAGTACACCTAGACAAGCTTGTTGGCCACGGCGGTTAGAGGTATACTAAAGCTCCAAGATTTTTTTTAGCTTATTTTTTTAACTCTCAAACCATATGCCAGAAGTCAAACTTACCGACAGCTCGTTCGATCAGGAAGTTTTGAAGGCCGACAAGCCTGTTCTTGTTGATTTCTGGGCAGAATGGTGCGCCCCCTGCAAGGTGCAGGGACCCATTATAGAAACCGTTGCGAAAGAGTATGAAGGAAAAGTAAAAGTTGCTTCGCTTGAGGTAGACCAGAGCCCCGTGTCAGCCCAGCAGTATGGCATATTGAGCATTCCGACGCTCATCCTTTTTAAACAGGGCAAGCCTATCTGGCAAGCGACCGGCGTGCAGTCCAAGGACAGAATCTCCGAAGAGCTCGATAAGTTATTCGAATAGCCCGTGTAGGATAAAACTTTTGTTTATGTCTACTAATCCCTTTGCAACGGCTTTGGCGCAGCTTCATCGTGCAGCGTCAATTCTCCATCTCAAGCGGGATATTCTTACTCAACTTGAGAAACCCATGAGAACCGTGGAAATCAATATTCCCGTTCGAATGGACAACGGAAGGACCCGGATGTTCACCGGGTATCGGGTGCAATACAACAACGCCCGGGGGCCTTTTAAAGGCGGGATACGGTTTCATCCCGCGGTGAATATGGACGAAGTGAAAGCACTCGGTTTTTGGATGACGATTAAATGCGCAACAGTCGGAATTCCTTTTGGCGGGAGCAAAGGCGGTGTCGCCGTTCATCCTCAGAAGCTGTCAACAAAGGAACTTGAACGTTTAAGCCGTGGCTGGGCGAGAGGCATGTACCCGGTGATAGGTCCCGACAAGGATGTTCCTGCGCCAGACGTCTATACCAATCCCACGATCATGGGATGGATGGTGGATGAGTACAGCAATATCGCCGGCAAAAAAACTCCGGCTGCTTTTACCGGCAAACCCCTTGCTCTAGGCGGCTTGCGGGGGCGGGAAGATTCTACCGCTCAGGGCGGCGTGTTTATCATCCAGGAAGTGGTAAAAAAACTTCACCTTGTTCCATCACAGACGCGTGTCGTCGTTCAGGGTTTCGGCAATGTGGGATATCATACGGCGCGTTTACTATATGCGGCAGGTTATAAGATTGTAGCGCTGTCAGATTCGCGGGGGGGGATACTTTCCATCAACGGCCAATCAATGGACCCGGATGTTGTCATGAAGACAAAGCGTGAAAAAGGGATGATTGACGGATGTTATTGTCTCGGAACCGTGTGCGATTGCGTCAACTTTAAAAAAATAACAAACTCTGAATTGTTGACGACGTCATGCGATATTCTCATTCCCGCGGCTCTTGAGCATCAGATTACCGGAGCAAATGCGCGCCGTATTAAGGCAAAGGTAGTTGTTGAAATGGCCAACGGCCCTACGGCGCCCGGAGCTGACGCTATTCTTTACCGGAGGCGTATTCCCGTTGTCCCTGATGTTTTGGCCAATGCGGGCGGAGTCACCGGAAGTTATTTTGAATGGGTGCAGAATAAGGAGAAATCCCGCTGGTCGCAGGCAAAGACATTAAAAAAATTGAGACCTCTCATGTTGGCAAGTTTCAATGACATGTGGCGTATCTCAAGAAAGCATAAAGTTGATTTGCGGACAGGCGCATATGTCCTTGCGCTCAAGCGAATAGCTTTGGCAATGGGGAAGTGAAGCGCGAAGCCGCTTCATGGGATTTTGTACTCCGCAGAAAAGTAAGAAACTACGATTTTTTTAACTTTAGAGGATGCACAACTCGGTGTGGGGTGCATGAGATATAGTTGACTTTTTCCTGAAAAAGCTGTATACTGCATGCAGAAGAGCTATTTAAGCGTGTCAAAATCGCTTGAATCTTGGGAGATGTATAAAAAACAAAAATACCAAAACCATCTTCAGCGAATATCCCACGGGATATCCGTTTTGTTTGGAGACACGAGCCCTTAACACTATGGGCTTTTTTATTTTTAACATTAACATACCAAGTTAAGTCGATAAATAAACCATACATATGCATAAGAAATCTTATCTCTACTGGGCGGTCACTGTCGCGGCAATTGCCGTTTCCCTCGTAGCGGCCCACCCGCAAACTGTCCATGCCTCGGGCGTAGTGGTCAGCGGAACAGTTGTCAGTCCTACCGGTGCCGCACTCACGCAGGCCGGCGGTTTCGTGAGCCTTTCGCCAAAGAATCCAGGACCCGGTAATGGCGGGCCAATGAATAATAATGGGACGTTTTCTATCACGAATGTTGCGTCGGGACAATACACTGTCCAAGTATCGTATGCCGGAACAGACGGAAATTACACCGGACCGGCGCCCTTTTTGATAACTATTGATACTTCGGCGGTGGACCTTGGAAATATCAAACTTACAACGCCGAGTATTACCGGTACTGTGACAAATCCCGATGGAGTAACGCCTGTTCCCGGAACAAATGTCATGATCAGGACCAATGACTGGTCGTTCAATTCAGGAACCAACACTGACGACGGCGGAAACTTTAAATTCGGCGGTTTAGCAAGCGGGACGTACATTATTGAAGCACAAGCTCCGGAAAGTTCGCCCTATACGACCGGAACATTGACGGTGAGCTTTGCGGGCACCGTTCTCACCGGCCAAACCGTCAGCCTTTCTGCTCCAAATGTTACCGGTACTATCAAAGATCCGAGCGGGAATGCCGTCGACTTTTCACATGGTGGCAATGTTAACTGCAATATTTATAACCAGGACCACAGTGTTCAGATGAACACAAATGCTGATCCTAGCGGTGTGTTCAGATTTGGCACCATGGCGACCGGATCATACACTCTCCAATGCATGGTCCAGGGCCTTAGTTTCACGTCGCCTGTTTCGCGGACAATTTCCGTAACTTCAGGAACACTACTCAACGTCGGCGAGGTGCGCCTCACTACTGCCCAAGTCACAGGTACTGTATATGCACCGGACGGGGCAACACCTGTCGCGAATGCAAACGTCCAAATCCATACTGACGATTGGTCGGTAAACCAAAATGCCCAGAGCGGCCAGGATGGCACCTATCTCATCGGCGGTTTTCCCGCAGGGACATATAAATTGGATGTTATGTCTCCATGGGGTTCTAGCGGATACGTGTCTCCCGATTCTGCTTCTATCACTATTGGAGCAACTGTTGTAGTGAAGAACCTCACTTTTGTTCAGGCGTCAAAATTTCTGACAGGAAAAGTGACTAAGAGTAATGGTTTGGCTGTTGCTGGCGCGCAAATCAATGCAAACAAAAACGGATCAGGGTTCAGCCAGGCAACAACGGATGCAAGCGGGAATTACACCCTGACACTCTCAGGAGGCAGCTGGAACATTATGGTCAATCCAAATATGGGCCCCGGGGCGCCCGCGCCTGACTGGTTTTTTTCCGGTCCGCCCCAGATGGTTGACTTTGCGACAAATTCCGCAGTGGAAAACAAGACACTTAACATAACTGTAACTGTTGCCAACGCTTCAGTCACGGGGAGGGCATTAAAACCCGATGGTTCGCCGATGACAAATGCAAATGTTGACGTGAGGACTCAGGACGGTGTCGGTAACAACTCGCAGGTCAGGCCAGACGGCACGTTCAGCGTGAACGTCAAAGCCGGAACATACCGGGTGAGCGTTTTTAGCCCTGACAACACGTTATCATTCCCTGAGATGTCAGTGACTATAGGCGACAATGAGACGAAGAATGTTGGTACGATCACTGCGAAATCGAAATCAGCGAAAATAACAGGAAAAGTTGTGAAATCCGACGGTACCGGTGTCGGAGGCGTATACCTCAATGCCTTTATGCATAATCAGCCGGGCTGGAGCAATACCCAGAGTGATTCAAACGGGAATTTTGTTCTCGCGGTTACCGCCGGTATGTGGGGGGTCAATCTTGATCAGGGGCCCGGCCGCAATTCAAAATATGTTTACAGCGGCCAGCCAATCGATGCGAATGTCACCGACGATAATGCAACAATTAATGTCGGCACGATACAGCTGACATATGCCGATGCCACTATCAGCGGATTTGTCGTTAATGAGTCCGGAACGGTGATCACTGGATTCTGCGCATGGATCAATGCACAGCCGGCGTCAGCCACGACTATCGGCAACCCCGGTCCCGGGTACGGCGGTCCGGTTGACTGCCAGAACGGTTCGTTCTCCTTAAGTGTGCCGAGCACCGTAGCGTCAACCTATACATTATCACTCGGTACACCCCCTAACTCGCCATATTCTTCGCTTGACAGTCAAAATGTAGCTGTATTTGCGAATACGACTTCGACCAAGAATATCCAAGTAAGAAGCAATGATGCGACAGTTCAAGGCAGAATTCTGGATCAGAATGGAGCCAGCATTACCTCATGTTCTTCTTCGGGCGGCTGGTTCGGCGATGTCCACTTCGAAAAGAACGGATCATGGAGAGGCGGAGACATCAAGCCTGACTGCACATTTAGCGTAAGTCTTCTCTCTGGAAGCGGATATCACATGGGGTACTACATCAATCCTGGAAACGGATTTATGATGAAACCCCCTGATCCTACATCATTAACAATTGCTGCTGGAACCACGACGCTCAATATCACGGTAACCAAAGCCAATGCGACAATCACCGGACGCGTACTTGATCCGAGCGGCAACGGAATTGACGCATTTGTCTTCGCCGACAACGGCGTAGAGCAAGAGAACCAGAGCGTCCAAACTGAGGAGAGCTTCAAGAACCAACTTCATGCGGATACCAAAACCAATCCTGACGGGACATTCACCTTGAATGTCCTCAAGGGGCACAGGTATCAGGTCGGAATGGGGTTACCTCCCGGCAGTTCGTACATACCTGCAGACTTTCAGAAAGTTGATCTGACCAGTGCGTCAACTGCCAGTATCACGCTCAAACTCGGCAGAGCGCTCGGGACCATGAGCGGGAGCGTTAAGGTGGGTAATGTGCCGATCAACATCGGCTTCGTCCACTGCTGGGAAGAAAATGGCGGATTCACCGGCGGACCTGTGCAGTTTGGAGGCAGCTACTCGGTCAACTACAAAGCAGGCACTTGGCACTGCGGAGCGGACAGCTTTGACGGCAACAAGTTCTACCGATCCGACGAAGCGACAATTACAATTTCTACTCAGACTAGCATCACGCAGAATTTCAGCCTTAAGGGTGCGAGCTTTACCGTTCCTTCACCAGTGAGTTCCACGTTTGACGCGGGATCGGCGCAGGTAATAGCTCTTGAGAATGGTGTAACAATCACAATTCCTTCCGGAGCTCTCGGATCATCGGGCTCGAATGTGAGCGTTACGGCAACGCCGACGGTAGGCAATATGTATAAGATGAAGAACGTCCAGCCATTCGGCGTGGGGTATGAACTTACCGCGACTGACTCAAGCAACAATGCGATTACCACGTTTAATTCAAACGTGACGATCAAGTTCACTTACACGCAGGATCAGCTCGATGAACTGGGTATTAACGAAGATACGCTTGTCAGCAAGTACTTCGATTCGACATCCAATGCGTACCAAGACCCCATAGGCATCACCGTCGATAAGGACTCGAATACCATTACTATTCAGACTAACCACTTCACGACATTTGTGGTCGCTTCGGGCGGATCTGCGGCGGCTGGTCTCGGTACGGCTGACATAGCCACGGTTCCCGCGTCAAAAGGCGGTCCGCAGGTTTATGTCACCGACAAAACCGGAAAGAAAGTCGTAAGCTTTTTCGCCTACGCTTCATCTCTCCGTGTGGGGCTTGAGGTGGCAACTGGCGATGTCAACGGCGATGGGGCCAACGAGATTGTCACTGCTCCCGGAGTCGGCGCCGGTCCGGAAATTCGCGTCTTCACTAAGGCCGGGAAGTTACTCAAGAATTTCAATGCCTACGGTTCGAGTCTCAGAACGGGAATTCATGTCGCTGTTGCTGATATCGATGGCAACGGAAAAGATGAGATTATCGCTGTCCCGCTTGCGGGCGCGGGTCCTCAAGTGCGCATCTTTGATGGCAACGGCAAGCTCCTAAAACAATTCTTCATCATCGGATCGGGCTTCCGAGGCGGGGTCAACCTCGCGGTCAGCGATGTCGATGGCGACGGAAAAGCCGATATCATCGGTACACCGGCATCAAACGGCGGTCCTGAGGTTGCAATCTTCCATGGTGATGGAAAACTGGTGAAACGATTCAACGCATATGCAGTGGGAGTTCGAGGCGGATACAATCTGACGACGGGAGATATCAATGGTGACGGTACCGACGATGTCGTTGTAGCGCCGAAAACAGGGCTCGGCCCCCAGGTTGCAGCATTCAATAAAGACGGCAAGCAACTCGCGAGATTTATGGCCTTCCCAAGCGGCTTCAGAGGAGGAGTTAATGTGGCTGTTGCGGACATGGGAGGCGATGGCACAAACGAATTCATCGCTATGCCGATGGGTGGCGCCATATCTCAGGTCAGGGTCTTCAACAACAAGGGAGTGGCAAAGTCGCAATTTAACGCTTACGGCTCAAGCCTGAAAGGAAGCTTCACGATGTTTGCCGCAGACGTTGACGGTGACGGTAAAGCGGAAATTGTGACAGGGCCCGGCGCGGGATTAGGTCCGCAGATCAGCGTATTCAACCAAAACGGCCGCGTGATTTCCCGGTTCTTTGCCCTCAATACAAAGTTCCGCGGCGGTGTCAGCATCTTTGCCGCCTACGGGATGTAAGGTCTCAACGGTTAGTTGATTTATTACTCCATCCCCTTGTGTAGAGGGGATGGAGTTTTGGTGTATTGGACCATAGCAGTATTAAAATCTCCGCGCCGGGCCCAAGCGGGTCTGTACCATTTTTTGTATCTGTGCTAGACTGTCAGTACAGGGTAATAAGCTGGTATTAGCCACTTTTTAGTGGCTGAAAACTTTTTTGGCTTAATAATTATTCTCGTATTATCAACCTATGATGACAGCGTTCATCAAGCAGATGAAGTCAAAACTTGAGGAAGAGAAAAAGAGACTGGAACAACAGATTGCCCAGCTCGTAGGTGGCGAAAAGCACAAAAACGGTCCGAATAACATCAAATGGACTGAAATTGGTTCTAAGGATGATGAAAATGCCGCCGAAGTGACTTCCTATGAGGAAAAACTTTCACTGAGCAAAAATCTCGATAAAGCGCTTGAGGAAGTGGATGCCGCTCTGCAAAAAATTCACGATGGAACATACGGCATCTGTTCAATCTGCGGAAACAAAATACCCGAAGATCGACTCGAGGCTTTTCCTGCGGCAACTCAGCATACTGATTGCAGTCCGGCTTAAAAAGTATCATATAGCATGCGTATGAGAACTTACTCTCAAGTTCTCATGTACATAGGTGTAACTGGAATTTTTTTTCTAGACCGTTTTTGTAAGGTTGCGGCTAGTTTTTTCTACCACGACAAACAACTCATTCCCGATGTCCTTATTTTTAGCCCCCAGCAAAATGAAGGAATCGCCTGGGGGATCCCGATCACAGGATTGTTCGTGCTTCTCATCATTGCCCTTGTCCTTGCCTCTGTATTAGTGGCGCTCACCAAAGCATATGTGCGACGGGATCAATTTTTAATCCTGGCGTTGCTCCTTATCTCTGTCGGGGCATTTTCAAATCTACTTGACCGTATCCGCTTCGGAGCCGTGGTAGACTATCTGCGTTTTCCTCTGTTACCTACCGCGAATATCGCTGATCTCGCCATCACTGCAGGAGTAGTGATGCTCGCTTTCCGCCTGATAGTCCATCCCAGGCGCATCGGATAAGTTTATACTCACTTTCATCGCTCTTCTCGAGGTATATACACCTGGGAGTGTTTTAGGTAATTAAATACTACTATGAAAATAGCTATTCAATCAGCCGCCCTCATGGGCATTGACGCCCGTCGTGTCGAAGTCGAGGCGGATATTCTCCGTGGCCTGCCTCGTTTTACCATCGTCGGTCTTCCTGACGCCGCCGTGCAGGAAGCTCGTGAGCGCATCCGGTCCGCAATCACAAACAGCGGGCTGCCTTTCCCCCGTACGCGAATTACCGTGAATCTGGCTCCTGCAGATGTAAAGAAGGAAGGGTCGCTCTATGATTTGCCAATTGCTCTTGCGCTTCTCCGCGCCAAGCGCCTTATTGAGAGCGAAAGACTTGCGTCAAGCCTCTTTGTCGGCGAGCTGGCTCTCGATGGTACGGCGCGCGGTGTTAAAGGCGTTCTCTCTATCGCTGCTATGGCGAGGAACGAGGGGATACGCAATCTTTTTGTCCCTGCAGAAAATGCTTCCGAGGCCTCCCTGATAAAAGGAATACGCGTATTCCCTGTTTCTTCTCTGACTGATCTGGCAAACCATTTAATGGCAAAATCCTGTATCATTTCTTCACAGAGAAAGTGCGTGATTTTGCCGCATGCTATGCCCTATCCGGGAGTTGATTTTTCCGATATTCGTGGCCAGGGGCATGCCAAACGGGCGCTCGAGATTGCAGCGGCAGGGGGACACAACGTCCTTTTATCGGGTCCGCCGGGGTCGGGAAAAACATTACTCGCAAAAACGATGGTGACCATATTGCCCGCTATGGCAATGGAGGAATCTCTCGAAGTCACTCGTATCTACAGCGTCGCGGGTCATCTGCCAGCCGACAGGCCGCTGATAATGTATCGTCCTTTCAGGTCTCCACACCATACGGCGTCAGGCGTCGCGCTTGTCGGCGGAGGGACATCACCGAAACCCGGCGAAATTTCACTAGCGCATCGCGGAGTGCTCTTTCTCGATGAGTTTCCGGAATTCCCCCGAACAGTACTCGAGTATCTTCGTCAACCCCTCGAAGACGGAGTCATATCAGTATCCCGTGCAGCGGGGACATGCATGTTCCCGGCGAAGTTTATCCTGGTCGCTGCGATGAATCCATGTCCGTGCGGATACCTAACCGATCCGGACCGTCGCTGCATGTGCACTGCTTCGCTTGTCAGCAAGTACCAGAGAAAAATTTCTGGTCCGCTGCTTGACCGGATTGATTTTCATGTGGACGTTCCCAAAGTAGCATTTGAGAAGCTTGCGGGCATGTCACCCGGAGAAACTTCCCGCGATATCAGACGCCGTGTGGAAAAAGCGCGCGAAGTTCAGCGCCGGCGATTCACAGGCACTTCATTGGTGACAAACGCGGAGATGTCTTCCCGCGATACAAAAACTTTTTGCGGTATCGACTCCCGTACCGTGGATCTCCTAAGGAGCGCTGCAGAACGACTCCAATTTTCCGCTCGATCGTATTTTCGAATTCTTAAAGTTTCGCGAACAATTGCTGATTTGGCCGGGATGCCTGACATTCGTGTGGAGCATGTGGCTGAAGCCCTGCAGTACCGGCCGAAGGTAGAGTAGATGCACTGCTGAAAGTTGAATTCCCTTATTTTGTCTTCTTCTTGTTCCGAAGAATTAAAGTGCACGGGAATGTAGCCCGGGGAGTTTGTCTATTATTTTTGAACGCAAACAAGTTATCGAGCTTGATTTTTTTGTAAAAATATGCTACAATACATAGTGCCAAAATGGTGGGTGCTATGGCAGTAAAAGAATTCGATAAAAATGAGGTCAACAAACTTTCCGCTCGAGAACAGCTCGGGCGTCTTAATTGGTCGGTTACTGTACGTTACCTCGTTATCATAGTGATTTTGATTTTAACCCTCCTCGGGCATGCCCTCGGGCTGAATTATGATCTCCGGGGTATTTTTGTAGCCGTATCGCTGGGACTCATTTACAATATTGCGTGCAGCTTCGTGTATACAAATACACGATATCCAAAGGTGTGGCCGTACATCGGGATCGTTATCGACATGGTTGTTATCACATTCATTGTGCACTATACCGGCGGGATTGAAAGCGTTTTTCTACCGTTGTATTTCTTGCAAATTGTCGGGTCGAATGTGCATTTTTCACGCCTCGCGGGGCCGATTAATTTCATTTTCGGCGGCGGAATTTTCCTCCTGTTAGTGTTCCTGGAGTTTACTGGCAAACTTTCGCACCTCGTGCAGCCCTATACCGGCGGCGTACTCATCTACCAGCATCAAACATATGTAACGATGCTGTCATTTGCGATGATCTCGTTTATGGGGATCAGCACGTATCGTTCCGGATATGTTGTCAGGTCGCTTTCCACTATCGAGAAGAAGCTCTTCGAGGTTAATGAAGAACTGGTCCAAACCAACCGGGCGTTTTTTGTCGCGAACAGGCGGTTAAAAGAGATAGATGAAATGAAGACCGAATTCATCTCTGTCGCGTCGCACCAGATGCGCACGCCCCTCTCCGCGATCAAGTGGGTTATCAAGATGCTGTTAGACGGGGACATGGGGCCGCTCAATGTCGAGCAGATGGACCTGTTAGGCAAAGGGTACCAGTCAAATGAGCGCATGATCCTTCTGATTAATGACCTTCTCAACGTTTCGCGGATTGAAGAAGGTCGGTTCCAGTACCGGTTTTCCCGCAACGACTTGGGTGAAATTGTCCAGCGTGTAATAGAGGAAATGCAGCCCGATATCAAAGCGCGCGGGGTCATCTTCCGTTATCAGCAGTCCATGAGCATTTTGCCCAAGGCGAGTATCGACGAGCAGAAAATGCACCTCGTTGTTCAGAATCTCATCGATAACGCGATCAAATATACTCCCAAGGGCGGAAAGGTTGAAGTGTCACTCGGGCTGGACAACGACCAGTTGCGATTCAAAATAGCTGACACGGGAGCGGGCATCCCGGCGCGTCAGCAGGACAGGATATTTTCCAAATTTTTTCGAGCAGATAATGTCATCAGAATGCAGACTGAAGGATCTGGTCTTGGACTCTTTATAGTCAAAAATATAGTCGAGGGACATCAAGGGGAGGTCACTTTTGAAAGCAAGGAGGGCGTAGGTTCGACGTTTACTTTTACGCTCCCTATAGAGGGCCGCGGGCCTGTTCCCGGCACGTCATTTGAAAAATTTATGTCAAGCATATAGTTCATATGAATTTTCCTATTTCTCCCGTCATTGATCTCCTCAACAGCATACTCTGCGGGTTCTGTGCGTGGAGGATATATCGGTCGTATAAAATGGATCCGCCAAATACCGTGCTGAGCTATTTTGCCACCGCATATTTTTTTCTTATCTTTGCCTACTTTGCATTTTCACTTCCTCGTCTTCTGGCGCCGCACAATGCCCAGGCGATAGGGATCGGATTTATTGTCGCACACGCCTTTCTTTTTCTCGCTACGGCATACTTCGTCATGGTCACGACATTCTTTTTCAAAACCGGTCTTCACAGGGTTCTCTTTTGGATTTTTCTTACGCTCTCACTCGGCGTCCTTATCGTCGGCATCATTCGCTTTCACGAACCCTTCTATGATCCAACGACCGGCTTAACTAACTGGAATATTGATGAGATCTTCGGCACGCTCACATCGGTATTGCTCCTCTTAGTGCTTGTTCCCTCAAGTTTATTTTTCTTTTACCAGGGAATGCGGACTCGTGACCGTGTCATCCGCGTTCGCTCCATCTGGATCGCTTTTGGCATTTCCCTCCTGCTTATAGCGGCCGCGACTTACTATTCTGCGGGCACGCAGCTCATGGTGTTGGTTTCGGACTTTTTTTCCTTGTCGGCTTTTCTCAGCATCTTTATCGGAGTATACTACAAGCGAACACTCAAAAACGTAGTCTGACAATACTATGACACGAAAAAAAATACTCATTATTGAGGATGAAAAAGTATTGCTCGATGTGCTCGAAAAAAAGCTCATGAAGGAGGGCTTTGACGTCTTTACGGCGGAGAACGGCGAGATAGGTCTGCGAAAAATACGCGAGGTAAGCCCCGACATTGTCTTGCTCGATATTCTGATGCCGCGCCTCAACGGATATGAAGTGCTTGAAGAATTGCAGAAAGATAAGCGTCCGATCCCGCCAGTGATCATTATCTCCAACTCCGGACAGCCAGTAGAGATAGATAGGGCGACGAAGCTCGGAGCACGCGACTACATTATTAAAGCCGAATTTACTCCAGCGGAAGTCATCTCAAAGGTTAAAGCGCTTTTACAACAGACTGAGAGCGCGCCGCCGATCCAGAAGACAGTTCGTATGGCCGGCAAACTGCCCGATGCAGCCGTCTCCCATGGCATCAAAGTGCTTGTGATTGAGGATGATCAATTTCTCCGGGATCTTATGCGCACAAAGCTCGCACGAGAGGGGTTCGATGTCAGTACGGCCATTGACGGGCCTGAAGGGCTGGAACGCATTGCAAACGACCGTCCTCACGTGGTATTGCTCGATATTATTCTGCCCGGAATAGACGGATTCGAAATACTGAAGCGTATGAAGAGCTCCGAGTCGCTCAAGACCATCCCCGTTGTTTTACTTTCCAATCTCGGACAGGAGGCCGATGTCGAAAAGGGCAAAGCGCTGGGGGCAAGCGACTACCTTATCAAATCGAACTTCACAATTGATGAAATCATCGAAAAAATCCAGCAAACGGTGAAGCGGTAAATCCATATATCAAAGCGAGTTTCCTGAGTGCTCAGAAAACTCGCTTTTGTTTACATTGATGCAATGCTAGAGGTAGCTTAACGGGTTTACTTTCTGGCCGTTGATAATCACTTCGAAATGGACGTGAGTGCCCGTAGACCTGCCGGTGCTGCCGACTATGGCTATGGTCTGACCTTTATCAACATGTTGCCCCTGTTTAACGAAGATTTTGCTCGCGTGTCCGTACAGCGTTTTGAATCCTCCCCCGTGGTTGATGATGATGTGGTACCCGTACCCGTAATTTTGATAAGCGACCAACTCTACGGTGCCGTCAGCCGCAGCCCAGATTGGCGAAGAGTAATCACCGTCTATGTCCAGTCCGGTATGCCGGTATCCTTTGAAATACTGATTAATTCTATGGCTGGTGGTGGGCCATAAAAACCTCGAGCCAACGGGCGCCCTTGCCGAAGGAGGTATCGGACCTGTGGCAACCTGTGACGGGACGGCGGTCGACGGTGCAGACGGTTGCGTCCGTGGTTGCGCCGGTTGTTCAGGGGGTTTCCCGCCCGGAACGATCAGAATCTGGCCAAGCTCGATGGCATCCGCATTGGCAAGCTGATTGTAATCTATGATGGTATTTTCATCCGCGGAAAGCTTTTTTGCGATGCTCGCCAGAGTGTCGTTTTTTTGTACTTGATAAGAGAGACCGCTTGTAGGCAGGATAGTAAGCTTCTGGCCGGGTTTTATCACATCACTCGGGCCGAGACGATTTTCCCACAATAGCGTATTGGTGGAGATCCCGAACTTCTCGGCAATAGTGCTGGAAGTGTCACCGCCTTGGACAATATAATATTCTACTTGGTCTCGTGCCGCGCCCGATTGCGTGGTGGACGGGAGCGTCGGCTGAATCAGGGCTCCGCTCGTATCAGCAATGCTGAGAGGGCCCTGGTCCTGGTCGGTGCCCTGACCGCTTTCGTACTGCGCGCTTGCAAAGTCGCCGAGATACGATACGTGTTTCTGGGGGATCTTCGTGATTGTTTCCACTGTATCGGCTTCCTCCGGCGGCACAAGCGTTCCCATCAGCGTGCCCTGTCCGAGAGTCTCTGCCCGGCCGGTATGGACGTTAAGATTTGTGAAAATAACCCCGGCGGCGATAATCACGAGAAGTATATGCAGTATCCCCCTTTTCATGAGCGGGAAGAGTATTTTGTTTTTTGCAGGTGAAAAAAAACTCTTCAGCGCATTTTTTGCGATGAGGTAGGCGCGATAGAGATGTACCAACCCATGTTTAAAGACGATGATGCCGATTGCCCGCAACGGCTTCGCCAGGCCCATGTCAAGAAAACGTCCAAATCCGCGCGCAATTGCCCATGACCCCCGCAAGAAGGCATGAAGCACTACGACCAGTGTTTTCTTGATTCGAAGGCCAAGTATAGCGTTTTTCAGTAAAATTTTGAGTCAAGGGAAAGCATATCATCGCCGGTCTCGCGTGTCAATGCTCTGTTTGGGAGGTCAGTTTTTTTATTGTTGAAAAAATGGTACAATTTCGCCACATATGGACCGTTACGACCACCAGAGCATAGAAAAAAAGTGGCAAGAACGTTGGGCAAAAGAGAAGTCATTCCATGCCAGCGATACTTCACGACGGGAAAAGAAGTACATTCTGGACATGTTCCCGTATCCGTCAGCCGAGGGTCTGCATGTCGGCCATCCCGAGGGATACACGGCGTCGGATATTTATTCCCGCTACCTGCGGATGAAAGGATTTGAGGTGCTCCACCCGATGGGGTTCGACGCATTCGGACTTCCGGCGGAAAACTACGCCCTCAAAACAGGCACACATCCCGCGGTGACGACAGCGAAAAACATCGAGAACATGCGGCGGCAGATTCAGTCGCTCGGCTTTTCCTATGACTGGGATCGTGAAGTTATTACCTCCGATCCGAAGTATTACCGATGGACGCAGTGGATCTTCCTCAAACTTTTCGAGCACGGCCTCGCCTACGAGGCTGACGCCCCGATCAACTGGTGCCCGAAAGACAAGACGGGTCTGGCGAACGAAGAGGTCATCGACGGCAAATGCGAACGGTGCGGGACTCCCGTCACCAAGAAAAAAATCAAACAGTGGCTGGTGAAAATCACCGACGAACGGTACATCGAACGGTTGCTGAACGATTTAGACAAAGTTGACTGGCCGGAGAACATCAAACTGTTGCAGAAGAACTGGATCGGGAAGAGCGAAGGCGCCGAAATCGTGTTCAAAATTCAAAACCCGAAACTACAAACCAGGGAGCTCACTGTTTTTACTACGCGACCCGACACGATATTCGGCGCTACATATATGGTGGTTGCCCCTGAGCACCCGCTTGTCCAGGATGCCCTCAGCATGGTTGAAAATAAAAGCGAAGTTGAAAAATATATTCATTCCGCCGTAAATAAGTCGGACTTAGAGAGAACCGATTTAGTGAAAGTAAAAACCGGCGTTGAGCTTAAGGGGATAAAAGCGATTCGCCCTGTTGATGGACAGGAAATCCCTATATGGGCGGCGGACTACGTTTTGATGTCTTACGGCACTGGCGCGATTATGGCGGTGCCGGCGCATGACCAGCGGGACTTTGAGTTTGCGAAAAAATATTCACTGCCTGTCAAGCAGGTGATGGCTCCTTTTTTTCAGAATACCGAAGACTTGAAATTGCGATCGGACAAACCGATGGTGAGGCGCAAGCTCGTGTATGGTATCGTCAGGAATCCGAAGAACAATGACGTCCTTTGCCTGCGGTGGAAAAAATATGATTGGGTATCGTTTGTCGTCGGCGGAGTAGAAGACGGGGAGGACTTGATAACAGCCGCGAAACGCGAAATAGCCGAAGAAACAGGCTATATCAATCTCAAGTTTGTCGAGGAAATAAACTGGCAGACTCATTTCACCTTTTTTGCCAAGCATAAGAATGAAAACAGATACGGCATGGCTAGCGGTGTCGTGTTTGATTTAGTCGATGAGACACGACATCAGATTCACAATGAGGAAAAAGAAAAGCATGAGCCAGTCTGGGTGTCTGAACACAAGGTATTGGATGCCGTTACCCATTTAAATGCCAAAGAAATTTGGCAATATTATGTAAAGCCGGCGGCGTTTATCGGCGAAGGAGTAGCAATAAACTCAGGAGAGTACGACGGATTGACGACGGTCCAGTGTAAGAAAAAAATCATTGCGCGTCTCGAAAAAGACGGTCGCGGCAGATTCAAAGTGCAATATAAACTTCGCGATTGGCTATTTAGCCGACAGCGGTACTGGGGCGAACCGATACCGATTGTGCATTGTGAACATTGTCGGAAGCAGAAAAAAGAAACTATTGTGATTATTCACGGTACGGGGAGCAATGGCAAGGCGAACTGGTATGACTGGTTGGCGACCAAACTACGCGAACTTGGACATCAGGTTATAGTACCCGATATGCCTGACTCGAAGCAGCCTGACCGTGAACAATGGTTAACGGCTTTGGAAACGTTGAAGAATGCATTTGATGAACATACAATACTGATCGGTCATTCACTCGGCGGCATCGCGGCAATGTATTTTTTGGCATCACGCAAGAAAAAGATCAAAAAACTGATTTTAGTGGCTCCAACCAGCACAGAGATGGATTGGACCGAATTCCAGAAGCAGCATCCCGATAATCCCGCGGCTTGGCAAAGGAAATTCCATGAGGCCGAACTTCGGTACGCCGATGTGCAAAAAAACACGGAAAAAATTTCATATTATTATTCGGACAATGATGCGTACATTCCCGCCGAAATCCCGGAATGGTATAAGAAGAAACTCCGCGGCGACTATCATCTCCTCCCCGGGCGCAATCATTTCTCATTGAAAAATGGCCATGCATATACATTCCCCGAAGTTCTCGAAGAAATAGTTGGAAAGAACCCCCTGCCCGTCGGAGTGAATCCTGTTCACGAAAAAGATTTGCCCGTCGAACTTCCCAACGTAAAAAAGTACGAACCCACCGGCACAGGTGAGTCGCCCTTGGCCAGTATTGAAAAATGGGTGAATGTGAAATGCCCGAAGTGCGGCAAGCCGGCAAAGCGTGAGACGAATACCATGCCCCAGTGGGCCGGATCGAACTGGTATTTCCTGCGCTACTGCGATCCGAAGAATGACAAAAAGCTTGCCGATCCGAAAAAGCTAGAGAAATGGCTGCCAGTAGATATGTATATCGGCGGTGCGGAACACGCAGTACTTCACCTGCTCTACGCTCGATTCATCTATAAGTTCCTGTGCGACATTGAGGTCGTGCCAAAGTCATTCGTAAAGAAACACGGCGACGAGCCGTTCACAAAGTTAAAAAACCAGGGGCTCATTCTCGGCGAAGACGGACAGAAGATGTCCAAGTCCCGGGGCAACGTCATCAATCCCGATGAAGTCATCAAGAAGTTCGGGGCAGACACCATGCGCATGTATGAAATGTTTATGGGTCCATTCGAGGACGCCAAGCCGTGGAGTACGCAGGGGATGATCGGGGTAAAAAGATTTTTGGAGAGAGTATGGAATGTATTTGTCGATCAGCCAGCGCAGGTCTCCGCGCCTGCGATGGCGACCATGAATAAAAGAACACACCAGTTAGTTAAGAAGATCACTGTGGACATCGAACAGTTCAAGTTCAACACTGCTGTTTCAGAATATATGAAGTATACGAATGCAGTAGCAGAGGCACCGGCCGAATTTTTAAAGCAAGATTTTGAAGTTTTGTTACGACTACTTTCACCCTTCGCCCCCCACCTTTCAGAGGAACTTTGGGAGCAGCTAGGTCACAAAGAAAGTATTTCCAAAGAACCGTGGCCTTCTTTCGATCCAAAATTGATCGTCGAGGACGAAATTACTATTGTAGTCCAAATAAACGGCAAAGTCCGCGACCAAATGAAAGTTGCCTCAGATATTTCCGAGGACGAAGCCAAGAAACTTGCGCTCTCGAGCGAAAAAGTGCTTAAATGGCTGGACGGCAAGCAACCGAAGAAAGTCATATACATTAAAGGACGGCTGGTGAGTATTGTGGTTTGAAACCATTTGAGCGCACCCACAGCGGGGGGCGTGCCCGGAGTTGATAACATGCGCAGCGCAGGGCCGCCGTGCCTGCGCTGGTAAGTAATCGAATATGATCCCAAAGACCGAAATTCATTATAGTTTTGACTACGCTGAAAGACTGTATAAGGGAGACAAGCCGTTCTCTGAAGTATGGCAGGATATTATTACCGCCGGCGGGAACTTTGAAGAGGTATATGATATATATATCGAGCAAATCCTCAAAGCAATCCCGGTATTTTCCGGCTATCCGTGGGAAGAGCACACAGATCCCCTGATTCCTATTTACATTGTCGCTAACGGCGATTCCCTTTCCCGCCCCTTGACTATCGGTGCGGATGAGGATACCAGCGTGATGTTGGTATTCCTCATGACCAATCTGGTCAGGCAAAACCTGCACTATGGATTCAAAACCTCAGCAGAACGGGCTTCAGCGGTGCATAAGGTAGTTACCGCTGTCGCAGGGATTCTCGACCTTGATCTTTTTGACGCACTCCAGAGCTTCGCGGTAAAGTATGTAGAGAAGTACGGAGAAGCATTCCAGGCCCGTTCATGGGATCTCACGCAGGAGCCAGCGCGGTTTTTTCTGGAAAAGAAGAATTAACCGATCACCTTTACCCGCTTTTTGAACGGAATACATTGAACAGACATCAACTTCACTCAGATAGACAGCCAATATGATTCATCTCAGCAGACTGCTCCATGCCCCGGTAATAGACAGCCAATATGAGGATATCGGCAAACTCGCTGATGTGGTGACAAAATATGACCTTCACGAATATCCTCGCGTCGAAGCGCTTGTAGTGAAAAAGGGTAAGGAAGAGCTTGTAATCCCCTGGGAGCAGATTGAGAATATCGGAGAAAAAGAGGTCACACTGACAGTCACAAAGGAACACGTTACCCCGTATACTCGGACGGGGAGCTACCTGATGCTGGTTTCTGACGTTCTGGACCAGCAAATTGTCGATATGAGGGGGGTGCGGGTCGTCAGGGTCAATGACCTCCAGCTCGGCAAGGTTGGGAACACTTTTGCTGTTGTGGGCATTGACGTGTCCAACTGGTCTTTGCTGCGGCGCCTGGGGATCAATGTTCATGCGATTCCCTTTTATAAATCCTCATCTCTTGGATATATTGACTGGAAAGACGTCAGTCTCGTCGGGAGGCACAGCGGGGATTTGAGAATCAAAACGCGTCTCGCCGAAATTCAGAAGATACACCCCGCTGACATCGCGAACCTCATCGAACAGCTCAATATCAAAGAAGGAAGCCGGGTGGTCAAGGCTCTCGATGATGAGACCGCGGCGAAAGTACTGGGAGAAGTTCACCCAAAGGTGAGAAACCTCCTCGTTAATCTTATCGGCGAGAAACGCGCTGCCGAAATTATTCGAGAGATGCCTACTGATGAAATTGCCGATGTCGTCAGACGAATGCCTGACAGCGCTTCCAGCGAATTACTCACCAAACTTGAGAGTACCGAGCAAACCGCTGTCAAAAAACTCTCCGGATATCACGAGAACACAGCGGGTTCACTCATGTCCACGGCATTTGTCACTATCCTCCCCACGTGGACAATCGAAGAAGCGCAGAATTACATTAGAAAGATCTCGGACGAATTCGGTTCAATTTATTATCTCTATGTCGTAGACGGCGAAAAGCATCTTCTCGGAGTTCTTTCCGTGAGGACCCTCTTTGTCTCGCCAAGTGCATTAAAGGTCTCAGAGCGCATGACGACAAATATGATCATGCTTAGGAGCAGGACTCGGCTCAGTGAAGTGGCGCGGGTGATGACAAAGTATAATTTACTTTCTGTAGCCGTCATCGACAAGGAGAAAAGAATCCAGGGAATCATCAGCGTCGATGATATTATGCGGTATTTGGTCCCCGAAGCATAAGGCGAGTATTGAATTTCTCTAAGGAGGATTTAATTATTTTACCGTGATACACGGATGGTGGGATGGGTAAAAAGGAACTGGCCGAGGGTGCTGTTTTTTTTAAGCGTGATCGGGCCCGGCATCATCGCCGCAAACGCTGATAACGACGCGGGCGGCATCAGCACATACTCAGTCGTCGGTGCGAGCTTTGGGTACTCAATGCTCTGGGTGCTGCTTCTTATCACCTTTTCTTTGGCTATTACTCAGGAAATGGGGATCCGCATCGGCCTCGTCACCAGAAAAGGCCTTGCGTCGCTGATCAGGGAAAATTTCGGCGTCCGGTGGACCGTCTTCGCGATGGTCGCGATGCTGATCGCAAATCTCGGAACCATGATGGCCGAGTTCGCCGGTATCGCGGAGTCGCTGGAGATTTTTAACATTGTAAAGTATATCTCCGTCCCGCTTGCCGGATTTGCCGTATGGTTTATTTTGTACAAAGGGTCGTTCAAGACCGCCCAGAAAATATTCCTGATGTTTTCCATGTTCTATGTCATTTATATCATTAACGGATTCCATGTCCATCCCGATTTTACTCTGGCGGCAAAGAGCCTGGTGACCCCGACTATACAATGGACATCGCCATTTTTACTCACAATGATCGCGCTTATCGGTACGACAATCACTCCATGGGGACAGTTCTTTATCCAATCATATGTCGTCGACAAAGGGCTCGGTCTTAAGCATTATAAAGCTGAAAAGTTTGAAGTGTACCTTGGCGCATTCATTACCGACATCGTAAGTTTCTTCATTATCATCGGATGCGCAGCGACATTTTTTGTCCATGGCATCCACATACAGGATGCAAAAGATGCCGCCTATGCCCTCCAGCCGCTTGCAGGAGATTTTGCTAAGGTGCTTTTTGCTTTCGGTCTCTTTATTGCGTCGATGCTTGGAGCGTTTATCCTCCCGACGACAACGGCGTACGCGATCTGCGAAGCGTTCGGGTGGGAGCACGGGTTTAACACGAAGTGGAAAGAGGGGAAATTTTTCTATAGTATCATCCTGCTCTCATTAATTATTCCGGCAGGCGTAGTCCTCATTCCCCATGTCCCCCTGATTAAAATAATGCTGTGGTCGCAGGATATCAACGGCATTCTTTTGCCTTTCATACTTGTCTTTGTCATAAAAATTATCAACAACAAAAAGATAATGGGGGAAAATACCAACAAGAAATTCGGCAATATTATCGCGTGGCTGACTATCGGAGGGATTATTGCGGCGACAGTTGTTCTGGTCATTTCAAGCATATTTCCTCATGCCAAATAAGCCGCCCCCTTTTTTATGCTAGAATATATGTATACGATATGGATATTGTAAAAATTCAAAGTTCAAAGATTCCCCATGACGTCATTGAAAAAGCGGTGAACGTCTTGAAACAAGGGGGAATTGTCGTATATCCAACCGATACAGCCTATGGACTCGGCGCAGACGCCCTGAATGAAGATGCGGTCGGGAGGATTTTTATAATCAAAAAGCGCATCCAGAAGCCCTTGCCTGTAATCGTCGCCAATTTTACTATGCTTAAACAGGTTGCCGTGACCAACCCTCTCGGTCTCAAGCTGGGCAAAAAATATTGGCCCGCTCCCTTGACCATTATTTTTAAAAAACAGCCGCAGATTTCGTCCGCGCTTACACTGGGCTTACCGACTATCGGAGTGAAAATTCCTAATTCTCCGGTTGCCTTAGCTCTCGTAAGGGCGCTTGGGCGCCCTATCACCACGACGAGTGCGAACCTCTCGGGAATGAAAAATAATTATACGATTGATGACGTTCTCAGACAATTTCGCGACACTGAGCCCCGGCCCGACCTCCTGATCGACGCGGGGACGCTCCCCGAAATTGCCGTTTCAACGGTTGTCGATTCGACAAAAGGCAAACCTATCGTGATGAGGGAGGGGCCGGTCAAGATAGCTATCTAAGAAATTCATGCTCGAGAGAATCAGACTGCATTTGCCCCATTATTTTTCGAAGCACGTCTCGCGAAAGTTTATCTCCCTCGCGTGGTCTGTCGGTTTCATGGATCTCGGGCTCGCCTCTGTGCTCATTTTCGAGCCTGTCTATCTCTACACGCTTCGCCACTCGCTCAGCCTGGTAATGGTGTTTTACCTGGCTGTTTACCTGTTGTATTTTCTTTTTCTGCCGCTGGTAGTCCGTATCCTGTCCCGGATCGGAGTGGAACACTCAATTTTCTACAGCCAGTTCTTCCTTATAGGGTATTTCCTATGTCTTTTTGGCGCCGCATTTTCAATTATTTTCCTCTTTATCGCTCCGCTTATGCTCGTGGCGCAGAAACTTCTATATTGGCCCGCTTATCACGTGGATTTTCTGCTTTTTTCCGATACCGGACAGCAGGGACGCGAAGTTGGAAGTTTGCTGGCTCTTAGCTCCATCATGTACATTATCGGACCGCTTATCGGCGGGGTGGTCGCATTATGGCTTGGCTTCCCCTTCCTTTTTTTGATTGCGGGCATCCTGTTTTTTCTCTCCGCGCTTCCTCTATTGCATATCAAAGAAATACATACTCTTGAGCGGGAAACATATACCGGAATATTGTCTCACCTTAAGGAAAAAAGCCAGCGATCTAAGCTTGTGAGGTACCTTGGATTCGGTGAAGAGCTGCTCGTACTTGTCGTTTGGCCCATTTTTATCTACGTTGTCATCCACAACTATGCCGTTATCGGCTCACTTATTGCCGGAGCAACGCTGATTACCATGCTCATAGTACTCGTCATAGGCAAGAAGACTGACACGAGTTCGCGCGGGGCAGTCTCGCGCACCGGTACGCTGGGTTACGTGCTCGCATGGCTCCTGAGGCTGATTGTCGTGACGAGCGGGCTCGTCTTTTTTGTTGATGCGCTGTCACGCCTGACGAAAAATATGCTCTATGTCCCGCTCATGACAGATCTCTATGAACAGGCTGACAGGACAAAGGTGGTCGGCTCAATGATATTTTTTGAACAGGCGCTCTCGATAGGCAAAATTCTCGGCGCTGCCGGCGCGCTTGTCCTCATCGCAGTTTTCCGCGATCCATGGGGGCCGATATTCCTTATTGCGGCGCTATTTTCACTTCTTTACTTGCGAGGAATCCGGCGAAGTATCGCATGACCGATCTCAAAAAAAAGACCCGGGAACTATGCAGGATCTACGGCATTAAGCCGGCGCGCGAGCTCGGCCAGCATTTTCTCGTGGATGCGGCGGTTTTAGATGATATCGTGCGTGTTGCTGCGCTTCCTTCCTTGTGCGCTGTCATTGAGATAGGCCCCGGCTTCGGCGTGCTCACCGAGAGACTTGCAGAAGGATCCCGGGAAGTATTCGCTATAGAGCTTGATGCCAAGCTCGCTCAGGTTCTCCAGGGGAAATTTTCCGCTTACCCGCATGTCCATGTAGTCCATGACGACATTTTCAGGTGGCTGCGCGCCAGCACGGCAGTAGTCGCCTCAAAGCCGTATGCAATTGTAGCTAACTTGCCGTACAATATCGCTTCACACGTTCTTCGTGTATTCCTGGAGCTGTCGCCGAAACCGGTCCAGATGACAGTCCTTTTGCAAAAAGAGGTTGCCGAACGGTTGACGGCGTCCGCGGGGGATACGAGCGTTCTCAGCATTATGGCTCAGGCCTATGCGAATCCCCGCCTCGTGCGCACCATAGCTCAATCGAGTTTCTGGCCTGAGCCGGCGGTAGAATCAGCGCTTGTTGTCCTCGATGCCCCCCAGTGGAAATTCCCTCAGATTGCCGAAAGAGACTTTTTCCGCGTGGTTAAAGCGGGCTTTAGCGCAAGGAGAAAGAAGCTGGTCAATAATCTCGCTGCTGTACTGCGCCTTTCATCCGATGATGCGCATCACGCCCTGAGTTCTGCGGGCATTCCGCGGCTTGCCCGCGCGCAGGAGCTCACTCTTGAGCAGTGGGCCGAGCTGGTTCTCGAAATTAGCGGCTTGAAAACCGGTTAATTCAGGGTATCCAAAACGAAATACCGGAAGAGTTCCTAAGTTCCAGTTTATTGCCAAAATAGGGCTGTAGGCGCGTTTGACTTTTGACCCTATCTCTGATATAATGTTGGCATCAAAACAACTCTAACCTCGGAGAAAAAACGTTACTTTTTGAGCAGAAATCTGTGGAGTCAGATGACAACAAATTTGAGGGTCCCGGCGATCAATTGCCAGGACAACCCGACGGGACGCCGGAAGAGCTGAAGCGCCGTAAAATCATCTTTGGCTCCATACTTGGCATAGGCGTCGCCGCGCTCGCTTTTGGCGTGGTGGCATTCTTTCAAGGCTTAAAGTCTCCTTTTCTGCCTCCAGTTGCGAATCAAACAAACACGCAGGTAGCTGAGACTAACACCGCATCGCTTGAAAGCTTAAAAACCAAAGATACCGATGGCGACGGTTTAAGCGATTATGACGAGCTATATGTCTACCATACCAGCCCGTATCTCGCCGATTCGGACAGCGACGGGATATCTGACAAGGACGAAATTGCCAGGGGCACTGATCCGAACTGTCCGGAAGGCAAGACCTGCCGTCAGCCCGTGAATACGGCCAATAGCAATGCCCAGACAAACTCCGGGAACGTAAACCAGACGGCTGTGACGGATACTGTCCCGCTCGATACGCTGAGAAAGGCCTTAAAAGACGCAGGTGCGCCCCAAACTGTCATAGATAATCTCACTGACGCCGATCTTCTCAATCTGTATAGCCAGACTGTCGCAGAAAGCAATACGACGAATGCAAATGCGGCGACGAATACTTCCGCTTCCAACCTGGCGGCAAATTCCTCCCTTTTTGCAAACACTTCTTTCACAAATACCGCTTCAACAAATGCAGGCACCAATTCCGCTGAAGCAAACTTTTACGCAAGTCTGAGCAACCTTTCTCCGAGTGAAATTCGAACCTTCCTCGTTCAGTCGGGCGTCGATCAAACTACGCTCAATGGCATGGACGATGCGACGCTGAAACTCGTCTTCCAGCAGGCGCTTCAGCAGGCAAGTCAGTAAATATTATTATCTCATGAAACGTACATGAGCTCTCGATTCTCAGGACGTACAAAAAAGCATTTCCAGAGATTGATCATCGCTGCAATTTTCATCAGTGTCATCGGCGTGACGACTGGAATATTTACTGATCGAGCGCAAGCGCAGATTGGGGTAAGTCCCTCGATGGTAATAATACTTGAGAATCTTGCTCTGAAGAGAGACAACGCAATCACAAAAGCTTTAAAAACGGCTGCAGACCTTGCGTATAAGAACGCACTCCGTAACTTCCTTAATAGAGTGGCATACGATACGGCGATATACATTGCCTCGGGAGGGACAGGGCAGAAGCCTCTCTTTTATACGAAACCGCTGCAGGTGATCCAGGATATCGGTGACGCCGCGGGAGGGGATTTCCTCAATACACTCTCGACAAGCTATTTTGGCAAAAATCTTTGCGAACCGATTGATCTCCAGACCAAAGTGCAGCTGGGAATTTTCGCGCAGAAGTTGCGAGAGCCGACCCAGCTCGGCGGGAAGTGTACTGTAACAAAGATCGGGAACAACCTGGATAAAAGCTACCAGAAAAATACCAATCAAGTACTCATTGACTTTTCATACAATTTTAATCCTGAGCAGAACGAATTTGGTGGTTTTCTCCAGATAAAAAACGATCTTATTAAGAACCAGGAGGAGGCCAAGCAAAAGCAGAGGGACAGCGCGCTCTTTACTGGTATCACAGGATTCAAATCAGTGGTGTCTCCCATAACAGGAGAGGTTAAAACGCCAGCAAGTTTCATTGAGTATGCCGCTACGCTCCCGCTACAGCAGTCTTTCGAGGCGGTAACTAAGCAGACTGGCACCCCTCTTGCTGACGCTTTCGGGGTATTTTCAAATACGCTAGTCTCGAAGCTTCTACAGAGAATTTTTTCATCAAGCCAAGGGTTTAATCCCGGGACAAACGCGGGATTCTTTTCCCAGCTTTTCAACACCCAGGGCGGCGGTATCGCAACTGCAAAAAGTATTTTTTCGACCTTGGCCCAGCCGGATTATCTTACCGGAGGTACTGTGGACGTGGTCAGCGACCTCGCGAGCTGTCCGTCAAACCCGGGCTACAGCAACTGCATCATTGATAACCGCTTCGCGCAGGCGATCCAGCAGAAGCTCACCTTGCGGGAGGCGATGGACGCCGGACTTCTGGACGGCAATAAGGCTTTTGGCTACAACGCCGACGGGCAGGAGCCTGAGTACATCAATGGCTACCCGTACCGTTCCCTTGTCATCTTGAGGACCTACAGAATCATTCCTGTCGGGTGGGAACTCGCCGCGGAATATATCAAGAATTTTTCCAAGAGCAGTTTCTCCCTCAAAGAAGTCGCCGACAAATTCAACAACTGCGGCCAAAAGGTGTGTTCAAATGACAAGACAAAGACCTGCTCGAGCGACCTTGTATGCCCTGACACCAATGGCGACGGCGCGCCTGATGGCACGTGCTCCGAGACAATTTCGTATTCGCCTTTCTGCGGACTCGTCGATCCGAATTGGACTCTCAAAGCTCCCGAAGTCTTTTGCAAGCGCGAAGGGGCAACCGAGCAAACTCTCACGCAAAACTGGGTGGATCAGAATGGCGATGAACAGCTCGCAACCCAAGGAACAGTCGACAAAGCCGACGTTACCCCCCGCGAAGAGCAGGTAACGCGGCAGACGGGCTGTGTCGACCAGCAGACCTGCATCATTGAGAACCCTGACGGCTCGTGCCAGCGCTACGGCTACTGCACCGAGGAGCGGGACGTCTGGCAATTCAAAGGCCAGGCCTGCGACGCGCAATACGCAAGCTGCAAGACGTTTACCAACCCCAAAGGCCAGTCGGTCTCGTATCTCCAGAATACGACGGAAAAAAACGGCTGTAACGCAAATAACGCCGGATGCCAGTGGTACTGTCAAGAACAGGACAGCAAAGGAAACTGGGCGTGCGACTTCGGGCTCAGCTCAACCGGACAACAAAATAGGATCGCATTCGACAGGGATGCACCGGCGTGCGACGTCGCTGCCGCGGGATGCTCTGAGTTTATCCGCACCAAACCGGGATTGGGGACTAACCTTGCCCGCAATTCGAGCTTTGAATTCTTCGACAAATCCATTATCACTGACAGTAAAATTGACGACGGGGTCGATGATCGCGGACCTGCGCTAGACGGTTATGACATAGGCAATTCCGCCCAGTCTCTCGATGTGACCAAGAACGCCTATAGCGGTTCATACGCCATGAAACTCATCGGCGGTCCCGGTCCATCATGGTATGCGCCCGCTCCTTTTGATTCGCTGCAGCCGGTAGGGGGCAGAACTTTCACCTTCTCCTACTACGCAAAACTCTCTCAATGCGCGGATGGCCGGACGTCAGCGGACGGGGGCAATCATATTGAAAACTTTAATCCCTATGAAGACTGGGCTGTCGATAAGAACGGCTTAACGTCCTCGACGGTAACCTATAAGCAGGATGCATGGCAACGATACAGCCGTACGGCGACATTTACACGGGGACTCAAAGGAACGGGAGTCAACGGCGTCATTAACGCAATCGACGGGTGTACGATTGTTATTGACGATGTCCAGCTCGAGGAAGGCGGAGCGACCTCTGCATACGGGGATTATGCGACGGTTAACAAGACGTATCTTAACGGCGCCAGAAAGAGCTGTTCGATGGATGATGTCGGCTGTAATTTATACACTCCGCTTGACGGGAGCATCCCGGTGACGGGCAAGATTACCGACTCAGCATCATGCGATCCTAATGATCCGGGCTCATGCGACCAGTGCCCGGCGGCATTTGTGGGATGCAAGGCGTACCGCGAGATGCCGATAGACCATACCCCGATACGTCCGGCAAAGGAGCCGGTATCATTTGTTTCTACAACCGGCAAGTCCTGCCCGGCGACCCAGGTGGGCTGCGAGGAATACACGAATCTTGACCAAGTCGCACGGGGCGGCGAGGGACTGGAGTACTACAGCTTCATCAGGCAGTGCGTGAAGCCCGCTGACGCGGGATCAAACGCGCAAAGCTACTATTCATGGGTGGGGAACGAGGAGTCAGGATACCAGCTCAAAGAGTTCAGACTGCTAAGAAGCGAGACAGCGGAAGCGGGAGGGAACTACGCCCCATGTACGAATCTCGGACCCGATACCCCTTCATCGACCAACAGGTATCCCAACTGCGTCGACGGCGTCCCGTTCGATGAGAACGGCGACGGTATCGTTGAAAATCATCTTGCGGCGGTTTGCACCGTTAACGATCTCCAAAAGAACCCTGATTGCACGGAATTTTACGATGCTTCGGGGCTGGTAACCTACCGTCTTCGCTCGAAACTCATCTTTGTCTCCGATGACTGCCATCCGTTTAAGAATTCTATAGATACGGCGGCAGGTAATAACGTAACGTACCATATGGTACCCGGGGAAGGCCTGACATGCTCCGCAGCATTCGCAGGCTGTCGGGAATACAAGGGCTCGGCGGGGAATAATGTCCGTACGATTATTTCATCTGATTTTGAGGGAGGGACTATCGCGCCATGGTCATCCAATGCGGATCCGGCCCTCAACCCAAGCACGAATGCCGCCCAGGCAGGCGGCCACTCGATGGTAGTCTTCCCTTTGCCGACAGGCGCTTCGACAGTCATTGATACCCTTATCCAACGCGACCACTCGTACATCCTGACCTTCTGGGCCGCCGGAGGCGCAAATGACACAAGCATTGAGAGCGCGCTGTATGACGGCACAGGAGTCATGATTCCTAACTCGAAATTCTCAGGGACGGCCATAGCGCGCCAAGGAAACTGGAACCAGTATTCTCTCGGGCCGCTCTTTGTCAACCAGGACATCCCCGCGGGCAGTATACTCTTCATCGGCGGCAACAATTCGTTTTTCCTCGATAACATCCAGCTGCAGGAAGTCACTGATGATATTTTCCGCGTCCAGGGCACGACGACGCAGTGTTCCGGATATGAGAACTGCAGCGCCTACCGTGATCGCGAAGGCCAGGTTTCCTATCTCAAATCATTCTCCAAGATCTGCAAATCCGACGCTGTCGGCTGTGAGGCGATGATCCAGACGAATAACGGTGATTATCCTTTCGACCAAAGCGTCCAGGTCACGAAACGGCCGCGCGGAGACTATAACAACGATCTTGTGGTCGACCAGACAGACCTTAAGCTCATTGAGAGCTACTATGACGGGAGGTGTACGACGGGGCCGTTGGCAAACACGGCCACTTCGTGCAATCCTGATGATCCCACGGCGGTCTGCGGCACGGGACAGACATGCCATCCCGGCATCAACAGGCCTGACCCGTGGGCTATTATGGACATGAATGGCGACGGAACGGTGGACGGAAATGATGTAACGCTGCTTCATGATGATGTAGTATCTCATACATTCACGCCGGTTCCTTTCCCGCAGTCGATCAGTATTCCCGGCGATACGCTCGTTGCCGTGGTCAATGACCCGGCGGTGCAATGCCAGGCAGCGCAAGCGGGCTGTACCAAAATGGGCAAGCCGACAATCAACGCTGATAATGTCGTAAGCGGATACCAGACAACGTATCTGATCAATGATCCCGACCAATATGCGACCTCGCTGTGCCACCAGGAAGAGAGCGGATGTCAGGAATTCAAGACCGATACGGGGTTGAGCTATTTCAAGGACCCCGGAGGCAGGACATGCCAGTATGTGGCGCCGTCGGGCACCAAAACGGCTGGTTGGTTTGTTACCGGCACGACCATAGGCTGCGGCCCGCAAAACACGGTCTCATCTGTGGGGCCCGGAATGGTGGGGACGTGCCCCGCCGAGCAGAACGGATGCACAGAATACCGCGATCCTCTCGATCCCAAAGGATGCGATGTTAATATCCCGGCGGGCCAGTCGAATGCCGGACGGTGCAGCGCAACATCCGGTTCGCCGGGAGCATTCTGCGACACGACGGCGTTCTGCAACGGAGGGGCTCACAACGCGCAAGAATGCGACATCCTTAACCCCGAGGGCATATGCGGTGTCGGGCATCCCTGCGTTCTGAGCAATGCCAACCCCCAATGCGCGGGCGGCAGCTGCGTTCCCGTAGCATCGTGTGCGGCGCACTACAATCTTGCCCAGTCAACAGACACGAAATCGTGCAACGGCGTGGTCAACCAGCAAGAGGGATGCAGACTTTTTTACGACACAAACTCTCCGCCGGCGACATTCTATGCCAAGGGCACAAATGACGGGAGTGTCCCGTCAGGAGCTTGCGACAACAATCCCCTGACTCCGGCGGCCCCCGATTGCGACTCTAACCAGCTTGTCAAAGTCCAGCGCGACAGGGTATGTAATACCTGGCTGGAATGCAAGACCGGGACCACGGTGAAGGCCGCGTCAGGAAGCCAGGAACAAGTGTGCTTCGAACGGCAGCCGTGCAACAAACTCGATCCTATTACGGGCGCATGCGTAGGGCTCAAGGCGTGTTCAGACACCGGCGCAACCTGCGTGAAAGATTCAGACTGCATCAACGGCATCTGCACGCTGATTGCATCGCTGACGCCTGTAAACGTATGCTCCAACGATCTGAAGAAACGCTGTCCAAACGGTCCCTCCGACTGTTCCGGCCAGCCGTGTATCCCCTCATCGAGTGCCGACCTGGTCTTTACCAGCTCGAGCGACCAGACAAATAATATCAGCAAGATGCAAAATATCTCCGGCCTGGCAAAGGCGGGCGTTAATTGGGGATTCCTGAACGTTTGCACGAATGATCTGAGCAAGCAGTGCTCGAACGATGGCGAGTGCGGCGGCGGGAAGTGCGGCATAGACCGTCTTATCGGGGGCGATTATCCGTACGCTGTCATGCACGAGCTTGGCACATTCGGCTCGACAACAAAAGATCTTATCAAAGACGGCGACTTTTGGGACAGCAATTATATGATGTCCCAGGAGATTAAGCCCAATGATTCCACGACGCAGTGGAAAGGCGGAGAAACGTACCGCGGATGGACTGCAATCGGCGCCGATACCAAAGTAGCCCTCACTGAACGCTCTGACGACGGTTCAATCCCCGGCAACCCCCTGCTGAATGAAAATAATGTCCTCGCCGTCCACCCGGGCAGTGGGATGTGGGATGGCGTCAGCTATAATCTCGGGAATAAAATTCAGAACAAGGCGGAATACAGCATCTCAATGAAGCAGGAGTATGAACAAGGCAATGCCACGCAGAGGGACGTGATCCAGGTAGAATTTGAGTATTTGGATGTCACCGGCAATCGAATCGGCATTGACTCCTTCGGCTGGTTGACCGGGAGCACCTCCTGGCAAGAATACGTCGTAGGCAATGTGACAACCAATATTCCCGTAGGCACAGTCAAAACGCTCTTGAAGATTATCCAAGGGCCGAGCCACTGCACCGCAGATCCGACGAATATTAACTTGTGTTCCACGGATAGCAGCCCCGTGAACAACGGCCCCTCAGTCATTCTCTGTCTTGCCAGACCGCCAGTCGGTAGTACGTGTGCCGGATCAGAACGGACATTTTACCTTGATGACGTCTCCCTAAAGCCCGTGCTGGGGGTCCAATCGGGGTCAAATACCGGCCCGTTCTCAACGCCTGATAAATTAACGCGAACCTGCCGCATGTATCCGCGCGACGATTCGAAGCTTTGCGAATATACAGACTTTGACGGCGTACAGTACCGCGGGTGGAAAGGGTACTGCATAGAAAAAGATCCAAAAAATCCGGATATCTGCATCAACTGGTGGCCTATCGATATCATCAGCGGCGAGTCGTCGATCTTCGGCCAGGAACAGCAGGCCGGATACCAGGAGCGCACCCCGCTCTACTTCTGTGAGTTGGCCCGGGGCAATTCACAAATTCCTTTGCCATCTTCTACTCTCCCGGCGACGCCGGGGTACGTACTTAATACGAGAATTAACGCCGTCGCTCCTTGCTATGATGGTGATCCTTGCGTTTATGCCAAATTGACAAATGACTGTTCTGGAACCTCCTATACGATAATGAACGTTGCACCTACCGATGTGCCTTTCCAAGGAGCTAATCTTATACTGAGTGGAGATGACTATGCATCAAACTGCATGACCGACAGCACTAATGCCAGCAAGTTTATCTGCGATACTCCCGGATCAACTGCGATAACTGACCCAAGAATCATTCCCGCTAATGCGGCAGAAAAAGCGATAAATAGAACTGATATAGAGGCTATAAAAGTGACATTAAATTCCAAAGTTCGTGAATGGAATAATGAGTCATTCTATATCAAACCTGATAGTTTCTACCAAAATAATCCAAAGATTTGGCACGGAGGCACCACGGAGGAAGGATTTGATTTCAATTATACGCCTCAATGCTCGGCGGAGCACGCTCCGATGGGGTTTGGTATGCGGGTTCGTTTTGATGACAATGGATTTGTCCTAGGATACGATGTACGCGCGGGTCTGCCTAAATCAGGGCCTTCCGCAATTACCATTGTCATCAATTATCAGCTGCGCGAGCCGTGCGACCAGATTGTGAAAGTCGCCGGCGATGAGGTCGTCTCATGGGCCAATCGCGTATCAAATGGGAGCGGATACCAGACGCAACTCAATAATAATTACGGGTACAATGCCGACCTCGCGCCTTTCGGCGCCATCCCGCCGCTCGTCGGCACGCCCGCAGACTGGTTCGGCAAAGAGCATAACACTCCTCTCTACGTGCAGGTTCCCTATGCCGATAAGACTAAGCGCTCCAGCCAGACCCGCGCCGGCCTGCCGTACGCGTGCGACGGGAAAACTCCTGTCGGTCCCGTATTCACGCAAAGCATCTGCGGACAGGCAATATGCATGGGAGGAGATTTCAATGGCAGTGACTGCAAAACACTTGAAGCGCAAAGAAACTGTGAAAACAAGGGGGGCTACTGCAGCGGCATCCTGCCTCCGGTTACTGTTACTGAGAGTCTTAACCCGGTACATGACGCGGAGTATACCCTCAGGCGGCTATTCGCGATAGCATACGAGGGATGGGTGTGGGATAACACTAAAGGACAGTATGTAAGGGATGACTTTACGACAGATGTGACGAGCTGGCAGACGCAATTTGATAATATGTCGATCTGCCCCAATAACCAACGGCCCGCCCCACCCAGCGATTACTGCGCTGTCCAGCCTGCGGTGACCAACTTTATCCTTACTGTCAACGGCAAGGATTACAGCAACGCCAGCGCTCCGGCAGGCGGCTGGACGATACCCGGCGTGACGATCGGCTCTACCATCAAAATGAGTTTCACGGAAAATGTGGACAAAGAACAGATGCCGCTTGATACTATATTGATTGATTGGGACGGAAAAGACGGTTCTGTCCCGTCGGATAATCAGGGGAGCATGGCGTGGGGATTTGCTCCGCGGAGCGACCCGAAGAATCCGAATACGTTTTTCTATACGGTGACAAAGACCGGTGACTACACCCCGCGGGTGGAGATAATTGATCACTGGGGCGCGGGCAGTAATGTCTGTATCAGCGTCGGGGGCTCTTGCACATTTGTAGGGCAAAGGCCAGGCACCCGTCAGGCGAGCAGTAGCGGAAAACCAGACGATAGTGTCGGGTGGTATGGCTTCAACGGAGTGATTAAGGTGACAGACTAGGAGTAGCAGAATAACCCATAATACCCCTTTATTCCCCTAATCCCCCTTTTCCTTTGAAATCCTTTTTCTCAAAACTCAAGCTATTCCGGTCATCAGACCCCCGAATACGGGCGTTCACACTCGCCCTGCTTGTCGTATGCGGTATGTCGTTACTTACGCTTGCCCTGCCGGCATCGGCGGCGGGTATCGGTGACAGCGTGCTGAGCGTCATCGCGGAAATTATCCTCTCGATAGTCCAACTCCTCGGCAAGCTCCTGCTCATCGTGATCGGCCTCCTCATCAACATCGCGCAGTACAACGACTTTGTGAATACGCCAGCCGTGCAAACGGGCTGGGTCATCGTCCGCGACGTGTCGAACATGTTCTTTATCGTTGTCCTGCTTGTTATCGCGTTCGGCACCATCCTCCGCCTCGAGCAGTACAAATACCAGCGCCTTCTCGGCAAGCTGATCCTCATGGCAATCCTCATCAACCTGTCGAAATTCATCGCGGGCTTTTTTATCGACGCCGGACAGGTCGTGATGCTTACCTTTGTTAATGCGTTCAAAGACGCCGCCGCGGGCAACTTTACCACGATGTTCCAGCTCGATAATATCCTGAAATTCCGCAACACCACGACACCGCCGACGGGGGGAGAGTTTCTCGGCGGCGCAGTGCTCGCTCTCGCGCTCGTCGTCGTCGCGCTCGTCGTGATGGTCATCCTCGTGGTCGTACTCTTGACCCGCATTATCATGCTATGGATTTTGATAGTGCTGTCACCGCTTGCCTACATCCTCGCCGTGTTTCCCACAGCGCAGAAATACTCCAGCCAGTGGTGGAGCGCTTTTTGGAAGCAGGTCGTGACAGGTCCGGTGATAGCGTTTTTTATCTGGCTCGCGCTCACTGTCACCGTCAACACGACTCCGCAGGTCGTCAGGACTGTCCAAAACCTGCCCAAAGACGTCGACACGCAGGCAGTCAGCGGCACTGCGGGCGATAAATCACTCGCCGCGAGCGTGTCACAGGCCTCCACAGCCCCGAACATCCTCAGCTTCATAATCGGTATCGCGATGCTCGTCGGGGCGCTGATGGTGGCACAGCAGGCCGGCGGCATCGCGGGCGGTATGGCGGGTAATGCCATAGCGCGGCTCAGGAAAGCAGGATCGGCGCCGCTGAAGCTTGCAGCTTCGCCATTTGCCGCCGCAAAGTACGGATTAGGACGCGGCGCGGCAAAAATCGGCAGGACTCTGCGCGAGAGCGAAAACCTATCTTTCCTCACCCCTGATTTCTGGAAAGGATTTTCCAAGCGCGGGGAACGTCTGACTGAAGAGTCAAAGACGCTTGCCGCAGGGAAGGGCGAATTTTTTTCCGAGAAATTTTTTAAAGGGAAAAAAGCGGCTTTTGACCGTGCCGAGGCTGCACGACGCGTGGTCATCAACACGAAAATGTCGGAATTTAACAAAGACTTGGGTAAAGCAGGCGAATCAAGGCAGGCGATGCAGGACCTCGCCCGGCGAGCGTTCTATACCGGTGGGCATGAAGGTGATATTTCCAAGCAGGCATTTGGGGAGCTCGCCACAGGCAAGGGGAATCTTGACGATGTTTATTACGCGTTTGGTGAACTCTACCATAAAGATAAAAACTTCAAGACGGACGTGGATGAAAAGTTTGAAACGCTCGGGTTTAATCCTGAAGAAATGTTTGAAAAATACAGTGCAAATAATGTAAGAGATTTCAAAATGTCCTTTTTAGGTCTCGATAAGAAGTTTCTCAAAAAAGAGAATGCAATCGCAGCCAGCGCGGAGGACCAGCATAAACTGCGCGCTATGGCGAGCATGTCAGAAGCCGCAAAAGATGTGGGTCACTGGGAGCAGTATGATACTGCCAAAGACGCTGAGACGGGCGCATACTATATTATGGATGATGAAGAACGCGTGAATGAAATCCTCGGCGAAGCGAAAAAACAGCCTATGCGCGCGTTTCTTAACAAATTATCTCCCCATGTGACTCGTCAGCGCGTATGGCAGGAGCAGCGGGATGAAAATGGCAATCTGACCGGCAAATGGGATTACTCAGCGGATAATTATGCCCCAGAAGAAGGTACCTTTGAAAACACCATGTACCGGAAGTTGCTCGGCGGTCAGCACGTCGCCGAGATGAGACAGATGCAGTCGAGGTATTCGGATCAAATGGTTGGGAAGTATTTCGATGAAAATGGCAATATTGTTAGCACAGATGAAGAAGCGGAAAAGCGAGGATTTCATGCTCGGGATGGAAAAACTGCCGTGGAAGATCTGAAGGCCGATCTGATGAAATTATATGAAAGCAATCCTACATCGACAAAGGCATTTTGGAGTCAAAAGTTTCTCAAAAAACCAGACGCAAGCCCCGAAAAGGATCGCGGCAATGCATACCCCTGGGAAGAGGGATATAAGGAGAAGGTCAAACCGAGCGAGATTGACGAGCACAGGAGGATACTCGACCAGGAGATACATTTCAGTGACGTTGATAATACGCTCAAGCAATATGGCATTACAGATACCCGGGCACCAATTAAACTGCGGGATGATTTAGCATCCACAGAGCTTGCCACACGTTTCGGGCAGAAAATGATTCCCCGTGAGCTGGTTATTGCCCGGGCTCAAGAAATGCAAAGAGACAAAGAGCTCAAATGGGACGGGGAAAGATACAAGCCGGGTACCGAGGCTCGCGGGGAAGAAGTTGATCAAGAGATCGAGCAGTTGAAGGACGAGCTTTCGGGGAATGATCTTTCCCCACAGGAAAAGAGCGAGCGTGAAGGCAAGCTGAAAAAACTTACGGAAGAGCGTGATAAGATACGCGGGTATTGGAGCGAGGATACTGAGGGCGTGGCAAATGAAATCTCCGGCATACTCACCAATGAAGCTCGGGAAGATATGCGGAAGGTTTTGGACGGAACTATCGCTAGTCTTACGAATGCTGAGGGTGAGAAGCTTGGGAAAGATCAGCAAAGAGAACTGGCAGATAAACTCATGCAATTGGGACCCTCCGCAGCCTCTATGACTCCGACGTCGGTTCCGCCCGATGTGGAGAGACAGCGAAAAACCTTTGAAACAAGCCAGATACGTAATCTGCAAAAAGAACATGCCGCTCAGATGGATGCCCGCGAAGCGGAGAGAGCGCCGGAGGATCGTCAGACGGCAGAAAAAGCATCCGAGGAGGCGCTAGGGGATCTCTGGAGGGCAGTTAATGAGCGACGTCGGCATCTTGTCGAGGAGCTCGGAAGGACTCCGTTGGACGAAGATAGGGCGCCTATCCAGAAAGAAATTGATCGGCTCGATTCGCAGCTCAGCTCGGCCCAATTTCAACAGAATATGCCAAGCCGGGAGTCCATTAGCGGCATTAGTCAGGGAGGAGCATTCCTGGATATTAATGCCTTATCAGAGAAAGTGCGCGAGGCGCTCGAGACATCCACTGGCACTATCGATGATTTTTCCAAGCTGGCAGGGGAAATGGAAAAGAGCTTGGGAGGGCTCATCGGCACTCTTGACAAAGCGTCAAAAGGGATGGGCGACATAGATAAAAAGAGGACACAAGGTCTCAATGAGACTCTGGGAGAAATGCGTTCAAATGCAGCGACGGGAGCGTCAACGGGTTTCTCAGGCAATCAAGTCCAGCAGCGTGAATTGCTCTTGCAACTGGACCGGCTGAACAAGGTGATGAAAGATCAGCTCACTAGAGGCTCTACGAAAGGAGAAACATAATCTATGGGCAAAAACATCAGCGACATGGATATCGACCAGGTCATCAAGCTCACGCCCCATGACCTCTTGGATAGTGAATCTTACGGGCGTATCGGGCAAAAAGTTCTCGATATTGAACGGGCATCCCTGTATTCCGACGCGGTAAAGCTTAGCGCTTTTCTGCAAAATTTTCTTGATAAAAATCTCCCCCTGGAGCAACGATATACTGACCTCTTCAGCCGATACCGCAAACTAATCCTCTGGCTCAAAGGAATTGCCCTCCCCTTTATCGAAAATCAAGACCTTGAAACAATATTCAGCTCAAATTTGCTGGCGCTTTTTAATCTCGACATTGATGTTCGCGAAAAACTTAGGATTCTTTTCAAAGGATGGTGGGATCCTTTTTTACGCGGGGAAAAAAGGGGAATTCTCCTGAGAGCCATGGGAAGAAATATGGAAAAAATTGGAAAGTATACGATGCAAGTTGAGCAGGGTAGATCAGTATCCTCGACGGTAAGCAGTGTAATAGCGGATTACAACAGACTTTCGAGGCCGGATGAACAGCGCGGCAACCTTGAAGAAATGTATTACCTCAGCCATAGCGCCAACATCAGGCAATTCTCAAAAGAAGACAGGGAAAAGGTCCTCAAGATTCTCCAGGTATATAACTTCGTCCGTTATCCGCCCGTTGAAGAATTTGCCCGAGAGATGGTAGTGTCACCTGTTACTACGGGACTGCAGGCATCAGGAATATTATCCCAACGCTCCGAGGTCTTTCCGAAGCCGCCAGTTTCTAAACAGGATGCGCGCTTGCCGTCACGACCAAAAAACTCCGTGCGCACGCGCCGCACACTCGCTGAGCTACTCACTTTCGCTAAAGAACGCATGGCTAGCCCGTTTGCCGAGGAACAGAAGCTGAGACAAAGTCTCGGGGATGACCCCGTGAAGATCAAAAAAGAACTTGTCGAGGCGCTCCGCAAAAGAGATCGCGCTCATCTCGTCGCATGCATTCTGCTACTTGCCCGGATCGGTCGTCTGCAGGACGCCCTGAAACAGAGCGAAAGCTGGCGACAGACGGTGGCAGGATATGCGGAAAAGAAGTACCCCGAAGCCCGCGTACGGGAGTTTATCGATGCGCGCCCGACGGACCCGATAATCATCAGCGAATTCTTGCAATACCTTTTGCAGGACCGCCTGAATATGGCAGCGGACGAGGCGGCGATAGTCGGCATGGAACTGGGCGACATCATGGGCGGAGAGTACAAGCTGATGGCATACGCTGATGAGGCCGAGGGAACATTTCTCTGGGCGCCGCATGCCGTCGAGAATGGCAAGCTGGTGAATAAGGTGTAGTAAAGATCGTTACTTCATACCATGCTGAACTTGATTCAGCATATCGTTTATATTACCACGGGACCCTGCCCGCCCCGCTTCGCGGAGCGAGGTCGGGGAATCAAGTTCAGGGTGGGCAGACACCAAAGTGCGGTGTCTTTGATTTTTTCATGAATATGTGCTATAATAAATCCACTTTTTGGAGAAGCTCTCGAATATATTTTTTGGAAAACGGCTGGATAATACGCACCCATCGTCACAATGGCTGATGACAACCTACAATTTGACGCGAGCCGACTTCCCGAGGGGTTTATTATCAGGACAAAAGAAGGCCGCCTCAAGATAGTCCGGCAGGGACAGCTGGTGGATTTTAGCACTCTGCGACAAACGTCATCGAGCCTCGATGTGGGGGAGAAGCCCTTTGTTCCCGAAACAGTCGCCTCTCCGATCCCCGGTGCCCCGCAGGCCATGCCGCAAGTCGCTCCTCAGCCTACCGATCAGGGGATTCCAACACCGCTGCCGAAAGCGCCGGTCGTACGTCTGATTCCCCAAACACTCCAAGGGGAAATAAAGACCCTAAAACCTTCAGACCATGCTGAACTCTCGCCCTCGCGAAGCGCTTTGGCAGAGCGGTCTGTTCTCGAACCGCATACTCCTGTCTCGTCAGGTACAAAATCGGCATACTTCGTCGAACCGGAAGACGAACAGGACATCCTCCTCCATCGCCAAAAGCTCGCCAATCTCGCTGTAAAAACTCCGGAAGCGGACCTCGACGCGGTGATCCAAAATATCATAGTCAGGAATGCGGTTGATTTTCCCGATGATGTGATGGAAAAACGTTTTTTTAACATAGTAAAATCGCGGCTTTCGGAGATGCGCAATTCAATGGAAACTGAGGAAGCCCTCCAGCGGTCGCAGAAAATCGGCGGGATGGGTTTCGAAAGCGACTTAGCGCGCCGGTTGATAGTAGATATTGAGGAAGAGGCATCGACGCTTGCGTCTCAGGGAATGCTGCAGAAGCTGCAAGGCTCGATGCAACAAGCATTACACCGTCTTCCGCAGAGGCCCTATGCGCCAAAAATTCCGCTGAGGCCTCCGCATCCTTCCATGAGTATTCCCGAGGTGGAACGCAGGCCGGTGATCTCTCCGCCGCCGGTGATAGAGCCCCGCGTCGTGCTGTCCCGTCCGGTTACTGAGGTTTACCAGCCGACACCGCACGTTTCGCCGGCGCCTATGCCATCGCCTCGGCCCGTTCAAGCGCCTCCCGCGCAACCGTCTCCGCGTGTCTCGCCGGGCAAGACTATTCCTATACTCCAACCTGTTTCGACTCCCGAATCATCTATTCCGCTGAAGGTGCAATCAACGCCGCCGCCAGCTCCCTCTCCCAGGCCGAGCCCGCCTCAGGTGAGTCGCCCAGAAGCCGAGATTCCGCAGATGCGGCGTCCCGATGCCCAGATTCGCCAGCGGATCTCCGACATCGTTGAAGTGCCGGCGGTTCATAAGACACTCGGCCCCGTCGAGGAGCTCGCGGACTTGGATGTGACCGATTTCCGCAGGTTCGGCACGACGACGGAAGACGCCAAAAGAAAAATTCTTGAAAAAATAAGTCTCCTGGAGGAAGAATCATATGCAATGCGTTCATCGGGCATCAAGGCATGGCGGCGCTCCCCGCTTTTTCAGCTCTATCTCGATATCGGACGCGAAAGCATCGAAACGGGTGTTTCTGTCCAACAGGTTATTGCCGCGCGCGCCGGAAAAAAAGCGCCCGTCCTCAGCAACGAAGAATTCGATGCGATAGCCGATATAAATAGATTATTGCGCTACTAAACGACCTATGCAACAATTTGTCGTCCCCCAATTTATCGACGTCGAGAACAAAATTATCGGGCCTATCACAGTGCGCCAGTTTGTCGTGTTTCTCTTCGGGTTCATGGTGATGTTCATCGAGTTCAAGCTTTTTCAATTTTGGATAGCGGCAGTCCTCGCCGTCGTCACTTTTGCCGTTACGGGCCTTTTTGCCTTCGCGAAAATCAACGGCAGGCCGTTCCATTACTTCCTTCTCTCGCTTCTCCAGACCCTCCAGCGGCCCGGGCTCCTCATATGGAACAAGGGCGGCATGAAAGAAAGAATAGCTCCGCAGGAAAAGGAACCGGTCAAAGAAATACTTCCCATGAAAAGAGCGGTAAATGCGAGCCGCCTGACGGAGCTTTCACTTCTTGTGGATACCGGCGGTGCATATCAGGAAGGGATAGAGGAGATAATAAAATAACTTATGGCAGAACGCGTAATAAAAAAGAGGGTCCCGCCAACGCAATTATTTCTTGACGTCCTCGAAATCCGTGACGGCATCGTCGTGATGAAAGACGGAACGCTCAGGAGCGTGCTTCTCGCGTCGTCGATCAATTTCGCCCTCAAGTCGGAGGATGAGCAAAATGCCGTCATCTCGGCGTACGTCCAATTTCTCAACTCGCTCGATTTTGTCCTGCAGATTGTCGTGCAGTCCCGCAGCCTCAACATCGATGAATATATCGAGCGGCTCAAAACAATAGAAAAACAGCAGACCAACGAATTGCTCAAGATGCAGACAGCGGAATACCGCCAGTACATTACGGAGCTCGTCGAGCTTTCCGAAATTATGAGCAAGAGATTCTATGTCGTCGTTCCCTATTCGCCGAAAAAGATGACGACACAGGGATTCTTCACGCGCGTGCGAGATGTGCTTTCACCGACGTCAGTCATCCATATCAAGCAAAAGAAGTTCGAAGAATTCAAAGAGGAGCTTCAAAAAAGGACGGAGTATGTCATAGACGGCCTGTCATCGATCGGCATTAAATCGGTGCCGCTTGATACTCAGAGCCTCATCGAGCTGTATTACCAGACGTACAATCCCGAGACTGCGACCCAGCAGGAGCTCACCGATGTTGGAAAATTACGCATTGAAGGATAACTATGGTCAATCTTTCGAAAAAAATTCGCACCGTCCCCACTGAGGAAGCGCCGCAGCTGACCCAGCAGGAGCTCGTGCGGCTCAAACAGCAGGAGCTCGAGGAAAAGAAATTTACCCTCGAATCCGAGCGCGTATACCGGCTTGGCGTGGTTTCCGTGCGCGACCTGATCGCTCCTGCGGCTATGAAAATAGAATCAAACCATCTCAAACTCGGATCGATGTTTGTGAGAACCGTCTTTGTCGTCACCTACCCGAGATACATATCAGTCGGATGGTTCGCGCCCGTGATCAACCTCAATGTCCCGCTTGACATCGCAATGTTCTTTTATCCTGTCGGCTCAGAGGTCATTCTCAAGCAGCTCCGCAACAAGGTCGGCGCCCTAGAGGCGCAGATCCTCGCCGACGCGGAAAAAGGCGCTCCACGCGATCCAATCCGGGAAACGGCCCTGCGCGATATAGAAAGGCTCCGCGACGACCTGACCCAGGGGATGGAAAAGTTTTTCCAGTTCGCGCTCTATGTCTCCATCTACGCCGATTCACTTGATAATCTCAACAGGATAACGGAAAAAGTAGAGTCGCTCTTCGGGCAAAAGCTCGTCTACTCCAAGCGGGTATATTACCAGGCCGAACAGGGGTTCAATTCCACATTGCCGCTTGCCGATGACCAGCTCATGGTGACCTTTAACATGAATACGTCGCCTTGTGCATCGTCATTTCCTTTCATATCTTCCGAGCTTACTTCCGACAACGGCATCCTGTACGGGATTAACAGGCACAACAACAGTCTCATCCTTTTTGACCGTTTCTCTCTGCAGAATGCCAACAGCGTAGTCTTTGCCACATCGGGCGCGGGAAAAAGTTATTCCGTAAAGCTTGAAGTATTGCGGAGCATGATGCTTGGCACCGACGTCATTATCATCGACCCCGAACGCGAATATAAATATCTCTCTGACGCCGTGGGCGGGACGTACATCAATATTTCGCTTAATTCAGAAAGTAAAATCAACCCTTTTGACCTGCCGAAACAGGTGGCCGACCAGAAGACAGCCGACGTCATCCGTTCCGCCGTCATCACCCTCAAAGGCCTCCTCCGTCTCATGCTCGGAGAGATGTCACATGAGGAAGACTCTATTCTCGACCGCGCGCTTATAGAAGCGTATGCGAAAAATGATATTACATCCGATGCGGATCTCTCGAAAGTGCGGTCTCCGCTGATGAGGGATCTTGGCGACGTACTCGCCGGCATGAAGGGCGGGGAAGATTTGGCTTTGCGCCTCAAAAAGTATACCGAAGGAACATTTGCGGGCCTGTTCAATTCCCCGACGAATGTCGAGATTACCAATCAGCTTGTTGTATTCTCCGTGAGGGACCTCGAAGATGAATTGCGGCCTATAGGCATCTCGACTATCATTTCCTATATTTGGAACATCGTGCGTTCCGAGATGAAAAAGCGCTTGCTCGTCATCGATGAGGCGTGGTGGCTCATGCAGCACGAAGACAGCGCCAAGTTTATCTACGCGCTCGTCAAGCGATGCCGTAAGTACTATCTCGGCATCACGACAATCACACAGGACGTCAACGACTTTTTGCTTTCACCATACGGGCAGGCCATCGTGACGAACTCCTCGATACAGCTGCTCATGAAGCAGTCTCCCGCATCGATAGACATCGTCGCAAAGACATTCCTGCTCACCCAGGGCGAAAAGTACCTCCTGCTCGAAAGCGGCGTCGGCGAAGGAATCTTTTTCGCCGGGACAAAGCATGCGGCTATCAAAGTGGTGGCGTCGTATACGGAGGACCAGATTATCACTTCAGATCCGCGGCAGCTGCTCGAGATCGAGGCCGCGAAACGGGAGTTCGAGCAATCCCTCGCCACCCAGGGCCAGGAAGAGCCGACGGCCGCAGAACCCCCTTTAACGGGAGAAACACCTTTTTAGCCCATATGGTATTCCGCCGTTTCATGCTCCTCGCTGCCGTCGTGACACTGAGCATCGTGCTCACGGCATGCGCTAAAAAAACTCCGGGCGTCAACACTCAGGTCGTTTCGAACACGCTCAACCAGCCGACCAATACCTCTGCCCCGCAACCCTCAGAAAGCGACTCGGCGAAGAAAGACGTTCTTGTCCGGCGCGCGTTTGTTATCAATTTTGTCCAGAGGTACGGAAGCTATTCCAATGAAGCATTGTTCCAAAACGTCGAGGATCTCTACAGCCAGATGACTGATTCGTTACAGGCATATGCGCAACAGATGGTGACGGCGGGGCGTCAAAATGCCGCTTCTGACAAAACGTACTACGGGACGACAACGTATGTCCGGACGGTAAAAAGCGAAACAGCGTCCGACCAGCAAGTCCGGTATCTCCTGGCGACGCAGAGGGTGGAGCGTACCGGCGATACCGAGCGCAGCTATTATCAGGATATCACCGTCGTAATAAAAAAAGTCGGTTCAGAATGGAAAGTCGATCAAGCTCAGTGGGCGCCAGCAACCCAACAGTAAATTGAAAAAATAATTTACTATGCCTGATGGGGACGAAGTCAGCATGGAGCGCACGCTCAACGAATTGCGCCGGGATAAACGGCGTAAAGCTGAGCAAGGCCGAAAACCCTTTCTCTCCCGCCTCGGCGCGGGTAAAGTCGGGAAGTTCGGAAAAGCTGCATTAATGGCCGGAATGCTGGGCAGTCCGGCAGCAGGGCAGGCGAGAGACGGACAGTCCCAGGCAGGATTACGAGCTCCGGAGCCGGTCGTCCAAACACTGTCACCTGAAGCGCAGCAAGAAACGCTTTCGCCCGATCAGGAAGCCGTCAAAGGAAGGGAAATGAGCCGGCAGCGGCAGCAAGCGTCCAGACTCTCGGAGGCACCCCAAAGCCAGCAGAATTCGGGGAGCCGACAGGTTCAGGAGGAGCAGGAAGTGAATCAGCAAGCTGAGACTGAAGAAGAAAATCCTGCCGCGGAGCTCAGAGAGCTCCAACAAAATCAACGCCTACAGCAGCAGAAAGAAGAAGAGGGGGGCGAGGACGCGGTAAAGATCGCCGCTACCAAGGCCGCTTTGGAGGTCTCTCGAAAAGGCTGGGGGATGGTTCACGAGTCGCTCGAGGATACTGCGCTTTCGTTCGTTGATTTCGACATCATATCAGGGCCCGCTACCATTATTGTGTATTTGGTCCGACTGGGCGCTTATCTCTACGGGAGAATTGTGACGGTAAATGTACAGGGCGTGAAGGTGCCGTTTATTCCAACATTTACCATGCCAGAGCTTGTTGTACGTTCGTCAAAAACGCTTATTATAGCTATCATGACTATCGCGGTATGGGGGATTATCTACCTGACGATCTGGATACTGACAAGCCCGGTAGACGCCGCTATCAAGATATTCGGCCAAACACTTGTCGACGCGATCACGGGCAAATAGCTAACTCATTCTTTCTATGGCATTTCGTATTCGCAAACGCTGGTTAGTTCGGGGGCTAGTTATCCTGCCCTTTCTTGCTTTAAGCCTTCCCTTGCTCGTTTTTGGCGCAAGCGTATCAGAGCAGGACGCCTGCAATCCCTTTTCCGAGCCGCCAAAGGCTCAGGTCGTCCAGGGGGTGACATATACTCCTGTAGCTCCGTCGCCTACGTACATCAAAATTTCCACCCAGATACCCGGCGTGACCTATCCGGGCAAAGATTCGAACGGCCAAACGATATATGTTGTGAAGGATTTCGGCTGTTTCATGGTGGGCATTTATAAATACTTTGCGGGAGTGGCGGGAATCCTGGCCACAGTGATGATGATGTATGGAGGGTATAAGTATGTCTTCAGCTTCGGGAACCAGCAGAAGTTTTCGGACGCGCAAGATACGATCGTATCTGCCATGGTGGGTCTTGCCTTGACTATCGGTTCGTATATCATCCTCTATACCATTAACCCCCAGCTTGTCAGTTTCCAAAATTTAAGCGTACCCTCCGTCCCGCAATCACTCCAGGAAATCGCCGGCTGGGAAGGATTTATTTTCTGCCAGGGCAAGGCAGACCTTGCAGCACAGCCCGCATGGACGTGCGGCCAGCTCAGGGAAGATTGCACTCCTGTGGCCCTACCACCGGAAAAGACAACCATCTGCGTCGGCACAAAAGAAGGGGGAAAAGCGACGATTAAGCCGGTCGCAGATCTTCCAGTTTCATTTAACAGTGCGGCAGATAACTATCGCGGGAACTCCGACTATGAATGTGGTACAATAGTATACAAAGATCCTTCCACGATTACTAAGATTCTGGTCGGGGGGAAATTACGGGATATAGGTACGAAGTGTTTAAGCGCAAAACAGGGTTGCATCATTTTCCCTGATGACGGATATGCCATATTCACTGAGAATGCATTGGGACGCGGCGATACGAACGTGATCGGGTCGTTTAAAAATTATTTGTGCATTTAACCTTTTTTACCTCCATGCGCAGGCCAATTTTAATAGTAGCATTCGTCCTGGTAGTCATCGGCATCGGCGTTCTGATATATTTTCTATTTTTTAAAGGCATGGTAACGCCTGCGAACAATGCCAATAACGCCGGTACGAACGGCACTTTACCGATCTCAAATAACCTTGTGAACCGTATCACCGCCAACACCGTGGTCAATGGGTTGCCTATAGTCAACGGCAGTGTTACGAATGTCGACACGACAAAAGCCCCGGAGCCCATAGCCCGCGGCGGGCGGACAATCACGCAAACTGTTACCGACGGTACTGCCATATCACCAGCGAGCACGACTGACGGGAGTACTATCGTCTATTACGACCCCGCAACGGGGAAATTTTACAAAGTTTCACGGGACGCGAAGACCCGAATAGAGCTCACCAGCCAGACATTCCCTGATGCGCAAAGCGTCGTGTGGTCGCCGACACGCGACAGAGCAATCATTGCTTTCCCGGATCAGAGCAGGATACTGTACAACTTTACTACCCAAGTGCAAACTACTCTCCCGAAAGAGTGGTCAGACGTAACTTTTTCTCCCGATGGGGGCCAGGTGGCGTATAAATATCTCTCCGGCGACGAGAACACGCAGTGGCTCGCGGTCTCCAACCCCGACGGCACGGAAGTGAAGGGGATAGAGCCCGTAGGCGACAAGGCGGACAGCGTGCAAGTGGCTTGGTCGCCCAATAACCAGTTCGTTGCGCTCTATCATTCGAATACCGACGCTACAGGCCAGGAGGTCCTGCCCATCGGCTTCAATGGGGAAAACTTCCAATCGTTTAAAGTCGATGGTCAGGGGTTCGACGGCAAATGGTCGCCGACAGGCGACAGGCTGCTCTATACGACATACGGCTCTTCCTCAAATTACAATCCGTCGCTCACTATCGCGAATGTCAGCGGGCAGACCGTCGGCACCGGTAAGCAAGCGCTTAGCATCCAGACGTGGGTGGATAAATGTGCGTTCTCAGGCGACGGATCTTCCTTGTACTGCGCGGTGCCCAATAGTCTTCCCGAGGGGAGCGGCATTTACCGCGAACTTTCCAATTCAATTCCCGATACTTTTTGGAAAATCGACCTTTCCACAGGATTAAAGACACCGGTTGCCATTCCTGTCACCGAACGGGGGACCGGCTCATACAGCGCGAGGAATGTATTTCTCTCGCCCGGGGGGCAGTTCATCTATTTTACCGATGTTTCCACGGGGCGTCTCGAACGGATCCAGCTTAAATAATTTACACAGTTTTTTAAACCATGCGCAAGAGCTACGGAATTCTCGTCGTGCTTTTCATCGTCGCAGTGGCTGTTTTGCTTTTTTGGAGCGTACGACTAATCGGGAAAAATAAAACCGTAAAACCCCCCGAGGCAGTAACGACCCCGCCGCCTGTCACAGCCGAAGATCCCGTTCTCGGCCGGGCGGATGCGCCGGTGACAGTCATTGAATTCAGTGACTTTCAATGCCCGTACTGTAAGACCATGGATGATATTCTCCGTAGACTTATCACAGATCAGCCCCAAAATGTCCGCATCGTGTGGAAGGATTATCCTCAGGAATCGGCGCATGCGAACGCTCTGTCCGCCGCCCAGGCTGCCCGGTGCGCACAAGTGCAGGGAAAGTTTTGGGAGTATCATGACCTGCTTTTCGCTAATCAGGGCCTCCTTTCCGATACGCTGTACGGACAGATTGCGACCACGCTTGGCCTGAACCTCGATGCCTTCCGTGCGTGCATCACCGCCCCCTCTCCCCAGGTGATCAGCCGCGGCGTACAGGAAGGCAACGAAAGAGGAATCGATGCTACGCCGTATCTCTTTGTGAATTCTTTCCAAAAAAGTGGTACACTGGAGTATAGCGAACTACAATCACTCGTAATACAGGCACTCAATGCATCTCAAAAGTAAACGTAAACTCTTTTTCGTTAAAACCGTGCTCATCATGGCATGCCTGATGATCGGTGCGCTGTCGTTGCCGATTCCGTCGCAAGCGGCATTGACATCCTGTTATGACATCAATCTGCAGCCGGGAAACTGCAAGCTCGATACCTGCGGCGGGCAACAGGGGTGCTATTGTGACGTCGCGCCCAATACCCACCTGTGCTGTACGGGGCCCGTAGGCACTTATCAAGTGCTCAGTAAGTGCTATGACAAGCAGACGGGCAAGGAGGTTACCAGTACGAGCGCCGCGCCGGGAGACGTTTTAAGTCCGCCCGTACTTCCACCCGAAGAAAAAAAAGTCACATTTAAACCTTATATTACCCTGCCGGGTTCCAAGTTTATCTCAGGGCAGGAGATCGTGATAACCGGCGGGACGTTCGGGGAATGGATATCCGCCGTGTATGTGTTCTTTGTCGGAGTGGCAGGAATACTCTCGACTGTCATGATGATGTACGGTGGCGTTAAATACGTCGTGAGTTTCGGCAATCCTCAAAAGTTTTCTGACGCGCAAGACCAGATTATCTCAGCGATGATAGGGCTCGCGCTTTCTGTCGGTGCGTATATGATCCTTTTGACGATAAATCCTGAGTTGGTGAAGTTTAAAAATCTTTCCCTTAAACCCGTTTCCGAAATCTTGCAGCCAATGAGCGAGGCAACAGCCAGGAGCGAAAAAGGAGCGCCCGCCGAAGCGTGGTCCGGCACAAACATCAACACCTACGACGCGAACATTTCCACGGCAGCGGGGGCGGCGAGCATTGACCGCAACCTCATTAAAGCAATCATGTTCGCCGAGTCCGGGGGGAATCCGAATGCAGTTTCGGCCGCTGGCGCTTGCGGCCTCATGCAGCTTCTGCCCAGCACAGCGTCCTTAAGCTGTGAAGCGCTTAAGGATCCGGCGACAAATATTACCGCCGGAGCTGCCTATCTCGCAACGCTTGTTGCCAATCCTTGCCCCCCGGTCGATGCCGAGCATCCGTGTCCCAACGGCCAGGTGTGTAACGCCAACGAACTCAAATATGCCATTGCCGCGTACAACGGAGGCAAAGGAGCAAATTACTGCAGTACACTCTGTCCGGGCCAGACCTGGTGGCAGTGTACGCAAAACGGCGGATATGCCGAGACGCGTGGATACGTCGAAACAGTCTCCGGCATCCTCCAGAGGATCCAGGACAACCCAACCACTTACTGGCCATAGGCCGGGGAGTGCATCAAAGAATTCAAATAAAAGAAAAGGCGGGAGATCGATCGGGTCCCCCGCTGTTGCTGTTGCGGATCCTTCACTTTTTGACGGTTCCGAACGTGCCAGCATGCTTGCCCAGGCCTAACTCGCGACCTCTTTTGTTGACAGTGACTTTTCCGGGGCGATAGACTATCGCGCGTCGCTGTTTGTACTCGGTAATGGAAACATGGAGTACATCTCCTTCGACGACATCGGTCTGGCAGCCGGGACAGTGTTCCCAGGGCTCTGGCGGACTCGAAGATATCGATCCTACCAGTTCAAGCGTCTGCTTTTTGCACCCGGGACATAACTTGGCATCGTTTTTCTGCATTTGCCCGCTCCTTACAACCTAAGTACTTGTTTGAATTCTCCTCCTCGTTGGTTGATTGTGGTTGACGTGCTTCTGTACCCTCCGAACAGAAGTACTGGTTAGGGTGTGAGGTTGATTGCGGTTAGCTGACGAAGCTTGTGTTAACACGACGGAGGGGGTCCAAACCGAGGAGCGGGCAGCTTCTACAGTTCGGACTCCCCTCGCATTCGCGTTAAAAGTTCATTTGAAAAGAACGGAATATCTTCCATTAGTAACACATAGCGCTGCTTTTTGTCAAGACAGTAAAGTGTCGGACAAGATTGTTTTCTTCTAATCTGTAAAAACCACCCCGCTAAGCGGGGTGTGTGCGTTTTTCAGGGTACCTCGTGTACATTGCAATTACCTCCGATCTTTGAGAGGAAAGGAGGTGATTACAGTATGGCTCATTGAAGTATTTTCATCTTTCCCCTCCGGGGTGGGCTCCACTTTTCTTTGCTTGTCCAAAGAAAAGTGGAGAGAAAAGAAAGGACAGCACGGCGCAAACTCGGCCGTTTGGAGTATATTTTTCTTTCCTGCTGGCCTCCCGTTCAGGGCCTGAGCCCTTCAGGGCCGAAGGCAGACAGTGCGCCGTGCGAGGGGAAAAGTCCATTTCTGAGTTTTTGCAAACCAGCCGTTTTCAAGACGGCAAGACAGAAACCACCAGCGAGAGCTGATGGTAGTTCATTACTCCAAATGCAGAGACCTTTCAAACTGCTCGGCTCGTTTCTTGAGCAGAGGCCATGTTGAGAGGGTCGCGTCCTTATGGAGTAAATCTTTCACTGCCTCGCGGGTTTGCTTGATAATCTGGTAGTCTGACAGCGTTGCCATTTTCAACTGCGGCAGGCCTGTCTGGCGGGATCCGAACATGTCGCCTGGGCCCCGGAACTCAAGGTCTTTCTCAGCGAGCTCGAAGCCGTTCTTTGACTGGACGAGCGCGTGGAGGCGTTCGATGGTCTTGGCGTTCTCAGTATCAGTAAAGAGAAAGCAGTACGACTGGCGCTCTGACCGTCCTACGCGCCCCCTGAATTGATGGAGCTGAGCCAAGCCAAATCGCTCGGCGCCCTCAATCATCATGACCGTCGCTTTAGGCACGTCAATGCCGACTTCGACTACTGCGGTGGCGCAAAGAATATCTATCGTCCCTTCAGCCATTTGCCGCATGACCAGCTCCTTCCGTTTTACGCCGAGCTTGCCGTGGAGCATCCCGATCCTCAAGTCGGGGAACACTGTCGTATCCAGGCGTTCGGCCTCCTGTTTGACGGACTTGACGCCAAGCGTGTCGGAGGGGTCTATCAGCGGGCAGATGACAAACGCCTGATGTCCCTGAGCTATCTCCTCTCTGATGAATTGATAGGTCTCCTCACGTTTGTGCGGGACAATAGTCTTTGTGATGATCTCTTTCCGGCCAGGAGGCATCTGGTCAATCACAGAAAGATCGAGGTCGCCATACACAGTGAGGGCCAATGACCGAGGAATCGGCGTTGCCGTCATGGAGAGCAGGTGGGGGAAGAGTTGCGATGCTTGGGATCGTGATTTCTTGGCCAGCTTTTTCCTTTGTTCCACGCCGAACCTATGCTGTTCGTCGAGTACGACAAGACCAAGGTTGTGGAATGAGACGGTCTCCTGGATGAGGGCGTGGGTGCCGATGACAATATGTATCTTCCCTTCCGCGATCATTTTCTTCACCTGGGTCTTTGTATGGTTCACCGAAGTATTCACGCGCGCCGCGCCGCCGGTTAAAAGCGCGACAGACAGGCGTTCCTTCCGAAGGAGTTTTGTCAGTGTGGCGAAGTGCTGTTCGGCGAGTATCTCAGTCGGAGACATGAGTGCCGATTGGTATCCGCAGTCCGCCGCGTTAAGCATCGCTATAGCGGCCACGATCGTTTTGCCCGAGCCGACGTCTCCTTCGAGCAACCTGTTCATCGGGCGGCTCTTTGCTATGTCCTGCACTATTTCCCAGGATGTTTTTTTCTGCGCGTCAGTAAGCGTAAAAGTCAGTGACGAGACAAACCGCTTTGTTCTATCCGTGTTGAACGTGATAACCGGGGCCGTTTCTTTACTGAGCTGTTCTCTGGTGAGGCCCGCCCGGAGTTGGATCAGAAAAAGCTCATTGAACTTGAGACGCTGTTTTGCGTCCAGAAGCTGCTGTCCGTCGGCGGGGAAATGTATATATTCGACGGCCTGTGCAAGCGGTAGCAGTTTATAGGTAACACGAATATCTTCCGGGAGCCAGTCAGGGATCATTTTTGCCACGGGTAGTACAAGTTTGATTGCATACCGGAGCTGTTTCGCGGTGAGATTCTCCGTCAACGCGTAGAGCGGCACAATACGCGCCGTGTGGGTCTGCTGGGATTTTTCTTTTTCATATGTCGGGCTTGAGAGATGCAGGCCGTATTCATCGAGCTCAGCCTTGCCGGCGAGATACACTGTGTCCCCTCGGGCAAGCTGTTTCGTGATAAACGGCTGGTTAAACCAGACCGCCTTGATGCTTCCCGTCTCGTCGGAGAGTAACGACTCGGTAATCATCATTCTGCGCCGGGGCGATCGGTGGTTCTCTATAAGGTCGACGCGAGCACGGATATGTACGCGGGAGTCGGGAGTAATCTGGTTTATCGGTGTTATGGCTCTGAAGTCGTCATACCGTTTAGGGTAGAACGCCAAAAGGTCCTGCACGGTCCTGATGCCGAGCTTGGCAAAACGCTTGTCTAATTTCTCCCCGACGCCATGAAGGTCGTGAATGGGAGTATGTAGAGTGAGAGGCATGCATCTATTGTAGCAAAAAAGCCGGGAATTGTTTTATGCAAAAAGAAAAACCCTCGCCGCGTACGGAGAGGGGGTCCAATGTTCCATGTTATGGTGAGTGGGCCGCTATAGGGTCCAGCGTTGCTGGATGCGAGTCTGGTACGTACTGCCAGATGGCGGCAGCAGCTCATCAACAACCAGGGTGAGATGCCAGGAGATCTTTGTTCCAGCTGGAAGCCCTTCTGTGGTACGCTTGCTGCGCGTGATTTCACGGTTCACGCCTTCCACCTCGCCCGCTTGGACATAGCGGGCTGCCTCAGCGAGAGCTTGGTCGATCATGGGCTCGTCCCCGTCCGTGGGCTGCTTCGGTATCACCCGGATGCGTACGCGGGGTTTTTCAGCCCGTGCACCTGCGAAGATTAACTTCTTCGCAGCACCACTGGGGATGATCTCGCCCAGGAGGGATCCCGACAAGGTGAGGTTCAGATCCATAAGATCCATAGTTGGATAGACCGTGTCGACCGTAAGCTCCGCGGTTGCGGGTAATCCGGCTTTGATCCCTGCGATCAATTCTGTAACATTCACTGTGACACTCCCTTCGCTTTAGGTTGAATTACGTGGAACTATGTTATTTGACAGCGGAGGATAGCATGCTTTTGAAGATTTGTCAATGGTGCTGCCTTTTTGACCTTCCCCGGCGTCCCTGCTAGAGTGAAGGCGACAACGATTTGGAACATTCTTACTGCAGGAGGGCGTCATGTTCTTTGTCTATCTCTTAGTGCTCCTCTATATCTGCTGGGCGTTCCGTGTGCCGCATTATCTGCGTCTGTTCGCGGCGAACCCGCGTTTTTATCCGCCTGAACCGGTCGAAAAGCCAAAAACCCTGTTCACATATGTATGCCGTCAATGCGGCGCCACGAGAAAGGCCGCCTCGCAGCCCATATGTGACAATGACCACGCTGTTCCCTTACTCATGCATCTCGCTGATTCCGCGGAGATTGATGCCCACGGCATGCTTCGGGCCGAGTACTCGGATCCGCCGGAGGAACCGGTGTACCTCATTCCTCCTCAGGGAGCGATACCTGATGAGGTGGGGCCTGGTGTGCGTCTCATGTATTGCCCGAAGTGTTATTTAACTGCGAATGGCGAGATGCTCAAGCCGTGCCCCAACCACGAAGGTGAGGCGCCTGTCATGATGGCCTGGGGAGACGAGTCTCAGCTTGACTGGTACCACACAATGCAACAGCTTATCTCTCCCGACTAAGACTAAATCATGCCCCCGCCGGATTCCGGCTGAGGGTTTTTTTATCCAAAAAACGGCCTCTTCTGCAAGAGGCCGTTTCATGTTATATCTCTCTAATCTTCGATGAAAACTCTCGATGCGGCTAGAGTTTTTGCCGTTTCATTGTAGACACCGAGAACTTTCACTTTGGCGCCGACAGTGAGGTCAGCAAAGGAAATGGCGGTACCGTCGTTGTAGAATTTCGTCGCACTCGTTGTCGTGACAGTCAGATTTGAAGTCGCTCCTTTTCGTTTGATCGGGATGACAAATGATTGCGCGCTAGAATCAATAGAGGAAATAGTGCCGACGAAATCCCTGTTTTTGATTACTACTGAGTTGTCGCGCACGACCCTGGCATTCAGCACCAACCCGGTTCCCTGCGTACCCCGTGCTTCCACTTTGTCGCCTACTAGGAATTCGTTAATAGTCGCTGTGCCCATGTAGCGTCTGAAGAGCTTGGTTGACGACGTGACGTTGACAGTCCACTTCTGCCCGTTTTTTAGATCTACAGTAAGCGTTGCCGGCAATCCGGTTCCTGTCAACGTTATTGCCGAGATAGTTCCTGACAGCGTTTTCATGCTTACGATAATCCTGTCAGCGTCGATCCGCTTGCTTGCCTGACGCCAGAGACCTATGACCAGCGCTTTTTCGCCGTTGTTCAGATCCGTGCAGGCGATTTTTTCGCCGCCCCGTATAATTTTAGTCGTGCTGGAAATATACACGGTCTGTTGCTGGCGTTCATTCGGTTTGAACGTGAATTTGTTGTTCGTGCAGTCAAGCGTGACAATCGCTCCTTTAAAAGTTCCGCCGGCTCTCTGTACCGAGATATCCTTAATCTTGTTCGCTGTGATGAGGTTTGCCGTTGCATCGGATAATACTCCTTTTACCTCTAGTATATCGCCAACCATCATTTCACCCCCATCGGAAACGCCATTAAATTTTCTCACAATCTTCGTACTTGTTGTTACCTCCACCGTATAGGTGGTAGCGCCGACGGTAACTGTAAGTGTCGCTGGCGCGCTAACGCCGCTCATTGCAGCAAGTATGCCGGTAATTGTAATACTGTTCGGCACGGCCGAAGATATTGGATCAGCCGTGAGAGTATTCTCGGCCGCGTAGAGCACGTTGGGCACCAAGACAAATGCCAGCATTGCCACGAGCGTGAGGGAAGTAAGCTTTTTGCGCATATATGGTTCCTTTATTTATTAATTAGTGACTGCGGAGGAAGTATAGCTGAAAAGAACAGCTTAGCATACCTCGGCGTCTGTCACTTCTATCGGCACGAGTTATCGGGTTGTTACATGCTCCGTCAACTAGGACAGGATCGTTCCTGAAATTTAGCTGTATTCCAAAGTCCCGCCTTCAAATACCACCCATTCCTTTGCCCTCGCGAAGAATCGAACTTCGATTACAAGCTCCGCAAGCTTGTGTCCTATCCGTTGAACGACGAGGGCACAGGAATGGTAAATATTAGGTGAATACGGCGAGATCCTCGGTTGCTGCGACCGGCCCCGCACCGCGAAGCGGGACGGGCTGGCGGAGACGACAAGGGCGAGGCATTCAAGCTTAATTCAAAACAGCCGGATGGCTATAGCTTCAATAGCCGCTGAACCGCATCGGAAAACGACTCATTCTGCTGTTCCAAGTCTTCGGTAACGTATCTCAGGAGAAATTCGCGTATGCGCACGGGATTCTGGTCTTGCAGCGGGATGGAAAGGTTGGTACTGAGGGTATTCTTAAATCCTATATATAAGCGCTTTACTTCGGGGGGCTGGTAAACAACCCAGAATGCCTTCATCCTGTCATAGGAGTAAAACGTATTTTCCACCTCGAGGCCGTCTTCGGTGATATTGAGCCTGATGTCTACCGGCGGCCTCCGGTTCCTTATAACATACAGCGCGACAATCATCAATATGAACACCGCGAAGAGGATATTTGCTTTAAGGATAGATAGCAGAAACGAGCCGCCGACGATAATTCCCGCGGCGATATACCACGTCCTGGAGTAGTGATGGCGGATGTACTCGGGGAATGTCCATGAGGCGAGAACTTTGCCGTGGGCGTTTGTTGAATCGGGCATAGTATATACCGTTAGTATATTTTTTAAAAAAATATGGCTATTATGCGGGCAAGTCGGGTCAGAACCCCGTCTGTGTATGCAGTATAGTGGATTTTCAGCGCTTCAGACAGGGGTCAATGGAAGACGTGTAAATTGGGGCAGAATAAACAGCCCCACTGTTTCTTTTTTGCACCGAAGTTTGTTATGTTCTTTCAAAGAATACGCTAAAGCTTTATTTTCCCTCTCTCAACTTTTTCTTTCAATAGGAGGATTGCCAACGAAGAACCCATCGCGACAATTTTATTCTCAAGCGCAAGTTTAATCGCCTTCTCAAAATCTATGAGCTGTACTTGGATATCTTCAAACCCGCTTTCTCCCCGGTCAAGCTTTTGACGGGATTGAAATACGCTTTTGGCAAAGAATATGTGGATTTGCCTGTTCAAACTGCCGTACGTTTCATAAAACGAACCCAGTTTTTGCAATGATGCACACCGGAATCCGCTTTCTTCCTCAAATTCTCGTTTCGCTCCGGCTTCTATAGTTTCCCCATCATGAAGTCCTCCCGAAGGAAATTCTATGACTTCATCTCCTACAAGATATCGATGCTGCTTAATCATCACCATTTTTTTGTCCCTCGTCATCCCTAAAACCATTGCTGAGTCCTGGCTATCCCAATACGTCCATTCTTTAGCTTCCCCGGTCGGTAATTCTACCGTGTCTTTCCTTACTTTAAAAAATTTCGTATCAAGAACCAGTTCCGATTTTTTCTTTTTCCATTTTTTCATAGGGTTTTTCTCACCAAAATACGATTTCGGACAGGTATGTGAAGGGGATTTTTGGACCTTTTGGAAATGTAAATCTTTTCAACGGAAAGCTCTCTATCTCAATTCTCTCAGCAACTGATCCACATTCATCCTGATGTATCTGTTGAGATTTTCCATTCCAATATCAAAATCATCGGCCTCAACAGCGGCAAGAATTTTTTCAAGTTTCTGCCGAAGCCGGTCTTTATCGACCTCTTTCCCCTTTATCTCATCTTTGCCGCGATTATATACCTCGTACCCTTGCGCCCTTTTGACATCCATAGAAAGCGATCTCACCATATTGACGACTTCCGTCTCCATTGTAGAAGACAAAAGGTTCCCTACAACTTCACGCACGTTTAAACCCGAAGCCAGAAAATTGTTTTTATCAGCTTCGATGATTTTTGAAATTTCTCCGGTAAAATTTTCAAGGTCAACCGTTTCCAAGTTTCTTATTTTCTGAGAAAGTTCGCTGAGTTTTTCACCGAGCTCTTGCGTCGGAATAACGCTCATTAAAATATTTTCCTGCGAGATGGAGACATCCGCTTCGGCTTCTTTTCTTTTTTCGATGCGCTGTTTTTCCAGTTCTTCGACTTTTCTTAGAATTTCAATCTTCTTTTGAATTTCAAAAGGTTCTATCGCGCCATTCAGATCTTCTTTAGATTTTATCTGATCGGGATCAATATTATTTGCTCTGAAAAAATCTGAAAGTTGGGCTTCTATTTCTTTTAGCTCCTTTTTTGCCCGTTCGATTTTTTCTCTCGTTTTTACGACGTCTCCCCCGTCGTAAATCGCAAGCTGTTTTCTTCCGGATTCATATTTTGAAGAGTAACCCGTAATTTCTTTCGAAGTTTCATCTACTTCAATGCCGGTGTGGGTTGCATAATCGACTGACTTGTCCTCCGGAACTTTCATTATAACGATTCGGCCTTTTTCTTCCTCGCCAATTTTAGTTTCACTTTTACTTGCGCTCCTCCGTTCTTGTTTCGTCGCCCATTTGTAAGCATAAATTAAATCACCCGACACCGTTGCGCGTCCTTCTTGCGCTTCAAAACCCTCTTCCTGTATTTTTTCGGCGTCTTGTCCGGAACTTGTGCCGTGGGTGATATATTTGGGTGATTTCATACTCATTGCGTTATTGAAAATCAGAACATCTTACACAATTTTTCCGATTGTGTCAAGCGTCGGACTCCAATTTTACTTGTCTTAACGAAAGAAATTATTTTGTGAACGAGATCCGTCAATCGCATTGAGTCTAAGCTTGACGGTGCATTAAAGTTAGGCGCTTTAAGAGCTCGGTCTATTGGGGCTTTTTTAAACACGCGCCTTGAGCGCTTGTTGCAGCGCGCGAGTCAAACTGGATAAGTCGACAGCCCTGTTTACCTTGGCACATTTTTGCAACGCCGCGCATCAAGCATTTTGATATTACATCAATGTTGTGTATACTGTAAATATGAAGTATTCAAAATATGTATTGACCGGAGCCGGGGTTATACTACTTATTATTTTTAGTTATTTCCTGTTAAAACCCAGAACCGTCACGCTGCCAAATAACACAGGGGTTAACCTGGCAGTAACAGATGATAAAGGAAGTCATGATGTTAAATACTATTTTGATACCATAGAAAAATTTGACACGCAAAATCCAAACCCTTCATTAAGCAAGAAAGTAACGGTTAAAGGGAAGGCCATTAAAAAAGCTGACTCTGTGGCATGCTTGGTCCCGCCGTGTTCAAATCCGACGGCCACGTATCTGGAGGACATTAATAATTCCTCATACAAAATTTATCTATACAACAATGAAATTTCAAAAAAGCTTGACGATGGGAAAATGTACATCGTGTACGGTGAACTGACTGAATTATTAAATCTCAACGGACGCCCATTTGAACAATGTACGCCTACCGCATGTCACTTTGAGATAAGTCTTTTACGCCCGGAATCTTTTACAGATTTTAAACGGTAAAAAACGCCCGCCCTTTATGAGTAGGGCGTTATTGTTTTTTAGTTACCACGATATCACTTTGGTGCAGCGACTCAAGCTGCTTAAGTCGCTCAATGCTCATGTATTTTGGCGGAGAGAGAGGGATTCGAACCCCCGAGGGTTATTCGCCCTAGCGGTTTTCAAGACCGCCCCGATCGACCACTCCGGCATCTCTCCACATTGGTATTCGGAGAGGGCGAGATTCGGCTTCGACTCTCGGTGCCTTCCGGCACCTCGGTCTAGCCACCGCCTCGCGGCGCTCCTCGCCCGCACGCTCGTCGCGCATCGCTCCGGCGTTCTCATCTCGACGCGGCACAAGCAGTTGTGCCGCTCCCTCCCTCATTTACTTTGTTCATTCGGAGAGGGCGAGATTCGAACTCGCGATGCGGGTTTAACCCCGCATAACAGGTTAGCAACCTGCCGCCTTCAGCCAACTCGGCCACCTCTCCATAGAAAAAATATTATCAATGTTTGCATGGGATGCAGTTTTACGCCGGTAACAATCAGAGCTGAGAAAGTGTCCCGCGGGCGACTGCAAGCCCCCACACAGTTCGTGCGCCGTGTTGTCGAAGAACGCGAGCCGCGGCCTGCAGGGTGGCGCAGGTAGTCGCGACATCATCCACCAGCATAACATGTTTGCCCGAGATGGCCAACGCCGATGAGGCCGTGAATGCGTCCTGAACATTAGTTATGCGTTCGTCTTTTGAGAGCAACGCCTGCGAGCCGGTTTCTTTTGTACGTAGGAGGCCGTCAGCAACGTACCGTCCATTCAAACATACAGCAAACATTTTTGCAAGCAGCGCTGACTGATTGAATCCTCTGTCGCGCAATCGCTTCTCATGCAAGGGGATGGGCATAAAAACCCGCCGCACAGATTCGCTGGCCTCAGCCAAATGCCGCAGGGCAGGCTGCGCGATCCTCTGAATATCGTCGAGTACTGACGTCACTCCGCTGTATTTCAGCATATGAACGAGGTCTTTGACGGCCCGGTATTCATACGAGCTGATGATCCAGAGTCCGTCGAGCGAAGATTTCTTCCTGCAATCAGTACAGAAATATCCCCCTGGCGAAAATGTGAAACAGTTCGGACACAACAGATTTGTCGCATAGGGGATTCGCTCTCGACAGTCAGCGCATATCCAAGCGCCCTCGCGTTCGCATGATATGCAGGTGAGGGGAAAAACGAGGTTAATAATTTTCTCTACAAATACAGCCAACATACCTTCTGTAAGAATAGTGAAGGCGGGATGCAGCTAAGTTCTAAAAACTAAAATTTCTATCCGAGCTCGATCTTTTTATTCTTCAGTTTGAGCGTCACAGTGCTCTGCGGGCTATAGCGCCCTTTCAAAAGAGCCTGCGCAAGAGGAGTTTCAACGAATTCCTGGATTTTCTTTCTCACAGCGCGCGCCCCTTGCTCGGGAGAAAAGCTGATTTCAGCTATATGTTTGACTACTGAAGGGCTCCACTGCAGATCAAGCGCTTTTTCTTTCATCCGGCCGGCCAACTCCTTCAATTCATTCGTCACGATCCGTTCGACTGTCGGCAGGGTCAGAGGTTTAAAAACGATAATCTGGTCAATGCGGTTTAGAAACTCGGGGCGGAAACGCTGTTCGAGATCCTTCATGACCTGTTCGCGGATCCCGTCGAATTTTTTCAGCGCCGCCTTTGCGTCGTTCGCCGTCTTAGCGTCAAAACCGATTTCAGCGCCGCGCCTGAGGTTCTCACCTCCGACGTTCGATGTCATGATGATGATGGTATTCTTGAAGTTCACTTTTTTCCCAACGGCGTCGGTGAGGTGGCCGTCCTCAAGCACTTGGAGCAGAATGTTGAATACTTCAGGGTGCGCCTTTTCTATCTCATCGAGCAAGACGACAGAGTACGGCTTCCGCCTCACCGCGTCCGTCAGTTTGGCGCCCTCTTTATACCCGACGTATCCTGCCGGGGCGCCGATCAATTTCGAGATATTGAAGCTTTCGGCGAACTCTGACATGTCGATGCGTATCAATGCTTTTTCATCCTCAAAGACCAGGCGCGCGATCACTTTTGCCGTCTCGGTCTTTCCCACGCCGGAAGGGCCCAGGAAGATAAAGGAGCCCAACGGCCTGTTCGGGTTGGTCAGGCCGACACGGGAACGCCTGATGAAATCAGCGATAGTCTGTAACGCGTCATCCTGCCCGATAATTTTTTCACCCATCAGCTTCTCGAGGTTGATCAGCCGCTCACGTTCAGTGGTTACAAGGTCCTGGAGCGGGATGCCTGTCATGCGCGAGATAATCTCGGCGACATCCTTGTGAGTGACAGTCGCAAGTATTTTTTTTGATTCCGAGCTCTGCCGTTCCCTGAGAGTCGCCAGACGCTCGAGCAGGGTATTTTCCTCGCCTTTGATCGCCAGGGCCTCTTGAAACTTTTCCTTGTTTACCGCGAGATGCTTCTTTTTGCGGACCTTGGATAGCTGTTCTTCCGTGGACCTAATCTCGCGAACGGCCCCGTCGCTTGAATGTTTCACTTTAAGTTTCGACGCTGCTTCATCGATAAGGTCGATGGCCTTATCGGGAAGCTGCTTGTCCTGGATGTATCTCGCGCTCAAGTCCACCGCAGCGTCTATCGCTTCATCGCTGATTTCCACATGGTGGTACTTTTCATAATTTTCCTTAATGCCATGGAGTACCTGGCGCGTTTCGTCCCTCGTGGCCTCCTCGACAATGATGGGCTGGAATCTCCGCTCCAGCGCCGCGTCCGATTCTATGTGCTTGCGGTATTCATCCATCGTTGTGGCCCCGATACAGCGAATTTCGCCTTTTGCGAGCGCGGGCTTTAGGATATTCGCCGCGTCCATCGATCCCGCGGCTGAACCGGTGCCGATGATAGTATGCAGCTCGTCAATAAAAAGGATGATATTGGGGTCAGATTTGATTTCATCGAGAATTTGTTTGAATCTTCCTTCGAATTCTCCCCGGTAAATAGTGCCTGCCACCACCAACCCAAGGTCGAGGTTCAAAATTTTCTTGTTGAGCAGGACATCGGGCACCTGGCCCTCGACAATTTTTTTCGCGAGCCCCTCGACAATCGCCGTTTTTCCTACGCCGGGATCCCCGATGAGAGCGGGGTTATTTTTGGTCCTGCGTGAAAGGATGTGGATGAGACGCTCGATCTCTTTTTCCCTGCCGATGACCGGGTCGATACTTTTTTGCATTTTGGCGTTCGTCAGGTCTGTCGTAAAAAAGTCCAGGGCCGGCGCCTTCGAACGGTTGCGGGTAGTCTCCACTTTTTCGAATTCTTTTGCCTGCTCGAAAAGCTGTGTGAGGTCGGGAAAGCGGGACGTACTTTTCATTACCGTGCCAAGATTCGATACCAGGTCGCCGGTATTTATCATGTACATGTGCCAGAGCGCGTTGAGCGTTTCCGTCTTGAGCTGAAGCAACGCGTGGAGGAGATGCTCTGTGCCGATGTACTTATGCTTGTTCTGGTGCGCGGTGAGCGCGGCTTTTTCTATCGCCCGTTTCGCGTCGTCAGAAAGTTTCTTCGCAATCCGCGCCTGGTCTACGTGCTCGGCGGGCAGGACAATTTGGTTGTGTTCTACAATAACTCTCCTGATTTTCTCGTTCGTCAAGCCGGCTTTTGAGAGGATCTCGGACGCGATGCTTCCGCGCTGCATGCTCAGCCCAAAAAGCAGGTGCTCGGGGTTCACAACGCCGTGCCCTAGTTCCGCGGCGATGATGTTTGCCTGTCGCAACGCGTTCTTCAGGTTGGTGCTGAATTTATTGAGTATTTTCCTGTCCATATCTTTTTTTGTCGTATTGCTCAGTATACGCCATTTACGGGGCGAGATCAAGGGCTTGACATTTTCTTCGAAACCGTGTATTCTTTCCCGTCATAAACAAAATACAGTTTCACTTCCGGAGAAAACAGAGGAGGAAAACAAACAATGTTGTACAATCTGCTTTCCGTTATGAACAAACTAGGGGACCCTGATCTGGGAGAGGACGACAAGAAAGTTGGAGTGGTGTTTTACTCAACTTCTCTCAATCGCCTGAAGATCTTCCGTGACAGGAATGAGTTGGGAGGGGAGGATCCGCACGAAGGTGTCGCAGTGGATGAAGCCAACTTGAGGATGGAGGTTTTACACGATGTCATGGGGGAAATCACTGATGACGAGTTACGGCTCGTGAACATTGATGACGACCCGCCTCCGGAGCCGCTGGACGTCAACTACTTCCTCAACCTCGCCGGGTAGCAGCGCATTTGTTCTCTGTCCTTGGGACCGCCGCGCGAATTCTGCACGGCGTTTTTTTATCTCTGCGATATACACCATGCTGAACCTTTGGTACTGACCCTGAGCAAAGCGAAGGGGAAGAATCTCAGCATAGCGAAATATAACAATGAGACTCCGGGTCCCTCCAGTCATTCGACCCTGAAGGGTCTCTCCTCGAGTCTGAGACTCTCGGAGTCGAAGACAGGCCCTGAATGGGAGGCGGACCGGCAAACCCGGAGTGGTGGTATAGTAAAATATTGCTGTGATGAATCAAGTTCAGGTGGTGGGAGGGTTTTGCTCGGCTGGTGCCTTGGTATATTAAATACGCGAAGCCTCCGCTTCGCTAAACCAGATGTTTTATAAAAAAATCAATTACTGCCCCGCCGCCATTTTTCTCAATGCGTCAATGCGCTTCTCAATGGGCGGGTGAGTAGAAAATAAACTTGAGGCGCCTGAGGAAAGCGGGTTCGCGAAATATAGGTGGGCAGTCGAACGGGTCGCACGCTCGATGCGTGCTCCTTCGCGGGCAATTTTTTCCAGCGCACGGGCGAGTCCTTCGGGATATCGGGTCAGCAATGCGCCGGAAGCGTCTGCGAGATATTCCCGTTTACGCGATACGGCAAGCCTTATCAGCTCGGCAAAAAGCGGTGACAGTATGAGAAGCGCCACCCCGATGAGCAATATGACACCGCCGGCGCCGTTATTCCTGTTATTTCCGCCCCGACCCAGAAATCTCACCCGCCAAAACATGTCCGAGAGCACCATGACAGTTCCGACGAGGACGATAACGAGCGTCATGTATCTGATGTCATAATTGCCGATATGCGAAAGTTCGTGGGCTATAACGCCCTCGAGTTCTTCATTTTCCAGCTTCGATATCGCGCCCTGAGTAACAGCAAGGGAGGCATGCTGGGGATCGCGACCCGTGGCAAACGCATTGATATCGTCGTCAGGGATGACATAGACCTTGGGCATGGGAAGTCCCGAAGTGATGGCGAGATTTTCCACCATCCTCACCAGATAAGGATTTTCCTCTTTCGATATCGGCTGGGCGCCTGAAGTCCAGAGTGCTATTTTATCTCCGGAATAATATCCTACGAGCGCGCTTCCAATTCCATAGAGTAGCGCAATGACAACCCAGAACCAGCTTCCCGTTCCTTGGATTTGGTCGATGGTGTATCCGAGGCCGATGATAATGGCAAAAAAGAGGAGCATTAAAACCAGTGATCTTCGCTTGTTGCTTGTAATATGAGTATAGATTGTCATAAAGGTACGATGGAAATTATTCTATCTTGATAGGTTTCGAACATGCTCGATAAAGATTCCGAATCAAGTTCGGAATGACAATAACAAGCACCGAACAGAGAGCTGCGCTCGAGATTTCTACAACTCCTATTAACTAGAAGCTGACTTTGACCGGTTCCCGCTGACCTTCTTCTGCTATCTCGAAGAATTCGTATTTCTTGAAGCCCAAAGAACTGGCAATCATGTTGTTCGGGAAGACTTGTATCTTCGTATTAAAGTCGCGGACATTGCCGTTGTAGAATCTGCGCGCTGCCTGGATTTTATTCTCGGTATCAGAGAGTTCGTCCTGCAATTTGGCGAAGTTCTCGTTCGCTTTCAGCTGCGGGTAGTTCTCAGCGACGGCAAAAAGCGATTTCAGCGTACCGGCGAGCATATTCTCAGCCTGGCCCTTGTCCTGCACGGATTGCGCGCCCATGGCCGCTGCCCGGGCTTGCGTCACTTTTTCAAAAAGCTCACGCTCGTGGGTCGCGTACCCTTTGACCGTTTCGACCAGATTGGGGATAAGGTCATAGCGGCGCTTCAACTGCACATCGATGTCCGCCCACGCTTCATCAGTCTGGTTTCGCAGACGGATGAGGCCGTTGTACACGGCAATCAACCATAGGATGATGGCCGCGATGATTCCGAAAAGAATCCAAAGTACGATATTCATAGCGAAAAATAGTTAATAATTAACCGTTGATTAGTAATAATAATTCATCGTTAATGCATGGAGGACATCTTTGGCGAGCGGATTGTCTTTTGTGGAAATAATGATGGTCTGGCCGACTGTGAGGTCGGTCAGCGCAAGCGGGGAATACGCATCATTAGCGGGGAGAAGCGCCGTATTTCGCTTCTGCATGACTGTGGCGCTGTCGAACTCGACGGTGAATGTCTTTTTTACAAATTTCCCTGCGTTCTGGGAATCTTTCACGTCGGCTTCAAACGCCATCTTTTTCGCGCTCGGATCGATTGACCCTATCTTTCCAGAGATGCTCTGCGCCTGCTGAAGTGTTGAGGGCAATTGCTGGTTTGTGTTCGCAGTTTTCTTTCCTTGTTGATTTTTTACGAACAGCAGGGTGCCCACAAACACCGCAAGAGCGATAAAAGCGACCACGAAAAGAAGATCGATTTTTCTGGCCCCTTTCTCTTTGTTCTCCGTTGACATAGCAGTGCAAAATATGTTACAATGGAAGCAATCTTTTCTTCGATTTCTGCCCTCATGAACGCCTCTAAGCTGTAGCTGTCCACCGTCATTATCACCATATTGCAAGTGTTGTGTCAACATGATGGGCAGGCATCATATTTTTTTTGGAGGAAAACAAATATTATTTCTTGATATCATGCTACGTACTGGTATCACAAAACGATTACGAACGCCCCATGCGACGATCGTTTTTTGTGCTGTGGTTGGAATCATTGTTTTGGGGATCGGAGTATCCCAGTATGTTGCGCGGGCGCAACAGTGGGTGGAGCCGTCCTTTGCGCCGCCGACCGGCATAGGCAACCAAGAGCTCGATGATCCGCTCTACTCCGGAAATAACCCCGGGTATGGGGGCAACGCGGAGGCGCGAGTCGGCCCGCTTACAGTCGGTACCTCTGATCCAGCTTATTGCGACCCTTCAGTGATGTTATGCGTACACGGGAATTCACATGCTGACATGCTTAGAATAGGGTCGGGAATTTTTATAGATAATGTGTCACTCATGGCGATTGGGGGATCGAGCCTTTACGGCGTATATGGAGAGTCAAGCGCGGCAGGGGGAGCGGGCGTATATGGTGAAACGACCATGGATTCAGGGGCGGGGGTATCGGGTGATGGAAGCGGGTTCACTAAGGGTATCGGCGTTTTTGGATTCGCATCCGGGCCCGGGGGTGCGGGAATCTATGGGGTAAACCCGCTTGGGGATGCGGCGCACTTCACCGGAAATGTCGCTGTCAAAAATGATCCGAACGGCCTGAATACCTTTTATGGCAAACTTTCAGTTGATAACAATACTCAAGTGCAGGGGCCCGCTGGATTTACCGTTGGAGACGCTGATCCTTCCACCAAAGTTCCGCTCAACCTTCAAACACTGACTATCCAAGGAACAAACTTTATCACCACGACCGTGAATGCCCCCTCGGTGCAGGATAGCGCCCTTGCTGATCCCGCCAACAAAGAAGGTTTCAAAACGATTATCCTGAGCTCAAAGGACGCAATATGCGCCGGTTGTACGGGAGGCCAGATAGCCGGCGGAGCCACTGCCCAGTGGAACATCGGCCCCGTTTCAACGGGGGGGACGGGATTTCTCGATGATACGACAGTCGTAAGAGGATATATCGCCCAGTATAAAGATTCCTCAGGCAATCTCCACGATTTTCATCCTGCGACAGCGGCAAACTTGAAATATCAGGAATGCACGGCTGATGGCTCTGCCCCGCTGGGCGCCTTTAGCATTACCAACGACATTTTGCCTGCGGCTCCTGCTGAGTTCCGGTTAACTGTGTTCTATAAGGATTATATTGATCACATGACGTGCGCACCGACATCTGCGCCTATAGCGCAACTCGGTATTCAAATGGCCGGGACCATCCATGAAAACGATTTTACCGTAACCCCATATCATACTTCCCAATGGTATCTTGTTTATTGGGATTTTTCGACTAACAAATGTTCAGCTCCCGGCTGCACATATACCTGTCAGATCTTTTACGGCGACGTCAACGTTACGGGAGCCCTTGATTCCGGTGAATTGCCTGCATCAACCTGCGGTAATATTGTCCCAGGAAAAAACTATTTTCTCTATTTTCAGGATAAGATTTCCACCGGCAAGACTAAAATGACGCTCAGGGCGTGCAATGCGGATGTAAACGGCAAGGCGTGCAGCGATTCAAGCATTTATGCAGAGCTGATTCCGCGGGCTAATTTTACCATTGCGCCCGCCGGGACCCAATCGATTCCCCCCGGGACCGAGCATACGTTTACTTTCACAAGCACCGCAGTTATCGGCCTCCTGGGCACGAACACGTATAGTTGGAATTTCGGCGATGGATCGGCGATATGCGATAGCGATCCCGCCAATCTGCCCGCTTGCGGCTCAGCGCAAGGAGGCACGGTCGAGAGGCCAATTCACACGTATCCGTCGGGGGTAAGCTCGAGTTATTTCGTTTCGCTCAGAGTATTCTCGAACGGCGAATATAGTGTCCCTGCAATTCATGAAGTATATGCCGGATGTCCTGTAGGGGCGGGATATACATGCTGCACAGACAATACATTAGGTTCGGAGTACCCAGGCGGCAGCGCCGGGTGCAACGGTCTCAATGCCCCCATACGATATTGCCGTACCCAGTGTCCGGTTGGGGGCAGCGGATGTCCTGGCGGCATATGTCAATAGGCGACAGTTTAACTGAAAGCTATGTTTAAGCGTAAAATGAAATCCTCAGTCATCTTTCTCGCCCTTCTGCTTACCTTGAGCGCGGGTATTGCTTATGCGCAATGGTCGCCGCCCACTTCCGCGCCCCCGGTTAATCCTGGCGATCCAAATATTGACAACCCCTTGTATGCCGGAACCAAACCTGACGCCCAATCAAGGGTGGGAGCCCTGACGATTGGTCAGGCGGTGCCTAATCCCGGGACGCAGAATCTCTATGTGGCAGGGCCGGCGGTAACGGATACGACACTCTCTGCCGGAGGAGATGGATCAGGGTGCTCGCTTTCCTATCCTCTGGCCGGTACGGCAGCAGTGTCCGCAATTTCATGCGATTACAGCGCTGTCTATGGATCGGGCCAGGATCCATCAAAGGCGGGCGTATACGGCGTCACGGCTGTCAACAGCGGATACGGCGTATGGGGTAATGCAGGAAGTCATACCGCCACGGGGGTGTACGGAAAAGCTGGACAAGGAGGCTATGGCGTAATCGGATATAGCCAAGCCGGATCAGCGGGTATATTTCAAGGGTCGACAAACATTACCGGAAACCTCAGCGTTGATGATACCACTACCCTGAGCGGGAATGTTGCCATTACAAACAATCTTACGACAGAAGCGCTTCAATTCAACGGCATCGATTTTGATCCGCGCAACGTCAAAGCGCAATCGATTCAAAACGCAATATCAGCCGTTCCTGTGACTGACCCCTCAGTGAGGGTACTCGTGCTGACTTCTGCCGACGGGAATGGCTCCGGCTGCACGAACTGCGTCACGACTGGGTCGCCCGCCGGAAAGATTGCAAACGGTGTATCTGTCTCATGGCGCCGTGGACCGAAGACTTATCCAATAGGCAGTGAAGGAGTCGGCCCGCTGAACGAGATGACGGAGGTTGAATCCTACCTTGCCGAGTATTCTTTAGATGGGTACACCTATTTTCCATATGACCGTACGTCCTCTGACGTGAACTATGAAGAATGTTTGCCGGGCGCCAGCCTTGCGTCAGGGAAGTTCACTATCACCAATAGTCTCGGCTATGGCGCATTTTTCCGCGTTATCGCTTTTTACAGGCAGTTTTCCTCAGTACAGGTATGCGGGACGGTTGCGCCAGTGCCCGCTCTCGAGGTCATCACATCACCGGGAGGCATTGATCTGATAAACCCGGCCACATTCTCAGCGGCTCCGACGCAGAGTCTGCGCTATAAAGATGCAACAAGTGTCGGGAAATGCGCAACGCCGGGCTGCTACACATGCACGGTGTATTATGGGACTCCCAGCGGGGCTCCGAATATCATCGGGAGCACCAATAGCGGCTCGCTTGCAAACTGTGACATTACCTTTGTCCCGACATCATCAAAATACAATGCGGGAGTCGATAACGGGATCTATATTCATGCATGCAACGGCAGTGTGTGCGCGAATTCACTTATGATTACCGGAAAATTCACTCCGACAGTGACTGCGACTGCCGACCCGACATCAACGGCGAATGCTTCACCGAGTACTATCCCTCCGGGCACCCCCCAGACCGTCATGTTCGCGGATTTAACAGCAAGTGCGACAGGTTGGAGCTGGAGTTTCGGCGACGGCACCTGCACTGGCGGGGCCAATAACGGTCTGGGGTGCAATGTATTGAATGGCGCTACAGACTGTCCGTCCGGCGTATGTACTGCATCGCCGATATGCAACACTGACAATTCGGCCGCCTGCGGCGGGCCCGGGCACACAGCCCAGAATCCTGCACATACTTACGTCTCAAATTCGACGTTTACCGTCACAGACACAGCGACGGTAAATGGCGCGACAGGTTCGGGCACGACGGCGGTTCGCGTCGGATGTCCGTCGAATTATTACTGTTGCAACAATCAAAGTTACGGTTCGGCGTATAATCCGCAGACTGGCGTTTGTCTGGCGCCGAATCCGTATTGCAGAACGGCATGCACAGGTGGCGGAGGTGGATGCGGGCATAAATTCGAGCCTCCCTGCCCATAGTATCCTTGTAATATGAACAAGCCATTGAACACAGTAAAGTTAGCGGTAGCTCTGCTTCTTATCGCGGGAGTGATGGGCGGAGGTGCCGTCGTTGCGCAGGTGTGGGATCAGCCGCCGGGCTCACCGCCCTCCTCGAACACCGGCCCCTATATCTATTTGGGCGATAAAGTGTTGAGCACGACTACTCCGGGTATTTACGGCGGCGGCGAGGCACAGGCTCGAACGGGCGATCTACGTATCGGCAGCACAGCCGCACCGACGGCGAAACTTGATGTAACCGGGCTCGAGCGCGTGCTCAGAACGTTCGTCGTGGGAGACAAATCAGCCCCCGCCAAGGGAATGTTGACCGCTATGGGGACAGTGTACGGCGTACATGCCCAGACACATTCCTCCGGCAATTCCGCTGTGACGGGTGTAGCGATCGGGAGCCTGCCCTTGGCAAAAGGGGTCCGGGGCGACGCAAGCGGATCCAACGGCCGGGGCGTCTTTGGACAGGCATCCGTGGCCGGCGCTACAGGGGTGAAAGGGGAGGGATACACTAACGATTCAACGTCATACGCCGGATACTTCTACGGGGCTGTCAACGTTATCAACCCTAACGGCCAGTTGATTGTCGGCGGCAATGCCACATTTAACTCGACTGTCACCGCGCTTGGCGGCGCAGTGTCTGTGGGAGGCAGTGTGATAGTTGATGGAGTGAATCTTATGCAGATCAATGCGGCTTCCCTGCAGAACTTCGCTGCCAGTACACCGACCACTGCTCCCGGAATCAAGTTTTTCACCGTCGAGACCTCCAGTGTGCCTCCTGACGGTGTTGCCACCTTTACGCCCGCGCAAACCGGTTATCACATGGGTGTTTGCAGTAATGATCCTAGCAGAGCATGCAATAGCGGGTCTGACTGCAAAAGTCCCGGTACATGCAATCCGCCGGGAGACTCTATTCTCCGCCTGACAGCCATGTATAACGACAGCGCCGACCTGCAGGCGGATTGGAAAAGATTCACCCCGCCATTCGACACACAGCTGGCATATAGGCAGTGTACGACGGATACCCAGTGGTTGGCCGCGGGAGCTCTTCCCGGATCCGACACGGCCATGTCGCTGCTTGCCGCGAGAGACGGCACCATCTATGTGGGAGTCCAAGGAGCAGGCGGTACGGGACAAGCCCGTATCTATAAATCCACTAATCGGGGAATCACGTGGGTTGATACGGGTCTCCCCAATGACGGGGCGACAGGCGTCTGGGATATGATCGAATCACGGGACGGTTCGGTCTACGCGGCTACCGGCAACACCGGGGATATCTACAAATATACGTATAATGGGACGGTCTGGTCATGGGCGAATATAGGACCCCACGTCGCAGGCGCTTTTATGGCTCTCCTGGAGGAGACAAGCTTTTGCAGCAATAATCCCAATAGGGTCTGTAAAAACAACTCTGATTGCCAGGATGGCGGTACCTGTCCCGCCGGAACTATTTTTGCGGGATTTTCCAGCGGCAGCAACAATGTCTATCGACGGCAAACCACCCAAACCGGGATCGATTGGAGCCCGTTAACAGTGACCGGGGGCGTCAACTCAGCTGTGGAGTCGCTTTTACAGACAAGCGATGGAAACCTTTATGCGGGGACGGCTAATGCGGGTAAAATCTACGTATCTCAAGATCACGGCCAGGTATGGTCTCCCGTGCCAGGAACTCTGACTGGTCAAAATCAGGTCCCCACACTTATACAGAGCCAGAATGGCTATCTCTTTGCGGGGGGGTCTCTGAACGGGGGGGGCTTGAGCGGGCATGTGTGGTACTCGACAAATATGGGAGTTACATGGACGAGCACGGGGCCGACGGTAGACGAGGTGAAGAAATTATATCAAACAAGCGGCGGCCATTTTTATGCCGCAACGGGAAACATCGGTCAGGTGTATGAGTCTCCCGATGGGTTAGCATGGACCGCTGTGGGCTCACTCAGCGGGACAGATTCGAGCGGAATTTTTGAAGACAATGCGGGCATCGTCTACGTTACTGTCGGCACCAGTGTCATGAGAACCTCAAGTCCCGGATATCTCCCGGGAACGGCGGGCTCTATCGCCATAAAGAATACTACCGGAGTAAAAGCGGATTTTCGCCTTATGGGTACGTATATGCCCGGGGCGGCTGTGTGTCCGTAAGAGTGAGTAGTATGGTCGGACGCCTGAAAGGGCGTTGTAGCACCCGTGAACATCGATTTTACCCAAAAACGGGGTTAGGTTGGACAGCCGAAAGGCTGTTATGTCGATCCTAGGATAATGCGCTTTCGCGCGTCCAACCAGATAAAGTTTCCTAAAAAGAATGAATTTTTCTCAGAACAAAAAACTTTTTCTCTTTCTCACTGGCGCGGCGCTTGCTATTGTTTTGGTAATAATAGTGCCCAGGGGTACACAAGCAGCTTTTTCAAAAGTGGCAAATCCAACCGATACTGAGGCAACCGGCCTCCCAAAAGACAGGCACATGATCATGCTGAATAATGCCATCGTCAGCGTGCATATGGAAAACTACAGTGAAGGCCAGCAGTATGGCACGCTCCGCTTCCGAAAGAGCACGGACGGCCTCACATGGACTGAAGCGCTTTCAAACTCTTCGGAAGTGCTGACATCCGGCATGAATTTTTTTCTTGCCAAAAACATGACCGGCAATCCCAACTGTTCCACGGCGTCAGACTGCAATCTGTATATCATTTATTTCAGGGACAACTCTGGGAGCGGCTGTTGCGGTGTCCCCGATGGGTGTAATGGAGGCGATTCAGGAAACGTCTATTTCCGCGAGCTGACCTACGATAATAACGCGGGGTTGTGGAAGCTCCAGCCGGAGATGACGATCACCGACTCTGCAAACTGGTGGGATAAATATTTCAGCTGGAGCATAAGAGTATCGGGTGATTATTGCGCTTATAAGCCCCCTCAATCTGCGGCAGAGCCGAAACCCCAGATATGGGTGGAAGGAAATCGGGCAATGATACTCTATGATATACAGACGCCGGAACGCGGCGGCGGAGATAGCGAAGCCGGGTATACCTACCTACGGACAAAAACCATGACGCGCGGCGTGAATGGTACGTGGGTTATTGACGCTAATTCGGCAAAGGATGTGGGCGCGATGAAAAACTGCATAAAATACAATTGGAGTACGCCAAATAATTTTGAGCCAAATGCGTTTGTCTATGCGGCGCTCGTCAAGAATCCTCTGAGCGGCAATTTCGCCGTAGTAGTCAATCGAACAATCGCGGGATGGGGCGGTTGTGGATTGTCAGCAAGCGCATATGATTTAGGCGGTTCACGTTTATTCATAGAGGGGGGCGGCAATCCTCCCCCGGGGTATGGCAGCGATCCGGGCGGGTCGGAGCAAGTGCCTTTCCCCGGGGCAAGCAGTGTCCCTTTGCAGTATATTGAAAATACATACACTGGCTTTAATGATTCCACGGGCGCTGCCGGCTGGAATTGCGGCCGTGATGCCGGAGCTATCGGTACCATCGTTGATGTTTCTCACATGTGCAACAAGACAATGCTCGATAACGAGCAGTACCCGGGCCCGAACCTTTCCGTCACAGTAAATAACCTTACCCAAAGCAAAAAGGCCATCCGGGTAGCGTATTCGCGCTATGACTATGATCTGGCCTACCACAATCAAATTTCACGCCGCCTCTACATGAAAGAATGGAGGCAGACTGACATTAACACATTCAATTGGGCAGCCAGGCAAGACTTAAGCACGCTCGCCGAATTTCCGGACCAATACCTCATTACCCCGATGACTTCAAGCGCGGACGATGACTTCTGGGTCGTGGCCCAAGCGCGCGGAGACGCGGGCAGTATCTGTACGGGCGGAGGTAATTGTGGCGGTTATAACCATGACTGTAAAGGTAGTAGCGGCATATGTGTCGGAGATGACAAGATTATCTATCGTAGGATGAGCTTCGATGCCTCTGACCCGTTGCCGGCGAATTGGAAGGATGTGCCGGTGTATCCGACGGCGGGCATAGGGGTGGTCGATTCTACGAACGGTGCTGACCGGACTCCGACAGCGCCTGCCGACCAGCCAGCCAGCTACTTGACGACTGCCGGCCACCCGGCCTTTATCTGGAGTAACGGGAATGCGAGCCCGTTCACCCTTTCGTATCCCGAGGACGGGAGCCCCATCCGCGTCAACGGCTGGGGGTGGTCGCCTGCCATAGGGTGGGTCAGCCTCGACTATTTAAATATGGGCAAATTCGGTGATCCGCGCTATGGCGTCTTAATCAATACGGCTACCAATAAAGTCTCGGGAGAGATGTGGTCGCCAAATGTGGGGTGGATCACCTTTAATTATACGCCTGCTACCGATTGCACCGATCCCGCGCCTGAAGGCGGAGCGCTTGATCCGAGTTTCGGTCAGGGTGGAATCATAGACGAGCCGCCGACAACCACCTATTCTGTTGAGGCCGCTACTGTTATTGATGAAAATTATATTTACGTAGTCGGAGAAGATGAGACGCACGCGAAATGGAGAATAGAAAAACGTCGCCTCGCTGATGGTACCCTCGTGAACTCCTTCGGTAAGGATAATAATGGAGTCATAAAAGGAGGAGACAATAGTGACTATATCAAAGATGTTGCCATTGACCATGAGTTTATGTACATCGTCGGAGATGGTTATTCGGACACTGGTGATCACCATTGGCTCATTGAGAAACGGCGCCTTTCCGACGGCAGTCTTGATACCGCATTCGACGGCGACGGAATCCTAGTTAGTTCTACGCCATCTACAAACACGGCATTCTCTATTGCAATTGATTCAACATACATGTATGTGGTGGGGGATGATGGTTGGAACATTGAGAAACGGCGGCTTGATGACGGTACTCTCGTAACGGCATTCGACGGCGACGGTGTCATCACAGAAGCGATCAGCCAAACACCATACGGGATTGCTATTGACGGCACATATATGTATGTCATCGGAAGCGGATGGCGCATCGAGAAGCGGCGGCTTGATACCGGCGCTCTCGTAACGAATTTCGATGGCAACGGTATTGTCGAGCCGGTGGCCGGCAGAGAAGCTAATTCCCTCGCTATAGATACAAACCTCAACGCATTGTACGTTGTCGGGAAAGTTATTGGGAGTAGTACTTACGACTGGCGCATTGAGAAGCGATCCCTAACTACCGGCGCTCTCTGTACCGCGGCGAATTGCAGCGGCACTGAATTTGGTACGGGCGGGGTAGTGACGAGCGCGGGTGATCAATATGAGGCGTCGAGCATTGCGACGGACGGAGTATATATGTACGTGACAGGAAATATTAATAACCCTGGCACACACTTCCGCGTCGAAAAATATCGTCTTACCGACGGAGCCCCTGATTCGACGTTCGGGAATCCTCCTGCTCCGGGCGGATTTGTTAACTCTGATAACAACAGTAAATATCCCAATGGCATTACTGTCGATGGAGCATTTATTTATATAGTTGGAAATCATCAGGGCGATGGTTGGCGGATCGAGAAGCGCTTTAAAGAAGACCAAGACCCGCGATGCAACCCGAACTCTCCGGATCCGAGCTATCCTTTCCCTGCAGCAGGGACTATTGCTAAGTTCAATCCGGATACGAATAGTCTTGTCGGATGGGCACGCGTGATGAGTACAAAGGAAGAGGGAGAGAAGCTGGACGGAAGTTTCGTTGACGGACAGGTGGATAAAGACTGTTATCCGGCCGTAGCAGGCGTCAATGCGTGCGAATGGGGCTGGGTCCGTTTGGGCGGGACATGGACTAATAACAAGTCGACACTATTAAATGTCCAAAACTTGAATATCGGTGACTTGATCGCTCATGTTGTTTCTACCGTGGGATTTCCGGTAGCAAGCAGTTTGCTCATAGAGCCGGGCGCAAACCAGGAGACGATTGCATACTCGACTAAGGATGCAACCTCATTCACTTTAAGCACAGCAGCAACTAAAAGTCACCTACTGACAACTGTTCCGGCGCCAAGCGTGCGGCTCGCCACCCAGTCAGGATCGTATTCCACCGGCATGCAATATCTCGGGGATAAGGGCGCATACGAGCTCTTTGATTTTGCTTATTCCCAGCAGTTCGGCTGGATACAATTCCTGCCGTTCCGTTTCCTGGGGTTCCCGTATGTCCAGACAAAAGCCGGCGACATCTATGGACAGGGGAATATCACCATTCCCGCGCCGCCCACAGCCACGAACCAGCAGTACACCGCGACGTATTTAATACAGGCCGGCGGCACGATCGCGCCCTTTATTTCCTCTGCCGGGGGTTACGGGCCGGGCGCCTCGAGCCAGGGAGGAGTAGACAATCCGCCGGCGGGTGGCAGTCTCACCTACCTTCAGCCGAACGTAGGGACATATGGTTATCCGGGCATTACCAGTCAGTACCAAAATGCGCTCGGCAAACTTGATCTGGATAAAATAACAAGGGTAGTAAGCGGATGTAAGGTTGCTGATGTCAACGGCAATCTTACTCCCGTAGTATCACCTTTGAGCTGTGATAATATGGATGGCCAGGGCCATGGTATTAACGATCCAACCTGTTACACGTATGTTCAGCCACCCGGAACGTATGATCCTTCTAAAAACTGGTGCAGTAATGATGGCAATGGGTTAAATGCTTATGGCGCCGAGGTCGTCATCAGGCATACTAATGATGGCAGTCGTGTCGATCATTTTAGCGGCCTTCACCCCCTCTTATTGTCTAACGATATCAGCCTCGACGGTAAGGCCTATTACTATCCTAATGCAATACTTAGTGTCAGCTATTCGCATACAATCAAAAACGGTGCGACAAGCGGAGCCGGCATTGTCGTTTCAAAAGGCGTCAGCTTCCGCGAATCAGGTGTGAATGCCGGCATCAGCTATGATTCCACGGCTCCGGCAACTATTAAACAATTGGCATCCGCGCTCTGGATCACAACCACGGATGATGTCAATGTATATTCAACAGTGACCAACCTCGCCGGATCCTTTATCACGGGGATCAATGATACTACGTCAACCAAGGGCATCTTTAATACATGTTATCTCCCGGCTGACTCAAGCGCATGCGGCAAAAACCAGCTCAAGGTGCAAGGAGTAGTTCTCGCCAGAAAGTTTAATCTGAACCGTACATGGTTCGGTCCGGCGGGCACGCAAAGTGTCACTGACCCCTCCGAGTTATTCACCAATGACGGACGTCTGCTCGCAAATCCGCCTAATGGCGTCCAGGATCTTTCACAGTCTTTGCCGAAGTTTCAGCAGGTAAGGCCGTAAGTTCGGCAGGTGCGGCTTCGGTCCAACAAAATTGGAAATCGGGCTTGCATTAACTCGAAAAATCTGTTATAATAGAAACAAAGTATGGCTTTATTTGGCAAAAAAATACAAAATGCGGTAGGTATTGATCTCAGCGGATCATCGGTAAAAGCCGTAGAATTACGCAATGAAGCCGGGCGACCCCAATTGGTCACCTATGGTTTTATCGAGTCGGCGGCGGACATCATCAAAAGCGATGCCGCACAGGCGCAGGGCGATGCGGTGAAACTCTTGCAGGAGGTCATGAAAAAAGCGAGGGTCAGCACGACAAGGGTAGTCTCGGCATTGCCGAGTTTTTCCGTTTTCAGCTCCATCATCTCTCTGCCTGAGATGTCAAAAAAAGATTTAATGTCCGCAGTCCGCTGGGAAGCGAAAAAATTCGTTCCCATGCCGCTCGAGGAAATGATCCTAGACTGGGAAGTCGTGCAGGAGCCGGTCAAGAAAAAACCCGCCGCCGATGACAAGGACAAAGAAGTCGCGGGGACAGCAGGCAGGAAGGACATCAGGGTCCTGCTCACTGCCGCTCCGAAAGTCCTCGTAGAAAGGTATGTAAACATTTTCAAGCAGGCTGAGCTACAGCTCGTCGGCCTTGAAACCGAAGCTTTCGCGCTCGAGCGCGCGCTGATAGGCAACGATCCTTCTCCCGTAATGATTGTCGATATCGGTTCAAAAGTCACCAGTATCATGATATTCAAAGAAAGCATTCCTATCCTGACCAGGAGCATCGATGTGGGGGGAAATAGCATTACTGAGACTATCATGAGGACGCTCAACGTCGACGCCGATCGCGCGGAGCAGTTCAAGCGCGATTTCGGGCTCACCATGGGCGGGCAGGGGAACGAAAAGATCCCCAAAACCATCGAGTTCGTCACGAGCTCTATCATTAATGAAATCCGGTATGTGCTCAATATCTTCAGGAACCAGACTGACGCTCCGCTCGAAAAAATCATCCTTGCGGGCGGTTCGGCGTTTCTCGTCAACCTTCCCCAGTACCTCAATTCCATTTTTCAGGTAAAAGTGTTTGTCGGCGATCCATGGGGCCACATCAGTTATCCTGTAGACCTGCGCTCGGTGCTCCAGGAGCTGGGTCCGCGGCTGTCTGTCGCCATAGGTTTAGCCATGCGCGAGATCGGCTAATATTTTTGTATGCCGTCTGAAATTAACCTCTTGCCCTCTAAGGAGAGAGGCGATAAAAAAGACAAAATGAATCCGGTGGTAATAGAAATGACCAAGCCGGATACGCTTGAAGCGCCAAAAAAAAAGACAGGCGGCGTTATTCAATTTTTCAAAGGTGTTTTTAGGCGTCCGAAGCCCGTTGCGCAAAATGCCTCATTTCCAAAGTACACTCCTCCGCAAAGACAGAAACAATCTGCCGCCGCACCGGCCCCGTCGCGACCTCAAATAAAATTTTCAATGAAGAAGGAAAAGGAAGCCACCGTGGTTTCCGAGACGCCGGTCTCTGCAGAAGCGCCGTTTCAGCGAACACACACTGAGCCCGCGGGATCGACGGTACAACCGGAGTTCCATCCCGTCCCGCCTCCTCCGCCTATTCGACCCCAACAGGCGTCTGTTCCGCCTACTCCTCAGAAAAAAACAGTCTGGGTCCCTCAGACTCCGCCTGCCAGAATTCCTCCCGCCCCCGCGTACCGTCCTGTGGAAGCGCAATCGCCAAAAAAAGAAGTGGTTGTGCAAAAAGCTCCGAAAAAACAGCGTCCCCTCCAACCGAAGGGCCCGTCTCTTTGGAGCCGTTTCACCGCTTGGTTTAAAAAAATGTTTGCTCCGCGCATGCGTCCGTCGGTTCCTGCCCAAATCGCAAAACAACCGATCCCGCCTCTTTCCCGACCACCAGCTGTACCGTTTCCTCCTGTCCCTCCCAGGGCTGTCGTACCCCCGCCGGCTGCGGCAGTTGCCCAAACTCCCTTTGTACCGCCGGTTCCTCCGCAGAAACCCCCTCAGTCGCCTGTTTCTGCCGAAGGCCAGCCCCCGAGAAAAAAGGAAATGCAGGAGGCTCCTCGCGGATATACTGACGCGCCTGTCCTGGAAAAAGGCAAGCTGAGGAATGTCAATCTGGTGCCGTTGGAGATTTTGGATGTCACTCAGCCTCGGCGGAGACTGATGCAGATCGGGCTGGCTGTTGCCGCATCGCTCATGGTCGTCATTTTTGCTTATTTGGGACTTTTTATTTATCAGCGAATGATTGTGGGGCAGACTGCTTCAATAGACAAGCAGATTGCCACAGTCAATGGCCAGATAAAGACATTCGACACATTCCGAACCCAATCAGAAACGCTTCGCAGGCATATCGACGATGTCACCACGCTCATCAATTCTCATGTTCACTGGGGAGCGTTCTTTACCCTCCTGGAACAGAACACGCTACCCGACGTATATTATACGTCGATAGCTGTCGATACGGCAGGAACCGTTTCTCTGAATGCCGTTGGCAAGGACAACGTCACTGTTGCCCGACAATATGTTCTCCTCAAGCACGCGACGGATTTTGCGACAGACGCGACCATCAGTTCATTGTCGCCGATGGCCGATCCCACGACGGGGAAGATATCGGGATACAACTTCACAATTGCCATCCATGTAGCCAAGTCGCTCTTCATCCAAAAATAACCACGACAGATGAACTCTCTCAAAGACATAATAAAAAAGATTCAAAAAGTGCTCGTCGCGCATTCAGCTGTTTTTATTATCGTTTTTGTCATAGGTATCCTCGGTTTGGGTCTTGTCACAGTTATCCTGCCAAAAATAACAACTCTGCGCGATGTCGGTCTCCAGGGCAAGACGGTTCGCGAGCAGACGCTCAAGAGTTTGCAGGGTGAGTTGCAGGGACTTACGGTCGCGAAGAATGCCTACGATCACATCAGTACGGAGCAGTTATCGCTGCTACAGAGGGCCCTGCCGAACGAAAAAGATGTTCCGCAGCTTATGGTTGACGTGCCTGCGCTCATCGAAAAACTCGGGCTTGCCGTTTCCGGGTTTGACATCAATGAATCAACATTTATTCCCGCAGCAGGCCAAAAGGATTCCGGTACTATCCGCCGGCTCGATATCTCAATCACCGTCAATGGCATCGAAACATATCCGCAACTCAAGGCATTCCTGGCGGCCATTGAGCAAAATCTGCGGATCCTCGACATTTCTTCTATTTCATACAGGCCGACGACACAGAACTACAGCCTCATACTCACCACGTACTACACGACGGTGGGATCTGCCTCGAAGTAATCCTCGCCAATACCTATGCTCATACAGCGACACATTGACTCAAAGAAAAGAAATATACTTTTTGTAGCACTCGGTGCGCTCGTGCTTGGGGTTACCCTTTGGTTTGTCTTCAACAATATGTCCCAGTCAACATCGACGACTGCCACAATAGGCACTGTCGAACAACAGTCTGCAAGCAGGGCTGTGCGGATTCCCACGGTTAACACGGATATTTTTCAGGATGATCGTTTCGTGAGAATGACCTCGCAGGGCGCAACGTCCTTTACCCCGCAGGAAGGGGTCACCGCGCGCAACGTTGCTTTTCCGCTTCCGCCGATCAACATCACGGTCCAGGACGCGGCAATAGGCAATGTGCTCAACGTGCTCTGGGACATGCCCGAAGACAGCGGAGCCCAAAGCATACGCGTGTATCGGGCGACCAGTGAAATCGAGACCCCTGAGCTTCTTGGAGAGGTTTCGGCCAAAGTGAAGTCGTTTGAGGATGCGACAGTGCTCAACGGCGTGTCGTACTATTACTTGGTAAAAACTGTTGCCAAGGGGGGCGGTGCCCAGCAACAAGCAGGGGGAGTGGAATCACAAAATGTCACTCGGGTTCGCGGGGTGGCGACAGACGCTATGCCGCCCAATCCGCCGTCAAATGTCAAAGTGGTCAATGGCGGTGACGGCTCGACAGTGGAGTTATCATGGGTCAATCCCACGAACGACGATTTTGTTTCCGTGAAAATATACCGATCGACAACCGCGGGCGTTCTCGGCACTCTGCTAAACAGTCAGCCGATCAAAGATACAAGCTATACCGATACGACGGTTACTCCCGGTGTCACGTATTATTATACGGTAACTGCGACGGACGGATCAGGGAATGAGTCACTGGGCCTCCTCTACCAGAGTTCAGGTAATGTGAACCCATTCATTCCTGTCCAGTTTTAAGGCCATCATATGAAGAAAGTACAGGAACAAGAGCAACAACTTTTGGAGATTATCATTCGACAAAAACAACTTCCCGACCAGGAGGTTGAACAGTTTGTCGCCCGCGCGAAGCAGGAAAAGAAGAATGTTCTCGATTTGATGCAGCACCAAAATACTATCACCGATGAGGATATTACCCGCGCCAAAAGCGAACTGCTCGGTATCCCGTACGTTGACTTATTCGGCAAGTCCATTTCGCGCCACGTAGTGCAGGTTATTCCCCGGGACCTCTCTGAAAATTACGAGATGATCGTCTTTAATCAGAAGGGGAATGAAGTGGATATCGCCATGGTTGACCCGACGAATTTCAAAGCTCTCGAAGCCCTCGAATTTCTGGCCCGCAAAAGCAATCTCCGCATTCATACCTATATTGTATCACTCAATGGGTTCAGACAGCTCTTCCGGCAATATGCGACGCTGTCTGCCGAAGTGGAAGAGGCGCTGGAATCGACCGACAAAGAGGAAGAGGAAGCGAAGGAGATGGAGAAAGAGGATAGCGGAAAAGGGTTTGAGGAGGTAGTAAAAACAGCCCCGGTATCTAAGATGGTCTCCGTCATCCTCCGCCACGCGGTGGAGGGCAATGCTTCGGATATCCACATAGAGCCCGTCGAGAATGAAACACGCGTCCGATACCGTATCGACGGAGTCCTCCATACTTCCATTGTCTTGCCGAAGTATGTCCATGCTTCAATAGTCGCCCGCATTAAAGTATTGTCCAACCTCAAGCTTGACGAAACCCGCATTCCGCAGGACGGAAGGTTCCGTACTGAGTTCGAAGGCAGGAACATCGATTATCGCGTCTCCACACTGCCCCTGATCAACAACGAAAAGGTAGTGATGCGCATCTTGGACAGGAGCGCGGTTATGCTCGATCTCGAACAGCTCGGGTTTACCGGCCAAAATCTCAAGATGATGCAGCAAAGCGTCGATAAAAGCGTCGGTATGATACTGATGACCGGGCCTACCGGCTCAGGAAAATCCACTACGCTCTCGGCGCTCCTCACTATCGTGAACGAAGAAGGGGTGAATATCGTTACGCTTGAGGATCCCGTAGAGTACTATATCGACGGAGTTAACCAATCCCAGGTGAAACCCGAAGTCGGCCTGACATTCGCTTCCGGACTTCGCGCGATCCTCCGCCAAGATCCCGATATCGTCATGGTCGGTGAAATTCGCGACAATGAAACGGCAGAGCTTGCCGTCCACGCCGCGCTCACCGGACACTTGGTGTTCTCCACTTTGCATACGAATGACTCTTTCGGAGCCATCCCCCGCCTGATCGATATGAAGATAGAGCCGTTTTTGATAGCCTCGTCGCTTTCGCTCGTCGCCGCACAGCGGCTTGTCAGAAAAATATGCGTGCATTGCAAGGAAGAGCTGGCGGTTCCTTCCCCCATGGAGGAGTATGCATTCAAAAAAGTTTCCGAATTGCCGAAAGACAAACTGCCCGAAGGAGTTTCACTGAAACGCCCGCTCAAATTTTTTCGCGGTAAAGGATGCACGCGGTGCGAAAACCTCGGTTACAAGGGCCGGACTGTCATTACCGAAGTTCTCGAGATAACCGATAAATTCAAAAAAATAATCACTTCCGGATCAAATATCGACGCCATCCGCACCGAAGCCCAGGCGCAAGGGATGTTCAGCATGGAGCAGGACGGGATTTTTAAAGCATTGCTCGGCGTTACGACGCTTGAAGAAATTATCCGTGTCACCAAAGAATAATTTTTAGTATAATCATTGTTAAATTTTATGCCAAAGAAAAAAGCGGGCGCAGCGGCGCAAAAAAATAGCATTAAAGTTCTTCTTGTCGAGGATGATACGTTCCTCGCAGGCATGTATGTGACCAAGCTCACACTGGAGGGTTTTGCCGTGGCGCTGGCATCTGACGGGGAGCAGGGGCTAACCGTGTATAAGAAAGAACATCCGCAAATCGTTTTACTCGACATCGTCCTGCCAAAGATGAGCGGGTTTGACGTTTTGAAAGAGATTAGGAAGGATCCGAAGGCAAAAGACGCTAAAGTGATTCTCCTGACAAATCTCGGCCAGCGCGAAGACGTCACCCGGGGCCTTTCACTTGGCGCAGACGACTACCTAATCAAAGCGCATTTTATGCCATCTGAAGTTGTGGACAAGATAAAGAAGCTGGTCAAGAAATCGTAGTGCCTGGCTCCTCCCGCCTATGAAAACCAGCGAAGAATTAGCACTGCATCGCATGCTTGAGGCGGCGGCCGAATACAAGGCCTCCGATCTTCATCTTGTGGTCGGCAGTTCCCCTATTCTTCGCGTTGACGCAAAGCTCGTCCCGCTCAATGACTTGCCCGTCCTTACGCCTGAGTTTCTCAAGGGGACTCTTGATATCCTGCTCAATGAGGAGCAGAGGAAATATTTCGACCGAGAGCGGGAAATAGTCGCCGCATATCCTTACAAAAATGTGCGTTTCAGGGTGAATATCTTTTACCAGCGTGGATATGTATCAGCTTCGCTCCGTTATATCGGAGTGAGCATTCCGCTTCTCAAGGACTTTAATTTTCCACCAGTTGTCGAGGGCTTTACCGACCTATCGCGCGGTCTTCTAATTGTGAGCGGCCCGTTCGGTTCCGGACGTTCGACGACCTTGTCGGCTATGGTTGAAGAGATTAACAGGAAACGACAGGAGTACATCCTCACCATCGAACAGCCAATAGAGTATCTGTTTGTCAATGCAAAAAGCATCATCGAGCAGCGCGAAGTCGGGCGCGACACACCGTCATTTGACCGCGCGCTTTCGTCGGCGACGCAGGAAGATGTCAATGTCGTGATGGCATCGAGCCTCGAGGATTCCGAAGCGATTAAGACAGCGCTCGTGCTCGCGTCATCCGGCCGGCTGGTCATGGGGGCGATGAATACCGATACCGCTGTCAAGACGATAGAACATATTTTAAGCGCATTTCCCGATGTCGAACAGCAGGAAGCGCGGGTGCAGCTTTCTGAGATATTACAAGGCGTCATTTCGCAGCGGCTCGTGCCGCGCGTGGGAGGCGGCAGGGTGCTGGTCGCGGAAATTCTTGTGGCAACTGCCGCGGCGCGGAGCGTCATCAGGGAAGGAAATTTCTCAGTGTTAAACAACATCATTCAGACATCCCGTGATGAGGGGATGATGTCGCTGGATCATTCTCTCGCGCAATATGTGAAGACCGGAGAAGTATTGCTTGATGAAGCCCTCAAGTACGCACAGGACCGCCAGGGGGTGGCGCTTCGCTCACAGTCACTGTAACCTATGGCAATTTTTGACTACAAAGCAAAAAGCCAGGAAGGCGCTACGATAAACGGAGCCGTGGTCGCGCCTTCGGAGAACGTTGCCTACAACAATCTGCGGGACAAGAACCTTTTCGTCATTTCACTGAATGAACGGAAGAAGTCGGGAGCCCTCCAGATATCGCTCAGTTTCCTCAATAAAATCAAATCAAAAGAAACGGTTGTCTTTTCACGGCAGCTCTCGGTCATGATTTCCGCGGGTGTTCCGCTGGTCAAGGCGCTCAAGACAATTGTACGGCAGACTGAGAATGTCAATTTCAAGGTGATCATTTCCGATCTTGCTGATGAGGTAGACGGCGGTGCAAAGCTGTCCACCACCATGGCGAGATACCCCAAAGTGTTCACAAATTTTTTCATACAAATGGTGCGTTCCGCCGAGACGACAGGCAAGCTCGATGAAATCCTGCTCTACCTTGCCGACGAAGCGGAAAAAGATTATGACTTGAAAGGAAAGGTCAAAGGCGCGATGATTTATCCAATTTTCATTCTTTCAGCTTTGATAGTCGTAGGCGCGCTCATGATGATTTTTGTCGTACCTCAGCTGCTCGGTGTGCTGACAGCCGGCGGAGGGACGCTGCCTTTGAGCACTAAAGTTCTTATCTTCGTCAGCGGCGCAATGCAAAAATACTGGTGGGTATTGGTTTTGCTTGTCATCGGACTCTTTGCCGGTTATAGAATGTTTTCACGAAGCGCAGTAGGCCGTAGGGCGATAGACCGATTCATCATCCGCGTGCCTATTTTCGGCAAGATAGCCAATGGCACCTACATCGTACGGTTCTCGCGCTCGCTCTCAACGCTTCTCGAATCGGGCATCCCTTTAGGGCAGGCGCTCGATATCGTCGGCGATGTTGTCGGGAATTCGGTGTATCACGATCTTATCAATGAGACTATCACCGAAGTTCAGAGCGGCAACTCTATTACGACCGTATTCCTGAGAAGCAAAGACGTCCCCCTCATGCTTCCCCAGATGATGAGTGTGGGGGAACAGTCTGGTCGGCTTGATCTCATCCTTAAGAAGGTTGCCGAGTTCTATGCCCGCGAACTGGACAATTCCACGCGCAACCTTGTCACGCTCATCGAGCCTATTATCATGATCATTATGGGCATTGCCGTCGGTTTGCTGGTATCGGCTATTCTATTGCCAATCTACAATCTATCGAGTGCGATTTAATTATCGCGTCATTTGACGAATTGTTTTGGTCGGACGCACGAAAGCGCTTAATATATAACATTAATAACGGCCTTTCGACTGTCTAACCACCTGTGGATAAAAGTTGACTTTTTCCTGAAAGTGTGTTAATATAGTATGTGCCTGTGGGACATCCACGGCGAAAATAAGAAAAGAGATATCTCTACTTACGAAAGGGGGTGAGATTGAAATGAGAAAGAAAGGATTTACGCTTATCGAACTTCTGGTGGTTATCGCCATCATTGGTATTTTGTCGACTATCGGTCTTGTCGCCCTGAATGGCGCCCGCGAAAAGGCTCGCGACGCGCAGCGCGTGTCTGACTTGGCGCAGTTCCGCACCGCACTCTCACTCTACTATGATGACAATAACTCAATGTATCCGCCTCAGATAGCTGCAACTGCGGCGACTTCGTCGGATTGTGTAGATAATACCGGCGCTTCAACCACGCAACTCATGGCTGGCGGCGCTTTTAGCGCAAGCGGTGCTAATATCATGACTGGAACGGTTACAGGCGCCACTGCTAAGCTTATACCCACATATCTTGGCAATGCGTTGAAACCTCCTGCTGCCTCTAGCTCAACCAACCCAACTGCCAACCATTACTGTTATGACACGAACGAGGCAAACCAGTTTTCTGCGTACGTGTTATACACTCAGTTAGAGGGTGGCACAACTCAGTACTACTACCTGGACAACACCGGGGCAAATGGGAAGACTGCTACTGGCCATACGACTGCTTGTAGCGCGACGACTTGTACGTTCTAGTTGGTAATTCAAGAGATTGACAAATCCAAAGATCGACACTTCCAAAGAGGGTCGATCTTTTGGTATACTCTAAAATATGATTAACTTTCTTCTCACATGGGCAGTCGCGATATTTGTTGGATTATTTTTTGCATATATTTTAGTCGTTTTAATCCGCAACCGTGAGGTTTCTTTAAAGCTCTTGTGGTACGGAGTACTGGTTTACACCGTGCTTTCGATTTTCCGCATTATGCTTTGGGGTTTTATAATCTATCACTCGTGGCAAACGAGCAATGATATAGCAAAATATTTTACACTCCCATATTCGCATAAGATCTATCAGCTGATAGGGAGCGAACTGGGACCATTAGGGGTCTCGTTGACTATTGGGGCGGCGCTCTATGGCATATTCTTTTTGATTACAAAAAAGGGGCGCCAGTGGCTTACACCGCAGGAGATTGTTCTACTTTGTTTCGGGGTAGCTATTTCCGGTTGGCCGGTATTCTTCATATTCCTCGGGCTGGTATTTGTTTTGACTGTTATTATCAAACTGCTCCGAGTTGCACTCAAAAAAGAAAAGATGGAAGACCGCATCTCCGTGATGCTGTCTATACCGCTGGCCGTCATTATCACCATCTATTTCGGCAATCAACTGGCGGTGTGGACGGGACTTTTTGCGATACGGTAGTGACGTAGCTTCACCGGCTTTATTTGCTTACCACTTCGGGTCTGACCCTGGAGTCTCGTTGTTGTACCTCGGGATGCTGAGATCCTGATTTTCATCAGGACTAAAGGTTCAGCATGGTGTGATTGAGGTATTATTGATGCTTATCAGCCCGGGCCTTTTTTGCTATACTTGCTAGGTTCTATGCACTACACTTCGATGAGAAAAGAGAGAGGGTTTACGCTTATCGAGCTTCTTGTCGTCATCGCGATTATCGGCTATCTCTCCGTGATTGGGATTGTGTCACTCAATGGAGCGAGGGAAAACGCGCGTGATGCGCGGCGAAAGTCCGATCTTGCCCAGCTTCGTCTCGCATTGACACTCTACCATGACGCGAACGGAGCCTATCCTGCTACTGTTGCCGGCGGTGGGGCTGCGGATCTGAGTTATGTGGCTGCTGGAGGGTCTATCTGGGATGCTGATGCGGCAACGAATCCCATTGTTACGGAATACTTAGCAGGACGCTTCGTAGACCCTGTCAACTCGTCAACCGTGTATTATAGCTATGATACTGATAATGGCGTAAACTCCAAGTATCGTCTTTGCGCGGTGCTCGAGTCCCCTACATACGCTGGCAAGTTTGTCGTCTCCGATGAAACGGGGGACACTTCAATTCAAAGTTCATGTTCGGCGCTTTAGTCTTTGGGCGAGCTTCTTAGAGTGCATTACAATGAAATTGGATAACTAGGTGCAAAATGGCTACTGACATACCACACCAGCGTTTTTCGTTCCGCGAGGGAATAGTGATAGGCACGCTCTGCCTGCTTTTGGCTTTCAGCACGCTTATCATTGGCGATTGGAACCCCTGGCTTATCGCCATTCTTTTCGTTTTGACGTTCTTTCTCGTTTTTGTTCTTATCAGATCTCTGGAGGATGAATATATTTTTCCTTTTATCCGCCACCCCGCAGTCATCATCCTGGCGCTATTTCTCCTTGCTCTTCTCGCTATCTCATTTTTCTCTAAGAATCTCTATATCAGCTTCCACCAGTGGCTGATCTCGCTTGGGTATGCGTGCGTCTTTGCGTCGGGAGGGATGCTCGGGAAATATAAGAAGTTAACACAGCCGCTCGTACTTATCCTTGTCAGCATCGGATCCTTGGTCGCCGCCTCTAGCGTGATAATATCGCTGGTCAGAGGCGAACTGCGCAGCGGCGGGCTTCTCGGCAACCCCAATGTGCTTGGCGGGTATCTGATCATCATTCTTCCTCTCGCACTTTGGTCTTTCGCCACGCGGAAGGGCGGCGCGAGAAAGGTATTTGCGGTGTTTTTAAGCGTCATTATCCTCTCACTTCTTTTTTCTTTTTCCTATACGGCCTGGGTCAGCGGACTCATAGTCGGGCTCATTGCTCTTGCATTCATCCGACCTCACATTTCCCGAAAACGCGTTTTGGTCATTCTCTGCACGTTTCTTGCCCTGTGCCTTCTGCTCATCGGAGCCCGGCTGGTCATCACAAAAAGTATTACAAAGGCGTTTTCTCTCGGTACGACAATTTCATCGGAAAACGTCCGCACTAGCTTTACCCAGCGTCTGGCCTTCAACCAGATTAATATCCGCATGTTTGCCGATTACCCTTTCACGGGAAGCGGCCTCGGGACATTCCAAAAGCTGTATCCCCGGTACGCCACGTCTCTCATAGAGCAGCCCCGGTATTCCCATAACTACTACCTCGGGCTGCTTGCCGAGGGCGGGGGTTTGGCTGCCGCACTTTTTCTTGTTTTTCTGGTGATAGTCATCAGGCAATTTGTGAAGTTCTTGTTGACTAAGAAGGGAACGCCGGAGTACTGGCTGGGTATCAGCCTCGCGTTTGGAACGCTCGCAGGGATGGCGCACGCAGCGTTTGATTTTGCGCTTTATTTTCCTTCCGTCGCGCTGATTTTCTGGCTTGTCGCCGGTCTTGCCGCCGGTATGACGCATGCTGAGCGGGAATTCACGCCGGGCAGAGGATATCGAGTCGTACGAGGGGTAGTCGTATTGTTGGCATTCATACTTTTTCTGAGGGCACTGCAGCTTTTTATCGGCGGGGCGTATTCCCAGGCCGCTACAAGTGCAGATTCCCGCAACGATTCTTTGTTAGCGGCACAGCAATACGAAGCGGCGTTTGCGTATGATCCGAACCCTGACTACCTTTTACGCGCCGGTGCTCGTGAGCTGTCAATCGATAACTCCGAAGCACTTCTCTCCGCACAGCATGACCTCAACGGCGCAATGCGAATCAGTCCGGAAGATTATTCGCTTCTTCAACTGCAAGGGAGGGTGTATACAGCCGAGAACAAGCTTGATGAAGCGATAGGAGCGTTCAGTCGCGCACTCAGCTATGACCCCATTTTGCATCCGGATATTATCTACGACCTTGCCAGTGTCTATCACAAACAGGGGAAGGAAGCTCGGGCGCTTGAGCTTGTCGGCACCGCTCTGGAGAAATATCGCGGCGTGACGTATTCCGCAAATTCGAATCTTCAACGTCAGCTTGCCCGGCTTGCACTCCTGTCAGGGCAGATATATCTCGGTGAAGGCAAAAAGGGTCTGGCGAAAAAACAGTTCCAACTTTCACTGCAATTTGACGGCACTTTCACCGACGCCCAGCAGGCGCTTGACGGAGTTGAGCGTTAGGAGGGCACGGTGTATACTTATCGTATGAGAAACCAATTTTTATCGCTCAGACAGGCCAGCAAAGGTTTCACCTTGATCCAGCTCCTTGTGTGGGTGTTGATCGCAAGCGCAGTTTTTGGAGGTTTCTTTTACCTCTTAAACAGCGAACACGCTAAAACCCGGGACGCGAAACGTCTTGCCGATATGTCGCGGGTCCAAGCGGCATTCGAATTTCTTTTCGCCCAAAACGCAAGTTTTGCCAAAGCAGCTGACGGCGGCTGCAATACCGTCGGTGTGCACGTCAATCTGTGCAAGCTATCGTCCGTGATCCCTGACATCGCAACGCTCAGTGACCCTGGAAGCTTTTCGTATGTTGTCAGTCGAGTGCCCGATGACGAAGGGTACCAGGTGACCTTCCAGCTCGAAAGGTCGTATGGAAATCTCAAGGCGGGCGCCCATGCAATTTCTCAGGATGGGTTTCAATAGAGATTAGCCAACCTCGGGTCATGAACATAAGGGGCAGGTCTGCCGCTACATCCTCAAACGTGCGTCATGTGAAAGAAGAGATGGTTAGACATTTACGTTTGGGAGTTTTTGTGGTATACTATGCGCATGAAACAGAAGTTTTTTCAGCACGATAGCTCCTTGAGAGAATAAGTATGCTCGGGGCGCTTGTTTTTATTCTGGGCCTGATTGTGGGGAGCTTTTTGAATGTGGTAATCTATCGCACCTATCGTGGCATAGGATTTATCAAAGGAAGTTCGTACTGCCCGCACTGTAAACATCGGCTCATCTTCCTTGATCTCTTCCCGTTGTTGAGTTTTATCGCCCTTCGCGCCAAATGCCGCTGGTGCGGCAAACCAATCTCCTGGCAATATCCGCTTGTAGAGTTCGCGGCAGCAATGAGTTTCCTGTTCCTCTATTTGAATTTTGGGCTGACGTTGGCATTCGCAACCTATGCGCTCTTTACCGTGTTTCTCATCATTATTTTTGTTCAGGATTTCCGCTATTCGGTCATTCTCGACCAGGTGAGCATTCCCGGAATTGTTGTCGCAATTATTCTCAGTATCACCGTCTTGCATATCCCGCCACTCGCCATGCTGATAGGAATGGGGGGCGGAGCTGCGTTTTTCCTCTTGCAATACCTTATCTCCCGGGGAAAATGGATCGGCGGGGGAGATATCCGCCTGGGCGCCCTTATGGGGGCAATGCTCGGGTGGAAATTCCTGGTCGTCGCGCTTTTCCTCGCGTATTTTGCCGGCTCGATAGTGGGCATTGTCCTTATCCTTACCAGGAAGAAAGGCTGGAAAAGCCACGTACCGTTGGGGACATTCCTCACCGTTACAACGTTTGTCACCTTTTTTTTCGGCCAGTCGCTCATCGACTGGTATTCGCGCGGCTGGTTTTATTAGGTAACTTGCCCGTAACCCAATGACGCAACGCGCTTCCTCTCGCCATGTGTCCGCTCCAAAAGGGTTTACGCTCATTGAGCTTCTTGCCGTCATTGTGTTTATGGGGATTTTTTCCCAGCTCGTCATGGCCAATATCTACCGCGGACAACAGGCGCAACAATTGCGCCAGGCATCGCAAGATCTTGTACAAGATATTAGGACAGCACAGACATATGCCGTCGGCGGACAGAAGGTGAGTATCTGCAAAGGGTCTTATTCAGTTATCTGCCCCGCGACAGACTGCAACACGCTTAAGAATAATCCTGCATATCCGGATCTTGCCTTAGATAATTCAGGAAATACTATTTGCGGGGAAGTCCCCAAAGGCGGATACGGGATAGAAATCCAAAGCCCGACAGCCTACAATCTGTATCCGGACACCTACGTGAAGACCACTGATAATCCGACTACGGGTCAGTGCCGATGGTACAATAGCTGTGGAAGTTATACTGACGCCGCTTTACTTAAATCGGTAACGCTTCAGACGCCAGTTCAGATTTGGGCTTTCGAATATAATAATGACTCGCTCATCTGCACCCCCGGCTCCTTGTCGCACAAAGAAGCTTATGTCACTTTTGAGCCGCCTTTTGGAATCGGACATATCGTGAGGTTTGATACACAAACAAAAAGCGGCAAGCAAGATGTGACGATACAGTCGCTTAAAATTTGGCTCACTTTGGGAGGGGATACGTCAAGGTGCAGGAAGGTAAGCGTTAACGGGATTACCGGCCAGGTTACCGAAGACATAGATACCTGTCCCCCAACAACAAACTCATCCTGTTCGAGCGCATCCATATGACGTCTCCCCACGACTGGGTAAAAAGACCTCAAGCCGGTCAGAGCATGATTGAAGTGATTATCGCGATTGCCGTGATCATCGCCGGCACCTTCGGGACCATCAGCGTGATAGTTACCAGCGTCCGCGCGGGACGTGTAGCGTCTGACCGCCTAACAGCGCTGAACTTAGCCCGGGAGGGGATTGAAATTGTCCGCAACATCCGCGACAGCAACTGGCTTGCCAACGAAAGCTGGGATACGGGTATATCGGGCAATGCTATTGAAAGTGAATATACTGCGGTCCCAATTGTAAGATCTTTATCGGCGGCGATTCCGGTCCCGATCACACTGCTATTTAATCCATCCTCATGGATATCTACCAGTTTTAGTAGTTGCGGAAGCGGCATCCTTTGCAGCCAGATACGTTCGTTGAATAATGAATTCATGCAGGCTACAGGCGCATTAATAACAAGTTCTCCAACTAACTTTTACCGCCTCATCTATCTCAATCCAATCTGCTGGGACAAAACAGTATCGCCCCCCACCGAATCAGTTTTAGAAACCAGGCCTAATACTTCTGGCAATGATTGCGGTACCAGTACCGAAGTCGGAATGCAAGTACGAGTGGAGGTACGCTGGCCAGACTACTCGGCTACCGCCCACAAGGTTCTCCTCGAAGACAGATTGTATGCCTGGAGATAAATCAAACATGAGCAGTCAACTTCTCACAACACAAAACAAACGGCGCAAATCGGGGTTTACCCTCATTGAGGTGATTGTTGCGATGGGCATCTTTACCACCGTGTCTTTGATCGCCGTCAACCTTTTCGTCACCGTGAGCGGGGTGCAAAAACGCATCGCTTCGACGCAGAGGATACAGGAGGATATGCGCTACGTCATCGAGGCAGTTGCCCAGCAGATCCGCCTGGGATCGATCAACTACTATTACTACATGGACCCGAATCTGAACGGTATTTTGCTGAACGGAAATGCATGTACGGCAGGCGTTGACTGCGCCATAGACCTTTACCCTGATCCCGCCGCCTCTTCCGTCACTACGCTCGCTCTGATAGACCAGTCGGGGAGCTATATCTACTTTTCGCTGAGATCCAACACGCTTCAGTACTGTAAAAAAACAACCAAGCTCGATCCTTGCGGTCCAGGAGACTGGCTCAACATCACTCCGTCGCAGGTGTCAATCACTGGGTTGCGTTTCATAATCACCCCAAGCGCAGATCCATTTGTTGATCCCGGAGCCGTCTATACCTGTCATCTCCCGGACTTAAGTTGCGATGCAGTCAGTGGGACATACCAGTGGAAATCGTATCGCTGTTCAGGTGACAATTCACCATGCAAATACTACTCCGACGGAGGCAACCTCCAGCCAAAGGTAAGGATTATTATGCGGTCGCAAGGCGCCGTGGGCCAACCGCGCGACCAGGGGAAGCTTTCACTTGAAACTATCGTATCGACACGCCAGATAATGAGCGGCGTGATCAATAAAAATTACTAGCCTATGTTGCACAATCGTCCACAGGGAATTGCCGTACTGCTCGCGCTCATCATCATTTCAGTGGTGACGCTGATAGGTCTCGGCATTGCCGCCGTCATCAACCGTGAAATAGGCCTTTCAAAGGATATCGACTATTCATTGCAGGCGTATTACGCTTCCGACAGCGGCGTGGAACGGGGGCTCTACCGTGTTCAAGATGCCAAGAATAGCAACAACAACGATTTGAACGCCATAGTCGCTGAAATTAACGGTTATGCCGCAACCTTTTCCAGCACTTTGTCCAACGGTGCGAAGTATGGCAACGCTACAACGGCACTGTCAGGGTCTATTTCACAGGACTCTCTCCTCGAAAATCAATCAGTGCAGGCTGACTACTCCGTGCGCTCCTCAATTCCCGGGTGCAATCTTGCCGGTGGAGCATGCGTGGAATCGTGGATCTTTGGATGGAATACGCCGGATCCGACCTCACTAGCAAGTATAGAAGTGACCATAGTAGGTTGGACTCCTAGTTCTGGATCCTCGATTACCTTCCCTGACCAAACGATAAAGAAAATTATCGATAGTCCCTACATCAATGCAAATTCCCAATATATCATCAATGGAATCGGTCCGGACTCCGATCCTGTGCCAACGAAGTTTTATAGAATACGTGTCAAAGCCCTGGGCGGAAATCTTACGCACGTCACTGTTACTGGGTATACTGATATTGATGGAGGGGGAACACTCGTTCCGTCATCTGCGTCAATTAATATAAAAGGAGACGGAGACAGGCAGGGGTTTGCACAGTCTATCAGCGCGACAATTCCATGGCAGACGTCTCTTCCCGGTATTTTTGATTATGTGGTTTTCTCGGAACAGGATCTCATCAAGAATGTCGCAGTAACCACTAACCCGCCCATCTACCGGAGCGGAACATTGGAATTTGAAAATGGCGTCGGTCTGCAGCAATGCACATGTATCAGCCCCGTGGAGTCAGGATTTGTCGCATGCGGAAGTACGGCGTGGACCGGCGGATGCGTCGGTAACGGGGCAACGCCGGCCCAGCAAGTCGCACGCTGCAATGAAAATCTCCCTGCTCCTCAAAATATGTGCAGCATCTTCGAGTTGCCATGGACCACAAGTGCTGGAGCAGGTTTCTTCGTCAAGCCGAATATATCGTCACTTAATTTGCCTGCCGGTCTATATTATCTGCGTGTGCAAGGAGTGTATGATACGACCTCCTCGTTAGTGAATCTTGCTGAGGAAGGCCCGACTCCCGGAAGTACACAGAGCAAAGAGAGCATTACTTTTCCAACTCTAACGACTCCCGGGCTGTGCAAATTTAATTGTCTTTTCAGGTATCCTGTCAGACTTGGACAGTTATGTGCCGGCGGAACGGATGACGGGAAGGCGTGCACTGGAGCAGGCGATTGTCATGGTTCGGGCGCTACCTGCAAAGATTATCAGAACATTTATTTGCTCAGCGGAAACGGGAACAGTACGACGAAGAAAACATACTTCGACTGGTACTCCTTGAGCAGTTCTCCTCTGTTGACGGGACCAAGCGATAAATATTGCATTGATTTCAAGGCAAGCGACTGTCTCCCATGAAACACGACGTAGAAGTTCGCATACGCAAACTTCGCGATGAGATTAACCGCCACAGGTATCTCTACCATGTCCTCGATAAGCAGGAAATCTCCGACGCGGCGCTTGATTCCCTGAAGCACGAGCTGGACAGACTTGAACAGCAGTACCCTGATCTCATCACGCCTGACTCTCCTACCCAGCGGGTAGGGGGGAGGCCTTTGGATCAATTCAATAAGGTGCGCCACGGTGCGCCCATGCTTTCGCTTAATGACGTGTTTTCTCGGGAAGAAGTTACGGAATGGCATGAACGCATCACGAAGCTTGTTCCGTCTGGCCATGGTTTAGATTTTTACGGAGAGATCAAGATGGACGGGCTCGCTATCACGCTCCACTACACAAAAGGGATGTTCATCCAGGGCGCTACCAGGGGAGATGGCAAAGTCGGCGAGGACGTAACGCAAAATCTCAAGACAATAGAGGCGATTCCTCTTCACCTGGAAACGCGCGAGTCAAAGCCGGCAATCAAGGCAATGGTCACCAAAGCTCTCGCCGGGAGCGTCGAGATACGGGGTGAGGTGTACATGTCGAAAAAAGTTTTTGATGCTCTCAATCGCGACCAAGAAAAAAAGGGAGAACAAGATTTTGCCAACCCGCGTAACGCCGCCGCAGGCTCTGTCCGTCAGCTTGATCCCGCAGTCACCGTGAAACGAAGGCTCTCATTTCTAGCATATGACGTTGTTACCGATCTAGGCCAGAGGACGCATGAAGAAGCGCATAACCTCTTGGCTGCGTTAGGGTTCAAGTCAGGAGATCACAACGAACACTTGGCGGGTGTTGAAGACATAGAAAAATACCACGAGCACATCGGTACGGTCAGGAAAGAGTTTCCCTATTGGACCGACGGTATTGTTATCACCGTCAATGACATTCCAACGTTCCGCAGACTTGGTGTGGTCGGCAAGGCGCCGCGCGGGGCCATCGCCTATAAATATCCCGCCGAGCAGGCTACCACGGTTGTCGAAGATATCCAGGTGCAGATCGGACGGACAGGGGCGCTGACACCCGTCGCGCACCTCAAACCGGTTCGTGTCGCCGGATCGACAGTCTCCCGGGCGACGCTTCATAACCTCGATGAGATCGAGCGGCTGGATGTGCGGATTGGCGACACTGTCGTAGTTCAAAAAGCAGGCGAGATTATCCCTGACATTGTGAGCGTCCTCCCTAAGCTTCGGACCGGCAAGGAAAAAAAATTCCATATGCCGCACGTCTGCCCGGTATGCGGCTCCACTGTCGTCAGGAGAGAGGGCGAGGTCGCGCACTATTGCAGTAATCCATCCTGCTATGCCGTGCAGCAGGAAGGCATGCGCCACTTTGTTTCCAAGGCAGGATTCGATATCGACGGGCTAGGCGAAAAAATCCTCGTCCAACTTGCACGGGCCGACCTGATCAAAAATCCCGCCGACCTTTTTTCTCTCACTGAAGCGGACCTCGAACCCCTGGAACGCTTTGCCGAGAAGTCGGCGCAGAATCTGGTGGCCTCAATCACGGCGTCAAAAAAAATCTCCCTTGCCCGATTTCTGTACGCCCTCGGCATCAGGCATGTCGGAGAGGAGACGGCCAATGACTTAGCCACGCATTTCGGCTCGCTCCAGAAAATCCGGCGCGCCGATCTCAACACGCTCAATGCCATTCCCAACATCGGCGCCATTGTGGCTGAGAGCATTTTTTCCTTTTTCCAGGAAAAAAAGAATACCGGTATGATAGATGAACTTTTGAGCCGCGGCGTCCGTATCCTTGTCCCTGAAAAGGCTCGAAAAACGGCGCTTTCCGGAAAAAAGGTTGTAGTGACAGGTACGCTCACAACTATGTCCCGGGAAGAGGCAAAGGCCAAGGTTCGCGAAGCAGGCGGCGATTGGGTTTCCTCTGTCTCTCGGGAGACCGACTTCGTTGTTGTAGGGGACAACCCGGGATTAAAGTTCGACAAGGCAAAGAAACTCGGCGTGCGCACTATTGACGAGAGGGAACTGATTAACCTGATGGCTGGAAAATAAAAGAAAAAGGGACCACCGGCCTCTTCGTCGTTGCGCTTGCGGGGGGGACAAGCATTCGACGAATATCCGATAGGTCCCAGAAATAAGGGGGAGCCTCCGACTCATTCATGCATATCCATGGCTGTAGGGAAGCCAGGACGAGCCGAAGGCCCCAGATGCGTCTTCTTTTCAAGTACACTTCGCATTTTCTCGTTGGAAACGAGAGGTGGCTTGGAAAAAAGACGATCAATGAGCAATAGTCCGAAAAGGGAGGATACCTGGAATGGTGCCGCTTGTCAAGTCCGCCCTTAGGTTCGTCTTTGGACTATAAAATGCTATACTACAAATGTATGAGTTTCACATCACAGGATATCGACCATCTTTCACGGCTTGCCGGTATACGCCTGACAGCCGGTGAAAAAGAAAAATTTTCATCGCAACTTTCGTCTGTCCTCGAATACGTCAAAAAGATCCAGGACATAGACACATCCGGCGACCATGTCGATTTTCACCTGGAGAAATTCCATGATGTCACTGAAAAAGATCAGGTGAGGCCTTATGGTGATGCGGAAAAAATGATCGAGGCCGCACCCGAAGTCCGAGATCGCCTTATCCGCGTACCGCCAGTCAAAGATGCGTCTTGAGAATCTCCACGTAGATGATATCAGATCGTCGCTTATCGCAAAACAATATTCTGCGGTGGAGTTAGTGACTGCATACCTTAAACGCGTACATGACGTCAACGGTTCATTGAACGCTTTTTTGACAGTCATGGCTGACGAAGCGCTTGAGCAGGCTCGCGCTCTCGACAGTCGAATTTCAAGCGGCGAAAATGCGGGCCCGCTTCTGGGGACAGTCATCGCCGTCAAAGATAATATTCTCATGAAGGGCGTCAGAACAACCGCGGGCTCCAAGATTCTCGATACCTATAAAGGTGCGTATGATGCGACGGTGGTTGACAGGCTTCGCTCAGCGGGCGCCCTCTTCATCGGCAAGACAAACCTGGACGAATTCGGCATGGGGGCCTCCACCGAAAACTCCGCGTACGGCGCTACAAAGAATCCGTGGGATCCCTCGCGGGTAGCCGGCGGATCGTCGGGCGGATCAGCAGCGGCTATCGCCACCGCGATGTCCTGTGCGGCGCTCGGCACCGACACAGGCGGATCCATACGGCAGCCCGCGTCCCTGTGCGGCGTCGTCGGTATGAGACCGACATACGGCCGAGTTTCCCGCAACGGCATGATCGCCCTGTCGTCCTCACTCGACCAAATCGGACCAGTGACCAAAACGGTGGGTGATGCTGCTGCCGTGTTTCTCGCTATGGCGGGCCGGGACTCCCTCGATGTAACGACGGTTGAAAAACAGCTCTTTATCCCTCAGGAAATACTTGGGGACATCACCGGCATGCGTATCGGCGTGCCCAAGGAATATTTTATCGAAGGGATGGACCCTGAAGTCGAAAAAACCGTCCGCAAGGCGCTCAAACAGCTTGAGAAACTGGGTGCCAAGATTCAAGAGGTGCATATGCCGCTTACCCCGTATTCACTCGCTGTATATTACATTACCGTGGTTTCCGAAGCATCCTCAAATCTGGCCCGCTACGACGGGGTTCGATACGGATCCAAACTTCCCCGTTCGTCCACATTTAGGGAGGCGTACAGGCGCCTTCGCGGCGATGAACTCGGCGAAGAAGTTAAACGGAGGATTATCCTGGGCACTTTTTCGCTGTCCCAGGGCTACTTTGACCGGTATTATCTTCAGGCGCAAAAAGTCCGTGCAAGGATAAAACATGAATTTACCAAGGTGTTCGACACAGTCGACTGCCTTGTTGCACCGACCTCGCCTACGGTGGCATTCGCGCTCGGTGAAAAGTTCAGCGACCCTCTCACGATGTATCTCTCGGATATTTTCACCACCCCCGCGAGCATTGCCGATGCCCCGGGAATATCGGTGCCCTGCGGATTTGTCCGCGGACTTCCCGTCGGACTCCAATTCATGACAGCACCGTTTGACGAAAAAACATTATTCAAGGTCGCCCATGCGTATGAGCAGGCGACTGACTGGCATACTCGGATGGCGCCGCTTGCCTGATTGCAGATTCAGTGTCAGTTGACGCTGGAAGTTTTTTTTGTTACGCTATACGTACTAAAATATTTTTTTGAACACCTATGGCAGGTCAAGTAATTGCCCAGGAACCAAAAGTACTTCTTGTTGAAGACGAAAAAATGCTTTCGGACATGTATGTCTCAAAATTCTCCAAAGAAGGCTTCTCTATCGTTACCGCCGCCGACGGAGCAGAGGGACTCGCAACGGCGCGGAAAGCGCATCCCGTGCTCATCCTTCTCGACATCATTATCCCGAAGCTCGACGGGTTCGCGGTGCTCAAGGAGCTGAAGGCGTCTCCCGACACAAAAAATATTCCCGTCATCCTTCTCACCAACCTCGGACAAGAAGAGGACGTGAAGAAAGGGCGCGACCTTGGCGCCAACGATTATGTCGTAAAATCAGATGTCACTCCGGCCGAAGTCGTCAATAAAGTTAAAAGCTTACTCCACAAAACATAATTCTATGAAAAAAGAAAAAACAGCTTCAGCAGACCCCGCCAAGGAACGCACCTTAGTGCTTTTGAAGCCCGACACTGTTCGTCGCGCATTAATCGGCGAGATTATTTCGCGGTTTGAAAAATCAGGCCTTAAAATCGTAGGCCTTAAGATGGTGTGGGTCGAAGCAGACCTGATTGCCAAGCATTACTCTGATGATCGTGCGTACCTTTCGGCAATAGGCGAAAAGACCATGAAAACTTATATGGAATACGGGAAGGATCCCAAAGAGGAGCTTGGGACCAAGGACGCCTTTGAAATAGGCACCATGGTCCGTAAATGGAATATGGATTTCTTAAGCTCTGGGCCGGTCGTTGCCATCCTTCTGCAGGGCGTGCATGCCGTCGACTCAGTCCGTATGATGGTCGGCCACACGCTTCCCCGGTTCGCCCAGCCGGGTACCATCCGCGGCGATTACTCAATTGATTCTCCCATCCTCGCCAACATGCAGAAACGCACAGTAAAGAACATGATTCACGCCTCAGGGACCGTCGATGAAGCCAAATACGAGGAACAGCTGTGGTTTCACGCCAACGAAATACAAGACTACAAGCGCGCTGACGAGGACGCAATGTTCTAAGTCAGCGGAGAACAGCGCGGGGTTGACCCCGCCGCTCGCGACTGACAGGGTTGACAAATCCCGCATTTGTGCTATCATTGCAAGTACCGGTCTATGGAACAGAGCAAACCAATAGCTCATCAGAGTGAAAGAATCTACACCCTCGTCGTCCTGGGGCTTATTCTTGGCATTATTATTATCGGCGCTAGCAGCTTGATGGCTGGTTTGTAAGATTACTTCCCAAAAAGAGTTTCCAGACTAGCCATGAAGCGGCTAGTTTTTTGTTAAACCCTGAGTCTATCGAAAGGTAAACTAGCCGAAAAAAACAGCCCATTCACGCTTTTTAACCAGTTCAGGAGGTTTACATGTGTGCCCAACAAGCACAATCTGTTCCTGATTCCGATCTCACGACGGTCTACCACCCTGGTGATCCGTGTCCGCGCTGTCCGCAGGGTACTCTCCAGCAGGGTATCGTGGCTCATGACGCATTCGAAGGTAATACCCTGGGCGGTATGACATGCTCGAAGTGCGGCTTCCAGCCCGAGGGGTCGCGGTAGTCCGTCGTTCATTCCACAACTCGCTCTATAGCGTAACGCCTGACAGGTTCCCCTGTCAGGCTTTTTTATAGAAGGCACCGGCCCAGGATATCGGAACCTTTCGTCATAGAGTATTTTTATGTCAAGTGTGCGATAGAAAGTTTCCGGCCTCTCGGCTGTGGGTTATGAGGATTTTCAAACTGCTGAGGCGGCCACACCCTATTGACAAATACGGTTATCCGTGATAGTCTCCAGCATTGGTTCTTTAGAAATTGCCTCCTGAGCAGTCGTTGGTGTTCCTAAAAAAGACTTCAACGACTGCTAAAGGAGGCTCAACATGGGAAAAGCTGAGGAGCACCGACGATGTCAGTCGTGTGTAGAGTTCGAGGCATTGGTCGATAAATGGGAGCGAGGAGATCTGACGACAAAGGAACTCTCAAGAATCTTCGTTCACATGCAAGACTGCCCCTTGGGACAGCATACGCCCGAAGCCATCGAGGAGGAGTGCGCACTTCAACCCGGAAGCCTGCGAAACTGGAACGGTCAAGACCCGCGTCCGAGGCCGTCAGCGAAAACTGCGGTGGCCATGAAGCAAGCCAAAGCTGAGGCCAAGAGGGGCAAGCCTTCAAAGCGCCAGTGGAAGCCGCTTTCATTCTCGCAGAGAATGGGGCTGGAAAGAGCTCTCGCGGACACGAGGGATGAATTACATCGCCAGGACGATGGTTGTAGCCGCCAAGCGACCTAGACCCCTTGTCAAAGTTAAGACCCACGCGTCAATCCAACGACGCGTGTCTTTTTTTGCATACTCAGATACTAGCCTGAGGCAGGTATATTGTCGGGGCTAGTCCAGGAAGTTCGAACCTTTTTCGTGAAAGAGTATTTCTACGTCAAATGCGCTACCGAGATTCCCGGGATGCCCAATGTGGGTTACGAAGGATGGTCAATTGCCGGAAGAGGCTATCTGTTCAAGAGCTTGACATAAGCTGTGTTCTGTGGTAACTTTCCTAGCTGCTCTTTTCAATGCTCTCCTACACACCACTTCTTTGAGATGTTCATATGCAGTGCAGTGGCTATCTCAGAGAAGTGGTAGAACAATCTTGCAACCCCAACGAAAGGCACTCTCATGATTAAGGAGCAAGTGAAGCCGAACGACATTGATATTTCGCGTGGCCTTGGAGGAAGTCTCCTCCAAAAGTCCGAAAAGGAGACTATCGCCTGCAACATCATCGTCATCGGGCGTAAGTCCGGCGACAACTGGCCCGAGTTTTCCTGGGAGCAGTACGTGAATCTTTGCGAGCACGAGGTTACCGGTGCAGAACACGCAGTGCTCGATCAGCTGGTCAAGGAGGACCTACTCTCCTGCGAAGGTAGCGTGTACCGCATTCGCGATAAGTTCATCGCGATTCTCTGGGACTTCGTAGCCGACGCGCTTAAGTCCTAAAGAGCATCCCTCTCCAGTCTTTGGCAAAAATCTCGGCCCTGATATGGTGCTCGGCGCGACTAGCTCTCCAGCCGTCTCGCGTCGACCCGTTGATGGGCCGTTTTCTTTTAATAGGCTGAGCCAGTCAATTGCCGCAGGAGGGTTTTTTCGGGGCTAGTCCAGGATGTTCGAACCTTTTTCGTGAAAGAGTATTTCTACGTCAAATGTGCGACCGAGACCCCGAACCAACGCCCTACTCGTTAAACACGATGTGTTCTAGAAACGCAAGGTCAAGAGGCTGGTTGTCTTGAACCGCCTCATGCCGTACTTGAATTGCGAAGAGTTTGGTGCCGTTTATGACATAGTAGAAATCAGCCCCACTCGACTGAGGGCTTGCCTTGGATATCACATGCATTGTGGGCAGCTGCGCGACTGAATAGGAGTCACCAAGCTCGTCGTACACGGTATTGCCTTTTATCCAAGATTGGACATCCGTGTCTGCTGGCGGGTTATAGAATTGGTTGGACCCATGCGTTATGAACCAGCGAGGCAAGAATCCGTTCGATCCTTGCTGTGGACCTCGAAACTCGACGACGGTCTTGTCAGTGGATTCGATAACAGTTACATCTGCTGGGTATTTGACCGATAGACCCCAGGATTGTGACGTGTATGTCTTCCACCCACTCGTATCCACGGCATTCGTGTTTGACGGAGAGTTTGTGGCAGCGTTCGTGAGTACGTCTTGGATGAGCTTAATGCGTGATACGACATTGTCGAAGTAAGCTGTCTGTTCAACAGAGTCAACGGGGTAGCTTATCCATAGAGACTCAAACCTCGTGCCAGAATTGAGAGGAGAGAAGAACCACCTCTTGATTGTTGTTGAATTGCCCAAGGCATCGACGCCTTCAGACAACACAGTGCGCACTGGGCGACCATCAATAGAGCCGTGACTTTCCGACAAGACCATTTCAGTCTCAAAACCGGTATCACGATTACTGATGGTAAGTTCGCCTGAAACCCGCGAATCAATAAGTGACAGGGTAAAAGACGGATATGCGATACCATTGATCGTGGTTGACGAGACGTGCTGCTCTCGAACGATAGCGGTTGAAGGAATGTCAAGGGTGAATGGTACAACATTATTCTCATACTTAGCTGGTCCGCTGATTGTGACTGATGTATTCGTATTGCCAACGTTGTTTGCAGTGATGTTCGCGTTATTGACGACATTGGTATTTGTAGTTTGAGTGCGCCACCACCAGTAGACTCCGACTGCAGCGAGGCTGAGGATGATTGCCAAAATGACCCACATCAGTGTGCTTGATGAGGATTTTGAGGTAGGTTGAGGCGCTGGTGTGTCCATGGGATGAGACTTTGAGACTTCTAGTTTGTTAGAGTCCCAGAGTACTGTCAATAGCCGTAGGCGGGTCTGTTTTCGGGGTAGTGGGACTTGTCCCGTCATTCGACAGGATCCGCCTTTGGCGGGAAACCCACGGCCTCATGCTCCGGGGCTTCACGATCTGGCTACGCCAGATATCGTTCAGCCCGTCTCGTCCCGCGCGAAGCAAAGCAGTTTGCTTCGCTTGTGGACTCGACCCCCATGCATGCCTGAACCTCTTGCAGAGTCGGGGTGGGGAGACTTGAACTCCCGACCTCATGCACCCCATGCATGCGCGCTAGCCAACTGCGCCACACCCCGACTCTGCAGTTGTTACTGCACCTTTAGTTCCGATAGTATACCAATGCTTTGCCTAGCAATCAACTGACTGCATCGGGCACCGTTTTTTCGTGGGTCTTGACAGTTTCACGGGAATCAGTACCATGTGATGCAATATCCGTATGCCATCACTGCCTGTTCGGGCCGGATTTCCCAAGGAAGGACCGTATAAGACAAAAAACCATAATCAACTGGGTACTGCTGTCGTTGCCTCGCGAGGCTCGAGTTTCCCATTCCATCTTCCTACACTTGAAGGAAGCTTTTTTGATCTGAGAGAAAAAGTCTTTGACAAACGGCGCGTTCTGCGCGAGATTGTACGCAAGCACGGCTCAAAGAATCTCTACGATTATGCGAGGGGGTACGCCCAGGTCAACGTGAATGAACCTATCCTTGAGCGGCAAGAGGAATTTTTGCGTGTCTTCCGTGATGAGGTGGCCCAGCGCCTGGGGGACGACGTGGCGCGCAGCGCCACTGAGCAGTTGCGCAAATACTATTTTGTGTCGACGACAGACCATCATGGTCCGCTCAGCCATCCTTTCTTTCTCAACGCAAACCTTCTCTCGTCAGTCCCGTTTGTCGAACAGCGCGATCCCGTACTCCATAATGTCATCGTTCTCGCGTGCGCGAACGTGTCACTGAATAACTCCTCTTTTCCCCGCGGTCTGCTTTTTCACAGTTTCGCCAAAGGAACATCGCAGATGCACCGTCTGGCTTTTTCGTCATGCAGTTCGCGTCTGTGCCCTGTCTATAATTTCCCCGCCTATACCGAAGCAGACATGAAACGCGTGGTTTCGACGTTGAATGAAAAAGTGCGGACGGGCGACGTCGGACATGCTGAGGGCGAAAAACTTTACGCGCTTTTGGATGGAATATACAACACGACCGACGCGCTTTCGAGCCGGACATTTTCAGAGCAGATAACCAAAACAAACTTTGTGCTCTGGAAGAAGTTTTTCAACGGTGCGCATCCGCAGATACCCGACCTCATCTATCTCGAGCAGGAAGGGCTTGTCTCACGGCTTATTACCGAGTACCACCTGGACGCCGATACCGTCATCTCGAGAGCTATCTTTGATCCCGGATACGAGCCCCTGTTGACGCAATATTTTGAGGACATCATGGGGGCATTTTCACGCAACAGCAAATACGGGACCTACCTTTTTTGGGCCCTGCCTCAGGGAAAGAAATATCGCGTTCAGCTCTGGAAACAGGGCAACAAACTTGTTTCCGACGACGGACTCTATTCCGTCGAGCTGACGCCCGACGCCATCAGGCAGGCTCTAGCCCGCCGCGAACTGATCCCGAGCATGCTCCTGACCTTCATGGTTCTCTCGTTCTATTACGGTCTCAAATGCCTCGGGGGGTTCAGCCAGGTCAACTATCTCACCGAGATGAAAAACGCCTACATCAAGATGCAGGTCGACCTCGGCGGGTACAAAAATATCGAGGTGTGCGCTCGGGCTCAAACCAAAGAACTCGGAGGGGACGTTACTTTAGCCTTCCTCTCAGAACCAGGCGGCAAACTCATCCCGGCGACGGGGCTCGACCTCATCCTCTACGGCAACGACAAAACCTGGCCGCTCCTCGTGGAGCAGTCAACGCAGATCACTATCGAGCAGGCGCTCAATCCGCTCATGCCCGACTTTTACCGCATCATTTACCCCGAGGTTCAGCGCGATCCGACGTTGTCCCGCATCACCGCAGAAGACATCACCCGGCTGACACAGCTCGACACTAAGATTAAAGCTTGCGCGTCGCTTCGGGTCGCCTAAAACAATAGACGCCGGCACTGTTCTCTGGTATAGTGAGTCTGTTTTGTACTTTTGATGAGCAAAAAACTCGGCCAGACAATGGACGGTATGGGCCGCGAGCGCAAAGTTCGGGAGAACTTACGCTGGGACGGCTGCGTTCTTGATCCGTGTCCTTAAGCAATTCGTGCAGACAAGCACCGAGTGGTTCTCGATTCTCGCTTTTTGCAAGTTTATATGCCGGCGACGGATCGTCTTGATGTTTGAATGACTGCGGCTCGCGCTCTTGAGGGATCCGCGGCCGCAAATGGAGCAAATTCTTGCCATAGGGGTAGTGCCGAGCATCATAGCAGATCATTTATGATATTGCAATACCTTTTCACCAACCCCCAGTTTTTCATCGTATGGATCGCGGCAATTGTGTATGCCATTACCGTCCATGAGTTTTCCCATGCGCTCGCAGACTACCGCTTGGGCGATACGACGGCGAGGGACCAGGGACGCCTGACGCTGAATCCTCTGGCCCATCTCGACCCGCTTGGATCCGTCATGCTCGTGCTCGTGGGGTTCGGATGGGGGAAGCCGGTGCCGTTTAACCCGTATTCGCTCAAAAACCACCGATGGGGGCCAGCCGTCATTTCACTTGCCGGGCCAATTTCAAATTTTGTCAGCGTTATCATTTTCGGGTTTGCGCTGAAATTCCTGGTTGTCGGAGGGCATCTCTCGCAAGACAATCTCCTGACACTGTTCCTCGTCGCCCTAGTTCAGGTTAATATCATCCTCGGGTTATTCAACCTGATCCCCATTCCGCCTCTCGATGGGTCGAAATTGCTCTATTCGGCCCTTTCGGACAAATATATCCATTTCAAGATCATGCTTGAGCGCTACGGTTCGCTGATTCTCCTCGCTTTCATCCTGCTGAACAGCTTTTCGTCCGTTTCCCCGTTGAGCAGCATATTCACGGCCGTTACCAACTTCGTTTTCCGCATCTTCAGTTAGTTTTCTCGGGCAGGGTGAAGGTTGGGTTCGGACTATTTGACAGGCTCCGGAGATTATTCTATACTTCGAAACGGTTCCTGTAGGTCTCGTCATGAGAGACTTTTTTAATAGTTTTTATGCCCACAATATCCCAACTGATACGAAAAGGTAGGACGAGCGCCGTGCGCAAGTCCAAAACCCCTGCCATGCAGACCGTGTTTAACACGCTTAAGCGGCGCAGGACGTTTTTGCCTGAAAGCTCACCGTTCAAACGCGGCGTCTGTATCAAGGTTACGACGACTACTCCAAAGAAACCGAACTCGGCGCTCCGAAAAATCGCCAGAGTCCGTTTGTCCAACGGCATGGAAGTCACGGCGTATATCCCCGGCATCGGCCATAATCTGCAGGAACACTCGATTGTGTTGATTCGCGGCGGCCGCGTCAAAGACCTTCCCGGTGTTCGCTATCATATCGTCCGCGGCGTTTTCGACACCCAGGGCGTTGCCGACCGGAAGCAGGGACGCAGCCTGTACGGGGTTAAAAAGGAGAAATAAGCTATGAGAGGAAAACGAGCACCACGTCGCGCGCACTTCCCTGATTGGAAATACCAGTCGCCGGTCATCACCCAGCTGATCAATCAGGTCATGCGCAAAGGCAAGAAAACCATCGCTGAGAGCATCGTCTATGGCGCCTTCGACATTATCCATGAGAAGACCAAGAAGGATCCCATGGAAGTTTTTGATCTCGCGATAAAGAATGTGAGTCCCCTTGTCGAGGTGAAATCACGCCGCGTCGGCGGGGCGAACTACCAGATCCCCATCGAAGTGAGCGGCGACAGGAAGCTGACGCTTGCGTACCGCTGGTTCCTCGAGGCTGCTCGCGGCAAGAAAGGCAAATCCATGAGCGAAAAGCTCGCTAACGAGTTCCTTAGCGCGGCGGCAAACGAAGGCGACGCCGTGAAAAAGAAAGAGGACGTCCACCGCATGGCTGAGGCGAACCGGGCGTTCGCTCATTTCGCGTAAGTGTATGGCCAGAGAAGGCGACATTCCTGCTCCTGAGGGAGACAAAGGACAAGAAATCTGCAAGTTTTGCGGTCAATCCATATCTTCACATGCTGAAGACTGTTCATTTGTCGCCGTTCAGCGCGAGTATCGAGAAAAACTTGATAGTACCAAACGTGCTGAAAGCATTACTCCGGATTTTGAAGAGGCAGTAAAGAAAGGTGAAATTACTTTCGAGCAGCAGATGAAGGAGATCGAGGCCGGATTTGCAGAAAGTCAGGAACCAGGCACAGAACAGGCAGCCTCTTCATTTGACCGGGAGCGGGCGTCGCGATACAACATTGAATTCCAGGCAGATTTTTTTGAAATCTCAAATCTTCTCGATGAAGTAAATACAACAACTACCCGAGAGTTTTTAAATGCCCACCCAGAGCTGCCTTCGCTGAGCAAAGAGTTCGGGGATCTGCTGAAAAAATATCTCGCCCTTGTCCAAAATTTTGATAAGCAGCAGGCGAAAAACCCGGAATATCTCAGCGCTCAATTCGGCCTATGGCACATGTTAAAGCTCGATCTCGAGCATTTTCGCGCTCTTTTAGCTGATTATAAACACTCGTAATCTATGCCCCGAGAATTTAGTTTGGAACAAACCAGAAACATCGGTATCATAGCGCACATCGACGCTGGAAAAACAACCGTGTCGGAACGTATTTTGTATTACACGGGCAAGAAGCATAAGATAGGCGAGGTGCACGAGGGCGAGGCCGAAATGGACTGGATGGAACAGGAGAAAGAACGCGGCATTACCATTACCGCGGCTGCCACGACATGCTTTTGGAAAGACCATCGGATCAACATTATTGATACTCCGGGTCATATTGATTTCACTGTCGAAGTTCAACGGTCACTCCGCGTGCTTGACGGGGGAGTTGTCGTATTCGACGGTGTTGCCGGTGTCGAGCCCCAGTCAGAGACCGTTTGGCACCAGGCTGAGAAATTTAACGTCCCGAGAATCTGTTTCATCAACAAAATGGACCGTATGGGAGCCGATTTCTACTCGGACATTGCTTCAATTCATGAGCGTCTGACGACCAACGCGTACCCGATGCAACTGCCTATCGGCGCCGCTGAAACCTTCACCGGTCTGATCGACCTACTCACCCAGCGGGCCATTGTATATAAGGATGAAATGGGTAAAGAATGGGAGGAAACTGACGTTCCCGAGAGCATGAAAGAACAGGTCAGCGAGTACCGACATAAACTTATTGAAGCCATCGTAGAAAAGGATGAAAAGCTTCTTCACCAGTACCTCGAGGGCACAGAACCTCCTCTCGAAGAGTTAAAACGGGTGATGCGCACAGCATGCATCAACAACGAGCTGGTGCCGGTTTTTTGCGGCTCAGCGTTGAAAAACAAAGGCGTGCAATTTCTTCTCGACGCCGTGAATGATTACCTACCGTCTCCGCTTGAGGCAAAAGCCGTGCATGGAATCGATCCGAAGACCCAGGCCGACATTGAAGTGAAACCGAGTGACACCGACCCGTTTGTCAGTTTAGTTTTTAAAATTGCGACTGACCCGTACGTCGGAAAGCTGGCGTTTTTTAGAGTCTACTCAGGCGTGCTCGCCGCAGGGTCGTATGTCCTGAATTCCCGGAGCGGACGGAAAGAACGGATCGGACGCATTGTCCGTCTGCACGCAAATCACCGGGAAGAAGTGCAAGAAGTATTTGCAGGAGAAATAGCCGCTGCAGTCGGATTGAAAGACACGACAACCGGCGACACGATTTGCGCCGAAGACCATCCGGTCATCCTCGAGTCAATCAAATTTCCCGAGCCGGTCATCTCAATTGCCATCGAGCCTAAGACGAAGCAAGACCAGGAACGGATGGGCATGGCGCTCGGCAAGCTTGCCGAAGAGGATCCGACCTTCCGCATCAAATCTGACGAAGAGACCAACCAGACGATTATTTCCGGAATGGGAGAGCTCCATCTCGATATCATCGTGGACCGCATGAAACGGGAGTTCAAAGTAGAGGCTAACGTCGGTAAGCCCCGCGTAGCCTACAAAGAGACGATCACGGCGACAGCTGAAGCTGAGGGTAAGTACATCAGGCAGTCTGGCGGACGCGGCCAGTACGGCCATTGTTTTGTCCGCGTCGAGCCGTTGGAGCGAGGCAAAGGGTTTGAATTCGTCGACGAGGTAAAAGGCGGCGTCATCCCGCATGAGTATATTCTGCCTATCAGCAAAGGCATCAAGGAAGCCATGGACAGAGGGGTCGTCGCCGGGTTTCCGCTCGTCGACGTCAAGGCAACGGTCTACGACGGCACCTACCATGAAGTCGATTCATCCGAGGCTGCGTTCAAAATAGCCGGGTCAATGGCGCTCCAGGCCGCGACGAAGCGTGCGAGCCCCATACTTCTCGAGCCGATCATGAAGGTGGAGGTTGTCGTTCCCGAAAAATATATGGGCGATGTCATCGGCGATCTCAACTCAAAGCGCGCGGTGATTAACGAGATGCGTGAAAGGCAAACCAACCGCCTGATTGACGCCGAAGTTCCACTCGCTGAAATGTTCGGTTATGCCACCCAGCTTCGTTCAATGTCGCAAGGACGCGCTTCATACTCCATGGAGTTCTCTCACTATGCTCCGGTGCCTCACCATGTCACTGAGACGATAGTCGGTGAAGCCGCAGGTACTCAGGTAAGAAGGTAAATTTTCTTTTCCCATGTCCCCACAAACCCAAGGCGTATCTCAACGATGGATCTCTGCCGTGATTGTTGTCATTCTTGCGGGTGCAGGAGCGTATTTTGCTCTGACAAAAGCACGGAATCAGACTCCGCCATCCTCCAGCTCGAATGTACAGAATATCGCGAACACCTCTCAACCAACAGTGAACACCGCGCCCTCGGTTTCGCAAACGACAGTTTTTGTGAATACGGAAGTCGGATACCAGATTACCTACCCAAGCGGATGGTCTAAAACAACGGTGCCAACACTGACAAATGAAGTTGCGACAGCCTATTATTTTACCCCGGGTAACGGCGGCATTATTACCTTCAGTGTCCTGCAGAAGAATTTTGATGTGCCTGCCACGTACTTTGGCGAAGGGGGGGCGCCCAATGCAATCCGCTCGACAATCAACGGCATGTCGGCTGACAAATACGTCATCACCAGCGAAAAGGATTCCGCCACTACTGTGCTCTATGTTATCCATGGGACGAAAAATACGTACCTCGTTTCAGGCAAAACAGCCGAAACCGATACTCTGGCTACAGGGATAAAGGAACTGTAAACAATGAACTATCCACAGTCTGGGGATAAGTTCTAGGCAGAAACTTGCGCATTTAAGCATTTTCTTGTGTAATCAATCCTCTTGTGCACATTTTGCCTACAGGTCGCGCCTTGCGGCTAACTTCAGCGACTGCTATACTGCTCAGTACATAACTTTTCAGCTCAAGGGGTAATAACCTTGACAGTTTCGTAAGCGGTACGTACAATGTACCCTTCGGCATAAATAATTATCAATAATTAACCCTTACCACAATGGCAGAGAAATTCGACAGATCAAAACCGCACGTGAACGTTGGTACCATCGGTCATGTTGACCACGGGAAAACGACTCTCACCGCTGCAATTCTTAAGACGTTAAAAGACGCCGGATATAAAGCGCAAGATAAATCAGTTGACCAGATTGACAACGCTCCCGAAGAGCGCGAACGCGGTATTACTATCGCAACAGCGCATGTCGAGTATGAAACCGACAAGCGTCATTATGCCCACGTCGATTGTCCCGGTCATGCCGACTATGTAAAAAATATGATTACCGGCGCCGCGCAGATGGATGGCGCCATCCTTGTCGTGTCCGCAGCAGACGGTCCTATGCCTCAGACTCGAGAGCATATCCTTCTCGCACGCCAGGTCGGTGTTCCGTATATCGTTGTTTTTCTCAACAAGATTGACATGGTTGATGACAAAGAGCTTATCGACCTTGTCGAAGTCGAGATTCGCGATCTGCTCAAAAAGTACGAATATCCGGGAGATGAAATTCCGATTATCAAAGGATCCGCGCTGAAAGCGCTCGAGGGAGACGAAGAAGCCAAGAAATCAATTCTCGAACTGGTCAAGAAGCTTGATGAATACATCCCTGAGCCGAAACGCGAAGTCGACAAGCCGTTCCTCATGCCCATCGAAGACATTTTCTCGATCGAGGGCCGCGGTACCGTTGTTACCGGCCGTATCGAGCGGGGTACTGTCAAGCTCAACGATGAAGTGGAAATTGTCGGTATCCATGATACGAGCAAGACTGTCATTACCGGAATAGAAATGTTCAATAAGCAGTTGGACGAAGGACGGGCCGGCGATAACGCAGGGCTGCTCCTCCGTGGCACTAAGAAAGAAGATGTCGAAAGGGGACAGGTGCTCGCGAAGCCGGGAACTATTACCCCTCATACAGAATTTGAGGCCCAAGTATATATCCTTACCAAAGAAGAAGGCGGCCGGCACACTCCGTTTTTCAAGGGCTACAAGCCCCAATTCTACATCCGAACCACTGATGTGACCGGAGAAGTTATCCTCCCTGAAAAGACTGAAATGGTCATGCCCGGAGATACGCTCAAGCTCAATATCAAGCTCATTGTTCCAGTCGCACTCCAAGAACAGCAGCGTTTCGCCATCCGAGAGGGCGGCCACACCGTCGGTGCAGGAGCCGTCACAAAGATAATCAAATAAAAAAGGGAATTCCTCCACATCCTTTCACGGGTAGGGGGGACTTTCTTTCTCACAAGGTACATGGCAGAACACGATAACCCGAAGACAAAGGAAGAAGAGCCGAGCGGCTCAAGCAGGATACGTATCAAGATTCGCGCCTACGACAATAAGATTATCGACCAGTCGACGCGGACTATTCTCGATACCGCTGTACGGTCAGGGGCGCACATCAAGGGCCCCGTTCCGCTTCCCACCGAAAAAACCAAGTACCTCGTCAACCGCTCGACGTTCGTCCATAAAGATTCCCGGGAACAGTACGAAATGAGGATCCACAAACGGCTGATAGATATTTTGGAGCCGACGCCCAAAACAGTCGATGCGCTGATGAATCTCAATCTTCCCGCGGGCGTCGATGTCGAGATTAAGATGTAGCATAACGTCTTTCACAAATCATTACGGTAGATCGGTTCTGGGGATGACAATACGTTTCATGGAATACGAGTTAATCCTCAGATAACAATTTGCCAGATACTTCGTCAATATTCATAGGACCGGAGTGAAAAAAATGAGCTAGGCTCACCTCTCTGTTTCTCAAGTCATCTGGCTCTTCACTAGACCGGTTTTTTTATATATCACACTATGTCGGTTCTCATTGCAGAAAAAATCGAAATGACCCAGCACTTCACCGATGATGGAACTGTCATCCCAGTCACCATACTCCATGCGGGGCCCTGTACCGTCACTCAGGTGAAAATCGCCGAAAAAGATGGCGTCAATGCTATCCAGCTTGGGTTCCAGGAGCGAAAAGCTTCAAAGACCTCCAAGCCGCTTGCCGGCCATCTGAAAGGGCTTCAATCGTTCAAACAGCTGCGGGAATTTGCCGTCGTCGACCCCAAGCAATTTTCACGGGGCCAGCAGCTCACCGTTGATACGTTCAAGGCGGGAGACAAGATAAAAGCGACAGGGATTTCCAAAGGGCAGGGTTTCCAGGGCGTCGTCAAACGGCACGGATTTCATGGTCACCCCGCAACTCACGGCCATAAAGACCAGCTTCGCACCTCAGGTTCCATCGGTGCCGGCGGAGTCCAGCGCGTCATCAAAGGAATGCGAATGGCAGGCAGAATGGGCGGAGCGCGCTCGACTGCACGCAACCTTACTGTTGTTTCCATAGATCCGCAAAAAAATATTTTGTACGTGAAAGGCGCGGTGCCCGGCGCTCGCCACGGTATCCTGCTCCTCCAAACGATATAATCTATGCCCAGTGTCAGCGTCTATAATCAAACAGGAAAGGAAGTCGGGAAAATGTCGCTCCCCGACAGCCTCTTCGGTGTGGCAGGCAATCCCGTGGTTGTCCAGCAGGCGGTTATCGCGCAGCAGGCAAACGCCCGAAGGTCCATCGCGCACACCAAAACACGGGGCGAAGTCAAAGGCGGAGGCCGCAAACCCTGGCGTCAAAAAGGCACCGGCAGGGCGCGACACGGGTCTATCCGATCGCCGATTTGGAAAGGCGGAGGCGTGACATTCGGTCCCCGCAATACCAGAAATTTTCATGTCAAAGTAAATGCCAAAGCCCGTCGCAAGGCGCTCGCAATGGTACTTTCCGAGAAAGTCCGCAACAAACACTTTATTGTCGTCGACCAGCTTGCTCTTGACCAACCAAAGACAAAGCGATTCGTCTCTGTACTCAAAGCCCTGCCGACCAGTAAAACAACGCTTACCGTATTAGCCGAGGCGAACCTCTCAGTACTAAAAGCTACCCGCAACCTCCCGCATGTTGAAACAATTCGCGCGAACAGCCTCAATGTTCTCGACGTGCTACGGTACGAAACGCTCGTCGCGACAAAACCCGCCGTCGAGATGATGATCAAAACATACGGCGCAAAGAACGCCGCAAAGAAATAACTATGGGATTATTTGACCGGTTTAAAAAGCGATTTGAATCCGTTGGCAAGGACAAAAAACCTCGCAATGTTGTTGAAGAGGCCAAAAAAGCTGGCAGCAAGGGTCGCGAAGCGCTCCCAAAAAATGCGCGCGACGAAAAGAAAAAAGATAAAGAGGCGCCGCGGGCCAAGAAAGTTTTAATAAAAGAGGACACAAAAGACGCCTACCGAATACTTCGGCACGTCGTGATAACAGAAAAAGCGTCCATGCAGGCGGCTGACAGACAGTATACGTTTGCCGTCGCGCTCCACGCGAACAAGGCCCAAGTAGCTGAAGCCGTTTCGAACGTGTACGGCGTCCATCCTATTTATGTGAATATGGTCAATGTTTCAGGAAAAAAGGTCAGATTCGGAAAAGTTGAGGGTGTCACCAACGATTGGAAAAAAGCCGTCGTGACGCTCAAAGAGGGGGAAAAAATTGATTTGTACGAAGGAGTCTAACCTGCTATGGCTATCAAGAGTTATAAACCAACAACACCCGGAAGGCGCCATGCGTCGGTAGTGGACACCAGCCATCTGACGAAGCCGAGCCGCGTCCCGCGATCTCTGCGTTCGACGGCGCCAACGACGTCCGGCCGAAATGGACAGGGCAAGATCACCGTGCGCCACCGCGGCGGTCAGCAGAAAAGATTCCTGCGCTCCATTGACTTTATCCTTGACCGCTTTGATGTTCCCGCTGTTGTCCAAACTATTGAATACGACCCAAACCGTTCGGCGCATATCGCGTTGGTGAAATATCCGGACGGAGAACGGCGCTATATTCTCGCACCGACTGATTTACAAATTGGAAGTCAGGTGGTATCATCTCGCGAGCGGGCAGAGATTCGCGTCGGCAACAGGCTCCCGCTTGAGAAAATCCCCCCGGGAATAAGCATACACAATATCGAATTGTGGCCCGGAAAAGGCGGCGAAATCGTCAGATCGGCCGGGTCATCGGCGACGTTGATGGCTGTCGAGGGGGCATATGCCCAAATCAAACTGCCTTCAGGGGAAATACGGCAGGTTTCGCGGCAGTGCATGGCAACTATAGGCCAGGTGTCCAATATCGATCACAGCAACATCAGACTTGGCAAAGCAGGACGCAAGCGTCTCATGGGTATCCGCCCGACTGTCCGCGGTAAAGCGATGAATCCTGTCGACCACCCGCACGGCGGCGGGGAAGGGCACAACCCGATAGGTTTGAAACATCCTAAGACCCCTTGGGGCAAACCGGCGCTCGGTGTCAAAACGCGAAGAGCCAACAAGCACTCCGCGGCGCTCATACTTCAGCGCAGGAAGAAATAATTTTAATATTATCCTATGTCTCGCAGTCTCAAAAAAGGCCCATTTACCGATCCAAAGTTGCTCGAAAAAGTAAAGCGGTTGCGCGTTGGCGACAAAACTGTCATTAAAACGTGGTCTCGCGATTCTGTCATTATTCCTGATTTTATCGGATTCACCTTTGGGGTGCACAACGGTAAAATACACATCCCTGTCACTGTTGTTGAGAACATGGTGGGTCATAAGTTAGGAGAGTTTTCCCTGACGAGAAAATTCGTGCGACACGGCGGGCGCATGCAGCGTGAAGCTGAAGCAGCGGCTGCAGAGGCAGAAAAGCAGGCGACTGAAGCGCAGAAAGCGGCTCCAGAGAAGAAGGCCGCAAAACCGGAATAACCACCTATGGATGTTACCGCAAAACTCAGTTACTTACGGATGTCAGATCGCAAGGTCAGGCTAGTGGCCAATCTTGTCCGCGGGCTTGATGTGGAGCCGGCGGAAAACCAGTTGCGCTTTTCATCAAAGCGAGCCGCGCACCCTCTGATGAAATTATTACATTCAGCGGCTGCTAATGCAGTCAATAACAACAAACTCAAGAAAGAGGAACTCTACATCAAAACCATAACGGTGGATCAGGGACCATCGCTCAAACGGTTCAGGCCGCGCGCATTCGGCACCGCCGCACCCATCAAGAAACACTCCTGCCATGTCACTATAGTGCTGAGCGAGAAACATCCGTCAGTACACACCGCAAAGAAAGAGAGCGCTAAGACAACATCTCTACCGGTAATGAAAAAAAAGGATATTAAAGAGCATCACCCCGCAAAAGTGGAAGGGAAGAAACCTCGCCAACTTGAGAAAAAGGTTTTAACACGTACGAAACGGCTTGGCGACCATATCGTGCCTCGGCAGGGAACATCATAATATATCTTTATGGGACAAAAAGTACATCCAAAAATATTTCGCATGGGCATTACCCAGACATGGAAATCCCGCTGGTTCGCAAAGAAAAACTTTTCCGTTTTGCTCCAAGAGGATATCGGTATCCGCCGTTTCATCGTTAAGAAACTCAAAGACGGCGGAGTCGCTGATGTTACTATTGAGCGTTCAGGATCGAGTCTCACTATCACTATCCACACTTCAAAACCAGGAGTAGTGATAGGCCGGGGCGGAGTAGGCGTCGAAGAACTGCGCAAGGAAATTGCAAAAAAGTTTCTCAACAAACAGAAAATCAATTTACGCATCAGTATTGAAGAAATTTCCCAACCAGCACTGCATTCCCAGATAGTCTGCCAAAACATGATCGAGCAGATTGAGCAACGCGTCCCGTTTCGCCGGGTGCTGAAACAATCAGTAGATCAGGCGCAAAAGGCCGGTGCGAAAGGGATTAAAGTATCTGTAGCCGGGAGACTCGGCGGCGCTGAAATTGCTCGAACTGAAAAACTTACCTGGGGCAGTTTGCCGCTGCACACGCTTCGTGCGGACATCGATTATGGACGCGGTACCGCCCACACTACGTACGGGTCTATCGGAGTGAAAGTCTGGATATACAAAGGCCAAGTCTTCTCGCAGAAGGAAGCGCCCGCTGAAATCAAACAATAGCTAGGAACTCCTATGTTAATGCCGAAAAAAGTTAAATACAGGAAATGGCAGCGGGGGAGTATCCGGGGGAAAGCTACTCAAAAAATTCATCTAAGTTTCGGAAGTTTCGGATTGCGTGCGATGGAAAAGAGCTGGGTTACGTCACGCCAAATCGAAGCCGCACGAAGGGCGATGACGAGGTATATCCAACGGGGAGGGAAAATCTGGATCAGAATTTTTCCCGACAAACCTATTACGATCAAAGGCTCTGAAATTCGCATGGGCGGCGGTAAAGGCCCCGTCGATCATTATGTCGCAGTCGTCAAGGCGGGAACTATCCTCTTTGAGATGGACGGCGTATCCCGTGAGATAGCCGCTGAAGCGATGAAATTGGCCGCGCACAAACTTCCCGTCATCACGACATTTGTAGAAAAAAAGACTTCCTAGGTCCACTATGGAACTCAAAGAACTCAGGGTAAAACATTCAACAGAGTTAACGAAATTACTTGCGCAATTACGCGAGAAACTCCGCGATGCCCGTTTCAGGGTTGTGGCGAAACAGCTTAAGGATGTGCGAGAAATTCGCGCGCTGCGGAAGGAAATCGCGCAGATACATACTATTCTCAATACCAAAAAAACATTATTAAAAAAACGTGAATCTGCGAAGCAATAACCATTATGACCCTTACGCAAGAAAAAAAGAATATCCGCACACTCCAGGGAATAGTTACTTCTGATGCGATGGATAAGACAATCGCCGTCATCGTCAAGCGGACAGTCCTCCATCCTCGTTATAGGAAACGGTATACCCGGACAAAAAAATATTTTGTTCATGATCCGCAAAACAGGTTTCATGTCGGAGACGCAGTTTCTTTTCACGCCTGTCGGCCGTTTTCGCGCCGCAAACGCTGGATGGTAATCTACCCGCAAGCTTAATCCTATGATTCAACTTGGCACAGCATTATCTGTTGCAGATAATACGGGCGCAAAACGCCTCAGAGTGATTAAAGTTCTTAACGGATATCAACGCCGGTATGCACGTATCGGTGACATCGTAACAGTGACTGTTAAAGAAGCAGTGCCGCACAGCGCGGTAAAAAAGAGCGACATTGTGCATGTCGTCATTGTCCGCCAGCGCAAGGAAATTCGTCGTACAGACGGTTCTTATATCAGATTCGATGATAATGCGGGAGTTATCATCGACAGAAAAACAAAAGAACCCCGGGGGACTAGAATTTTCGGCCCGATACCCCGCGAACTGCGCGCAAGGGGCTACATAAAGATTATTTCGCTTGCACCAGAAGTCTTATGACACAGATGCTCATAAAAAAAGGAGATATGGTAAGCGTTATCGCAGGCAAGGACAAGGGCAAGCGTGCGAAAGCATTACAGATCATGCCCAAGAGCGGCAAGATCGTCGTCGAGGGGCTTAATCTCCTCGCAAAGAACGTGCGTCCGCGCCGGCAGGGGGAAAAGGGGCAGATCATACGCTATAACGCTCCCATGGACATTTCGAATGTTCTCCTCTACTGCTCGCATTGCGGTCGTGGACGACGCGCAGGATACCTGATGCAACGCGACGGGAAAAAAACTCGGGTATGTAAAAAATGTAAGCAAGCAATCTCATGAAACCAGCTTTAGTGGACCATTATAAAAAAGTTGTTATACCCGAAATGAAGAAGCGTTTCGGATACGCCAATGCGCTGGAGGTGCCCCGGCTTGAAAAAGTCGTTGTCAATGCGGGCGTGGGGAAGATTGGCAAAGATGATAAAATCCTTGAAAAAATCAGGCATAACCTCGAACTTATTACAGGACAGCATATTGTGAATCGCGCGGCAAAAAAATCGATATCAAGCTTTAAAATCAGGGAAGGCATGATTGTGGGGATGATGGCGACGATGCGGGGGAAACGCATGTACGATTTTGTCGAGAAGCTGGTTCGCATCGTTATGCCTCGTATCAGGGATTTTCGCGGTATTTCTCCTCAAAGCGTCGACATGCGCGGGAATTTATCAGTCGGGATCCGCGAGCAGGGGATTTTTCCCGAGATAGGGCAGGACAATGTAGACTTCACGCATGGTCTCCAGGTAACCATCAGTACGACAGCCAAGACTCGCGATGAAGGCATGTATCTTTTGCAACTTCTCGGCATTCCTTTTAGCCGGCCGGAGTAGCATTTTCTATTTTCTTTTATGCCAAAAACCTCCCAAATAGCCAGAGCTAAGAAAAAACCTAAGTACTCGACCCGCACAGTCCGGCGTTGTTTCAGATGCGGCAGACGGCGGGGATATATACGTAAGTTCCGCTTATGCAGGATCTGTTTCCGAGAACTGGCGAATAACGGACAAATTCCCGGCATTACCAAATCAAGCTGGTAGATAAATACACCTTTATGCAATCTACAGACCCCATAGCAGACATGATTACGCGAATCCGCAATGCGAGTTTGGTGCGCAAAGACCAGGCCATTATCCCATTCTCGAAGCTGAAGCTTGCCATCGCAAAAATATTGGAAAAAGAAGGGTATCTTTCTGGTATTGAAGAAAAAAATACGGAACACGGCAACGTTCTGGCCCTCGGATTAAAATATGTGAAAGGCGAACCAGTAATTCGCGGAGTGAAACGCATCAGCAAGCCGGGCAGGAGGGTGTATAACGGCTACCAGGACCTTCCCATGTGGACTCCTGAGCTTGGAGTCGCTATTCTTTCCACCTCTCAGGGGATTATGACCCACCGTGAAGCAAAGAAAAAGAAGGTCGGAGGCGAAATTATCTGTGAGATATATTAATCTATGTCGCGCATCGGCAAACAGCCAATTCAAATTCCAGACGGCGTGACGGTGACTTTTCAGAATTCACAGATCTCCGTCAAGGGTCCCAAGGGCACGCTTACACAGCCGGTGCCGGCCAATGTTCAGTGCGCCGTAGAAAAAGGAGCGGCAGTTATCAGTGTAAAAAACAAAGACGACAAGAAGGAACGTGCACTTTGGGGGCTTTTCCGCGCTCTGACAGCCAATATGGTGGAAGGAGTGTCGAAAGGGTTCGAGAAGAAGCTCGAAATCAACGGTATCGGATTCAAGGCTGCCGTGCAAGGCACCACACTGGTTCTTAATCTCGGTTTCTCCCATCCGGTAAACTTCCCGCTTCCCCAAGGAGTAGCAGCCAAGGTAGAAAAGAATGTGGTGGTACTGAGCGGAATAAACAAACAAGTGGTGGGTGAGACTGCGGCAGAGATACGGGCATTGAAAGTACCCGAACCGTACAAAGGTAAAGGAATAAAATATTCTGACGAAGTGATCCGTCGTAAGGCCGGAAAGGTTGTAAAAGCCGCAGGCGCATCATAAACGAATATGAACGGGATTATACACAAAAGAAGGTTACACAACGCGCGCGCACTCCGTGTTCGCGCACAAGTGAAAGGGGATCGTACGAAGCCAAGACTTCATGTCTTCCGCAGTCTTCAGCATATCTCCGCACAACTGATTGACGATGATGCAGGAAAGACGCTCGTTTCAGCGTCAGAGAAAGATCTCCAGAAAGCAAAAGGGACTAAAACAGAACGTGCGCAGAAACTGGGAGAACTGTTCGGGAAAAAGGCTGTTGCTGCAGGATTTTCACGGGTTGTTTTTGACCGTGGGCCGTATCTGTACCACGGCAGGATAGCAGCTTTTGCAGAAGCTGCCCGCCATGCCGGTTTAAAGTTTTAGCGCAATTAATGTCTACTATGAAACAGAGAGGATCTCGACAAAGAAATCAGGGCGGTTATCGCGAGGAAAAGAAAGAATTCGACCAAAGGATTATTGATATTGCGCGCGTTACCCGCGTCATGGCGGGCGGCAAGCGCATGCGATTCCGGGCCTGCGTTGCCATAGGCAATCACAAAGGGAAGATAGGCATCGGCATCGCGAAGGGCGCCGATGTTTCAGCGGCGATCACAAAAGCCGTCAGTAAGGCAAAAAAGCACCTAGTCACTGTCACCATAGTTAACGACAGCATACCCCATATTGTTCGGCAGAAATTTGGAGCCGCTCACGTCCTTCTGCGCCCAGCGCCAAAAGGCTCGGGGGTCATCGCCGGCGGCGCAATCCGCTCGATGGTGGAGCTCGCGGGTATAAAAAATATCGTCAGCAAGATGTTGGGATCAAAAAGCAAGATTAATAATGTCCAGGCTACCGTGCTGGCGCTGAAGCAGCTTAAGGACCAGGCGACACTGAGACAATTTCATTCATCAGCATCAAAAGTATGACCCTGACCCTTCACCAACTTTCAGCGCCAAGAGGAAGAAAGCGCCGCCGCCCCATCGGCCGCGGAAATGCTTCCGGCCACGGGACGTATTCGGGCAGGGGACAAAAAGGCCAGAAAGCGCGCACCGGAGGCAGACGGGGACTGAAACGGCGAGGCTTAAAGCAGTTCCTCCAGCAGCTCCCCAAAAGCAGGGGATTTAAAAGTCACTTCATGAAACCAACCGTAATAAATCTTTCCGTGCTCAACGCACATTTCTCAACGGGAGATCGGGTGACGGTTCAAAAGCTTTTTGAAAAAAAACTCACGGTTACTCCCCGTGTGAGAATCAAAATTCTCGGATCGGGAAAGCTGACGAAGAAACTTACTGTCGTCGCGGATCATTTTTCCCAGGGAGCCGATTCTGCTATCATCAAAGCAGGGGGTAAAACCATTTACAGGAAGTAGCCTGCTATGCTTGACCGATTCGTCCAAATTTGGAAAATTCGGGAATTACGGAATAAGATTCTGTTTGTTTTTGCAATGCTGATTGTTTTCCGGCTGTCCGCCCATATTCCGGTCCCGGGAGTCGATGCGGCGAACCTCAGGAATTTTTTTCAATCAAACCAATTGCTGGGACTGCTCAATGTCTTCACGGGCGGCGGAATGCAAAATTTTTCAATCGTCATGCTCGGCGTCGGGCCGTATATCACGGCGTCTATCATCTTCCAGCTTCTCACGATGGTTATTCCCAAGCTTGAGGAGATACAGAAGGAAGGCGAGGCAGGGCAGGCGCGCATTAATCGGTACACGCGTTACGTTACCGTCCCTCTCGCGATGCTCAACGCCTACGGATTCATCACTTTTTTCGCTAAATCCGGCCAGGGAATCATCGGCAATCTCACGACGCTGCAGCTCACCACTACCATACTAACTATTACGGCAGGGACTATATTCCTCATGTGGCTCGGGGAATTGATTTCAGAAAAGAAAATCGGCAACGGCATATCGCTGATTATTTTCGCTGGTATCGTTGCCCGGCTTCCCAGCTCCATCCAGCAGACTTTGGCGACATACGATCCGAGTAATTTACCCACAATAGTCATCTTTGTCGCTATTGCCGCGATCACTATTGCCGGGGTTGTGTTTATTACCGAGGGCCAGCGCAACATTCCCGTATCTTATGCAAAACGCATCCGGGGCAACCGGATGTACGGTGGTGTCGACACGCACCTCCCCATGAGAGTTAATCAGGCGGGAGTAATCCCTATAGTTTTTGCGGTTTCTATAGTAGTCTTTCCCCCTATTGTTGCCCAATTTTTCAGCAATTCCTCCATTCCGTGGTTAGCCCGGCTTGCGACAGAGATTATTCTACTTTTCAAAAACCAAATTTTTTATGCCGCTCTCTACTTTATCTTAGTTGTCGCTTTCACCTATTTTTATACCGCCGTCGTATTTCATCCGCAGCAGCTTGCTGAAAACCTGCAGAAACAGGGAGGGTTTATTCCCGGCATACGTCCCGGGGAACCGACATCGCATTATCTCAGTTATATTTCTAACCGCATCATTTTAGGCGGAGCGCTTTTTCTCGGTATCATTGCGGTCCTGCCCAACTTGCTCCAGTCAGCAACGAGTTCCCAGAATCTGGTCATCGGAGGCACGAGTCTTCTCATTGTCGTCAGCGTCGTCATTGAAACTGTCAAACAGGTTGAATCCCAGCTGATCATGAGGGATTATGAAGGATTTTACTAATAAACATCACCGCAGATTTCCGACGGGAGAAAGCCGATCATTACACGGCTTTTTTTGTGGGCATATAAGGCGGGATGAACAAAAGTAGAATCATAGCTTCTTTTCAAGTATACTGAGTATATGAATCGTTCTCGCTCGATGCATGTCGTCCTCCTCGGTCCGCAGGGTTCGGGGAAGGGCACACAAGCCAAATTGCTCGCAAAACAATATAAGCTCGCTCACATAGAGACCGGCGCCGTGTTCAGGTACTTTGCCGCCCAGCATAATACGCTTGGCAGGAAAATTAACCGCTTGATTAATGTCGAGGGCAAGTTGATTCCTGACAAGATGGTCATCCAAGTGATTGCCGGGGCTATGCAAAAAGTTCCCCGGAAGCAAGGCATCGTTTTCGACGGATATCCGAGGACGCTTGCGCAAGCGCGCACGTTTGACGGTCTCCTCAAAAAGGCCGGCCGCGAACTCACGCATGTTATCTATATCCCCCTACGCCAGTCGACGACCATCAGAAGACTTTCGCTGAGGCGCATTTGTTTGAAATGCAGGACACCATGGATTTCGGGCGTCACAATCCCGCGGCGTGCCGTTATCTGCCCGCAGTGCGGCGGTAAAGTTATCCAGCGAAAGGACGATACTCCGCCGGTGATCAAGAAAAGGTTGCGGGAGTATCTTAAGAAAACAAAGCCGATACTCTCATACTACAAACACCGTGGAATAGTCATGACCGTCGACGGCGAGCCGTCGATAGGCACGGTGTGGAGATCAATCAAGAAACACTTGCATGATCGTCATTAAATCTCAGGAGGACATTCGCACGATGCGCGAGGGCGGAGCAATCCTCGCCGAAGTGCTCCATGAGGTCGCGCGCCATGCTGTTCCCGACGCAGATACGCTCTCGTTGGATCGGATGGCGCAGGATCTTTTGGTCGCCCGGGGAGGAACTCCTGCGTTCAAAGGATACCAGGGATATCCCGCGAGTCTTTGTGTCTCCATAAATAACGAAGTAGTCCACGGGATTCCATCCCGTGAAAAAAAATTACGGGACGGAGACGTAGTCGGACTCGATCTCGGTGTGTTGTACAAAGGGTTCTACACGGACATGGCGGTCACCGTCGGAGTCGGAAAAGTATCGAGGACAGCCCGGAGACTTATTGAAGTCACCAGGCAAGCGCTGGAACGGGGCCTGCGGAAAGTGCGGGCGGGGGCCACACTTGGAGATATCGGCAACGCCGTGCAGTCATTCGTGGAAAAAAAAGGATTCGGCGTCGTTCGCAGCCTTGTCGGCCACGGAGTCGGCACAGAGGTGCACGAAGACCCCCCGGTGCCAAATTACGGTGAAGCGGGGACAGGCGCAGTACTTAAGGCGGGGATGACGCTTGCCATAGAACCCATGGTTACTGTAGGGGATTATGCTGTCTCGACACTCGACGACCAGTGGACAGTGATTACCGATGACGGATCGCTCGCGGCGCATTTTGAGCATACCATTGCTGTCACCGAGCGCGGCTACGAAATTCTCACCAGATCATGACGCCCATCCGAGGAAAAATATTGGGGGTTGATTACGGCGCCGCAAAAGTGGGTTTGGCGATCAGTTCGGAGGACGCAGGATTCGTTTTTGGCCGGGGAGTGGTGAGGCGCGAGTCGGACGACAAGCTCGTTGAGCATCTCAAGGCGCTGTGCCTCCAAGAAAATATTATTTCTGTCGTTGTCGGTTTTCCTCTGAATGCCAAAGGTGAAAAAGGAGACGCTGCTAAGAAGGTGGAAGCGCTCGCGGAAAAACTCCGCGATCACCTCAAATTACCCGTAATTCTCGAAGACGAACGCATGAGCACGGGCCTCGCGAAGATATTGCAAAGGGAAGCCGGGAAAAAACGGATGCCGGATGATGAGGAGTCAGCTCGTATTATTCTCCAGAGCTATCTTGACCGTATCCATCATCGGCAACCCTTATGAACGCTTCTCTGTCAATAAGTTCGTATATAGTCCCGTTTCTTTCGGCGCTTGTGTTGTCGGTTTTTCTTACCGTGGCCGTCCGCGCCCTCGCCAGACGGGCAAAAATCATGGATTATCCCTCTGTCGACAGCGGCCGGAGGATACACACGACACCCGTTCCGCTGCTTGGCGGAGTAGCCGTTTTTCTCAGCTTTTCAATTATCCTTGCGGCATACACTTTCTTCAGTCACCGTATTCTCGGCGGATATGTCCTGCCAAAGTATCTTATCGGGATCACCATCGGCGGCCTTTTTATCATGATTGGCGGGGTTCTTGACGACCGTTTCCACCTCTCCGCTAAGAAACAAATCATCTGGCCTGCGCTCGCAGCATTCACAATTATCGCGTCAGGCATAGGGGTCACGTATATCCAGAACCCGTTTGGCGGCACAATCCGCCTCGAGCAATTGAGTATCACGCTTTTTTCTCTCAACGGGCTGCCGTACCACCTGGTTATCTTTGCGGATCTCTTCACGTTCGTCTGGCTGATGGGTATGATGTATACCACGAAGTTTCTCGACGGGCTCGACGGGCTTGTGTCCGGGGTCACTGCCATCGGTTCTATCGTGCTCTTTTTCCTGAGCCTTGGGCGCGAGGTTGCCCAGCCGGAGACCGCCCTTCTGACGGCGATTCTCGCCGGGGCCGCCCTGGGATTCCTCTTCTTCAATTTCCATCCGGCTAAAGTATTCCTCGGAGAAGGCGGAAGTCTGTGGACCGGGTTTATCTTCGGGACGCTCGCTATTATGTCAGGAGCCAAGGTAGCGACAGCATTGCTTATTTTTGGTATCCCTATCCTCGACGTGGGCTGGGTAATCATCCGGCGGCTGTTTCAACGGAAGTCAGTCATTCAATCTGACCGCCAGCACCTCCACTTCCGCTTGCTTGACGCGGGGTTGTCACACCGGCAGGCCGTGCTTTTTCTCTACCTGGTTACGGGAGCTTTCGGGGTCGCGGGACTCTTTTTTCACGGAAGGGAAAAGTTTATTTCTTTGCTGGCCCTGTTCGGGCTCATGCTGATATTGGGCGGCGTCCTTGTTCTCGCGTACAAGAAAAGAAGGGACACAACGTGAGTGTCCCCACCAGCGAGATTAAAACTTCTGGCTATTCCGCTTCGTCAATCGTGAAGAGGAACTTTTTCCCCGGATGCGCTTTGTTGTATTCCCCTCTCGCTGTATTGAATGCCTTTCTGACCAGGCGACGATTGATCCGCTCTTCGCGGATTTCACTCATCAGTGCATCGAACTCTGCCAATGTCGGATTCATATCCCAACGTTAGCGAGCTGCTCAAGCAGATCCTCTTGGTGTCTCCGGCGCAGGCCTTTGGTGGCAGTTTCAAGCGCCGCATCATAGGCGTTAAAGGGATTTTCACGGCCCTTTTTCTTCTGTCTCACTGATCCCCCTCTGCGAAGTGTGCGATTTGGCATTTTGTTTCCTTTCGCGAAGTGGTACTATAAAAGCACTCGTCGTTATTATCAAGACCTATGAATAGAAGCATGTTTGTCTTTCTCTTTTTCGCCCTCTTTTTCGGGGTGATGTTCTGGTATTTCGGCGGGAGCCAGGTCAAGGATGAGATACCGTATTATGTGAAAGATGTCATTCATGAGACCGCAAAAGTTAACATTCACGGCCAGATCATTAACGCTGAGGTAGTCAAGACTGCCTCAGCCATGGAACACGGTTTGTCAGGCAGAGAGTCGCTTCCTATCGGGCATGGCATGCTTTTCAGTTTTGGCAAAGAAGGAATATACCCTTTCACCATGCGCGGCATGAATTTCCCAATTGATATTATTTGGATCGATAATAATAAGGTTGTTCGAATCCAAGCCAACGCTCCTGCCCCCAAAGCGGGGGAAGAGCCCGCCGTGTATACGCCAGCCGAGATGAGTGATTATGTTTTAGAAACACGGTCTGGTTTTAGCAAATCAGTCGGTCTCGAGGTGGGTGACGAGATTATTATTGATCTTGCGGGCACAAAGTAGGCGGCGCCTGAGCATTCGCGCTATCAGTAATGTCCCGGGGCTCTCAAGACAATGCTTGACAGCCGGGATGCGGCTTGCTACCATCAGTCTACAAATATATGAAGTTTGCCATTATTGCTACATCCGGAAAACAGTATAAAGTCAAAGAAGGCGATGTCGTCTCTTTCGAACGGCTGCCGGAAAAGACCAAGGCCGTGTCTTTTTCCCATGTGCTCCTTATCGCTGACGGTGATAAGGCGGCGGTCGGCACGCCGGAACTCGGGGTAAAAGTTGCCGGCGAGGTCGTCGACCATTATCGGGATAAGAAAGTCAGCATAGTTAAGTTCAAATCCAAGGTTCGTTATAAAAGGCATAAGGGACATCGGCAGTACCTCACGAGAGTCCGCATCACAAAAATCCCTACAGCATAATTTCAAAAAAGCGATGGAATAAATCCATCGCTTTTTGGTTCATTTCTGAGCAAATATTACATCTCTTTGCGCTCTTTTAGGGCGCTGGATAGCGTCAGCTCGTCGGCGTACTCTATGCTTGATCCCATCGGCAGGCCTTTGGCTGGCCTGGTCACCTTGACCTTCAGAGGTTTGAGAGCACGTGTAAGGTAGAGCGCCGTAGATTCGCCCTCAAGGTCGGGGTTAGTGGCGATAATCACCTCTTGTACCCGCGGAGATTGCTTTTTTATTCTGGCCACGAGCTTTTCAATTGCAAGTTTGTCGGGGCCTATCCCTTCAAGCGGGTTCAACGTACCGCCGAGCAAGTGGTAAACACCGCTGAATTCTCCCGTTTTTTCAATTGCTTCAACGTCCTGGGGCTCCGCTACGACGCAGATGGTTGTGTGGTCCCGTTTTCCATTGCCGCAGATTGAGCACGGGGTCTGGACGTCAAATCGCCCGCACTCAGTGCATTGTTTAATGACATCCGTCAGCTCCATAATGCGCTTAGCAAATGCAGACCGTTTATCTGCAGGGAGCTGGAGCAGGCGAAATACAAAACGTTCGGCGGATTTCGCCCCGACGCCCGGCAGTGTCCTGAAACTGTCGACGAGTTCTTGGATCGGTTTTGGGTATTTTGGCATGATTATAACCCGGGAAATCCGCCGAACTCTCTCATCGTCTGGGCTATTACCTGCTGTATTTCTTGCAAGGCGTGGTTTGTCGCTTCGGAGAGGGCCTCTTCAAGCTTTGTCTTGCTCTCCGGAGTGAGAAGCCCCTGGTCGATAGTCGTCGACAAGACTTCGTGATTGCCGTTCATTACTATTTCGACGCGGCCGTCGAGCGCCGTGCCCGTGATTCTCTTTTGGCCAAGGGAATCCTTGAGCCGGTGAGCCTGAACCCGTAAATCATTAAGCTGTTTCATTTTATCAAACATAGATTTTTTTAAAACGGCTGTTGCGGGGCCTGAAACTTAGTCTCAAGGTTACTGAAACTCGCCCGCGCTTCATTGAAATGGAGCTGGATGACGCCTGTCGGCCCGTTACGATGTTTCGCTATGTGGATTTCGGCGATATTTTTCCGTTCAGGGGCAATGTCCCGTTTGTACACCGCCTCGCGGTAGATGAACATTACGATATCAGCGTCCTGTTCTATGGATCCAGACTCCCGGAGATGCGCCAGGCGCGGAATTGGGGGATTCTGGGCCTCGACGGCGCGGGAGAGCTGGGAAAGCGCTAGGACGGGGATATTCAACTCGCGGGCAATGCCTTTCAACTCGCGGGTAATTTCCGAAATCTCCTGCACGCGGTTCTCGGTATATTGCTCCCTGCCCTGCATCAGTTGGAGGTAATCAACGATCAGGAGGCCGACTCCGTGCTCCGCCTGCAGGCGTCGGGCTTTTGTGCGGATCTCCATGACGTTTGATGACGCAGAGTCGTCGATATATATCGGAGATTCAGAGAGCACGCCCATGGCGTGGCCGATATTTTTGAAATCTTCCTCGTCCGAGAGATGGCCCGTCCGCATCTTCCACAAATCGACGTTTGCCGTCGCGCAGAGGAGACGGTCAACCATCTGCTCCTTTGACATTTCAAGACTGAAGAGGCCGACTGGCACTTTAGCCGTCGTTGCAACGTTGCGCATGATATCCAGAGCCAGCGATGTTTTTCCCACTGACGGGCGCGCGGCAAGGATGATCAAATCAGATTTCTGAAGGCCGGCGAGGAGGTTGTCCAGGTCGTGAAATCCCGTCGGCACGCCGCGGAGTTTTCCAGACTCCCTGTGCACCTCGTCAATGCGCTCAAAAGCATCAGAGAGCACGTCGCGAAGGGCGACAAAATTTCTCTTGATGTATTTCTGGGAAACACCGAATAATTTTTGTTCCGCTTGGTCGAGCGTGTTCTCGATATTAGCGTCTTCTTGATATCCGAGCTTCGTGATGTCGGCGGCTGTCTGAATCAGGCGGCGGAGCGTCGATTTGCGCTGGACGATCTGGGCGTATGATACGATGTGCGAGGAAGTCGGGACGACGGTCGTCAGCGTGGTCAAATAGCTTCTGCCGCCGATCTCATCGAGCTTCTTAAGTTCACTGAGTCTATTGGAGAGTGAGAGTAAGTCTATCGGCTCATGCTGCCGGTACAAGTCAATCATCGCCGAGAAGATAATCCTGTGTTTGTCAGCGTAAAAGTCGTCCTCAGTGAGGAAGTCGGAGATCCGGATAATCGCATCGCGGTCAATAAGCAAAGACCCCAGAACTGACTGTTCTGCCTCCAGGTTTTGCGGTGGAAGTTTGCCGATAATTTCGTCAGGCATAGATGGTTCCAATGTGCCCGTCATCGTACCATGACTGTCGAATGACTATCAAGGCAGTGCCACGACGTTCTGTTCACACATTATCCACTCTCTTGCCTTTCCGCCGTATTTTGCTACAATTCGACTACTATGACTTCCCGCAAGGAAAAAAAAGACCTGCAACACTATGTCATCGTCGACGTCGAGACGACAGGGTTCAATCCCCAAAACGGAGATGAAATCATTGAAATTGCCGCTGAGCGCATGCGGGAAGATGAAGTTATTTCCACCTTTCACTCGCTTGTCCGCCCCAGCCGCCCGTCATCTGCCGAAGCCGAGGCGGTGCACGGTATATCGCAGGAACTTCTGGAAAGGGAGGGAAAGAATATGGACGACATCATTGACGATTTTGTCATGTTCATTGATAATGCCGTCCTAGTAGGGCACAATATCTCCTTTGACCTTTCGTTCCTGAATTCTCATCTTGTGCGTCTTTCACGGGCGCCGCTGGCCCATCCTACCATAGATACGCTCGAACTTGCCCGCCGTCATTTGCTTCTCCCCCGGTACACATTAGAAAATGTCGCACGGTATCTCAAAGTTCCTCAGCCTGAGGCCCACCGAGCGTTGGCAGACGTTCAGACCACCCGCCAGGTATTCCTCAAACTTCGCGATCGCGAAGCTCAACGAACAACGCGACAAAGGGGTAATTAGCGCGATGTGTTTGTCCGTAAGCAACTTCATTGACAGGTTAGTACAATTATTTTCCGGGTCGTTAGCTCAATGGTAGAGCAGAGGCCTCTTACCCGCCCGCATCGCCTTGCGTTTGTTCGCCGGTAAATTACAATTCAAACTATTACTGTGCGTCCATAGCTCAATGGTAGAGCAGAGGCCTTTTAAGTCCCGACCCCGCGACGGGATCGAGGATCCGCGGCCCCGCAGGAAGCGGGGCCGGGACCTAAGGTTAAGATATTTTTTACCTGATCGTTTACAATTTGCGTCCATAGCTCAATGGTAGAGCAGAGGCCTTTTAAGCCTAAGGTTGGAGGTTCGAGCCCTCCTGGACGCAAATTGTAAAGGATCAAAGATCCACAAGCCCCTCAAGGGTTTTTTGGGTATTGTGCTGGAGGGCAAAATTCTGGTACACTGGATGTTGTTACGACTATTATAAACACAGTCAAGTATGAATCTCGGCGGCGGCCAAATATTCGTCCTACTGCTTCTCCTCATTTTTTTAGGGGGGATTTATTTGTATACGAGAAAGAAATTCTAGCCGTCACGATAGTTTCTGAACACGCGGAATGAGTCTTTTCCGCTGCAGCGGAGGATATTGACATATCGGCTCAAAAGATTATACTAGAGACAGAGAAAAGGTCGATCCCTTTTTACGCAACATATCCAATTTCTGACCTAAATATCACTATGAAAAAACAAAGGTACGTGTTCGGGCTCCTCTTGGCTGTTACAGTCCTGACAATACCTCTTATGACTCACGCACTCGGGAACGGTCTCATTGATACCAATCTCGGGAGCACGTTTGGCCTCGGCACTGCGGATCTGAAATCAACCGTAATCAAAATTATCCAGTGGATCCTCGGGCTTCTCGGACTGATTGCCGTCATCTTCATGCTGTACGGCGGTTTCATGTGGATGACTGCAGGAGGCAACGAAGAGCGTGTTTCCACCGCAAAGAAAATTATTACTTCAGCGCTCATTGGTCTTGTCGTTGTTCTGCTTGCATGGGCTATTGTTATCTTTGTCGTGGGCACTGCTACAAACGTCACCACCTAGCCGGTAGTATATTCACTATACTTTCCTATAGCGGCCCCGCTCTGTGCGGGGTCGCTATTGTTTATCCGAGTGCACATTCTCTGGTATACTGCAGTATATGGCAGCTACAGCATGGCACAACCTCTCAATAGAAAAAGCATTTGAGGAATTGCATGCGACATCCAAGGGTTTGACGGAAGGACAAATTGTCCGCCGGAGGAGCCGTTTTGGAGAGAATTTGCTTCCTCAGCAGAAGCGATTTTCGGCACTCAAAATCTTTTTGCGGCAGTTCCAAAGTTCGCTCATCATCATCCTTCTGGTGGCGATGGCCGTTAGTTTCCTACTAAAGGATTTTGTCGATGGCTATGTAATCTGCGCAGCTATAGCGCTCAACGTGATTATCGGGTTTATCCAGGAATTCCGCGCCGAGCATGCGCTTGAAAATCTCCATAAGGTTGCCACCTTCACCACAGTTGTCCGTCGGGACGGGCATGAGCGGGAGATTGACACCCGGGACATCGTCGTCGGCGACATGGTAATTCTCCGTGCCGGGTACAAAGTCCCAGCTGATATTCGCCTAACAAAAATATCCGACCTGAAAGTCGATGAATCGACGCTTACCGGTGAATCGGTACAGGTGGAAAAAACGAATAAACTTCTTCCCAGCGCTGTCACTCTCCCTGAGAGAAAAAATTGCGCCTTTTTCGGTACGACGGTCATTCGCGGCACGGGAGAAGGGATGGTCATCGCCACCGGCAGGGCGACAGAGCTCGGAAAAATTGCCACCCTACTCGAATCGACAAATGATGAACCGACTCCTCTCCAGCACAAACTTACCTCTTTTGGGCGGGTTCTCGGCATGGTGATTATCGGAATCAGCCTGGTGATTTTTTTCATCGGTATCGCGCTCGGGTACAGTTTTGAGGAAATGTTCACTACGGCAGTCGCGCTTACCGTTGCGGCGATCCCCGAAGGACTTGCCGTCGTTGTGACAGTGATTCTCGCCATAGGTATGCAGCGAATCCTCAAGCAGGGGTCGCTCGTGCGGAAGCTTGTCGCAGCGGAAACGCTGGGGTCCACGACGGTCATTTGCGCCGACAAGACCGGGACGCTGACTGAAGGTGTCATGCGGGTCACGAAGGTAATCACCCACGACCGCCATACGGTGATGGAGGGGATGCCGCTACATGCCGACGGCGGCATGGGTGGAAATCCGAGCTATTTCCTGGCGCTGAAGATAGGCATGTTGTGCTCCAACGCGGTGATCCAAAACCCCGAAGCGGCCTTTGAACACCGGGTCATTCGCGGCACGCCGACGGAGCAGGCGCTTGTTTATGCGGCCTCCCAGGCCGGACTTCAACAACGAGCGCTTGCCCGTGAATATCCGCGTCTCGAGGAGTATCCTTTTGACGCCCAAAGAAAGTACATGGTCACATTGCACACAGAAGAGAATAACGGAAGGATACTTTTCATCAAAGGCGCTCCGGAGATTATGCTCGACTCGTCAACGACGCTAGAGGCAGACGGAAAGGAAATGGCGCTGACCCCTGCAGTTCGCACCCGGCTTGAAGGGGAATACAAAGGACTGTCCCGTGAAGGACTTCGTTTGTTGGCAGTCGGATACAAGCGCGTCGATTCGCATTTCGAGCATATTGAGGCGCACAGCGATCTTACGGCAAAAATGACGCTAGTCGGCTTTATGGCCATGAAGGATCCTTTGCGTTCGGATTCGCGCGAGACCATCGAGCTGTGTCTTCGCGCCGGCATCCGGCCCGTGATGATTACGGGAGACCATCGTTTCACGGCGACGGCTATAGCGAGCGAACTTCATCTCCCTGCATCGGAAGAGAATGTCATAGAAGGATTCCGCCTGGAAAAATTACCGCAGGATGAGCTGGACAGGCGGGTGAAAGAAATCTCGGTATATGCCCGAGTAAACCCCTCAGATAAACTTCGCATCGTCGGCGCGCTCCAGCGCCAAAGCGAAGTCGTCGCAATGACAGGCGACGGGGTCAATGACGCTCCGGCGCTCAAAGCCGCTGATATAGGCATCGCACTCGGTTCAGGGACTGATGTCGCGAAAGAAACCGCGGACATTGTCCTCCTGGACAATCGCTTCACGACAATCGTGCGCGCAGTGGAGGAGGGGAGGATTATTTACCAGAATATCAGGAAAGTTATCCTCTTCCTCATGTCGGACAGTTTCAACGAGATGATTACCATCACGCTGGGACTTTTTTTGGGTGTCACGATATACAAAGGATTTCCCCTGCCGATTCTCGCCTCCCAGATTTTATGGATTAACCTCGTCACCCACGGCTTTTCCTATATTGCCTTGGCGCTTGAGCCGTCAGACAGCAATGTGATGACCGAAAAACCCATCTCCCGCCGCGAACCGATTATTACATCCGGAATGTGGTCCATTATTTCGCTGATCAGCGTTGTCACGGGAGTTTCGGCATTCCTTCTATTTTTCATCGTGCTCAAAGTGACCCAAAACATCGACCTTGCCCGGACAATGGCATTCACCGGCTTGGCGGTCAATTCGCTTTTTTACGTGTTCAGTATCCGTTCTCTCCGCGTTCCTGTCTGGCGGACGAGCCTTTTTGCCAACAGGGCCCTAATCTACACCGTCGGCGGCGGCCTGCTGATGCAATTAATCGCCGTCTATACGCCTTTTATGCAAAAAATCCTTCACACGGTCCCGCTCAATAGTAACCAATGGCTTGTCATAGTCTTGATCGCTTGCGCAGTTGTCGTTTCAATAGAACTGACGAAATTTTTGTTCTTCAGGATCCGGACAAAGGATTAACTTTTCCCTGAAAAAAATGGGGCATAAAAGGCTTATTAATGGCCTTTTTTTCTTTGCAAAAAGCGGCAGAAATGGTATAATCGCGGCATGGATTGCATCGATATTCGTCAGATCGGGACACATCTCAATAAGGAGGTTTGCCTGAAGGGCTGGGTGTATAATTTGCGCTCGTCAGGACAGATCTTCTTTTTGCAGCTGCGCGACGGTACGGGCACTATCCAAGCTGTCGCAAATAAAGCGGAAATGGCGGAAGGCGGCTTCGAGCGGTGTTCAAAAGTCACCCAGGAAAGTTCCGTGAAACTCACCGGCAAGGTGGTATCCGAAAAACGGTCGCCCAGCGGTTTCGAGCTTCATGTCAACGATATCACAATTATTCACCGGGCTGAGGAGTATCCGATAGCCAAAAAGGAGCACGGGATAGAATTTCTCCTCGATAACAGGCATCTCTGGATCCGGTCATCGAAGCAGGCCGCCATTTTAATCATCCGCGACCAGGTTATCTGGTCGATGAGGTCTTTTTTCCGTGAAAAAGGATTTATCCTTACCGACACGCCAATTCTGACTCCGACGTCGTGCGAGGGGACCACGACGCTGTTCTCGACAGACTATTTCGGACAGACAGCGTATCTCGCCCAGTCGGGACAGCTCTACCTCGAGGCGCTCGCCGCGTCTCTTGGCAAAGTCTATGATTTTGGGCCGACGTTTCGCGCCGAAAAGTCAAAAACCCGGCGTCACCTGATGGAGTTTTGGATGCTCGACGCCGAAGCTGCGTTCATGGAGCATGAAGAAAGCCTCAAACTCCAGGAGGAGCTTATATGCCGGATTGCCGGGGACGTCGTCAGAAACTGTGAAAAAGAACTTACTATTCTCGGGCGCCCTCTCGAACCGTTAAAAAACATCACAGCTCCGTTTCCGCGTTTAACGTACGACGAAGCCGTCGAGTGGCTCATGAAAAACGGATCCGACATTAAGTCGGGCGATGACCTCGGCGCTGACGATGAGACGCTGCTTTCGAACCATCACAAGAAGCCGGTGTTCATTACGAACTTTCCGACGGCTATCAAAGCGTTTTATATGAAGCCGCTTCCCGACAACCCCGAACGCGTCCTCTGCGCGGACCTTCTCGCGCCGGAAGGGTACGGGGAAATCATCGGGGGCTCGCAGCGCATCGATGATCTCGCGCTTCTCAAAAAGCGTTTTGTCGAGCAGAAACTCCCTGTAGAGCCATTTGAATGGTACCTCGACCTCCGCCGATACGGATCTTTCCCGCATTCCGGCTTCGGGGTGGGTCTGGAGCGCGTCGTAACATGGATGTGTAAGCTCGACCATGTCCGCGAGGCAATACCTTTCCCGCGTCTTTTAAACAGGCTGAAACCTTAATTATTAACGCATGCCCCTATGAAACTTCTTTCGCGCATTGCTCATGATACCAGGGGTATTTCGGGAACGACGCTTCTCCTTTTTGTAGTGTTTGTGTTAAGCGTCGTGCTTGCCAACGGTATCGCCATGAACCTGAGCAACAGGAAAAAGGCAGAAATCGCTCTGGCAAAAGTTTCAGGTTTCAAAGTCGTCAGCTCGCTTTGCGGCAAAGCGTACAACCCGGCGACGCCGGAATGCCTGATAGGCAAAGCGACGAGCTGCGGAAGCTATTTCCTCCTCCAAAGCGACTGCACCGACCAGGATGAAGTCCTGCTCAATACTGACGGGGAAACATTGGGGGTATGCTCCACGAGCGAAGCGAAGTTTAATAAAAGTAAGTGTGAGAAACTGTTATCTCCCTACACAGTTGCCACATGTTTACAGCAGGGTAATCTTTGCCTGCAGTAATTTAGTGGTGAGACATTCTTTTCATCTATGAAACCAAAGGGCTTTATCCCAGTAGTCACCGTCATCATCATTTCTGTCTTAGCACTTGCCGCCGCAGGTACAGCGTGGTACTTTGCAACAAAAAAAAACGAAGAACCAAAGACAAATATTAATAATGTGACAAATACCAATACAGCCACATCAGAAACCTATATCGCTTGTGGTTGTGGCTGTTGCGGTTCCAATCCACAAGAGCAATGCCTGTATCATGCCAAAGGCGATGATCTAACTAAAATAATTTCTGATGATAAAAAGGCCTCACAAAGCGCTGACTGCCCGACAACAGGATGCAGTTTTGGGATTAAATATAGGTATTGCGACGTAGCTAATACAAATGCCAACACTGCCACTAACGCAACCGCGGAGTGGAGGACATATACGAATTCTGTATATGATGTATCCTTTAATTACCCATCTGAGTGGGATGCGCAGGTTAAGGAAGAAAATTCAGCGTGGAAACGGGGTGGTAATGCGGTCAAGAACCTTAGATTCTCTGTACGCGGAAAACAGGGTGGACAGATAGGGATAGATGGAGCGAGTGAGCTATTAATGGTCACCGTTTTTGATAATACTGAAGGTCTTTCTTTACAGTCATGGTTAGACAAATATCTAGCCCCTTCGAATGAAATTAATTTTGCAAAATCAGACATATTAGATGGTGGTCTTAAAGTAGTGCAGTCGAAAAATGATTTTAATAAAAATGGTCCTTTCGGTGGAGATTTTGTAGGAAATAGCCGCTGGGTTTATTATGTCCTTGAAAGTCAAGATATGACTGCGCTGGCAGACTATGGACTCAAAAGCTCTCAGGATCAACAGAGTTTAAGGCTGGAAATCCTTTCCACATTCACCCCCCTCTCTGACACCACGGGGTGGAAGACGTATACGAATAGTGTGTATAAATTTTCGATGAAGTATCCGGCTGATTGGGGAGTTACGGAAAAGACAACCACTGATGCAATCGCGAGAATTTACCCAGTAGCATCAGGAAACATTTATGGGCCGGATAGTATCGGCATGTTTCTCACTACAAGCGAATCAATACAGGGGTCAAACGAACCGACGACAATTACCGTAAGTGGCAAACAAGCGAAACAAGGGATTGAACATGGTATGGTAGACTTTTTTACAACAATTTTTCCGCTTGATCAGAAATTTTTACGGATAACATGGCAAAACATTCCAAATCAAACAATACAAAAAACAATTTTATCAACACTTCAATTTAATTAATTCAGATATTTTTGTTTAATAAAAAACCTCCCATGAAACCCAAAGGCTTTATCCCGATAGTCGTCGTCATTTTCATCGCTCTCGTAGCCGCTACCATGGTCGGCGCGGGATTGTATTACAAATCAAAAGGCGGCCCGGCAAAGATATCTACCTTTGAGCAATGCGTTGCGGCAGGAAACCCGGTTATGGAAAGCTACCCGAGGCAATGCCGGGTAAACGGCCAGACGTTCGTGGAGGTGGTGGCAAATAACAATCATGCGGTAAATGTGAATACGGCGGTTAACACTAATTTAAATACTAACCCATTAGCCGGGAAAGATGTTTATACAAGTAAATTAGGGTTTTATATAGTCATGCCGACTGAGTGGGCGGGATACAAGCCGGTGGATGGCGATAATAGTGTCACGATTCATTCAACCTGGGACGCGTTATATTTCACCATTACCAAGAGCACGCAAGTTACAATGGCTGGCGCGGAAAAAATCGGCACCGACGGAACAAATAATTTCTTTTTCGTCTCCTCAAGCACGACTCCGCCGGCTGGATATGCTGCAGCCGCCAAGCAGCAGTTTTCTGTAGCGGCGCAGGAAATGACTGCCATTAAACAGTCATTTGCCTTGGCTACTGCCGCAATGCTGAATACAAACACCTCAGTTGTTACGAACAATACCGATAACGATACAACAGCGGACGAAATCGCGGGGTGGAAAACGTATACGAACACCGATTATCAATATACCTTAAAGTATCCGCAAACTTGGACCTATCAAGAGACAAGTATCGCCAAAGCGGATTCAAGTTTTGGAGTGCCGGTTAAGTATGTGAGTTTTTACAGCCCAAATAAAAATTATATTCTGACACTTGGTATCAGGTTATCAGGAGAAGATGTCCGGATTTCTGCGCGGACTGGCACTGGCGCAGGCGATATAGTTGCGAGTGACCAGAATATAAAAATAGACGGTTCCTCGACTCTCACTTCGCGACTTATAAGTAACAACAAGGTGAAAATCGTGTTTTATTACCCCAAGGATTCAAGTTTAGTGCAAATTGGGGGACACGATATTACCGCGGAAATTAGCAGCAATAAAATAGCTTATGATGCTTTGGATGTTGTTAATGCCAATGAATATTTAACTGCCAACCTAATGCTGTCCACGTTGACGCTGAAAGATTTAACCGCGGGGTGGAAGACGTATACGAACTCGAAGTACAACTTCAGCTTCAAATATCCAGCAGAGGATCAAATTATAGATCCATGTGGCACAACCGGTTCGTTGGTGACCACTTGTGTCTCTGTTAGGACTGGATATAGTCAAGCCCGAAACGCCAACTTGGACGTTGCTGTTTTTGTACAGCCGTCAACCGACATTGTTTCAGCCGGATGGTTTAGCGCAGTAGAAACGGTGTCCGACACTAAAAAAACTGTTAATTCTATTGAATGGCGAGAGATCGATACGAAAGGTGGTCCAGGTCCTAACCAGTCAGATCGGACTGGGCACACAGCCTTCGTTGTAAAGAGCGGTCAGACATATCAAGTTGCAGTAACATTATTTCCGGATGCTGAGTATAATGGGTTAAGTGACCTCTATCAAAATATTCTCTCCACCTTCACTTTCACTAAGTAATGCGCATGAAAAGACTGCTAGTAACAGAAACAGTTAATAATACTGACAAGCAAGTCCGTCTCAACGGCTGGGTGCACATGGCCCGCAGGATGGGCAAGATGGTGTTTGTCGACCTGCGCGATGTGTCGGGGATTGTTCAAGTTGTGTTCACTCCAGACAAGGCAGAAGTGCTTGAGGCTGCAAAAAAACTTAGGTCAGAATTCGTGGTAGAAATTACCGGCACAGTAAGTAAACGTCCCGAGAAGCTGATTAACAAAGAGATGGCCACCGGCAGTGTTGAAGTGCAAGCTGAGGGGTTAAAAATCCTTGCCGAATCAAAAACTCCACCGTTTGAGATTGTGGAAACCGAAAAAATGGACGCTTCCGAGGAACTGCGGTTTAAATACCGATACTTAGATTTACGCCGTGCGAGAAACCAGCGGACTATCATCGTCCGGTCAAAGCTTTTGAAGTTCATGCGCGACTTCTTGCATAGTGAAGGGTTTATCGAGATAGAGACGCCTATTTTGGCGAAGTCCACCCCCGAAGGGGCGAGAGATTACCTCGTACCGTCCAGGGAGTATCCGGGCAAGTTCTATGCCCTGCCGCAGTCGCCCCAGCAATACAAGCAGATGCTCATGGTCGCGGGGTTCGACAAGTATTTCCAGATAGCGCCGTGTTTCAGGGACGAGGACGCGCGTTCTGACCGGGCACCTGACCAATTTTTCCAGCTTGATATAGAAATGTCATTCGTCGAACAGGGAGAAATCCTTGACCTGGTAGAGCGGCTCTATACCGAGATGATAAAAAAGTATTTCCCAGAGAAAAAAATCACTTTTTCACCCTGGCCGCGAATATCATACGCAGAGGCAATGGCGAAGAATAAGACTGACAAGCCTGATTTACGTAAAAACAAGAACGACTCGAATGAGCTCGCGTTCGCCTTCATCGTTGACTGGCCATTCTTTGAAGCAGAGCGCAAAGACGGCAAGTACGTTGCGCATCATCACATTTTTACAGCGCCGCACACGGAAGACATCGGTTTGCTCGACACGGACCCCGGTAAAGTTCGATCCTGGCAGCATGACATAGCGCTCAACGGCTACGAAATTGCCGGCGGCAGTATCCGTTCGACTGACCCGAAAGTGCTTGAAAAAGTGCTGGAGCTGGTCGGCGTGACAAAGGAGGAGGCCAAGATTCAGTTCGGACACATGATGGAAGCGTTCGAGTACGGCGTACCTCCTCACGGGGGGATCGCTTGCGGCATCGAAAGGCTATTAGCCATTTTGCTGAACGAACCGAGTGTGCGTGAAGTCGTCGCGTTTCCAAAGACAGCTGACAACAGGGAAATAATGACAGGATCACCAAGCGATGTAGATCCGGGCCAGCTCAAAGACCTCCACATCAAGATAGTCAAGAAGTGAGCACTGAGTTTAGATAGAAGTATGCGACTTTCCAATCTCCAAAAATTCATATTAAAAGACTGCTACGGCTCAACGGGGGTGTTTAAGCGTAACAAGCTCATGTCGTTTTACGATAAGCAAAAGGAAAAAACAAAAAAAGAGGACCAGCAGAATACTATTACCAAGAGTCTTGAGCGACTTATCGATAAAGAGCTCATGATTGGCTACGGCAGACGCACGCCGCACAAATGGTTTATCGACGAGATCAAGCTCACCGCGAAAGGCCGGCGGACGGCGCGTTCGCTTCTCGGGCAGCAGCAATCCCTCCCATTACGACTTCAAAAGGTTAAAAAATAACCTACAATCATTATGCGCACACTCATGAAAGTTCTCATAACCATTGGCGGGCTCTTGGCGCTGCTTTTCCCCGCATTGATTTTGGCTGACGGAATGATCCTGCCGCCTGACAATTACTGGATGCAGGAAAACGGCCAAAAAGCCGTCATCTTTTACGACAAAGGCGTAGAAACGCTTGTTGTTTCAGCCACGTTCCAGGGCAATGCAAATGATTTTGGGTGGGTGATACCAACGCCCTCGAAGCCGACGGTAGCGAAAGGTTCCGATGAGCTTTTTACCAGTCTGCAGACACTGACCGGCGTCGGTATCGAGAATCCCATCCCGATGTACGGATTGGGCACGTCACAGGACGTGGCAAAGGAAGGGGTGACTGTCATTGAGACTAAGCAAGTTGATTATTACGACGTTACAGTTCTTTCGTCCACGGACAAAAAGTCGCTCGTCAACTGGCTCAAGGACAACAAATACAATTTCCCTTCTTCAGCAAGCTACATCCTCGACAGCTATATCAATAATGGGTGGTATTTCGTGGCGATGCGCATTAATCCGGAGAGTCTCGAGTGGAGCGATTCCACCAATAAACTGCGCACCGGCCATGCGACTCCCGTATCAATTTCTTTCGAAACGGCGAATATCGTCTACCCGCTAAAGATTTCATCAGTCGTCAGCCGATCACCATCCGCAACAACCGGTTCGGGCGGGACTGCAACGCAGACCCCAAGTTACGCAACGGGGCGCGTAGGCCAGGGGGCGACGATAGAAACAAACGACGTTTTTTCTTTTCCTGCGGATGCGATCTTTACCCCGACAGAGGGTTCGGTCGAACTCTGGGTAAAACCGACAACTAATTTGTGGCAGAATTCCGGCTACCATGAGTTTCTCAATGTCGTCGGCAAAGACGGCAAGGACATTTTTGAACTGCGCCAAGCCAAGGATTCCTCGCACGGCAATGTCCAGCTGATTACCTACAATCCGGCCGCAACTTCATGGAAGACAACTGACCAGAAGGTGCTATCGTGGGACACGAGCCAATGGTATTATATAGCAGCGACGTGGTCACAGGATTCTGCGCCTCAGGTTTATATTAACGGCGTTGCACAGACGATGGAGGCCGCCTACAGCGGGACACAGTGGACCATGCCTTCCGCTGCCGGCGGAACGGTTTATATCAGTCAGCGAAGCAAAGATTCGGGTTCCTCGGCACTCTGGGGAGTTGCCGATGAAGTTCGCTTATCCTCCAAAAAGCTTTCCGCAACTGATATTCAAAATGCTTACACGTCTGTCTTAAGCGGTAATGCGCTGAGTGTGACCAACGATACAACTTTCCTTGCCCACTTCGACGGCAACCTTACCGAGGCAAAGACAGGGACCACGCTGACATACAAGAGCGGGAGTGCCCAAAACAACGTCATCATACCCATAGCTCCGTTCCCCACTTCACAATCCTCGGTCCTTCTCTATGTTATCGCGAACAATAGGAAGACGTTGCCGAGCTTTTCAACAAATTTTGCCAACACCATCGATAAAAAGAGCATTGAGAACCTTGCGCTTGACGACCAGGGAAACCCGCTCCTCAAACCAACCCAGAATTCCTATTTCCTCACCAGCCTTTCCCGGACGATGGCGTATTCAGACATGACTGACGATCTGTTCCTGCGGGATTCCGACACTAACACGACAATAGGACAAGCTACTACGTCGTTCGGCTCCCATGCCGTCGGATCATTCAATATGATGATTCTCATTGCGATAGGCGTTTCTGTCGTGCTCGCTGTCGCTATCCTCCTGCTCGGTAGGCGCATCCCTCCGCCATCTCATCCATTGCCATAACTATTAACATTTTCGCCGAAATTTTAATACGGTGAAAGAAAGGAAAAACTATGAACGAAACATTTATGCCTCCTACTTCGACCCTGCCCCTGCCGCCAAAGCCCGTGGCTAAAGTCAGAGTATCATGGGTATCCATCCTGTTTGTCGTCATCCTTACCATTGTCCTGATTATCCTCGGCGAGCGCTTCCTTTTTGACCTGAACCGCTGGTTCAACCCCGCGTACGACCAGTACGGCTACCATAGTTATATCTACTCCTCGACGCCGGAGAAAGTGCTGCAGTACCCGAACAGAACTCAAACATTTACCCTGCAGGATTACGAAGCGCGTCGACTCGCAATCCACGGCGCCTTCGTTATCCCCGTCCTTCTCGCCGGATTTTTGCTCTACTTCTGGCTCAATTTCCGCAAGGAAAAAAGCACCAAGTATATTATCGCCTGGCCCTACTTTATCTTCTCGATCTGGATGGTCATCCATCTCGTTATCGAGGCGCTGTACTTCCTCATTAAACAGTACAAAGCAGCCGGGCTCTATGTCGTTCTTATCATTCTGGCAGGCCTCCTGACCTGGCTCATTATCTTCGCGGAAAAGCGATTCCACGACAGGCAGCATCCAGCAGTTTAGTTACGATTCACAAGGCCTATGTCGCTTCCAAAAAAAGTCATCAATCATCTCGAGTCAGCAAAGACCCCGCATGAGGTGCTCACCCACAAGACGGTGTTTACGGCATATGATCTTGCCCAGACCTTAGGCGAGAAAATGCAGAATATCGCCAAGTCGCTCCTCGTGAAAGTAGATAAGGAGTACATGATTGTCGTCGTTCCGGCGCACTACCGCCTCGACCTCGCGAAGCTCAAGAAGTTCCTGAAAGCGAAAAAGGTATCGATAGCAAAGGAGAAAGACATGGTCACAAAGTTCAAAGTGAAGCCGGGGGCCCTGACGGCGTTCGGCACCATTCACAAGATAGCCGTTGTCGCCGACCTCTCACTGCTCAAGCTCCAAAAAGCCATTTTCCAGGCGGGCAGCTTCACCGAGAGCGTGCGGATGAAAATGAAGGATTACCTGAAGCTTGAACAGCCTCAGACGGGAAAGTTTGTCGAAAAACCGGCTCCGAAAAAGAGGAAAAATAAATAACCCCATACCCCTACAGCATGTACAAGGTAAAAGTAGAACAGTTTGAAGGGCCTCTTGAACTCCTTCTGCAACTTATTGAGCAGAAGGAGCTCGATATTTCGAAGGTATCGCTTTCAGAAGTCACCGAGCAGTACATCGGGTATTTATCGCAGGTCCAAGAAAAGAATCCGGAGGAGCTTGCAGACTTTCTCGTTGTCGCCGCGAAGCTGCTGCTCATTAAATCCCGCATCCTGATCCCGAGTATCGAAGTGGAAGAAGATGAGACCGACCTCGAGACCCAGCTGAAGATTTACCGGGAATACTATGAGGCGTCAAAGGTTATCCACAAAATGACCCTCAAGAAACGGTTCCTCTTCCCGCGCGATAAGCCCGCTGTAGTGCTTGAGGCGGTTTTCAACCCGCCAAAAACGATGACGACACTCCGCCTCAAGGAGCTTTTCATCAGCGTTCTGCAGGACATTGAGCCCATTATCTCTTTGCCCAAAGAGTCATACCGCAAGTCGGTGTCCATCGAGGAAAAAATAGCGAATCTCAGGGAGAATCTCTACAAGCAGGCAACGATGAATTTTACAAAGATTATCCAGTCTTCAAAAGACAAAACAGAGATTATCGTCACATTTCTCGCGCTATTAGAGCTTGTGAAACAGCGGGTGGTCGCCGTCGTGCAAAAAGACGTTTTTTCCGATATTGAAATCCAGCGGTTGTCTTCTCAACAAGCTAACTAAGCACTATAATCAATCCCTATGGCCATGAATGAACCGAACGCCGAAAATCTTACCGAGAGCCTCCTTTTTCTCGCGGGCAAACCCTTGTCAATAAAAAAAATTGCCGAGATAACCAAGCAATCGCCCAAAGCAGTGGAAGAAGCGGCGGAAAGCCTCATGAAAAAATATAATACCGAGGAGTACGGAATTCATATCATGAAGACAAGTTCCGGATATCAGATGGCGACCAGCCCGGCGGTGTCCTATATTACAAAACAGTTCATTAAATCGGAGCTGACCGGCGAGCTGACGAAACCGGCGCTTGAATCACTCACCATTATCGCGTACTGTGGGCCCATCTCCAAAGCGGAAATTGAACATATCAGGGGGGTGAATTGCAGCCTGATTTTACGAAACCTGCTCATCAAAGGGCTGGTCGAATCGCGTGAAGACAGGAAGAAGATGACGACGGTGTACCAGATAACCTTCGATTTCCTCCAGTTCCTTGGAATTCACGCTGTCGAAGAGCTCCCGGATTATGAGAGGCTTCGCAACCACCAGCACATCACTGCGTTGATGGCGACCCGCCCTGCGGAAACACAGCAGCAAGAACCTCCTGCGGGGCAGCAGAAGTAATTTCCCCGTTTTCACATGTTGGATTTTTACCTCGGACTGCTCGGCGCCCTGCTCTCCGTCGACCATCAGGAGAAGATTTTTTCGTTATCTTCCGATGATTCGTACGCGATTGTCAGGCAAATTATCGGCGGGAGGAACGTCTACTTACGAAACATCTCGAGGTCGCTCCCGCCGGTGCCTATTCCGTCGTACCGGCTTCCACCCGCAGTTACCGCAGAAGCCGGAGTTGTCGTCGATGTAGCAAGCGGCGCCGTCCTCTGGGAAAAGAACAGCAATACCCCCCGTCCGATTGCGAGCCTCACAAAGCTTATGACAGCCATTGTCGTTGCGAATGCCCGTCCGGATTTCTCCGAACCAGTCGAAATCATTGTGGAAGACAATACGCCCCATATTACGAATTGGTTGAACGTCGACGCAGGAGAACAGGTTACACGGGGAGATTTGCTCGCCGCTTCGTTGATGGATTCGATGAACAATGCGGCCAGAGCCTTAGCGCGAAGCATCGGGATTCCGGCGGACCAGTTCGTGGCGCAGATGAACTCGACGGCAACGGAGCTTGGCATGCGTTCCACGACATTTACCGATGTCACCGGGCTCGACCCGGGCAATGTATCGACTGCTTCAGACCTTACTTTGCTCGTATCGCGTGCTTTTACCTTTTCCCGAATAAGGGACGCCGTACTTCGGCGGTCGTACGTGCTTTCAACGGTCAATACACACCGTTCAATTCGCATCGGGACAACGAATAAACTGCTCGGATCGCCGGAGTTCACATTTATCGGCGCTAAAACAGGATACCTCGATGAGGCTGGCTATACGTACGCCGCAGACGTTACCCAAAACAAGCACGAACTCATTGTGGTGCTCCTTGGCGCGTCCACGGACCAAAACAGGTTTCAGGACGCACGGAAGCTGGTCGATTGGGCTTTTACTTCAGAACGTTGGCTGCCCATTTTTACATCAGTCCCTAAATAGTATATGATGAATACAAGCGGGGTTTAGGCACTCATTCATCCGGGCCCCCTTGATCCAGATTCAATAGCTACGACGTCTTATGGCAACACCGCCGCTCATATTAGGGAACTGGAAAATGAATCTCAACCGGAAAAAAACCGGCGATCTTGCGGTCGGGTTAAAAAATTCGCTCCATGATCTCGGATCCGGCGTTACCGTGGCTGTCGCCCCGTCAATGCCGTATCTCGACGCCGTCGGGAAGCTTATCGAGGGAAGCCCGATAAAGCTCGCGGCTCAAAATATATTTTGGGAGCCACGAGGCGCGTACACGGGAGAAGTGTCGGGTCCGATGCTCCTCGAGCTGGGATGCAGCTATGCAATCATTGGCCATTCGGAGCGCAGGATTTATCTCCATGAGACCGACCAAATTGTCCGAAAGAAGGTGCGGCATGCCATGGATTCCGGCATAACGCCGGTTCTGTGCGTCGGGGAAACCTTTGAGCAGCGTCAGCAGGGCAATAAAGACGTGGTTATCATGAAACAGATTCAGGAGGCGCTCACCGGGATTGTACCTTCAGAAAAGGCAAAAATCATGATAGCGTATGAACCCGTCTGGGCGATAGGTACCGGCCAAGCATGCGACCCTAAGGAGGCGCGGGAGACGACTGAGGTGATCCGCAGCGCGCTTGTGGATCTGTATCAGCAACATATTGCGGACGAGAACTTTATCATGATGTACGGAGGAAGCGTCGATGAGTCCAACGTATCCAGCTATGTGGACAACGAGTCTATTTGCGGCGTTATAGTGGGCGGCGCCAGCAGTGTTCTCGAAAAATTTCTCGGCATTATTTTTGCTGTTGCCTAAATTCATATACTACTTCTATGCTTACACATATTTCCGAGCTCCTTGCGGACGCCAAGCAAAATAGCTATATCCTGGGAGCGTTCAACGTGGATAATCTCGAGACGACGATTGCCGTAGTCCGCGCGGCTGAAGCCCAAAAGTCGCCCTTGATCGTTCAGATTTCCGAACGGACAATCAAGTACGGCGGGCTCAAGACGATGACCGCCATGATAGAGACGATGGTGCGTGACGAAGCGGGGAATATCCCCATAGCCCTTCACCTCGATCACGGGCGAAGTTTCCGCTCTGTCGCAGAATGCATTGCGGCGGGTTTTTCGTCCATCATGATAGACAATTCGGACGTGCCTTTTAAAGAAAACGTCATCCTGACCCGGCAGTCAGTCGAGTACGCGCACAAAAAAGACGTCTGGGTGCAGGGCGAGCTCGGCGTCGTCAAAGGACTTGAAGAGGCGAGCCCAGACGACCGCGAAAAGTTCATGACAGACCCGGCCGAGGCTAAGCAATTCGTCGAAGAGACAGAGGTCGACACGCTCGCCGTCGCTGTCGGCAATGTTCATGGAATCGTCAAGCTCAAAAAAGGCCTGCCAAAACTTAACATTGCGCGGCTCAGAGAGATCAACCAAAGCATACCTAACACTCCGCTTGTTCTGCACGGAGCTTCGGGGCTGCAAGCGGATCAGGTTAAAGAGACTTTCACCTATGGCATCAAGATTGTCAATTTAAACACTGAATTGAAGCTCGAGTTCACCAATAGCCTTCGGGACGCGCTTATCGCGCATCAGGAGTACTATGATGTCCGTGACATCCTCAAAGGCCCGACAGATGCGCTCCAGCGCGTAGTAGAAGAAAAGCTTGCACTCTTTGGAAGCGCTCATCGCGTTTAATCTCATATGAAAAAAATACGAATAGCCATCAACGGTTTCGGACGGATAGGGCGCGCCGCATTCAAGATCGCCCTTGAGCATCCGTCCCTCGAGGTAGTCGCCGTCAACGACCTGACCGACACGGAGACTCTGGCGTATTTATTGCGTTTTGATTCTGTGTACGGAAAGTACGGCCGTAAGGTCAGCCATACGGCACAGGAGCTTGTTGTCGACGGCACGAGGTTTCCTGTCATCGCCGAGAAGGATCCGACCAAGCTCCCGTGGAAAAAAATGTCGGTGGACGTGGTCATAGAATCCACGGGCAGGTTTGTCAAAAAAGACCTGGCGGCCCAGCATATCACCGCCGGGGCCAAGCGGGTCATTATCTCGGCCCCGCCGAAGGGCGGCGGCGTAGAGACGATAGTTCTCGGGGTGAATGAAGGTGCGCTCAGCGACCAAGGGGTGATATCAAACGCATCCTGTACGACCAACTGTATAGCGCCAGTCGCGAAAGTGATATCACGGGCGTTTGGCATCAAGAAAGCAATGATGACTACTATTCATTCGTATACTGCTGACCAGAACCTGGTTGACGGTCCGCACAAAGACCTCCGCCGCGCCCGCGCTGCAGCCCACAACATCGTCCCTACGACCACCGGGGCCGCGATTTCAACGGCGGAAACCATTCCAGAGCTCAAAGGCCTGTTCGACGGGCTGGCGATTCGCGTACCGACTATTGACGGCTCACTGGCCGATTTTACGTTTTTGGTAAAGAAAAAAGTGACTGTCGAGCAGATAAACACTGCGTTAAAAAATGCCGCACGTACAAACGAGCTAAAGGGAGTTCTCGAGGTGACTGAAGACCCGATCGTGTCGTCAGACATTATCGGGAATACCCATTCAAGCATCGTCGATCTCTCGCTGACCAAAGTAGTCGACGGCGACTTGGTAAAAGTCATCGCGTGGTACGACAACGAAATGGGGTACGCGCACAGGCTTATTGAGCTAGTGGAAAAGGCGGGGCATGGTTTATAGTCAGGTTAGACAGCCGATAGGCTGTTATATATCCAAACGGTAACACGCTTTCGCGTGTCCAACTCCACGTAAGCAAACCTTGATTTTTTAGCGCCTAAAGGATATAATTCCTAGGCGTTTTTTATTTATGCCGCCACTCTCTTCCTGCGAGACCGGAGCCGGTCCCGTCAGAAAACCAGACGGGTGGTATAGGTGAAAAAATAAACGGGGTCCCATCGTCTAGCCCGGTCTAGGACACTTGGTTCTCATCCAAGAAACTCGGGTTCAAATCCCGATGGGACTACCAACGCACAACTTTCGGAAATTTCTCGGATTTTTTCCTTAGCACTTGGTACGGCAAACCAGTGGTTTTGCGGATTTTGAATAAATACTGGGTCAGATAATAACGCCCTGCTATTTGTATTTCTGGGAATCAAAAGGTATACTATAAGTTGCAACTTGTTTTAAATAATAAACATTAAATAAATTATGGACAATAACCAAACAGCTCCGCAAAAAAAATCAAAAACCATGTTAGTCGTCATTGTAATTATCATTATTATCATTCTGGCGGCGGCGCTTTGGTGGCTATTTGGCCGGGGAACAAAAAACTCTAATACCAACACCACAAATTCAACTACTAATACTACCGCGATCGGCGGCCAGCCAGCATCTTTAAGTGTAGCCAGTCTAACGGCAAAGATTGCCATGGGAGAAAAGGCATCGTTAAAAATGAGCATGAAAAATACCTCCTCCGCGGCAATCAGCTACGCAGATATTAGCAACAGCGTTTATGGTTTTGAGCTCTGGCAAAAATTGAAAGACGGCAAAGAATGGGCCCTGGAAGCACAAAGCTACCAATATTTCCGTGACTTGCCGGAACCGCGCAAGCTTCAAGCGCAGGACTTCGGCACCATCAATCCCGGAGAAACCAAGGAAATCACCTTTACACTCCGAGAGTTAAATGTCCAAGATAAGGCTCCGAATTCTTTTTGGACGGTCCTGGGCAAAGACAGCACTGGCACATTCTATTCTGAATCCAACGCCACCTCGCACTATTTCACCTGCGGCATGGACATATTCCGGATTGAGTTCGGCAAGGTAAAGAACCTTCATGCCAATTCCCGAGGACTGATGCAAACCGACAATTTTGATAATCCCGTGCTCTCTAACGAATTTAAGTGGGATACTACTGCCACCCACACTTGTTCGTAGGAAACGGCAGCCAAAGCTTACTCTAGAGTTATGGGCGCTATACGGGGCACCGGCTGGGAAGCTGGTGATTTGCAGCCAGAGAGCAAGGTTCTCAACGGCTCGGCGCCACTGGTCATTTCATTAGGAAATCTAGCTGAAGTTAACCTCACATGGCCACAACAGCAATTAACCATCGCAACAGATACGGGAAACTTTCAGGTGTGTATTCCCGGGCGGACATTAAAACCTGGGTCTGAACTCTTTTACCTCGGTGTTAATAACCAGCTCTATAGCGATGCTTTGTTGCGGAATGTCATTTCATGCTAAATAAATCATTGTCCATCATATGAATCTTCTTCTCCGTTGGTTGCTCAATGCGATTGCTTTGCTCCTGGTGGCGTACCTGGTGCCGGGCTTCGGGGTATCGTCCCTCTATACTGCGCTCGTGGTTGCGCTGGTACTCGGCATTGTCAACGCGATAATCAAGCCGGTGCTGATCCTCGTCACCCTTCCGATAAACATATTAACGCTTGGCCTGTTTACACTGGTGATTAACGCGGTTCTCATCTGGTTTGTTTCAACGCTCATTAAGGGATTCACTATATCAAGTTTTACCGCGGCATTAATCGGAGGGGCCATCCTCTGGGTCATTTCGTGGCTCACGAATTCAATCACCAAGAGATAGTTTTTCTGCTATGACGATATTACGACGTATACGGTGGGTCATCGGTGCATTGGTTATTCTCGGGCTTGGCATTCTTATTGGCGGCTATCTTTTTGCTGATACCCAACCGCGCTCGTTGATCGCACTGACCAACTGCGGCAGCGACTGTTTGACATCCAAAGATCTCCTGGGTTTATTGAGCTCGATCGGCATTCAAAAATTTGAAGGAGGTATTCCCGGAGTTGTATATGAAACAGATAAGACCATCGTTATATCCCATCCTGAACCCACGACGCCCGTGCACTATGTCATAATTCCCAAAAAAGATATTAAAAATGCCGCAGGCTTTACCAAAGAAGACATGCCATATCTTGAAGACGCTTTTGCCGTCATGGCGAAGCTCATTAAAGACAATCATCTAGTTCAGTACAAGATAACAACCAACGGCCCGGGGTTGCAGTCGGTTACGTACCTACATTTCCACCTCACAAGCAACGATCAGCCCTAATTACCTGGACCCAGGTTTACCTAGGAGTATTGACACCCCGGTTGTTTTGGCATAGAGTGTTCGCATATTGTTCGTTAACCACCAGCACAAGTGTTGGTAAAACTCAAAACCATAGATAGTCGGATGGGAGGAATGCATGAAAGTCAGTAGCATCGACGCGAGAGTGAGGGTGCTCAATGTCGCTCTCGCGGAAGGAGAGGTGGATGTATCTTTTGCCGAGGTTGCGGAAGGCGTAAAACTCGCCCTCAGCGGTTGTGTCATTATCAATGTGGTTAACGGGGCAGTTGTTGAAGATCCCGACCATTACCCGGTCAAGGACCGCGACACCTTTCTCATAGTCCTGAGGTGTGATCTCGAGCCACCAGCAGCTTGGACTGTCGATACTGCCGTTGTGTCCGATCAATCTGAAGCGTCTGGAACTCCGGTAGTCGAGGAATCGGTCTCGCCAGCCATTACAACCGCAAACGCCGCTGGTGGTCAGCAAACGGGTATGCCCGGGAGCGAATCTGGCACGGACCGTTGCAGTTGCAGTTGATGCACATTTCGGTCCATAGGTTTTGAGGGCGGAGCCTTGTGTTTTCCGCCCCCTTTTTTTATGCATCAGAGTCAAACAACTTTTTAAAACAAAATTGCATATATGGAAATTGGGGCATATGATATACTACACACATGTTTAAATTTACCGTTCAAAAGAAGTCTCAAAAAAGCCGAGCGCGCGCGGGATTGTTGCATACGCCGCACGGAGTCATTGAGACCCCCGCCCTTGTTCCCGTTGCCACGCAGGCAGTCGTCAAGACGCTGACAGGTGAGGAGGTACAAAGGACCGGAAGCCAGGTCGTGATCGCAAACACCTATCACTTGCACTTGAAGCCGGGCGAAAAGGTTGTGAAGCGGCACGGCGGGTTGAACCGGTTTATGCACTGGGATAGGCCCATAATGACCGATTCCGGCGGTTTTCAAGTGTTCAGTCTCGGGTTTGGGTTCGATTTCAACATCGGAAAGCAGCTGAAAGAAGGGCATACCGAGTCGGTCCATGTCGCCGCCCAGCCGAAGTTTCTGAAGATTACCGAGGAAGGAGTGCATTTCCGATCCGTCGTCGACGGCAAAAAGCTTTTCATAGGCCCGAAAGAATCCATGCGCATCCAAGAGGCCCTGGGCGCCGATATCATATTCGCCTTCGATGAATGTCCTCCGCCGGTGGCGAGCAAGGCCTATGTGAAGAAATCGGTGAAGCTCACCCACCGCTGGGCGGAAGAGTGTCTGCGGGTTCACAAGGGTGCGCAGGCGCTATTCGGCATAGTCCAGGGCGGGCGATACAGAGACCTGCGTGAGCAAAGCGCACGGTATATCGGTTCGCTTCCTTTCCCCGGGTACGGGATCGGCGGAGAGTTCGGCAGTGACAAAGCGACGATGGTACGGATGATTCGCTGGGTGACGGCGGCATTGCCGGAAAACAAACCGCGGCATTTACTTGGCATCGGCTACCTCGAGGATATCCCAAACATCATTCAAGCGGGCGTGGACACGTTCGATTGCATCGTCCCTACGCACTTTGCACGGCACGGTGTTGCCTTCACGTCGGCGGGACAGCTGGATATGCGCAAAAATATTTTTTTAAGCGACAGGAAACCGCTTGACCCTCGTTGCGCGTGCGAAGTGTGCCAAACATATTCACGAGGTTACATTACCCATTTACTGCGGGCAAAAGAAATGACACCCCTGCGTTTATTGACGTTCCATAACCTGTCTTTCTTCAATGCGTTCGTGGCGAAGATACGGGAGGGGATTAGGAGGGGGAAAATATAAAAAACGCAGCGCAGGCGCAGCTGCCTACGCTGGAGAGTAATAACATACGCACCCCGCTGCTGTGGGTGCGCGCCGCGTTTGTCATGCTGAACCCGATTCAGCATCTTTACAATCTTTGTTAAGATCCTGAAATAAATTCAGGATGACAGCAGCCAGGTTAAGTTGATTTTTTCCTGTTTTTATGCTATAATAATGACGAAAATAAAAGCTGAATCATCATTGCCCATGGAAAATCCATTGGGAGAAAAGAAGCCACGTAAACATTCCGGAACATTTTATCGTTTAAATGTTGCGCTCGTTTTTGTTCTAGGGGTATTAATATTTATCTCTTTACCGCCCTCCCATGCCGCTACGTATGATACCCTTGGCACATATGTCTCACCGCAGGCCTCCATCCGCATTGCTTTTGACCGGCCTGTGAACAGAAAAATTGTCGCTACCATCGAACCTGAAGTTGCGGGCAACTGGACGTATGAAAATTTTGCTTATTCTACGCACCTGGCGCGAACGCTGACCTTCACGCCGATAGTGTCTTTTGCGCCGGGCACCGAGTATAAAGTACATCTCGCGGGAGTACGGAACGTATTAACCGCGCAGGGAAAAAGCCAGAATATTGAGTTTACCCTTTTGACCCCGCCGGTGCCGTCGGTGAAAGAAGTAACTCCTGCGCAGACTGATATACTGCGTCCGGATGCCTCGTGGGCCGTGGCTCTCGACGTGGCCAATGACCAGCTTGCTTCGTTCGACTTTGTTTTTGATCCGGCAGTCGAGGCTGCTGCCACGCTGAATGCCGAAAAAACTCAATACACGGTAACGCCCAATGAACCTCTGCATCAGGGGACTGAGTATACGCTCACAATTTTTCGCAAGAATGTCCAATATTTTGTGGGGACACAGACTGTAGTCCATGCGAGCGATCCGGCGCAGGCATTCACGGGCGCATGGAAGACCCGGGAGGCGCCGGGCATCAAGGATTTTACCCCGACAGGTGATGCCGTAAAAAAAGGCGAAAAGATTGCCGTTACTTTTTCCGAGAGCATGGACGCGAAATCAGTTACTGAACACATCACAATAGATCCCAAGCTCGCGGGTTCATGGAAAGCAGATGCGGACAAAAAAACCTTCACGCATTCCTCCGGCCCGCTGGCGCTTGGCACGACGTATACTGTTACAATTCCAAAAGGGGTGAAAACGGCGTCCGGAGGGTATTTTGAAAACGACGCTCCCTACACGTTCACAACGCTGGGAAATGTTACCGTCAACCATTTCTCACCCGGCGACAGTTCAACAGGCGCAGGTGTCTCAAGCACCGTTGAGGTTACCTTTAACCAGGACGTGAACCACGCGTCTGCCGAAAAAGTTTTTTCTTTTTCGCCGGCAGTCAGTGGCAAAATCTCATGGAACGGAAACACGATGCTGTTCAAGCCCGACAACGCGCTCGCGTATAACAGCTCGTATGCGGTGAAAATTGCAAAAGGCGTCAAGAGTGTCGACGGTCTCGATTCAAACAAAGAGTTTAGCGCATCTTTTTCCACCGAGCTTTCCCAGACCAAGCTCGCCGCCACTTTTCACCGGCAGGAACGCCCGCTCTCCTGTGAAGCCGCGGCGCTTACCATGGCGCTCCGTTACAAAGGGGTGAATGTATCGGAATCCGCGCTGATTGATCAAATCGGCTTTGATACCACTCCGCATAAGGACGGCGTGTGGGGGAATCCGCACGTAGCGTTCGTGGGCGACTACTACGGCAAGCAGGTGACGACGGGCTACGGAGTGTATTGGGAGCCCATAGCGCGTGTCGGGGCGTTGTATCGCAGCACACGGTATTTTACCAACGGCACCGTCCAGGATCTCACCAAAGAAATCCAAAAGGGCAACCCTGTTATCGTCTGGGGCAACGCATCGTCAGGCCGGCGCGCCGATTGGAAAACAAAAGACGGCCAAAGTATTATCGCCATAGTCGGCGAACACGCCCGGGTCGTTATCGGGTTCATCGGGTCGGCCGACAATCCCTCACGAATTATCACCCTTGACCCTTTGTCCGGCGAGAGGTACTTTACCACGTCGGCCTTTGAGGCGAACTGGTCTCTGCTTCAAAGGGGTGCGGTGGTTGTGGAGTAAAATACACGGAGGGTGCGGTGCAGTGACAAGTGGCTGCATAACATAGAGAGAGTATACATACGATGGATAACTTTCCCATTATTTCAGACCCGAGAATACGCAAAGCAAAGCGCGCACTTTGGATCGGGCTCGGTCTTATCGTGCTATTGGGCATTGCCGTTTCTGTTTACTTTTTGTATTAAGAAAGTATCTTCAAGCGTCAAAAACAGTCCGGCTGTTGGTTGTCCGATATCGGTTCGGTGTTGACATTGCCGTGAACTCATGCTAGCATGAGTTGTTTTATGCCTCGATATTGAATATATGAAACGCAAACTTCTCATCTCATTATTTATCCTCGCTGCAGCCGCGGCCGTCTTCGGTTACCAACACCGCATCGGAATTAAGGCTCGCATCGACAAACTTTTCCAAAAAGACGTACCCGCAGTTACGTTTGACGAGCTGCAAAATACTCAGCATGATACGCCCACAGTTAATTCAGCAACAAACTCGGTGAACACCAATACCCTCGTTAACACCCAAGTCGAGAAACCGCTCCCGGAGACATTTAACCTCGCGGTTCCGTTTACCACACAGTCGCCATACGCGAAATGGACGGCGCAGGACGAGGAATCCTGTGAAGAAGCGGCATCGCTTATTGTGCACTACTACTGGCAGCACAAGACTTTTACAAACGATATTGCTGCGCAGGAACTTCAACGTATCGTTGATTACGAAAATGCGACATTAGGATTTTATAAAGATACTACAGCCCAACAGACAGCCAATGTTATCAAAGGACTCTGGGGCTACAAACGTGTTGATGTAAAGTATGGGATAACCATTGATGACATTAAACGCGAGGTTGCCCAGGGGAGGCCTGTTATTATTCCTACTGCAGGACGTTTGCTCGGCAATCCGAATTTCAAGTCGCCAGGGCCCATCTACCACATGCTCGTGGTTCGCGGATGGACCAAAGATATGATAATCACCAACGATCCCGGCACCCGAAAGGGTGAGCAATACCAGTACAAACCCGACGTACTCTACAATGCCATCCATGACTGGGTGGAAGGCGGGGACATTACCACGGGCGCGAAAGCAATGATTGTCGTCTGGCCTAATGAATGATTGAAAAAAAGGCCCGATATGCTATGATATCGAGAGGATAAACACTCTCTTTTTTTAGCTTTTCCTCTCGTGAAAAAAATCATCTTTTTTATCGTCTCCGGCGTCATCGGTATCGCGTTATTCATCGGCGTCATCTATAAAGTAGGCGTTACCAGCATTTGGCAAACGATCACCGGCTTTTCTTTCGCGAGATGGTTTGTCATTCTCTTCTTGTATTTCCTCGCGTTCATCATCACCCAGTACCGCTGGAAAATAATTCTCAAGAGTGAAGGACACGACCTGCCCATGTCGAAGCTTTTTCCCTCCAAGATCGTCGGGTATGCGGTGGATTATTTCACGCCCTCGCCCAATGCCGGCTTCGGGGAGAGCTTCCGCGCTCTCGTGCTCAAAAAAGACGCGGGAGTACCGTTTTCGGACGGGCTTGCCTCCGTCATTATAGATAAAATGATGGATTTCAGTTTCGGGCTGCCGTTCTTGCTTTTTTCCATATTTTACGTGCTGATGAAATTCAGTCTTTCATGGAAAAGCATAGCCATTTTGCTTATTGTGGGCCTGACGTTTATTTTCCTCATCATCCTCTTTTATTACAAAACTCTTCGCTCGCGGGATTTCTTCGGGGCCATCATCAGATTCTTGCAGCTCCATAGGCTTGCGTTCGTCGCGAAATTCATGGACAAGATAGGCAAGCTTGAGCTTATCATCATCAGATTCTTTAACCGTGACCGCAAGGCGCTTTGGCAGGGTCTCGGACTCTCCGTGCTTGGCGGGTTGATGACGCTGCTTGCCATGTGGTTTATCATGATATCTATCGGGCTCCATGCCACATTGCTCCATGTCGTCCTCGTCTCGACGCTGACGATTATCACCTTTCTCCTCCCCATTCCGGGTTCCTTCGGCAGTACGGAGACGGGGGAGGCATTAATTTTTTCAGTCATCGGGTTCAGCCCGGAGAGCGGAGTAGCTTTCAGTCTCATCTTCCGCTCAGTGGATTTCCTTAAAGTTATCATCGGATTCCTTTTCCTTTCTCACTTCGGTATCAGGATCGGCCAGGCTATCTTTAGCAAGCCAACCTTGCCGGCAAACGGAAATGGGAACGGGCAGGCCACCAATTTGTCCCAGCCCGATAAGCAGTGAGTTTGAAAGGACCATACGAGTATACTTGAAAGGGAAGTTTGCCCTCCGGGCCAGTTCAGGTTTGGGTGACGAAGGTTCTGCAGAAATACTCGATGTCACGAATATCCAGGGGATCCTTCGGCTCCCCTTCGACTGTGCTCAGGGTCGCTCAGGATGGAGAGAAAAGATCTTTAGGCTGTTGTGAAAGGACTTCGGACTCTTCTTTGGGCAGATAATTTGGTATTTCAACGAATTAGCACTCTTGACCATAGAGTGCTAACCAGTTTATAATTAGGTCTGAGCGAACAAACTATGAGTACGAATGACAGAAAAATCGCTTTATTTAGCGCAATAATCAATGAACACATCAGGAACTGCGGCGCAGTAGGGTCTAAGCTGCTTGTGGATAAGTACCAGCTTGGTGTATCTCCGGCCACCGTTCGTAACGACATGATGGAGCTTGAAAAAGAGGGATATTTAACCCACCAATATACCTCAGCTGGCAGAATTCCCACCGAAAAGGGCTGGAAGTATTATCTCGATAATCTCGTCCATGAAAAAGAGTTAGCGACAAAAGAGAAAGGCGCTCTTACCGATGCCGTTGCCGATGCACCGGACTATGAAGCCAAGACAAAACGGCTGGCAAAAGCGCTTGCCGAGCTTTCACAGGAGGCCGTCGTCGTGGCTTTTTCACCCGATGACATTTATTACACCGGCATCTCATGTCTTTTTTCTCAGCCGGAGTTCCGGGACTTCAATATCATTTCGCATATCACAGAAGTCATCGACCACCTCGATGACATTGTCCACGATATTTTCCCAAATGTGAAACGTGAAATCGAAACGCTGATCGGGAGCGAAAATCCGTTTGGCAAAGAATGCGGTACCATGATGATGCAGTATACTCATGACGGAAAAAACTCTGTGATGGCTATTGTGGGACCCATGCGGATGGATTACGCGGCGAACTCATGCCGTCTCAGGTTTGCCCAGGAGCTTTTAGAAACTTCACAACAGAACCCCCATGCCTGAAGACGTCCAGCCCAAGCCGGCTCCAGCTCAACCCGAAAAAGTTCACGACGCCCCGAAGAAGCCCGAGCGTCCAACTGATGAACTCGTAAAAGCGAAAAAGATTGCGGAAGAATATCTGAACGGTTGGAAGCGGGCGAAAGCCGATTACCTGAATCTCAAGAAAGATTCCGCGAAACGGGAGCAGGAGATTGTCCAGTTTGCCAATGCGGCGCTTATTATCGAACTGCTACCCATCTATAACCACCTGAAGCTCGCGCTGAAGCACGCCCCGCAGGAGCAGAAGTCGCACCAGTGGATGAAAGGTATAGAGCATATCGCCACCGAATTCAAGACGCTGCTTTCAAACATCAATATCCACGAGATAGAGACAGCCGGAAAAACATTTGACCCTGAGCTCCATGAAGCGGTGGCAAAGGAAAAGATTGAAGGCAAGGAGCACGGGGAGATTCTCGAGGAAATACAGCCCGGCTACATATACCACGGCAAAACCCTCCAGGCGGCAAAGGTCAAAATAGCTGAATAATCATCTTCATTAATTTTTCAGGAAAACTATGGACAATACACACAAGCAGAGCCCGGCAGATAAAAAGCACTCTCACCAAGGTTCCGATGATGACTGCTGCAAAGATGGTAAGTCTCAAGAACACGGCGAAAAACATGAGTGCATGTGCGGCAAGCACGGAGATTGTTGCTCGTAAAAACGCGTAACCTTACCAACGAAAGGAGGTGTACATAGTATGGCAATTATACGATGGAATCCATGGACAGACCTTGACGCCTTTGACAGGTTTTTTGAGGGCATACCCCAGTCTTTCGTCCCGGCGATGGATGTCTATGAAGACAAAGACAATGTCTACGTAGAATCTGCGCTTGCGGGCGTGGACCCGGAGAAAGTTAGCATTACCGTCGAGGACAACGTTCTCAAGATCGAAGGCAACATGGAAAAAAAGAGTGAAGTGGATGAGAAGAATTACTACCGCAAGGAAGTCAGGTCCGGGAGTTTCTATAGGAGCATCGCTCTCCCGACCCACGTACAGGCTGACAAGGCTTCGGCGCACTTCCATAACGGTTTGATGAAAGTCACTATTCCGAAAGCGGAGGAGGTAAAGCCCAAAAAAGTCCCTGTCAAAATATCCAAGTAATTACTTCCCAGCCCCGATTGGGGCATGGGCCTGACCACGGCCAAAAAACCGTGCCAGACTCGTGAATCAATCATTATGCCTATTCGACCACAATTTCCGATCGGACCGCGGCACGACATCATCAAAGCAGAAGCGTTTTGCTCGATCTGCGGGCAGAGGTTCGACCTCGTCCACCTGCAGGTTCTGGAGGAACGTGAAGGCAATACGTTGCTCTACATCCGCTGCCAGCAGTGCCAGACGGGCTCCGTCTCATCAATTTCTTTCGGACAGGGGCGGCTGAATTTTGTCACCATGCCTACCGATTTGAATGAAAATGAGGTCCTACGCTACACGGAGGATGAAATGCTCGGAGACGACCAGGTGCTGGAGATTCACGCCCGGCTCAATTCCCAGGATAATTTCCTCGATATGTTTTAAGTAAAAATATATGGTTACGCCAGGTTCATGGAAAAAAGAACGCGCGAAAGGCCGGAAATACTCCGGCGGCGACGAGCACAAAGCTCCGCCGGCCCGCTCAAGGAAGCAATTCTGGGTGGCGGCCCATACCCGGCGCGGCGGCATCAAGGTTCGCGGCCACATGCGGAAAAATGCGGCGTACGGCAGGCAGATTCATTCCCATAATCAATTACTAATTCTCAACTCACCATTATGTCAAAAATTCTCGGAATAGACCTCGGTACGACCAACTCAGCCATGGCAGTCATGGAGGGCGGCGAACCGAAGGTCATCGAAAACAAAGACGGCAACAGGACGACTCCGTCAGTCGTCGCCGTCTCCAAGACAGGAGAACGCATCGTCGGCATGTCGGCCAAGCGCCAGGCCGTCGTCAACCCAAAGAACACTATTTTTTCAGTGAAGCGCCTGATCGGACGACGCTTCGACGACGCCGAGGTTCAGCGAGACCTCAAGCTCATGCCCTACAAGATGGTCCAGTCGGGGCAGGGCGTCAAAGTAGAGATGGGCGGCAAGGAATACTCGCCGCAGGAAATCTCTGCGATGGTGCTCTCGAAGCTCAAAGCTGACGCAGAGGACAAGCTCGGCGAAAAGATCGAAGAAGCTGTCATCACTGTCCCCGCGTATTTCGACGACTCACAGCGCCAGGCGACGAAAGACGCCGGTGAAATCGCCGGTCTCAAAGTCCGCCGCATCATCAACGAGCCGACAGCGGCGGCGCTTGCCTACGGTTTCGACAAGAAAAAGGATGAAAAGATAGCCGTCTACGACCTCGGCGGCGGTACATTCGACATTTCCATCCTCGAAGTTTCAAAAGACACGGTGGAAGTCAAAGCGACCAACGGCGACACGCACTTGGGCGGTGATGACTTTGACCAGGTGATTATTCATTGGATTGCTGAAGAGTTCAAAAAGGATCAAGGCATCGACCTCAGCAAGGATGAGCTCGCCTTACAGCGTCTCAAGGAGTCAGCTGAAAAGGCAAAGATGGAGCTCTCGACGCAGATGGAAACTGAAATCAACCAGCCGTTCATCACCTCTGACGCATCAGGACCGAAGCACTTGCTCCTCAAGATGTCCCGCGCTAAGTTGGAAGATCTGGTAGGGGACCTGGTGCAAAAGACCATGGGCCCGACGCAAAAAGCGCTGGATGACGCAGGACTCAAGACGTCCGACATCCAGGAAGTAGTTATGGTCGGCGGTATGACTCGTATGCCCTTAGTTCAACAGACAGTCGAGAAGTTCTTTGGCAGGAAACCGCACCTCGGCGTGAATCCTGACGAAGTAGTTGCAGTCGGCGCGGCTGTCCAAGCGGGCGTTCTTCAAGGAGATGTAAAAGACATTCTCTTGCTTGATGTCACGCCGCTCACGCTAGGGTTAGAGACGCTCGGCAGTGTTATGACACCGTTGATTGACCGCAACACCACTATCCCGACATCCAAGTCGCAAGTATTCTCCACAGCCGCGGACAACCAGACGTCAGTGGAAATCCACGTCCTGCAGGGCGAACGCCCCATGGCAGGTGACAACAAGTCGCTCGGACGGTTTATGCTCTCGGGCATTCCGCCGGCGCCCCGTGGAGTGCCGCAGGTAGAGGTCAGCTTCGACATTGACGCGAACGGCATACTGAATGTGAAAGCGAAAGACAAGGCCACAAGCAAAGAACAGTCCATCACTATCACCGCGTCCTCAGGCTTGTCAAAAGACGAAGTGGAAAAGATGAAGCAGGAAGCCGCGGCGCACGCCGTAGATGACAAGAAAAAGAAAGAGACAATTGATATGCGCAACATGGCAGAATCCCTCGTCTATACGTCCGAGAAGTCACTCAAAGACGCCGGAAGCAAAGTAGACGACAAGACCAAGAAAGAGGTGCAAGAAAAGATTGATGCGCTCAAAAAAGTGAAAGACGGCGACGATGCCGCGGCAATAAAGAAGGCCCACGACGAACTCTCACAGGCTATCCAGAAGATAGGCCAGGCGATGTACCAGGGCCAGCAGCCCCCTCAAGGCAGTCCCCAAGGCCAGGCAAAAGGAGCAGAGCAGAAAAAGGATGACAAGGGACCCGTGGACGCCCAGTATGAGGAGGTCAACCCTTCAGGAACCTCAGGGTCTGCGAAAAGTAAATAGGTAATTAAAACGCCTCCGGGAAAACTCGGGGGCGGTAGTAATTATGAAACTCTTTATCTTCGGTGCGGGTGCCTCTAGAGGATCTACAAATAAAAATGTAGATAACAATAAATATCAGGCCCCTCTTGCAAATGAATTATTAAATTCTGTTTATGAAGAATATGCCGAGGAGCTTAGCCTTGATATTAACTACCTTCGTGCCACATTTGAAAGAACCAAAAAAGATCGTAGTTTAGAAGATTGGCTAAGTGAATTATGGAAGTACTCAAATCAAGGTGGAGAGGGATATACCGCGGAGGCCGCGATCTCTCTCAGAGGCGACCTTGGAAAGTTTGCACATTACTTACGTTGGATGTTTCAAACGATTTCGACACATCCAGGGAATAATAGCCTTTATAAAAAGCTCTTAATAATACTTCGCGAAGAAACGCAGAAAGACATTCACCATGCGTTCATTAATTTTAATTATGACACCCTGTTTGATATTGCTTTTACTAAAGTTTGGAGCAGGCCATTAGACAATGTCGATTCATACATAACGCAAAAAATACTAAAGCCGCACGGATCAGTTAACTGGCTCGGTCAGAAAAGACAAGAAGATGGTGGCATTCCAGGTAAAAGCGCCGATAATGACTGGCAAAATAGATATCGGTTTGCCTCAGTTAATCTATTTAAGGGTAGTGGGCTGGCTCTAACTGATTATAAATATTACGATCCTGGTCATAACTTTTTACAAAAGCGAGACTCAATATATTCCCAAGATTTTGGATGGGATTACTTCCAGCCGTTAATATTTCTCCCACTATCCGAAAAAATTTATTCACATATTCCCGAGTTAGGTAAAAAAATAGAAGAGGGAGCTAAAACACTCTTTCCAAATGTTAGTCAGATATTCTTGATTGGCTATCAAGCAAATGATGAGCTAATACATGACTGGATAGAAAAGTATACAACCTCGAAACCCCCGATACTCCACGTGGTGAGCAATAGTGTTGAAGGCGCAACAGAAATAATGGAAAGAGTGATTAAACGACATCCAAAAAAACTCCAAAAAGGGAAGGTATTCTTCGATCCATCGAATACATCTTTTAAAAATGGTTTTAAAACATTTGTAGAAAATTACAATAAAATTTGAAAGTAAATATGCCCCAACAACAACCATATGATATCTGAGGATACAACATTCAAAGAAAGAACACGAAAAACATGATTTCAATTGTACAGAACATTGTTTCCCAAGCGCGCAAGCTCAAGGACCTCCACACGGACCAGAAAAACGCGCCGGTGAATTATGCCTGTATTTTTTCTCAATCAGATGATGAGTATCAAAGGCTCGAAGCGATGGTTGCGAAAATAGGCAAGGTTATTCAGAGTACCAAAATGGGTAACGTGTATCTCGTTGAGTCGTTTGAAACCGTTGCCGGGCCGTTGCGAATTGTAAAAATACGGAAACCGGATCCGAACCGGCCAGAGCGAGGAGACGCGGACTTCACGGTGAGTGATTACCCGGCGTTTAAGAAAGCATACCTCGACAAGCCGGGGTTCAAACTTATTGAACGGCCGGGCCATGAAATGATTGAATTGGCAGATAAGGACTTTGATGTACTGGCGTATTTTTCACATCCGATATTGGAGAAAGTACTGGGACTTTAACAGGCGAGCGCGGCCGCGGCGGGCCACGCTCGGAGATAATTAGCTGTCCCCATGCCGAACTTGATTCGGCATCCCGAGGTAATCTGCCAAGGTATTTAATTCGGGATCCTGAATCAAGTTCAGGATGGTGGATAAAGAAGAGCACTCTTTCGAGGGTGCGAAAGAAAGTACAGAATATATGATATCCGAAGACGCAAAATACGTAGAATACGACGACGCTGAGCAAAGGACCGTCCGCATGGGCACGGCGTGGCATCATCATTGCCTTTCGCCCGAATGCTTCATGAATGACACCGGCAAGGAGATTATTTTGCTTGAGACGCCGCAGGGGAATATCTACTGCCGGAGTACGAAAGAACTCCGCGAGGAGCTTGAAGGACGCGCATACTTGCAGGCACAGGGGGATTTCGGGCCAGCTGACCATGAAGCGCTTGAGATGGTGAAACAGTTCGTCCAAGATGGCACGCCGTGGCATTTTCACGCCACTCCGCCGAAATGCATCCTCACCAAGTCGAACAGGTTCCAATTAATACTCGAGAACGACGCCAAGCGGGAAAAGAAAGAATGGTCGTTCGACGCCAAACCCGTGGCGCTCGTGCGGGCTATTGATGATTACTTTCTCGGGAGGGTAAAATGAGGGCATGACAAGGCTAATTATTAAATGTACATGGCATATATGATGGACGTGAATGTTACAAAGCGTGGCGGAGAGGCGGTCTATGGGTTAGGTTTCATCGGCGCCGCGATTTATTATATTTCCGTGGCAGCGACTTTTTGGGCGGGTGTGCTTGGATTCCTTAAGGCAATCATCTGGCCGATATTCCTGGTCTATGGCGCTTTGAAGTTCCTAGGAAACTAAAGCTTGATAAAGATGCCGAATCAAGTTCGGCATGACAAGGAGAGCACCCTCTCTAGGGTGCGAAAGCTAGAATATTATGCAACTCGACCAATTTATCACCACGACATTAACAAACATTGCCAAGGGTATTGAGGCGGCCAACAAGGCCGGCAATCATCTCTTTTGGATAACGACAGACAGCAAATCATCAAGTTCGTTCGTTGAATTCGACGTGGCAGTCACGTCCACAGACGAGAAAAAAGGCAAAGCGGGTATTAACGTGTGGGCGATCGGCGCACATGGTTCAAAGGCGAAAAAGAACCAGAACGTGAGCCGGTTGAAGTTTAAAGTCCTGTATCGCGGGCCGAGAAAGAAGTAGGGGCAAAGCTTCGACTTTTAGAAAATCGGGTCAAGCTTGCTTGACCCCTACAGGGTTACCACTATAAGAAAAGACTCCACATAGTTGTATCGTGCGGAGTCAGCGATCTGGATGAATGACCGATGAAGATCAGGTTCGTGCAGAGCTCTGCGCCGATTCGTCCTTTGATTCGGACGGAATCTGTTTCATCAGCTCGATGAAGCGATAGCCCACCGCAGCCAGGACGAGAATGATGCCGACGATAACCGTCAGCGCCTGTGCCCATCCAGGCCACGATTTGAACGTTTCCATTTTAGTACCCCTCCTCGAATGAGCAATTATATTCCTCATCAATTCTTAACAGATATCGCCAGTCTAGCAGTTGTTTGCTCTTTGTCAATGCAAAAAAGAAAAGACCCGTCAGCGTGTGCCGGGGGCCTGGAATGACCGTAAAGCTTAATCAGGCCCTCAGATGCAAAAGGACAATTCCGCGGGTGTTATCAAAGCACCAATTTGCTATCTCGAACCGCATACTTCCCTCCCTCCGCATGTGACAGAACAATTGTGCATTACTTTCGTTTAACGTATACTCATTGTCATCTTTACCATGTACTACTAAGATGTGCAAGCGCTCATGAATAAAAAAACCTGCCGTCAAACGGGGCGGCAGGGGGCAGGAACATTGCGTTAGTCGGTCAGACCTACGCGGCGAGGCAGGATTTGGACCGTTCGCCGAGGGCAGCCTGTCTCCAAGTATAGAGACGGAGTTTAACGCCATCTGCCGTGACGATCAATTCCTCGGACTCGCTATCCTCGACGATCTCTTCGATAGAAAGCACGCCGGAAATGACGTCTGAGAGATGATACGCCCATCTCCGTAAATTTGAGCGGACTATCAACTCTGTCCCCAACACCTCAACATCTGTAATGAAAATCCTCATGGACTTCCTCCTCGTTTCCCTGTTTGTGCGATGTTATTAACCACAGCTTACGCATATGAGGTGCCAATGTCAATATGCAGTTTATTATTAACATTTATCCACTAATCCCAACGCACTATGAACGGACAGCAAGCCCCCGAAGGGCAGCAGATACAAATTAAGATAGACGACGCCACGATGAAAGGCATCTATGCGAACATGATGTCAGTGGCGCATTCCAAGGAGGAATTCGTCCTCGATTTTATGAATGTCTATCCGCTCCAGCGCGCGGGCATCGTCAATGCGCGGGTGATCCTCTCGCCGGGCCATATGAAGCGGGTCCTCGGCGCGCTCAAAGATAATATAGAGAAATATGAAAAGAACTTCGGGACCATCGAGGTCGCAAAGGCCCCGATGAATAGTGAGATCGGGTTCCACGGATAACGGGATATAAAAAACAGGCTCGGCGCAGTATCATTTGCCGAGCCCTGCTACGTGCGCAACTCCGTTTTGGACTCTGGTCGTCCTCGCCTTCCTTGTAAGCGGAGAAGCATTGCGCGTAGCGCCGGGTGGGATGAATCCCCGAATTCATTGCCCAGCCGGGTAGTATCCGAAGAACACGTCGATAGTATAATGCCCTGTCAGATGAAGTCAAGAGCGTTTTTTCACCCAAAGAAAAACAGCCCCGCGATTCAATGAGGAGGTGTGTCATCAAAGGATCTTGGGGCCGTGTCGGGAAACCTGGCGCAAAGTGCAGATATCATCGCCCTGGGGCGATGGGTACAGTTGCCCGCAATGGGCAAGGGCGGACCGTAAGGTCCTTGGGGGTCAGCACGGAGGCTGCGGCCTGGATTCCTCCCGGCCAAATCCCCGCATCAAATGCAATCGCGCTTTCTCGAGCTCAGTAGATGACGCCGGAAATGTTCCAGCAGTCAGGCCTCCCATATAAAGGTCCGACTACCTGAGTCACGGAAACGTCAAAGTTTCCGAGGTGTTCCGACTTGAAAGGGTGCGACGTTGTCGCGTCATAACTCACGGAGAGTTTGATCGAGAGAAGTCTCTCACCCCCATCCATTGTGAGCATCGAGCCGGTAATAGTCACCGACAAAGTTCGTGGAATGGAAAGAACGTAAAGACGTAATGAGCATGCTACTCTTACTGGAAAAACCGGTCAAGACCGCAGAGTGGATAAGCTGGGAATAACTTCCCTAGCTTCAAGAAAGTCCCTATAAACCTGATTAAATAGAGAGAAGTTTGATATCACACCTGTTCCGATCGGGAAGAACGTTGCCAAAATCAGAAATCGGTAAACATGCGATCTGCGCATGATTGTCTGATGGTGGACGCGATGGTACACTGAGTAACATATCCTTATGCGAATTGAAAAACCTACGCAGGAAGAGCAGGCGCTCCAAGCCCAAAAAGAAAAACCGGTCCCGCAACCGTTGCATAAACTTACCATTCTCAGCGCGCTGACAGTGACATCGATGGCATTTTTCTGGTTTACGTTTTTCAGGATTTTCCAGAGCGGCGAGGGATTTTCGCTCCGTCTCGACACGCTCCTGACGTTCGCATTCGTTCTGTTCGCTTTTGCGCTCATGTTTGCCGTCGTGGGTCTGACAGCATTGCTTATCCAGCGAAGTCTGGTTTTTTACGTCATCGTGGCTGTCGGAGCCCTGAGCCATGTCGCTTTTTTCCCCGTGAGCCTTTCGAACATGATCGCCATTATAGCTATGATTTTGGCTTTCATTCTCTGGCGCAAGAATATCCGGAGTGATATGGAGACTCGCATCAGCTTCAAAGTCAGCCAAGTGATTCCGGCAGGATTGGGCATAGCCATTTCGCTCATTCTGCTCTCAGTGTCATTCACCTATTATTCCTTCCTTATCACCCGGCAGGAGTCGGAGCGGCTCCTCAGCGGTATCGTAAAGACTGCCGTTGTTTCCGTGGACAGAGTTCTTCCGCGCTATGTCGCCCACTATTCGCCGGACATGACGCTTGATGAGTTCATCAGGGAGTCGACAGTCCAACCTTCACAGCAGGTAACCACGACGCTGGGATTTCCGGGAACCGCCGAAATAGAGAAATCAATCCAGGAAGGATTAGCCAGCGCGCAGGGGCAGTTGACCGACGAAGCCCGCGCGAAGTTTCTCTCCACCTTCGGCATCACGGCGTCGGGGACTGACAGGATGGAAGTTATCGTGGAAAAAATTGTGAACCAGCAGCTCGAAAAGTATGTGGCCCCGTACAAAAAGTTTTTGCCGGCGGTGCTGGCGCTTTCACTCTTTTTCGTGCTTAAAATATTCGATATTGTCTATCAGCCGCTGATCCAGTTTTTCTCTTTTATCGTCTACCGCGTCCTTTCTGCGTTCAGATTTGTCCGCATCGGCAAAGTCATGATCAGCAAGGAGCGCCTCGAACTCTAGGCCTTGACTGGAGCTTGGATACGGGGTATCCTGTCATGCTGAAAAGATACACAACACTATGGCAAAAGATTTTTATAACATTTTAGGCGTGCCGAAGGACGCGAGCGAAGCTGACATCAAAAAAGCGTTTCGCAAGCTTGCGCATGAGCATCATCCTGACAAGGACGGCGGCGACGAGGAAAAGTTCAAAGAAATTAACGAGGCCTACCAAACCCTAAGCAACAAGGAGAAGCGCCAGCAGTACGACCAGTTCGGGCAGACATTTGACCAGGCGCGGCGACAGGGCGGCGGCCCGGGCGGATTCGGCGGATTTTCTGCCGAGGACTTTGCGCGCGGGGGAGGACCGTTCGGGGGGTTTAGGACCGAGAATGCCAATTTTGATTTCGGCGATCTCGGAGACATTTTCGGCGATATCTTCGGCATGGGCGGGTCGAGAGGCCGGGCGCGAAGTGAGGTGCGCCGCGGCAATGACGCCGAGATATCCGTAACCGTATCTTTGCATGAGGCGGCCTTTGGTACCGACAAAGTTCTCACCCTAGAAAAAGAAATCACCTGCAAGCGGTGCGGCGGCAGCGGAGCCGACCCCGGGGCAAAGATAGTCTCGTGCGCCACATGCGGCGGCAGCGGACAGGTGCAAAATATCCAGCAGACATTCTTCGGCGCCCTCAGACAAATGGGAGTCTGCCCTGAGTGCCACGGCGAAGGGCGCAAAGCTTCGAAGAAATGCACGGTCTGCCACGGCGAAGGGCGCACGACAGGCCAAGAGACCATAAGCGTAAAAATTCCCGCGGGCATCAGCGACGGGGAATCTCTCCGCCTGTCGGGAAAGGGAGCCGCCGGGGTCAGGGGAGCCGAGGCCGGTGACCTTTTTGTCCGCATCAAAGTACCGAACGATCCGAACTTCAGGCGGGAAGGGGACGACATCTATTCTGACGTTTCCGTCGGCTTCTCACAGGCGGCGCTTGGCACTAAGGTGCACATTGAAACGCTCGACGGCGAAGTAATCCTCAAAATTCCTCACGGGACACAGTCGGGCAAAGTATTTCGCCTGGACGGGAAGGGTGTAACCCACCTGCGCAAACGCGGGCGCGGAGACCATCTCGTGACCGTGCAGGTGGAAACTCCCGCACAGCTCTCAAGGCGCGAAAAAGATCTGCTCAAAGAGCTAGCTGATTTGCGGGGAGAGGATATAGAAGGCTAGGAAGTTCATTCATGCCTTTCAGCGCAGGCCCCTCCACTGCGCGTGTTTCGAGTTGACCGGGTATATATAATCTGTTACAGTGCAGTACTGTCAAAAATCGTTCACTGTCAAAAAGAAGGAGCATGAAACATGGTAACGCCGGCTGTCAGTACCTGGAATCTTAAAGATCTGGAAGCGCGCGGATGCTCGGTCAAGGAGCGGTATTATCTTGGGGACCTGATGACCTCCGGAGGCACACTCTTCTTCATTTCCGGAAATGAATGGGGCCCGGGGGAAATCCTTTGCAATGCCTTTTATGCATTGCGCTACACTTCCGACGAGCCTGGTCAGCACTTCGAGATGTACCGGATCAGCATCAAAAACGAATCCGACCCCGCCGCTTGGGTCAGTCATGCGATTCGTCAGTTTGACTGGTCTGCCGCGGAGCCTATGGCGCTCGCAGAGATTGAAGCTCTGTTACCAGACAGGTCGCGCAAGCATACGGTCAGCATTGCGGCAAGACTCTGCTTCGAGATTAAGGGTGACCCAGAAGAACATCAGACCAGCTGTATCCTCGGGATCATCCTCGAGGAAGACCGCACACAATGTGGAGTCCCTTCATGAACGCGTGTAGCAGTATTGAAAGCTCCTTGCCCGCCATGAGCATCCCTTTCGATCCGCGCGACCACCAAGATCCTTACCTGCTCGTCACCGTGGCCAACGGCTGTATCACCGTCCTGCAGGGTCCGCCTGATTCCCATGGGTATGTCAGGATGATGACCGCCACCATATGTGATGAAACGGCAGCGCTCGCGTGTATTCGAGGAGCCGTATTACACCAGCTTCCGGTGCCGCTCACGAAGCGTATCCGTATTGTCCGGGGGCCTGGTGCGGATGAAGACGGACTCCTGAGTAATATCACGTATTACATTGATGACGCTGGTGCTCGGGGCTCCTTCCAACTTAAAGGAACCCTACTCATCGCCTAAATGTATACATGAGTACAAAGGTCGGCTCGGCTGACCTTTTTTCTTTTATAAAAAAAAGCTTCTACACTGTCTTTGAGTTGCTTTTTTTCTTCTTTTGTGCTATAATCGTTTTGTTGAGCTTTGATTTCCTCTTATCTATGTTATTCATCCACGCGGCGCAAGCAGCAGAGAGCGCAAACTTCTTGCAAAACATCAACTGGTCACAGCCGAGCTGGGATCTCTTCATAGTTCTCTTTTTCATCATCGCGGCGTTTCTCTACGGACTTTCACTTGGGCGCGACAGAATCATCGTTATCCTCGTCTCTATCTACATGTCACTTGCCATCGTCGAACACGCTCCGTTTATTTCCGACCCGAATTTTCAGCAGGGGATAAATAACGCTGTTTCTCAGTTGTTCGTGTTCCGCATCTCCGCATTTCTCCTTGTTTTCATCGTCCTTTTTTTCATGCTCTCGCGTTCTGCACTGGTCAAAACTATTGCTTCGTCCGATTCGGCGGGGTCGTGGTGGCAGGTATTGCTGTTCAGCGTACTTCACGTGGGCCTGATCGTGAGTATTACATTATCGTTCCTTCCGCCGGAAGCTTCGAACCACCTCGCACCGATGACGCGGCAGCTTTTTGCCTCGCCAAACGCGAAGTTCGTCTGGATTATCCTGCCCATAGCCGCCATGATTCTCATTAAAGGCGGTGCGAGCGAGAACAAAAAGTTCAAGTACGATATCTAGGTAATCGTCATCAAGGTTCATAAATAGAAAAGTTGACGTTCGATCAATACGAACGTTTGTGTTTTCTTGAGCATTTAAAAATGCCGTTTTCTTTGTCATCCTGTACCCGTTTTCAGCCTTGAAGGCCTCATGCCCTGAACGGGAATCAGACGAGGGTGAAGGATTGCCTCGCCAGAGGCGAGGAGATTCTTCGTTCCCCGCTGCTCGCGAGCGGCGGGGTCCTCAGAGTGACAGATAAAGGCACTTTTACTCAGCGAGGATGGTTTCAACGTCCTTCAGGGTTTTTACTCTGACCAATTGTGCCCGAAGGCGCGCAGCATGCGGCGTCCCGTGGACGTACCAAGCCAGGTGCTTGCGCATTTCTACGATACCCCACCCGCCCTTTGTTTTGAGGGCCGCTGCAGAGTGTTTGAGCGCAAGTTGTTTCCTCTCTTCCCATGAGAATTCTTTGTAGGCCCCTGTTGCGAGATAATCTTTTATTTGTTTGAAAAGCCAGGGAGACCCTCGGACACCCCGGGCCAGGCCTACACCGTCTGCGCCCGTTTCATCGAGCATGCGTTTCGCATCCTCCGGTGTATAGATGCCGCCGTTGGCGATGACAATTCCTTTGAAAGCGCGCTTGACTTGCCTGATGACGTCGGTGTTTGTCTCTCCGTCGAAAGGTTTCTCATAACTCCTGCCGTGGATCATCACCGCCGCTACGGACAGATGTTTGATCGCGTCAACCAAGTCGAGTGCCGTCACATGGTTCGCCGGATCCTTGCGATCGCAGTTTTCTTTGCATATGCTTGCGCGTATTTTTATAGACACAGGAATGCTCTTTACCCCTTCGCACGCCGCCTGGACAAGCTCCGCGCAGCGTTTCGGATCGCGCATGAGCGAGACGCCCCCGCCGTGCGCCACCACTTTGTACGCGGGGCAGCCGAAATTGATATCGACGCCGGCAAAACCCATCTCTTCGAGGATGCCGGCGGCTTTGCCGTACATCTCAGGATCGCTGCCGAATATCTGGCAAACGACGGGCTGTTCCCCGGGGTCGAAGGCTATCATCTTCCGCGTCGCTTCATTGCCATGGACGAGTGCGTTCGTGGAAGCAAATTCAGTGTAAATGACGTCAGCGCCGAAGTCTTTGCACACAAGCCTAAAAGCGGCGTCAGTGACGCCGGCCATGGGTGCGAGTGCGATGATGGGTTTTTTTAACTCTGCCCAGAAGTTGGTCATCGGCGGATTTTTTTGATTACCGGTCCTCGATCTGTGTCTTGAACGTCGTAGCCTTGTTCTTGAATTCGTTTTCTTAGCTCGTCAGACTTCTTAAAATCTTTTTTTTTCCTTGCCTGCTCACGCTTTTCAACGAGTTCCCGAACGGCGTCAGTGACCGTCATCTTTTCTTTTTTTACTTTATCCAAACGAAGGCCGAGCACCTTGTCGAACATGAGCAGCGTTTGTTTTTTAGCCGATCCCGGGTTCTTTGATTTTATCAGATCCCACATGATGGCGAGAGCCCGCGGCGTGTCCAGATCATCATTAATTGTCCTGGAAAATTTCTGCTCATATTCAGCACATCCGATTTTCGGACTACCGTACGATTCAACTTCCTTGTACAAATGGTCCAGGGCATTTTGAGCTCCCTGCAGCGCATCCCAGGAGAAGGTAAGTTTCGACCGGTAATGCGCGCCGAGGCAGAAATACCGGTACGCGAGAGGGGAGATGCCCTTATCCTTGACTGCCTGCAGGGTGATGAAATGGTCCCCTGACTTTGCCATTTTTATTTTATTCAATACGAGAAACTCACCGTGCACCCAATAATGCACGAACGGTTTGCCTGTCACCGCTTCAGCCTGCGCGATCTCATTCGTATGGTGGGTAGGTATGTGGTCAATGCCCCCGCAATGGATATCGATAGTTTCGCCGAGAAACTTTTGGGCCATGACGGAGCATTCGATATGCCATCCGGGAAATCCGGTCCCCCACGGACTCGGCCATTCCATTTGCCGCTTCGAACCCTGGGGAGAAAGTTTCCATAGCGCAAAGTCGGTCGGATGCCGCTTCTCGGCGTTTTTTTCCACGCGCGCCCCCTCTTTGAGTTCATGGAGTTTCTGGCCGGTCAGAGCGCCGTAGGAAGGGAATTTTGACGTGTCAAAGTAGATTCCGTCGGATATCTGGTAGGTATACCCGAGTTTCTCGAGCTTCTGTATCCACGCTACCTGTTCTTTAATGTGGTCCGTAGCTTTTGCCCAGATGTCGGGGTCGAGGATGTTGAGCTCCCGCATATTCTGCTTAAAGGCGTCCGTGTAAAAAGCGGCGATATCCCAGACGGACCTGCGTTCCCTTTTTGCGCCTTTTTCCATTTTATCCTCTCCTTCGTCGGCGTCAGACGTGAGGTGGCCGACATCGGTGATATTCATGACATGCTTCACCCGATAGCGATCAGCCAGCAATGTCCGTTTCACGATGTCTTCAAAAATGTACGTGCGCAAGTTGCCGATGTGGGCGTAATTGTAAACCGTCGGGCCGCAGGTATACAAAGACACCGTCGACCCCTGCGGGGTAAACAGTTCTTTCGTCCGAGAAAGAGTATTGTAGAGGTGAAGGTGTTGTATAGGTTGGCTTCCTTTGTGCCGTTCAGGCTTTCTTTGCGTCTATAGCGTTTTCCGCGGCGTGGACTATCGTGGCGTCGTTTCGCCATTCATTCATGATCTCCACGATATCATCCGCTTCCACCACCCGGCGTTCATGTTTGCCCGCCAGGCGGTCCTCAAGCTTCTTAAGCCGCACTTTTGCCGATGCCTCGTCGATCAGGTCGATCGCTTTGTCGGGAAACACGCGGTCTTTGATGTACTGGTCAGAAAGCTCGATGGATTTCTTGAGGGCTGCATCAGTGATTTCCACATGGTGATGTTTCTCGTAGCGCTCACGGATACCTTTGAGGATTTCAAGCGTGTCTTCCTTCGACGGCTCGTTAATCAGGACGGGCTGGAAACGCCGCTCAAGCGTCAGGTCTTTTTCCACGTATTTTTGGTATTCCTCCATCGTTGTAGCGCCTATCACCTGCAGTTCGCCCCTGGAGAGCGCCGGTTTCAGGATGTCCGCCGCATCGATGGCGCCCGAAGCTTCGCCGGCCTCGGCGAGCGTGTGGAGTTCGTCGATAAAGAGGATGATATTCCTCTGCGATGCGATAATCTCATCGGTCAATGACTTGAGCCTTTTCTCAAACTCACCGCGGTATTTCGTCCCGGCCACCAGTCCGGAAAGATCCAGGGCTAGCACGCGTTTGTCCTTCAGGATAGAGGGCACCTCGCCCCGGGCTATCATGCTGGCGAGCTCGTCCGCTATTGCAGTTTTGCCGACGCCGGATTTACCGATCAATACGGGGTTATTTTTTGTCCTGCGGGAAAGAATCTGAATCACCCGTTCAATTTCATGCTTTCTCCCGATGACCGGATCTATCTGTCCTGCTCTGGCCAGCGCCGTCAGGTCTTTCGAGTAGAGATCAAGCACTTTGAACTTAAACGATGTTTTGGTGTTTTCCCTGTACATCCAAAAAATGACGACAAAAAGCACCACAAAGATGATAATCAGAGACGAGCTCAAAGTTATGGGCATACGTTAAATGTGTAATGAAGGAGGATGCGCGTTGGGAAACGGACGGCCTTCTTTGACTGTCCGTCAATTGTGATACAAAAAATCACGTATGCGTATATTGTAACACACTTTTCACTTTTTTTCAAGTCACATTTGCAAAAAGAAAATGGCGCCATCTAAAGATCAGACGGCGCCACAATGTCGATGTCGAAAGAGCGCGCTAGTTCCCTGCCAACTCTCGCGGGAACATAAATGTGAATCTCACTGCCAGTTCCCACTCGACGATCTTGTCGACCCACATGCTGTGGATCGCTGCTTCAAGAGCTTCGTATTTGACGGGGCTCTGTTGGAGCACTTGTGCCCTGAGGACCAAATCGTTCTGTCCCTGAAGCTCCGAATAGTCCTTCACTGCCGCGTGCGATGTATCCACGGCGGCAACGACCATCTTGTGTTCTTCCCCCCTTGCAGACCACCAGGCCTGCTTATCTTTTTCGAAGAGGTGTTTGGAGAGCTTCTCATCGGACATGCGAGACAACTCTTTCCGAAACTGGTTCGAAAACAACTCGCCCGTGGAGACGTTTTTGTAGTCGAATGATAAGGTGAGACGCCCCTTACCACATCCTTTCCACCCGATATAGAATTCGGGCAGATCCCTCGGAGACGAAATCATACGATTCCGCCAGCCAAAGAATCCGGGGCCGCTATACTGGGCATCGAAGTTCACGACCTCCCACCCTGACGGCGCGTTTGGGAACACACAAAAGCCTGTTAGCTGCTGCATCACTATGTAGCTGTCCCCATCGGACAGTATGTAGTCGAATCCAGACGTCTTGTCCTGGATCCGCGGCTGCTGTGGGAAAATCGACGCAAAGGGGTTCGCGCCGAATGTGATCCAAGCGCCCCCGTTCAAAAGCTGTCCACTCGGGGCGAAACTTCCAGCGCATCCTCCAAAGAGTGAAGAAGTAGTGATCGCGATTGCGATGATGATGAAAAGAGCACTTGTACGTTTCATGACATCCTCCTGTTACATACGGTTTCTGGACAATCGTGATTTAACAGAGCATATTAGCACGTATTTAGCGATTTGTCAATGTATAGCAAGGGCACCTTGTTACCTTGCCAAAATGACTAAAATCTGGTATACTTTACGTGGATTTGAGAAAAATTTTTTCATTTTAATGCCCCTACCGAACGAAAAGCAGGAAAATCAAACTCCTGAACGGAATGTCGAGGATATTTTTGAAGTAGGATCTGAAAAAGAACGTACTCCATTACCTGAGCGGGAAGCAGGAAGGGAGTCTATAGAAACAACTCCTCCTGAAGCTCGCCCAGAGCATGCTGTCCCTTCAAAAGAAACTGAAGGCCCATCTATTGTAATCCCTCCGCAAGCTCCCGGAGCTAGCATCCCCCAGGCGGAAAAAAGCCAGGCGCTTATCGAGATTGAGAATATCCTTTCCCAAGGACTAGAGGAGATTTATCTCGAGCTCCCGCTCGATAAACAGATTCTTTTCCAAAAACAGGGTGAAGAAACGGCCTCAAAAATACTCGTCCTCATGCAGGAGGTAAGAGTCCAGGTGGCCAAGGTGCTCCAATTGATCAGGGACTGGCTCAAGATCATCCCGGGGGTCAACAAATTTTTCCTCGAACAGGAAGCGAAAATTAAAGCTGACCGCCTCCTCGCTCTCCGCGATAAACAGCGCTAGCTTTATGGGGTTCGGCATTCATATTGATTTCGCATCAGGGCTCGCGGCAATGTGGGAGGGATTTTCCTCCTCGCCGCTTTTTTATGTATTTATCGTCATAGCGGGACTCGTAGTCATCGGATTAGCCGCAAGCATCGTACTCCGTTTTACCATCAAAAAAAAACGTTCAGTTTCCTCGGCGCTCCGCCATGTGATTCTCCTCGTTACCGTGCCGAAGGAGCAGGAAGCGGCGGAGCAGGATCAACGGAAGACGATTGAAGAACAGCTGGTGGTCGCTGAAGCGTGGTGGAACGCGCTCGGAGGCATGCATGCACAACGCGGCGCAAGCTCGCTTTTGGGCGGCCGTACGGATCATTTTGCCGTCGAGATAGTGGCGATGGCGGGCGTGATTGCATTTTACGTCGTCGTCCCCGAATATCTCAGGCAGTTCATGGAACAGCAAATCCATGCCCAGTATCCGCGAGCGCAGATTGATGAAGTGCCCGATTATAACATGTTCACCCCGCAAAGCTTCATCGCGGGCACGACGCTTGTATTTCGCAAACAGTATATTTTTCCCATCAGGTCGTACCGCGAGCTTGATGTCGATCCGCTCAATGCCGTCACGAACGCGCTCAGTAAAATAGGGGAGCATGACGGCGTGGCGATCCAGATTGTCGCGCGATCCGCAAAAGCGAGCTGGCACACCTGGGGCGCCCGTGTCGCCAGGGAGATGCAGCAGGGGAAGAAGCTCAACGAAGCGCTCGGCGCCCACGGGATCAGCGGGATTTTTAGGACCCTTTTTCGGACCTTTTTCCCGAAAAAAGAAAAAAAAGACCAGGACGTCATGTATCGGCTTTCGCCTATGGAAGAAAACATCGTGAAGCGCCTCGAGGAAAAGACGAGCAAAGCCGGCCTCGACGTTAATATCCGCATCCTTACTTCCTCGAGCACGCCGGAGCGCGCCCAACAGTTCCTCAAGAACATCATGGATGCTTTTAACCAGTACACGCTCTATGAATACGGGAACGGTTTTTCTCGCAAAGATCCGATGCGCCAGGACGGGCTGATACATAATTTTATTTATCGGGCGTTCGACGAGGGAAAGAAACTCATCCTCAATACCGAAGAGATTGCGAGCGTCTTTCACTTTCCCCTGCCCACCACTGAGACGCCGAATATCCTCTGGCTCTCGGCGCGAAAAGCTCCCGCGCCCTCCAATATCCCTCGCGAGGGGCTGGTGCTGGGCCATAATATGTACCGCGGCATCGAAAGCGTCATACGGATCAAGCGGGAAGACAGGCGGCGCCATGTCTACGTACTCGGTATGTCGGGCGTGGGAAAGTCTGTGCTCCTCGAAAACATGATTGTGCAGGACATCGTCAACGGCGAAGGAGTGTGCGTCGTGGATCCCCATGGGGACCTCGTCAATGCAGTTCTCGCGCAAGTGCCGCAACAACGGGCAGAGGACGTAATCATCTTTAACCCCTCGGACGCAGACCGCCCTGTCGGCCTCAACATGTTAGAGGCAAAAACACCTGAAGAGTGTGATTTTGCCATCCAGGAAATGATAGCGATTTTTTACAAGCTTTTTCCTCCCGAAATGATCGGGCCGATGTTCGAGCACAATATGCGAAACGCCATGCTGACGCTGATGGCCGATACGGAGTCGCCCGGCACTATAGCGGAGATTCCGCGCATGTTTACCGACCCCGCATTCCAGAAATACAAAGTTTCAAAAGTGAGCGATCCCGTCGTACGGGCTTTTTGGGAACAGGAGATGGCCAAGACGTCCGATTTTCACAAATCGGAGATGCTGGGGTACCTCATCTCTAAAGTCGGCAGGTTCGTGGAGAACGCCATGATGAGGAACATCATCGGCCAGCCCAGGTCGGGGTTCGATGTGGGAGAAATTATGGACAAACAGAAAATACTGCTCGTCAACCTTTCGAAAGGCACGACGGGAGAAGTGAACTCCAACCTTCTCGGCCTGATTATCGTTTCGAAGCTTCAGATGGCCTCATTGCGACGCGCGTCACTGCCCCAGGCACAGCGCAAGGATTTTTATCTCTATGTCGACGAGTTCCAAAATTTCGTCACTGACTCGATTAAAACCATCCTCTCCGAGGCGCGAAAGTACCGGCTTAATCTTACCATCGCTCACCAGTATATTTCGCAGTTGGTCCAGGGCGACGATATCACCATCCGCGATGCCGTATTCGGCAATGTGGGGACGCGCGTAGCGTTCCGCGTCGGCGTCGAAGACGCCGAGACTATGGCGAAAGAGTTCGCGCCGGTCTTTGACGAATACGACGTGATGAACGTCGACATGTACAACGCCAATATCAAGCTCCTCATCGATAATACCGTCTCAAAGCCATTTACGATGCAGACATATCCTCCTCAGGACGGGGACGCGCAGGTGGCAAAAGCGATTACCGAGTATTCGCGGCTCCGGTATGGGAGAGATAAAAAGATTGTCGAGGCTGAAATTATGGAGCGTTCCCAGCTCGGCAAGCCCGCCACGATGGCCAAAGCGCAGGCGGTGGGGGAACGGACCCTCTAGCTAGAATTATTCTTCTCAAACCTCGCTATTCGTCTTATAATTACTCCATCCTATGCCTAATAAAAAACGTATGCCAAATAACAGAATAGACATCGAGACAAGAACTGAGGTGAATATTTATGAAAAGGTCAGTTTGGCCGTCATGATGTTTGCCGGCATAGCGGCGGCGGTTGGTTTTGCGGCGGCGTTAACGACTACCCAATTATCGACGACAACAAAATTGTCGGCTGTGGCCTGTTCTCCGGTTACGCTGCCTTCCATAGCGGATGTACACCAGGTTACGCTTTCAAAAGATGACCTGGCCGCCTTCCAATTAGAAAGCTCGGATGTTAGCAAGATTGATATTCAGCAGGCGGCATCGGCGTCGCTTCACAATGCCCTGGTCTCAAGAAAGCAGCATTTCATGGAAACAATGGCCGCGGATCCCGACCAGGCGCTCAATATGGTGTTGACTGATAAAGTCCGCACTGCTATTACAGCGCGCGCCAGTGATTGCGTGGAAACCGTTAAAACTGTGGGAGGGAAGCTGGAAGTTCAGATAGTAGATTACACCGATAAGACAAGTAAAAACGAGTATTCGTTGCGAACGGCGGATGGTCAGCAGATTATACTTCATTCTGCAAAGGCTTCGTTGCAGGCGGTGAAGCCCGGATCGCAGTTAGAAGTGAAGGGCTATCAAATTGACGGCAATTTGCTGTTTGACGGTTCTGTCAAATTCGCGGCGCTTACAGACCTGCAGAATGTGAGTACGGGTTATCAAACATCCCAGGTCACAACGGCGACACCAGTGCTCGGCGATCAAAAAACACTGGTTCTGTTGTTCAATTTTCAAAATACCCCGGCCCCTACTTTGACTGTCACGCAAGCGCAAGCAGTTATGAATCAGGTAAAAGCCTATTACCAGGAAAATTCCTATTCGCAGATTGACATAAAGAGCGTACTTGATGCCGGCCAGGCAGCCGATGTTCGCGGCTGGTATAACATTCCTGTCGATCAAACTTGCGGCAGTTCGACGATGATCAACGCATTATTAAACGCGGCTAACGCTGAAGTTAACTATAATGATTATGGCCGTCTTGTACTTGCCGCCCCTTTTGGAGGCGGGGGCTGTGCCACTTGGGAGGGGATATCAACGTTAGGTAAAGTAACGGTCAATTCGCCGGATGGAGATGTTGAGATGTCAGTTTCAAGCGTTAAACCGGAATTTTTTGATCAGTATGTCGTCGGGCACGAGCTCGGTCATGGCTTAGGGAATAATCATGCTCAATTTTACGATTGCGGGAAGGTTTCAGTGGCTGATTCCGACTGTTTTCGCGTTGAATACGGCGACTATTATGACATCATGGGTATCGCTACCCAGGGCGGGCATTTCAACGCCATGCATAAGGAAAATTTAGGTTGGTTGAGCGCCACCAATCTTCAGACTGTGGTTACGAACGGCAGTTACGTCCTTTATCCTATGTCTACTACCACTTCAAATTTAAAAGCGATCAAAATTCCCCGTTCAGCGCAAGATTATATCTACGTGGAATTTCGCCAACCTATCGGACAAGATACCGGAATTGGCGGTGTCAGTACTGAAGTTTTTACTGGAGCGCTCCTACACGTTGGCTTTGTCGGGGATTTAAATTATTCGGAACTCATTGATCCGACTCCGCCGGGTAGTTTGGCAAATAATGCTTTGCCAGTCGGAACAACCTTCACTGATCCGGCGACCGGAACGCAAATAAGAGCTGTCTCAAAAACATCCTCGGCGTTGACGGTAAGTATTACGATTGGCAAGACTGATTTTACGCCACCGACTGCTTCTGTCACAGCGCCGACAGCCGGCGCCAACGTTTCCGGCAATATCACGGTGTCGGCTAATGCTTCGGATGCTTCGGGCATTGAAAAGGTTGAATTTTATCTCAATGGCGCGACTACGCCTTTTGCCTCCGACTCGACCTCGCCCTATCAAGCTACGCTTGATACCACACACATTCCTAATGGCGCAAATACGATTTTTGCCAGGGCATACGATCTGGCTGGCACGCCTTATTCAAAACCAAATAATAGCGGCGATTCAGCAAACATTAATTTTACCGTTACAAATACGGATCCGACGTCCCCTTCCGTGACTCTGACCTCACCGACTAACGGCGTTACTATTCCCAATCCGGTCACGGTGTCCGCGGACGCGTCTGACACTGTTGGCGTTTGGAAAGTTGAGTTTTATACGGACTCTGTGCTGCGCGAGACTGATACGACAAGCCCGTATTCGGCCGTAGCCTCCTTTAATGATCTCGTTCCCACCTCACATACTTTCCAGGCAAAAGCATACGATTATGTCGGCAATGTTACGAGTACGGGTATCGTTTCAGTTATAGTCCAGCCTCCGTACCTCACCGGCTGGCCACAGCTTATGGGTGGCCCAGTACGTTCCGGGCCAGCCGTGGCTGACCTTATTCCCGGGGGTTCCCTGGAGGTAGTTGCCAGCGACTATGCAGGAAATATTTACGCGTGGAATTCCGCCGGCGCCACACTGATTGGTTGGCCAAAAGTAACTGGCCCGGTGACGGGTAATTATTCATCGCCGGCAGTAGCGGATATTGATCCTGGCTTTCCGGGGCCCGAAGTAATAGTTGGATCGGCTAATAATAAAGTTTACGCCTGGCACTCTGACGGAAGCGCTGTTGCTGGATGGACAAACGGGATTGCCACTGGTGATAAAGTTTTATCCTCACCGGCTGTTGCAGATATCAACAAAGATGGCACTAAAGAGGTGGTTGTCGGCTCGTATGATTCCAAGGTGTATGCCTGGACAGCAAACGGTCAAACTGTGCCTAACTGGCCGAAATCTACTTTGGGCTGGGTAAGGTCAACTCCGGTACTTGCCGATCTGGACCCGTCAACGCCCGGCCTTGAGGTTATTGTCGGTACCGTAGAGGGAAATGTTTATGTCTGGCATGCCGATGGTTCTCCGTACATCGGGGATCAGACCGCCGGCTGGCTGCCCAAACATGTCGAAGATGCCCCGGGGTGGTTTGCTTCTTTTTACTCCTCGCCGGCGGTGGCCGATATAGACGGCGACGGAAAGCTGGAAGTGGTCATGAGCTCGGGCTTCAAAACATACGCCTGGCACGCTGACGGCACTCCGGTCGCCGGCTGGCCGCAATCAACCGGAGGATCAGGGGATTCTTCACCCGCCATCGGTGAGCTTGATCCGGCGCATGCCGGCCTGGAAATTGTCGTCGGTAATGATAAAGTCTACGCCTGGCACGCTGACGGCACTCCGGTTTCAAGTAAATGGCCGATAACCACCGGTAGTATTGTATATTCTTCTCCCGCCCTGGCGGATCTGGATGGCAACGGATCGCCGGAAGTTATTGTGGGCTCTATGGATGGCAAGGTCTACGCCTGGCAGGGAGACGGCACTCCGGTATCGCCATGGCCGTATAATGCGCCTGGCGCTGTTTACTCGAGTCCGGCTGTTGCCGATGTTAATGGGGATGGGAAACCGGAGATCGTGGTCGGCTCTGACACAAATTACCTGATGGTTTATACAGTTGCAACTTCATCGACGGCGGCTCTCCAATGGCCCACTTTCCGCCAGAATATTAATCGGACCGGTACTTTCAATAATTGCAGTGACGGCACATTAGTCGGATCTTGCTCCGCGACCAAGCCGTTATACTGCCAGACTAATTTAACCCTGATAAATAATTGCAGTGTTTGCGGCTGTGGGACGGGAACCTATTGCACTGGCAATGGAAGCTGCCAGGCCTGTTCGTGCGCCGGCAAAACCTGCGGCTACGACCAATGCGGCAATGCCTGCGGCACTCCCTGTGCCTCGGGATATTATTGCAACGGTACATCGTGCGTGCAAAACCAACCCAGAACTTGCCGTTCAAGTTTCCTGGCCGGCACCCCAATCCTCATGAACGACGGCTCCAGTAGGCCAATAGAGGGTTTAAAAGTTGGCGATGGGGTCAAGGCCTATGATGTTAAAACTGGCGCGTTGGTTGATAATAACGTGACGCAAGTGTATGTACACGAGACAAATAATTATCTTGTTATCAATGGGAAAATCAAGGTCACAAAAACACACCCGATGTATTCTCGCGGCGAATGGGTTGAAGTCGGCAGGCTCAAGGTAGGGGATACACTCACCGATGATCAGAGTCGGCCTGTACCCATTTACTCAATCCAGGAGGTCGATGAAACAGTTAAGGTGTACAATCTCGAGGTTTCGCCGGACAACACCTATATTGCCAGCGGGATAGTAGCACATAATAAGCCGCCCGGATCCTGCCCTCAATTTTAGAGTCGGTCGGGCGCAACATTGGTCAATGTGAGTTTGGCTGCGCGAATGATGAACGTCCGAATAATCATGAGTTAAGGAGTAAAAGCACGAAATAGTCGTACAATTCGAAATCCGGCAAACATTTTTGCCTTCTTTTATCCAGATAGTTTCATGGCTTTTCAACGACAAACGCAGGACGTCGAAGTTATTGAGAAGGTTGATGTCCATCACAAGATCGCGACTGCCCTTCTCCTGATAAGTACGCTTGTATCACTTGCATCAATTGTCACCGTACTCCTATCCTCCATGTTCGCGGGTTCATCGTGATTTTTGTTCATCAGCCGGTAGGACATTACTGTGCAGTGAGTTTATTTTTTTAGAGTGAAATATGCTCGAACCCTTTGTTTTATTACTGGTTTTTATATCTATTATCATTGTGTTCGGTTCGGCCGCATACGCGAGTCTGAGAGCGGCGCCGTGGCTTCCGGTCCGCAATAGGGATATCGGCCGCATAGTCACGCTTGCGCGACTTTCTTCCCAACAGGTTTTCTTTGATCTTGGGTCAGGTGACGGCCGTGTCCTCATGGCTCTCGGCAGAAATTGCCGTGCTCGGACTATCGGATATGAAGTGTCCGTGCTCCCGTTTCTTTATTCACAGATTAGACTGCTCACCGCGGGCCTCCACAAGTGCGTTGAGGTGCGCTTTGCCGATTTCTTTACCGCAGACCTCAGTCCCGCTGATGTCGTTTTTTGCTTCCTTACCCCAATGGCAATGAAAAAAATAGCTCCGAAGTTTCGTGCTGAGTTGAAACCCGGAGCCAGGGTGATCTCATACAGTTTTTCAATTCCGGGCTGGGTACCGGAACGGGTCGACAAGCCAACGGAGAAATCGATCCCGATTTTTGTCTACACGCTCTAGTGGCCGGAACTCACAGAAGTATTCAGGGGCGCCTTTCGCGTAGGGTTGACGGCGGATAGATACTACTGCTACACTGACATCGCTAGTTTGTGTCCTCAGCACGGGGGTGCAAAAAACATCAATATTCAGACACAAAAAGGCAAAAAAGACAAAAGATATGACGGATCAAAATAAACTTATCGAACTGCAACAGATGCTTGAAACTGCCGAGGCCTCGCTGAACGCTGCGAGGCAGATTTTACGCGATATGGGTGTGGACAATGAAGACACGAGCAAGGTGCAGGAAAAAGCTCGCAAGGTCGGCTCGGTGAATGCCGGCGGAGACGACAAAATTGTCGAAGGCATTTTTGACGGCCAACACATGGTCGGACCCGACGGTAAACGGTACAGCGTACCGGCGAACTACGCGAGCAAGTCAAAGCTTGTAGAAGGGGACATGCTGAAGCTCACTATCACTGCAGACGGCTCATTTGTCTATAAGCAAATCGGACCCGTCGATCGCAACAGGCTGGTGGGGAAACTGCTTAACGATGAAACAACGGGTGAATTCAAAGTTCTGGCGGGCAATAAAACCTACAAAGTCCTCCTCGCCTCCATCACTTATTTCAAGGGCCAGCCGGGAGACGAGATAGTTATTCTTGTGCCCAAAGCCACTGAGGCGATATGGGCTGCCGTTGAGAATATCATCAAAGTAGGCGAGTCGCATGCTGCACTTTCTCCAGAAGGGAATGGCGAAGTTACTGAACCTGAGGTTACCGAAGATAAAGCGGGTGCTCCTGATGCCGACGCGATCGACGATATTAACTGAAAAAAATACCAGCCGGGCTTCAAAAAACTCACCTCCTTCGGGGAGTGGGTAGGTTTGCATTGCCAAAAGGGCGGTTGAAGGGCTATACTTGAACCACGGCAGTGTTTGTAACACAACTTTCCAACCATGTCATTAGCACTCTACCGCAAATACAGGCCCAAGACATTTTCTAAGCTTGTAGGGCAAGATACAATCAAAACGTCTCTCCTGCATGAGATACAAAACGGCCAGGTGGCGCATGCGTATCTTTTTTCCGGTCCGAGAGGCGTCGGAAAAACTACTACGGCACGCCTTCTTGCCAGAGCTGTTAATTGCAAGAAAATAAAAGACGGCGAACCGGACAACACCTGCGATTTTTGCACGGAAATACTCGAGGGGAGATCACTCGATATTATCGAAATTGATGCTGCGTCGAATACAGGCGTCGACCATGTGCGTGAACACATTATAGAAAACTCCCGATTTACCCCGCAACGGCTGCCCATGAAGGTTTTTGTCATTGATGAAGTGCACATGCTTTCAACGTCCGCTTTTAATGCTCTCTTAAAAACACTTGAAGAGCCGCCGGCTCACGCTATGTTCATCCTCGCAACGACAGAGATCCATAAAGTCCCAGAGACGATCATTTCTCGCTGCCAGCGATTCGATTTCAAAAGGATTGGGACAGAAGATCTTATGAAGCGTCTGGACGTTATAGCAAAACAAGAAAAAGTTTCCGTAGATCCCGATGTCATGAGGACAATTGCGCGGCGAGCGAACGGTTCAAGCCGCGATGCCGAGGTGCTGCTTACCCAGCTTCTGGCTCTTGGGGATGCGAAAATTACCCAGGAGCAGGCCGACCTTGTCCTTCCCCGGTCGGACGTGCATTCATTAATTCAGCTCATTACATATCTTCAAAACGGTGACACCGTTTCTGCGTTGACGCTGGTAAACAGATTGGCAAGCGAGGGAGCGCACATGGGCGAGCTCATGGACGACCTCATTGAACTCCTTCGCAAGATTGTGCTGATCAATGTCGGCGGCGGATTGTCGGAATTCGACCAGAGCGGTCTTGATGATGATGCCATAGGCGCGCTGCGCTCGGTCGCCGGGGGATATACGCTTGACCGCCTCCTCGCAAGCATTGAAACGCTGCTGGAAAAGAAAAGCGAAGCACGCGATGCCCCGCTGCCCCAGCTTCCCCTTGAACTTGCCGTCTTGTCTATCATTCAGTCCGGCGGGCGACAAGCTCAACCCGCTTCTCCGCAAGTACCTCCCGCCACAGAAGAAAAGAAAAAGGCGAAAACGGCATCCCCGCCCGTCGCTCCGCCTCGCGTCCAAAAGCCCCATGCTTCGGCCACGTCCCTTAACGCGATACACGCATGGTGGCCGAAAATTCTGGAAGGCGTGCGGAAAGACCATAGGGGGCTCTATCTGCTGCTCAAAGCCGGCAAGGTAGTGTCATTTGACGGTTCCCTGCTGACTCTCGGATTTCCTTTCAAATTGCTCGCAGAACAGGCGAATAGCGTAAAGTCCCGTGCGATCCTCCTTCCGCTTTTCCGCGAACAAAGCTCGCAGGATCTTGAATATACTACGTCGATTGTGGAGGAAGATCAACAAGCCCCAAACCCCGGTCCCGTCTCCTCTGAGCCGGAAAGCGGAGCATTTGCAGGACTTCTTGAATCTCTCGGAGGCGAAGTTGTGGGGGAAGAATAGCTTGCACGGGATGTAAGATTTCTTAGTGCTTGGCAGGGGGACCTTGAAAAGTGCGCAGGTTTTTGTTAGTGTGCTTGGTGAAGGTTCGCCGTCTTGTGCCACTATCGTCTATTTTTTCACTTACGCCGAGGCTCCGCGAGGGCGAGTAGGACGCCACCCAGCACCACTACGGGTGCCGGGTAAAGGTTCTCTACGCCGCATCACATTAATAAATAACTTTTCATTGTTCAATCTCACAACTCCGGGATCGTCTAATGGTAGGACGCCAGGTTCTGGCCCTGGTAATCTTGGTTCAACTCCAGGTCCCGGAGCTGTGGGATGGAGCGGCCCGCTCGACAGCATTGTCAACCCGTAGGCTACGCACATCTAGGCGGCCGTTTGAAACATCAATTTGTTAGCGCCCTCATGGGATATTGAGGTCTTTTTTGATATACTTATGCCATGGACACATTAGTCATACGACAATATAAACATTCGGACAAAAAGGAAATTTTTGAACTTCATGTCCGTGCATTGAAAAATGAGGATGCGTATATGTACACAGGCGCGTGGGAAAAGGATTTTGAGGACATTGAAGGAATCTATCTAAAGAATAGAGGCGAGTTTATAGTAGGAACAGTAGGTGATAAAATTATTGCGATGGGTGGGCTGAGAAAAATGACGGAGAACATCGTGGAATTGAGGAGAATGCGGGTGGATCCAATTTTTCAAAGAAAAGGCTACGGACAAGCGATCATAAATGTTTTAGAAAAGAGAGCGAAGGAGTTTGGATACACAGTTATCCGGCTGAATACATCAGCCAAGCAGGTGGCAGCACAAAAATTTTATAAGAAGAACGGATATATGGAAATGAGGAGAGAAAAGGAAGGCTGGAAAGTCGACAACATCATTTATCAAAAAAAGATAGAGTAGTTTTTTGTTTTTGTCGGGCCAATGTTTTGTTTAGAAAAAAATCTTCCCGCTGCGGTGAGGGAGCAGGCGGCTTGCCAAAGTCCCTCGAGTATGGTATAATGCCTTCGGAGGGTAAATAAATACAGTTCATCAATGGTTTTTTAGATGGGGTCAATATAAGGATCTCAAATTTATGAATGGCATAAGGTTGCACTACGCCGGTGAAGATCAGGGCAGAAAAATAGCCGACATGATTATTAAGGCTAACATAGCAGTCATCATGCTGGGCGCCACGTTCCTGGGAATCGGAATGGTGGTGAATTTTGTGCAGGGTATCGGCTCAAATGCGACTAATGCTTCACCAGCGCTGTCACTCGCTGCTGCGGCTTTGCCGACGGCAGAGGAATCCAAGTACACTCCGGCCGAACTTCTCGTGAAATTTAAGGCCGGTATTACCGATGCAGACCGTCAAAAAGCTATCAGCGGAGCTTTGTCAGAACCGCAAGAAATCCTAGTAGACCCCTCGACAGGGATGCGTGTCCAGCCGGTCGATCCGAATGCCCAGCAGAAAACTCCGTCTACCGCGCAGACTCAAACCTCTCAGAAGAAACTTCTTCATGTGACCCTTCAGAGTGCAAAGAACGCTTTATCCACGAACGCACTGCAAAAAACTCCCCTCCAACAGGGGGCATCCCAAAAGATAACTGATGTTGGCCTCAACAGATGGACCACGCTGCATTTCTCCACCTCTGATATCGGAGATCAAAGTGCTATCGATGTTTTTCAAATTCAGAAAAAGTTATTGGCAAGCGGCAACGTAGAATATGCGCAGCCCAATTACATACTTTCTGCAACCCTGACTCCTAATGATCCCTACTTTGCATCATCGGGCAGTTGGGGGCAGCTGTATGACGATCAGTGGTCAGTCAAAACCATTAGTGCCCCGCGGGCATGGGATGTCATCTATGCCAAACGGGGCGATTTGAATAAAGACGGCAAAATCACGCAGGACGACGTAAACCTCCTTATTAAATACACCTTTCAAAATGCTCCTGCGCCTGATCCTGTGGAGGTTACTGACGTTAACGGGGATGGCGTTACTGATGTCCTCGATGTTGTATATTTGGCCAATACAGTGAATGGGGACGGTCCTGCGCCGATTGATTACTCAAAAAATAAAGTCATAATTGCTGTGTCTGATACCGGAGTGGATTATACCCACGAGGATATCCGGAATAATATCTGGCGGAATACCGGCGAGATCGCGGGCAATGGTATCGACGATGACCACAATGGCTACGTGGATGACGTCATGGGATGGGATTTCACAACCTGCGCCGCATTTGCACCATATTCGTGTGCAGTCTCCAAAAATCCTGGCCCCGATCCGAAAGACAACTTCGGCCATGGCACACACGTCGCCGGGATCATAGCCGCTGAATTTAATAATGGAAAAGGAATCGCCGGAGTCTGTCCTCACTGCACCATAATGTCGGTGAAGGGACTGAATGCCCAAGGATCCGGATACACTTCTGAGCTGGCGGATACCCTCGTGTACGCTGCCAACAACGGTGCGAACATCATCAATATGAGTTGGGGCGGGTACAGTCCAAGCGCCGAGTACCCATTCTTAGAGGATGTCGTTGCTTATGTACACAGCCTTGGCGTAGTTCTCGTTGCAGCCGCCGGCAACAGCAACGCGCCCGCACAAGCGTTTGCTCCTGCGCAGTTCCAGAACGTCATCACCGTGGGCGCGCTCGATCATCAGGATGTGAAATCATCTTTTTCTAATTGGGGAAAAATTGATGTCACTGCTCCCGGTGGAGACAGCGGGGTAGTGACCATGAACGGAGACCAAGAACGATCCCCATTTGTCTCGCGGAACATTTTGTCGCTCCAGGCCTCCGGCTTGGATATGTACCGTGACGGACTCAGCATCGTGGGCGGGGGGTACTATAGGGCGCGAGGGACCTCGATGGCGTCACCGTTTGTATCAGGCGTTGCGGGGCTCGTGAAGGCCAGGCATCCTGAGTTTACCCCCGAACAAGTGCGAGCGGCTCTGGAGGAATCCGCCACGGACCTCTCTCACGCCTCATATGACTGCGGTACGGTGGTTTCAAAGAGCTCGTGCTCCCTCCAGCCGACGTGCTACTGGTATACGCCGTGCGGCACATACGACATATACGAGTGCGCTATGGACTCGACATGCTACGTTGATTCGGGAACCAAGACATGCACCTCTAACGCTGGTGTGTGCAAAAGCTGGGATGTGCAGTATGGTACAGGATGGGACAAGTATACCGGGAGCGGAAAAGTAGATGCCTACAGGGCGCTCATGGTTAGCGATCCTCTTGTTTCTCACATTGAAAATCCTGCACAGACAGGGTATTACACCCGGGGAAATCAAACTATTTCAGGCTCGGCGTACGGGAAAAATTTCTCTCGATATCGAGTTTCGTATGCTTCGGAAAATGATCCGTCAAACTGGACAGTCATTACCGAAAGCCAGACGCCCGTGACCCTAGGGGTTCTGGCTACGTGGGATACATCAGCGCTGATGGGCAACTATTTCGTTAAACTCACCGTCATCGACTCTGCAGGCAGAGAAGTTTCTGACTCACGGGAGGTGCTTACTGGGTTGGTAGCTGGTTGGCCTGTCAGATTTTACGACAGATCAGAATCTCACATTAATCCGGACGATATTGATAAGGATGGAAAAGCGGAAATTATTCTCGGTTCTTATCAAAACCTTCAAGTTTGGAACGATGACGGAACTCCCGCCACCGCCCAGCCGTTTCAAGCGTTAAGGAACCCATACGGAATGGTCACCGGGGACCTCAACGGAGATGGCTATAAAGAAATTGTTTTTGGAACACTTGAAGGTACAAAAGGTATCCACGTCGTCGATTACACCGGGGCTGAGATTACCAATGGATGGCCAAAATTGATTGAGTCGAGCGTCAAGGGACCCGTAATTGCTGACCTGGATCTAGACGGCAAACCGGAGGTCATTTCAGTCGATAAATACCCCAAGCAAATCGAAGCATGGCATGGAGACGGCAGCAGTCTCGCCCACTGGCCCGTGAGCCTGCCCGACACGGCATATCTCCTGGATACGACAATTGCTGTGGGCGATGTTGATAACGATGGTAAACCTGAGGTTGTGGCGGTAGATGCTACCGGTTCGACCTATCAGCGCGAGATTTTTATTATTGGCAATGACGGAACAATGAAGAAAAGCTGGGTTGTTGCCGATGGGGATACAAGAAATACCACGGGGCTTGTGCTGGCAGATATCAATGGAGACGGCGCTTTAGAAATTATTATCACGGGATGGAACACGTTATCTATCTATCGTTATACGGGTGAACTGATCGCCACCGTACCCCTCGGGCTCAGTGGAGGAAACATAGCCATCGGGGATATCAACGCAGATGGAACTCCCGAAATAGTTGCTGATTCACGGGATCATCTGAATGCATGGGATGCCGCGGGGCATATGCTGGCTGGCTGGCCGCTTGAACTCTGGGGGATCCATTCCCCCGTTATCGGTGATGTCAATGGCGACGGGGCGCCAGAAATTGTGGCAGTTGACGGTTCCTCCGTGCACGCGTTCAGCGCGCAGGGAAAAGAAATCGCCGGTTACCCGATATATATTGGCAATCTCGGCTCATACCTTGAAGTTGCCTTGAAAGACATTAACTCCGACGGCCACCTCGATATGGTTGTGTATGGCAACAGCTACGAGCCGGCTCCGTTGGTTAAGATACTCGCTTTTGATCTTCCACGCACAGCTCGAAACGCTTCGTGGCCACGATATCAATATGACAACGGCCATAGCGGGGTCTATGCTCAGTGCGCTGACCAGACTGTCTTTGGGCAATGCAATGTCTCCAAGCAGGTGTGTAACAACGGTAAATTAACTTCTGACTGCCGAAAATGCGGATTTACCTGCCTGGCGGGAACTTCATGTACAGCTGATGGCAGTTGTGTGGCGAGCGTCACTCCGATATGCAGAAAAGTAGGTTTAAAAACCGTTTGTACCCTTCCTGATAGCTCGTCATTATAGGTCGGTATTCTGATATTCTATACCAAAAGCCCGCTATTGATTCATAGTGGGCTTTTTGAAGTCATAGTTATCTCCAGCCGTATTTCTTGATGAATTGGTCGGTCATGCGCCATGCCTCGTCGTCTGTCGGCTGGATGGGCGGTGATTTGAATAAAAATGAAGACGGCCCTTTCAGAGCCCCGGAAAGTTTCCTGTCGAGACCGAGCTTGGCGAGTCGTACCGCGTCGATGACTATGCCAGCAGAGTTTGGTGAATCTTGGACTGAAAGCCGACACTCAAGTTCCATGGGAATATCGCCGATATGAAGCGCTTCAACGCGGATAAAAGCGATTTTATTGTCTTTTTGCCACGGGACATAGTCGGAGGGGCCTATGTGCACATTTTCGGGCTTGATGCTCAGGCCTTTGTTATTGATTTGGGAAACAACTGAATTTGTTTTCGAAATCTTTTTTGATCTCAGCCTCGCTCGCTCAAGCATATTGAGGAAATCAGTGTTGCCGCCCGTGTTGAGTTGGTAGGTGCGCAAGATTTTCATCCCGCGGGAAAGGAACAGGTTTGTCAGGGTCCTGTGAAGTATCGTGGCGCCGACCTGGGACTTGATATCATCGCCGAGGATAGGAAGCCCGGCTCGGGCAAACCTGCGCTGCCAGTATTTCTCCCGCGCAATAAAAACGGGGATACAATTGACAAAAGCGCAGCCGGCCTCGAGGACTTGCTCCACGTACCATTTAGTCGCTTCTTCTGATCCGACGGGCAGGTAATTCACCACGACGTCTGTCCGAGTATCTTTGAGGAGCTGGACCACATCGACACTGTCTCCCTTGGCGGGAATAACCATGTCCTTAAGGTACATACCGATCCCATCATGGGTCATGCCGCGCTGAACAATGACGCCGGTGCGGGGAACTTTGCAAATTTTCACCGCATTATTCGGATGCGCGTGTATAGCGTCGGCAAGATCCTTGCCCACTTTTGTCTTATTGATATCTATCGCGGCAGAAAACTCAATGTCGCGCACGTGGTATCCTCCGACGTTGACGTGCATGAGCCCGGGCACCGTGGCATTCTCAGCGGCGTTCTGGTAGTATTGCACGCACTCTACGAGCGACTGCGCGCAGTTGCCCACGCCGATAATGGCGACGCGAACCTTGCGTCGGCGTCGCGCATGTCCCGTTGGACGCTTCTTTGTCACACTCTTTATTTTCATTAATCCATTGTACATCAAGGGGTTTTCAGCGGTCAAGCGGAGGATCGGCCACTTTTCCACCTATATTGAACACCCCTTTGAAGTCGCCCTTGTGCCCGCCAAAACTGACCCGAACTATGATTTTTTGCTGGTTTGAGGATCACGCGTGCTTGGTATAGGTTGACAATATGGCTCACCCGTCATATTATTACAGGTACTTTTTTTATAGTTACGCAAACATGATTTTACGCGATGTCCAAAATCTCACATACCCCGATGGGGGCGTTGAGTTCAAATCTACGCGGAAAAGCAGCAGCAGATATTCGGTGTTGCATGGCAAGAAAAAACCCGAGACCATCCTTATCCACGGAAGTCCGTTTGTCATTTCTATCGGAAGTCAGGGAAAGCTGGAAATTCGCGAGCGCGCCTCCCTCCTTATTCGCGGCGATACCATTGAGGATATTTTTGATTCCTCTGACCGGTCGCGCGTCAATTTAGAGACCGTCGATGTCATCTATGATGCGGAACAACGCGGGGGAGTCGTAATTACTCCCGGTTTTATTAACGCGCATGCGCATCCGCCCATGTATCTTCTCCGATCCGCTTTGGCGTTTGAAGAGGATGATTTAGCCACCTCGCTGAAACGCATGGCCCTTCTCGAGCAGCAGATGACAGCTGAGGATTTTGTCCTTGGCGCGATCGGGGATTTTACCGAAGAACAACGTTGGGGAATAACCTCCATCCTTTCCCACTATGGGGTGTTTGATCCGGTAGAGGAGGCGGCCGGGATTACACGACAACAGGTAATCAATGCCGTAAGCGCTGCATCAAATTCGCATCCTCATAATACTCCCGAGATGGTAGAAACATATCTCAAAGCCGCTCGAACGTATCACTCCACTCCCGCGGTAGCTCTCCATTACCTTTATAAGACGAGTCCGAGCGTCTTAGAGCGCGTGGCGCGTCTTGTGAAAAAATATAATGTTCTCCTTACAATGCATTCTGCGGAAACAAAGGATTATGTTGAGCAATGCGCGCGACTCCATGGCGACACTCCGGTGAAGGTCCTCGATAAATATGGCCTTCTCGGCCCCAACTGTATCCTTTCTCACGGTATTTATCTCACACGTGAGGAGGTAGAGCTTATCCGCGACCGTAAAGCAGGGGTCGTCCATCTCCCGACGTCTAATCTCCTCCATAGAAGCGGGACATTCAATTACCCGCTCTTTAAAAAAGTCGGTGCAACAGATCGCATTGCCTTGGGTACCGACAGTGTCATCAGCAAAAACCGTCTCGACCTTCTTTCCGAGGCCCTTCAGGCCAAAACATTGCATCAGGAAATGTCGAATGTCAGTTACGTTGAATTGTTCAACATGATTACCGCGCAAGGCGCCTCAATACTCGGCCTAAAAAATGTAGGTCGTATAGCGCCGGGATACCGGGCCGACCTGGCTTTTTGGAAGTTGAAGGACAGGGGATTCCTTCCTTTCGACGAGAACGATCCTTCGACATTGGTGTCGAACATGATCACCCACGGCGGCCACAATATCCGGGATCTGATGATTCGCGGACAATTTATCATCTCCAACAGGATGCACAACATCGTCCACGAAGGCATATTGCTTGAACGGTTGCATGAGGCCCACCGCGCCCTGAGAGAGCGGATCAAGAAATAAACTTTACCCCGCAGACAGAAAAAACCAGCTCTTTCATTGGAAGGGCGGGTTTCACTTTATGCGTCCTAAGCGGAATAGTTCGGGGATTCTTTTGTGATACTAATGTTGTAGGGATGGCTTTCCACTTTTCCCGCCTGCGTGATGCGGACGAATTTCGCTTTTTGCTGCAGCTGAGGAATAGTTTGAGCGCCTACATAGGCAAGTCCGGCCCGAAGTCCCCCGACAAGCTGGTGCACATGCTGCGCGAGGGGGCCTTTGTACCTGACGCGGCCGACGACCCCTTCGGGGACAAGCTTCTCCGCCCGCTCGCCCGATTGACCGTATCTGTCTTTGCTCCCTTCGAGCATGGCATCGCGCGAACCCATGCCCCGGTATGACTTGTACATCTGGCCGTTGTGGTATTCGATGTCGCCGGGAGCCTCGTCCGTTCCCGCAAAAAGATTGCCGATCATAACCGTATTTGCCCCTGCAGCAAGAGCTTTTACGATATCACCGGAAAAACGAATCCCGCCGTCAGCAATAATCGGGACAGTTGATTTTGCCCTCCCCTTCTTCGCTTCGAGAATTGCCGATAGCTGAGGAACGCCGATTCCCGCAATGATGCGGGTAGTGCAAATTGAGCCGGGTCCGACGCCGACTTTTATTGCATCAGCGCCTGCGGCAACGAGCGCCTTAGCTCCCTCTGCCGTGGCCACATTTCCCGCGACGACATCAACATCCTTCAATGACTTCTCTTTTTTGAGCAACCGCAGGGTGTCAATAACCCCCTTTGAATGGCCGTGCGCGACATCGATGACGAGGACATCTACCCCAGCTTCTGCAGTCAGCTTGGCTCGTTGTAAAGCTTCTTGTCCTATGGACACGGCGGCTCCCACACGCAGGTTTTTTCGGTCGTCTTTTGCGGAATCTGGAAATTGGACGTTCTTCTCAAGATCTTTCCGTGAGACGATTGCCACGAGCCGCCCGTTAGCGCCCAGGATGGGCAGGACAGCAAGACGATGTTTCTTGATGAGAGTATTCGCCTTATCAAGCGTGATGCCCTTCTTGCCTGTGATAATTTCATCCGCGGGACGCATTTTAAACTTGATGGGAATTTTTAGGTCGTCGGGAATACTATAATCAAGCTCGCTAATCAGGCCGACAAATACATTATGTCTGTCGACAATCGGAATTTTATTGAATCCCCGTTCCTTGCGGACGCGCACTACCTTCTCAATCGTGTCCTCAGGGAGGAGCACGAAAGGATTCTCAATAAATCCGTTTTCAAACTTTTTGACCCGGAGCACTTCCTCAGCCTGCTGTTCCGGGGGCATATTCTTATGAATGATGCCAATCCCTCCCTGCAGGGCCAATGTAATTGCAAGTCTGGACCCGGTGACCGTGTCCATGGGAGCAGAGACGAGAGGCGCCTTGATCCGTATATTCCGCGTAAATTGCGTTGACGCGTCAGTTTCACGCGGCCGGAGTGTCGAGTAGCCCGGCATGAGCAGCACGTCATCAAACGTGAATGTTTCTTCGAAATTGTTCATATTTCCACGAGAAGTATTCACTAAAGTACTCTTTATGATACAGTAGAAGGGCAATATGTCAAACCCCAGCCACCATCAGGAGATTGCCATACTTGATTTTGGGTCCCAATATACGCATCTGATTGCACGCAGAATACGCGAGCTGTCGGTGCTGTCCAGGATTTATCCGGCAGATACGCCCGCCAAGCAGCTGCGCTCAGCCGTGGGTATTGTGCTGTCCGGCGGCCCTCAGAGCGTCCTCGAGGAAAAGATTGCTTTTGATAAAAAAATATTCACGCTCGGCCTGCCGGTGCTTGGCCTTTGTTACGGCCACCAGCTTATGGCGCATGCGCTCGGCGGGACTGTTCGACCCGGTGCCACGAGGGAGTACGGTACCGCGAAGCTTCGCATATATCCTTCGCGGATTTTTTCCCATGTTGATGACCGGCGGGACGTATGGATGAGCCACGGGGACAGCGTCACTCAAGTCGGCGCAGGATTTACTGTCGTAGGCGAAACTGATCATTGCCCCGTCGCGGCAATGGCTGACGAGAAGCGACGTCTCTACGGATTCCAGTTTCATCCTGAGGTAACGCACTCCGAGCAGGGGATGACTATGCTGAGGAATTTCGTGATAGGCATATGCAACGCGCGGCAGGATTGGACGGGTGAAGCTGTCGTTCGCGAGATTGAAGATCAGATAAGACGGCAGGTGGGTGGTAAAAACGTATTTCTCCTCGTGAGCGGCGGCGTGGACTCCACTGTCTGTTTCGCCCTCCTCGAGCGGGTACTCGGCAAAGACCGGGTCCTGGGGCTGCACGTAGACAGCGGACTTATGCGCTATCAAGAATCAGCGAAAGTTCAAAAAATGCTTTTCAAATCCGGTTTTGGCAACTTGAATGTAGTGGATGAGCGCATAACATTTCTCCATATCCTCAAAGGCGTCGCTGATCCGGAAGAAAAGCGGAAGAGGATAGGATCCACATTCCTCGAAGTGAAAGAGCGTGCAATGCGAAAGTTCAATCTCGACCCCAATAGCTGGTTGCTCGGCCAGGGGACGATTTATCCAGATACTATTGAAACGGGCAGGACTCAGCATGCAGACGTTATCAAGACGCATCATAATAGGGTTCCCGAACTCCAGGAGCTTGTAGAGCGCGGCGAGGTCGTAGAGCCGCTCAAAGATTTGTATAAAGACGAAGTTCGGGAGATGGGGGAGCGTCTTGGTATCCCGCGCGACCTGGTATGGCGCCACCCGTTTCCGGGACCTGGTTTGGGCATTCGCATCCTTTGCAGTCCAAAAAAAGACGGTGTGAACGTTTCTCCTGAAGACAGGAAAGAGGTGCGGGCAGTTTTTTCATCCCTCACGGCAGAAGCGGGTTTGGACGAAGCACGGGTTGACCTTCTGCCGGTGCGAAGCGTCGGGGTGCAAGGAGACCAGCGCAGCTACCGTCATCCGGCCGTCGTATACGGCACCCGGAATATTGACGGAGTCGGTCGTCTTTCTCCGATGCTGACGAACAAACTTTCGAGCATCAACAGGGTAGTACTGCTTGTCGGCGGCGACAGCAAGGATCTTCAAAGAGCTTCCCTGCACGAAGCATATGTCAACGAGAAACGCGTCAAGCGTTTACAAAAAATTGATGATGCTGTTTCGCGGATTATCGACAAAGCCGGGCTCGCCGACATCTGGCAATTTCCCGTTGTTCTCCTGCCCTATGGAGTAGGGGACGGCGAGAGCATTGTTTTGCGTCCCGTGGCGTCGCGCGAGGCAATGACTGTCCGTTATTACCGTCTGCCGGACAAAGTGCTGAGGGACATAGTGAAAGTTTGCATGGCAAAAGATATCTCTTTTGTGTTTTACGATCTCACGAACAAACCGCCTGGAACTATTGAGTGGGAGTAGCGGGGGGCTATTTGCACGGTACGTCGTAAATTAGAGTTTCCCGAATTTTTAATCAGAGTTGTAATAGAGATGCCCTCCGGGCGGGCTCCACTTTTCTTTGCTTGTCCAAAGAAAAGTGGAGAGAAAAGAAAGGACAGCATGGCGCAAACTCCCCCGTCAGTCGCGACTGACGGGGTCAGACAGTGCGCCGTGCGATGGGAAAATCCTTGCCTGGTGTTTTTTAAACCAGCCGTTTTCAAGACGGCAAGACAGAAACCACCGGCGTGAGCTGGCGGTAGTTCATTGTCCCAAACATGTGGATATGTTAAAATGGGAATGATTCTCATTAAGAGTAGTTATCCACATGGCGGATTTTTTCATCACATTCCGAGAAACGCTTGAAGCGGGCCTGGTTATCGGCATTGTAGCCAGTTACCTGCTCCGTACACGGCAGTTCCAGTGCCTGCGCTATGTATGGTGGGGTGCTGTGATAGGCGTGATTCTTTCTGCTATGGTCGGTGTCGCGCTCTTTTCGATCGCGGACAGTCTCAAGGACAATTCGGAAAAGATTTTTGAAAGTAGCGCGATGATGGGCGCTGCGGTTCTCCTGACGACGATGCTGTATTGGATGCGCCGCCAGCGGCATCATGCCCAGAAGATTGAACAGCGGATTGAGCAGCATATCGAACGCGGGTTTTTACTCGGGATATTCTTATTAATTCTTTTTTCAGTTTTTCGTGAAGGCGTCGAAACTTCATTTTTTCTCCTTGCGGCAACCAAGCTGGCTGAGAGCAACAGCGTCGCGAGCGCGTTGCTCGGTTTCGGCGGGGCGGGAATTATCGCGATAGGTTTCTTTACCGCATGGGAAAAAATATCTCTCCGTGTTTTTTTTCGCATCAGCACATTTGTCCTAATTCTTTGCGCGGCAGGATTATTTGCCCGGGGAGCCCGTGAACTGCAGGATGCGGGAATCATCACCTTTTTCACCTCCCATGCGTATAATATTTCGTTTGTTCTCCCGGAAACCGGGTTTGGAGGAGGTATGCTCAGGTCCTTGTTCGGGTATAGCGCCGCACCTTCTACTCTCGAAATTGGGACATACGTTTTGAGTTTGATAATATTGGCTGCAACTTTCCGCCGGACGAGGAGAGTTGCCCAACCCCGCCTGGTGCGCTAGACTAGCTTTATGGACATACTCGCACACGGACTTTGGGCTACCCTTATTTTTAAGAATGCTCCTCCGACGACCCGGACAGTCGGTATCGCACTGAGCCTCGCTCCGGATCTTATTGCGTTCGTCCCGAACGCCGTCTATTCGGTTATTACAAATAATTACAAAATGTGGTTCAAGGTCAGCGAGGATACTGTCGAGAATATGGCAAATAGGGTCCCGCCTTGGGTGTACAGGATATATGACGTCACCCACAGCATTCCGTTATGGATTATCGGCTTCTCCATAGCATGGGCAATCATGGGCTCGGTGCCATGGGCAGCGTTCGGGTGGCTTTTACATATCATTGTTGACATCCCCACCCATTCAAGAAAATTTTTTCCTACACCCTTTCTCTGGCCGCTTTCTTCGTACAAGTTCGACGGCTATAACTGGGAAGCCAAATGGTATATGATAGCTAATTATGTTGTGCTTCTGGCGTTCTACCTCCGCTTACATATTTTGCGCTGACTTCTTTCATGCCCGTAAGCAAAAAAGACGTCCTCAATGCCCTCTCAACAGTGCTCGATCCTGAACTCAGGATCGATGTTGTTTCGCTCGGACTCGTCTACGGCATTGAAATTACCGACGGGAAAAATATCAGCGTGCGCATTACCCTGACGACGCCGGGATGCCCGCTCATAGATTTTTTCCTTCATGACATTACATCGAAACTCAAAGCCGTCGCCGGAGTCGGCGAGGTGAAAGTTGACCTGACATTCGATCCGCCATGGACGCCGGATAAGATGTCCGCTGAAGCAAAGGCGGCACTGGGGATTGAATAGTATCAAAAGGAGGGCAGACTGATCAGTCTGCCCCCCGATGTTTACGTGTTGATAGTTGTTATTGCTGAGGTGTTTGGGGCATCTGCGGAGGAGTCTGCTGAGGCACGATCTCGTTTTTTTGCTTGAGGGCGAGCATTGCGACAATCAATATCCCGACATAGAGAATCAGCCCATATGCGCAGGCGGGGAGGCCGCTGAACTCTATCTTAAGCACGACAAGTTCGTAGAAGGTGAGAAAGCCGGAGAATGCCGTGCCGAGGATTGCGAAACCAAGCAGGGTCTTCATCACGCTGCGGGCGCTCTCTTTGAACAAGGCGACGATGGCGAGGATGAACACTGCCAAGTACATAAAGAACCCATAGACGCATGTCGGCTGACCGAAAATGTGCACCGCCTTGCTGCCTCCGCAGCTTATGAAAAACTTCGAGCATCCGGCGCCCCAAAGGTTAAGGTATGACAGATAGCCCGACAGGAGGAGTCCTGCGAGGGCTAAAATGAGAATGATTATCATCGCGGGTGACTTTTTCATAAGGTGTGGATGAGTGATTAATAATGACGGTAGTATAAACTATTTTAAGCTATTTTTCAACCTCCCTTTGCTTTACAAGGGACATGAGGGAGTGATAAAGTAAATGACCAAAACAAAGAAAGAACGTTAACTGCCGTAAACAATAGGAAGGAGAGTCGGAATGCAACCCGATGTGTTTTTAGAACAGTTGTGGTACAAAAAAGGCGGACGTCGATCGACTATCGAAGTCGGTGATGCCTGGGGGGACAGCGGTAAAGGCGGCATCGAGGCGGTCTTGGGCCCTTACTTTGATGTCTCAGCCCGTGTACAAGGAGGTGCGAATACTGGCCGTACACGGCACATCAGGGGCGCCGATGGACAACTCTACCCGTTCATTTTCCATCTTGTCCCGACATTACTTGCCGATGGAAAAATGGGGATCATCGGTGATGCGGTGCTGGTCGAGGTAGCGCGGTTGGTTCGCGAGCTTCGCGATCTCATCGCCATTGTTGGCGATCTGAAAGCGCCACTTCTGGTCTCCAAGAGGGCGCCAATCTTTCTTCGCTACCACTCGCTGCTCGAGGGCTTGCTTGAACTCGTGAAGGGCAGTGCGGCGGTAGGCACTACCGGTCGAGGTATCTCACCAATGATCGCGGGGATCGATCTGCGCGTAGGTCCGCTCACCGGACATCTCCTCGACGCAGATCTTCTCCGGAAGTGGGTCAAAGGGTTCTACGACGCGTTCTTCCCGATGTTGAAAGAGTTCGAGCTCAGAATGAAAGGGACTGAGAAAGAATTTTCACTCGCTGATATGAGCCCTGACAACGAGGTCGAACGACTGCTGGCGGACGCAGACTTTCTTCGTCCGTACATCACCAACATCGATCCGGTGTTGCACGACCTGATGCGCAGAAACGTCCCCGTACTCTTTGGTATGACCCAAGGATATGGTCTGCACGTTCGCGGGACGTATCCGTTCAATTCCGCGACCCAGTCAATCGCGCAGGCAGCGGCATACTGTGGTGGTCTTCCGATGCATCTCTTCGGCCCTGTTATCCTCATCTCGAAGTTGTTCCTAACACGGGTTGGTGAGGGGCCGTTTCCGACGGGCTGGTGGAATCGCCACGATGCCGAGGTGTTTCCCGAATTGCGGCCTGAGCTGTTCCCGGGACTTCCGCAATTCAATCAGAATGCGCAGGAAGCATTCTTGCAGGCAAAGCGAGATCTCATCAATGCTGGTTCCGCCACAAAGCAGGATTGGGCCGAGCACTTCGAAGTCCTTTTCAACAACCGCGGTTCGACTACCATGCGTGGGCGTGAAGTCGGAGGCCCCGATCTGTATATGACGCGATGCGCGGCCATGGTTAACGGAGCCGATTGCATAGCTCTAACGCAGGTTGACGGTCTGTCGGGTCTCAACATCAACTTGCCAATAGCGACTGGTTACAAGATTGATGGCGAGCTCGTCGAGCCGCCCACGTACCCCATGACCGAGGAGCTGGACGGTGTCGATGTGCAAGAGGTTTGTGTCCGGATTGATTTGGAGGACACTGACATTCGCGGGATCAACTCGGAAAGGGATTTACCCGGGTGCGTCCACCAGCTCATCAGGACCTACGAGCGCTATGCAGGTGTTCCAGTGGGTATCATTTCGACTTCCGCTGGGCTCGACGGTAAAGTCCTTCGTTCTGTTGCATGATCATGATCACGGAGGGTCACATGCCGAAGCATACAAAGTTCCTAGGTGATCGTCCGTTACAGCCCGTTCGGCGCACTGCTCCGGGCGAAAGGACACCCCATCCTATTCCAAGCTCCGATCCTGCAAATGCTGAATGGGGGCCGCAGCGTTTCTTCTGGCCCTTCTTGGCAAAAGGTCGCAAAAAGTAGCACATGTGCGAAAGCAAGATCTCCCCTCACTCTACCAAAGTGGGAGGGAGTTTTTTTATACGTATAAAAAACCGGAGCCATAAAGGTCCGGGAGAACAGCATCGCGGGCGGCAGAGTTATGGCCGCCTGCGTTTCTGAGCTTCGCGGCGTTGGGCGGGACTTCCTGTTGCCAGGATCTCCGCAGTTGGGGGGTCTTGCCATATTCGACCGCACAGGCATTTTACCCTTCCACCCCCTGCCGAGGAATGTGCTTTGCAGACGTGATCTCTGTCATGCCTACTCATCTGACTCCTCCTGGTTTCGAGAAACGAAAACGAATGACCCCTATTTCATTTTGTAGAATGGTAACATGGGATTGAAGGCATGTAAAGGGAGGATTCAGATTGACTATAGAGATGCGTTTTGGTAAGGTAAATCCTTGGTGTTTTGGTTGTTTTTAGTTCAAAAAATGGACGTTAACAACGCAAGTGAACAGATACAGAAGGGAAAGGAGTAGCACATGAGCAGTACTAAGACTCGAAAACGAGTCACGGAGGTGCCGCCGCATTTTCAGTTCTATGACCCGCGGCTGTGGTCGATTTTGGAGCAAACTATGTTGATCGTCCGACGACGGGATTTCTCTCAAGCAAGCCCGTTCTCCTACCGGTATGTGAACCAGGAGCTCGCCCCGTTTACCTCAGAGAAGGGTCGAGTCCTCTATGAAGGAGCGGTCGAGGCGGCGCTGGCTATTCAGCTCTTTGAGCTAGGTGAATGCCCCAGTCGGTCTATGCAGGAAATTATCCAAGCTTGCGTCGGACTCCGGGCTCGGGACGTCTACCGTCTGGAGTACGGAGTGCCAAGACGAATTAAAGCGGTTCGTCATGATGTCCGGGCACTCGTGATGCTCATCAAATCTGCGATCAGCGAAACCTCGCAACGTTACCCGCATCTCATGCTCACAAGTTGCGATGTGCTGGATACTGCGGATGCCGCGCGTATGCGCGATGCGATCATCACAGTGATTATTCCGCTATTGAAGAAACTGCTGAGGCATTTCATCAGGATCGCGCGCCAGTACGCTGACACGGTGCAGGCAGGCAGGACGCATTTGCAGTTAGCTTCACCGATCACATTCGGTGATGCCATTGATGAGTATGTCTGCCGACTTGCCGGCGAGATTGCAAAGCTTGAACGGGAAGTCGGCATGCTGGTCGGTAAAATCTCTGGTCCGGTCGGTACCTATGGCCCATCATCACTCATCATGAATAACCCAATGCGTTTCGAAAAGCAGCTCTTGGGTCACCTCGGCTTAAAGCCCGGCCGGTATTCCCATCAGAAGAATATGCCGGAACCGATGGCTGACGTCTATCACCGCTTAACGATGATTATGGGCATCTTTGGAGATCTGGCTGACAGTTTGCGCCGTTTGCAGGCCACGGAAATCTCTGAAGTCGCACAGGCAAAGGCGCTCCAAGGCCGGTCGTCGATCATGGCGCACAAGAACAACCCGATCGCAGTGGAAAACGTCAAGAGCATGAATAAGGCCGAGCTGGGCCGGATGATCGGGGTGTATCTTGACCTTATCACTGAGCACCAGCGAGACCTGACGAATTCTGCCTCGGGGCGGTTCCATTTTGAGATCTTGGAGTTCGTCTGTACTGCGGCTAAAACGCTGAATCGCATCATGGCTACGCTCGTGGTGGATGAGTCCCAAATGCTCAAGAATCTTGAACTGAAGGGTGACCTGATCATTTCCGACCCGCTCAATACGCTACTGACCTACTATGGCTACCCGTCGGCATATGCGTATGTCGCTGATGTATGCGATAGCGCTGCGGAGTCGGGTGCGAAAGTGTATGATCTATTGATGGCAGATGAGTCAGTTGCCCCATTTGTCGCAAAAATGACACCGAAGCAACTGCGTGTCTTGCGCCAACCGAGACTCTACATCGGCCTAGCCTCGTGGCGGACCAAACGTAATGCAGACCATTGGGAAAACAGGCTCCAGCTCGCGGCGTAGTGACCTTGATCTACTCTAGCTCTCCCATCGAACCTGTAGTTCATCCGAAAGAAAGGACTATTATGTCTGTTCTCATCAACACCGATCACTTCGGTCTCTCCGACCGATTTCGCCGCACACAGGGGAAGGTTCGAGACACTTTCTACCTGCCGGGTAATCGATTGGCTATCGTCACTACCGACCGCATGTCCGCCTTCGATGTTGTTTTCCCGAACGCAATCCCGGGAAAGGGGAAGGCCCTCCATGCCATGTCCATGGCCTGGATGCCGCTGTTCTATCTCTTCTTCGAAAGTCTGTTGGCGGGCGGTCATCGATTCCAGCACCACCTCCTTTCTACTGAGGTGGGAGACCTCCCTGAGGAGTTCCATCCGTTCCGCGCAGAGCTGGAGGGACGTACGGCAATCGTGAGACAGTGCGATGTCCTGCCGCTTGAGTGCATCGTGCGAGGTTTCATCTCCGGATCCTACTGGAAGGAGTACCTGGAGGCAATCGCATCGCAAGTGGATGAATTGGTCACAGTGCATGGATTCTCCCTTCCGCGTGATTTATTGGAGTCGGAAAAGTTGCCTCGGCCCATCTTCACTCCTTCCACGAAGGCGGTCGCCGGCGCGCACGACGAGAATATCAACTACCAGCAGATGCTGGACATTTTGACGCAATGGTTGGGCGATCATCCTGAGTATGCATATTCGGCCCGGGAACTTGCCGAGGATATAGAGTCCACCTCGCTCGGTCTCTATACCGCTGCCCAGGAATATTCCGAAGAGCGGGGAATCATCGTCGCCGACACGAAGTTCGAGTTCGGGTTGACAGTTGACGATAATGGCCAGACCGTCCTCACACTCCTGGATGAGGTGGTGACGTCGGATTCTTCACGCTTCTGGCAGAAGGCTACGTACAAGCCGGGAAGGCCGCAAGTGAGTTTCGACAAGCAGCCTGTCCGCGATTACCTCGAGAGGATCGGCTGGAACAAAAAACCGCCGGCTCCCGAGCTTCCACCCGACATTGTGAAGCAAACCACCGCCCGGTATCTCCAGGCGGCGAAGATGTTGTTCGACCTCGACATTGCCGCGTAAAACACGCGGCGTAGAAGGAGTATCACATGAGAGGGGACCCGGGACTTCCTCGTACCTGGTCAGGGCCGGAGGATCGTATCGCCGCCGAGTTACTGGCGGAAAAGAAGAAAAAGAAACGTCGCAGACAGCCCGCTCCGAAGGTTGTTAATTTGCGGCGGGGGTCCAAAATGTAGTTGTTCGTTCAAAAAGAATATCTCCCTCCACCGGTCCAGGGCGGCGGGAGTTTTTTTATTGGAAAAAAAGACCGCCCAGCGATAGATTGCGGGGCGGGTGGTAAAATCTGTGGGCAACCGGCTTGGGTTGCTATGATGCACGCCGTGCGGAGGCGGAAAGGTTGACGGTTATCTTCGAGCCGTCATTCATCTTGACTGTGGCCGTCTGGCCTTTAACGCGTGTCACCTTTCCCGTGAAAGGCGCTTTGCCGCGCAGGTGGAATTCGAAACTCCCTTCGAGTGAACTGTGTTGACCAAGTTTGGTGTTGCACATGACCCCTCCAAAGTTCCGAATGGACTTCGATCGTCTCGTGAGCAGAAGTCGGTCACGGGTCACTTTAGGGGGAGTGTGAGGAAAAGAGCATGTGGTTGCTCCAGGTGAGGGTTTGGGGTTTAACTGCTAGACAACGTGCGGAGACCAAAAGCAAATCTATCACAAAATGGTGGCGTTGTCAATAGTTGAACGCGACATATGCAGGTGGTAAATTATCGGGGTACCCGGACTTGAACCGGGAACCTCTCGCACCCGAAGCGAGCGCCCTACCAATTGGGCCATACCCCGTTACAAGACTTTACAATGATGAGATTCTACCTTCCCCCACAGCGTTTGTAAAGCCTCTTTTGTATCAATCCTTGACGAGCACCCCTTTTTGAGAGAGTATGTGTAGTATCTATGTCAGACGCAAACACCGCATCGCTCCCAAAACACATAGGTTTTATTATGGACGGTAACCGCCGCTGGGCGCGAGCGCGCGGACTTCCCGCCATTGAAGGTCATCGGGAAGGGTATAAAACAGTGGATCGCGTCTCAAGCTGGTGTTTTGACAGAGGGATTAACCAGATAACCTTGTATGCATTCTCTACCGAGAATTGGAAACGCTCTAAGGAGGAGGTTCGGGACCTTTTTGAGTTTTTCAAATGGGTTCTCACGATGGATATTAAACGCCTGAATGAAAAAGGAGTCCAACTGCAGGTGATAGGCCAGATCAAGACGCTCTCGCGCCTGCTCCAGCGCAAAATCAGGCAAGCCGTCGAATTAACCAAGAAGAACAACCGGGGCATTGTCACGCTTGCACTCAATTACGGCGGGCGAGAAGAAATCATCCATGCAATTAAAGAAATGATTGCGCAAAAGCTCAAGCCCAACGAGATTACCGAGGAAACTGTTGCGCAAAATTTGTACACAAAGGGAACTTCCGATCCCGACTTCATTATTCGCACGGCAGGGGAGCAACGCCTTTCCAACTTTCTGACCTGGCAGTCTACCTACAGCGAACTGTATTTCTGCGACACGCTCTGGCCTGATTTTTCAGAAAAGGATTTGGATATGGCGCTTGCCGACTACGCGGGCCGAAAGAGAAAATTTGGAAAATAATGAATACGCCTCCATCCCACAGCTCAGCCGCCGATCTTCGTAAGCGCATTAATGGCGCGCTGAGGTCATTCTTTGATGCAGAAGCTGGGTCAGCCCGCCACGCGTTCGGACGCCGTATAATGCGCAGTATCAAGGAATATACACTCAGGCCGGGTGCGAAGCGGACACGCGGAACGCTTGTCGTGCTCGGTTTTTTAAGCAATCCTCGGAACCGGGCCACCGCGGATATTCTCAAGGTTGCAGCGGCGTATGAAGTTCTCCATGCGTACCTGCTCATTCACGATGATATTATCGATGAAGACGTCGTTCGCCGCGGCAGGCCGACGCTCCATAAGGTTTTTGAAAGCTACGCCCCGAGAGGGCTGGCAAAGGCCGACCGCGAGAAGGTGGGGCGTGACATCGCCATCATTGCGGGGGACATTGCCTCAGACCTTGTCCAACGGTGCGTTCTGAGTACGGGTTTTTCACTGGCCCAAAAGATGTCGGCGCTTGAGGACATTGAGCGAACGCTCCATACGACCTATATCGGCCAGGTGCTCGACATTCTTGCTCTCCCGGAAAAGGTGCCTCCGATTGACCAGCAGTTTCTCCGCTATCAGCACAAGACAGCTGTCTATACCATCGAATCTCCGTTTTTGCTCGGGGTGCGTCTGGGGCGGGCGCGGATACCGACAAAAGCGTTCCATGCGTTTGCCCGGGACGCCGGGATAGCCTTTCAGCTTACCGACGACGTACAAAACGTGTTCAGCAGGGGGCTGGCCGGCAGGTCATCTGACATCAGGTCGGGCAAGATTACTCTGCTTATTTCATTTGCCCTGCAGTCAAAGCGCCACAGCGCCACCCTGCTCAGACTCCTACGCAAAAGAAAGAAGTCAGGCCGAGACCTTGTTCGATTAAAGGCGTTGATTGTCGAAAGCGGCGGATACGAACGCGCACGACGCTATATTACCAACTCGTTCAGACGGGCATCAATTTTGCTCGACAATCTGGATATTCCTGATCCGGTTCAGAAAGAGTTCAAGCGCCTTGTCCATAAGCTTGCAAAACAGGTTTAATGAATAAAAAAAGACGTCCGAGCCGCTGAGACAGCGACCCGGACGGTTTTTCAAACCAGGAAAGTCCAGGTTAGAACATCCCGGACACTGCCTGTGACATCAGGAGGGCGCTCAGGATGCCGAGGAATGTGCCCGCAACTTCGTGCTCACGCCTCGCCAGTGCGAAGAACGCGTACAGTAGGATGATGGCTCCTGCCAATACGAGCATGACTGCAAAGATCCATTCCATGTCCAGTAGCTCGGCTTTTTGGATCACCTGCACAGCTCCTGTGAGGACTGATGTAAGCGCCCCAATGAAGAGGGCAAACCTGCCTTTATCATTCGGCGCTCTCCCCATCGCGACCAGCACTGCCACCACTGCGGTAGTAGCCAGTGCGATGAGCAATCCTGTACCGTATTGCCCGAACATAATATCACCCCTTTCTTCCCGGGTTTGTAGTTTCTTGACAACGATCTATTCAAGTATTTGTTGACGTTGCATAGTACGTCTTTTGGGTTGATTTGTCAAGAGATAGAAAAAAGCGGCGTCCATGGTGGAGCCGCGGTGGAAAAGTGGCGAAGTGAACTGCGGGTCAGTCGAGAAGAACGATCTCCGTCCCGATCGGGGGGAGGCAGACGGAGCCGTCAATCTTGAGGCCACAGGATGTTCCCGGCTCGACGCGCTCGACCTGCTGGCGGGAGACTTCAATCGAGCTTGCCTCCTGCTCGAATGACACCGGTTTCTGGTGGATGCTGCCAGGGAATGTGAACCGGACGCGAGCACCTTGGATCAGCGTGACCTCGGGATTCAATGCGACACAGTGTATACGCCTGTATCGATCTGTAACGGTACCGAGCGGTGTCGGCATGACCTCTCCTTTGTTGGTTGTGAGCGATTTTATGGTAGGACTTTATCTTACTGTGAGGGGCCTTGTCAAGTCTTTTTTTGCCATCTTTGACGTGGTACACTATACATACATACTATGGCTGATTTGTTTCAGGAAAAAATGAAGCAGTCTTTACGTCGCGAGGCGCCTCTCGCCGACCGGATGCGTTCCCGTACCTTCGATGAGTTCTTTGGTCAGGAAAAGATTGTCGGGCCCGGGATGCTGCTCAGGCGGGCCATAGAGAACGACGAGCTCTTCTCAATTATCTTTTGGGGGCCGCCGGGGTCGGGGAAGACTACGTTGGCACGAATTGTTGCCGAGCAAACAAAGTCAAAATTTGTCCAGATGTCAGCCGTGACATCCGGCATCGCCGATTTGCGCAAAGTGATTGTTGAAGCTGAGAAACAGCGGTCGTTCCACAACGAACGGACTATTTTATTTGTCGATGAAATCCATAGGTGGAATAAAGCGCAGCAAGATGCGTTCCTGCCCGTGGTGGAGAGCGGACTTATCACGCTCATCGGTGCCACGACAGAGAATCCTTCGTTCGAGGTCATAGCACCGCTTTTATCCCGTTCGCGTGTGTTTGTTCTTGAGCGGCTCAGCGTCCCCGAACTTTCAAAGATTGTGAAGCAGGCCCTCAAAGACAAAGAGCGCGGCTTGGGCAAGGAAAAAATCCAGATTGCAGCGAAGGCGATGGATCTCCTCCTCGAGGCATCCAACGGTGACGCGCGAACAGTCTTGAACGCTCTTGAGATTGCCTCAAAAGCGACAAAGAAAGACAAAACCGGGGTGAAGCACATCAGTTTGCATGATGTAGAAGACGCGCTTCAGCATAAAGCGCTTCAGTACGACAAAAAAGGCGAAGAACATTACAATGTCATTTCAGCGTTCATCAAATCCATGCGCGGTTCGAATCCTGACGGGGCTCTCTACTGGCTCAACAGGATGGTGGAAGCGGGGGAGGATCCCGAGTTTATCGCCCGGAGGATGGTGGTGTTCGCTTCAGAGGATGTCGGGATGGCTGACCCGCAAGCATTGCATACGGCCATAGATGTATTCAACGCTGTACGTTTGATCGGATATCCCGAATGCCAGATTAACCTTGCGCACGGTGTCGTGTATCTCGCGAATGCGCCGAAAGACAACAGCTCCTACCAAGGTTTGCTGGAAGCCAAAAAGGATGTCAAAGACTCCATGAATGAACCCGTACCTCTGCACTTACGAAACGCCGTGACTGACCTGATGAAAGATTTGAAGTATGGCGAGGGATACAAATATTCCCATGACTATTCCCCTGAAGACGGAAAACAAGACTATTTACCGAAGAAATTACAAGGGAAGAAGTATTATAAGCCGAAAGAAGATCAAAATGAGAAATAGGAACACACCTCCTGAATGGTTGTATCCACTCTACAAGAGGGTCGACCAAGAAATGTTCGCAACCCTCGTTCGAGTCGTGCAAAAAAGAACAAAAGTGCAGGTTATCGGGACGACAAAAGATGTCGACCGTTTCACCAAACTTCTGATTGTCTCAACAAAAATGAAAAAGTGGCGCACCTTCATTTTGCCAATTGTCCGTATGCTCAAGAAGGGAGTGCTTCATTTGCCAAACCTCATACTCCGGGGGAACAAGTTGACGTTACGAAAAGGGATTGACCGTTCGTGGGCTATATACACGCAGGACGAACGACTGTGCTTGGCGTTAGACAAAGTAGCAGCGAAAAAAGTTCATTATATCGGGACAGCACGCGAGCTGGTCGAGTTCATCTGCCGCTTCCTCCTCACCGAGCTTCTCCAGGATTGGCGGGGTCCAAAAATGATGCTGGCCACAGAGAGCGTGAAAAGGAAGTCGGTTCGGCTCGAACGTTTGAATGCATTGTTGGCGTTGTGGGATTTTACGAGCATTTTTGAGAAAAAATGAGCTTGTCACGGTTTAATGAGGAAAGCTAGGCTCATTTTGTGACCACAAAAACGTTTCGGATCAGAAGGTTGTTTAACGATCCGTTTTGTTGTGGGATTCTTTTGGGCGATGTTAGTTTTTATGCAAAGAAATTAGGGTTCAACGTTTTAGGATACGTGATTATGCCGGATCATTTTCATATGATCCTTTGGCGGGATGTAGAGGAAAAACCAAAGTTGACAGTATCGCAAATAATGCACGACATTAAAGGACGTTCTGCGAAGCGGATTTCAAATTATCTTTTGTCGGGTAGACGGGGCTTTTATGCCCCGTCGAGAAAGAGACAAGGCATGAAAGCCTTGCCTACCCAAGATATACTGTATAAAAGAGATGCAATCAAAATCTGGCAACCATCTTTTTACGATTTCAATATTTACTCCGATGAAAAATTGGGAGAAAAACTCAATTATATCCATTGGAACCCGGTTCGAGCGGGTTTATGCGAAAATCCGGAGGACTTGGCTGTACTCTTCATTTGCCCCGCATACAGTGGACATCGAGGTCACAAAAGGGATAAAATGAATCTCAAGCTTTGGAAGTATACTTTTTCCACCACTAGCCGCAATTCCGCATACACCCACATATGAGCTCCCTGGCCTCCAATCTTCATGCCCCGGTTCTTGTCCTGTATTATGCCCTAGCTTTTGCGGCATTTTTGCAGGGTGTTTGGCTGCTGCGCGTCCTCTTTGATCCCGATCTGGTATCTTTAGATCAGTTGGGAGCATACCGCAAGCGATATCTCACGTTGTTGATTGCCCAATGGATTGTCAGCATAGGTCTGGGATTTGTTAGTCCAGCAGTACGACGCTTTGAGGTGTATTATTTCGCCCTGCTGCTTATCCCGATTTTTTTGTCAGCCTGGTACGCTGCAATCGCTCGCAAGGGGCAAGCGACAGGCGGGCTAGCTCTTCTCCTTGTTTTTCTTAGCGTGGTCAGCTTGTTTGGCGTAGGGTTTCTTGGTTTTTATGGATGATCCAATCAAATCTCAAAAAGTTCCCTCACCCGTACCACAGCATGTGCATGCGGATCAGAAAGGCGGACGCCCATTATCCTACGCTCCCGCACCGAAGTTTTTTTGGTCTTTGTTTTTTTTCATCAGCATCGTCACTGTCGCAGTAAGCGTATGGGTAGTTTTTGGAGGCAAAAGCACGGTACTGCCGGCTCCTGTTATACAGAATACAAATACTACAAAAGGCAGAAATGTCCATGTAGATGGCATACACCTCCCTCTATTGAGCCGCGGTCATTATCAGCTATGGGTATCTGACGGCGTAACATCTGTCAGTGCAGGAATCTTTACCGCGACACAAAGCGGGGAATTGGTGACCTTGACCGGAGCGAAAATTGATAATAACACGTTCCCCTTTTCGTACGACCAGAGCCGGACTATCACGAAAGCATTTATCACCATTGAAGCCGATAGCAATCTCGACAATCTGCCCTCATCAAGTGCCGTGCTTTCCGGAACATTTGAGAACAAAACAGCCATCCTCTCGTTCACGGATATAGATATCCATGAGCTCAGCGGGTCATATATTCTCGCCACACCTACAGATGATCCCGTCGCTCAAGAAGAAAGCGGAGTATGGTTTTTCCTGCCCGGCGGGGCGCTTAGATCAAGTCTCGTGCTTCCTGAGGCGCCGGCCGGCTGGACGTATGAAGCATGGGTGACGAACAATGGCAGGACCCTCTCTGCCGGCAGGTTCTCTTCCGTCGCCGGTAAAGACAATTTTTCAGGGTATAGCGGCGGGAAGTCCGGACCGGCGTTCCCCGGGGAAGACTTTTTACGCAATCCCCCCGATGAGTTTAAGGACGCATTTCCGCTGAATCTCGCTGATGGAAAAACGAAAGTAACAATCACTATCGAGCCTGACCAAAAAGGCGAAGATCCTACGGGCCCAGAGCCGTTTCCGATCCAAGCTTTGGAGGGCTCTGTCCCGTTAGGGCTTCGTGACCACGTCCCGACGCCTTTGCGGGTCCCCGTACGCGACCTTCCTGCCGCGACCATAACGTTGAAATAACGCCTGATTCGCGCGCCGCTTTTCCGTCGGCAGTTGCAGATGGAGTGAAAAAGTGGTATCATGGGCGTGTTCTGGCGTGCACGGCTGTCTCCGACGATTATTTCTAAGATTCCATTCTCAACATGACGGAGGAGCGATGGCAGGAAATCGTAGGAAGGATTACCGACACTTTTGACGTCATTGAACACGAACATGAAGACCTCGATCCCGGTCCGGGCACAATCGAGTATATTGTATTTGCCACGCCGTCAATGAAGATGAAACTCGAAAGGACGGTAAAGCCGCGCGTAGTCGGCAAGCGCGGCCTCGGCTCCCGGAGAGTCGGCTCGATAACGAAAGTCGAATATCAATATTCTGAATCTGAGTTTGTCGACGGAGTTAAAGCGTATCGCTGGGACGACAGACAAGATGAGTGGACCGATGTCCGCACGTTGCCTGGTTTTAACCTATGAAAAAACTCGCTGCATTCTTTCTGGTTCTTTTTATTCTTGCCATATTTTCCTTTGGCGTGGTCAGGTATTTCGCCAATTCCTCCCAGCAGGATAACTGGTTTAATGCCAATTACCGGGAAACGTTCGCCCGGTCGCCCTTCTTGAGGGGGATCTTTCATCTCAGATATGACGGTGACGCAAAGTCAGACTACTTTGATGTAAAAAAATTCCCTCATCTGCGGATTATTGTCGACAGGTATGAGGGTTGCGCGGTGCCCCTGGATGTTATGACCATCGTCGGATCTGAAATCCAGCGCATCACCGGGAGGAGTGAAGCCGTCCAATTCGTCCAAAACAACACCTTTACCGCCATGCAGGGATCCTACTCAAAGATTGATATCAGGAAGCTTGCCCAACAGATGGAGAAAGTCCACTCCCATGGAGATACGGCAATCGCATACCTGCTGTGTTTGAATACGTATTCGGACCAGCCGACCAATATCGGATCGACGGTGAATGATGATGGAATGGTGGTTTTTTTCCAGACGATCAAAGGGATATCGGTGGAGGCGCCAAACAATGAAACGCCATACCTTATTTCCACCATTCTTCATGAGTTTGGGCATCAGCTCGGTCTCGATCATGTCCAAAACGACGAGTGCATCATGGCTACGTCGGCAGAAGTCCCGGGGAGCTCTCCAGCGGATTCAGTCATTATCCCGTCTCGATATTGTCCCGCGGAACTCGATACCGCAGCAGAAATAGCGAAGAGATTTACCTCGTAATTTCACTCGTAGATACGAGACTGTATGCCCAAGACGACCATCGCGCTGAATCATGAGATTGCGCAAATTTTTATAATGAAAGCGGATGTGCTACGCGCAAAAACAGGTGAAAAATATTTCTTTCGGGCGCGGGCGTATGAACAAGCCGCTGAAGCTATCGAGAAACTTGATGAATCGCTTGCCGACATGTATGTCCGCTCCTGGATAGCCGGGATGCAAAAAGTCGAGGGGATAGGCAATAGAATCGCCCACGATATTGAGCGGGAGCTCAAGAAGCGGGGCATTCGACGCACCAAAGCATAAAACACTTTATGCCAGAGTTGCCCGATCTTACCGTATTTGCAGAAAATCTCACCGCGTCATATAAAAACGCAACAATTCTATCCGTATATGTGTCCGCTCCCAAACCGCTGGGGGCAGCATCAGCCGAAGCGTTCCAAAAGGCACTCAGGGGCAATACACTACTTTCCGTACAACGGAGGGGAAAACAGCTGGTTTTTTCTTTCAGCAACGGCTCCTTCCTCTGGATCCATTTGATGCTCCACGGGGAGATCTATCCGGTGGCCGCAGGCGGGGAGACACCGAGGTATGCGTGCGTCACGATTCATTTCCAAGACAAGCGCGCGCTCGCCGTGTGCGATAGGACGCAGTGGATGAAGGTTGCCTTAGTCGACTCTCCAAAGGCTCCTCCGTGGGCGTCATCAGGCATAGATCCTCTTTGGCCTGATTTTACCGTTCAAAAACTTCACGAGCTGGTTTCCCGCCAAAAACGCGCGAACATCAAAACTTTGCTGATGAACCAGCGGTATATCGGGGGAATAGGGAACGCATTCTCGGATGAGATTCTTTGGGAAGCGGGCATACTCCCTCTCCGAATCCCTTCTAGCCTTACGGCAGGTGAAATACAAAAGTTGCATGCAGCTATCCAGCAAATTCTTAAGCGGGCGATGAACGAAATTCGTCGCGGAATCCAAGGCGGTTTTACGGGTGAGATTCGGGATTTTTTAGCCATCCATGGCCGTAAAAACGCAGCTTGCCCGCGGTGCCAGAGTCCTGTACAATTCCAATTGCTCGGTGGCAGGGGCACGTATTTTTGCACAACATGCCAAACATAACCTGATCTCTATGGTACGAAAACCTATTTGGATTGGAGGATCGCTGCTCATAGTAGGCGCTCTTGGCGCTTGGTTTTTTGCCGTTCGTACAACGGATAGTTCAATCATCCGCGGCAGAGTGGAAGGGACGAGCGTAGAAAAGAATCAGCCCGCTGCCAATCAAGCTGTCACAGCCGACAGCAATCTCCCCGATGCGAATACGGTTGTCGCACCACAAACAAATGACGGCGAACTTCCTGCCGGCTCGACAAACCAAGTCTCCCAAGCTGCACCTTCATTTTCCGATTACTTTCATTCGGCGTATATGGCCAAATTCACCGGCAAGCCGCGTTCTCCCGTGCAGGAGAAATTTCAGGTGAACGATAATATCGTTTTGGTTGTCCAGGTAAAAAAAGGACTGCAGACGAAAGATAGACTCGGGGTTCAAATATACAAAGGTTCTGCTTTACTGAAGGATCAGCAGGGAATCGAAATAGTCGACGGCGAAATCGGATTATCAAGCCCTGGGAAAAAGGGGTCATATACTGTGTCAATGGTCGTCAACGGGCAGGTTCTCAAGGAACTTCCGTTCATAATTGACTAATATTCCAAGGGTCTCTATGCAGTTGGTACAAAACATCATTTCATTTTTTACCGATGCCCATAGCATCGGCTTTCCTCTGCTCATCGGCGTAGGACTATGGGGAATCATCTACTTTATGAACACGCATACTAAGCGGCCTTGGCATGCGCATCCGCGCGCGCATGGCGATAATCCCCGGGATCCCGGGCTGCCTATTAAGCCCTTTTGATTATTCCTGAGCACGTGATTTTATGAGAAGATTTCTGGCCATTATTTTAATCCTCGTCTTTGTCATAGTGACTCCTGCCGCACTCGCGCTGCAGAGCGTTAAGTCAACTCTTCTCAATCCTGATATTCTTAAGCAAAAGTTGAGAGACCACAAGGTCTACGATGAGTCGATTACCATCGCACTTGATGAGCTGAAAAAGAATACCTCGCTTGTTAATGATATACCTTTTTTCTCGAGTGATGATATGGTCAGAATAGTAAAAAGCATCATCACTTCGGCGTGGCTCCAGACACAAACCGAATCGACTATTGACACGTTCTTTGCCTGGCTCGGCTCAAAACAGGATATTCGCACCGTCAATATCGTCATACCTTTAGGCGATATCAAGGAAAGAACAACGGGTATTCTTACGACCGAAGTGCAATCCCGCCTCAATGCCCTGCCTGTCTGCACACCGGCGGAGCTGGCGTCCGGAGACCAGTCGTTGCTTGTGACCCGGGATGTGTGCCTACCTCCGGGCGTTTCTGTCGATAACGCATTGAAAGATATGCATATAGCCACGTTCATTGATCAGATACCCGATGCTTTGACCCTCCAGGAGCTGATCTCATCCCAGAATGATCATCAGGGAATCTCCAGCGCTGACCGCACTTTTTCGCAGATGAACAGAGCTCGCGATCGGATCTCGCAGGGTATCGAAGCGCTTAAAACTCTGTTCGTCGTCCTTCTCATGATACTTCTCCTCATTGGTGCGCTTACAATGACGAGCGCAAAGTCATTTTTTGGCTGGGTCGGATTCCCGCTTTTCCTTGTCGGTGCTATACTGGTCGGAGCACCCTTTATCGTTATACCGCGCGCTACAGCGATGCTTTCGAACGCCCTTGCGAATTCGAATATGACAGGATCCATCCAGACGCTCGTTGATGCGCTTGCAAAAGATTTTCTTTCGTATTTCTTTTCTTCGCTCCGGACAAAAGGAATCATCATCATCGGCGTCGGCTTACTCTTTATCATTATTGCTTTTGTGGCGCCCAAGAAAAAGGTGAAGACAAAGGTCGAGAAAATCCTGGTACCAAAAATGACTTTACAAGAAAAATTTCGAAGTTAGCTTATGAACGTACGCGATGTCATGGCAGAGAACGTTTTTTCGCTCAAACAGAGCGATACTTTACGGACGGCCGCCCAGCTGCTTACCAGCAAGGTTATTTCCGGAGCCCCTGTAGTGGACGATGCGGGGAAACTCGTGGGCATCATCTCCGAGAAGGACATTTTTCGAGCCCTTTTTCCCACACATGAGGAGTTTAACAATAATCCTGAGTTGTGGACTGACTTCAATAAGCTCGAACGAGCCGCTTCCCAGCACGCCGATATTACCGTCGAAAAAATCATGACCAAAAAGGTCGTGACTGTCGATCCTGACATGTCCATCATGCGTGTCGGATCATTGCTTCTCGTCAAAAGAATTCACCGCGCTATCGTCGTAGATCCGGACAATCGCATTATCGGTCTCGTCAGCCGCAGGGACATCTACCGCAATATACTGCGCAAGGAACTGCAGCTCTGATAGAAACAAAAACGTCCCGGAAAAATCCAAGACGTTTTAAATGTTGAAAAGGTATGGAGGCCTAGAGGATGTAATGAATCGTGAATGCAACACAGAGTCCGAGGAGGGCGCCGACAGCGATTTGCGCGGGAGTGTGGCCTAATCTTTCCTCAAGCGGCGGGATGGCATCCTTGGCTTCAGGATAGTATTTTGTTATGAGTTCATTAATAGCTTTTCCCTGGTGCCCTAAGTGCATGCGGAGTCCGAGCGCGTCACGCATGACAAGCAGGGCAAAGATTGTCGCAATCGCAAAGGAAGACGAACCGATGCCTTCTCTGAACCAAACCTCAGTTACCAGCGCGACGACAAAAGCGGCATGAGATGAGGGCATCCCGCCGTAGCTCGCCCACAGGTGTTTAAAGTCAAAGTTGCCCTTGATGCCGTCCGTCAACAGCTTAATGGCCTGGGCGAGAAAACCGGCTACGAGAGGCACGATGAGTATTTCGAGTGATGAGAATGTCATGGGTTATTTTGCCAAATTACTCTGTTAGCCACCGGCACATGCATGGGCGGCTACTCGGCCACAAACGAATACATTTGCACGATGTCGCCCGCCCAGTATACCCTGTTCTGACGGACTTGTACAGATGCCATGGCAGTATATCCAAAACAGTGAACCCTGATGCGAGTCCACTGTCGTGTAAGTAATTGTTATGGCTCCCTTCACGCCGGGTTTGCCGGCGCGCGATGCGGACTGGAGATGAACGTAATGACGATACCGAGCAGAAGCAGCACCCAGGGCCACCAGACGTACGTCCCCACGCACATATAGCGCGAGTAGATGATAAGCCCGATTACCGTCAATAATGTCGGGAAAAGCCACCACAATGAGTTTGAACGCTTCGCCATATACTTGTAGTAGAGGATCAACGCAAGCGCGTATACAATGAGCATCGCAATAATAATCCACTGTCGCCAATTCGTGCAGGAAGCTTGCGGATTAGCCTGCGCTTGTGATTGCGGGGCCGCTTGAAGCGTATCACCCGTTTGAGGCTCGGAGTTCGCGTTTGTATTCTGGTCGCCCGGTTCTGTAGATGTCCCGAGAACCTTTCCTTGTGGGGCGGGAGACTTTACCTGTGAACCGGTTACCGAGACAGCTATTGTTGATGTAATAGTCCCCACTCTGGCCGTCACATGACCGGCGCCTTTCTTTTGCGCCGAAAACAGGCCGTCGGGTGAGATGGAACCTATACTTCCGTCAGTTGACCACACGGCTTTATCCACAGAGGCCGAATTTCCTTTTGCATCAAATGCCTTTGCGATGAATTGGACCGTGGCGCCCGTTTTGACGGGTGTCGGCTGGTTGTTAGGTTCAATGGCAATTTTAACCGGCGCTCCCAGTACGACAGTGACCCTGAACGGCTGGGACGCGTTGCCGAGAGAGTCGGCGACATCGAGGACGATGCGGTAGTCGCCGGGGGTGCGAGGTTGCCAGGTGATTTTTCCCTGCGCGTCGACAGTCATTCCCTCGGGTTGATGCGCCAACGAGTATGACAGGTCTGTCTGCGGGCCGGCCGTTTGGACTTGTGCCTGGTAAACGTACGTACCATCAGTTGTCACGGCATTTGCCGGGGGTACGGAGGTAATGACAGGCGCTTCAAAGCCGTATGCCGGATGAGCAACCAGGAGGGCGCTAGAAAGCAGGATTACGCCGACAGCGGCTATCACAATTCCTGGTGTTCGAGCGGAAAAAAGTTTCATAGACATTTAAGAGGGTATATACACCTTATTTCATTAAAAAAAGACGTTACTTCATCTTACGGCAGAAGGGATAGCGGGGTCAAGGAGTCAAGAAATTACTCCACGCACAAAAATGCGCTTATTACACAGCACAGCAGACATCCCTGTGGATAAGTTACGCTTGATGGCGCAAGCTTTGAAACCTGCTCACCGCCAAAGTAGGGATTTTTACGTGATCGTAAGCACCCGCGTCACGCTCTCAAGGAAGTGCGGCTTATACAATACGGCGCTGGCAGCGAGAATGATAACCAGGGAAGTCTGGAAAATCAGATGCGGATGTTGAATGCGAATCCTGATCAGGATGTTGAGCAGGAGAGCGATGATAATGAAAATAAGAAAGACAACGAAGAATTTGTTTGAAATTTCTACGAGTAATCCGACGAAATCACCGCTTTGCTCTCCGAGCACTTGCGTTTCGGGAGCCGGGCTAGGCTGTTCGACGGCAATATTAGCAGGCGGGACAGCTAGATTTGTCGGCTGTTGGGCGGTGTTTGCAGGAGGCGGGGTCTGTTCCACGGGCGGCGGCGGGGTAGCCTGCCCGACAACCTCGACGGTGGTCGGCGTTTCCTGCTTCTGCTCCTCAACGACGGTGATTGGAATGTTGACGGACCCTCCCGCGATCCATGTGAGGTTCTCGGCTACGAGCCCGAAATCTTCTTCATACGTGCCGGCTTGGGCGGGAGCCTGGAGCGTGAAAGAGAATCTCGCATTCTGCCCGGGCCTCACTTGGGTTTGGTCCATGATGCCGGGGCGGTACGGCGCTTTCCATGCGTCATTCCTGAAAACGCTCTCCCTGCCTGGCGGGTTTGCGACGTTCAACGCGATAAAATGCTCGCCCGAATTCGTCCACGTCGCTGTTCCCGTGTTCGTAAATTCCACCCATACCGGGATTATTTCGTTGGTTTTTATCGCCAGCGAGGCGGCACTCTGGCTCGCAAGCTTCGCCGTATACGTCACCGGCTGTGCTGCCGGCTTCGGGGCGGGAGCGGGCTTTGGTTGGGTAGCTGGAGTCGGGGTCGGAGTTGGCGTCGGTTTTGCCTGTTGCGCAACAGCGGCAGCCTGTTGGTAGGGTTTGCCAAAAAACTCAACGAGCAACGTTGTCTCGCGTCCGTCTATTTTTCCTGAAACTACTGCGATGCCCATTTCGGTATATTTCCCATTGAGGATGTTTTCTCTGTGGGACGGGCTGTTCATGAAAGCCGTGTGGACAGTCTCAGCCTCCGTGAAATCCATGGCGAGATTCTCGCCCGCGGCGCTATAGCTGTAGCCCGCCCGTTTCAGGAAATCCCACGGTTTCACCCCCTGGGGGCTCGTGTGCGCAAAGTAATTATTCGCTATCATATCCTGCGCCTTGAGGCTGGCGGCACGGTTGAGTGTGCTATTCAGTGAAAGCGACGCAATGCCGTTCTCAGCCCGGGAAGCGTTGGTCAGGCTCAGGATCTGCGAAGCGGTAATCGAGGCAAACTCTCCGGAGGACGGATATACGAGAAACAGGAAGCCGCTGACGAAAACCTTCACCAAAATCAGGCCTATAGAATAGACCCTAAGCGCTCTGGGCCGCAGGGCATGCGGCTGGTGGTTATTGCCCTGGTGGGGGATAAATAACCTCCACGCATGGCGCTTCACGTGGTGATGCACATGCTTAATACCGTGGAGTATTCTTTTGTGCGGCTGGCGACTTTCTTCCATAACAATATGTAGTATAGCAGAAAGTAGTAACGTTTTAGGATATCAAATCCCAGCCATTTTGTCAAGGCCGATTCGGGGATTTAAAACGCTTTGTCGAGCGGTTCCTTGCCTGGCTATTATCTGCAAAGAAGCGTGTTCTGATGTGAGGGAGGACTAATAAATCTTCCCATGCTGAGCTTGACTCCCTGGCCTCGCTCCGCGAAGCGGGGCGGGCAGCATCCCAGTCACTACATCGGGACTCCGGGTCCCTCCAGAGGCGGGCAGGCAAGCCCGGAGTGGCAGATTAATTTAGCATCCCGATGTAATATTGCGGGACCCCGAATCAAGTTCGGGGCGGTAGATTTTACTAGCAGGGGGAGGAAATGGGCAGAATGACTGAAACCAAAAAACCCGGCTCATACACGCGAGCCGGGATTTTTTCCTTGGCCGGGTAGGGATACCCGGCCAAGGCGTTAGACAATGTTATTTGGAAGTGTTCTTGTCCTCTGCGGAAAGCTCTCTCGGCTTAAAGTAGACGCCGACGCCGACAAGAGAAGCGACGAGCATCGAAGCGATGACCCATACCCACAGGTTCGATCCTGTGACCGGGAGCGTTGTTGCTCCCAAAACTTTCGGTTTCGGGGCGGGTGTCACTTCAGTCTTTTCGCCAAGCACTTGCGGCACAACTACATTGAGCGCTATCTGGGCGGCCACCTGGCTGTGATTGTCGCCGACGACCTGCACGACGTTCGTATAGGTCCCTGCTGTCACTGTGCTGCCGATGACTACGGCGAATGAAGTGGACACTGTTTCGCCGGCGGCGATGTTGCCGAAGCTGTGAATGACAGTCCCTGTGCCGTCATCCTTGGCGGTAAAGCCGGCCGGGAGCACATCTGTCAGTTTGACGTTGTTTGCCGTGTCAGTGCCGCTGTTGGTCACTTTCACCGTGTAGTTCACTGTCTGGCCGGGATTCGCTGTCGTCACGTCAACGATCTTTTCGACGCTCAGTATCGGGGCTGTCGAGACCGTCGTCTGGGCTGCGGCATTCACCGGGTCGGTCTCTGTGCTGTCGATGGTCGCCGTGTTATCAATCTTAGTGCCGTTGGCGAGAGGGGAGGCGACTTTCACGACGAGCGTGGTCACGTAGTTGCCTGTGGCAACCGTGCCCATGCTCCATGTCACCTTGTTCGTGCCGGAATCATATGCGCTGGGCGTCGAAGCGGACACGAAAGTCGTGTTCGCGGGAATCACGTCGGTCAGGACAACGTTGGTCGCCGACGCGTTGCTCACCGTCCAATTCAAGGTGTAAGTGATATTCGCTCCGGCGGCAACAGGGTCCGGAGAGTCAATCTTTGCAAGCGTGATAACAGGGTTCGGCGTAAGTGGCGTAGGATTGTCCTTGAGCGTGCACTGCGCGGTGCAGGTCTGGTTGGAAGCGACTCCGTCTGTGCCGTCGCACTGTTCAAGGCCGTTTTTGATACCATCACCGCATTTCTCAGTAGTCACACAAGGATTCCACGTGCAGTAATTCGTAGCAACTGCAGCTGTTACACTATTTGGAGGCGGTGGCATGTTGCAGGTTTGAGTACCCTTGTAGCCGTCTGCCGTAGTGCAAACTTGGGTGTTTCCGTCGCATTGCTCCCTTTTATCAACAATCTTGTCGCCGCAAAACGGGGTGTATGTGTTGGTGATAGTGCAGGTTTTGACATCACCCAGATTCAGGCTGACCGTTCCTTCCCCGTCATCATTGCATGAGAATGCTGCGGTATACCCGGGTTGATTCGTTTCGGTCACGTGATAAAATCCGGCATTAAAGCCGTTCTGGACGCCGCTCGTGACTGAGATATCTCCAACAAACAGCGGAAAGTCAGCAACAGTCTTTGGGCCGCCGACTACCTCTTTAACCACTGTCAGTTTCGGCTGGACGTCGTGGTTTGTGATCGTGCAGGTGATATTCTCTCCAGCAGAGAGAGTTACAGTCCCGCCAAGCTCCGAGGGACACTGTTCACCGCCCTTAATCGAGTCAAACGCATAGCCAGTGTCAGTGAGACTTCCTTCATCAATTGAATGAGGCGTATCAAGGGTAACTTCATGAGCTACTCCCTGGGATACCGCTTCTCCGTCAATCTTCAAAGTAAAATCACTTGGAGCAGCATCTCCGCCGAACTGGTTATTTACCTCTTTATTAAGTGTAATAGTGGCTGGCTTCCATGTGCACTTAGTGGTGCATGTTGAACCGCCATCAGGGCCCTGATCACACTGTTCACTCGTCTGGTTCACGATGCCGTCGCCGCAGTAGGGGACATCGACAAGATGACAATCAGCATTACAGGTTTGATGTGGACTAACTCCGTCGGTGCCGTCACATTGTTCGCCATTGTTCTTGATCCCGTCGCCGCAATAGGCTATGACAATCGGCTTACTGGCACAGGTCACACCATCTACCCGATCATGGCCGTTATCTTGAACGTGTATCAGTGCTGCGCAAATTGTGTGGCTACCGTTGCCCAAGGTAAAAGCCGCATCTGGTTGGGGAGTACCCCCATTGCTAGAAGATGCGATTGCGGGCCAATTACCGCCTAAATCACGATTTGAGCTTGAAACGCTTGATGTGTAATCTTCATTACAAGCGGCAGGATTAACTTGAGAAATCTTCTCACCGCTATCGTAATTTCCGTTGCCGTTTTTATCATCGAAAACATAAACTTTGTAGTGGAAAGTGCCGTCACCCCCACTTGTCCAGCATTGGTTACCTTGTGGGCTCCACATGCCGGTTACTTTGTACGTGGTTCCGGAAACTAAGACAGGATCATTAATTGTTATAGTACCGATGTCGGCCTTTGCGATGAGCACACCCCCGATGAGCACACTCAAAACTATCCCCCCGATTATGGTCATTGACCAGGTCTTATTGAGGCGTCTTTGCGCCATGAGTATGAATTTACTCATAAGTTATATTGATAAATTATTAGTACTGCCGGTTCCAATTCCTGGAAAAACCTCTGTCCCCGTGACTTCTGGGGAGGGGGTTTTCTGGGATGTATTTTGTAAAATGGACACGCTTAGTGTACTGATATTGACAACAAGTTGTCAAGTCCCCGTTGGATTGTCCGGCCAAGTCAGGAGACTTGGCCTGCGCACTTTTGGTGGAGGGGCTTTGACCCCAGGTCGGGAGACCTGGGGTACTCTCCCGATGCGAGGGCGGGTCAGGCCTTCGGCTCTGAGAGCCTCAGGCTCGGTGAGAGACCCGCCCTGCGCGTTAAATACATTTATGCCCGTTCCTCGTTCTCGTCCCGGCGGGTTACCCAGAGGCCCCAGCCGATAAAGAATACGAAGAGCGCTGCGAATGCTATGAAGACTATTTCAAGCAGGTTGTTGCCGGTGGTCGGAAGAATCTCGGCGCCGAGCACCTTGGGAACTCTCACTTCAAGCGGGGCGGACACTGTGACATTCGGATGGTTGTCAGCCCACGCGACTGCGAAGTTCTTGTAGGTGCCTGCCGGCATGTCTTTGCTGATGACGACGTCATATTTCACATCATGCTTCTGGCCGGGCGCCAGGTCTCCGACTTTAAACACTTTTGTGGTCGTCTTGTCGGTAAAGGTGAAACCCGCGGGCAGGAGATCCTGCACCTGGACGTTTATCGCGACGGCATTTCCCGTATTTTCCACTACGACAGTATAGGTAACGGTGTTGCCGGGATTGGCAAACGCTTTGTCCACCTTTTTTGTAATCACCAGTTTAGGGAACGCCTGCTCCGCGAGGATCTGCGGGATGATGACCTCGACGGGAGCTTTGGCCGTGACGGCAGGATGATTGTCCGCCTTTGTCGTTGCCGTGTTCTCGTGGATGCCGGCAGTCGCGTCTGATGCGACGTTGACATCGTAGGTTGTGGTAACGCTCGTGCCTGCGAGGAGATTGCCGAGGACGAACGTCTTGGTCGACAGGCCAGAGTCAGCGAACGTGAAGCCGGCCGGCAGGGTATCGGTGAGCGTGGCATTTGTCGCCTGGTCGTTGCCCGTGTTGGTGATGACGACAGTGTATGTCACTTTCGAGCCCGGGTTTACCTGCTGTTTGTCGGCAACTTTGGAAATTTTCAGGATAGGCCCTGAAACAATAGTGACAGACGCCTGCGCCTGGACAGGGTTGTTCTGTGTCGAGCCAAGTGTGGCGACGTTTTTAATCACCGTGCCGCTTGCAAGAGGCGTAAACGCCTTGACTACGAGCTGGACAGCGCCTGTATCGCCGGGATTCTTGGTCCCGAGTGTCCAGGTAACTGTGTTAGTTCCGGAGTTGTAGACACCGCCATTATTCGCAGAGACGAAGGTCGTATTCGCCGGAACGGGGTCGGTGAGTACCACGTTGGTCGCCTGGCTGTTGCTATCCACGCCCCATGTCATGGTAAAGGTGATAGTGTCGCCCGGATTGACCTGAGGCGCTGAAGCTGTCTTAGTCAGGGAGATTGTTGGCGATGCCGGGACAGTTGTAGTATCAGTCGCGGTGTTATTTGAAGTGTCCGGTTCGACAGTCGTTGTCGAGGCGGTAGCCGTGTTTTTCAGATCAGTGTTCCCGAACGGCATCAGCGCGTCTATTTTCGCAGTGACGGTTATTGTCTGTGAAGCACCGACAGCGAGCGTGCCGAGATTCCATGTCAGCGCGTTGCCGACCTGTGTGGCCGCGGCGGGACTCGCCGAGACGAATGTCAGGTGCGCGGGCAACGTGTCGGTGACGACTACGCCATCAGCTTTGTATTCGCCCTGGTTCTTCACGACAATCGTGTAGGTGATTGTCTGGCCGGGGTTGGCCGTGGTGAGACCGTCAGTCTTCGAGATGGTAAGATCAGGATAGATGCGGCGATTCGTGAAGTCGTAAGACTTGTCGAACTGTGAAGTTACAGCGATGCCGGTATATTCACCCGAAGCAGGGGTTACCGCTGTCCAACCGTCCTGGGCCGTTTCTTTCACGCTATATGTGCCGGCAAGCAAGCCGGAAAACTCATAGTAGCCGGTCGGCCATTCGCCGCTTCCCGTGACGACGCAGTGGGAACCGAAGTCCTTGTCGACGCCGTTGTCGATTGACCCGCCGCTCAAGCAGACCTGCCAGTTATCGAGCTTGCTTCCGGTATTGTCGAATTTGTAGCCGGATATCTTGCCAAGTTTGAAGTTGCCGAAGTCTTTGCCGACAAAAGGAATTCCCGATGTCAATTCAATACCTGTGTAGGAGCCGGGAGCGGCAGGATACGTTTGCGTCCAGCCATCCTGGTTTGTCTCAGAGAGGGAGTATGTCCCCGGAGTCAGCGCATTAAAGGAGTAATTGCCCGCGTCATCAGTGACGGTTTGAGACTGGGACACGTACTGGCCGTCATTGAGCGCAAAGAGTTTTATGGTCCAACCCGCGAGTCCGTTCTCACCCTGGTCTTTCACGCCGTTTCCGTTGACATCGTTAAACTTCATCCCGGAAATTGAGGTTTGCTTGAAGTTGCCGAAGTCATAGTCTGTCAGTACTGTTCCCGAAGAAATTGTGAAGGCATAGGTGCCGGGGAGCGCGGGATAGGTCTGTATCCATCCGGCAAGCGGATTCTCTGAAACAGTGTAATCGCCGGCCTTAAGCCCGGTGAAACTGTATGCGCCGTTCTCGTCAGTGACGTCGGTGGCGACAACTTCGCCGTCGTGCCAGAGTTTGATGGTGACATCGCTCTTCGGCAGGTCAGTGCCAAGGTCGAATTTCCCGTTACCGTTCATGTCCTCGAACTTATGGCCCGAGACTGAACCAAGCTGGAAATTGGCGAAGATATATTCAGGATCGAAGCCCGATGCGCCGTTGAACTCATATCCGCCCTGCGGATTCGTCTGGATCCACCCGACTTTTGAACCTTCATTCAATGTATAACTGCCGGGGCCAAGGTCGGTGAACTCGGCGCAGCCATTTGTCGTATAGTGCGTAACGTCGTTCAATACGATAGGCCAGCCGCCCTCGCCGTTGTAAAAGCTGTCGTAAGCCACTGAGCCGTCACCGTTGCCGTCCACATATTTGCAGACGTACACATTGAAATTCTTGAAGTTGCCGAAATTCTTGTTTATCTCAGCGGTGCCGGAGTTTACAGCTACAGCATAAGTCGCGCTTACTGGAGCTGTTTGCGTCCATCCGGCCTGGTTCACCTCACCGACAGTCCATGAGCCCGTTTCATTCGGGGCGAAAGAGAACTGATAGAAACCGTTCGCGTCTGTCGTCACATCTTTTACCGACGCGCCTTTGGTAGCGGTGATATGCCAATTTGGCAATCCAAGCTCGCCGTTGTCCCGGACGCCGTTGCCATTTGTATCCTCGAACTTATAGCCCGAGACTGTGGCTGTCTGGTAGTTGCCGAATGCAAAGGTCTGGTTTTGGCCCGAGACAGCGTTGAAAGCGTAGTTTGCAGCTGTCGGATAGGTCTTGATCCAGCCGGTCTTCGCTCCTTCACTTACCGTGTAAGCTCCGGGGCCGAGGTTCGAGAAGGTGGTACAACCTTCAACGGTATTTTGCGTGGTAGCGGTGTTCAACGTCATAGCCCAACCGCCCTGCCCCGTGTAGAGCGGGTCATTGGCGATATTTCCATCGCCGTTGACGTCAACATACTTGCACACGCGGACAGAGATCTTTTGGAAGTTGCCGAAATTTTTTCCGGTGGCCGCAGTTCCTGAAGTAATTGCTACCGAGTAGGTATTTCCAGCCGGTGCAGTTTGTGTCCAGCCACCCTGTTGTGTTTCACTCACCGTGTAGGTACCTGCAGTCAGATTAGCGAAGCTATAGTTGCCATTTGCATCAGTCACGGTATTTGCGCTTGCCGGTCCGGAAATGCTGATGGTCCATCCTGCCAAACCGGGTTCTCCGATGTCTTTGGTGCCGTTGCCGTTCAGGTCGTTGAACTTCATGCCTGAAATTGATCCGAGCTGGAAGTTGGCAAAGTTGTAAGTCGTGTGGTCACCGGAGACGGCGGTGTAGGTATAGGACGGCCCCGTCGGCATAGTGCGTGTCCAGCCGGAAAGGTTGAGCTCGTCAACGGTGTAGCTTCCCGGAGTGATGCCGGTAAACGTGGTGCAGCCGTCAACTGTATTCTGAGTAATGCCGTGGAAACGGACAGGCCATCCGCCTGCGGCAGTGTAGAGCGGGTCGCCGACAATGTTACCGTCGCCGTTCACGTCTACGTATTTGCAGACAGTGACGCTGGCGTTATGGAAATTGCCGAAGTTCTTATTGACTTCATTGGTCCCCGAAGCGACGTTGACGGTATACGTCCCGCCGTTGGGCGCTGTCTGGGTCCAGTCAGCCTTTAAGGTTTCGCTGATTATCCATTGGCCGTTCTCGCTGGGCGAGAAACTGAATTGGTAGAAGCCATTCACATCTGTAGTGGCGGTCTTGACTGCGGCGCCTTTTGTAGCCTTGATTTCCCAGTTTTGCAGGGGAGCGCCGTCAGCTAAGTTACCGTCGCCGTTCATGTCATTGTATTTGTACCCGGAAACAGTTGCAGTCTGGAAATTTCCAAACTTGTAATCCTGGTTTTGGCCTGAAACAGCATTGAACTGGTAATTAGCTCCCACAGGGTAGGTTTTTACCCAGCCCGATTTAGCGCCTTCACTTAACGTGTAAGCTCCGGGGCCGAGGTTCGAGAAGGTGGTACAACCTTCAACGGTATTTTGCGTGGTAGCGGTGTTCAACGTCATAGCCCAGCCGCCCTGCCCCGTGTAGAGCGGGTCATTGGCGATATTTCCATCACCGTTGGTATCCACGTACTTGCAGACTCGGACGGAAATATTCTGAAAATTTCCGAAGTTCTTATCGGCAGCGGCTGTACCTGAGGTAATCGGCACGGAATACGTGCCTCCGGCCGGCGCGGTCTGCGTCCAGCCTGTCTGGTGAGTCTCACTGACCGCATAGGTGCCCGCAGTAAGGTTCGGGAAGATGTAGTTGCCATTCACATCTGTCGTGGTATTGGTATTCACCGGACTCGTAATGTTGATGGTCCATCCGGCTATTCCCGGCTCTCCGGCGTCTTTCACGCCGTTGCCGTTCAGGTCGTTGAACTTCATGCCTGTAATGGCTCCGAGCTGGAAGTTGCCGAAGTTTTGGTTACTCACTGTTTGTCCGACCGAGAGCGTAACATTGTTCAGGTTGTTTGACGGGTAGGTTTGCGTCCAGCCGTTCTTTTGGATTTCCCGAACTTTGTAGGTGCCGGGGGTCAGATTGGTGAATGTGTAGTTGCCGTTTACATCGGTGACGACTTTAGGTTCTGCACTGTCCCACGATCCGTTGCCGTTCGAGTCAATATAGATTTCCCAGTTCTGCAATCCGTTGTCGCCCGAATCTTTCACGCCATTGCCGTTCATGTCATTAAACTTCATGCCCGTAATCGTGCCGGACTTCTGCCAGTTCACAAAGGTGCGTGAAGCGGAACCGTTGCTTGTAACTGTCACCTGATACGAAGCTGTCTGGGTGGTATAGAGCGAGTTTGCTGTTTCAGTAAATGTGTATGTCCCGGGGTTCACTTGGAAGACAGCGGGGGATCCCTCGCTTATGGTCATCGGGCTCCCGCTCCAGGTCACTTGAAATGAAGTGCTGTCAGAAACGTCATTGCCCAGATAGTCGCGGACATCTTTGTTGATCGTCACCGTCGCTTTCTTCTGCTTGTTCGTCACCGTAAGCTGGGTCGTGCCGTCTTTTGTTACGACCACCTGTGCGCCTGCGGTATTTACGTCAGTGTCAGAGCTATACGAAACAAACGTGTAATCTGCGTCCGAGTTTTCAGCCACGGTGTATGTTCCCGTGGGAAGATTCAAGTATGTCGCGTCAGTCCCTTCAGCAATTGTTTTTGAGTTTCCGCCATCAAGAGTGACGGTGAACTGGTGCGTATCTGACACAGCGCCGCCATCCGGGTTCACGACATCCTTATGCACGACCAGCGATCCGGTATTCCGGGTGTTGGTGACTGTGCAGGTGCCGCCGTTGGCGGCGGTATTCACGATGATTTGGCCCTGGGCATTGAGATGGCAGGCGCCGGTAGCATTCGTCAAAGAATAAAGATTGCTGTAACTGGAGGATTCGGTGACAGTGTAATCCTGGTTGGTCTGCAAAACAGTCGAGCCGCCGTTGCCGTTCACTTGCTGGTCGTTGACCGTGAACGTCCAGTCGGCGGGAACCTGGTTCTGGGAGTTGCCGACAAGAACTTTTTGGAATACCACTCTGGCCGTATCGCGGGTATTCGTCAGCGTACAGGCGGCAGTTTGGCCATTTGCGATGGTAATGGTACCGCCGGGGCAGTTGTCTGAAAATGACTGGGTATAATTGGCGGACCCTCCGGTTTCAGAAACGTTGTATGTTCCAACCGGTAGAGTATAGCTGGTGCCTGCTTCGCTCCCCGCTTGCGGGCTGCCGGCGACTTCACTGCCGTTTTGTTTGACGTGAAGCTGCCAGTTAGCAGCCGTGGCTGTTCCGCCGACGACATGCTTGACGACTTTCAGAGTTCCGGTGTCGGTTGAATTGACGAAGTTGCAATTAATTGTTCCGTCCGTTCCCATCACCAGGCCGTTGACGGTCTTTGTGGCCGGGTCAAAAGTCCCAACCGCCTGGGTGCCCTTGACGCATGTTGCGCTGGCAAGTCGGGTTCCGGATTTTATGTTTGTCTCAGAGACACTGTAGGTGCCGTTCTGAACATCGAAGGATAGCGCACCGGTATTCGTGGTGGTGAGCGGAGCCGGATTCGTCGGCGTTCCATTGACATCAAATGTCCATCCGGTCAGGGCGTCATTCGGCTGCGAACCGTCCAGGTCGACTTGGCCGTCGCCGTTGGTATCAAATTGTTTTTGGACGAGGATTTTTCCGCCGCACAATTGGCTGGCGAAAGCTGACAATGCTGATCCAATGCCGGTAAAGTCAGTGACTTTAATTACATCGGTTGAGGTAGTGATCGCTCCGGGAGTTGTGGCAACATTTGTTCCGCTGATGTCTTCCATCTTTTGCAGTTTCTCGGCAAGAGTTGCCGGATCGCTGGTATCATTGCCAATGCCCACGACGACGATTCGCGTGCCGGCAGTTTTGATAGTGTTGGCGCGAGTGACAGCATAGCTTAACGCCTGAGTGTAATCAGTGATTCCCGTGTTTGTCGGATAACCCCAGTGGTTGGGAGAGCCGTCAGTAGCAATAACAATTAAATTTGATTTAGCGGCACGCGGATCAAAAGTGGCAAAGCTTCTTGCCAAACCGCTGTCCCAGTTCGTCCACCCGTTGCCGTATGACGGAATGTCTGTGCCGATATCTCCGGCCATCTGGGTCGGGGTGCGGGAGAAAGCTCTCTTCAACACTGAATCATCCGCGAAAGAGGTCAGACTAAAGACAGTCGGTGTGCCGACAAAAGCGTTGGAAAAATTCGTCATGGCCGTTTTCATCTGCAACATCTCCGTGGAATCAATACTGCCCGAGGTATCAACGATCAAGCCGATATCCAAACCGCATGATTGGCCGAGCGCCGGATTAGGGACAGGCGTGCTCACCGCGGCAGTGGTAGCCGCGTCGGTATTCACCGTAGCGCTTTGCGGGACTTGTTCAGCAGTATCAGCCTGCTTGGCCAGCGTAGTGGTCGGCGAAATAAAAACGCTCGCCATGGACATATTTGCCACGAGAGCGAGTAATGCGAAAACGTGGACGCCCTTGAGGATTCTCTGGCGCCAGGTCTTGCGGGGGAGGAGATTAATAGTCATATAATGTGTGTTAATTGATATATAGAGTTAATTAAGTTGATGGTTGAGCGAGATCCTTCGACAAGGGACTCGCTCAGGCAGGATTGTTGTCTGGCGTAGCCAGACAATCAAAAAAGCCAACAGAAAGTTATAAACTCAACTTGTGAAAGAAATCAGCGTGAATTCTAGGGGTTACCCTAGAGTGTTTATCCGACTTGAAGCTGATTTTATTGCTGCCCGCTTCGCTTAAGCTTCAGCGAGGCATTGCTTTTATAACCTTTTGTTGGCTTTTTATACTTTCCTCCGAAAGTATTTTTGGAATGTACAGTTTCCTCCTACGTGGACTAATGAGCGATGTTTTGATTTTTTTGGGAATTGTTCTCAAAACACTATCTTTTGTTCATGCATCTTACCCGGTGATGGTTATTTTGTCAAGCCCTCGGCTTGTTCGTATTTTTAGCTGTTTTTAGCTGATTACAGCTACTGTGGATAACCCGGTTTTCTGGCTTTTCTTTGGGTTTCTCAATGAAAATGTAGTTTTGTGTCTCCCATTGCCTGGCACTTTTAAGGGAGAAACTCGTTTTGTCCTCACTACTTCTCCTGCCAGGTGCCTGATTCGACTCCAAAGACGCGTCCGGGTTCGGGGGGGAGAGTGAATCCCTGTAAGGCGGAGTTATACTCGACTGTACTGCCCTGGTCCATTTCTATGTAATAGGCCAACGCGCTATTGAGGTACCCGTTTTGATCGAGGTGGATAACGCCAAAGGGAGCGTAATAAATCACCGAACGGGAATTATTGCTCGTATCGATAGCCGGCGTGTCAATCAGGTTGAGCGTAGAGATAAAGAGGGGAAAACTTTTTGGATCTCCGGAACCTCTGATGACTGAATTGTTCTTATCAACAATTTGCCCGTCGGTAATGACAACGCCGGATAACGGTCCAAAACTTGCCGCGAGCTGAACGTGGGCGCCGGGGTGAGCGAAGGTAATATTTCCCGTAACCCAAATGTTGCCGGTCAGCGTAAGATTTGCGCCGTTATCAAGTATGAGATTGCCGACAATTTTCTTGGGCCCGAAACTCCTCGCACTGGTGATTGTATAGGTATCGGGAGCTCCTCCGACTCCGGGAGTAAACGTATCGACATCTCCTGCCGTGAGGTTGCCGCCGGCCGCGGCAATATTCTCCCAATTCGTGATATCCGCGTCTTGTATCGGAAAGGGCTTGGGCAGATCATTTGTCGAGGGGTGGGACGCACCATGCACTATCGAGGCGGCGTCTTTGGAATCATAGTATGCGTCACCCCAAATCTCCGAAGAATTCAAAATATTTTTCGCATGAAGATTTTTTGGCTTGGCGGAAGTTCCGACAGTCACGTTCGATGCTGATGTCGCTCCGACGCCAAAAGTTTTGAATGCGAAGTCGCCGTTCACGACGTTCCAGGCGCCAGTAGAAAAGTCCGTTGTCTGACGAGCCTCGCCGGGGAATGCAGCCGCATTTGTATCGAGGTCCCATTCGTAATATTTCGTATCGACAGCATTCGCGTCCAGGGTCAGCCAATACGTCCTTCCCCCGACAAGCAGCGGGGGAATAGGGAAACTCACTTCAATCCAGGAAAACGCGCCGCTTATGTCATTCTTACTGATAGTCGCCTGGCTGATGACCGTGTTGCTCGGATTATTCGCGCCAGTATCAGCAACAAGCCGAAGCGTGATGTTGTTGTTTGGGTTCGAGTGTTTGCGCAGGTAAACCTGGATCCGTTTTACCGGGGTGTCAACTGCTGTTGAAAAACTTTGTGCGACGACTTTATCGCCCGCATTTTTCCCGAAGGCTTTGACTGTAGTGGGCACATTATCGCGATGCGGATAGGTCAGTGTCGGGTCCTCGATGGCTACCCATGTGTTTCCCAATATTTGCGACGAATTTGCCGCATCTATTGACCCGTCAGAAAAAAGGTCGCCGATAACCGTTGCGTTCGCCATCTTAAATCCGCCTTGCCCCGACTGCACGGCGTAGTCGAAACTGCTGGCATACGATGTGGCATTAGCGACAATCTCAAGCGTTCTTTGCTTTCCGGTCGTGTCCTCGGCTGTGGAGGTGACAATGCGCTGGTAAGGATCGGCGGGGTTTGGCGCGACGGCTATGTGAACCTGCACTCCGTCGCTTACCGAGAGCGGCAGATCAAAATTTCCCGGGATCGGATTTAAGCTGATATGTTTTAGCGCTTCATTAATGCCGGCTTCCGCGGCGTAAAAAGTTTTCTCAGAGGCAATATCTGCGCTGCCCATCTGCGCGTCATCAATTGCCAGAACGCTCACTGTGGCCATAACAATGATCGCGAAGACCATGATCGTTAACAGTGTGATGATCGCGATTGCACCTCTATTGTCTGATGAGAGTTTCATTTTGTGGAGCCATTAGTACAGGGCTGAGCGGGGGACGATAGTGGATGACAGGGAGACTTGGTCCCTCTCATAACCAGCTGATGCCGTAGTATCGCCTTTTTGTTGAATAGTCATATGAATTGAAATGCCATTAGTGCCGCTCTCGGCTAGAGTAAAGTCCGTTACCTTCACAAACTGGTTCGTGAGTGTTTCAACGGGCAGTCCATCAGCGCTGTCGTCATAGGTGATGTCATCTCCGCTGCGTGCGAACGTAATCGTTGATGTTCCTTTGGTAATGATGAGTTTACCGTGAGCTAGCTCAGTTCGATTGACACTTGAGCCCGAACGGATCTCCTGCGTCATTTTTGCCATAATCAGCCGGGCATTTTGCTGAACCTCTTTCGCAACCTTCGCTTTGGCTGCGTTGTGGGTGACATCAACCATGAAATTTGTAAAGACGAGTAATGCGGCAGTTACGATACTGATATAAATCATCAGCTCAATAAGGGTAAATCCTTTTGTAGTGTTGTGAGCTTGTTTCATAGGCTTTACTGCTTCGTCAGTACCGTAGAGAGGCTCAGCTGCTTTGCTTTTCCTCCTTCGCTCCAAAAGACTGTGGCCGTTATTTTTTTTGTCGATGAGTCCACTGATCCTGTGCCTGGGTCAGCGAGGTTACCGTTTACGTCCCGCCACATGTTTTCTACTTTTATTTCCCGACGATCAAACGGCGGAGCGGTTGCGAGACTCTCGGGACCAGCCACGAGCTGCCACGCTGATCCTACGAGAGCGAGATGCAAAGGATTCGCGGGTAAAACAGCCGGAGGGAAGAGCGAGACTTTTTGGATGTCTGCAACCATATCGAGCGATTCTTTCGCGTAGGCAAGCGCGCGGTCTCGATTCGCGGTACTCGTATCCCGTGCGTGCACGGAGGAGAGCACGTTGCCTATACTCACGATAATAATGCTCACCATCGCGAGGGCGATGAGTACCTCAATGACGCTGGTCCCGCTTTGTGATTTCATGCCATGTCTTCGTTGCGTAGACATTTATGATGAAATGCTGCCGTTAGCCTTAATGGTGATTGTACTTGATCTGCCACCGGGAAAACCGATCTGAAACGTATGATCCACCCCATCGGCTGTTTCGCCAGTCAGGTGCTTGAACTCTATGTTCCCGGGTGCGCCACTCACCACTTGAACGCCATCCTGAAGCGTGTTGACTTGAGGGCTTGCTGCGGGCCAGGTGCCGTCATACACAGAATATTGAGTAGCGTCAAAATGAACTCCGTGGGTAACTCCGCCTTGTGAGCTGATTGAACGATTCTGTGCGAGACGCAATGCACTGACAATTTCCTGGGTGTAGCTTGAAAGAGCGACGTTTTTTCGCATCAGCTGGTATGACGGAACGGCGATTGCGCTCAATGTGCCGACGATTGCAATCACGACAAGGAGCTCAATGAGTGTAAATCCGGTTGGTCTTTTCATAGTATTCTCAAGATATATCGCACCGACGCGTTAAACTGTTTCTGAAAATTTCCAAATGGGCGTTAAAACAGAAATGGCCACGAAGCCCACGGTAAATCCGATGCACAGGAGAAGGACCGGCTCAATAATAGAAGCAAGGTTTGTCATCGTCGAGCTTACTGAGCGCTCATAGAACACTGCGAGGCGGCCGAACATATGGTCGATCTTTCCGGTTTTTTCGCCGACCTCCACCATCCGGATTGCCAGGGGAGGATAAATTTTCGGATGGCCCTTGAGCACCTCGGCGAGAGGAATGCCCTTTTGGATGAAGCCGATGCCCTCCGTAAGCGATGAGCGGAAACGGCTGTTATTCAGGACTTCGCTTGAAAGTTTCACCGCCTGATCGATGATGACGCCGCTCTTCAGGAGTGCGCTCATCGTCCGCGCGAACCGCGCGAGATTAAACTGTATGATGACCACTTTGAGACGGGGGATCGAGAGGAGGAAGCCGTCCCAATACCATTTGCCCCTTTTGCTCTTTTTCCATTTATTAAAGAAATAAATAGCCACCGCTACCACGGGGATGAGGAAAATGCCGTAGTGGAGGAGGAAGTTGCTCGTGCCGATAAGAATCCGCGTGGCAAGCGGAAGCTTGACATGGTATTCGGTGAGGATGGAAGTGATTTTTGGAATAACAAAAACCATCATGAGGGTAACGATGAAAAAAAGCGCCGTCACAATAATAGAGGGATAAAGCATCGCGCTCCGCGCCTGGGTGAAGAGGTCATTGTCTTTTTCCTGCTGTTCGAGGAGGTAGCCGAGCACTTCGTCGAGCTTGCCGCTCGCTTCGCCGACTTTAACAAAGTTCACGAAAAAATGGCTGAAATATTTCTCGTGCTTCGCGAGGCTTGAGTGAAATGACTCGCCCTTCTGCACTCTTCGGTGGATATCCATAAGCACCTCGCGAAACCGCTCGTTTGTCGTTTGCTCAGCCGTGACTTTGACCGCCTGGTCCAAACCCATGCCGGATTCAAGCATAGTAAAGAGATGCCGCGTGAAAAAAATCCTGTCAAGCCGGCTGACGGGCTGGAGGATGCTGTTTATTTTTTCCCATCTTGAACGGAGTTCGCGCTGGACATTCACGACCATAAAACCTTCTTTCTCCAATTGCTGGTATGCCTGGCGGTCATTCTTTGCCTCAATTTTACCTTTCACGTATGAGTTGGCTTTATCGAGAGCGGTGTAGAAAAATATGGCCATAGTTTTTTGTTATTGTTTAGTTACACGTAAAACTTCTTCGAACGTGGTGATGCCGGAAAGCACTTTCATAATACCGTCTTCAGTCATTGTGAGCGTGCCGTCCTGCACCGCCTGGTGCCTCACATTGTCCTGGGAGGGATTCTTTAATATGACATGGGAGAGCGCCTCGCTCATCTTTACGACTTCATAAATGCCGACGCGTCCGCGATAGCCGGTGCCGTTGCAACGCTCGCATCCTTTGCCATAAAAAAGCTGAAGCCGGTTGATCGGCAATTCGGCATCAATAATTTTATTATCCTGCAGTTTTCGTATGATGTCGGGAATGGCAAAAATAGCCGTGTAATCTTCCAGGACTTTCGGCGTTGAATGGTACGCAGTCTTGCAGTGCGCGCAAATCCGACGGACGAGGCGCTGGCCGATGATCAGATTAGTAATTGACGCGGTCAGGAAAGGTTCGATGCCCATCTCGACAAGTCTCTGAATGGCGAGAAAGGCGTTGTTCGTATGGAGCGTGGAGAGCACGAGATGCCCTGTCATGGCGGCGTTGTAGGCCATGTCCGCCGTCTCAGTATCTCGGATCTCGCCCACCATGATGATATCGGGATCCTGCCTGAGCAGGGACCGGAGACCGTTGGCGAACGTTAAGCCCGCGACGGCCGATACCTGCGTCTGGTTGACTCCCTCGAGCCCGTACTCGATGGGATCCTCGATCGTGCAGATGTTCACTTCTTCTTTATTGAGCATGCGGAGGATGCTGTAGAGCGTCGTGGTCTTTCCGGAGCCTGTCGGTCCGGTCACGAGGATGATGCCGTGTGGCTTCACCATCTCGCCTTTGATGACACTGAGATCGCGGGAATTAAAACCGAGGTTGCGCAGAGTGAACTGCTGTTCCTTGGTATCGAGGAGGCGGAGTACCACTTTGCTTCCGTGGAGGGTGGGGATGACAGAAACCCGCATGGCAATATCGCGGTTCATCGAAGAAAATTTTAACCGTCCGTCCTGGGGACGACGATGTTCGTCGATTTTCAAGTGCGCCATGATTTTAATGCGGGTCGCCAGCGCCGGCAGGAGTTCCTTAGGCAGGTCTACGATGTTTGACAAGAGACCGTCGATCCTGAAACGAACATAGATGGTATCTTCCCGCGGCTCAATGTGAATATCAGATGCTCGCTGGGAGACCGCCCTATCGAAGATTGAATCCACTATTTTGATAATCGGCACGTGCTCCGCCAGCTTGTCGGGTGTCTCGTAGAGCGAAAGAGATTCACTGATGCTGTCATCGATGATGCGGGCAAACTCACTCTTAATCTCAGTTTGATACCGTTTCAGAGTAAAGGCGATATCTTCTGGCGTGGTCAGGTATACTTGGGGCTTGAGTCCCGTTTTCTTTTCAATAAAGGCAAGCGTCTGCGTGCTTTCCGGATTGGTAACTGCCACGGAGATAACATCCTTCATTTTCTTAAAGATAACGACCGAATGTTCTTCCGCCAACTCTTTAGGTATCATCTGGAGAATGTACGGAGCGATAACTCTGTTTTTCAGATGCACTTCAGGGATCTCGTAGTATTCCGAAAAAGCGTGCAAAAGCTTGGTTTGCAGGGATTCATGGTTGGTCATGAGAATCTCTGCGATGTGCCGCCCCTCTTTTTTTGCCTGTTTTGTGGCATCTTTAAACTGATCGCTCGAAACCAAGCCGTCGTGTTCGATAGCTTTCCAAAGTTGGGTATACTGATTGTCGTTGGAAAGGAAGGGAATCAAAATTTTTTTGAGTTAAAGTGAGGGACTTTCGCGATTTCCCTTTAAATATAGGGGGTCGGAAGTATCCAAAGAAGGAACTCGGAGGGAACTTGAATTAAACCACAACTTACATGTTATCAACAACGTATCCTTGCGCACACCTTATGCACATAGCGCAGTGCATTAAGTAATAGAATGTTTCCTTTGTCAAGATCTGTGCAAACTAAGAATGATTCCTATTACCCGAGTAATAGTTAGCAGAGTTTGGCGCTTTGCGCAAGCCCGGGGCTTTTTTCCTTTTCGCACGGAAGCACATCTGATATACTTTCATTAATGGATCCGGCGAGGAAAGACACACTTATAGAGCAATTGATCGCCGAAGGGTACTTGCTGACCCCGCGCATTATTGACGCGTTCCGTCATATTGATCGGGCGGATTTTGTCGCGCCGGACTTGCGGCAGGATGCTCCGGTGAATTCTCCGTTGCCTATCGGGTATGGGCAGACCATCTCCCAGCCGCTGACAGTAGCTTTTATGCTTGAATTACTCGAGCCGAGAGTCGGGGACATTATTCTCGATGTCGGTTCCGGATCAGGATGGCAAACGGCGCTACTCGCCTGGATCGTGGGGAAGGCAGGAAAAGTTATTGCCATCGAACGCATTCGCCCGCTTTTGGAGTTTGGAAAAGCCAATGTCCAAAAATACCCGCTCCCGAATGTGGCGTTTATTGTGGGCGACGGCACGAGGGGATATGAAGAAGGGGCTCCGTATGATAAGATTATTGTTGGCGCGGGAGCGAAGGAGATCCCACAGGATCTTGTTGACCAGCTCAAAGTCGGGGGCAGGCTCGTGATCCCTCATGGAGAGTACGAGCAGGACATTGTCCGCATGGACAAAATTTCTAAAACCGAAATGACTCAAAAACGTTTCCCAGGATTCCAATTCGTTCCGCTTATCCCGTCAGAATGGGGAGCATAAAAAAACTATGATAGCAGTGATATTAGCCGGAGGGGGAGGAACGCGGTTGTGGCCGTTATCGCGCCGCGATTCTCCTAAACAGCTCAAAAGCTTCTTGGGCAAAGAGACGTTGCTCCAGCGGACATTTCGCCGCACACGAAAAATTTTTTCATTGCAGAATATTCTCATTGCCACGAACATCCGCCACGCGCCGCTTATTACACATCAGCTTGGCGGGCTGCCAATTCATTACTCATATGAGCCCGCGAAGCGTGAGACTGCGGCGGCAATCGGTCTCGCGGCGATCCGCATAGCGAAAAAAGATCCGCATGAGATTCTTTTTACCGTGAACGCCGATCATGTCGTCCTGGATGAAAGTGCGTATCGTCGGACGGCAGGGCAGGTTGAGGCGGTTATCAAAAAAAATCCCGGTTATTCCGTCCTTGTAGGAATTGAGCCGACATATCCTGAAACCGGGTATGGCTACATCAAACTCTCCCGCCGTTACCAGACTGTAGGCAGACATAAGATATATTACGCGGATCGTTTTATCGAGAAACCCGATATTGCCCACGCCAAGCTGTATGTGAAGCGATGGGAGTACCTGTGGAATCCCGCGATGTTCGCATGGCGCGTTGATACGCTTCTCGAGCTCTATAAAAAATTTATGCCTGTCCATTACCGTATTTTAATGAATATCCAGCGATCGCTGGGGACGGCTCATGAAGCATCTGTCATAAAGAAAGAATTTCCAAAAATGCCCGCCGTTTCCATTGATTACGGCATTATGGAAAAGCTGAAGAAAATGCTGGTGGTTCCGGCATCACTCGGTTGGGCGGACATCGGACATTGGCGCACCGTGCACGAGATGATGGACAGCGACCCCGGAGGGAATACCGTGCGCGGGAAGCATGTCGGGGTGGCAACTCACAACAGTATGATACTTAATTTCTCGGACAAGCTTGTCGCCACAGCCGGCGTCGAGGATTTGCTGGTGATTAATACACAGGACGCCGTGCTCGTGTGCGACAGGGAACACGCGCAGGACGTCAAAAAAATAGTTGAAATAATCAAAAAAAAGAAATGGCTGCGCTATCTCTAATCCATTCAGCGCGTTCATGAGGAAGCTTTTCGTTGTCAGCATTATTATCGCGCTTGCTGCAGCGGGCGCCGGAATAGCCGGGTGGACATTCTGGCATAAAGTATCGACGCCTGTAGCAGGATACGCTCCTACAAAGTTTTTTACCGTCGACGAGGGCGCATCGGCAGGCGCTGTTGCCGACGCGCTGCAACAGCAGGGGATTATTGCCAGTGCGACTGATTTTCGAATTTTCGTCCGTCTCGACGGTTCGGGGTCCCGTTTTGTCGCGGGTACCTACGACCTTTCCCCATCGCAGCCTATCCGCGATATCGTGCATGTCCTGACCAGCGGTCTCGTTTCCCAGGAACAGCAGATAACAATTCTCGAAGGGTGGACTACTCAGGAGATCGCAGAATACCTCAAAAAGAAAGGCGTTGTTACCTCACAGGAGTTCATACTGGCCGCCGAAACTGCTGACACGCGCAAGCTCATTCCTGACAAGAACTACGATTTTTTGGCCGATAAGCCGGCGACAGCGGGGCTCGAGGGCTACCTTTTCCCGGATACGTACAGGTTATATAAAAATACGCGAGCCGACCAAATAGTAGAAAAAATGCTCGATACATTCGGCAAGAAATTCACCCAGGAAATGCGCTCGGAGGTCAAAGCCGAGGGACTCACTGTATATCAGGCTGTAACACTTGCGAGCATCGTGGAAAAAGAAGTCCGAACCGCTGAAGACAGGCACATCGCCGCCGGAATTTTTTTGGAGCGTCTCAAGCAGGGCATGCCCCTCCAGTCCGACGCGACTGTGAATTATGTCACCGGCAAACAGGCCCTTCAGCCGACCAATGACGATGTGGCCACGGATTCCCCGTATAATACCTATAAGGTCAAAGGACTCCCCCCGGGCCCGATAGATAATCCTTCGCTTGCATCTCTCGAAGCTGTTGCCAACCCCACAAAGTCCGCATATCTCTATTTTCTTACCAAGCCCGACGGATCGACTGTCTTCAGCACGACCTACGAAGAGCATTTGGCCAATAAGCAGAAATACCTTAAATGAGCATTCGACGAACAATCATTATATCCCTCGGAGGATCAATTATCATCCCGGCTAAGGTTGATACGGCTTTCCTGAAAAAGTTTCGCACTGTTATTACTGAATTCGCGAAAAAAGGGTTTCGTTTTATCCTTGTCGCGGGAGGCGGCAGCGTATGCCGGGAATATCAAAAAGCCGCGAAACAAATTGTTCCGGCCATGTCTGCCGATGATCTCGACTGGATCGGTATCGCATCGACGAAAATGAACGCCGAACTGGTCCGGACGCTTTTCGGCAAACTCGCATATTACGAAGTACTGCATAATCCTACCAAGAGAGTCGTGACAGACAAAAAGATTCTCGTCGGTGCCGGGTGGAAACCGGGCTCCTCGTCCGACAAGGATGCCATCATGCTTGCCCAGGCGTATGGAGCCGACCTGGTGATTAATCTCAGTAACATCCGCTACGTCTACACAGCTGACCCGCGTAAGGACAAAGACGCAAAGCCGATCGCACGGATAAGCTGGAATGACTTTCTCAAGCTGGCAGGTTCAAAACATGTCCCCGGAAGGCACATACCCTTTGATCCGGAGGCGTCAAAACTGGCCAAGCAGCTGGGCGTGAAGGTCGTCGTCTGCCTCGGAACGGATCTCGTGAATGTACGGAAGATTCTCAGCGGGGCAAAGTTCCAGGGGACGCTGATTGAGTAAGTGATCAAGTTCGCGCAGCCGCGGAGAGCTGCGCTCACTAATTAAAACCTACAGCGCGACTCTCTGCGGTTGCGCTGACTCGGCAAATATTTCAAACTCAAAAATATACCGCAATACAGTGTCTGCTTCACTATCCAATAGTACCTCATGTCCTGATTTCTCGAGCCAGATGAGCTCCTTGTGCTTTGACGGAAGATGATGATAAATGTGCTGCGCGCCAGACGGGTCGGCTACCTTGTCGTTTTTTGAATGAATGATGCGCACCGGCTGGTGAACGTTTTCTAACACTGAATCAAAATGTTGAGTTCGAATCCAGTAATGTCTGAAAGCGAGTGTCGGAAACCAGAGATACCCTTTGTCGCGCTTTGCATATTCCAAAGAACTGAACTTAGCTGCGCTCGGGTTTGGAAAACGTTTTAACACCCTGGTAAGGATAGGCGTAAATTTCACAAGTTTCAAATAAAAACGCAAACAAGGGGACAGCAGCACAAGCCCGGCGACGCGGTCGGGATATTTCTCGGCAAGTTCCAGCGCCAGAAGAGTCCCCATCGAAAGTGCAACAATGACGGCTCTGTCGGATGTCCCCAGCAGGTAGTTCAGACCATCTTCTGCATCCTTCTGCCACATTTCCCATGTTGCGCGTTCGAGATCCTTAGGACCCGTCCCGTGTCCTGCGAGGATGGGGTAGTGCCAGGGGATGCGACGTTTGTCCAATCCAGGAATAACGGCTTCAAGTGATGAACTGTGCGACGTAAACCCATGGATGATGAGGCAGCCCAGTTGATGTTTCGAGGCATTCATATGTGTGCTACCATGATACTATGAATGATGATGATTTGAAAAACAACGAGGGCAAAGTAGTCAAAGAGAAGCATCTGGCTGTCTATCGCGACGGAAAGGGCGTGATACACACGCTATCCAGCGTGTGCACGCATAAACAGTGCGACGTAGGATGGAATGACAAGGACAAAACCTGGGACTGTCCATGCCACGGTGCCCGGTATGCTGTCGACGGCCATGTAATCAACGGCCCCGCTGTCGAACCGTTGCGCCCGGAGCATTTTTCCGACAAGGAATAAATCACAGAAGACGTTTGTAGGTGCCGGGGAGGTACACCTTCCTTTCGGGGCAGACTTGACATGTTTTTTTAATAGTATATACTGGTGGTACTAAACATTTCCGCAGACCGTAGGTACTCTACATAAAGAGTATAAATCCTATCCTTTGATGGGAGCCTACGCAGGAATGAAAGCCCGGAATTCGGGCATACTTCTTTGAAACTGCGGACTATTCCGTGGATTTTTTTTATGCCAAAAACACGATCACAAAAGGCAGAATCGCTCAAAAGTCTAGAAGCAAACTTCAAGGACATGAAAAGCGTTATATTTGTCCGGCAGGACGGATTAAATGCCGTTGATACCATGGGACTTCGCAGAACGCTCAGAGAAGCAGGCGTGGGATTCGTCGTTGTAAAAAAGACCCTTGTACAGAAGGCGCTGAAATCAGCAGGTTTATCTGCCGACGAAGTCGGCACGTTTGCCGGTACGGTGTCAGCTGCGTTCGGCATGACTGACGAATTGACGCCGGCGAAAGTACTCAATGAATTTGCCAAGACGCATGAATCAGTCAGGTTCCTCGGGGGCATCGTCAGCGGAGCATTCATGAATGCCGAACAAGCGCTTGCATTCGCGAAGCTTCCGGGCAAAAAAGAACTCATGGCCATGTTCGTGTCGGTTGTCAGTTCGCCCCTCCGGGGATTTGTCGGTGTATTGCAGGGAAACCTGCGCGGGCTGGTCTATGCCCTCAAAGCGATTCAGGAAAAAAAGCCCGTCTAACGTATATTTTCCACTTTATTAATTATTAGTTATTATCGCAACCACTATGGCAGACGAACAAAAACAAGAGCAAAAGGCAGTCGAGGTTCCGGAGAAGTTTAAAGCTCTTATTGAGCAGATAGAAAAACTCACCGCCCTTGAATTGTCCGAGCTCGTCAAAGTGCTCGAAGGCAAATTCGGCGTATCAGCCCAGGCGCCGATGATGATGGCAGGAGCGATGGCCGGCGCGGCGGGAGCAGGCGCTGCGGCTGAGGAGAAGACAAGCTTCAATGTTGAGCTGACCGCCGCAGGCGCGAACAAGATTGCGGTCATCAAGGTAGTCCGTGAAGTAACTCAAAAGGGCCTCAAAGAATCAAAAGACCTCGTTGATGGAGCGCCAAAGGTTATTAAGGAAGGCGCCACCAAAGAGGAAGCGGAGGACCTTAAGAAGAAACTCGAGGCTGCCGGCGCTCAAGTTGCTCTGAAATAAATACGAGACATTCAAAAAACTTCCCTGTGGATCGGGGAAGTTTTTTAATTGCTTGGAAAACTGTCGGTCTTTCTCGGTAGCTATTCATTACTATTTCAAAGGCAGGGAAAATATCTTTTGGCCGCCGAGCAGATAGGCGGTGGTTTCCCCCTGATCAATGGCGACGTCCTTCAGGTTGGTAAATTGGTCAGAGGTGAATTGACTGACAAACTTGCCGTCTTTCGTGAAAACAATAAGTCTCTGCGTGGAAGCGTCAAGTATATAGAGATTCTTCGCGTTTTCGTTCGTAAAGATTTTTGTCGCGCTCGTTAAGGCGGGGTCTATCTGTTCAAGCGCAAATTGCTCCTCTGAGCCCCTGGTAAATTTACGCACGCTTCCTGATGATGGGAGGAGATAGATTGACCCGTCTATCGCGAAGGACTTGGCGTCTTGCACGCCGGTGCTGTCCTTCAGCCAGCCGGTCACGGTGCCGTACGATGTTCCCGACCGGATTGCGCGCCAGATTTGCTGGTTTGCTATATCAAGAAGGTACATCCTCCCTTGGTAGTGTTGAATATCAATGATATTCGCGCTCGGTTTTTGAAGCGTAAAGGCAACATCTTTCAAAGCCTTCGAAGCGATGGTGAACTCATTGAGGCCATTCAAGGAATTAAGGAATAGCAAGGTGTTGCCCGATGACGGGGTTACATACTGGAAACTTGCGTTGGTTTCTTCCTTGGCGTAGAGTTCGGGGGTACCCGTAGAGAGCGGGACGTGGTAGATTTTGTTTTGAGCGGGAGAAAAGGCAAACAATTCCTTGCCGATGAGTACCATTCCTGCCACTTCTGAGTTTTGGCTCACTGTCGTCAAGTCTGCAACAACAGTGGGATTTTGAATGCGGGTGAGATGCCTGCCCCGTTCCTGCAACGCGGCGAGTCTCACAGTAAGTTCGCTCACCTTGGTTTTTTGCGCGTCCGTCTTGTGCGGAAGCGCATCGAGAAGACTTTTTGCCTGCTGGATGTCTGTTCGTGCCGCGCTGTCATTTGAGTAGGAGAAGGCGGCATCAGCCTCTACAAGTAATTTCTCTATCGCTTGCACAGTTGAAGAGTAATCAGCTTCTGCAGTATGGGATGACTTTTTAATGCCCAGATTGACAATGCTCTGAGAAAAAATGAATACAATAATTAGCGCGACTGCAAGCAAAATCTTTGTGCGCCGGGGGAGTCTTTTGAGTGAAACAATAATGCTGGAAGGGAGACGACTCAGCCTTCTCGGCGCTGTTGCGAGTGGGGTTGGTTTCGCGCTCTTTTTTATCCGTACACGCGCCACGGCTGCGAATAGGTAACTTACCCATTTGAGCACACTCGCGAAACCGCGGGAGACCGCGGAGCTCATCGTTTGTTCGGAGAATTCTTTATGCGGCTTGTAGGTATGGCCATAGTCCTTGAGATCCTGCTGGAGCTGGTAGCGGCGAGGCGACCTATGGAGTACCTTTGTGTTGAACCATTTTGACAGTGATACGAGTAACTCCGAAGTCGACTTTTTAATATTCGCCGTGATGGAGGGGGATAGATATTCCTGAGTCGTGTGTTCGTGCTGGATCAGCCGGTCCATCGAAGTTTGCGGCGCGGAGTACTGCGGATGGGAGGGCACCATGGGCGCTTCTGCGAATACCGGTGCGACATTTCTTATTTCTTGTGAGCTGATCAGCAGCGCCGCAAAAGCAGTCTGATTGACGTTGTCTGAAAGTATGCTCTCGAGGGTAGCGAGCGCTTGGTGGGGCTGGTGTTCCACGACGGTGCGGCGCAGCTTCTCAGGGGAGAAATAATCCATCAGCGAGGCGGTGGTAATGAGCATATGTTCCCCGGCGCGGATTTTACCCGTAATAACGTTAGAAAATATTTTGAGCGCGCCACGGGATTCATCAAGCCTCGGGGTCGATTGGAGAATGTCTGAAATAAGGTCGTTGCGGATTATAAAGATATGCATCCTGCCGTATTCGGCAAAATACAAATGTTCGCCATGGACTACGGCCGCGACGACGTTAAGCCTCTCGTACCAGTTGTTTGCATAATCGGAGACCAGGTCAGCAATTTTTTGGTTTACTTTTGAGAGAGCACTCTCAAAAGCCACCTCGGCGTTCAGTTCTTCTGAGGAGTAGTAGGCGGTCTGGAGTTCTTTCTGAATCTCATGGATGATATCCTGATTGACGGGATCAATCGATTGGAGCTCAATCAGCAGGAGCAAGCTCCCGAGCATTTGTTCTTCGACGGGCGTCGGGTGTGAAATAAAAACATGCGCGGTCGATCTGCTTCGGCCGGCCTCATAGACAAGCATCTTTTCAATATTCATGTTTGCTGGCATGGTGGTCTCAACATGGGTGAAGTGAGCTGTCTTGCTCATATGAACAGTATCATAGTATACTAAATTTATCTCTTAGACAAGGAAGGATATATATGCTTGAACAACTTTTTGGTTCACGGACGCGCGTCAAACTTTTACGCGTTTTTCTCACCAACCCAGGAAAAAGTTATTTTGTGAGGGAATTAACGCGCAAAATCGGCGAGCGCATCAACTCCGTCCGCCGTGAGCTCGACCATCTTGCGGGTATTGAACTTGTTGTGGGCGAGGTCAAGGACCAAAAAAAATATTACCGGATCAATGAACATCACATCCTCTACCCTGAGCTCAAAAGCCTGATTATCAAATCCCAGCTCACGCTCGAAAAAGACCTTGCAAGAAATCTTCGTTCAATCGGGCAGATATCCCTCTTGGTGCTCACGGGGATTTTTACCGGCGTTGCTGACGTACGCACTGACTTGCTTATAGTAGGCAAAGTAAACCGAGCCAAACTGAAACGGCTCATGAACCAGTTCAAAAAAAACTTCGATCACTCTATACGGTATACGGTAATGAGCAAGAAAGAATATGAATATCGAAACAGTCTGACTGACCGTTTTGTATTCGATATTCTTGAAAATAAAAAAGTCACCGTCATCGACAAGCTGAATAAAAAATAGCCGATGTATCTTTACCTTGATACCAGGGACCAATCGCGGTTTATCGCAGCCCTCCTTGGCAGTACGGGCAGACGGTTCGGATTAAAAACGGCGATGGATACCAAACTGCGCGCAGGGGGAATGCTCAATGCTGTTCGTAAGCTACTCGCAACGCACAAGATCCGTCCGGCTTCGCTTGGCGCTGTTTTTGTTGAACAAGGCCCGGGGGCTTTTTCATCTTTACGTTCCGGAATCATTATCGCCAATACTATGGGTTTTGCTTATAGACTGCCTGTCGTGGGCGTTTCTTCTTCGGAGGGTACCTCCGATAATCTGCTGAAGACTTTTCAGAAAGTCGCATCCAAGACACAAAAATTCAATAACTCTTTGGCTCTGCCGGTTTACGGCAGAGAACCTTCCATAACAAAGCCACGGAAATCACTTGGGTAATAAGCATCCCGGCTATGGGTATCAGGAGTCGACACACGTTCACTCTGCACAAAACCGGGAACACCGTATCGGTCTTGCAGGCGCTCAACTGAGCGCTTAATTGCTTTTAGTTTTCCAAATGACGGACCGAACGCACTCGTTTGGAATTTGCCGACGCTCTGGATGTTTAGCGCAAGTAAGCTAAGAGTCATATATCTCTGGTGATACAGACTCATTTCGTTGAGAATCCGAACGGCCGCATTTTCGATGTCACTTTTTTCATCTAGCGGAGTTTGAAATGTTTTTTGGTGCTGGATGACTTCGCCTTCTGCAGTGCGCAGTCTCACCGCGACCGTACGTGATTGAAGCGCGCATTGTTTGAGTTGTTTACCTAGAGACGAACTAAGTTCTGAAATTACGGTAGTAAAGTCAGCAAGTGAATGCAACCCCGGCAAGCGTACACTTCGTGAGATTGAATGCACGCGCTGAGCCGCATATACCGCACGGGTGTCGAGCCCTTTCGCGAGGCTCCAGAGGGTCGCACCGACTTTGCCGAAACTCTCCGTGCAAATAGCCGGAGACAACTTAGCGAGGCTCCCGATAGTAGAGATCCCTATGGCGCGCAGTGCAACGGCAGTCCTTGATCCTATCCCGGGTAAATGTTCTATTGAGATCGGTGCAAGAAAACTTTCTTCACTGCCCCACGGAATCGTCATCATCCCGTTCGGTTTTTTTAAGCTTCCTGCGATTTGCGCGCAGAGCTTATTGGAGGCGATACCGATACTTGCGGTAATCTCCAGTTCGGTCTGGAGGGCGTACTTAATTTTCAGTGCGGCGTACTCGGGTGAAATCCACAGGTATTCATATCCCGTGAGGTCGACAAAGGCCTGGTCAAGCGCGACGGGTTCTACGTTATTTGAAAATCTCGCGAGAATCTTAAAAAATTCTTTTGAAAATTGTTCTATACGCGGAATACTGCTCGGGATGAAATGTCCGAGCGGCGCCCGCCGGTGGGCTTCGAAGAGCTGCATCCTGGGACGTATGCCCATGCTATGGGCAAACTGATTTGTACTCGTTACCGTGCCGTGTCGTTCATCACTGATGACGACCGGCTTCCCCTTGAGTTCCGGATGAAGCGCTTCCTCAACGGAGGCGATGAATTTATCAAGACTGACAAAGAGGATGGTGCGAATAGGGGATTGTTTTTTTGAGCTCATATGTTTGTTACCGAATAAAAACCGAAGGTACAGGGTAAAAAAATATCTTAAGCATACTTTCTTATTATGCCCATCACTTTTCCTTGGATTACGACATTCCTGACAAGCCGCGGCTTATATTGCGCATTGGCCGGCTGGAGGCGGATTAGGTTCTTTTGCCTGTACATCTTCTTTAATGTCGCTGAGCCGTCTTCGAGGAGGGCTACAACCATATCGCCGTCTTTCGCGTAATCAGTTTTTTCTACGATGACATAGTCTCCGTCTGAGATCATGCTTTCAATCATTGAGTCGCCCTTTACTTTGAGAATGAAGGCGTTTTTGTTGCCGACCAGCTCCCGTGGAATGGGTATCCTTTCTTGGATGTCTTCAATAGCTTCGATGGGTTCGCCGGCGGTGATTGTGCCGGCTAAGGGCAGCAAGACGGACATAGACTCGGCAAACCTCTCTTCATCCGCGAAATCAACTATTGTTATGCCTCTTTTTGCGCTGGAGTCACGCTTAATAAAACCCCTTTCCTCGAGAAATTGAATGTGCTCGTGTACCGTGGCAAGGGAAGAGACATTAAATTCCTTGGCTATCTCAGTGAGCGTGGGGGCATACCCATTCTCCTTAATATAGCTTTTGAGGAAGGCGAGGATTTTCTGCTTTTGTTTCGGTAGTATTGGAGCCATATGTAGGTATTGTACGTTCTTAGTATACCCGAACAAAAACCGAAGTGTCAATACCCGCCTTGTGGATAAGTGAACATCTCCCTTAGTGACATAATTTAAATTTGTATTTGAAGATACCCCATTAAAGCACAATATGTGTTATACTTGTTTTGATGAAGATTTTGCTAGTCGTAACGGAATATAGGCAGTGTTTACTAGTCCTAAAGAGGAATATGTTCTTGACCTAATCCTTGACAGTGGGAAATTTAAGGATTATCGTTTACTGTTCACAAAACACAATTTTGAAAAGCACCAAAAGAATCCAAGCAAAGCCTACTATTACGTATACATGAAAGACAGGTTTTTGAATTTACTTATACCAACGATATTCAAAAATAGTGAGTGCTACTGCCCGTCAAAGCACCTAAAAAGTAAAATTACAGAACCACCGAAATATGTAATATACGGAGTTTACCAAGATTTCGGAACGTATAGAACTTACTTAAAAATCCCGTTTGAATTTTACGAAGGCCAAAAAAAAATAAAAATACTAACCTATACCCCTGACATAAGAGACATTACTGAACCATTATGCAAAACGAAGTCACAAGCCTTGAAGCTCTTCAGTTGAAAGTGTGGGAGAATCTTAATAGGATTGTTGATGAGGTGCGAGCTGACCAGTGGCGTGTTAGTTATGATAAAGAAGTAGATGAGTTTTACTGGTCAAACCTACAGGCTCCACCAAATGGAAATTCAATTATTCTACCAGTTGATCCATACTTTAGCGTTTCCATTAACAAAGAAACGGGAGAAGTTGAGTATTTGAGAGTAGAATACTTTAGCACCGTATTCATCAAGCAAAATCCGGACTTAAAAAAGTTTGCCAAAATAATAAAAAAGAATAGCGGTGATAAACATTCTCCACTTGAGCTTATTCAAGGATTAGTTGGCCGTTTGACCACAACGGGAGCGGACGACAAAATTAAGATAGCTTCGGGGATTGCATGATCAAGGCTTAATTGCCATCTATTCATCGCCGAGTAATCAAACATCAAGCAGGGAAACGAAACGCTGAATGAGGTTGTATAGGTACTCGTAGTGCCAGACAAAACTAGTTTAGGCCGGTTTGTGTTAGCGGTAGATCTAAATGAACAAATGAAAAAAGGGCGCACCGTCGAAGGCCGCCCGCGTATTCGATTAATTGTCCAACTCCCTGAAAAGCTTCTCGATGCGATCATTCCAGAGAATGATTTCTCCTGGTTGCCATTTACCCCGGGCGTATGCTGACGCTTGAACCATACATCCATGGGACTCGAGGAGCATGCGCCGTGAATCCCACACGCTGCCGCTTGTTTTTGCAAGGAGGTAGCGGTACTTCGCACTAACCAGTGCGGAGTAGAATCGGTGAGTCGAGTCCTCGTCCATCTGGTGAGCGGACAGAAAAGCTATTTGCACGAGGTCCTCATTCGCCATTGGCAGCAGGTCAGGCATTACCCCGGCGACTTCTACCGCCGCAGCCGCTCGAATTAGATGAAAAGCCATGTTATCCGGCTGTCGGTCAATCTCACGCGAGAGGCACATGAATACTTCCCGTATTTCATCTTCAGGCGATTGAAGCCCCACGAATCCGCTGATGAAACCAACTCCTTTTTTCAGGATGTTCTCGTCGCGAAGGGATAAGAGCGTCAGCAGGCATTCATAGACCCTCAGCGTATCGGTGTACCCGCCTTTGAGTCGCACGAGACTGAGGTATTCTTCGGCGCGGCCCGTCATCTTCGCTTTTTTTGTCGAGAACGACAGGTTATGAGCAAGAATGCCCATGTGAAGGAAGCCATCAGACTTGGCGTCTTCAAGCGAATCAAGTACCTTCTGTGCATCATCGCCAAACAAATAGATGGGATCGTCCGTCGCACGCGCGATTGTTCCGACGACGAGCACATATAGACTGATAGCGAGTAACGTATGTAATGTTTTCAAGGTACCCTCCGGGGTTAAAGAACGAATGAACAATTAAAGTATTTTATCAATATTTATGAGGCAGGACAAGTTCTCTCTGACTTTTTGACCCCCGCTATCATGGATCCGAGTCAAACCTAAGGCAGGGGATTTGCCGTCGCAGAAAAGGTCCTCCCTATCGCTTACGAGCGGCGGGGTTGACCTTGCTGTGGACAATGTGTTGTGGTTGACGAAAGGCAAAATGTGGTGTAAAATGGAGTAGAAGGGTAAGAAGTGGATAAAAGTGGGGATAAGTACTGTGCACAAGTGCATAACCTAAAACGTCCGCTAGCTCTATATAGAGAAGTATGTTTATCGGAGAATACTATCATTCATTAGACGAAAAGGGACGGCTGGCCATTCCGGTCAAGTTCCGTTCAGCATTCCGCAACGGCGCCGTAGTCACCCGCGGTCTGGATAATTGTCTGTTCGTCTACCCGCAGAAAGACTGGCTTGCGCTTGCCGACCGGCTCGCGAAGCTCCCGATTTCCAAAGCGAACACAAGGGCCTTTGCCCGCATGATGCTCGCAGGAGCCATGGAGCTTGATATTGATAAGCAGGGGAGAGTTGTCATGCCTGATTACCTTCGCACATTCGCGACACTCAAGAAAAACGTCGTTGTTACCGGCCTGTATAACAGACTCGAAATTTGGGACCAGACCAGATGGAATCAATATAGGAAAGGAACAGAAGGCAAGAGTACTGATATCGCGGAAGCGCTTGGGGATCTCGGAGTATGATTCGCCGCTTACGGCCCAGCGGCTGTAAGCAGAGGCACGTATGCAGCACATTCACATCCCAGTCCTCCTGACAGAAACACTTCGTTTCCTTAATCTCAAACCGGGGGATACGGTCATCGACTGTACTCTCGGCGAAGGCGGTCATGCGTTACCCATGCTTGAACGCATCGCACCAGATAACGAAGGTCAACACGCCGGCAGACTGATCGCTTTTGAGCTCGATGCTGAGAGTATCGAGCGCGCGAAGCACAGACTGCGGCGCTATGCCGGGCATTTCACCGTTCTCCATGAGAACTTTTCTCACCTGGAGAGCGCCGCGGCTCCCCATCTCGATGGGAAGCCCGTGAACGGTATCCTGTTTGACCTTGGTCTCTCCCGGTTTGAGGTAAAGGAAGGAACTCATGGATTTTCGTTTGAACGTGATGCGCCCCTTGATATGCGTCTTGATCGGTCACTCACGGTGACAGCTGCTGACGTTGTCAACCAGTGGCCGATGGACAAGCTCATCTGGGTTTTCCAGGAGTATGGCCAAGAGAAATTTTCTTATCCACTTGCCGCGCATATTTGCCGAGTCAGACGGCAACAAAAATTTACAACGACGCGGCAGCTTTCTGAGGCCGTACTCCTGGTTATCCGGAATACCCTGCACTCTCGAAAAGAAATACCCTGGGTCGGAGGACTGCATCCTGCAACCCGAGTTTTCCAGGCACTGCGTATCGCGGTGAATGACGAGCTTGGGAATCTCGAACGCGCGCTGCCGCAGGCGCTCTCACTGCTTGCGCCCGGCGGCCGTCTCGCCGTTATAGCTTTTCACTCAGCTGAAGACAGAATAATTAAAAACTTTTTTCGTTCAGAATCGCGAGCCGCACATGCCACTCTTTTGACCAAGAAGCCTGTCGTGCCGACAGACGAAGAGCGGAAAACAAACCCATCAAGCCGGAGCGCCAAGCTCCGCGCAATACAAAAAGAATTATGACATCCTTCTCACAAACACACCCACAGCGTTTTCGCCGGACAGCGCTGCGTTCAGGGAGACAACACGGGATATTCCCGAACATTTTCGGCGGCATCCGCATGGACAGCATGACGCTGAACGTGGTTCTTATCGCGCTGATAGTCTTTGCCGGACTGTCGTACCTCTTCGTGATCAATCAAACCTCGGTCGGCGGATACCAACTGGAAGAGCTCCAGCGCAATATAGATAAGTCAAAGAGGGAATACCGCCAGCTCGATCTCTCGCGGGCGGAGCTGCAATCCATGGCTGCGATCCAGGAAGCGGGCTCCCGCATGCAGATGGTGGCGGCTGACTCTGTGCAATATCTGCCCTCTGTCGGCGGTGCGGCTGTGGCATCCCGCTAGTGTCCGGGACCTGTGCGGGCGCCAGGGCGGCATCCTGTGAAATACCTCTGCCGGACACCGCTTGATCCCGAGAGGCCTTTTTCGCTATGATAGCCCCTATGATCGCCTATAAAAAAAGAAATACCAAGCAGGGAGGGTCATTCGACAGGATCCGTTTTGTCGCCGTCTGCCTTTTTATTTTCGGGGCTGCCGTTGTCATGCGCCTCGGCCATATACAGATATTTCAATACGGATTCTACGCTGCGCTGGCCCAAAACCAGCACAATCTTTCGTCGCTCCTCCTGGCCGACAGGGGGGAGATCTTTGTCCATGAAGACGGGAAACTGGTTCCCCTTGCCGCCAATAAAGACTACTATCTGGTATATGCCGATCCGCGGATCGTAAAAGACGCGCCTAAAGTGGCCGACGAACTCAGCGGGCTTCTCCAGATGCCGGCGGGGGATATTCTGCCGCACCTGCAAAAGTCCGGTGATGCCTATGAACCGCTTAAAAAGCAGGTAGAAAGGAATGTCGTGGAACAGATACAAAATTTGAATATCACCGGGATAGGATTTGAGCGCGAGACGAGCAGGTATTACCCGGAAAAGAATATCGGGAGCCAGCTTCTCGGGTTCGTCGGGTATCAGGATGACCTGCGCGTCGGGCAATACGGGGTAGAGGGATACTGGGATAAAGAGCTTGCAGGAACCAACGGCTTCCTTCAGGGGACTCGGGATGCCGGCGGACAATCTATAACAATAGGGTCCAAGACGCTTTCGCAGAAAAAAGACGGCAGCGACATTGTGCTGACTATCGACAGGACCATCCAATACAAGGCGTGTACCGAGCTCGATGCCGCTGTCCAAAAGCACGGCGCGACGGGCGGAGCGCTCATCATCATGGAACCGTCGACGGGGAAGATCATCGCAATGTGCGGGTCCCCCGATTTTGACCCGAATGCCTACCAGGATGTGAAAGACATCAATGTTTTTGTAAACCCGTCGACATACAATGTCTATGAGCCAGGCTCGGTGTTCAAATCTATCACCATGGCCGCAGCGCTCAATGAAGGAAAAATCACTCCCAATACGACGTATACCGACACGGGGAGCGTCCAGATAGGGAAGTACATTATAAAAAATTCCGATGACAAGGCCCACGGGGTCAATACGATGACGCAGGTTCTCGAGCAGTCGCTCAATACCGGCGCAATTTTCGCCTCGAGGCAAATTGGCCCGGAAAAATTCGAAGAGTACATCAAAAGGTTCGGCTTCGGAGAAAAGACGGGCATCGACGTCAAGTCCGAGCAAAGCGGCGATATCTCGGCGCTCGCCCAGCACAAAGAAATATATATGGCGACGGGATCTTTCGGCCAGGGCATTAGCGTCACTCCCATCCAGCTGATTACGGCGTACGGCGCGATCGCGAATGACGGCATGATGGTAAAGCCCTACGTGGTGGACCAGGTCATTCATCGCGACGGGACGACGGATACGACGAAACCCGTGACGGTTCGCCAGGTCATTTCCCCCGAAACAGCCGTGAAGGTGCAGGCGATGATGGTGAATGTGGTCCAAAACGGGCACGGCAAACAAGCCGGAGTTCCCGGATATTTCGTCGCCGGAAAGACGGGCACCGCGCAAATACCTCTCCAGGGAGCGCGCGGATACGATCCCAGCCAGACAATAGGAACGTTCGTCGGGTTCGCCCCGGTGGACAATCCAAAATTTGTGATGCTGGTAAAAATTGACCGTCCCAAAGACGTCAAATTCGCCGAGAGCACCGCTGCGCCTGTTTTCGGGGATATGGCGCGGTTCATGCTAAACTATTTCGGGGTTCCGCCCGAGGTGGATGTCCAGAAAAAATAATTTTCCTATGACATCGTATTTCAAAAAAGTACTAGAGTGGAAACTGAAAATACTTGCGGGAATTGTTGTGAGAAAATATCATCCCAAGATAGTCGGCGTCACAGGAAGCGTGGGCAAGACGTCGACAAAGGATGCGATTGCCACCGTCCTGCGGGCTGGTTTTCGCGTCAGGAAAAACATGAAGAATTACAATAATGAAATCGGCGTGCCCTTGGCCATTCTGGGCGAAGAAAGCGGAGGAAAAAATCTTTTTATCTGGCTCGGGGTTTTTTTCCGGGCCCTGCGCCTGATCTGCTTCCGCGATGCGAATTATCCTGAAGTCCTCGTCCTCGAGATGGGAGCTGATAAGACAGGCGACATAGAATACCTGACGTCGTTTGCCCCGTGCACCGTCGGCGTCGTTACTGCGGTCAGTGAAGTCCATCTAGAATACTTTAAAACCTTGGACCGCGTCATCACGGAAAAACGAAAAATGGTCTCCCAGCTTTTCAAGGAAGGTTTTGCCGTGCTCAATGCTGACGACCCGTCCGTCCTCGCCATGCGGGAAAAGACCCGGGCGACTGTCATTACGTACGGGTTTGCCGAGACGGCAGACGTGCGCTCGCTCGAAGCCACAGTAAGCGAAGGGCCGATAAACCCAGATCAGGCGCCGACGGGCGTCAGCGGGATCAGCTATAAGATGTCTTACCGCGGCAGCACCGTACCCGTGTTTTTACCTTCCGTGCTCGGCTCCCACCAGGTGCTTGCCGGCCTGGCCGCGGCTGCGGTGGGAATTTCGTTCGGGCTGAATCTCCATGAGATAGCCGGCGCGCTCAAAAATTTCGTTTCACCGCCTGGCAGGATGAATTTGCTTCCCGGGATAAAATATACCCGCATCATCGACGACAGTTACAACTCCTCCCCGCGAGCCGCTAAGGCCGCGCTTGATACGCTCAAGGCGCTGGATGTCCGGGGCAGGCGAATCGCCGCCCTGGGAGAGATGGCTGAGCTGGGCGATGCGACTGTCCGCGAGCATGAAGACGTAGGCAGATATGCGGCGAAGTCAGGACTCGACCTTCTCGTCGTAGTCGGTGAAAAAGCAAAAATCATTGCCCAGGCTGCAGTTGAAGCCGGATTCGCTGAAAGCAACATCAGCATGTTTCCCAATGCCGAAGAGGCTGGCAGGTATATCCAACGCGAGTTAAAAGAAGGCGACGTGGTGCTTGTGAAAGGATCACAGGTCGCACGGATGGAAAAAATTACCAAGGAACTCATGGCCGAACCGCTGCGCGCATCAGAGTTGCTTGTTCGCCAAGGCCTTGAGTGGCGGTAAAAGCGGTGGATCTGGAGAGCCTTAAGCTCGTTTTCAGGTTGTGTTGATATAAATATCAACATGTATTACACTCTGTAGTAGGGGAGTAGTTTACATTTCACCTTTTGACCTGGCTTGCCAGGAAGATCGATTAATACCTTAATACTTATTTCAATCGCGTATGAAAATTCTCCTCATCATTGTGGGAGTGCTCGCGGTCGCGGGAATCGTGTGGTTTGCCCTTTCAGGCAACAACAATAATGCCAACACGAACACGACGAATACCACCCTTAATACGTCGACGCTGACCAACACATCTGTGAACCTGAACACCAACCTCAACACCAATGCAGGTCTCAACGTTAATAGTTCTGTCACGAACAGCTCAACCAGCGTGAACGCAGCTGCAAACACAAACAGCTCAGCTAACACCAATACGGCCACGATAAGTCAGGGAAAGACTGTTAATATCACCTCATCAGGGTTCATTCCTCAGACGGTGACGATAACAGCCGGCCAGACAGTCACGTGGCTGAACAACGACACCGCATCGCACCAGGTTGCCCCGAATCCTCACCCGACCCATGACGCGTATCCCGGCATATGGGACGATCCGAAACAGATTGAGGCACCCGGCGACATGTACCAGAAGACCTTCAATACCGCAGGCACCTACGGCTACCACGATCATACTAATCCGTCGGTGACAGGAACAGTTATCGTGCAGTAAATAGCCACAGTAGTTAGCAGTTAGACAAGCAGCCTTGGAGTAACCCGGGGCTGCTTTTTATTGTGAGTAGGCCGGATTCTGTCTTCGACTCGAGAGTCTCAGATTCGAGGAGAGCCCTTCAGGGCGAAGGCGGGCCCGAAGGAAATCCGGCCGACGCACCCTGTAGCGGGATTTCGAATCCCGCCTCCTCGCTGTTATTAATCGTCGAATACTCTTGACTCAGCGGGGAGTTCTTGGTACGGTATCGAAACAAGTTTTTGCTTGTTATGTTCTTTGCCAACCCGTGAACAACGTTTTGTTACGTATTCATTGTTGAAGTCCATGTTACTCTCACCCGTTCCACAGGAGGGACTATGTTCCAGAAAGTCATCATCATCGGCGGCGGATGGATAGGCGGAGGCCTTGCCATCCGTATCGCCAAGACAGGCAGAAGAGTCAGCATCATTGAGGTGAATTATGATGCTGTCGAAAGGTCGAGAGCAGGTGTTGTCAAACGGCTCGAGGAAGCCAAGGGCAAGGGCAAGCTTAAGCAGGCCCGATACGCTGAAATACTGGGGCGCATATCGTGGACCCACGGCTTTACATCACTGCAAAATGTCGGGTCTGATGATCTGATCATCGAGGCTGTTGTCGAGGATGCCGATGTCAAAGGAGACGCCATCAGCCGGGCACGCAAGGTGATTCCGGACGGGGTGCCCATTGTGTCAGTCACTTCGGCAATTCCGCTCGCCGACATCGGCGCTGACGCAGGGTTCCACCCGATGTCGCCCGTGGAAGTCAATCCCGGGGTGGAGATCGTCCGGTATTCCAACACGCCCGAAGGTCTCATCGAGAAACTCAGGGAATTTGCCCTCGATATCGGCTGTTTCCCGTTCATCGTGGAAGGGCGGCAGTCCGGTTTCGTGGTCAACGGGATATTCGTTCCGTACCTGCTCGAGGCCTGCGCCATGCTTCAGGAAGGATTCGATATTCCGACCATCGAAGCGGCCGGCGTACAGGCCACGGGGTTCAAGAAGGGACCGTTCTGGCTGATGAACTTTACCGGCGTGCCCGTCACCGCTCTCGCCGCGAAACCCATGCAAAAGTATCTCGGCGACTGGGTGGTCATCCCGGACGTACTCACCAGACAGGTCGAATCAGAGGCGAAGTGGAATCTGGAGGGCGATCCTGATTCGCTGCATGTCGACAAACTCGCCGACCGTTTCCGCGGACTCATCTTTGCCAATGCTCTGCGCGTCGCGCCTGACATCGAGGGCGGACTCTACCAGGTCGACAGAGCTGTCCGCACCTGCCTCGCCTGGCCCAAAGGACCGGGTGAAATGATGGCCGAGATGCTGCTTCTGGATGTCGACAGGTGTGTGCAGGACCATCTTCAACGGTTCGGGACTTTCCCGCGGATCATGCCTCCCGAAGATGTTTCGAAGGCGCTGATTCCCAGCGACTTCATCGTGGAGTATGACGGGCTCACCCGCATCGCCGTCGTGACGATCAACCGCCCTGAGGCAATGAATGCGCTTAATGAGAGCATCCTGCTTCAACTCCGGGCGATACACCAAGACCTCATCACACGCGGGTGCCGCGCCGTGATCCTGACCGGGGCCGGAGCCGCATTCATTGGCGGAGCCGACATCAAGGCGATGCAGCTCATGGATCACGAAGGTTGCCGTGAATACACATCCTTGGGAGTAGAGACTCTCCGCGGTCTTGAGCTCTCCGAAATGGTATGGATCGCGGCTGTGAACGGTTACGCGTTTGGCGGAGGTCTTGAAACCGCGTTGGCGTGCAACTACATCATCATGTCGGAGTTGGCGAAGTGCGGATTTCCCGAGCCAACTCTCGGTATTGTTCCTGGATTTGACGGCGTCGCGCGGCTGGTGAAGCGCGCGGGAGTCACACGTGCCTCCACGGTGCTCTTTCAGCCGTGGAGAAAATTCACAGGACGGGAAGCATTCGACCTCGGGATCGCTAATGAAGTCGTTCCGCACGACGAGCTTCTGCTTCGGGCCGTGGAGGTTGCCAGGCAGATCACTGATACGACTTCGCCGCTTGCCATCAGTTCGCTCATTCGAATGGTGGCGAATCTCGGCCTCAGCTGCGTCGATGTCGAGGAAAATCTGTTTTCAACCGCGGACAAGGGTGAAGGTATGGCCGCGTTCGTCGAAAAGCGCAGGCCTGTGTTCACGGGCAGGTAGTCGTTCTCTGAAGTTTGTTCCGTGCCACTCACATGTCGTATTGTGGGTGGCGTTTTTTTAAAATTGTGAGTAGGCCGGATTCTGAATCCGGCCGATACGCCCTGTAGCGGGATTCCGAATCCCGCCTCTTCGTTGCTCTTTCATTCTGCCTATAAATATGTTAAGGTAATTTTCCAAAACGAAAAGCAACAGCTACAAAGGACATTCACATTCAACCGAAAGGAAGGTCAGATGCCAGTCAAGAAGGCAACACCTCAAAGGAGAAAGGGGAGTAAGGGGACACATGTTTCTATCGCTACTCCCAAAGGCAATGAGCGCAAGGCTGGATCAGGCTCAGAGGGACCTGTTCCTGCGCGCAAGCCCCGGCGTAAATCGCCGTTCGCCCGCCATCAGCCGATTGCGCTGATTATGTCAAAGGACAAAACGGGTATCACCGGAGTCGCCGGCATCCTGAACGTTCTGGGCTGGGGCATCATCGGCACGACGGGGACCGTCAAGCTGCTTCGCGAGAACTCAATTCAAGCAGTTGACATTGCGGAGTTCATCGGAGGCGGCGCCATCCTCGGCGGCCGCGTCAAATCCATCTCCCGCCAGATCGCGGCCGGGCTTCTTTCAAAGAGCACTGCAGAAGATATTGCGGAGATTGCCCGTCTGCGCATTCCGCGAATCGATCTCGTGCTCGTCGGTCTCTATCCGCTCGTCGACGAGATCAAACGGGAAGGAAGCACGGTCGAATCGGTCATTGAAGAGACCGACGTCGGCGGGATCCTGGCCCTTCATGCCGCGGCCAAGGGTCAGAGGATCGTCTTGACCAACGTGAGAGACTTTCACAAGTATGTCGCACCGTCGCTCAAGGACGGGAGGCCGCCGGAAGAAGTCATGCAGCATCTTATGTCGAAAAGCTGGGCTGTCTGCGGCCATTATCTGGCCAGCGCCGCCCAGTACCACAGTGCAGGGCATTACGCGGCGCTTTTCGGCGAACGTGTCGGCAGGCCTCTCAAGGGAGAGAACGGCCCCCAGTCTCCGGCGGCGCTTTACCGGACGTTCCCCGGAGTGGAAGACCCTCTCGCCATCAGCAACTTCAGGCTCATTGAAGGCGCTGACCTCAGCTACAACAACATCTGCGATCTTGACCGTGCGTTGCAGACAGCGACACACATGGCGGCCGGGTTCGAGGTCAACTTGAACATTGTGCCCGAGATTGCTCTCGGCCTCAAGCACGGCAACTCCTGTGGAGCCGGAGCGCACGGTGACCGGTACGTTGCACTCCACAAGATGCTCATGGGCGACCGCCAGGCGGTTTTCGGCGCCACTATTATGGCCACCTTCGAAATCGATGAGGCCGCGGCGAATATTCTGCTCTGGCACGGCACCGCAAAGAAGCGCATTCTTGATGTTATCATCGCGCCCGCATTCTCCGATGCCGCGATCGCCCTGCTCAAACGCAAAGGCGACAAATGCCGTCTCGTGGTCAATCCCGCCTTACGGTCCCTGTCAGCCGCGTCGATCGACACCGCTCCGCGGTTCCGAATGGTGCGGGGAGGATTCCTCACTGAACCGAACTACACGAAGATCCTTCGGATCGACGAAATGCGACGTGACGCGGGAACGAAGTTGACCCCGGAGGCGGTTTGGGACCTGGTCATGGCGATTGCCATCTGCCAGACCGGCAACTCAAACCAGGTCTGCGCGGTCAAGAACGGCATGCTGCTCGTCAACGCGACGAACCAGAAAGCCCGTGTCCAGTGCGTCCGGCTCGCTATCAGTCTCGCTGAGTGGATCGGGCACAAGCTTGAAGGCGCCGCGTGGTGCTCGGACAGCTTTTTCCCGTTTGACGACGGTCCTAAGCTCATCGCCGCGCAGAAGCCCAGTGTCGTGTTCACGACCACCGGGTCGGTGAATGACGAGGACATGTTTGCCGCATTCCGTGCGGGAAACGTTCCCTTGCTCCACCTGCCTGATTCTGAGGCGCGCATGTTCGGCTTGCACTAAGCCGTTCACACCTTTTCGGGTTCGACTTTCGCTCGTTCCGCTTCCCAAGAAGTCTTTGGGAAGCTTTTTTTATTATGATGAGGCCGGATTCTGAATCCGGCCGATGCGCAAGGTAGCGGGATTCCGAATCCCGCCTCTTCGTTGGGCCGCCCTTTACTTTTTTCATTCTCTACCGTATAGTTCACCAAACACCAACATCGAACGGTACGGAGGATGAGACAGAGTGCATCATGGCGCATATCCAAGGGCTAAGATTCAAGCGCAACCCGATTGCGTCGTTCCGTCGGATTGCACAAATGAGTTTCTCGGCTCGATGCTTCCTAAGTATCTTGTCGGTACCCTTCCCGAACATGGGAGATGGTACAAGGCTGTTGAACGGCACGTCAAATCCTGCCGGGCCTGCCGGCGGGATGCCCAAAAGTTTCGGTCGTAGTTTCAAGCGGACCATGCGGCTCCGCTCTTTTTTTGTGTGCCGCAGGCACGCAACCCTGAGCGAAGTCGAAGGGTCCCGCTGAATTGGACACATGGCGGGTTAAAATGGTTTTAAATTCTGCTCTATGTAAATCAACGAAATCCTTCGATTCTCTCACTTCGCCCCTCGCTCAGGATTAATTCTGGGCAATGTCCAGAATTAAAAAAAGCCCGCTCCGGTGGATAGGGGCGGGTCAAACAGCAGCTGGTCTGTTCTTGAGAGCGCTCTGGTTCAGGATGAGGAAACAGGCGGGATCTCTTTCTTGGACATCCCAATCAGAGTGAAGTGAACAGACCGCTCACGGGCTCGATCGAATTCGAAGAGCATGACACGATCCCATTTGCCTCTCACGGCTACTCCGCCTCGTACGGAAACCGAGGTAGATGAGGGAAATCGGCAAGCCTGGATGTGGGCCCATCCGTTCGCGCACTCGTCGTCGCAGACATTTACAGTGCGCAGCGTACCTATCTGGTCGTGCCGATAGTCGCCATCGGGAGGCGCGATTCGATCAAGCTCATCGAAGAGATCGATGTGGAATTGGGGCTCGTTTTCGTTCTTGATAACGCGAGCTGTGGTGTGTAATGCCTCGATGATAATCACTCCATCGAGGAACCCGTGCCGAGCGATGATGCGGTCAATGTCATCATTTAAATCGATGACAGATCGTCTTCCTGTTGTCAGGTAGTTTATCTCATCGTGCTTGACTGAAAAGAACATCGTTTACTCCTCATCTGGAGGGTTATTTTTCTTTTCTCTGAGCCAGATTATAGTCGTATCTTTCCCATCTGTCAAAAAATGACTCAAATGACTCAGTAGTCCAGCGCGTAGCTTGTGGCTGGTTGACGGCCGCAGCATTTATTTGATAACGTGGGAGAGTTTCCAAAAAACCAAAAACAACGCCATAACAAGGGAGGTCTGACGTGACCAGGTTCAAAAGATTGCCCATTTCCAACGTATCTCTTTGCATTCCACTGATCGTCTTGGCGATTCTCGCCGGCGGTTGCGGCTCGACAGGACGCCGTATCGACGACCTCGAGAAAAAGTTCGAGATGATGCAGCCGCGAGTTGATTCACTCTGGAATTGCGGGAAAGAGCTCAATTGGAGGCTTGGAGCAACAGAAGACACGCTCCGACAGCTCAGAACCAAGTTCCAAGGGTTCCGCCACGGGATCGCCAGCTACGCGGTGCCTGACCACATGGATTTCGCCGGCTTCGACATCCAGATCAATACTCCCGACGCGAAACGCCGCCTGGATGAGGCCATCATGTACCTCATCAACAACGAGGCCCGCCTACAGCAGATTCACGGACGGGCATACCCTATTTATCCCAGAGTCGACGAGATCCTAAGGCAAGAGGGCATGTCCGAGGACTGCAAGTTTGTGGCAGTCGTCGAGTCAGGGCTCAGCATGAGAGCTCTGTCCCGCGACAGCGCATCCGGCATGTGGCAGTTTATCGAGGAGACGGGATTCCGGTACGGCCTCGTGCGGACCAGCACCGTGGATGAACGGAGGAACTTCGAGAAGTCCACACGAAGCGCGGCGAGATACCTCCGCGACCTCACCGCCAAGTTCGGAGACATTCTGCTGGCGCTTGCCGCGTACAACTGCGGGGAGGGCTGCATATCCAGGGCGATAGAATTCCAGGGCGTCAAAGACTATTTTCAACTTTGGCTCCCCCAGGAGACCGAGGACTATGTGCCCCGCGTCCTTGCCGCCAAGCTTATCTTCGATGATCCCGGCAAGTACGGCGTCGTCCTCGAAACGCGCCCCTATTGGGAGCGGGTGGAAAAGGACACCGTCACGGTTCGGGTGACGAACAGTTTACCGGCTGTCCTCGTTGCCAAGTGGACGGGTATGACCTACCGGGACGTCAGGATCTACAATCCTGATTTGATCGCAGTCGCGTGGGGGCCCGGGACCCAGACGATCAACATAGCCAAAGGGACAAAGAAACAATTTCTCGTAGGACTCGCCAGTCTCAAGGGCCCTCAAGGGAAAAAGAAGAAGTAAGAGATGTTCATTCGCGATTTCAAACCGCCGAACTGGGAGCCCGGCGGTATTTTTTTGTTGATTTTTCTTCGAAATTGGAGTAGAATGCGTATATTCACCTTCTCGTTCGATTGGAACGGGGGTTTTGTTTATTATGACCCAACGGCGCATCCATCAATATGAATATCCGTATTTTGTCACGTTTCGTACGCGTGTGGATTTGTTGTTATTCGAGGATACCGAATATGCGGAAATTTTGGGGAGAATAATGGTCAACGCGGGCCGGTTAAAACGGTTCGACATTTTGGCGTACCAAATCATGCCGGACCATGTGCATGTATTGGTGAAACAAAATACATATGCGAGCGCGGCCGCAGAGAGCCGCGCTCGGGATGGGGGTAAATGTATTCGCCCCCAATCGCCACCGCGGATCTCCGTGTCCGCGGTGGGGGATGCCGGTTACACCATTTCCCAATTCATGTATACGGTAAAATCGTATTTCGCAAAACAAATACGCGTGAAATATGATATCCCGTATTCCATCCTCCAACCCCGTTTTTACGCCCGCATCGTGGACAATGATGGATATCTCCGCACCGTTATTGAATACATTACATTTAACCCTATCAAATCCGAATTGCCCGCCAAATACCACATGGCTCCGTATCAATTTGTTGATGGTAAAAAAATCAATCGGTTGTTGTAAAAGCGGGCGATCAAATTCATCTATGTTGAATTATTAAAAATAATAGGATAATTTACATATAAAAAGAGAGCCGCAGATCACATGATCTTTGGCTCGCGCAAGCGCTCGTTTGGCAGATGGCCTTAGAGCAGCTTGCAGGAATCACCCTTGTGGCGTTCGTCGAACTGGATGCGAAGGGTTGATCCTTTCGCCGGGGGAAGATTCCCTTTGCTTGGGAGCGCCGATGACCCGTGATGGGCCAGAACTTCGGCCAGCTCAGGCGAAATGGTGGAAGGATCGACTGCTGGTGGGGAATTGTCTTTGTCCATGGTATTGCCTCCTGTAAGGTGAACACATCGGCAAATGAGTACATCAACGGTACCCATATCCAGCAGGCATAATTATTGCAAAAAAGACGAGCCACGTCAAGGGTTGTTTGTTCATATCCCGCGATCGCCCAAAAACGAATCGACCGCGGGCACCAACATTTCGACCGTGGGCACGGCGGCCCGCGCTCGAAATGTGGTACAACATATTCGCCCCCGAACCCCACCGCAGGCCCGCTTCGCCGTAGGCTTAGCGAGGCGAGCCGCCGTGCCTGCGGTAGAATGGGGTGGGTGATGCGATTTTCCCTTGACAAATCCCCCAAATCGCGCGACTGTAACAGTACTTTCACCCATTTATAACATCCCAAAAATCCTATGACCTACCTCTACATCCTCATCGCCATCCTCGTCTTCATCGTCTTCCCCGGCATGCGCGTCGTCCAACAATACCAGATGGGCGTGCGGTTCCGTTTCGGACGCGTCATCGGCCTGCGCTCGCCCGGCCTCAACCTCATCATTCCCTACATCGAGCTTCTCCGGAAAGTGGACCTGCGCACGATCACCCTGCCCATCCCTCCGCAGAAAATCATCACCAAAGACAATGTCTCCGTGGACGTTTCAGCCGTCGCGTACTATAAAGTGGTAGACGCCGTGAAAAGCATCGTGGCCATCGAGGACGTGATGAGCGCCATCAACCAGATAGCCCAGACCTCCATCCGCAACATCGTCGGCAAGTTCCAGCTGGACGAAATCCTCACCGAGCGCGAATCGATCAACAGCGAAATAGCCAAAGTCCTCGACACCCACACGGAAGCGTGGGGGATCAAGGTGTCGGTCGTGGAGATCAAGGACATCCAGCTCCCCGAAGGCATGCAGAGGGCCATGGCCAAGCAAGCCGAGGCCGAGCGCGAAAAGCGGGCAAAGATTATCGCGGCGGAAGGCGAGTTCCTCTCGTCCCAAAAGCTCGCCGAGACAGCCGACGTGATGCAGGCGCACCCGATAGCCCTCCAACTGAGGAATCTCCAGACGATGGCCGAAATCAGCGTAGAAAAAAACTCGACCATCATCTTCCCCGCGCAGTTCATGGGGACGCTCAAGGATATCCAGCAGTTTTTGTCGCAGGAGAAACCGCAGGGGAAGAGTTAGGAAAGTAGGGTTCAAGTCCTGTAAAGTGCACCAGCTATTCGACTCCGGCTATTGACAAATCCTATTCAGCTCAGCCTTCTGCTTGAAGACAGCTCCACACCAACAAATGGTTGGCGGACTTTTTATTACCAGTTGTGCCTGCAAGTTTTTGTGGCTAGTGGTACACTCAGGTTATGAACTACATTGACTTAGAACAAGAGTTAAGACAGGCTACTGAGTCAATAATCAAGTCCGATCATCCAAAGAAGCTGATTGTTGCTGGTCCGGGTACAGGTAAAACATACCTATTTAAAGGGCTACTTGAAAAAGCTAACAAGAACTCAGGGTCTCGACTTGTAATAACTTTCATCAACAACCTTAAGGATGACTTAGACAAGAAGCTTTCGCACCTTTCGCATGTTTTTACATTTCATGGGTACTGCTACCACCTACTTCGGAAGAGTCCTGGGTTTCGAGCTGGGCTGTCTGATCAGTTCTACTACTTTCCCAAATTGGCTCATTTGGTTAAGAGAGACTGGGAGCTGATTAAGGGTGGTGAAACCCCACACTTTGTTAAACTCATGAGAGACCTGCAGGATGGTGACGAAACCAGGTTCTACTGGCTGCGATCAAACTACTACGACGCCGTGGAGTTTGATGATTCAGTTTATCGTGTCTATCATCAGCTACTTGCCGGTAGAGATAAGCTTGAGTCATATACTCCATTGATTGTGGATGAATATCAAGACTTTAACCGTCTGGAGGCTGAATTTATCAAGCTATTTGCCAGCACAAGTGCAATAGTAATCGCTGGCGATGACGATCAGGCACTGTATGCAAAAATACGTGGAGCTAAGTTCGACTTTATTCGACAGCTTCAACAAAGTGGTGAGTATGAATTTTGGACTTTACCTTTTTGCCTTCGATGTCCTCAACCAATTGTTGGTGCAGTTGAAAACATCGTTAACCACGCATCCAAGAATGGCTGGCTACAGGGCAGAATAACAAAGCCTTATCGCTTCTATCCACCACTAAAAGCAGTTGATAGTAAAAAGTACCCTTTCGTGAACGTTGTTACAGTCTCCGCACAATCTGAGAGGGTGAACTATTTTGGTAGATACATTGCTCAGCAGGTCAGAAAAATTCCAAAAGATGAGATTGAAGAGTCGAAGAGTGAGGAATTTCCAACGGTACTTGTAATTGGTTCCCGGCAGTACCTTAGACAGATTCGTCACTTCCTCGAAGAGAGTGGCTTCATTATTGAAATGGAAGATAAAGCCGAGACAGCGCGAATTGAAAGAGAAGAGGGGATCAGCATCATTAAGCAAAATATCAAATCAAATCTAGGTTGGCGCATAATGATTGAGGCAGAGAGACCGACATGGGCCGATGAAGTAGTAATAAAGTCTGGAGTGAGTAATACATCCTTGTACAGCATCATTCCAGCGGATTACCGAGAAGATATTGTATCAGAGGTTGAAAAATGGGAGAAAGTAGATACACCCGAGCATCCAGTACAGTTGTCCCCTTCGAGTCAGCCTACAATCAAGCTTACATCATTTGAAGGCAGCAAAGGTCTTTCGGCACAGCATGTGTTTATTGTTGGACTACATGCTAATGAATTTCCAAAAGATGCTAGAAATATTGAAGATCTTGAGATTTGCAGGTTTATTGTGGCTCTCACGAGGGCTCGAAAACAGTGCTACCTAATGCATACCGGCGTTTTCTCGGGAACTTATAAACAGCCCTCTGTTTTTCTCAGCTGGATTGGCGACGAATGGAAAAAGGAACTATCAGTAAACAAGAAGTACTGGCAATAGCAGTCTTCACCGGTGTTAGTCCATTTGTACTTGATAAGGGTCCAAATCAAGTAATTTTTTTTATTACCGCCTACGGAGTGTAAATAGGGATAAGAACTCTTTTCTAGTCTTAGTCGCAAGCTCTTTAAAGAAGCCTTTTTCCTATTGGATAGCCTCAAATATCAACACAGTCCGGTCTGCCCGAGCTGCCTATCTTGACATCTCCCCGTCTTTTGCTATACTCCCAATATTATACATTTCTTACAAGTAGGAAACACCTATGAACCCACACACAAACCCCGCATTTTATGGGACTACGACGCTCGGCGAGAAAGGGCAGGTCGTGATACCCGCTGAGGCGAGGATTGCGATGAAGCTCAAGAAAAAGGAAAAGCTCCTTGTTTTCTCCATGGGCTTCGGCATGCTGGCATTCGCAAAGCTCGAGCACCTCGCCAAGTTTGAACAGCACATGATGCAGCGGCTGGCCGCCATCAGAAAAGTTGCAAAGTCGGTAAAAAAGTAACGTAGCAATACTGGCACATGGACTACAACAAACTTGCTACACCGGAAACCGTTGCGAAGACCGTCGAGGCGCTGAAAGCCAACGGCGTTGAAGCTATTGTGGTCGAGCATGGCGCTGAGGCGCTGAACAAGATAAAAGAGTTTATCCCCGCCGGAGCTTCGGTGATGAACGGCGCTTCGCGCACTCTCGAGCAGATCGGCTTTATTGATTACCTCAAAGCGGGCAAGCACGGCTGGGACAACCTGAAAGGGCCGATACTCGCCGAAACAGACCCTGTAAAAAAGAAGGCGCTCACCAGGCAAGCAAAGCTGTCCGACTTTTATCTCGGCAGTGTCCACGCGCTCTCCCAGACAGGGGAGTTTATCATCGCCTCAAATACAGGAAGCCAACTGTCGCATATAGACTTTACCTCGCCGAACCTGATTTTCGTCGTCAGCACGAAAAAAATCGTGCCGACGCTCGCGGACACTTTTGACCGGCTCGAAAAGCACGTCGTGCCGCTCGAAGATGCGAGGATGATGGCGGCATCAAAAGTCCACACGATGGTTTCCAAGATTCTCATTTTCAAACGCGAAAACACAAGGATGGGCCGGAAGGTCAGGATGATCCTGGTCAATGAAGACCTCGGCTTCTAACATACTATATATAGAGCGTGAAAAAGATTCTCCCATATTTTAAACCGTATCTCTGGCAGTTTTTCTTTTTGCTCGTCATGGTATACGCCATGGTCGCGGCCACGTTGGCATTGCCCGACTACATGGCTACTATCATTAACAAAGGCATTGTCGCGCAGGACCTGTCGGTAGTGTGGAGCACAGGGTGGAAGATGCTTTTTGTCGCGCTTGGCGCTGCGGGGGCGAGCGTCGTCGTCGGCTGGTTCGCGTCACGGATAGCGGCCGGCTTTTCGCGCGACATTCGCGCGGCAACATTTGCCAAGGTGGAGAGTTTTTCGCTCAATGAGTTCAACAAGTTCTCTACCGCGTCGCTCATCACCCGCTCCACGAATGACGTCCAGCAAATACAGATGGTATTGACGATGCTGTTGCGTATGGCGTTGATGGCGCCGTTTATGGGCGTGTGGGCCATTATCAAAGCGTACCAGAATGCCCCGTCGATGACGTGGATAATGGGCCTCGCCGTCGGCATACTTATTGCCATTATCGCTGTCTTGTTCGCCATTGCCATCCCGAAGTTTAAAAAGCTCCAGAAGCTCGTCGACCGGCTCAACCTAGTCAGCCGCGAAATACTTACCGGTCTCCGCGTGATACGCGCATTCAATCGCGAGCCGGTGGAAGAGCAAAAGTTTGACAGCGCAAACGTCGAGCTCACGAAAGTCAATCTGTTTGTGAACCGGCTGTTGGTGATTATGCAGCCGATTATGCTGCTAATTATGAACTTTACCACGCTCGCCGTCGTGTGGTACGGCGCGCATCTTGTTGATATGGGGAATTTGCAGATCGGCCAGATGATTGCGTTCATGCAGTATGCGATGCAGGCCATATTTGCGTTCCTTTTGATTACGATAGTATTCATTCTCGTGCCGAGAGCGTCGGTGTCGGCTGACCGCATCGGCAAGGTGATCGCGACAGAGGCGACGGTGAAGGATCCCGAACATCCTGTTGATGCCAATACAGTTCACGGCGGGAAAGTGGAGTTTGACCATGTGACGTACACCTATGAAGGCGCCGACGTGCCGGTCCTGCATGATATTTCTTTTACTGCATTGCCCGGACAGACGACGGCGTTTGTCGGGAGCACGGGGAGCGGCAAGTCTACGCTCATCAACCTGATACCGCGGTTCTACGACGTGACCAAAGGCGCGGTAAAGATTGACGGTGTGGATATCCGTTCAATGAGGATGGAGGACGTGTACTCGAAAATCGGCTATGTCCCGCAACGGGGGATATTGTTCTCCGGCACCGTAGAAAGTAATTTGAAATACGGCGTGCCGAACGCTTCAGAAAATGAGGTTCGTAATGCCGCCGAGCTTGCCCAGGCGAAAGATTTCGTGGAGAAACTCAAAGGCGGGTACCAGGGAGAAATTTCCCAGGGCGGCACGAACGTCTCAGGCGGACAAAAGCAGAGGCTGTCCATCGCCCGCGCCATCATCCGCAAGCCGCTGATTTACATATTTGACGACAGTTTTTCAGCGCTGGACTTTACCACTGACGCGAAACTGCGCCAGGCGCTTTCACACGCGACAAAGGACAAGACGGTCTTGATTGTCGCGCAAAGGATCAGCACTATCATGAACGCTGACAAAATTGTCGTACTCGATGAGGGCCGGGTCGTGGGGCAGGGGACGCACAATGAGCTAATGAAGACCTGCACCGTGTACCGCGAAATCGCCTCGTCACAGCTTTCAGAGGAAGAATTACGGAGCCATCCGGGACGTGTTCCAAAACAAGTAACAGGGGAGGTTTCACTATGACGGCCCGCAGACCCGCAATTCCAACAGGACAAACCGGGAATTCTCCGGCAGATCCTCCGCGCGTCGGGCCGATGGGCCGCGGCAATCCGATGGGCATGATGGGTATTGCCCAGAAGCCGAAAAACTTTAAAAAAACGATGCGGCAACTCGGAGGTTACATCAAGCCGTTTTGGCGGTCGCTCGCTGTTGTCGCTTTCTTCACTATTGCGAGCACTATATTCGCCATCGCCAGTCCGAAAATCTTGGGCAAAATGACGAACCAGGTGGTCAATGATTTCATCCACCGGACGGCGTATGACCAGCTCACGGCCAAGCTGCCTCCCGGCACGAAACTTCCCGCCGGCACGAAGGGCGCCGCCCTGATAAAGAATCTGCCGTCGGCCATAGCTGATAAAATCCCGGCTGTCGTGCGCAATGACATTGCCAACCTTGACCTGTCGACTCGGCCGTCCTTCGATTACCAGAAACTTATCACTATCGCCATAGAGCTGATGGTGCTCTTTGGCCTGAGCGCGATCTTCAGCTACATCCAGAGCTGGATCATGACCAATGTCAGCCAAAAGATTACGTACAAGTTCCGGCAGGATATCTCCACGAAGATCGGCCGGATGCCGCTCCGCTATTTCGACAGGACGACGCACGGCGAAGTCTTGAGCCGCATCACGAACGACGTTGACACGGTGAGCCAGACGTTGAACCAGTCTCTCACGCAGATCATCACGTCTGTCACCATGATTATCGGCATCCTTGCCATGATGATTTCCATCAGCTGGCATTTGACGCTCGTCGCGCTCGTGACCCTGCCCCTGAGCTTCGGCCTGATAGGGTTCGTCGTCAAGCGTTCCCAAAGGTATTTCAAACTCCAGCAGGACACGCTCGGCCATCTCAACGGGCACATCGAGGAGATGTACGGCGGCCACAGCGTGATGAAAGTGTTTAACGGCCAAGCCCGCTCGATTGAAATTTTCACCAAACATAACACCGAGCTGTACGGGAGCGCGTGGAAATCGCAGTTCCTCTCGGGCCTCCTTTTCCCGATTATTAACTTTGTCGGCAACCTCGGATATGTCGGCGTTGCCGTCCTCGGCGGCATCCTCGCTATTCATGGCCGCCTCAACATCGGCGATATCCAGGCGTTCATGCAGTATGTGAACCAGTTTAACCAGCCGATCATCCAGACGGCCAACATCGCCAATGTCATGCAATCAACTGCGGCGGCAGCTGAACGCGTGTTTGAGTTCCTTGCCGAGAGCGAGGAGATACCGGACGCCGCTGATTCCAAAAAGCTGAAGCAAGTCCACGGCGCAGTCGAATTCGACCATGTGCATTTCGGATACACGCCCGAGAAAATCATCATCAACGATTTCACCGCCTCCATAAAGCCCGGCCAGCGCATCGCAATCGTCGGGCCGACGGGCGCGGGCAAAACCACGATGGTCAATTTACTGATGCGGTTCTATGACATCAACAGCGGTTCAATCCGGGTCGACGGTGTGGATATTCATTCTATGACACGCGCGGATGTTCGAAGACTGTTCGGCATGGTGCTCCAGGACACATGGTTATTCAATGGCACCATCCGCGAAAACCTGGCCTACGGCAAACCCGGCGCCACTGATGCTGAAATTACCGAAGCGGCACAGGCGGCGCATGTGGACCACTTTGTCCATTCACTGCCACACGGGTACGACATGGTGCTCGACGAGGAGGCAAACAATATCTCTCAAGGCGAGAAACAGCTATTAACTATTGCGCGCGCCATGCTTATTAAGACTCCGATGCTTATCCTCGACGAGGCGACAAGCTCAGTCGATACCCGCACGGAAGTGCTGATTCAACAAGCAATGGAGCGGCTGATGAAGGGCAAAACAAGCTTTGTTATCGCGCACAGGCTCTCCACTATACGGCATGCCGATCTTATCCTTGTGATGCGCGACGGTAATATCGTCGAGCAGGGCAAGCATGAGGAGCTCCTCGCCAAGAACGCCTTTTACGCCTCGCTCTATAACAGCCAGTTCGTGGCGCCGATGATTGAAGAACTTCCTCAGTCGCCCAAGCCGATGCGGCCGATGGCCCCGGCGATGAGGATGTAGAAAAGAATATTATTTTATGAAGATGCTTGTGGTACTCTTTATCCTCATCGCAGCGCTAATTATTTTCTGCGGGCACGCAGGCCTGTATTATTCCTGGGTTCATTTTTTTAGTATTGACGGCAGCCAGGCCAGGAAGGTGTTGGGCATCGTCATGGCGATCCTCTCGGTGAGCTTTATCATCTCCACGGTGCTCGTGCATTGGAAGGAAAGCTTCCTCACAGAAAAACTCTATTTGCTCTCATCAGCCTGGCTGGGAATAGCGTGGTACTTCGCTTTAGCTACCGTAGGTGTGTGGATAATTTTATTGATCGACAAAGTGCTCAAGGGACATTTTCCGGTTGCCGGCACCGCGGTAGTCTTTTTGTGTATCGCCCTGGCGTATTCCGTGTACGGATTATGGAATGCGCAGAATCCACGAATTAAAAATATAACGGTTGCGATAAAAGACCTTCCCTCCTCCTGGCAGGGGGTGACCGCAGTCCAGCTTTCCGATATCCATCTCGGGCCCATTCATCGTTACGGGTTCATGGACAAGGTAATAAAGTTGACCAACAAGGCCAAGCCGGACATCGTGTTCATCACCGGCGACCTCTTTGACGGAGCCGGTCAGAAACTGAACCATCTCGCGTCGCCGATTAACGACCTTCAGGCGCAGTTGGGAGTCTATTACATCACCGGAAACCACGAGACCTATGTCAGTTTGAACAAGTCTCTAGCTGCGGTCAGGGAAACTAAAGCAAAACTATTGAGTGATAAAGTGGTTGATGTTAATGGTATGCAGATTTTGGGCGTGAATTATCCTCAGGTAGGGGAGAAGAAAGATTTTGCTACATTAGCCGGTCTGATAGACAGGACCAAACCGAGCATCGTGCTCTACCACGAGCCGAAAGTCGCTTTAGTGAAATTATTCAAAGACGCCGGTGCAAATCTCATGCTCTCGGGCCACACGCACCTCGGCCAGATGTGGCCGTTCAATTATATTACCCACAAAGTATATCAGGGCGATGATTACGGCCTGCATACTGACGGCAACTTTTCACTCTACACTTCTGACGGCGTCGGCACCTGGGGTCCTCCCATGCGCACGGGCAACCATCCTGAGATTGTGGTGATAAAGTTTGTAAAGAAATAGAGTCCTCCGGGCGTACCAAAGGCTTAACCTTATTATCACACCACTCCGGGCTTGCCTGCCCGCCTCAGGAGGGACCCGAAGTCCCGTTGTAATACTTCGGGACCCTGCCCGCCCCGCTTCGCGGAGCGAGGCCGGGGAGTCAAGCTCAGGGTGGCGGTCTTTATAAACGTCTCGGGCACTATTGACATTAGTTAAAAAAGCGAATAGGTTGAAATTGGAGGGCAGCAAATAGTAAAAAACCGCTCATTTCAAACCTGAAAGGAGATTATGCCTATGGCGAAAATCCTATGTAAGTAGCGCATGAGCGCATTGTCAACCGGTTGAAGTACTGCTCAGGGATCAACCAACAGCACAACCCTGAACAGAAACGCACAAGTAGAAAGGATTTCACAGTGCAAAAAAGGCTAATTGGAACACTCGTCGTGTCTATCATCATCGCAGCCGCCGTTATTGGTTGCATGAGCAAGACGCGGATCAACGCACCAAAACCGGAAATTTCCCAACAGACCAACATCGGTCTCGATACGCTGGAAACGAAAGGCCGGCTCTACGAGACCACAATTGCCAAGATGGATCCATATGTCTCCCGGAGCAAAGACGGATTGTACTCCATCGACTTCCAGGGATTCCTGAACGCCAACCAGCTCACCAGCGACGAGATGAAAATCGCCAGCGAGCTGAACCAGGGTATCCAGGTTGCCAACAAGGAAATACGGTCTGGCCAGTCAATGGCAGCCGGATCCGCCTGCTGGTGGTTCTGGTGGGGCCGTAAGTGCTGCTACTGGGGCGCGGATGGGTGGAGGATTGTCACCATGCTAGGCGTAGTAGGCAGCGGAGGCGCGTATTATCTCCCTGGCATCGGCGCAATCACCGGCGCACTAGCTGCTTATCTTGGCGGCTTCATGTCGGTATATAACGGGTTTTGCGCGAATCAATCCTGGATTGGTAACGCAGTGTGGTTCACAAGACCCTAATGCGCACTCGAAGTAAAGCGTGCAGTAAAGCGTAGTGGACGGAGGATTTCAGTTCTATCTCCTTAGGTTTTCCCAAAACACAATACACTATCAGTATCTTTGTCTTACGCGGGGAGAAGCAGTTTTCTCCCCCGTTGTATTTGGGGAATCATTGAGGAGGGAAAGGAATAAAAACTTAACCCATTCTGAGGAGTCCCGCTATAGTGGCACGACGAAGAATCCGGTAGCAGCATTCGGTATTCCGTATATCCGCGGGATCCTTCGTTCGCCCCGCGGCCGCGGGGCTCGCTCAAGATGGTGAGAGACTTTTTTGTTTGACCCCATTAGAAAAATTGCAAGAACTCACCGAAATTATTTTTTGGAGTGATGGGTTATTACCGAATTGATTAGTACTCGAGCTTTACTCCGAGCTTTTCAGCTATCTGATGGATCCACTTTTCATGACGATCGACCCGATGTGCCAACACAAGAAGCTCTTGGAAGAATTTATCTGCTTTCTTTGAATAAGCATCTACGGCTGTAAGTATAGAGGAGGCGTTTTCTTCCATTTTTTCCTCAAGTACACTAATATCTTCTTTGGTTGCAAAGACTTCTGAAAATACCTGTACGAGTTGTTTTGTTTCTTCAGAGGTTAGCATAAAATTATGGCTTGGATACTATACCGCACCGGAAATAGAATGTCAATTCATCTGCCAAAGGTGCGTCAGCAAGCAATAGAACGGAAAGGGGCATCATCCCTTTTTCATTCGTGCTTGACATCTACCGCGCCGTCTACTAAGATTTATGCGCCGTCACGGTAGTCAGCGACGGCTGTGGAAAACCTGTTACTTACTCCAGTTTCCTTTAAAAAGCCCCATATTTTGAACATATGGCCAAGAGCCGTTCAAAAATCGCATTACTATTCTTTGGGGGGTCAGGAATCCAAACGGGGGATGGACGCATTTTTGAGGTAACAAAAAAAGAGGAAATTACCGCATGGCTCAAAGAATTGCCCGAGCTTGGCATACTTGCCGATATCGAGCCCGTCTTTGTGTTTGGCGGCCCTGCTTCCGAGGTTACTCCGGCGCTTTGGAGCGCGTTGGCAAAGAAAATCGGCGAACTCTATCCGAGTGTTGACGGCGTCGTCGTAACCCACGGCATAGATACGATTGTCTACACCGGCGCCATGCTTTCTTTCATGCTGCACAATCTCGGTAAGCCTGTCGTACTCACGACCTCTCCGCTGGCGAAAGAAATGCAAAGCCCCGCTGACTCAGAGGGGCTCGTAAGCGATTATCGCAACCTTGGCGTGCGCGCGAATCTTATCAACGCTTTGCAAGTCGCGACCATGAACCTCGGCGAAGTCGTCATCATGCACGGCAACAGAGTGATGCGTGCTAACCAGACAATCAAGAGCATCGGGCCGGGCCAGAACTTTTTTGAGCCGATTGGAGAAGGTCTTCTTGGCAAAGTCGACTTTGGCATCAAGCTTTTCGGACATGTCCGAGAGCGTGGGAAAGGGAAACTGAAAGTTGACGCCGCACTTGACGACCATGTATGCACGATGCGAATCCAGCCGGCGTCCCATGCCGAGCAGATAGCGCGGATGATCGCTTCCGGCTGTCGCGCGCTCATGTTGCGTTCATATAGTACGTTGCCCTACCCGCAGTCATTTATCCCGTATCTCAGGCTTGCTCAGGAAAAAGGAATACCAGTGGTCTGCCACAATCTGTTCGCTCTCAAGAGTACTCGCGCGAATGAAGAATATATTCTTATCAACGACATGACCTACGAAGCCGCTCTGACGAAATGCATGTGGGTACTCGGAAAGACTCGCGAACGAGAGGAGTTCCGCAAGCTTCTCTATCGGGATGTTGCCGGAGAACGCATCAAAGCAAACGTATGAGAATCTTTGTCCACACAACCTATAACCACAGGGATTACCTCAAGCGGCTGTACGCTAAAATCGTTGACGTGCTCAAAGATTCGGGCGTTATGGTCATCACCAACCACGACCATGAAGGCAAAGAAGACCTCACGAAAAGCGAGATAGAGCGCATGAGCGATGCCGGAGAAAACGTTCTCGACAAGATGGACGGTATCATCATCGAGGCGTCCGTCCAGGATTCCGAGGTCGGTTACCTCCTCGCCTACGCCATCGCCCAGAAAAAGCCAATCCTTTATCTCTATGAAAAGCATTCCGGGGCGAAGAGTGTCATGGGCTATTTTACCAACAGCAAGATTCCCGACTCGGTCAAAATCCAAGTCTATGAAGAGCCTGATTTGCCCGCGATTCTCAGTGATTTCCTGCACCGCATTGAGACAGGAGAAAGCAAAGATCTCCCGACAATCAAGTTTACCTTGCGCATTACTCCTCAGATCGAGCGCTTCCTTAAATTGAAAGCTAAGCAGTATAGGACCACGAAGGCGGATTATTTGAGGGATAAGGTGATTAAGAAGTATATGGAGGGGGATGAGAAGTAACTAAACTCATCTTTAATTGTTGAAACAAACAATATGGATATCATCTTTTTCTTGATAGTTCTAACAGCAGCTGCCTATTTGTTACTGACTTTTGTGACCTTGAGGAGTAGGAAAAAACATAAAACCTATCGCCGGTTTGTTGGTTTTCTCATTTTTGGGACCATTTGGGTAATATCTGGGGCACTCGAAACTTCTTCGTTACGGCAAAGTCCAAATCTGAATCTCATTTTTTCAAAAATGGACTTCGCCGCTGCTGCAATGATTTCGTATTTTGTTGCTATTTTTTCCTTACATTTCCCTCGTGAAAGTAAAAAGCTTACTCTGACGAAAGAGCTACTTCTCCTTTTTCCTATTCTTTTTGTCGTTGCATTAACTTTTTTTGGAAAAATATTTTTTTATGATGGGGACAACCTAATATACAATTATTCTCAATATTTCATTTATCTTGGGATATTAACCATTTATTTTATTCCAATCTCATTAGGTGCTCTGTTGCTAAAATACAGAATATTAAAAGGTATCCAAAAGCTGCAGCTCAAATATGTTCTATTTAGTTACACTTTCTCTGTTGTGGTAGGGTTGAGTGCGAGCGTCTTCTTTGCTTACAATCGGCATGAAACTTATTACTTTGGGATTGCGAACATATCAACGTTAACATTTGCACTATGTAGCTTTTACGCAATACTACGTTACCGTTTCCTCGACATCAGAATAATTATTCGTAAAGGACTTGTCCAGTTTCTCACTTTCGGCACCCTTTTCGGCATTTATACTTACATCATTCTCTTTTTACAGAAAGCAGCGAAGGATTCGCTGGATTTCTCGGAGGGCAACACGGTTCTCATCGCCGTCCTTTTGATTGTTATTACCATCGAGCCATTACGGCGCTTTATTTATAGGTTTATCGATAAACTATTTGCGAGCAAAGAACGTGCGGATAAAGAAGCTCTCCAGCGCCTCGAGCTGATTTCACGTTCTACAATGCAGTTCCGGTCGCTTGTCGAGAAAGTTTCAGCAGAGCTCAATAAAGTGCTTGGATGTTCGACCTCCTTTCTTCTTTTTGACCCACAGAAGAATCAACTTACAAGTTACCCGAAAGGCGATCTCACTATTCCCTCTAACGACGCACTCAGTCATGAATTATCAAAAGGAACAATCCTTATCACAGAGGAATTACCTTATCGAATAGAAGAAGGCGAAGAAGGGTTGGGTACCATTCTAGAAAGTCTCAAGGCAAAAGGAATTGCCCTAGCAATGCCACTTGGATCAGGTGATGAATTTCTCGGGGCCTATGTTTTCCCGGATACAAAAAGCTCTCCGACTTTTACCGCAGATTCAATCAAGTTTCTAAAAAACTTTGGTCAGCAGGCCACACTTTCTTTCACCAGCGCTTTAGCCTATAAGCAGGCGATTGAGAGGATTACGAAATAACTGGATAATACATTGCTTAATATGGACACTTTTTTCGTTATTACATTACTTGTTGCAATTTCCAATTTTATACTGGGTCTGGTTGTATTATTACATCGTCCCAGAGAGCGAGTAAATCAGTTATTTTTTATACTGTGTTTTTCTATCTCAGGGTGGGTATTATCTAATTGGTTCTCGGGAAACTTAAAAGATTATTACCCGGCGCTTATTTGGACGTATTTTACTTTTGCATTTGCGGCGATCATTGCATCTTCCTTCCTATTCTTCAGTTTTTACTTTCCAAAAAAGATCACTATCCATCCTTTTACTAAGTATTCGTTGTTATTGGTTTCCGGGTTCTTTTTCATAGTAAGCTACACAAGCTTAATTTCATCCAAACTTATTATACTTCCTCGGCAGCAAATAAACGATAATATATATGGGAGATTATATTATCCATATGCAGCATATATTCTATTATTTATTCTAGTTGGTTTAGCTATCCTCTTTGTTCGAATGCTGAAATCGAGTGGAATTGAGCGTTTGAAAGTAGTTTGGGTATTTGCTGGATTCAGTGTCGCTGCCGCTGCCGGGCTTTACGCAAATTTATTGTACCCCGCTTTTGTAACTAAGGGGATTGAATCACACTATGCTGTTGTTTCCCCCTATGGGCCCCTAGCCACGGTCATTATGGCTATATTAATGAGTTATGGTATCGTTCGCTATCGTCTCATGGATATTCGTATTGCGATACGAAAAGGGTTTGTCCAGTTTGTAACTTTTGCCCTGCTTTTCAGCGTCTATATCTATCTCATACTTTTCTTTCAACGCAATGTCAGGGGTTCTCTTGATATTTCAAGTGAAACGCTTCTTATTATTGCCGTGCTGGTGGTTGGCGTGACCGCCGAACCTCTACGGAGATTTATTTATCGATGGATTGATCGAATCTTCGCCGGCAAGGAGCGGGAGCAGGATGAAGCGCTGAGTCGGATGCAGTTATTGGCTCGCTCGGCGTCGCACGTGGATGAGATTATTGAGAAAACCCGAAGCGAGCTTTCGCATGTGTTTAACGATTTTGATGTTGCGGTATTAAAAAGAGAAAACAATGAATTTACCGCCAAAGGAAAAATGAATGTGAAAATTCCATCTGATCATGTATTGATAACTTTCTTAAAACAGCACACTGAACTCTTGGTGACCGACGAGATTCCTTATAAACTCGATAGGTACGACGAGGACGAAGTTCGGGCTTTGCGCGAATCCCAATCGTTTCTAGCCCAGCATAAAATTAAGGCGGTGTTACCTTTGGACCAAGAAGGCCGGGTCTCCATTATTTTCCTGCTTATAGGAAAATCTCCAAGAAGTGTGCTCTACAGTGAACAGATCGCGTTTATCAAGAAGCTTCATGCAATTTCGAACAACGCATTCACGCAGGCAGAAATGTATCGGATGGCGATTGAGAGGATTATGAAATAACTATTATGAATATCCTTATTTTGATTGCCGGAGTATTCAATCTTGTCCTAGGAGCTGTCGTGCTCAGAAAGGCAAGAAATGATATCCAAAAAAAGTTTGCTTATCTGGTATTCCTTATAGCGTTTTGGGTTTTTGTTAATTATATATACTATCAATTCCCTCGGTATCCATATGTGAATCTAACGTATTCGGTCGGCGCGTTGCTTATCGGCGGAATATTCTTTTGGGCTGCGGCATATGCCAAACTGATACTTAAACCCGTGGTAAAATTTGCGATTATTATATACTCTGTAGTTTTATTTTTTCTTGCGCTTATTCCTAATCTGGTGATTGCAATGCAAGTGCTCACCACGCCTCGCGGTTTTGAAATCGCGGATGGAAAATACTTTCTTCTTTATGCTATTCCAAGCTCATGCATCTTGATTTGGGCGGTTAGTCATTTAGTGCAGATGCGACACCAGGCCTCGGGACTCGAGCGAATGCAGTTAAATTACGTATTACTTGGCTTTGCCGCCCCAATATTTATTATTATTATCATTGATTTTGCTTCACCTCTCCACCATGTATTGTGGCTGGCAAGATTTGACAGTCTCACGGCACTTGTTTTTGCTTCATTTATATCGTATGCGATCACCCGTTACCGTTTTTTTAATATCCAGTTTGTAATACGCAAGGGGATTGTCCAGTTTTTCTCCTTCGCTATTCTCTTTATCACTTATGCATATCTTATTGTTGTCTTACAACAGTTGACCCAGTACGCCATTCTTACCGAGGGAGTCAAAATCTTTATCGCTATTTTGATTGTCGGTTTTACCGCGGAGCCCCTTCGCAGGCTGATCTACTCCTTCGTAGATCGGATTTTTGTCAGCCGCGAAAAGGAACAGTCTGATTCTTTGCAAAGACTGCAGTTAGTCGCCCAATCATCAGTGCATTTCAATGACCTTGTGGAGAAAATCCGCTCAGAGCTCGCGCGAGTACTGCCTGAGTATGACGGGTACATTCTTCAGAGAAGCAGCCCGGATCAAGATTTCCGGGATAATAAAGGCGGAGTGAACATTGCAGCTCATGGGGAACTTGCTCAATTTCTGAGAATGCGGCAGGAGATACTTGTTGTCGATGAGTTGCCTTACCGATTGGAGAGATTCTCTAATGAAGAAGCGCGGTTACTTAAGTCCGCGCAAAACTTCCTGAGGGAAAACCACATCCGCGCACTTTTACCTTTCGGGCACGAGGATACGCTTACCGCTATCGGTGTGCTGGTGAACAAGTCTTCCCGTGCAATACTCTTTGCCGAACAGATTGCCTATCTGAAAAAGCTCTACGTACACGCCAACAGCGCGCTCGTCCAAGCGGAAATGTATCGGATGGCGATTGCGCGAGCTGTTAAGGGTGTAGCCGAAGATTAAGTGGGGCAAAATGAGCTCGCGCCAGGAGTGCTCTTTCGTACTCCCGTTTTAGGTTAAAGAAAATTTGTCAAAATGGTATAATGATAGTAGGAGAATTGCAGATTTCTTTTCAAAACCGACGGCGGTTCGTTCACAAGAATAATGAGAACGAGGGAGATGGAGACAGGGAACAGTCTTGCGCCGTCGCATCTGACAGCCGTCTAAGAAAGTGGTGATCAAACAGTGAAATTGTGCAAAAGCTGACATTCCATTGAGTCAAAACAGGACAGGTAAACCCAAAAACCGTTCATTCAAAAAAGGAAGTGAGGTGAGGAACGTGCCAAAAAAGCTGAGTAGGGAGAAAACGTGGGTCTCTCCTTATATCAGTTGCTCTTCGACAAATTGAGCGCCCACTGACGTACAGAAAAAGATGGAAAGGAAGGTTTCACACCATGAAACCGAAAGCGTTGTATTGGGCGATGGCCGGCCTTATGCTTGTGCTGGTGATTGCGATGGTTGGATGTGGTGAAAGAGTTACAAACAGCACTGAATCTGCTGGAAATGTGGCATCTGAATGCTCGGCGTACGATCTATCAATGATCGCACCGACTGATACCGTGCTTAAAGTTCCTGTTCGATCTCCACTTGCTGCGGATAATGCCTGGTGGTGGTATATTAACCAGGCGATCTGGAACCGTGCGCACCAGGACATTGGTCAGAATGTCTACGTACAGTGCAAACCGTGGGCGAGCGCGGTTGTCAAGGATGCCACGGGCTTTGCTCTGCCCGCGACGAGCTCAACCGATTTCTATCTCAACAGTGGACACGTGATAAAAATCGTTGACGGCAATGTTATCGGCGGCGGCACGATCGAGAGCGGCCTCGGGGTCGGCAACATCATTCAGATGCATCTAGCAACCAGCAAGTACAATGGTCCGCATACCACAATTTTCTATCGTTATGTAATTTATAACGGTGTTGCGGGAATGTACTGGGTCGACTCCAACTGGTTCACGGAGGACTTTCCTGACTATGTCTTCGTGCACTTTGTCTCGTTCGACTGGTTTCGCAGGTATGTGGGAACCAAGTACAGCGTATATCAGGCCATGAACTGACAGATCTGCCTCGCTAGGGTAAAGAGATACGTGAGTCTCTCTTTTTCATGAAGGGAGGGAGGTGCATTGTTTCCAATGCACCTCCCTCCAATTTATTAATGCTATACTCAATCCTATGCCAAAAAAATACTTTCAAGTAATTATTATCTTAGCTGTGTTGCTAGTTGTCGGTTTTTCAGTCTGGCAGCTGAAATCAATATACTCTCGCAATTCTCAAACTCAGGTCGAGCAGATAACACCCAAGATTGTAACAATTCCCCTCAGCACCCACCAAAAGATTACTTTCTCTGTACCGCAAGATTGGAATACATTTTATAATGGAGATCCAGCACTTGTTAATGATTTAGGAAATTACTCAGCCAAAGAGTCCGCGGTGGTCTCGATTTCAACCACCGACAGTCCAATTACTTTCACTGATCTCACCTGTGGACAGGTTAACTTTTTTATTACTGAGAAAAATCTCATTACGCCATCATTTATTGAAAGTCAAAAACAAATGCAAGATCAAACATTTATGCAGGTAAACCTTACGATTTTTCATGGTTATAAAAGGACTGGAATACTTCCAAAAGGTGAGATACCCAACAAGGGCGACAATGGCGGAGAAATATACTATTTGTCTCCCAGAAGTTCATCGCCTGAATGGAATCTTGTTATTAAAAAGCCTTGTGTTTTAAATGAAGGATTCGAACAAGCGTTTACGCAGGTGCTTAATTCGCTTGAAGTGGTTACTAAATGATGTGTTGAGTTGATACTGGGGGAAAGAAAGGTTACGCTGTTTATATAAGCGCCGTGAGAGCGGGGTTTTTTACATAGTTATCTATTTTTTGTCTGGCATTCTTAGAAATTATTATAAGAACTTGAAAAAAGCTGAGTTTTGTGGTATGGTGAGTCAAGAGATTTAATTCAAATAAAAAAATGATTACCACAAAAAACAAGATTAATGGAAAGCCTGTCAGCATGGATGTAAGTCAAGAATATGAGAAAATATCATTTTTTCTAAGGGCATTTAATTTTTTTTGGATGGTGGTTGCAACTATTTTTCCCTATAAATGGGGTCATAAATTATTGATACAAAGCAAGAAAGCAGAAGTTATCAAAACCTTTTCAACACAATACAGGGCACTCGAGGAGATGTATAATTTTACTGGTAAGCAGTTAAAACCGGATTGGGTGAGCCTTTTCGATTTTATTTGGTTAAACCAAAGAAATCCAAGAGCTCTGCGTAATAGGTTGAGACTTTTCAAAAAAATTTTGATGAATGAAATTAACCAGCGATCAAAGAGTAAAAAAAATATAAGTATAGTTAGTTTAGGATCGGGATCTGCTAGGGGGGTAGTTGAAGTAATTTCTGAGATTGATCTATCTTTGATCAATATTCAAGCTTCATTGGTAGACAGAGATATTAATGCAATTAATTACAGCAGAGAACTAGCAAGAAAGTATGGCGTTGGGGACAATGTTAATCAACATCTATTAAATATAGAAGATTCTTATGATCTAGTTTCTAAAAAGGCTCCCGATATTATAGAAATGGTCGGCATCGTTGATTATTTCGATGATGAAAAGATAGTTAGAGTATTTAATAAACTCTATGGGATATTAAATAGCGGATCAACTATAATAACCTCAAACATTAACAAAAACTTTGAGGAAAAGTTTATCTCTAAAACAGTAAAGTGGAGAATGGTCCACCGAAGTCCGGTCGAATTTTTTGATATTCTTCATGAGACCAATTTTGCCGATGATTTCGAGATCATCTATGAGCCCTTAATGATTCATGGATTAGGTATATTAAGAAAAAAGTAAAGTCAAAATGCTTAATAATATCCTGATAATAGAGGCGATACTCGAGTTTGTGTTGCTTTTTATTTTGCTTTATAGAAAAAGTGATTCATTAAAGAACAGAGTCTTCTTGTTTTATGTATTAGGAATCATTGGTTGGGTATTTGGGATCGCGATGTTTCGTATGTCAGGAAGTGTTAAATTGGCAAAAATCTGGGGAATTGAATATTACATAGCTGCGGCTCTTATCGCGACAAGTTTACTGCAATTCTCTTTTCTTTTCCCCTATCGGCATAAGTCTTTTGGAAAGTTAAAATTCTTTCTCACGACTGCACCTTTTATTCTTTTTGTTTTTTTGATTCCAACTAAGTACTTCATTAAAAGAGTCATAGTTGGCAATCCAAACATCATTGACTTGGGGTCACTTTACCACTTATACAGTCTCTGGTTTATCTTCTATTTTGTTATCTTATTTATTAACTATTTCAGTAATCTCCGTAGGTCGCAAGGAACGTCTAGGTTGCAGCTTCGATATTTACTTATTGGAACTCTTATGTCGGGTATCATTGGTGTATCGTTTAATCTGATTTTACCTTGGATAGGCAACTACAACTTGATCCAAATTGGTCCTGCGTTCTCAATTATTTGGTTGATTTTTATCATTTATGCGATATTCAGACATCAGTTGTTAGATGTTAGAGTTCTAGTTTTAAGAGCGGTAGCCTTTTCGATCGTGGTCTTGTTATTTTCAGCTTCAATTATTGGTCTAGCAATTTTACTTCCCCAGAGTCTTGGTGTTTCGCTCGCAGCAAAAGGTCTTATTGCTATTGGTGTCTCCATCTTTATCGTCCTCATCCTTGATCCCTTGAAGCGCTTCATAGCTAACGTAACCGACAACCTTTTCTACAAAAAGCGCATTGACTACCAAAAACTTCTCTCAGACCTTTCCAACATCATCAACCGCGAAATTGACCTGAACAAGCTCACCACCCTCATTGAAGACAAACTCACGAGAGATTTGAAAATCAGCAGGACCGTCGTCTATGTGGCTCCGACGAAACGGGGAGACTTTGTCGTGCGCGGGGAGGGCGTGCACCAGGCGTACTCGATCAGGCGCACGAGCCCGCTCATGCGGTATCTCGTTGCGTCAAAGCGCGTCGTGGTGCTTGAAGCGCTCGAGCGGAAGATAGAGGATACGACTGACGAACAGGCCCGGGCTGACCTGGAGGGCTCAAAGGAACAGCTCGACCAGCTTGACGCGTCCCTCGTCTCGCCGGTCTTTGTCGAGAAAGACGTCAACGCCGTGCTCGTGCTCGGGCATAAGCTTTCGGGCGACCCGTTCGGGGATGAGGACATTAACCTGCTTGAACTGCTCGGCCCCCAGCTCGCATCGGCCATCGTGAAATCCCAGCTCTACGACCAGATCAAGCAGTTCAATGTCCAACTGCAAAAAGAAATAGATATCGCGACCCACGACTTGCAGTCGACGAACTCCCAACTGCAGGAGCGCAACAGGTTCCTCTCGGCCATCCAGAAAGTCACCACGCTCATGACACGTTCGCTTGACCTGAAGCGCGTCACGCAGGACATTGTTGATTCTATCGCCACTGAAATGGGTTTCATCGGAGGCATCCTGCTGTTCCTGGGCAAAGACAGGCGGAAACTCTTCCCTGAAGCTATCACCAAAAGCGCGCGCACCGACAAAATTATCAAATTCCTCCCGAAACCTATATCCGAACTTTGGGGACGCTTTGATAAAGATAATACACGCTCCATACGCTCCATCAAAGCCGGCAAGGTGGAAATAGGGGAGAAGCTTGCAGAGTTCATTTCTCCGCCTGTGCCGGCGGATGCGGCAAATGCGATTCAGCGCACCCTCGGCGTTAAGACCGTCATCGCTGTTCCAATTCAGTCAGAAGGCGAGATGGTGGGCGCTATCGACTATGTGCTCGACGCGGATCCGGGTGAGCTCAAGGAAACAGATTTGCAGATTATGAAAGCGCTCGCTAACCAGACAGGCATCGTGTATAAGAACATCGAGCTGTACAGGGAAATAGAGGAATCGAACAAGGAACTCGCAGAGGCCAACGAACACTTAAAAGAGCTTGACCAGGCCAAATCAGAATTCGTATCAATCGCTTCGCACCAGCTCCGTACGCCGATGACCGGCATCATGGGGTACCTGTCGATGCTTGTCGGCGGCGACTTCGGCAAGGTAAAAAAGGACCAGCTCGGGATCATGCAAAGTTTACTCGAGGAATCCAAGCGCATGATCCGCCTCATCAGAATTTTCCTCGACGTGTCAAAGATAGAGTCGGGCAACCTAGTGCTCAAAAAAGCTCCCGCGAGCATCGAAGACATTATCGTCAAGAGCGTAGATGTGCTCAAAAAAGCAGCCGAAGACAAGAAGCTCAAGCTTGTATTCGAAAAAATAAAGGGCCCGCTCCCCAAAGTTCCTTTTGACTCGGATAAAATCTCCGACGTGGTGATGAACCTGATTGATAACGCCATCAAGTACACCGACAAGGGCTCCGTGTCAGTCAGCGCGAAAGTGGAAGGGGACAATCTTCACGTGCGCATCAAGGACACCGGTATCGGCATCGAACCGAAAGAGGCGAAAGGACTTTTTAACAAGTTCGTCCGCGGATACGGTATCGCGCAGATCAATCCTGACGGATCGGGACTCGGGCTCTATGTCGCACGCCGTCTCACCGAAGCGCACGGAGGGAAAATCTGGGTGGAAAGCTTAGGCAAAGGCAAGGGGAGTACATTCCAGTTCATCCTCCCGCTAAATCCGCCCATAGAGAAAGTCGTTGAAACACCCGTTGATGAGCATATGGAGTTTGTCAGAAAGAACAGATAAACACCGTGGCAAGCAGATTTGGAGGACGGCGAAAGGGTGTTTGAACGCATACTACATTTTGTAGTATACTGCTAGACAGGTTAACAATGTAAAGAGCAACGCTCAAATGAAGCCACGGAATCTCATATTCATAATTACCTTCGCCGCGATAGTTCCTTTCGCTGCGCATGCTACTGACGTCAATCTCAATACGGGCGTTGATTCAAATGCCGATACGGCAATTATTAACGTACAGCCGCTGGCTGTGCAGGCCGATGCCAACGGCGAGGTAGAAGTGACGAGTACGTCGACATCTCCGTCGCAAGCGCTCGACGCCGCCCGTCAGGCCGCGGACAGCATCGTCAGCAATCCAGGCATCCTGCCTGATTCCAAATGGTATTTCCTCAAGGGCTGGTGGGAAAAGATCCAGCTTACGTTTACTTTCGACAGCGCGCACAAAGCCGAGCTGGAGAACACGTTCGCGCTGAAGCGGGTCGCCGAAGCCCAGAAGCTTGTTGAAAAAGGGAAAGCCGACCTCGCGCAACAACACCTCTCACAATTCAAGTCCGCACTTGACGGGATGAACGCCCGTGTCGAGAAGGCGAAGGCGCAGGGAAAAAACGCCGATGACCTCGTGCAGAAACTTGAGATTACCCAGCAGCGCCAGCAGGACGTGCTCAACAACATTTACGCAAAAGTTCCCGAGCAGGCCAAAGCGGGCATACTGAATGCAATGGAGCAATCCTCCAAGGGATTAGAGAACGCCGTGCAGCAGATGCAGGGCACGCAGGAAGCGCAGCAGCTTCGCGCGCGGCTGCAAACTCATCTTGACCAAGGCGGGGATCTCGAACTCCAGATCAAGGAGAAACTCAATGAGCGCGGAGTTTTCCAAGATATCAAATCAAAAATAAAGGCCGTGGAGGACAATCCTTCCGGTATTTCCCCGGTAAACCAAAATACGAATCAAGCCGGCGAGAATACTAACGGTACTAACGGCGAATAGCGAAAACAACCATCGTGGGCCGATGGTCGTTTCCCGTGCACGAATGGCACTAGGTGCCTTCCATGCATACACAAGTCTATCCCACCAAATACTTTTGTCAAGATCAACCTATGGCCGCACCAAAAACACATCGAAAGCCGGCAGCTCACAGGATGAAGGCGCATACCCGGCATCGGGCTGAGATGCCTCAAGCCGTTCCAACGGACCACAAAGATATTCAACCCCCGGTAGCCGTCCGTAAGCAGGAAGCTCTTGTCCAACCCCAAGTACTCCTGCCTGCTCCGGGAAAAAAGCCGGTAAAGACACGACGCATTACCGCTCGGCACATCCTTGCCGGCGCTACCATAGTTTTCTTTGCGGCGATAGTGCTCATCCTCAACCAGATGAACCACAAAACGAATACGGCGCCGACAATACACGGGAACAATCCTGCCGAGGTTGATACTTCTACATGGACGCTCTATACCAACGACGTGTACAACTTCACGCTCAAGATTCCTCCGGCGTGGAAAGGATACAACGTCACTACGAGCGCCCAGCAGGTCGATAAAGGGACGAAGGACGAGTATATCTATAATTATTTTCACTTTGAATATCCCAAGACGCTCACCGACACCGACACGGGCGTAGTTTTTTTTGAAGTCGGCGTCTTCAGTCCGGCAAACTGGGACAAGGTGAAAAGCTCGTGGGTTCTTCTCAGCTCGCGGGACAACATGATTTTTGGCGGGCGGGCGAGTAGCTTGGACCGGGCAAAAGGATTGGGAGACCGCTACAAGGAAACTGCCACCATTTTGACCACGTTCAAACTTCTTCCTGAAACAGTTGAGAGTACGCCCGCGCCGGAGTAGATCCCTTGCCCTGCATATTCGACTTTATGCCAGCTTTCGATACAGGAGAACTCGCACCGCTGTGGAAGCGTCTGGTCGCCGGCGTTATAGACAACGCGCCGTTTTTTTTACTTACGGGCACATACGGTATCATCTACGTCGCACATCGCGCCACGGGAACGCCGCTTAATTTTTCCACATTGCCGGCTTCGCAGGTTCCACAGATTATCCCGTCACTCTGGCTCTTCGCCGGTATTTCACTGGTCCTTTTTTTCGGCCTTTACCCGCTCATGATTATTGCGAATGTTATATTGGTCAAAACAAAAGCGGCGTCAATGGGAAAACTGATACTCGGGCTGCGCATTGTGAGGGAAGAAGATATATCCCTCGTGTTCCGCGACGTCATTATTCGCGAGATAGTCGGACGCTTCATCTCCACGCTGGGACTCGGCATCGGCTACCTCTGGATTCTTTTTGACAAGCGCAGGCAGGGATGGCATGACAAAATGGCGCGTACGCTGGTGATTCGCCGCAGGTACGTCAATCCGGCGGCCCGGCCGGCGGCTCCGAGCGGAGAAAACATCGTCGGGTAAGTTTGAAGTTTATCCGAAAAAATGGTATACTAAGAGGGTTCAAAGCCCTCCTTTTCATTTTTTTCTATGCACATAGGCATCACGTTTATAGTAGGCGGTGTTTTCTTCGTCGCAGTGATTATTATCCTGTCACGGATACTCTTCGTTCATCGGCCTGATGTCGACGTTTCTATCGGCGAGAAAATTGCCGTTATTCCTGACTCTGCCGGCGTGGCGGTGCAGATGAAATGCGACTTTACCTCGCGTAAAAGCGCCACGGTCATCAATAAGATGAGGATCGTCATTAACAGCGAAGGGCAGTATATACCCCGGCAGTTCATAGAGGATTTCGGCAACCCGTACATCGGCGCAAAGGCCCATATCGTCCCTATCCGTGTGATCAACGAAGCGCATGAGGGAATCGAGTTTGTCGATTCGAGGGAGAGAAGGGCTGTGTGGAAACCCGGTCTCAACGTCATGCTGATGAAAATCTGGCTGGAACCGAACGCCAGCGAGCATAGTCCGTCAAAAATGTACCGCGTTGATTTTTCGCTCGATGACCACGCTGTCGGGGCGCTCGCCCAAAAAAATGCCGGACGCCAGATGATCAATGCCAGTGTCGTCAGTCTTCACCAGGTATATCCGCCGATATCATTCAAGCTCGCCCACGGAACCGCAAAATAATCTGTACATACGCTCATGCGCCTGCGAACGGCAGAACATGTCAACGTCAGCAACAAGAGGGTCATCCTGCGTGCCACGCTGGACGTCCATTTCGTGGATGCCGGCGGAGAGCTCAAGGTTGATGACGATGCCCGCCTCCAGGCAGTCATTCCCGCGATCCGCGACCTCGTTTCACGGGGTGCAAAAGTGGTCCTCCTCTCTTGGCTTCAGCGTCCCCGCGGCAAGGTGGTCAAAGAGATGAGCATGGCGCCTGTCGGCAAACGCCTTGCCGAGCTGCTCGCAATGCCGGTAAACTTCCTGGATGACTGTGTGGGGAAAAAAATCCAAAAAGCGATTTCTCAAGCCCCAAGCGGATCGGTGACGCTTTTAGAAAACGTCCGTTTCCATCCCGGAGAAAAAGATGAGGAATATTATGACGATTCGTTCGCCAAAGAATTGGCAAAAAACGGCGACCTTTTCATCAACGACGCTTTCGGACAGTCGCACCGCGCAGTAGCATCCATTGTAGGCATACCTAAATATCTTCCGAGCTACGCGGGTCCCGGTCTCGCCCGGGAGGTCAAGGAATTAAGCGCCGCCATGACTGATCCCCAGCGGCCGTTTGTCGGCGTGATCGGCGGGGCGAAAATATCGTCCAAGATGGGCGTGATCAAATCGCTTCTCAAAAAAGTGGATTACCTCCTGCTCGGCGGAGCGCTTGCGAACACCATCCTCCGCGCAAAAGGGATCCAAGTCGGTACGTCGCTCATTGAGGAAAAAATGGTTGCAATGACATCCGAGTTTGTATTGACTGACAATCGCCTCCATATCCCCATTGACGTTGTCGTCGCGCACGAAGCGTCGGAAGCCGCGGCTGTGCACACGCGGGCTGTGGGGAAGGTCAAGGAAGACGAAAAAATCCTCGACATCGGTCCTGACACCATCACTCTTTTTGAAGAAATACTTGAAAGCGCCAAAACCACCATTTGGAACGGACCCATGGGGTATTTTGAACTCAAAAAGTTTTCCCGCGGAACCGATGCCATCGCGGAGTGCATGGGGAGAATCGACGGCCGGACGATAGTCGGCGGAGGCGAGACGGTCGCCTCGATACGACGGTTGGGGCTCGAGTCAAAAATGTCGTTTGTGTCCATGGGAGGAGGGGCCATGCTTGATTTCATCGAATACGGCACGTTGCCGGGCATCGAGCCGCTTCGCATCACCTAGTTTTCTTACTATGAAACACACCATTTCTTCGCTCCACGCCAGAGAGATACTTGATTCACGGGGAAACCCGACCGTGCAGACTGTTGCGGTGCTTTCAAACGGCACGAAAGGATGCGCGTCGGTCCCCAGCGGCGCCTCGACGGGAGTCCATGAGGCGCTCGAACTTCGCGACAAGGACCCTAAAAGGTACGGAGGCAAAGGGGTGCTTACAGCTGTCGGCAATGTCCGCGGCGAACTTTTTGAGGCTGTCAAAGGCAAGGATGCCTATGACCAGCGGGGGATCGATGCGGCGCTTCTCGAATGCGACGGCACTGAAAATAAATCCCGGCTCGGGGCAAATGCGATCCTAAGCATCTCACTTGCCGTGGCGCATGCAGCGGCCCGGGCCTCGGATACCCCGCTCTATCGCTATCTCGCCGACACGTTTAAGTTCCCCTCAAAGAAATTCCGCGTACCTTACCCCATGATGAATATATTCAACGGCGGCCGCCATGCCGACAACGGGATGGAAATCCAGGAATACCTTTTGATTCCCAGAAAAAAAGTGTTTTCGGAAAATCTGCGGATGGGATCCGAGATTTTTCACAAACTTGGCGAGCTCCTCAGTACGAGACATTCAACTCTCGTCGGCGACGAAGGCGGCTATGCCCCGCGGCTGGATAATGACCATGAGGCATTCGAAAAAATACTTGAGTCAATCTCATTGTCGGGATACCGCATTGACAAAGACGTGAGTCTCGGCATCGACGCTGCGGCGTCGGAATTCTATGACGCGAAAGAAAAAAGCTACATCCTCACTTCGGAAAAGCGGAAGCTCGCTTCAACCCAATTTATCAGTTTGCTGGATGAATGGCGCGACAAATACCATCTGATGTCCATCGAAGACGGATTAGCGGAAGACGATTGGGAAGGATGGAAACTGCTCACGGAACGCATGGGCAAATCCTGCCTCCTGGTAGGTGACGACCTTTTTGTAACGAGTACGAAACGCCTCGGTGAGGGCATCAAGCAGTCCGTCGCAAACGCAATCCTCATCAAAGTGAACCAAATCGGGTCCCTCACCGAAACGATGGACTGCATTAAGCTGGCGAAGCAGCACAGGTACACAGTCGTCATCTCACACCGTTCCGGCGAAACCTGCGATACGACTATTGCGGACCTCGCCGTCGGGACTGGCGCAGAATATCTCAAAGCAGGATCTCTCTCCAGGGGCGAGCGTCTGGCGAAATATAACAGGCTGGTGGCTATCGAAGAGCAGATTGCGACGCTATGACGCCTTCTCTCAAGTGCAAACCCGTCGTTCTCATCATACTTGACGGGTGGGGTATTGGCCTCAAGAAACGGAACAACGCTGTGTCGCTTGCTCGGACGCCGGTGTTCGACCGGCTCTGGTCCTCTAACCCGCACAGCACGCTCCAGGCTTCGGGCCGCGCGGTGGGATTACCGTCAGGCCAGACGGGAAACTCCGAAGCAGGCCACATGAATATAGGCGCAGGTCGCATTGTCGAGCAGGATGCCATCGAAATCTCCCATAGAATCAATGACGGGTCATTTTTCCGGAATCCGGCTTTTCTCTATGCCGTCGAGCATGTAAAGAAAAATAACTCGTCGATGCACCTTGCGGGCCTCCTCACCGGCGACCAAAGCGCGCACGCGTACCCCGAACACCTCCACGCCCTTCTCCAGCTCCTGGCGGGGTACCAAATAAAAAAAGTTTTTCTCCATCTTTTCACTGACGGCCGGGATTCTTCTCCGCATGGCGCCACGAAGTTTATCGAGAAACTTCAAAAGCATTTCCTGGGTGATGAGAAAATTGCAACGGTTATCGGCCGCTTTTACGCCATGGATCGCGTGAAGGAGTGGGGGAGGGTCAAACTTGCGTACGAAGCCATGGTTGAGGGGAAAGGCTGGAACGCCCCGTCAGCGCAGGATGCGATCACGCAGGCGTATAACCGGGGAGAAAACGATGAATATATCCATCCGACAGTCATTTGCAAAGACGGGGAGCCTGTCCAGCTCATCAACAACAATGACGGCATTATTTTCTTTAACATACGATCCGACCGTGTCAGGGAAATCTCTAAAGCTTTTCTGCAAAAAGAAGAATTCACGGGATTCGAGAGAAAAAAGATTCTCAGCAACATAGCGTTTGTGACGCTTACCGATTACGGTCCCGACCTCCCCGGGGTGCGGTGCGCGTATCCTTTCCGTCGCGTCGTGAATACCCTCCCTTTTGTCTTCGGTTCCTGGCGCCAGCTCTATATTTCAGAGAGCGAGAAATACGCCCATGTGACGTACTTCCTCAACGGAGGATATCCGAGCCCCGTTGCCGGCGAAGAGCGCGTCATTATCCAATCGCCGCGGCTGTACTCGTATGTCCAGAAGCCCGAGATGAGCTCGCTCGATTTGACCGATTTTGTCCTCTCCAGCCTAGAAAACGACAGATATGATATCATAGTAATGAACTATCCGAATGCCGATATGGTCGGGCATACGGGTGACATACCTGCGGCTGTGCAGGCAGTGGAATACCTAGACTTCTGCATGGGGCGAATAGAGGCGATGGTCCGCCGGAAGAAAGGCGTCCTTTTCATTACCGCGGACCACGGAAACGCCGACTATATGATGAATCTGCAAACTGGGGAAATTAACACTTCGCATTCGCATAATCCTGTTCCCTTCATCATGACAGGCGACGACGTGCAGCGCTATGCCCTGCAGCCGAAAGGTGTGCTTGCCAACATCGCTCCGACTATTCTCGATGTCGTAGGCATCCCCAAACCTCCCGACATGACTTCTCAAAGCCTATGCATCACAAAATCAAACCAGTAGTACTCGCCATCCTTGACGGCTGGGGAATAGCGCCGCCCGGCAGGGGAAATGCTATAACAAGCGCGTCTACCCCGACCATCAAAAGCTTGCCAAAGAACTTCCCGACGCTGGCTGTGCAGGCATCGGGAGAAGCCGTCGGATTGCCGTGGGGAGAAATGGGAAATTCGGAAGTCGGGCATCTTAATTTGGGGGCGGGGAGGATTGTCTATCAGGATATGCCCAGGATTACCAAGGCAATTTCCGATGATTCTTTTTTCACTAATACCGTGTTGCAAGCGGCTGTTGCGCACGTGCGCAAGCATTCATCGCGGCTTCACCTTCTCGGACTCGTTTCTTCGGGCGGGGTTCACAGTTCCATCGATCATCTCTTCGCGCTCCTTGAGCTTGCCAAGAAAGCGAAAATCAAGGAAGTATACATCCACGCTATCTTAGACGGTCGCGACACACCACGAAACAGCGCGGAAGTTTTTATTAAAAAGCTCAATCAGAAAATCAAAGAGATCGGCGTCGGCGAGATTGCAACACTCTCGGGCAGGTATTACGCCATGGATCGCGATAACCGTTGGGATCGCATCGAGCAGGCTTTTGTCGCCATGACCGAGGGCAAAGCGGACCGTACTGCGGATACAGCGGCACAAGCAATCAAGGACAGCTATGCGAAGGCGAATTATGACGAGGAATTTGTGCCGACGGTCATTATGCACGGCGGGAAACCCGTGGCGACAATCCAGGACAAGGACGCCGTCATTTTCTTCAACTTCCGTCCTGACCGTGCCCGCCAGCTGACTAAGGCGTTCACTCTTCCAAGTTTTGACAAATTTCACCGCGAAAAGTATTTCCCCCATCTCTTTTTTGTCACGATGACCGAATATGACAAGGACCTTCCCGTTAAGGTGGCGTTTCCTCCGGAATATATCGTCACGCCGTTTTCGAAAGTGGTATCCGACGCGAAGCTGAAACAGCTCCATATTTCAGAAACGGAGAAATATGCCCATGTCACGTATTTTTTCAACGGCGGTCGCGAAGAGCCTTTTGCCGGCCAGGACAATATCCTTATTCCGTCACCGCGGGTGTCCTCGTATGCTGAAAAGCCGGAAATGAGCGCCCGCGAAGTGACGAAACGACTGCTTGAAGAGATGCAGAAAGACAAATATTCATTTACCGTCGTCAATTTTGCCAACGCAGACATGGTCGGCCACACGGGCAACCTTGAAGCCACGGTAGCCGCCGTGCAAATCGTGGATGAATGCATCGGAAAAATAATGAAGGAAATCCTTCCGCGGGAAGGCATCCTTTTTATTACCGCAGACCACGGGAATGCCGAATCTAAGGTCAACCTCCAGACGGGTGAATTGGACAAGGAGCACACGGTGAATCCCGTGCCGTTCTACATTATAGGCGAGCAATTCAGGGGCAATACGCCGTATAAGGATTTTATCCAGGATGATGACCTTTCCGCGTTGCCCCCTGTGGGCATCCTCTCCGATGTAACTGTGACGATGCTTCAGCTCATGAAGCTGCCGGTACCGGAAGAAATGACAGGCAGGAATCTGTTAACTTAACATTTCGCATCTACCATGAATCTTCATGCGCTCTTTGCCCCCCGTTCTATAGCTGTCGTAGGGGCGTCAACTGATAGAACAAAATTAGGCAATATTATCTTCCGAAATTGCCGCGATTTTGGTTATTCAGGGACCGTATACCCGATTAATCTTCATGAGACGGAAGTGGAGGGCGAACGGGCATATCCCACGGTGGGACTCCTTCCTCGCCGTCCTGATTTGGTTATTATCGCAACGCCAGCTCCGACGGTACCGCAGATTGTGCGAGATCTTTCGCGTTCCGGGATACCTGCTGCGAGCATCATATCCGCGGGCTTCCGTGAAATCGGCGGTATCGGCATGAAATGGGAAGAGCAGATGGCCCTGTACGCCGCAAAACCACGCATGGCGCTCCTTGGCCCGAACTGCCTGGGCTTTATCGCTCCTTCGCTCAAACTCAACGCGTCGTTTGCCCAGGGGCTTCCCAGGACAGGCAACGTGAGCATCATATCGCAGTCAGGCGCCATGGCGGTAGCTATCGCCGACTGGGCGAGCTCGTCAGGATTGGGTTTCAGGTATTTGATCAGTCTCGGCAATAAAGCTGTCGTCAATGAGTGCGATGTCCTGCGGTATCTTGCCGCAGACCCGGCGACAAAAGTGGTCCTGATGTATCTGGAAGATATACGTAACGGGCGGGCATTTCTCAGGGAAGCGGCGCGTGTCGCGCGAAGGTTGCCGATTATCGTCATAAAAGCGGGCAGAACTGAAGCCGCTGCGGCAGCTGTCGCTTCTCACACCGGCGCTCTCGTATCCTCGGGAAGCGCCACAGTCGCGGCGCTGAGATCGGCGGGATGCCTTGTCGTCGATACGATAGAAGAATGGTTTGATCTGGCCCGGGCGTTTTCGCACATGAAACGTCCGCTCGGCCCGAGGGTGGCCGTCGTGACCAATGCCGGCGGACCCGGGATTCTCGCGACGGATGCCGTAGGAAGGGCAGGTTTGGAAATGTCGGCACTGATGCCCGGGACCCTCGCTAAACTCCGTTCATCCCTTCCCGCAGCCGCGGCGCTTCATAATCCCGTTGATGTTGTCGGCGACGCCACGCCGGAACGGTACCAGAAAGCGCTTCAGGCAGTCGTCAGGGACGGGCATGTCGACGTTGTTGTCGCAATCCTGACACATCAGCAGATGACTGACAGTATGGCAATAGCCCGTGGCATCGACAGGGTTCAGCGCGCTACCTCGAAACCGGTGTATTGCTCGTTCCTTGGGGGCACAAGCGTGCAGGAAAGCATCCGCTATCTACAATCGCGGCATCTGCCGATTTTTTCATTTCCCGAGAGCGCCGTAGGGGCGCTAGCCCGCGTGCTCATGTGGAAAAAAATCAAGCCGCAAATCCTTTCGGCGGTTCCCGCATCCCACGCGCCATTGCGTTCCCTGACCGGCTCCATCCTCGGTCAGAATGCTTTATCTCTCCTGGCAAAGTACGGCGTTTCTATCCCGCCGGGAAAGGTCGTCCATAGTATCCCGGCTGCAGTTGCTGCGGCAAGAAAACTCGGTTTTCCCGTTGTCATGAAAGTCATCAGCCGGCACGCGCTTCATAAGACCGATGTAAAAGGCGTCGTCGTGGATGTCCACAGCGAGGCGGCCGCAGAAAAAACAGCGAGAGATTTTCTTAAGCATTTCGGGCGGAAGTTTGAGGGCAGGAGTGAGGGCATTTTCGTCCAGCCGCACATTCTCGGAGCGCTCGAGGTATTTGTCGGCGGCGTGCATGTCCCGGATTTTGGACCTATGATCCTTTTCGGGCTCGGCGGAATCTTCGTCGAAAAACTCCACGCCGTAGTTTACGCGCCGGCACCGCTTACTTCGCTCCAGGCCCGTTCGCTCATTAAGCAAAGCGCGCTCTGGCCTATCCTCCAAGGCACCCGCGGAAAAACATATGCGCTGCATTCGCTTGAACGTACGCTTGCCGGCATTTCTCAGTTCATTGCGAAACATCCTGAAGTGTCTTCCCTAGACTGCAATCCGGTGATGTTGACTCAGTCTGACGCCCAAGTAGTCGACGCACGGATGATTATTTCCCCGTACCCTCATGCGCGCTAATTTCAACAGGTACAAGCTCGGGAATGTCCGTGTTTTTTTTACCCGGCTTGGGTACCACCCCGGCAACGACGCGAGTTATGAGCGTCGTCTGAACAGGGGAGAAAGATTTCCCCGGTTCCATGTCTATATCGAGGAACATGGGGACGAAGTTTCCCTCAACCTGCATCTTGATGCCAAGGCTCCAAGTTATGAAGGCGCCTCCGCGCACGCGGGAGAATATAGCGGTCCGCTCGTTGAAACGGAAATATCGCGCATTACATCTTCTGTACCGCAATGATGAGACAACATACTAAAAGCGTAGGCGCAGTAGTTCTTAATCCGCAGGATCAGGCGCTCTTTATGTTCAGGGCTGATATGAAATTTTGGGAGCTGCCGAAAGAAAAGGCCATCGGTTCCGAATCAGAGCTTGAAACTCTCAAAAGAGGCCTTTTTGAGGAGACAGGGATAACCCGATATAACGTTATAGACCCGTTCAAAGAAGAGGTCACGTATTCATTCAAGCTGGGCGACGAAATAATAGACCGGACAATCGTGTTTTACCTCGTGAGGACCGAGGAGAGCGTTCGCCTGTCCCGGGAGCATACTGATTTTAAATGGCTCAGCATTCCCGAAGCGCAAAAGGTAGTGCGATTCGATAATTACCGCAGGGTGCTTGAGGCCGCAAAAAAATACATTTCCTCATAACGGGACCGCCGGCGTCGACACTGAGTGGACAGCCGTAAACTGTCCACGGATATTTGTTTACACGGAAATACTGTGGTATAGTGCAGAAGTAATATATTGAGGGGAAAAGAAAAAATGCAGAAAAATCAGTTCAGATGGAAAATAGGAGGGGCGGCGGGATATGGCATTACGGCCACCGGCCTTGTTTTCGCTAAAGCGTGCGCACGAGGCGGTTTGCATATCTTTGACTACACCGAGTATCCTTCACTGATCCGCGGAGGACACAATACCTACCAGGTAAAAGTGGATGACAGGGAGGTTTTTGTGCATGACAACGCTGCCGACCTGCTTGTCGCGCTCAACGAAGAAACGCTCACTCTTCATCTCAACGAACTTGAACACGGCGCGGGGATACTCTATGACCCGGCAGTGGTGACGCTTGATAAAGACAGAATGGCATCCCGCGGACTGAAACTTTTCCCCATGCCCTTGATGGCCATAGCGAAAGAAAAAGGCGAGCCTATCATGCAAAATATGGCGGCACTTGGGGCATCCTTTGCCCTGGTAAAATATCCTTTCTCTTTCCTTGAGACGGCAATCCAGGATACGTTCAGCGGGCGCAAGAAAGATGACCAGGTTTCCCTCGCGAATATCGCCGCGGCGCGCTCCGGCTATGAATTCATAGAAAAGCAGTTCGCATCGGTTGATTTTCCGTACCACCTCGAACCTCTGCAGGATCCTCCCGAACGACTGGTAATTACGGGCAACGAAGCGATAGCCCTGGGCGCCATCCAGGCCGGATGCTCATTCTATGTTGCGTATCCGATGAGCCCGTCATCTTCTATACTCCACACAATGGCCGCCTATGCCGAAGAGTTCGGCATTGTCGTAAAACATGCTGAGGATGAGATCTCCGTGGCTAATATGGCAATTGGCGCATCTTGGGCGGGGGCGCGGTCAATGCTCGCTACTTCGGGGGGCGGATTCTCACTTATGGTAGAAGCTCTCGGGCTGGCCGGGATAACTGAAACTCCTGTAGTAATGATCAACGCCCAACGCCCCGGACCCGCTACGGGTTTGCCGACATGGACGGAACAGGCTGACCTGCGCTTTGTCATCCACGCTGCTCAGGGGGAGTTCCCGCGCTTTGTCATCGCTCCCGGCGACGTTGAAGAATGTTTCTTGGCGGCAGGGGAAGCGTTTAATCTCGCTGAAAAGTACCAAACTCCCGTCATCATTCTTTTGGACAAGTTTCTCTCGGAGAGCCACGCAACTCGCGCTCCTTTTGATATTTCCCGTATCGCCATAGAGCGGGGCGATATACTGTCCGAACGTGACCTCGAAGGAAAAAAAGACTATCGCAGGTACGAGGTCACGGCTTCAGGCATTTCACCCCGCGTCTTGCCGGGGACCAAAGGCGGCCTTCACATTGCCAATAGTGATGAGCATGATACATACGGATACTCTAATGAAAGTTCGGATAATAGGACGGAGCAAATGGAGAAAAGACTCCGGAAAGTTGCCTCAGCCGCTGACCAGTTGCCTCAGCCGAAACTGGAGGGAACGTCCAATGCGCAGGTAACGCTTGTGGGGTGGGGATCAACCAAGGGCCCGATTCGCGAAGCAGCCCGGCTCCTCGAAGGCATGGGAATCACCGTTAACCGCCTTCACTTGAAGCATGTCTGGCCGTTTCCCGTAAAAGCCGTCGCATCAATTCTCCGGGGCGCCAGACAATCAATCGTTGTTGAGAACAACGCTACCGGCCAGCTCTTCGGCCTCATCCGCGAAATGACGGGCATTGAAGCAAACGCCAAGGTGTTAAAGTTCGACGGCAGGCCGTTTTACGCAAATGAGATTAAAGAATCAGTCCAGGAAATAATAAAAAAACATGCTTAAAGGGCAACAATTCAACACGACGCACAGTCCGACATGGTGTCCCGGATGCGGAGATTTCGGCATCTGGACGTCGCTCAAAAACGCTATCGATGAGCTCGGACTCGAGTATCACAATACTGTTGTGGTATATGGCATCGGATGTTCGGGCAACATGGCGAACACGGTAAAGACGTACGCTTTCCACGGTCTCCACGGGCGCCCGTTACCCGTCGCTGAAGCTGTCAAGCTCGCAAATCACGGACTGCATGTCATTATCATTGCCGGTGACGGCGATACGTACGGGGAGGGGATGAATCATTTCCTGACGTCTATGCGCGGCAACCATGACATTACACTGATAGTCCATGATAACCAAGTATACGGTCTCACGACGGGACAGACGGCTCCCACCTCGGAAAAAGGATACGAATCAAAATCTACGCCCCAAGGGGTGATAGAAGAGCCGGTCAATCCAGTCCTGCTTGCTTTGTCCGCGGGAGCTGGTTTCATTTCGCGCGGTTTTTCAGGCAACACGGTACAGCTTACCGAACTCATCAAGAAAGGGATTCAACACAAGGGATTTTCACTCGTTGATGTGTTCCAGCCCTGTGTGACATTCAATAAGCATAACACGTTCCAATGGTTTTTCCGCCGGGTGTACGACCTTGATAAAGAAGGGTACGTGCCGAACAGCTGGGAAAAAGCGGCGGAAAAAGCTCGGGAAACAGAACGTCTTGCAACGGGAATATTCTATATACACGAACGTCCGACCTATCACGGATCGCTTCCACAGCTGGCGAAAGGGCCGTTAGTTGTCCGCCCGCTTGCCGGTATCGACGTACGAAAAGTCTTCAAGGATTTTATATAGCCGCATGAGGCGCCCCATCCTTTTGTCAGGATCATTGGCGATAGACCGAATCATGGATTTCCCCGGTTTTTTTAAGGACTGTATCCTCCCGGATAAGATTCACGCTCTGAATGTCAGTTTTCTCGTCAAAACGTTTTCTGAAAACTTCGGCGGGACTGCAGGTAATATCGCCTACAACCTCGCATTGCTCCGTGCAAAACCTGTAGTCCTCGGTTCCGTGGGAAAAGATTTCCTTGCCTACCGCCTCTGGCTCGAGCGGCACAAGGTGGTAACTCGATATGTGAATGTCATCGGGAACCAGCCGACGGCAAGCGCATACATGATTACCGATCAGAATGACAATCAGATCTCAAGCTTTTTTCCCGGAGCCGGCGGGCATTCTACTCAAACGCCCCCGCGAGCTGTCCTCAAAGCGGCGTCTTTCGGCTGTGTTTCGCCCACAGGTATCGGAGATATGCGGAATTTCCCGAAAGTATTTAAGCGGCACAATATCAGGTATGCGTACGATCCGGGTCAACAGCTTACTTCGTTGAATAAGGCTGACCTCGTCCTAGGGAGCCGCGGTGCCGAAATACTATTCTCAAATGATTATGAATTCAACCTTTTCCTTAAGAAGTCCGGGTTAGTCGAGAAGGAACTTCTGAGACAGGTAAAGATTGTCGTCACAACACTCGGCCCCAAGGGCTCTGTCATTCAGACGGCAAACAAGCGAGTCCGTATTCCCCCCGCGAAGCCGCACAATACCTCTGATCCTACGGGCGCCGGGGATGCATTCCGGGCGGGGTTTGTGCACGGGTATGTCAAAGGATTGACGCTTGAAGAATGCGGCAGGCTTGGCTCTGTGGTAAGCGTCTACACTGTCGAAAAGTACGGTACACAGACGCACAAGTTTACACCGCGAGAGCTGGAATCAAGGTACAGGAAAAATTACCGCCAGAGGATTCGGGTATAGAGGAAAAAAGTTCTCAACGAAAAACTTCCTCGAGACGCCGCTTGGGCGGTTTCATCGTTTATTCCCTTTGAGAAAGCTCTGAAAAAAAGAATCTTACCGAGGATTCATGCCGTAACCGGAGCTTATCGCCTCCTTTTCAAGTCTCCTCATCTGTGGTATATTTTTCCTATCACTATGCAGAAAAAGTGGGTTATTGCTGAACCGATTACTCAAGAATTTCAGTACAGATTCCCGGAAATTCATCCGGTGATTTTACAATTGCTTCATAACCGAGGCATTAAAACGCAGCAAGAGATTGACGAATTTCTCAATCCGGACTGGGGCGAGGATATTCATGATCCTTTTTTATTCCACGACATGCGCAAGGCAGTCGAACGGATTTCGAATGCCATTGAGCGCAAGGAATCAATCGTCGTGTACGGGGATTATGACGCTGACGGCGTGTGTTCAGCTACGCTGCTCTATGACATTCTCACCGCGCTCGGCGCTCATCATGTGCATGTCCACCTGCCCCACAGAGAAACAGAAGGGTACGGCCTCAATATGGCCGCAGTAAAAGAATTGATCAAAAAAAGGATCAATCTGATCATTACCTGCGACTGCGGCACCAGCAACGTGCCTGAGATAACTGCGGCGCAGGAAAAGGGGATTGACGTCATAGTTACCGACCATCACCACGATCCCGCCGTTCTTCCCGAACCTTTTGCGTTCATCAATCCCCAGCTTTCCCGCGAGCGCTACCCATTCCGGTATCTCGCCGGCAGCGGCGTGGCGTTCAAGCTTGCCCAGGCGCTGGTAGCTCATGACAAGAAACATGCCAAGAAGCTCTCTGACGGGTACGAAAAATGGCTGCTAGACCTTGTCGCTATCAGCACGGTCACCGACATGATGAGACTTGTGGGAGAAAATAGGACGCTCGTTCACTACGGGCTCGTCGTACTTCGAAAATCGCGCCGGGTCGGTATCCAGGAACTTGTGCGGGTTATGGGAGGAAACCTTGAAAAGCTCGACACCTTCTCGCTCGGTTTCCAAATAGGCCCGCGTCTCAACGCCGCCGGGAGGGTCGACCATGCCAATGTGGCATTTGAATTACTTATCGAAAAAGACCGTGAACGCGCAAAGGTGTTCGCTGAAAAACTCAATCAAAAGAACAAACAACGCCAGTCAATGACTGAGAGTATGGTTAAGGATGCAGAGAAGCAGCTCGGTACGGTAACGAACAGCAAGAAAATCCTTTTTGTAAAGCACAAATCCTGGTCCATCGGTTTGATAGGCCTCGTGGCGGGGCGGCTTGCTGACCGCTATCATCGGCCTGTTTTTGCGCTCACGTACCGCGGGACCGAGCTCGTCGCCTCCGGCAGGAGCATACCACAATTTGATATTACGCAATCGCTTGTCGACAACGCATCGCTTTTTACCCGCTTCGGAGGACACGCGCAGGCATGCGGGTTCACGATGCCGGGTACGGCCTACGATCAGTTCATAGATACGTTTACCCGGGTCGGAAAAAAGCACATCGGCGACGCCGATCTTACCCCAAGTCTCGAAACGGATATGGAAATACGCCTTGAGGATATTACGTGGGATCTGTACGAGTCTATTGAAAAGTTTGAGCCGTTCGGCGAGAATAACCGTCAGCCGCGATTTATCGCACGGGGGGTCACCCTTGCCGATGTCCAGCCCGTGGGCAAAGACGGCAAGCATCTGCGTTTGCTGGTTACCCACGCCTCGGAGGTCACCCGCAAGGTCATTGCCTTCGGATTCGGAAATGAACGCAAGAAGCATTTTCCCGTCGGAAAAAAAATAGACATGGTTTTCGAGGTTTCGGTGAACGAGTGGAGCGGCTCCCGCGAATTACAGCTGAAACTGATTGATATGAACCCGCTTCAATGACTCCTAGAATTGAAAAAATCTTTTTATATCTTTTTGTCTTTGTCACCGGCGCCGTCATTATAGCCCTTGAGCTTACCGCCTCGAGGATTCTAGCGCCTTTTTTTGGGAATTCGATATTTGTGTGGGGGAATATCATCGGAGTGACGCTCAGTGCGCTTGCCGTGGGGTATTGGATCGGCGGCAGGCTCGCGGACCGGAGACCCGAGTTTGACGTGTTATTGGCCATCGTTTTTTTCGCAGGCGTATATATTGCGTCGGTGCCTCTTTTTTTCCGGGCTATCGTGGACGGAATACTCCTCGTCATGGGCGGTTTTACGCTGATGCTCGTGCTCGGCTCACTGCTCGCGGCAGTCATTCTTTTCGGGCTCCCTTTGGCGCTTCTGGGAATGTCCAGCCCGTTTATCATCCGTCTGATGGCGCGTGACGTGGCGACGACGGGGAACACAGCGGGATCTGTGTACGCTTTTTCAACAGTCGGGAGCATTGCTGGGGCTTTTCTGTCGACCTTTGTTTCCATACCCTTTCTCGGCTCCAGGGAAACGCTGTATCTCAGCTCGTTCCTGCTGCTTGGCGTCGCCTCACTCGGATTACGGCACAAGCGTAAATGGCTCGTGGCATTTGCCCTGCTCCCAATACTTTTATGGATTTTGACCGCCGACCAGCCCGTACGCGCCCGGGAGGGTCTCCTCTTTGAAGCAGAGTCTCCGTACCAGTTTATTCAGGTGGTGAGGGCGGACAACGGCGACCTTCAGCTTCGCACGAACGACGGGTGGGGAGTACAATCTGTCTATCGTCCTGCGACAAGCATTACTGGCAGGTATTATGATTACTTCGGTCTTTTGCCGTACTATCTCAAAACGCAGAGTGCCGTCCGTGTCCTGAACGTCGGTCACGCTGGCGGGTCTATTTCTCGCATCTACACTCAAACAGTGGCCGCCGACTACGCGCTCAATGTCGATGCGGTTGAAATTGACCCAAAAGTCACTGAGGCCGCGAAAAAGTATTTTAACCTCTCCTCGCAGCCGATAACTATATACAATGAAGACGGCAGGAATTTTTTGCGGCGAAATACTTCAAAATATGATATTATTATCGTTGACGCGTACAGCCAGCAGATCTATATCCCTTTTCAGCTTGCTACCGCAGAGTTCTTTGATCTGGCAAGGAGCCGCTTAAATTCGCAAGGGGTGGTAAGTATCAATGTGAACGCTTCGTCCGGCAGTTCCCTGCTTTTACTCTCTATCAGCCGAACGCTCAATGAGGTATTTCCGTATGTCTACAGTCTCCATGTGCCCCAAAGCATGAATTATTTTATCGTCGCATCCGGCAGTCCGATAGATTTTGCACATACGCAAAAGCCTGTTTCAAATCCGTATCTCTCAGAGTTATCCCAAACCCTTGCGCGTGGTATGATGAAGTTCACAGCCAAAGGCGGGGAGATATTAACGGACAACCGCGCCCCGGTCGAACTCATGACCGATATGACGCTGTTTAACGTCCAGCTTTAACTTTGTTGCATCGGAAAATATGAGATACGATATTTATACTGACGGCGGTGCGCGGGGAAATCCGGGGCCTGCAGGGATAGGGGTGGTGATCAAACAGAACGGCAGGGTTGTCGACACTCTCAAGAAATATATAGGCACCGCCACAAACAACCAGGCAGAGTATAACGCAATCATTCTGGCATTCGAGCGGGCGCGGGAGCTGGGTGCCCGAGAACTGAGGTTTCATCTCGACAGCGAACTTGTCGCGTGCCAGCTCCGGCTGGAGTATAAGGTCAAAGATAAAGAGCTCGCAAAACTTTTTGTGAAGATTTGGAACATGTCCCCTGAATTCTCAAAAATTGAATATATCTGGATACCGCGGGAAGACAATCACGAAGCCGACAGGCTTGTCAATGAAGCAATCGACGGGCAGGTATGAACTCGTCGCTTGTCGCTATCCTCGCCATCCTCTTTTTTTTCGTTGTTTTTCTTGTCGTGGCGTTTTCAGTATACTTTGGTGAGCGTGTCATCCGCCAGCCGCGTGAGACCAACACTGATGAGCTCAAGCGTTACAGGCTGAAAGGGGAGCCGGTCAGTTTTTTTAGCCGTGACGGCATCAAGCTTGTCGGCATGTTTTTCCCCGGCACAAACGGCGCGACGGTTATTCTTCTCCACGGTTTTTCCCGATCAAAGGAACAAATGCTGCCGCAGGCGTCTTTTCTCAACGCAGCTGGGTTCAGCATTTTGATGTTCGATTTTCGCGCCTCAGGCGAAAGCGGCGGGCACTTTATTACTTTCGGCCAAAAAGAGCAGTATGACCTCGAAGGAGCAGTCAGATATTTGCGCAGTAGGCCTGACATCGACAAGCGCCGGATCGGGGTTTTTGGGTTCTCCATGGGCGGAGCTGTGGCACTGCTGAAGTCGGGCGAACTGCCCGAGGTGAAAGCCGTCGTTGTAAATTCGACTTTTTCCAGGATGCTCGACGTGATCAAAATAAACTTCCGTGATTACGTGCCGAAGTTCCCGTTCTTTCCCTTCGGCTACATCGCCCTCCTATACATCCGCTTGCGCACGGGGGTATATTTCCCGCATATTAAGCCTTTAAACTATATTGCGCGACTTGATCCTCGCCCCGTACTCATTATTCACGGGTCTCATGATGAGACAATTCCCCAAGAGCATGCATCTGAGCTTCTGAAATCAGCACGGGGTAATAAGGAGCTGTGGTATATCGCAGGAGCCGACCACCACGGTACATACCGAGTTGCAGGTCAGCAGTATGAAAAAAGGATAATCGACTTTTTCACTAAGTATCTGCTTAGTCCGACATAACCTTTTCGAAGCAGTTGCCGGGAAGCCGTTGGATGTAGACAGAAAGTTAGCGTTTGGCACGAAGTTCTCATATAAAAAATGTTTATCTTACATTTTCCGCTCCATTGACAAAAATGGCCGTTTTTTGTACTATATATTCTACCCACAAATTGTGGGTGCGAAAACACTCGAGTCAACCGGATGATTGCTCTTCAATAACACTCAATACTGTGTTGTTTTAGGGAGGAAAGTCCGAACGCCGCCCCGCTGAGCGGGGGGAGGATAGTCGCGAAATGCGACCGGGAGTAGAAATTTTTAGAAGTTCTATAGACTTCTGAAAGTTTTGAAGCCTCGGGACAGTGTCCCGATTGAGATATCGGGATTTCATCTTTTCTATTTTTGAGAAAGGATCAAGCAACAGAAACATACCGCCCAGCACCACTTTTGTTCCCAAACTCCTTTGGAGCCAAAAGTGGTGCTGGGTAAGGGTGAAATCGTGCGTCCCGTGTCGTCGTTCCCCATAAGGGGGACCCTGGCAAGGGAATAGACCTCCGGCTGTAAAAAAGACGTGAGATCGAAGTAAGAGCGCACGCTTGTGCCGCGCGAGCGGCTCGAGGGGCAAACCCTATCCGGCGCAAGGCCAGGTACATTGTACGCCCGACGCGTATGATGGTGGCCGCACGAGCCTGTCAGCAATGACAGGCCTAGATAGATAATCATCCTCCAGCACCGCTTTTGTTTTCAATTCTTTGAATGCAAAAGCGGTACTGGAGACAGAATTCGGCTTATAGGTTGACTTGAGTGTTTTTGCACACGTTATATAACGCTACACGCTTTGTTGATATGAAGCGATCAGAACTCATATTTTCAGCGCTCCTTGTTCCCTTGGACTATCTCATGATTTTTTGCGCCGGGGTGCTGGCATATCAGCTCCGTTTCGGGCAGTTTGTCCAGGGGCTGAGGCCTGTATTTTATGCAATGGACTTGCGGCAGTATCTCGTCATAGTCGCCGGTGTTGGTGGTATCTTTTTACTCACCTTTGCCGTGAGCGGCCTCTACGCGGTACGCGGTACGCGCGGACTTTTTGACGAAATAGGAAAAATCTTTATCGGGTGTTCGGCGGCAATGACTGTCATTATCATTACCGTGTTTTTTCAACGTGAGATATTTTCATCCAGATTCATTGTCGTGTCGGGGTGGGTCTTGAGCTTTGTTCTGGTGACGCTTGGGAGGTCATTTATCAGATGGATACAGCGACTTCTGCTTCGTCGGGGGATCGGCGTGCGCAATGTAGTCGTGATCGGAACGGATGCTTTTACCGAGGAGCTTGCCAAGCAGCTTCATAAAAACACTTCTCTTGGTTTTCGGGTGGTGCTGCGGAGCGACACATTTTCCGATTCGTTCCGAGAGGAGTTACTGCCCAAAATCCAATCGCATCAAATTGATGAGCTTATTGTCGGGTACGGGACCATGCCGTCAGCCGACATGCTTTCCGTCAAAGAATTCGCCGATGAACATCATCTTGCTTTCCGGTATGTCGCGGGACTTCTGGGATTCCAAACGACGCACATCAAGCTCGATACTATCGTAGATATACCAATCGTGGAAGTTTTGCGGACCCGACTTGATGGCTGGGGTAAGATATGGAAGCGCGGATTTGACATGGTGATTTCATCTGTACTGGCTATCATTCTCAGCCCGTTGCTTTTCAGTATAGCCGTGCTTATCAAAATTGATTCTGCCGGGCCTGTTATAGAAAAGCTTGACCGGGTAGGGGAGAAAGGGAAGACGTTCAAGCTGCGTAAATTCCGTTCGATGATAAAGAATGCGCACGCGCTCAAGAAAGAGCTCCTGCAGTACAATGAGCGCCGTGACGGCCCGCTTTTTAAGATCAAGGACGATCCGCGGGTCACCCGGGTCGGCAGGATGATCCGAAAGCTGAGCCTGGATGAGCTCCCCCAGCTGTGGAATGTGCTGCGTGGCGACATGAGTCTCGTGGGTCCGCGTCCGCATGAGCCCGAGGAAGTTGCACGGTATGAAAAATGGCAGAAAAGACTGTTGACTATCAAGCCCGGTATGACGGGGATGGCGCAGATTTCAGGAAGATCCGACCTTCATTTTGACGATGAAGCGAGGCTTGACGTTTACTATATCGAGAACTGGTCTGTCGGACTCGACGTGAGAATTTTGCTTCGCACCCCCTGGGTGGTGTTGTCTGCGCGCTCAGTAAGCTAAACGGCGTATGAAGGTTGCCCTCGTTCACGACCATCTCAACCAGCTTGGCGGCGCGGAAACGGTGCTGAAATCTTTTACGCGCATTTTTCCTGATGCTCCGATATTCACCCTCATCTATGACGAGGAAAAAACAAATCATCTTTTCCGCGACACCCGGATCACTGAATCATTTTTGGCCAACCTGCCGCTTGCCCGGAGGAAGTTTAGGTGGTTTTTACCCTTAATGATCGCCGCGACAGAAAGCTACGATCTCTCGGCGTATGATGTTGTACTCTCCGACAGCTCCGGACTCGCGAAGGGGGTCATTACTCATCCCGGGACATTGCATATTGACTATTGCCACACGCCAACGCGGTACCTCTGGAGCGATCATAATCTCATAATCGACAAGCTCGAAAGCCGCTGGTTGATTCGCAGACTTTCGCAAGCATTCAAGGGCTACCTGAGAGTGTGGGACCGAATCGCCGCAGACCGTGTTGATATTTTCTTAGCCAACTCTCAACATGTGGCCGATCGAATTAAAAAATACTACAGGCGCGACAGTACGGTAATACCTCCTCCTATTGATATTGCTCCGTACTCTGTTTCTTCACGTCACGACGGATTTTATCTCATCATCTCCCGATTGCGCCCCTACAAACGAGTTGAAATGGCTGTCCAGGCGTTCAATAAGCTGAATCTGCCGCTTGTAGTCATCGGATCAGGTGAAGAAGAAAAGGCGCTTCGGAGAATTTCGAAACCCAATATAACGTTCCTTGGATGGGTGGATGATGCAACAAAAATCGATTATCTGAAACGCTGTACGGCGCTTATCCATCCTCAGGTGGAGGATTTTGGGATCACTCCCGTCGAAGCGATGGCGTGCGGAAAGCCTGTTATAGCATATCAGGCAGGGGGGGCAGCGGAGACTGTCGTGCATGGCACGACTGGAGTACTCTTTGAGGAACAGTCATGGGAAGCGCTCGCCGACGCTGTGATCAGGTTGCGCACAAGAACCTTCGATCCGCTCGTGATACGCAAGCATGCCGAAAGTTTCAGCGAAGAAGTGTTCCACCAACGCATAAAGGATTTTGTCGTTGAGGCTTGGCAAAAATCTCAATCTAAGACATACTAGCGCTATATGAATACACAACACCCAGCATATTTTATTTGGCGGTTCCGCAGCTTGATTATTGTAGGGGTCCTCGTTATTACGCTAGCATCAGCGACGGCGGCATATCTAACACCGGCGCAGTATGATACGTCAATTTCCTTTTCTATCAACCGCATTAATAAGCAGGAAACGCCCTATTATCAATATGACGGATACTATGCCATACAGGCATCTGACCTTTTTTCGCAGACAGTCCTGAGCTGGTTTTTGACCCCGTCAGTACTGCTTGAGATTTATAGCAAGGCGGGTGTCGATGCCCAGGTGAAAAGTATCAATACGCTTACCTCCAGGTTTAAAGCAAAAAAATATTCCGCCCAGAATATTGTCGTCACATTCACTGAACGGGATCAGGACAGTGCCCAGAAAATTTCCCAAGCGCTGATTAGCACTATCCAGGACAAAGCAAAAGTGGCAAACCAGACTGCCGACCAGAAAGCACTTTTTGAAATAGTCGGTGCCACTCCGGTGATTATCCAGAGCAAGCCCAGCGTTATGCTGATAGGGGCCATCGGACTTGTAGCCGGATTACTCATTATGACCGTTTTGGCGTATCTCCTGTCATTTGTAAAGTCAAACAGACCCGTTCCTCCGCAGCATACAGGAAGCTTCCACTCATAAGATGTATCTTGGTATTGATATTAGGTCGTTGCAAGAACGGTGGCCGGGCGGCATAACCTCATATACTCGTGAACTTCTCACTGCGCTCGTCCCGTACATCGCTGATGATTCTGTGTTATTATTCTCAAGCGGGTGGGGGGCGCATCTGCGACAGCAAACTCCTTTTGCCCGACTACAAAATGTTCGCGATGTCCATCTCAGAGTCCCGAATAAGCTTTTTAATTCGTCCATTGCCTTTTTTCACCGGCCTACGCTTGATGCCCTGCTCGGGAAGCTTGATCTTTTTTTCGCGCCTAATTTCCCCTTTGTCAATGTAAGCGACAGGTGCAGGCTCGTGGTGACAGTCCATGATCTGTCGTTTGTCCATTTTTCCCACTTGCTTTCCCCACGGATGAAACTTTGGTATCGCTGCACGAGACCACAAAAAGTTTTCGAACGGGCCGACAAACTCATCGCTATCTCTCATGCTACTAAGCGGGATCTCATGGAGACGTACGGTTTTCCTGATACTAAAATTGATGTCGTTTATTCCGGCGCTCCCGCTGAGCCGTTTGCCAAGATGCCAGAAAAGCAAGCGAAGAGTATGTGCGCATCCCTCGGGATTGCCCGCCCGTTTTTCTTGATTTTAGGAGCGCTCGAACCGAGAAAAAATCTTTCCACAGTCGTTGAGGCGTACCGGCGGCTTCCCAAGCGTATCAGGGAATCGTTTGATCTCGTGATTGCCGGGGCAAGCGTGTGGCAACAGGACGGATTATTGTCGACATCGTTGGTATCTTTAGAAGGTATCCATAAGGTCGGCTATGTATCGCCGGAGCAAAAGATTGCGCTGTTCCGGGCGGCGTCATGTTTCATCTTCCCTTCTTTGTATGAAGGGTTCGGTTTCCCGCTTCTTGAGGCTATGAGCGCCGGTACGCCTATCATCGCGAGTAATGTGTCTTCGATCCCGGAGATTACCGAAGATGCGGCGATTCTGTGCGATCCGAACGATGTTGACGCCTTTGTCAGCGCCGTCACCCAGCTTGTCGAAAGTGAATCTCTTCGCGCATCACTCGTTGAGAAGGGGGCTAAACGCGTCATGGATTTTTCATGGAGTCAGGCGGCCGAAAAGACCCATAATATATTTGCCTCATTGCTTTAACTTTATGCGCATTGGGATTGACGCGAGATTTTACGGTTCAACGAGCAAAGGACTCGGGAGGTATACTGAGAGACTCATTAAGCATCTCGAGATTCTTGACGAAAAAAACGAGTACACCGTTTTTCTTCGCAATGACAATATCGGTGAGTACATTCCTACCAACCTGCGGTTTACCAAGGCCATTGCCGACTTCAAGTGGTACACGCTCAGAGAACAATTGGAGTTTCCAAAACTACTCAATAGGTACTCTTTTGACCTTGTTCACTTTCCTCATTTTAACGTCCCGTTATTTTACAATGGAAAATATATTGTCACAATTCATGATCTCATTCTTACCCATTACCCGACACAGCGCGCGACGACGCTGGACCCGTTTGTCTATTTTTTTAAGCACCAAGCCTACTCAGTAGTCATCAGGCATGCCATCACGCATGCGCAAAAAGTGTTAGCCGTCTCACACTATACCCAGCGCGACATAGCTCAACATTTTAATATTACGTCGGATCGGCTCGAGGTCATCACTGAGGGAGTCGACCTATTGCGCGGACATGTGAGTCAGTCGTTCAGGGCTGAACTTCTCGCCCGTCACCGTATTACTCTGCCTTATTTGCTGTATGTCGGCAACGTCTACCCGCATAAGAATCTTGAGCGGTATCTTGAAGCGTTCCGCAAGATAGTTCAACGTAATCCGAAGCTTCTTTTGGTCATTGTCGGCCGCGACGACTACTTTTTTCTCCGGCTCAAGAAATTGGTTACTGACAAAGGGCTGGCATCATCGGTACGATTCCCAGGATTCGTATCCGACGAGGAGCTCGCCGCTCTCTATGAATCGGCTGAGCTCTTCGTTTTCCCCTCGCTCTATGAAGGTTTCGGTCTGCCGCCGCTCGAAGCCATGGCAGCAGGCACTCCCGTCATTGCGAGCAATGCCACAAGCATTCCCGAAGTGCTTGGAGACGCCGCACACTACTTTGATCCCGAAGACATTCATGATATGATACAGATTACCGAAGGCGTCCTTAGCGATCCGATTCTGCGGAATGCACTGCGAAGAAAGGGATTGCAACGTATTCTTCGTTTCAGCTGGGAGGACATGGCACGGCGGACGCTCGCTGCGTATACGAAAAGCATATGAACCACCGGGTCCGATTCAAACGAATACCAGGCAAAGGAGTTTCTTCCTCGGTCTCGCCCGCAGGCGAGGTTCGGATAAACAAAATCCCCGAAGCAAATGTAATCGATCTTCGGGCGATGATGCTTGAGCGTGAGGCGGCGGCTCATAATCGTGAGCCGAAGAAAAAAGATCAGGAGATACCGTTAACCAAACCGGCTCCATTTGTCCCGACAGTCCGTAATACCAAAAGACACAATTTACTTTTCGGCATATTTACCCAGCGTGAAAAGAAGGCGCGAGCCGCACTACCTCCGCCTCTGCCGAAATCTTTGGAAAAAGAGCCCGCGCCCCCACCGCTCCAGGAAGCGCCTCGCGGAAATCCAGTCCGCTGGTTGCGCGGCGCGGCCGGGTTTGCGGTACTTGCTCTTATTTTGGTTTCACCGCTTTTTGCACTGAGCCAGCTTGAGCATCTGCAAATTATCCAGGGCCGCGTTCTCGGTTCATCGACTGAGGCGTACAACGATCTTGAATCCGGGAGGAAGGCCGTGAGTGCCGATAACTATAATGGGGCAACGACCGCATTTCAGGATGCCGAAGCCCAGTTCAAACACGCGCAGATACAGCTCGAAACTTCGAGCCAGACACTCGGCCAATTGCTTGCCGTCGTCCCAAAAGTGTCATCCGCACAACACATCATAGTTGCAGGGAAAAATATTAGCCGCGCCGGTCAGGAGCTCAGCCAATCACTCGGGCTTCTCCATGCAGATACGCTTTCCGGCATTACTTTTGCCAACCAGCTCAAATCCTTCTCAGGGCATTTCGATCTTGCGGCGGACGCGCTCGCCTCGGCAAGCGATGAAATACAAAAAGTAAAAACGTCGGACGTTCCTGAGCCGTTTCAGACCCAAGTATTGTCAATCAAGTCCGATATCCCAAAACTCAATGAAGTGATGCAGCGCTTCAAAAAGTCTGAAGGGGTGATGTACACGTTACTGGGAGTAAATTCTCCCCAGAGGTTCCTGCTCCTTTTCCAGAATAACAATGAAATCCGTCCCACAGGAGGGTTTATAGGCTCCTTAGCGCTGATGGACGTCGACGGGGGGCAAATAAAAAATCTCGAAGTGCCTAAAGGCGGAAGCTATGATATTGCAGGGCAATTATCAACAAAAGTCATTTCACCGACGCCGCTTCATTTGGTAAATCCCGCCTGGAACATCCAGGACGCAAATTGGTTCCCGGATTTTCCCGCGAGTGCGCGAAAAGTCATGTGGTTCTATGAACGAAGCGGCGGTCCGACAGTCGATGGAGTTGTCGCTCTCACGCCGGATGTCCTTGAGGCGTTCCTGAAGCTCACCGGCCCCATTCCCATGCCGGACTTCAATGTCACGGTGACTGACCAGAATGTGGTCAGGCTTGCGCAGAGCTTTGCTGATACGGAGGCCCGGGCGCAGGGAACCGAGCCCAAGCGTTTTATTACCGAACTTACTCCGAAACTGCTCAATCAGGTGTTCAGTCTGCCCGGCGACAAGTTTCTCGAACTTTCAGGCCAGCTCGCTTCGCTTTTCGCATCAAAAGACATCCTGCTCTATTTTTCGAATAACAGCGCCGTCAGCAGTGCAGTTCAGGAGCTTGGATGGGACGGTTCTATATTGCAGACTGCGCGAGACTATCTCTATGTCGTCCATGCCAATATCGGCGGCGGTAAGACCGACAGAGTAATTGAAAATTTACAGCGGCTCACTACTGAGATAGGCTCGGACGGCAAAATCGTAAACACGCTCACTATCACCCGTGTCCATCACGGAAATCCTCAGGACAAGTTTGAGGGGGTATCCAATGTCGACTATGTGCGGGTATACGTGCCGAACGGGAGTATGCTCATTTCAGCTGAAGGGTTTGAACGGATCCCGTCGTTCCGTTTTCAGAATCCTGAAAGTGGCTATACCTTTGACCAGGACCTCCAGTCCGTCGAGGGTACTCCCCAGGTTGACGAAGCCACCGGTACAAGGATTACCAGCGAGTTCGGAAAGACCGTCTTTGGCAATTGGATTACCGTGGACCCCGGCGCTTCCACGACGGCCACTATTAAGTACCAGCTACCCTTTACCTTTACCTTCCGTGGCCTTCTCACTAAGGCAGCCGAATACTCTATCCTAGTCGAGAAACAACCCGGGGTAGAAAATGCCGCGTTCATCCAGACCATCACTCCGCCCGGCGATCTCTCTTACAGCTTCCTCGATGACAGGATTACCCATTTGCAGGATCGTCTGCTTATTTCCCAGGACTTATCCACAGACAAGTTTTTTGGCTTCGTTGCGCAGAAAAACTGAGTTATTCACACCGGCTAGTTTTTAAGCAGTTTTCCTTTGAGATTAATCCCCAAAAATAGGGGATTCTTTTTTTAATGTTTTAGCTAATATTAGCCGTAAATGCATCAAAATCGCGCACAGGGTCTTGACAGGTCACCCGGGATGGTATATGCTTCTCTGTTAAATCTGCCATCAGGCGGATGCGCACATTACACGATAATTCTTTGAGGAGAGAGTTATCTAGACAACTAGATATAATATAACGATACACCACCAAGTTTTATAAGCGTAAAACTTTTCACATTTTCAGAATGGGTGGTAGTTCATTCGTGGTCTCTTCTCTTTCAAAGAACGGAACAGATAACGAGCGAACTACTACCCATTTTTTGTTTCAAAAAAAGGGTAGAAAGGAGAAATTTGGGGGAGAGAGAATCACGACGAGGCTTGTCCGTCGTCGCGATCAGGGCATGGAAAGAAGTTTTCCCAGGAGCGATCTTGGGGATACCTCCGTGAAGTGCTCATACGATGGGTGCGCGTTCCACTTTTGTTGGAACATAAGCCGTCCATCATCGCCTCCAAATTCCTCCTTTGTTCGCCCGCATTCTTTCCGCAGTAGTGCTGCATGACCCGGGGCGACGAAGACTCTCGTTATTCGCCGCCCCACCTTCCTTCCCAATTGAGAACGCCGGACTCCGAATCCCAATGAATTGATCAACGGTTCAATTTCAATGGGATCCTTCGACTCCGTCCCGAAAGTCGGGACTCCGCTCAGGATCTAAGGGAGATACTACAGTATTTATTGGTAGCACTATCCACCTTGCCGTTAAACAGCTACTACGCTGCAATGAATAGACATGGAGGGGATGAAAGGAAGCACACAGTTCGCGAGCCTGCCTGGTGTAAACTAGGAAAGCTCCGAGCCGCTTCCCGGTCGGGTGACCCGCTTTTTAGCAGGGTAAGCCCGCCCATCGTCTCCAGATCTGTTCGTTGAGGGAAAGATATGATGCGTCAGACGTTCTCTAGGGAACGTCGATGGTCTCCGATGAGCCGCTCACTAAGGAGGGTCCATGCACTACTGACGACCTTTGGCTGGAATGTTCCGGCCAAGCAGGGCTGGTGATTCCCTGGAACTGAAAATCACCGCGGTCCGCCCGATCGAACGCTCGGCAGAGATGTAAAATGATCTTTCATAGGGAGACATCCCCCAAGACTGAAAGTCGTCTCTGTCACGGCCATGTTGCTGGGGTACGGATAGTATTTATCTGTGTCCCAGCATCTCTTTTTCAGCGGGTATTGGCTAATGTCAATCTCTGCTGAAAAAGGGATAACAATGCTCGTTGACACATCGACTCTACTCAGTATCAATCCTGAGGCAGTCGAATGCATTGAAAAAGAATTAACCGTATTCGTTACATCTTTCGCAGGAAGGGGTTGAAAATGGGTACAAGAAAAAGAAGTGTGTCAGGGGATGAGTTCACACAACTGCTTATCTCCGGGGTGGATCTCACTGGAATTACAGTGGTCGACGACGTACGACTCGGAAATGCGGTTATCGAGCATCCCGTGTCGCTCGACCAGGTTACATTCCTGGCTCACGTCAATTTCTGCAATGCTACATTCCGGAAGGCAGTTGACTTTAGCGGATCCCGCTTCGAAGTTACCCTCAATCTCGGGGGTTGGTGGGATGGCGATCACCGGATGTCGAGCTTCTGGGGGGATGTGAAATTCGGCAACGCAGTATTCTTGATGGCTGTGGACTGTGGCGCCGCGATCTTTCACGGCAACGTCGACATGGGAAGCGTTATGATCGATGGGAACCTGTGCCTGAATGAAGCGCAGTTTCACAAGGGCATCCACCTGCGCAAGGCCACCATTGGTGGTCTGTCAAGCCAGTCAACGCGGGGCGAAGTGGCAACGTTCAACGGTCCGTTTCATTGCGGGTCGGCAACCATCAAGTCGTTGTGGTTCGAGCGGGTGCCGACTTTCAATTTCGATTTCTTCCCTGACGATGCTACGTTTGGGAAGCTGCATGGCTGTATGCAGATCCTGCCCTACCTCGTGATTCTCGGAGCAAGGGTCACATTTGGAAAGTACACCAGTCTCAACGAATGGCTGGAGGCTCAGAAGTCCTGACGGACCTGAGTCGCAACGGCTTTCAACAACAACGGAGGGTCATCGAATGACGTAGCTACGTCACAGCGACCAAAACGGATCTTTCCAAAAAATGTGGGCAAAGGCCCATACGGCGGGGGATAATGAAACTAGCTCATGCAGCTCATGTTTCCCCCCCGCCTCTCTTTTTCAGCGGGGATTGGCTATTGCTAATGTCTGCTGAAAAAGGGAAAACAACGTACACTTCATCTGGAGGAAGCATGCTGAAACGGTTCGAGTTATTGCTGGACGCTTACTTGCGCTCCTATGGGTCGTCTCTCGACAATCTGCGTGGAGCGTTCCATCGATTTTCTCTTGCACTGCGTGTAACGTGGCGCCAGACGGTCTCCAATATTGCAGCGGCCCGTGCTCGCTGCAGGTAAAGTTCCTCCTCCTGTTCTCTTCTCCGGGTCAGTCGGCGAGCTATTGGGCATATTGTCCATGTGATGTTCTATACATCCGCTCGCCTCTCTTTTCCAGATTCGATTCATGTAATCGGGGCTGAAAAAGGAAAAAAACGATCTTCACATATGGTGTAGTCAACACCGAGTTAAACTCGGAGGAGGAAATCGTGAAACTGTTTACACTGTTGAAACGGACATGTATCAAGGTGGCACTACTGCTTGGTGCCGCGGCCTGCGTGTCTACCTCCGCAGTACTTTCTTCCATGGTTGAGTCGCTTCTCTGTGGCGGAACGCCTTCCGTTCACATCCCAGCGCAAGTGCCCGTAATCATCATCGCAGGGATGGTGGTTGGGATGGCTGGCGCGGTGTTCGGTGGGTACAGTCGTAACCGCAGGATACGTTTCATCGCGTGGGGCATGATTTGGGGAGCCGCAGGCCCCCTCCTGAATGCCATGAACGTGTTTCAGCCGAGGGACCTTCCATACCTGATCAGTGCGCTGGTCGTCGGCGCGGTGTTTGCCCTGTTTGCCAGATTCATGTGGCGTTGGAGCGGGCGATCCGTTTGCGACTCCACTACGACTTCCACGGCCGCCTGTTGACACCGAGCTCTTTCCCGCAGGGGCAGCACGTTCAAACCGTCGCTGCCTCTGCAATCTCTTTTCCATCTCGTATCAGTATGATATAAGATGGAAAAGGGAAACAAAGACAGAAAACGCAATTCACAATACAACTATCACAAGTTCTCCGTAAGAAACGGAGAGGAGGAAGTCATGCAGACTCAAAAGAGCCTGTGGTTTACGGCCACTCTGGCGGTAGTCATCATTGTCTGCGCCATGACGTCGGTCGTCGCTGCCCAGGAGAGGTGCAACACGTATTGCAAACTCTTTCGAAATTGGTCGAATGAGTGGGTGCGCAATACTAACGTCATGGACCGTGTTGACATCAAGACCGCGGGTGAGGTCTATGATGAAATGGCAGAATGCTTTTCGACCTGGATGAGTGACTCCCCGGGCCTAATAGATGGGCGCGGAAATGGTTGGGCATTCTTCCCGACATCCGGGCGGTCCAAGCGACTCTTTTCTCCGCTGGGTATGCGGAATGATGACACCATCGGGATACGGAAGATATCCGACGATCTTTACGTGCTGTACATCGGGTACGGCAAAATCGGGTCTGGCGTCCACATCCTTCGGCGTATGAAGTCGGATACCGTGGCCATTGAAACCTCGGGCGTTACCACGAAACAAATGGTGAAATACGTTATCACCAACAATTCGCAAGGGCTGGATGAAAACGTCATACAACGCGCCTTAGACAAGTTCAATTCCAAGAACTTGTACAGCGATCTCGTTGCCAGGGGCAAGGTCGATTCTGTCTCGATGATCCTTGCCAAGAAATTCGACCTCGACGTAAAGCCTCACCAGCCGTTTACTTCTCCGGACGACTGCCATATTCTCAAGGAAATGTCTCTTGGGGACGATCTGTTCGCTGATTTTGATGGTTTGCAGGTCGGCAACGTCTTGGTCGGTAACTGGCTAATGGTGCGATTCGCGGGTTCAACGAACCTGCACTTCATCTACGTCGGCCAACCGACTGCGTTCACCAGCAAGCGCTGATTGCACTTTAGTAGTCTCGTTTTTCTGTCAGTCTTTCAGGAGCCGAGTTGTTTACTCGTTCGGCTCCTGACTCTTTTCCAGGTTCGATTCATGTAATCGGGGCTGAAAAAGAGAAAAAGAAATTAAACTGTACGCTACAATTGCTCAGATGAGCAGAAAGACAGGTGGGTGATGTTCAAGAAAACTGTTGTTTGGATAGTGGGTCTGACTACACTGGCCTACGCCTCGATGGATTTACTCGGTCTCGGCGTCGTGTTCGGAATCCCGGTCTATCACACCGTAAGCGTCATCTCGTTGGGCTTCGCTTGTGCAGTGATGGCACTGCGCAAGTGGACCACCGAGGTCCGGCTTAACGAAGAACGTTATCGTCACGCAAACGACGTGGCGAACCTGGCAACAGAGGTTGTCGCGATCTATACACGTCTAACAGGTCAGGGAAACCCCGACCTCGATACGGTGAGGAGATTACTCCCGAACATGCCGCGCAACTCTCTGCTCGAAGGCGTTCGCTGGGATAACGGCACGGGGATTGACGGGATTCCTGCGGAGGAAAGTCACGATTTCGCCAAAAACGGGTGGACTTACGCCCGCATGGTTGGCAGGATTAAGCCGGTACATCTGGTTTAGGCTCGATGTATGACAGCTCTCGGCGATCCCTTGAAACGGTCGATTCTTCAAAGTGATCCTCACTCTAACTAGGAGGGAACATCATGCTCAATATGTTTTTCATGGCCATTGGCACCTTTAGCACTATTATGGGCGCCTCTGGCCTCAACAGCCGAGGAATGGGCATAATCGGGCTGAGGGTGTCGGTGGCGCTTCTTGCGGCTGGTATCCTACTTTTCTATTTCATCCTCTGGCTGTTGCTGAAACACTTCGGCCTCCCAGTCTGACCGCCCAAGTGAATGTCTCTCGGTTTCCCAGCCTCGCCTCTGCGTCGCTCAATTGTGAAGCACGCGGGGCTGGGATCTCTTTTCCAGGTTCGATTCACAAGTATCGAGTCTGGAAAGGGGGGAGTAAGAAAACGTTCTTCACATCAACAGGGGGCAGTATGCCAGTGATGCTCACAACCATTCAGGCCCAGTGGGTCAAGGGACTCGCGGGCATCGTATCCGCTGCACTGATTCTGTTCGGAATTCTGTGTTTCACGTGGATCGATTCTGGTATGGACTGGAACCTCATCGCGCTCTTACTTGTCCGTGGCGCGATCAACATCGCTTTTGGGATTTACTTGTTCAACCGAGGCGCAAAGTTCGGAGACAAGTACAACATCTGACTACTGGGAGGCGTATGGAAGAGGATGGAACGAGGAAATCGCTAGCAGCTTTCCTCGAACGGGGCGCTGCTGAGAGAGAGCAGAGCCGTCGTGTACGACATCGGCATCGCCGTAGTCGCCCGACGAAACTGTCGAAGCGATTTCCGCGCACCGTGTCATGAATCCAGCCGCAGTCCCCCCGCGGCATCGGATTACCGGGAGACCCACAGCTTGCTGTGCCGTCTCCCTTCCTTCCCACGAGACATTGGAGTACCATGCCTAGTGAGAAGGAATAATGCTCTTTTTACTCACCCCTCATCACACTACTCACCGCTCCACAAGGAGCAACACCGTACCTCAGAGGACCTATGATTCTTGCGATAAGCCGGAGGGGGCAGTCGACAGATCAACCATCTGCCGAAACGGGCTGCATGCGCATCGCACAGACCGACATGTCGGTTTGTTCCCGGCGCACTTGTCTCTCGAGACAAGACAGGGTTCGAACCCCTGACCCTCCACCAGATAAAGATGGGGAAAACGCAATTCAACATTCGTTTTCCCCATCACCACTTCTTTGACAAATCAACTTCAGCTTTTCCAGTTAGAAAAATCTAACGGGGACAACAAGCTGCCAGCAATATCGGTACACTTCGGACTTGTCTTATATAGTAAATCTCTCTCCTCTCCGTTTTCGAAAGAAGGCGGATGCTATACTCTGATAAGCTCGATAATCCACCGAACGTTGCTGGCAGCTTTTTGGTACCAATTTTGGGCGGAGGCGGGATTCAGAATCCCGTGTCGGGTAGCGCCGGATTCCGAATCCGGCCTTCGCAGTGGGGTTGCAAAAAACCGCGAAATATGCTATTTTCAACATACTATCCGATATGTTGAGACGCCTTTGGTACAAGATAAACACCACCGTCACTGGTGGTGCAATTATTATAGCCCTTGCTTCAATCCTTAGCAGGATTTTAGGGCTTGTCCGCGATAGATTGCTCGCGTCGTCGTTCGGCGCCGGAGACGTCCTCGATACCTACTATGCCGCGTTTAAACTGCCCGACCTCGTTTTTAACATACTGGTGTTGGGGGCATTATCATCGGCTTTTATCCCCGTTTTTATCGGGTATATGTCGAAACGCGGACAGGAGGACGATAAGCAGGGGAACCAGAGCATGCATGAGGCCTGGCACGTCGCTAATTCGATTTTGAACCTCCTTATGGTCGGTTTGGTCGCCTGCGCGATCATTTTTTTTATTTTTGCCAGACAGCTCATGCCGCTGATTGCTCCCGGGTTTGATCCGGCAAAACAGCTGGTCACCATGCACCTCACCCGTGTCATGCTCATTGCCATTATTTTTTTCGGCGCGAGCAACGTTGCGACAGGTATCCTGTCTTCGTTCAGGCGGTATCTGAATTTTTCGCTGGCCCCAATCATGTACAATCTGGGAATCATCCTCGGCATCTTTGTTTTAGTGCCCCGATACGGGGTGTACGGTCTCGCGTACGGAGTTGTCATCGGGTCATTTGCCCATCTATGCATCCAAATCCCGAGCTTGCTTAAGGTAGGGTATCGGTACAGGCTGACGTTTGATTTCCATCACCCGGGTGTGCGCAAGGTCGGCAAACTGATGGTCCCGCGCGCGTTCGGCCTCGCCGTATCGCAGGTAGAACAGCTCATGAGCACGGTCATAGGATCAACGCTTGCCGTCGGTAGTGTCGCTGTTTTTAATCTTGCAAACAATTTACAGAGTTTCCCTATCAATGTCTTTGGGGTTTCGCTTGCTATTGCCGCATTCCCTGTTTTTTCAGAAGCATTCGCACGCAATGACACGGAGCAATTCGTCCAGCATTTTTCCAAGGCGTTTCGCCGCGTTATTTTTTTGATTATTCCGACGTCAATTCTCATCCTGCTCCTACGGGCGCAAATAGTGCGCGTCATCCTCGGATCCGGCCACTTTACATGGCGTGATACGTATCTGACGGCCCAAACGCTCGGTTTTTTTTCCTTGTCGCTTTTCGCCCAGGCGCTCATTCCTATGCTCGCGAGGTCCTTCTATGCCATTCATGACACCAAGACCCCGGTAAAAATCGGTATCCTCGCCGTTGTCATTAACGTCGGTACGGCGCTGCTTCTTACCCGGTACTATGGGGTTGTAGGTCTCGGTATTTCTTTTTCACTGGCTAATATCGTTAACATGATGCTGCTCCTTATCTATCTCCGCAGGAAGGTCGGCTTTCTCGATGATCGGACGATTGCCCGTTCGACCGTCAAAATTGTTTTCATTTCGGCTCTCATGGGCCTTGTCGTATGGGGAATGAAGTATTTCCTGGCGCTCGGCGTCGATATGAGGACATTTGTCGGTATTCTTATTCAAGGCGCTGGAGCCGGCGTTGTGGGCATCCTTTGCTATATTGTTCTTGCCATGGTTTTCCATTGCGACGAAATCAGCATTCTCACGGAGAAGTTTAACAAGATGCGTACTCAGCTTTTTAACGGAAAGAAAAAAATACCGGAAGAACCTCAAACTCCCGGGGGCAATGTATGATGAACCAAATCCGCAACTTTTGCATCATTGCACACATTGACCATGGTAAGTCGACGCTCGCCGACAGGCTTTTGGAAATTACGCATACAGTCCCGCAGAGAGAAATGCGGGAGCAGGTGCTTGACCAGATGGATATCGAACGCGAGCGGGGAATTACGATCAAGCTTCAGCCCGTGCGCATGCGCTACCAGGGGTTCGAGCTCAACTTGATCGATACTCCGGGGCATGTGGATTTCACGTATGAAGTGTCCCGCTCGCTTGCTGCCGTTGAAGGAGCCGTATTGCTGGTGGACGCTACCCAGGGGATCCAGGCGCAAACGATTTCCAATCTTTTCCTGGCCCTCGAGCATGATCTCGCCGTGATACCGGTGGTAAATAAAATCGACTTGCCAAACGCGGATCCGAAAACAACAACATCCCAGTTAATTTCTCTTCTCGGGTGCAAAGAAGAGGATATTATCTTTGTGTCCGCAAAAACAGGCGAAGGAGTTGATAAGATACTTCAGGCGGTCATTGACCGGATTCCGCCGCCCGCGGGGGAAGCCAGCGCGCCGCTCCAAGCGCTGATATTCGACTCCAATTTTGATTCGTACAGGGGGGTGGTCGCTTTTTGCAGGGTAGTGGCGGGGAAAATACAGAAGGGGGATCACATTACGTTTCTCGGCACGCAGGCATCAGCGGAAGTTCTCGATGTCGGCATTTTTTCTCCGCAGCTTGTTCCCACCGGCTCCCTGTCTGCCGGATCCATAGGGTATCTCGTAACTAATCTCAAAAGTGTTCGCGATTGCCGTGTTGGCGATACGATTACCCTCCAGTCAGGGGGAAGCACAGAGCCCCTGCCGGGGTACAGGAGATTGCAGCCGATGGTATTCGCTGGAGTATTTCCGCGGGACGGCGACAGATATCCGGAGCTTCGAGAAGCTCTCGGGAAACTTCAGCTGAGCGATGCGGCCTTTACTTTCGAGCCCGAGCATTCACCCGCCCTCGGGTTCGGTTATCGGTGCGGATTTCTCGGACTTCTGCACCTCGACATCGTGCAGGAACGCATTCTGCGTGAGTATGGTATCGATCTTGTGGTTACGGTACCGTCTGTTGCGTATAAAGTTTTTTTCAACGATGCAGGATACGCCTCTCTTCAAAAAAAAGTGAAAGGGAAAGATATCACCCATGAACTAATTGTCTCCAGTCCCCAGGATCTCCCGGACAGAATGCATATAGCCCGCATTGAAGAACCGTGGGTACAGGCGAATATAGTGACGCCTCCCGCTTATGTCGGGGCGCTGATGCAATTTATCCAGGATGCTTCCGGAAACTATACAACCACGGAATACCTCGATGAAGCGCGGGTTGTCCTACATTATGAGCTGCCGCTGGCTAGTCTCCTTGTTGATTTCTATGATAAGCTAAAGAGCGTCTCATCGGGATACGCCTCGCTCTCGTATGATTTAACGGGGTACAGGGAGTGCGATGTGGTGCGGCTGGACATTATCATTGCTGATGAAACGGTAGATGCGCTCGCGACGATGGTATACCAAAAGGATGCATACCGAATCGCCAGGAGTATCGTCGAGAAGCTCCGTGAGGTGTTGCCGCGTCAGCTCTTTGAAGTGCGCATACAGGCGGCGATAGGCGGAAAAGTCATCGCTTCGGCAAGGATAGCGCAGCTGAGGAAGGATGTGACTGCCAAGCTCTATGGCGGGGATGTCACGCGGAAACGCAAGCTTCTGGAAAAACAAAAAAAGGGCAAAAAGAAAATGCGGCAGCTGGGAAAAGTAACGTTGCCGCAGGAGGCCTTCCTGGCAGTTCTTAAAAGATGATGCAGGTCAATACCTGAAGGCCGGCAAGATAGTGAAGAGGAGCATGCTGACAACGCCGATGAAAACTATCACTATCCAGAGAATATTTATGGCTTTACGTTTTTTCATACTCTATGTTCGAATCGCATCTACTTAGGCAAGTAAAGGAAGGGGAACGGCTCATCAGAATCGTACGGCGTTACTGGGTGACGATGATACTTCCTGTCACGCTAAGCGCACTGTGCATTATAGCACCTTTTTTCTTTCTTGTGCCAATGTTCCGCCTGGGAACTCCCGGTGTTGCCGGATTCTTTTCTCTCATTATCGTCGGGGTCTTCTTCGCGCTCCGCACGACTTTTGTCTATTCATTGAATGCTTTTGTCATTACTGACCGTAGGATTATTGATATCGACCAGCACGGGCTTTTTAACCGGGCGGTGTCTGAATGCTCATTTGCGACGGTGCAGGATGTCAGTATACGTGTCAAAGGCGTCTTCCAAACGTTTTTTCATTATGGGAGCGTCCTTATTCAGACTGCCGGGACGACAGCCAACCTGGAGCTTGACGGCGTCAAGCATCCCGAAAACGTTCAGGAAGTTATCAGCAGGCTCGTCGAAGATAGTCACCAGGAAAAAGACGGGAGTAATCTTAGCGCGCAGGATCTCCTGCACCTTGCGGAAAAAATGAAAGAAGGACTTACCCCGGATCAATTCCGAAAAATTCTTGGCCAAAAAACCAAGGAATAAAACAATATGGTGCTTATAAGAAAAATCCTTCCCTTTGTAACCCCAATTGTTTCAGCAATTTTACTGGAGCTATTAATCGCTTATCCGCTCTATCTCTATGTGTGGCTCGGGTTATTGGTTTTGGCCGTTTTTGGTTCCGTATGGCTGATTATTAAAGGCGAGGTCCACCGAATGCCTTTTTATTACCTGGCGCTCTTCCCGCTTTTTTTCATCCTATCGGTTGTTTTCTTCATGCTTTTTGTGCAAAATCCCGTTTTTAGGCATTTATGCGTTGCGGGTGGTGCGCTCATGCTTGGAATTGCTATGCATAACATTTATACGTTCATACGGGAGCCGTTCAAATACCAGCCGTATGCTCTTGAAAACATCGCTGGGTATATCAACACGCTCACGCTTTTTTTCAGCATTGCGGGTTTAGCCTATACGAAACTGCTCCTGAACGTTCGGATGGTGGTACTGATGCCCCTTATTCTCGCACTTATTTTCTTTATATCTCTGCAGACGTTTTGGGCGCAGAAAGTGAACGCTCCCCGGTTGTTGGTATATGCGGGTATTTTCTCTTTAGGAATTATGGAAGTGTCTCTTGCCTCACTGTTTCTACCCGTAGCTCCGTTTGTTCAGTCGCTCATCATAACCGCTGTGTATTACTTTTTTATGAATATAACTTCAGATTATCTTTTATCTCGTCTTGAACGGGAGTCTGTTCAGCGGTATGCTATTCTCTCAGTCATAGTACTCTTGGCAGTCTTTTTTACCACCCGCTGGAAATAACCTATATGCGCCAGAAGATTGTACCAACATCCGTTAAGTACGATGTCCAAAAGGATCCTCGTCTTCCACGGCAGTCGCCTGTCTCGGCCGCCGGCACTGTCTCCCGCACACGCTGGTTAAGCGTACTGGTGATTTCCGTTCTGCTCGGTTTCCTTGCGGGGATGGTTGGGACATTGGTTACGATACGCGCGTTGGGGCTGGCAGGGTTTGGTCAGGTATTACCGTCAATTTTCTCAATTCAACAGTCTAGCCGGAGCGATGTCGCTCGTCAAACAGCGGTCAAAAACATCAGTTCCTCAATGTTTCCTATGGAAGTTGCCCTATATAGCAGTAGTGCACCGCAAGGGTCTCCAGGATATGAAGTCCCGGTGCCGGATAACCTGGTGGGTTGGGGAATCATGCTGACGTCTGACGGCTTAGGGGTCACCGCGAGTAATGCATTGACAGGCAAAAGTGTGCTCGTAAAAGTCAGGGACATGGCGCCCGAACCTGTAAACATTGTGGGAACAGACAGGGTGAATGGGTTGAGTTTTTTTTCAGTCGGAACGCACGCACAATCAATTGTTAATTTCACTGCGGATCATGCTGACAAAAGTCCCGGAAAAGAAGTCTACTCAGTCCAAGACGCAGTCACAGGCCGGTTTTCAATCATTTACCCGCATATCGTGGTTTCGAGCGAGTACCCGCCAAATAGCAAAGTTTCCCTTATCCACCTCTCAGAGGAGGCTCCTCGCGCCTTGTTAATAACTCAGGAGGGCTCATTGCTACCGGGTACTCCTGTTGCTGATGCTGCCGGGAACCTTTTTGGAATGGTCAAAGAAACTACGGGAGACGGCGTCATGCTGATTGACGGAGAAGTGATACAGCGCTCGATGAATACATTCCTTGCAAATAAATCACTCGTCTCAGCCTACCTGGGAGTGCATTATGTAGATCTCAGTGAGGATGCAGAAATTTCCAAAGCATATCATATACATCTTACGCAGGGCGCGTATGTATTTGCCGGTACTGATCGTCCCGTGGATGTCGGTTCGCCTGCAGACAAAGCGGGAATTAAAAAAGGAGATGTTATTATTTCAGTTGACAAAGACATGTTGACAAAAAATCTTTCACTTGCCCAAAAGCTGCGGGAGTATACAACCGGAGATCACATATCGATCGGTATTGCTCGCGGAGATCAAAGTATCACAGTCGATGCCACTCTAACATCACTGCCCCAATGAGATTTTTTAAAAAACACAACCCTCTTATTTATGGAGTGTTAAGTGTTATTGCGGGCGCAATCATGCTAGTCCCGCAGGCGACTCGCGCATCATCAAGTCAGCTTGAACTTCTTATCAAATTCCGCGGATCTCAAGAGATCAGTTACCGAAGTTTTGCAACGTCCTCTGAGATGTTCCAACAATGGTCAACGCTTGCTCTCGATCCACGGGTTGAGTATGTTGAGCGTAATGCCCATTATCATGCCGTGCTAGCCCCGAATGACCCCTTCGTTCCTGAGCAGTGGTCTTTACAAAAAACAGGCGCCGAGACCGCCTGGGATACGCAAACCGGAAACTCTAAAATAACCATAGCTATTTTAGATTCGGGCGTTGATATAACTCACCCCGACCTCGTCAACAATATTTGGACAAACTCCGGTGAAATTCCCGGTAACGGCATCGATGATGACCGCAATGGCTACATAGATGACGTCCATGGGTGGGATTTTGTGAATGGAAACAACGACCCTGAGCCAAAGTTCCAGACTGGATGGAATGAAACGGGGGCGCTTCACGGCACTGTTGTTGCAGGCATTGCAGATGCCGAAGGCAATAACGCTCAGGGTGTGGCTGGGGTGAGCTGGCATGTTAAAATAATGCCGGTGAAGACTCTGGGAGATGACGGTATCGGTTCTACGCTCACAGTGGCTCAGGGTGTAAAATATGCCGTTGAAAACGGAGCCGATATCATTAATCTGAGCTTTGTCGGATCCGACAACAGCATAATTCTTGCAAATGCTATTGCGGATGCTCGTGCATCCGGAGTTGTTGTTGTCGCTGCCGCGGGAAATGACAACCTTAACCTCGATGCTACCAGGCAATACCCTGTATGCAATACTGGAGTGATTGGAGTTGCCTCGACGGACCAGAATGATCAAAAGACGTCGTTCTCAAATTATGGCTCATGTATAAGTATCTCTGCCCCGGGCATCGATATGACGAGCACGCTTTTTGTCAGTCCTGAACACGGTCTCTCGTCGTACTACGGCGGGGGATGGTATGGAACTTCCACATCTGCTCCCTTTATTTCAGGCGCCTTAGCGCTTGCTAAATCCGTAAACCCGAATATGTCCGGAACGGAGCTTGAATCGGCCTTGCGCGGTGCGGCGGTCAACCTCGACAGCACGAACCCGCAGTATGCGGGAAAATTGGGGTCGGGTCGGATAGATCTGGCTTCACTTGTAGGTAGCGGTACCGTAAGCGTTATTAAGGATTATCTCGTGACATCTATGGGTGCGGGGGGTGTCCCTCAGGTGAATCTGACCAAACCTGACGGGAGCGCGGTTGCTAGTTTTGACGCCTTTGACCCGAAGTTCCGCGGAGGCGTCAATGTCGCGGCCGGGGATATCAACGGCGACGGTACGGCTGAGATTATCGCCGGAGCCGGAACGGGCGGCGGCCCTCAGGTCCGCGTTTTCGACAGTA
>JAKAGM010000001.1:0-370818 GCA_021815445.1 bacterium | reverse complement strand
GCCTTTGACCCGAAGTTCCGCGGAGGCGTCAATGTCGCGGCCGGGGATATCAACGGCGACGGTACGGCTGAGATTATCGCCGGAGCCGGAACGGGCGGCGGCCCTCAGGTCCGCGTTTTCGACAGTAAAGGGAAACTCCTGAGCCAGTTTTTTGCCTTTGACCCGAAGTTCCGCGGAGGCGTCAATGTCGCGGCCGGGGATATCAACGGCGACGGTACGGCTGAGATTATCGCCGGAGCCGGAACGGGCGGCGGCCCTCAGGTCCGCGTTTTCGACAGTAAGGGGAAGCTTCTCAGCCAGTTCTTTGCCTACGACCCGAAGTTCCGCGGAGGCGTTCGAGTTGGCGCGGCTGATGTTAACGCTGACGGGAAGGAAGAGACAGTTACTGGCCCCGGAGTCGGGGGTGGCCCGCAGGTGAGGATATTTTCGTCAGCCGGAAGTCTTGTTGAACAGTTTTTTCCGTATGACCAGTCACTGCGATCCGGAGTATCAGCGCAGAAATATGCCCGGTAACCACTTTTTGTTCCGACCCGTAGCGGCAGGGAGCATGCAAAGTGTTTTTTTACTTATACGAAGCTATGCTGCAGAGCTTTCTTGAACGTTCACCCATTTTTTCCGTGTGGCCGTTTCGACTTCTTAGGCGTCATGGTATACGTCAGTTTATGCGGTTTGGCATTGTCGGTTTGGCTAATACCGCGGTCGATTTTGGTATTTTTACATTCCTGACGAGAGTGGTGAAACCTTTTAACACACACTATCTAGTCGCTAACGTCATCTCATTTTCCATTGCGGTCACTAACAGTTATTTCCTGAACAAATATTGGACCTTCAGAGACAAGGGACGTCTCTCTCTGACTCAATTTCCGAAGTTTTTGCTTTCAAATGTTGTGGCTCTCGGATTCAACGAATTTGTCCTTTTTGCTCTTGTCTCATACGCAGGACTCTACGATCTTCTCGCAAAAGCGTTTGCTATCGGCGTGTCGCTGTTCTGGAATTTTTTTGTCAACAAATATTGGGTTTTTCGTCAAAAACAGCTATAATACGCGAATATTTACCTAATTCCCTTGTGTTAAAGAGTCTTTTTTGGTATAGTACACCTACCCACAATCATTGTTTTGCTCTTTTTTTGAGCTATGACAACACTGGTCATTCCTGCGTACAATGAGGAAAAAAGAATCGCGAGAACTTTGGAGAGCTATCTTCACTATTTCCATGATGATCTCAAAATTCTCGTTGTTCTCAATGGCTGCACGGATGATACCGAGGGCGTCATGCGTCGATTTGAAGAAAAGTTCCCAGGCCGTATAACCCATATAACCATAGTAAAAGGGGGAAAGGGTTTAGCGATCCGCGAAGGATTTGCACGAGCAGATGGGGATCTCATAGGATTTGTTGACGCGGATGGCGCGACGGCACCGGCTGAATTTAGCAAGCTCGTAGGCAATCTTCATGGTGTTGACGGAGTTATCGCGTCAAGATGGATGGAGGAATCTCAGGTATCGGAGCGTTCATCATCGCGAGCAGTGATCAGCAAGGCATTCGTTCTTTTTGTAAAGCTTTTATTCTTTCTCCCGTATCAGGACACTCAGTGTGGGGCTAAAATCTTCCGTCGTTCAGTCATCGAGGCTGTGCTTCCGCACCTCTCGGTGTCGAATATGGCTTTTGATGTCGAGCTCCTCTGGCTGATTAAAAAATGCGGTTTCACCGTTCGTGAAGTGCCGACTGCATGGAGAGACCAATCAAGCTCCGCATTCCTCGGGTCTCCAGCCAAACTTATGGCGAGCAGTGCCAAAATGCTTATTACCCTTTTTTCATTGCGGATTCGTTTTTTCTTTATACACAACGTATGCAACAAGAACGAAAAAATGTCCTCATAGTAGGCGGCGCTGGCTTTATCGGCTCCCACCTCTGTAATGAGGTCATTAAGGATCATAATGTGATCTGCGTGGACAATTTCAGCACCGGGTTTATAGAAAATATTTCACCCCTACTTCAGGACCCGCATTTTAAATTTATCAAGCATGATATCATTGAGCCGCTTGACCTGGAGTCTTTCGCTGAGCTTGCTCCGCTGAAAGTTCCCTATATAGGAGTCCACGAGATTTACAATCTTGCATGTCCGACTTCTCCGAAACATTACAACGTGTTTCCCATCGAAACGCTTCTTGCGAACAGTCATGGGACCAAGAATGTCCTCGATCTTGCCGTTAAATACAAAGCACGGCTCGTGCACCTTTCTACATCAGCAATCTACGGTGAACCGCTCGAAGAAGGTCCGCTCCCCGAAAGTTACTGGGGGTATATAGATCCTATCGGCCCCAGAAGCTGCTATAACGAGGGCAAGCGTTTCGCTGAGACTATGGTGGTCAATTACCGCAATACGTATGCTATCGACGCGAAGATTGTGCGCGTATTCAATACGTATGGTCCGCGCATGAAACTGACCGACGGCCGAATGATTCCTGATTTTATCAACCAAGCTCTCAACAACGAGCCGATAACGGTTTACGGTACCGAGACCGACATGAGCACGTTTTGCTACATTACCGACCTCCTAGAAGGCCTCACGAGGATTATGCGGTCAAAAGAGCAGGGACCAATCAATTTAGGAAATCCCGAACAGCACAAAATCAGCAACATTGCCAATCTGATTATCGAAATGACCGGATCGAGCTCCGAGATACATTACGAACAACCGCTTCCTTTTACAGCAAAACAGGGTATTCCCGACATTACTTTTGCCAAAGAACTCCTTGGATGGTTTCCGGTGGTCTCGCCGGAAGAAGGCTTGGCGGCAACCATTGAATATATGCGTGGAAGCCGGGCAGTGGGAATCGAAAATGTCAAAGTTTAGCTCAAAGCATTATACCAAATTATTTAACTATTAGTCTCTAAATTATGAAGGTTCTTATCACCGGAATTACAGGGTTTGTCGGCAGCCATTTAGCTGATTTTCTCCTAGAAAAGAAAAAAGCTGAAATTCCTGACATAGAAGTGCACGGGATAAAACGCTGGCGTAGCAAGCTTGATATCGTCGGGCATCTCGAGGGCCATATCCGCTACCATGAATGCGACTTGAGGGATGCGCACAATGTGTACGAAATCATAGACCAAATCCGTCCTGATATTATTTTTCATCTCGCGGCACAGAGCTTTGTCCCTACGTCATGGGCATCACCATCCGAAACTTTGGAAACTAACATTATCGGCCAATGCAATCTGTTTGAGGCGGTGCGAAAAATTAAGTCCTCTGCGTATAACCCGGTGATTCAAATTGCGGGATCATCAGAGGAATACGGACTTGTGCACGAGAATGAGACGCCGATCACTGAGACCAATCCTCTGAGGCCGCTCTCTCCTTATGCCGTGTCAAAAGTAGGACAGGATTTTATGGGGTATCAGTATACGCAGTCTCATGGTTTGCGGATCATGCGTACGCGGGCTTTCAACCACTCGGGTCCCCGGCGCGGAGAGGTTTTTGTTGACAGTAATTTTGCCAAGCAAATTGCCGAGATAGAACATGGCGCCAAAGCCCCAGTCCTTTTTGTCGGCAATCTTGATGCGATACGCGATTTCACCGACGTGAGGGATATGGTCAATGCATATTGGTTGGCCGTGCATAAGTGTGAACCGGGGGAAGTATATAATATTTGCTCAGGCAAAGGATACAAAATTTCAGACGTGCTTAAGCGCTTAATTAACCTTTCAACTGTAAAGAACATATCGGTGAAGAATGATCCCGAGCGTTCCCGCCCGTCGGATGTTCCCGTGCTGGTCGGCGACTGCTCGAAGTTTAAAAAAGCAACCGGCTGGAAGCCGGAGATTGATTACATGAATCAAACACTCCCCGATACGTTGGAATATTGGAGGGAAAAGATTAAAAAAGGATGAAGCCCGAACGAATAGCTATCATTGGAACCGGATATGTTGGTTTAGTGACAGGGGCATGCTTTGCATCGCTTGGGCATCGGGTGGTCTGCTATGACACAGACAAGAAGAAAATACTCGATTTGCGCAAAGGCAAAATGCCTTTTTTTGAACCGGGACTGAAAGAGCTGATTCAACGAATGACAAGGAAGGGTACGCTGCATTTTTCACTCGATCTCGATCAGACGGTCCAACGCAGCAGAGTGATTTTCATCACCGTGGGCACTCCATCAAGGCAGGATGGCAGCGTGGACCTCTCGTACGTCAAGGCAGCGACGGCTGACGTCGCGCGGTACCTTCGGGGAGGCGAGATTATCGTTTCAAAAAGCACGGTGCCGGTGGGCGCATCGCATTTAGTTCGCAGGATTGTCAAGAAGCATTTCAAAGGAAATTTTTCCGTCATTTCTAATCCGGAATTTTTGCGCGAAGGCGTTGCTATCAGCACATTTTTAAAGCAAGATAGGGTGATCATCGGTTATGAACCGGAGACTTCTCTACAAGTAAAACGTGTGATCCGAAGCCTATACCGGCCGCTTCATGCCCCTTTAATTGAGACAAACAACCGCACCGCAGAGCTCATCAAGTATGCGGCTAATGTTTTCCTGGCCAGCGAAATCTCATTTATCAACAGCATAGCACGTTTATGCGAAGAAATCGGCGCTGATGTCGAGCTTGTCTCTGAGGCCCTGAAAGCGGACCCGCGGATCGGAAAAAAGGCGTTTCTCAGCGCTGGCATAGGGTATGGGGGACTCTGCTTCCCAAAGGATATTCGCGCCCTCATCAGGATTTCGCGCCGTATTGGGTATCGTTTTGAGTTTCTTGATGTTGTTGAGCGAGTCAACAAGGAACAGCGGAAGGTCTTTGTAGACAAGATGCGAAGACTCTTAGGGACCCTCAAGGGCAAGCGTGTGGCGTTGCTTGGTCTTGCGTTTAAGCCCGACACTGATGATATGCGCGACGCGCCTTCGGTGGATATCATACGCCGCCTGCTTCGTGCCGGCGCCCGAGTGCACGTGACAGACCCTGTGGCGCTCTCTGTAGGCCGGCGCATCTTCGGAATGTCAATTCGGTACTCCCGGAGCCCCTATGACGCTCTCCGTGGCGCTCAAATAGCAGGATTTGTCACTGAGTGGCCAGTGTATCGCACCTTGGATTTTTCACGGGTAAAAAAGATTATGTCGTCGGCAAAGATTGTTGACGGGCGGAACATGTTTGACCCGGAAAAAATGAGAAAATCCGGTTTCGCTTATCAAGCCATCGGAAGGGGCGGGGATTAAAGCATTTATTTTTTCTTTGGTTCGTATTCTAACATGCGAAAAGTAAGGGCAACAGTGACGGTTATTGGTCTGGGGTATGTCGGCTTGCCGCTGGCGGCTCTTTGCGCAGAGAAAGGGTATAGGACATACGGAATAACACTTGAAGCAAAAAAGGTGTCCATGGTCAATAAGGGGGTATCTCCGATCGCCAATGATGCGGAGCTCGCTGTTTCAGTCGCGAAGAAACACATAGTCGCTACCCGAAATGCCAAAGTTATTCGTCAGTCAGACATCGTTCTCATGTGTGTCCCTACTCCGGTAGATAAACTCTATAACCCTGATCTCAGTCCAGTGCGCTCTGCGGCGCTGAAGATATCACTTAATCTACGCAAAGGACAGTTAATCATCATCGAATCGACAATCAACCCCGGAGTTTGCGAGGAGGTTATATTGCCCATTCTCCAAAAAGGGGGGAAGGTGGCAGGAAGAGATTTTTTCCTCGCGCACTGTCCTGAACGCATCAACCCCGGCGATCCTACTTGGAACGTCAGGAACATCCCACGCGTTGTTGGCGGGATCACTCATCGCTGCTCCAGACTCGCGGCAAAATTTTACAGGTCGATACTCGAGAGCGATATCCGTGAAATGAAATCAATCAAAGAGGCGGAGGCGACGAAAATAGTCGAAAACTCTTTCCGCGATATCAACATAGCTTTTGTCAATGAGTTGGCGAAATCATTTGATAAACTCGGTATTGACGTCTACGACGTCATCCAGGGAGCGGCGACTAAACCTTTTGCTTTTATGGCGCATTATCCATCCTGCGGCGTTGGCGGTCATTGCATACCGGTCGATCCGTATTACCTTATTGAGCGCGCTAAACAAAGCGGCTTCGACCATCGTTTCTTGAGAATCGCACGAGAAATCAACAACAGTATGCCCGCCTATACCGTAAATCATCTTATTAGGCAGCTCAATAAGCTCAAGATGCCGCTGAGCGGCACGTCAATTGGCGTATGCGGAATTTCATATAAGGCGGAAGTGTCCGATATTCGAGAGAGCTCGTCATTGAAAATCATCAGTCTTTTAAAGGAATTTGGCGCCAAAGTGCGCACATATGACCCATACCTCCTGGAACAATCAACTGACAAAAGCTTAATTGAACTTCTTCGACACAGTGATGGGATGATTATTGCCACAAACCATCGTGAATTCGTTGAAATGGATATCCGAAAACTCAGGAAATATGGAATTAAGGTGGTGATAGACGGCAAAAACTGTTTAGATAAAGATGGTATTGTGCGCCTTGGTATGGCGTATAAAGGGATCGGAAGATGAAGGTTATCGTTGTCATCCCAGCATACAACGAACAGGCTCGGATTGCCGAAGTGGTGCGTCAAGCGCAAAAATATGCTCAAATAGTTATTGTTGTCGATGATTGCTCGAGTGACGGCACTTCATTAGCTGTGCGTGAAATGGACGGAAATGTCATTGTACTCAGGCACAAGGTTAATTTGGGGAAGGGATCTGCTCTCAAGACAGGCTGTGAAGCTGCGCGGCGCTTAGGTGCGGATATAATCGTACTCATGGATGCCGACGGTCAGCATAGGGCAGAGGATATACCGTCCCTAGTACACAAACTTGAGTATGATAAGTTGAGCATAGTCTTCGGCTGCAGGCACATAGGAATGGATATGCCGCTCATGATGATGCTCGGCAACAAATTCCTCTCTATAGCTACTTCGCTGCTTTTCCACATTTATGTCTCGGACACTCAAAGCGGATTTCGAGCATTTAAGACCAGCGTGTTCGAGAGCATCAAATGGAATTCGACTCGATACTCTGTAGAAACGGAGATGATTGCGAATACAGCTAAGGCAGGACTGGCGTGGGGAGAAGCGGATATCAGCACTATTTACCACGATAAACATAAAGGAACCACGATAGTAGACGGGATAAGAATCTTTATTAATATGTTAGTTTGGAAATTCTTATGATAGGAATTCAAGTGCTTGCAATCATCTTTGCCCTGTGGATGGTGTACTTCAGCTTCTTGCATTTTCGCAGGGGGGAGTTTACAAAAATCGAATTCATATCCTGGCAAATCTTGTGGGTAGGACTTATCGCTGTCGTTATTTATCCGCGGAGCGTGCAGTTCATACTGACAAGTTTTAGTATTAGCCGTACGTTTGACCTCGTCGTTGTGGTGGCAATCGTTGTACTCTTTGGCATTACGTTTAGAAATTATGTAATTGTTAGACGCATGGAAAAACGGATTGAAGCGTTCACCCGAGAAGAGACCCTGAAGACAATTGAAAAACGTTAGCATGCCTTCAGTTATGGGATCATACCCCGTTATTTCGCTTATCATTCTCAACCGAAACGGACGAAAATTTCTTGAAGCACTCATTTCATCCATTTTCAAGCAAACGTATACCCGCTACGAGGTCATCTTTGTAGATACCGGGTCAACAGACGGATCGCTCCAGTATCTCAACGGGAGATCGGATAGAATTACTACCGTTATTTGCGCAGAAAACAGCTTTTCAGCTGGTAATAATGCCGGGATACGGTTGGCAAAAGGAAAATATGTGTTGGTGCTGAACAACGATGTTGAACTTGATGAAAACTTCTTATCCCGATTGGTTGAAGCTGCCGAAAGGTCTCTGCCAGCCGTAGGAATGTGGGCGACCAAAATATTGAACTTCTACCGTCGTGACGTCATAGACAGCACCGGCTTACTCATTTATCCCGACGGTATTTGCCGAGGGAGAGGAAGGATGCAGAGAGACAGCGGGCAGTTTGATAAATCCCTAGAGGTTTTTTTTCCAAGCGGGTGTGCGGGGATGTATCGAAAAGATATGCTTGATACGATAGGGTTATTCGATGAAGATTACCAATTTTTCCTTGAAGACAGCGATCTGGGATTTCGCGCCAGATTAGGAGGGTGGACATGTCTGTACGTTCCGGATGCTAAGCTGTATCACAGATACTCTGCAACTGTGGGCAAATACTCGGCACGCAAAGCATTCTTGGTAGAAAGGAACAGGGTGTGGTTCGCGGCAAAGCTGTTTCCTTTACCACTTTTACTTCGCAGCCCCCTCTATACTTTACAGAGGTATTGTTACCAGTTATACGGAGTTTTTGCACGGAAGGGCTCAGCGGCAAAATTGGCAGGGGAATCCTCCGGGGTACGCTTAGTCATGATAGTATGTTCGGCGTGGATATCCGCAATCGTATCTTTGCCGCGCATAGTAGCAAAAAGGAAAGCAGTGCGGAAATACACTGTTGTTGGAAGCAAGGAGATTGTTTCATGGTTTCGTCGCTTTGGTATTCCCGTTAAGGAGCTTAGCCTAACAGAATAACGGTCAGCGAGAGATGAACATTGCGCATATTAGCTCAACATTTCCTCCTTACGAGGGGGGGATAGGTAATGTATGTTTTTATCAAGCTGAAGCCTTGAGCCGACGTGGGCATGCAGTCACCGTATTCGTGCCGTGGCCACGCCATGGGCGATATCACGGGATCACCCCATTTAAGATACAGTATATAAGACCCCTATTGACTGTTGGTAATGCAAGCTTTATACCATCTCTTCGCAAGAAATTAGCAGATTTTGATATGCTCCACTTACATTACCCATTTTTCGGAGGGGATATATTTGTGAGAAATGCTGCCCGTCAGTATCACATACCCTATGTAGTTAATTATCACGTTGATATCCAGGGGGACAGCATCCTCAGAAAGGCGATTTTTTCAACGTATAATGGTCTTTTCAGAAAACACGTCATGTATGACGCAAACAAAATAATAGCACTTACTCGAAATCATATTAACAGCTCGCAAATTTTATCCCTTAAGAACATTAATGAAAAAATAATAATAATTCCGAACGGCATCAACCTTCGTGATTTTGTGAGCACTGGCCGTGGGGTTGACATGAGAAAGAAATTTCACATTCCGAGCCAGATCCCGATAATATGTTTCATTGGAGCGCTCGATAGGGCCCACTACTACAAAAGATTGGACCTGCTCATGAAAGTTATCCCGCTCACAGCGGCCCCAACACATTTGATTGTGATCGGTGACGGTGACATGCGCCAGGCATACGAGGACTTGGCCATTCAATTGGGAATTAGCAAACACATTACTTTTATCGGAAGAGTAGCGAACAAAGAGATCAGTCAGTATCTTCACCAATCTGACTTTTTGGTCCTTCCATCTGACAATGAATCGTTTGGGATTGTTCTCATAGAGGCATTTGCGTGCGGGAAACCGGTGGTAGCGAGCAACTTGCCCGCGCTTCAATCAGTTGTAGAGGACGGGAAGGACGGATTGCTTTTTGAGAAAGGAAACCTTGGTGAGTTAGTGGAAAAAATAGACTACCTAACTCTTCATCCGGATCGTAGCCTCATAATGGGAAAAACTGGATATGAAAAAGTTTCCAGAAACAATACCTGGGACCTGATCGCTCAGCAGCTGGAAAATGTTTACGTCTCGATACTTAGCAAAAGAAATGTTACAATATAGCATGGTCGTAACAAATTCGTTTTATGAATTTTTATCGTAAACACGCGCAAATTTTATTTAGCCTAATGCTTTTTTTTGTTTTTTGCCTTGGGGTTGCAATCTTTCTCTATGCAGTTGTTAAGCCAGTGCCGCCTGGCGTTGATGCGGCTGTTTATATTAATGATGTGCATTGGATTGTGGATAATAATACTTTGCCCAAGCCTTATCAGCTCACGTACCACGGTTCGGGGGCATATACGGCTCCACTAACCGACTTAAATCTTGCTTTACTGAATATCGTGACTAATCTCGATATTGTTTTCCCACTTTTTTCGATATATCAGATATTCCTCATTCTGTTGTTGCTCCTCAGTTGCTATTTAGTTGGCAGGATTTACGGAAAATTTTCCTCAATACTTCTTCCCATTGCGCTCTTAGGAAGTTTTTCAATAATACGTTTATTTATCGGTTCAACAGTTTCCAACCTTCTGGCCTTTGTGTACATTAATATTACTTATTATTTTACATACAAATATTTTGCAACCAGAAAAAAAATCTACCCCATTCTAATTGCGGTGTTTCTCCTAGCACTATACCTAACTCATAATTATTTAACTGCGCCGATTTACATTTTGACATACATAGTATATGTGGCATTACTTATAGGAATCAACAAAACACTCAGAAGCGAAATCAAGAAAATCTTTTTTGCTTTGAATAGGTATTTTCGATTATTGGCCATATGCCTGTTGTTTTTACCGCTTCTTTTCTTCTTTAAACTTTATTTGCCTGTTTTTAAAGAGGCGAAACATGCTTTTTGGCTTTCAATTTCGTCAAATAAATTTATGAAAGTAATCCCTTTTTCCGAGTTTCACACGTATCTTGGTGATTTCGTCTTCGTTACCGCATGCCTTGGCATATTGGTATATGTAACCCGTTTTAAAGAAAATATACGCTCCTACAAATTATTGCCGGTTATATTTTTTATTGTGATAGCGGGTCTCTCACAAACGTATAAACTTGGGGTTAATTTCTATTTCGAAAGAATAATCTTTTTAGCGGGGACCGTTGTAGCTGTTTTTTCTGCTTTTTATATTTTTCAGTTGTCGCGCATGGGATTCAATAGGAAAATTATGGTAGTGATCTCTTCAATTTTTATAGTATTGATAGTTACAGCCGGCGCTAATAGGGTTTATAATCTGTATAATCAATCTAACAAGGTGACAGCGCAGCAAATCGAGGCACTCCGATTATTGAATCAAGTCTCAGGCAAGGATGATTTAGTATATTCAAATTTCAACGCCGTATCTGAAACATACCACGACAGCATGCTCACCGACCGTGATATACGTTACTTTTCCACGAGTAGGACGCTTTGCAATGCTGCTGATGTCGGTTGTATTGCCTTAAATACTCCATCGGCCGATTCAAGTTTAAGGTATTTTAAGGAGAAGAACGTAAAGTACTTTTTATTCATGAAAAACAGCTTCGAAGGCAACGGCAAATTAGATGCGCTCATCGCGTTATACCAAAACAATCATTATATATCCTTGTTTAGCGGACGGGACGTCTCACTATTTAAAATAATGTAAAAATATATTATGCGACTTTCAATTATCACACCATCGTTCAATCAGGGCAAATTTATTTCTCAGACTATTGAGAGTATATTGCGCCAGCCTGACGACCTAGATCTTGAGTTCATTATTGTTGACGGGAAGTCTACTGACGAAACGGCGCACATTGTGGAAAAATTTAGACCGTTAATCGAAAAAAAAGGTATCCGTTTCCGATTTATTTCCGAGCCTGACCGCGGCCAGTCTGATGCGATTAATAAGGGATCCAAGCTTGCCACCGGCGAGTTGCTCACATACTTGAATTCTGACGACTATTATGAACCGCAGGTTCTTGGTAGCGTCGTCGAGCAATTTCTCAAGTACCCGGAAGCTCAGTGGGGGTATGGGGGATGGAAATTTGTCGATTTAGAGGGTCGCGAATTCGTGGTGAAAATGCCGGAAGTATACTCAAAAAATAAATTACTATGTGTGGATACTATAGTCCAACCAAGCTGCTTTTATCGGAAGGATTTTTTCCTAAAAGTCGGGCTTATTGACGAGAGCTTACACCTGTCTATGGATTATGATTTATGGCTTCGCATGGCCGCGGTAGCTGAGCCTATTACACTCCCATGGGTTATTTCGAATGCTCGCTATTATATGCAGACAAAAAGTGCGACTAAAACCATGAAACATCTCTTTGAATCATTTCAACTTCAGAGAAAATACTCAAAAGGCCTGTTTATCAGGTTATCGCAGTATTTTTACCTACTACGCGGTATAGCGGTGATTATATTCGGCTATGATATCAGCGTGCGAATCGAAAAAAAACGCCAGCGCTTGATGAATTCGGCTACATGACTGAACCCTTCCTAAATCTAGTAGGCGGCTTTATCCGGACCTAGACCTGAGGAATTCTGATACTTTTGTGAACTGTTCTGAGTGAAGTTGTAACCATTGAGGGTCTCTATTCCACCACTGTAGTCGCAATAACGACTTAATTTCGTCGTCTCCAAATCGGTATTTAATGATAGTCGCAGGAACCCCACCCATTATCGCATAGGGAGCAACATTTTTTGTCACTACTGCACCTGCGGCAATGATTGCTCCGTCACCGATTGTGACCCCGTCAAGTATGATTGCACGAGCACCAATCCAGACATCATTGCCGATGTTTGTCATTTTATGTTCATCAAAAAGATTCTTGGTTGCAAATGTTACTTGAGCTTGTTTTTGAGTCGAGTAAAAAGCTGGATGGGTCGATACGAATGAAGTTGGATGTATGCCTAATCCGCACATGACTCCGGGACCGATTGAGCAGAATTTACCAATAACGGCGTTGCTAACCCACGAATTGCTGGAAAAGTAGGTAAAATCGCCAACGGTAACGTCGATGAGGCGTGCATTCTCATATATAGTATTGTATGTTCCAAAATGGCAATTTTTTACCACACTCATATTGCCAATGGACAGGTGTTTTTTATAATTAACCGTCTGCAAGCTTAATGCAACCAGCAGCCTCTTTATATATATCGTCAGTGGGTTGAGCAAGATGTTGTTCATGGTTGGTATTATGATATTTTATATCTTTCAAAGGCGTCAATATATGACTTCGTGCTTGCATTAAATATTTTCGCATGATGTAGTTTCGCATACTCTTCAAGTTCGCGGTAGCCTTGAAACATTCTCGCCAGGGCGAAAAGTAGATTATCCATTCGATAGGGAAGTGTTTCACCGGGATCCTGATAAAACGGAGAATACGTCGCCTCTTCTCTATCTTGGAAACGCTTGTTTTTTAAATAGAGGATATTATCATTTCCTACAAAAAAGCTTTCATGCCATGAATGATCAGCCCCGACAAGGTAGGCCGTTTTTATTCCCACGTTTACGGATATAAAGAGAGCTGCAACAATGACATTTTGCATTGGTGGAATAGCTAAGTTTCTACTATACAAATAAAAGCGCAGACGCTTGAAACAATTGACCTCGGTCGTATTAATGTAGCAAATCGATATATTAGTATTTTTTTTTGGGACATCAATGAAATAATTCCATTTTTTTGCCGCGAAAGGCAAGATAATCGTCATTTTCCAGGTAACGTTATTTACCATCTTTTGCTTGTACAGCTCGAGTTGGTTTTGAATTCTCGCCGACGCTGATGTCATCCAGTATGTCGGGTCGGTAAAAACGTATATGGTGGGTTTAATTTTTTCGAAATAGTCTGAATCAGCAAAATCATTCACGCAAATATTTGTTTTATTAACAAAAAATGCTGGGTAGTCAGACAGCGTTGTAGTCAGGGACGGGCCGTTTCCAAGTATAACCGAGGGCTTGGAAGAGTCTATGCGCAGGTTCCTGATCGGGGGTTGAAAATTTGAGAAAAAAAGAATTTTAACAACTGATTCGACCAGAAGCGCCAACTCTTTAAGAAATTTTGCGATTTTGGAGATCATGCTTTATCGAGAGAATCGATTAATGATTGTATACGGTCGAATGAATGACCATCGAGAGTTCCCCACATGTCTGAGATTTTGCTTTGCTTTTTCCTCAGCTCCTCGATTTCAGCCGGCCGCTGTGTCAGATGTTTCAGCGTCGTTTTAAAATTGTGGTAATCGCGAACAGTAATAACGCCCGCAACATGCTTATATTCATCGTAGTCATATTGGTAAACGTCATAGTTTATAGTCGGGATATTTACGCAGATTGCCCACTGAATAGTAGCGGAAACACTTGCTACGAACAAGTCCCCAAGTGGTAAAACGTTAATTAAATCTTCCCTGCAGAGCTTCATGTATGCAGTCTCAGCCAGTGAAAAGTTTTTTTTATCTACAGAGGGATGAACGCAAACCAGTAAATTCGCCGGGTTATTGACTTTGAAAGCATCAATCCACTTATTCAAAAGCTCTCGGTAATTTTTAAATTCGCTTTGAGGCCTCCCTCCGGTATGTGTGTAGAAATCAGGCGGCAGGGCGGTAATCACAAGGGGGCGTGATTTTGCAAATCCGTATCTAGCGTAGAGTTTATGGCGCAAAATTGCAGAGTGTTTCTTTATATCGCACAACATGTCTAGCTCCAATGAACCTGTTACAATGGTTTGTTCATCCGGCAAGCCAATTCTCCTGGAAAATGCTTTCATCGCCCGGCTTTCTAAAGCGATACGATCGGCATCTCCGCTATGCAGTATCCATGGGAGTTTGGGCGAGATGCCAAATAGCTCCTTGAGAAGTATTTTTTGAGCAGGCAGACGAAGCAATGTTTTTCCATTCACAGAAAAAGTCCACTTGGGAAAGAACCTGGCAATAAGTTTTGAGTAAACAGATTTCACTTCATAATCATCGTCATTAATGATAAATTCCACGGGCTCTTTCGCATTAGCTAACCACTGCGGAAAAACGACTGTTTTTATGCCGAGGGTATGTCCGAGCTTAATATATAACGCGGTGGAATATGCGACGTTATCAGCCGCCAGGGCGATAAAATCCGGCTGTTTTTGTTGCAGTAGCTGCTTAATTGATCGGATATCATAGAGCGTCTGGAGATAGGATTTAACGAATTTGCCAAGGGACCCCCTCGATAAGATTAACTGAAGGACGCGGATGAAATAATTATTCGAAAAACCGTACTCGTTTCTAATGGAAAAATCTAGTCTTGCTGTTCGGCAGCGTTCGATATCGTGTTGAAGGGTAGGGTAGCCTCCATCAAACACGATATGGATGGCGAAAGAAGACGCCTTAAACCGCCTGGCTAAATTGAATAATACGGAGAAATATGTGTTTGTATTTACGACAAAGAGTATGAATCTAGGCATGTACTCCCGATTTGGTGAGCAAATCAAACAACTGGATGATTCTGACGTGCGCTTTGCCATCAAGGATACCCCATTTCCTCGAAAAAATTTTTTGCTTCAGCGATAACTCGCGTAAATATGCGGCGTCATGGCTCAACCTTTCCAAGAAATTCAGAAAATCCCCTTTTTTCTCAGTAGTGATCACCGCTGGTTGGTAGAGGTAATCAGTGTATCGGAATTTATATATGTCATAATTAAGGACAGGCTTGCCGCACGCAATGGCCCACCGAATGACTGAAGAAACGCTTGCTACAAAGAAATCACAGTAAGGTATGAGTGATGTTATGTCAGCGTCGGAAATTGTAACTCCATTTTTCTCAAATTTCCTATAATCATCAATTTTCATTGAAGGGTGGAGATTTATTAAAATATTATGAGACGAGCTCATCTTCGAAATGGCATGTACCCAGAATTCGATTAGTTCCTCATAAGTGCGAAATTCGCATTCAGGTCTTCCCCCGGCGAGGTAGTGTTGATTTGGCACCAGGGGGGATAAAATGACCGGTTTTCCCGGGTTGAGATTCAACTCCCGGAAAATAGTATGTTTCTCGGTATCAAGCTTTTTTTCGGCACTCGCCAAAATATCATGAGAGGGGGATCCTGTAATTGTTATCTGAGCGTTTGGTATCCCTTCTCGAGTGTAATACAGCCTCATCATCTCGCTCTCTGCCGCAATGGCATCTGCAAAGGAGCTGTTATTTATCCACGGAAATGGGGGGGAGAGGCGGAGAAAATACATAGCAAATGCACGGTCGGCCGGAGTCCGAAGCATTTTTTTTCCCTTATGTATATAGGTCCACTCAGGCATCAGCTTACCCGCAAGCCAGTTACCAAGAGTTGACATCGAATAGCGCTTGTCACCGTAGTATGATTCCGCCATCTCAAGGGCGTTTGACATCGTGCAAGGTATGATGACGGACTTAACGCCCAATTCATGCCCCGCGCGGATAAATGCGGAAGAATCATAATGTACAAGATCGCCACCCACGACTATGAGTTCACAATTGTGCTTTTTAATGACCTCTTGAGCGAATGAGATTCGTCTTTTCAGAAATAGAATCATGTACAAAGTCCCGAAAATGAAGTCAATTTGGATGATTTTGAGCATGTTTCGCACCCAGGTACGCAAAGAGGCAGTCACATTATGTAAAGGAAACGTTGACGCTGTTACGCCGGTATTTTTAACACTTGCGTGTTTCAGCTGAGTACCTAATTCATCGAGACAAGTTAATCCATTATGCAAGCAAGTCGCAACATTATCGTCTTTTCTGGAGTAGTTTACGGGAAATAACAAAATCGGTTCATACGCCTCGGAGTGTAAAAGCATTCTGGCTAATTTAAACAACTCATTAAAATAGGTGTTTGAATGAATAATCACTAAAACTTTTTTTTTCATACTTGTGTCGGCTACCTCAACCAGCCGGGAATTAATGCATATGCGCGTTTAACGGCATTAAGCAAAGCAATCTTTTTTAACCTTCGCTTGATGAGTTTTTTCCATGCCGGATTGGTTTGCTCAACCCATCGCACAAATTTCTTTTTTTGGAGAAGATGTTTCGACAACAACTTTGCAATATGAATTTGAATCATATCTGCGTGAGCGTCAGTCGGATCGAGATATTTAATGATCCCCCTGATTTGCATATTTGACTCTCTAAACTCCTCCTCTTTTGACTTTTCCACGATAAAGTCGACAGAGGATATTTTTCGCTCCCATGGTCCCTCTTTGTGCATTAATTGATGGTAGTGAAAAGTTGACTTAACCCTGCCGTATCGGTACCCCTCTTTTTGGATTAACTCTGAAAAAATTATATCCTCATTTCGATAAAGAAAGTCATCATCTATCTTACCCAGGACGGACGAAAATATTTCTTTTTTCCCCATCTGGCTTCCCGAAAACGGTCGATGGATCCCCGTGTAATCAAGGGGATATTCAATGAGCGCCGTTATGCGCTGGTTACACTCAAACCAGTCGTAGTTTTTTTTATTCTTTGACATTTCGATAAACCAACCGGCGGGAATATAAACATCTGAGTGAAGGTAAATAAACCATTCGGACTCGACTTGCTCGATTAGCTTTTTGATGCTATATCCGAGTGAAACGAATGACCTATGGTCAAAAATTTTTACTCGCGGAAACTTCTTTACCACTTCAATGGAATTATCCTTGCATCCGCCGTCACCGATAAGCAAACGCCGAATCGGAATTTCCCGGTACATAGAATGCAAATTGCTTTCCCACAGTTCATTTGTGTGAATAATGGGAATAATCACATCGACGCCCGATGATTGATCACTCGAGAATTTATCAACAAGCGATTCGGAAGAATAATATTTTCTGAAAATCGATTGGGTCATGTACGATACATTAGGTTATTGTTGCAAGTGATTCCGGCTGTACGGATATCCGTTTATTACCATCCTTTAAGGTGAGCAGGGGGGTCCCATTTACTATCGGGTATTTTCTTTTGCAATGAGGGTTGCTGCACAGAAGCCAGTCGGTGTTGTAAATAGTTAAACTGGAGTTATCCTTTGTTTCTTTATCACCGATGCAATGCGGACACCTGATAAGCGAAAAAATATCCCGATCCTGACGAGGTTCATGTTCGCTGGGGGATGTTGTATTTTTTACACACCGCAGGTCAAAATTGAGACCCTCTAAAACGTTATTCAAATAAGTACCTAGGAATTTCATGAGGCGACGGTTTTTTATGTATTTTTCCACTTTTGCGTTGAATTGGTACTCACAGGATACAACTTCAAATCTCGCCTTACTATAGTAGGAACGTAATGCGTATTTTCCAAAGAAATCAAATGTATGTTCAGTGAATGCTTTTACATGCGTCGGGTCCTCGGCGTTTAATTTACTGTTCCAATTTATAACTCGTATGTAGATGTGAGCGTTTGGTTTACATAATCTGTATAATTCCTCCATAACTCCAATGGTGTCGGGTAAATGTTCGATGATGTCATTGAGGTAGAAGACGTCAAACGAGTTATCGGCAAAGGGGTATGGGAATTTATTGAGGTCGACAACAACATCGACACCCTCAAGCGGGAATCGGTCGATGCCCACGGTATCCCTCGTTTTATTTACTCCACAACCAAGATCAGCTGCCATCATACCAAACTGTGGGTGTTGCCTGAGATTTTTTCATAAGTGGCACAATTTCTCTTTTGCTCTTCAATTGAACACAGAAGGTCGTAGTTTTCAGTCAGAAAAGCATTGGTTTGCTCGTAAAAACCGGGTTTAAACTCCTTGTCGTACCGATCTTCCAACGGGACTTCCGAAATCTCGACGGATCCGATTTTTTGCATCTGAAGTTTTTCCAAAGGACGTAAAATGAATCTATGTTTTGATGTTAATACCTCTACGCCCCACCGACCAGGCGCCGACCAATTTGCTTGATAAGAGAATAATGCCCCTGAAGAAGACTCACCAGCACCCGCAAAGATCGACCCCGAAGGATGCCAAGGTAACGAACCTTTTGTAAATGTCACTATTTTTTTTGGATTTCCGCCCAGAAAAAATGCAAGGTCAATCACATGCGTAGAATTATGCAGAAACCATTGTTCTTTTACGCCTGCAGCTTTTTTTAGATCTTGGATGACGTGTCCCCATTCAGTAAATTCAAAATTAAAAGACGTCACGCCTCCGTCGTCTGCAAGCAATTTTTTGCACATTTTCACTGAAGCATACTGACGACGGTTATACCCAACAAAAACGAGAGCATGTTTTTTTTTGGATGTACTTTCTACTTTTTTAATTTCCTCAATATTTAATCCCCCCGGCTTCTCTACCAGGATGTTATTACATCCATGTTCCAGGCAGGTAAGCGTCACAATGCCGAGTTCATTTTCGCTGACAGCGATGATAACCTTTTCTATCTGGTCACTATGTATATTCGGGTGCACGCTGAACCATTCCTGTATTCCCCCCATTTGGGCAGTAACTCCTGTTTGACTGAAAAAATTTTTACACGATGATTCACTACGACCCACAACTAAAAAGTCTTTCCGCAACGCCTGGAGTATTTTTGCGTATTCGATACCTATTGGACCGGTACCTATGAGTAGAACTTTTGGATGGGATGCGCTGTTCATTTACGTAAATGGATAATGATCAAATTGCTTGGTGGATTTTCTATCGAGGAATTCCTGTAATTTTGGCAACAGGTTAAGGTGGATGGACATCGATTCAGCGTAAGGAGTCAAGGAACACGTCCCCTTTTTTAACAATTCTTCAACCACATCGGTAGTCATTGCGCTTTGGTAGGGTAAGTTTGAGGGTACCTCGCTCCACTGCCAGTTTTGTTTTTGGTTCGAAATCCATGCTAGTTTCTCCGATTCCCGTGATATACAGCGGTAGTCTTGGTTGCAGATCTCTACTACAACCGGGGCATTGCCATCAGAGTAGCATGTAAGCGCAGCGATACTGCCATTTTGGTACTCGGCAAGCAGCGTACCGTTAAGTTCCAAAAATCCTGGTCGTTTACTCTCAATGGGTCGGGGATTTAAATATTGAGTCGAAATAGTAAAGTCAGGACACCCAGTAAGGAAAGCCACATGGTCAAGGTAATGAATTGCGTTAGTCACTAACCCGAATTGACTGCCTGTCACCGTGTATGTGAGCGGTAGGTCTTTAAAGTGTTTTTGAAGGGTTTGATAAAAAGGCATAGTTCTCATGCTGCAATTTACCCAGCACGCAACGTTTTTTTCTCTTAGCAGCTTTGCTACCGCAGGATAATCTTCCGGTTTGCTGAACAGTAGTTTTTCCAATATGAGATGTCTTACTTTGGCTGTACGCAGCATTTTTTCAACAACAGTTCTTCGAACATCCGCATTTGTAGCTACAATTGCTATTTCTATATCCAAAGAGTCCGGTAAAGAATTAGCAAATGTCACTCGCTGCTTAGGTTGTTTGGAGTCAATAGTATCGTATCGTTCTTTCGCGACTTTGAGGGACTTATCTGAAGGATCGATAACATAAATCTCAAGGGCAGTTGTCACTGATTTAAGCGCTTGAAGATGTCTGCTTCCAAGCTGTCCTGCACCGATAATGACTGCTGTTTTCATATGGGTGAGTATTATTTGCTTAATCGTCTGTGCCGTCACTATTCACAGTGTGACGCAATTTCCACTCACCATCAATTTTTTTCCACAAATGAGACGGTCTGAATTTATCACATAATTCGAAGAAATGTTTCGGCTCCATGCCTATATAGTTCATTATTTCGTCAAAATATCGATCTGGAAATTCGCCGTCAAAACGTTTGACGAGCGCTTTGCCGTCTTCGCGTGTTAGGTGTCTATTCCTTATTTCCTGCGAAGCGTCGTATGTCGCCCGACCAATCCCGAATTTGATGTGAGTCGTGTAATAATGCAGATCGTCGATTTTATCGTCGATGCTATTATATTTGCTATAGGTGCCCTGTGTGCGAAAAGGGCGTGCCTTAAAACCGGTATTTTCAACCGCGTAATAATAAACTTCTTGCGGCGTCCATTTGAGGTAATATCCTAAATAGTGCACTTCAATTTTTGAGGAGTCTAAATCTTCTGCCCGTGGGGGGAGAAAAGCCATAAGGTCCGCTAGCTGGATGTTATATTTTTTTATAAGTTCCGGAATCGAAACGCCCCCGAGGTATACTTCGTCAAGATTTTCCATTGCATAGTAAGATTTATCGCGAAGGGATGTTGCGTTTTCGGCAATTGGGTTTCCGTATTCCGCTTCATTTTCTCCGTAAAAAATCAGGGGAATTTTGTACTTTAAAGCGATTTTTGGTCCGAGATTTTTCTGCCCAAGAATGAATGTCTGAAAAGGGTGAAAAAGGTTTTCGATTGCCAGTCTCGTAAGCAGTTTCATCACCCGTCCGTTTTGCTTGAATGTGATATTATCAAAACCGCCAATTTCAATCCAATTTTTAAAATTTTGATAACCATAGTCAGTGTAGAGGATCGGAGGCCAAGTTACCGTTAATGGATGCATGCCATATTTGTATTTTAAAGTGTGCGCCTGAAAGGCGCTGTCCTTGCCGCCACTTCCGGGCACGATGCAATCATAACTTCCGTCATTTTTACGGTATTTATCAAGCAAAACGACGAGTTCCTTTTCACGTTTGCTCCAGTCAATTTTTTCCTTAACCTCAGCCTGCCGGCATGCGTCACACACTCCCTGTGAATCTATATTAATCGTAACTTTTTTTGCAGTTTTTGTGTGCCTGAACTCCGGGGTTGAAGCCGGTCGTTGATTGGAAATAACACACCGTTTGCAAAAAATCACTTTTTCTGGGAGATCATACATGGTCTTTAAAGTCATATATTCGGGTTATTTAATTTTTTTAGGTGTAAGGCCCAGTTCTTATATATTTTGACGCCCTCTATCCCGCTTTTTTCGGGATGGAATTGGAACGCAATGACATTATCATGCAGTATGCTTGACGCATACGTGATTGTGTCGTATGTCGTAGTCGTCAGCACATCCCTCGTATTGTCAGGGATAATATAGTAGGAATGAACAAAATACATAAATTCGCCGTCGGCAATTCCTAAGAGGGGAGTATTCTGCCATTTGAGAGGATCTGAGTCCGGCGTATGAATTGTATTCCACCCTATTTGAGGAACCTTTATGACGCGCCCATCCGAATTTATGGAAGGAAATTTTACAACTTTACCGGGGATAATGCCGAGGCCTTTATGAGGGCCAAATTCTTCGCTTTCAGAAAAAAGCAACTGAAGTCCGAGGCAAATGCCCATGAGCGGTTTTCCGGATTTGACGAACTCTTTAATTGCGCTGACAAGGTTTAAATTTTCTAAATTTTTCATTGCATCGCCGAACGCCCCTACACCTGGCAGAATCGCACCGTCTGCATTTAAAACATCATCGCGCGAGGATGTTATTTCAGCATTCATGCCGACGAACTCGCATGCATGTTTGACGCTGAAAAGGTTGCTCAATTTATAATCAATAATTGCTATCCTTGGGTTTGTTTTATTCATTTCTGTACCGACAAGGAATGTCGTGTTCAAATAAATATTTTTTTATAGCGGAAATGTTCGTGTTGGTAATTTTGCCGAATGTGCCTGTTTTTTTCTTTAGGAATTCCGTATTTCCTTCGCCTTCATACTTCGCTGAGGCGTTACCCTGGCCAATGAGATCATAGTGCAGCATCGAGGCTATCGCCACCGCATCAGCCTGTGATTCATGTATAACCTCATAAATATGCTCAAGTTTTCCGGGACCTCCGCATGCTACTACAGGTATCGAAACCGCAGCAGCAATGCGCTTAGTTAATTCTTTATCGAAACCCAATCCCGTACCCTCCCTGTCTATCGATGTGAGCAAGATTTCTCCGGCCCCGAGTGATTCAATTTTTTTTGCCCAGTCGAGCACTTCCACCCCAGTGAATTCACGACCGTTATCAGTGTAGGCGAGGTAGTCGCCGTTTGGCTGTTTTATCGCTTCTATTGCGATGGTGACTGTTGACGAGCCAAAGATGGTTGCGGCTTCCCGTATGATCTCAGGATTCTTTATTGCTGCGGTATTTAGGGCAACCTTGTCCGCACCCGCCCGCAATACAGATTTTATGTCATCAATTGTACGTATGCCTCCGCCAACTGTCATGGGTATGAATATCTCCTTAGCAGTTCTAGAGATGATGTCGTGCAAACTGTTTCTGTTGTACAAACTTGCGACGACGTCGACATAGAGAAGTTCGTCGGCGCCCATTTCATAGTAACGCTTGGCGAAATCCTCCGGTTTACCCAATACGCGTAAACCTTCCAAATGAATTCCTTTGACCAGGTTGGGACCCTTAATGTCAAGCCTCGGGATTATCCTAATGTTGACCCCTTTTTTCATTTACCGATAATTAAATTTATATAACATTTCTCACCCTACTTACATTGATTGATTTATCGGAACAATAATCCGCATAACTGAGCTTTTTCCTAAAGCCTTTGTACTCTCTTTCGGGCTGTTTAAGGTCATATATTTCAAGCTCGGGAATTATTATGAGAATTTCGTCATTTTCAAATATTGCCTTCGGTGTAATATTGGGAACGTACAAATCTTCGTGCATCTTTTCTCCGGGTCGATTTCCTGTTTTGACGATTCTTATTTTCCTATCGGGATAATATTTTTTGACAAAAATCTTTGCCAAATCGATGATTCTTATTGATGACATCTTTAAAATGAAAATCTCCCCGCCGTATGCCAAGCTTGCAGTTTTTAAAACTAAATCCCTGGCCTGAGGAATAGACATAAAAAAACGTGTCATGTCATGGTTGGTAATTTTAATGGAATTCCCTCTTTCTGCCTGTTTTTTCCATAGCGGAAGAACTGACCCTCTTGCCCAGGCGACATTCCCGAAGCGTACGCAAGAAAATTTTGTTCTAGCCCAGCCGCGGTAAAAATTTGCATTTATTATAAGTTTTTCCATCATGAGCTTTGAGGTTCCCATGACATTACTCGGGTTTGCGGCTTTATCGGTTGAAATCGCGACAACCTTGTCAACATTATGTTTTAGAGCGGCGTTAATGACATTTTGAGATCCTACGATATTGGTTTTTACCGCTTCAAATGGGTTGTACTCGCACAAGGGAACGTGCTTCATCGCTGCGGCGTGGAATACCACGTCTACATTTTGGAATGCCAAATCCAGACGTTCCTGGTCCCTCACATCGCCGATAAAAAACCTGACGTTACTCGGATGGTCAATTTGCTCCATAAGGTAGTACTGTTTGCTTTCGTCGCGCGAGAAAATACGTAACTGTTTCGGCTTATATGTAATAAGCTGTTTGACCAGCTCGGAGCCTATTGAACCAGTCCCTCCAGTTACCAGTATTATTTTATTCTGAAAATATTTAATCATAATTCTTAATCACAGAGATTAATTTACGTGATATATATGCGACATCTTCTCGTGTCAACCCGATGTAAAAGGGGAGCGCGAGTGTTTGAGAAGAGATTTTTTCCGCGATCGGAAAAGCCCCCTTTTTGTAATGGAACATTTGTTTCATAAATGGCTGGAGATGTATCACCGGAAGATAGGGTTTCGTGAAAATATTTTCTCGTTCAAGTTTTTTTATAATCTTATCGCGAGAGCCGTTAGTAACACGGATCACGTACACAAACCAAGAATGCGTTCGATTAACGCCGATGCGCGGTACGCGGATCGATCTATGTCCATCCAATTCAGATGAGTACCATGAAGCGATCTTCCTTTTTTCATTTATCATCCAATTTAATTTGTGAAGTTGGGTGATTCCTAACGATGCGCTCATTTCATCCATCCGGTAATTGTATCCGACTCTTTCATGAACCAGCCAATCATTGCGGTTGTTCCGGCCCTGGTTTCTTAAACTCACGCAAATGTCACGAATTTTTTTTGATTTTGTTACAACAATCCCTCCTTCGCCCGTAGTCATTTGTTTATTGGGATAAAAGGCGTACACACCTACATCACCTATAGACCCGGTCATTTTTCCCATATATCTTGATCCCAGGCTTTCACAAGAATCCTCGATGACCGGCAAATGATGCCGTCTAGCAAATGCCATAATTTCAGTCATATCAGCTGACTGTCCGAATATATGTACCGCGAGGATTGCTTTGGTTTTTTTTGTTACGCTTTTATCGAGATATTTCGGATCCATGTTAAACGTATTTTCCTGGATATCAATAAATCTTGGCACGACACCCTCAAAGAGAAGGCAGTTTGAAGAGGATATGAAGGAAAATGGTGACGTGATTACTTCATCGCCCGGGTGAAGGTTAAGAGCTTTGACCGCCAAATGCAGGCCGCAGGTGCCATTCGAAACGGCGCATGCGTACCTGGTCCCAGTATATTTCGCAATTTGTTTTTCAAATTGGAGATACTTGGGCCCGAAAGAAAGCAATCCGGACTTCAGCACGCCGACTACTCCATCAATGTCTTTACGATCAATAAAAGGTCGTGCAACGGGAAAATTTTTCATAATTTTTTAATTATATGAGCGGGAATACCCACCGCAGTGGTATTGCTCGCAATCGGGCCGATGACGACTGAACCAGATCCGATGGTTACATTATTTCCTATCTTAGTGTGGTCATTAATGCGGCTGCCAAGTCCTATAAACGAACCCGTACCAATGACGACACGTCCTCCCGTTATCACGCCAGGTGCAACATGTGTGTGCGCGGAAATCTCATTATCGTGCTCGATAATGCAGCCGTTATTAATGAAAGAATTGTCGCCAATGGAGGCGTTTACATTTATGTAGGTCATAGCTCCGATAAAAACATTTTCACCAATTTTAGCAGTTTTTTCTACAAAAGACAAGACATGAATCGCATTAACGAATTTTGCTCCGGCGGACTTCATCAGCAGATAAATATTCTTTCTCACCTTGTTATTCCCAATATTTACAAAAAAAAGATGACTTTTTTTATATTTAGAGAACTGATTAATTTTACCAAGAATGTGTTTTCCTCTCTTTCTATCATCAAGAAAACCGGCGATACTGTACTTTCTTTTCAATATGTTCACTATAACATATCCATTTTCTCCGGCACCTACGATGATTACTTTTTTAGTCATAAGTTAAATGCTTGTTGAGCAATTGTGTATTGAAATCAGTTTTTTCTAGAATTTTTACGACCCTCATCCCAGTTTTTCCGTCACCCCACGGGTTCTTAATCTTTTGAAGTCGTTTACGATATTTTTTGTCAGACAGTGATTTCCGGATGGCTTTTTCTATTCGTGTATGTATGTGAGGGCTGTCAATAACATTCAAACCTCGTTCTCTGCCTTTTTGACGGTCGCCCACATTGACGACCGGAGTATGGAAAGAGGATGACTCAATCATTGCCCCGCTGCTGTTCCCAACCCAGACTGCCGCATATTTTTCAATTGCCAGGAAATATGCATAAGGGATGCTCGGCTTGATCCTGAATAATGAGTTTCCCTCCTCTTTATTAATTTCCCTTATCATTACTCTTCCACCGGCATCTGCGTTGGGGTATGTAACTACAACAGGTATGCCGAAGTGTTTGACGGCGCGCAGCGTTTCTCTCATTTGTCTCCCGGATTCAGTCCATTCTTGGCTAACGGGATGCTGGGTAACTAGGATATATGGAAGCGACGGCCTGATATCGAGAAACCGGTAAACCTCCCTTTTGCTCGGCAAATTGCCGTGTAATATCATATCAAGCGCAGGGGCGCCAACTATGTGTATGCGCCACTTTTCTTCGCCCATTTTTTCGATTCTCTGGGCTGATACACGCGTTGCCGGGAAATGCAGATTGGAAAGTTTGGTAATTGTATGGCGCGCAATTTCATCAACTGTGGAAGTCTTTTCGCCGCCGTGCAGCTGACCGCTCGGGATATGCATGTAAAGACAGGTAAGCGCCGTACAGAGCATCTCAACTCGATCACCCAACGTAATAACAAAGTCCGGTCGGTCTTTGGTAAACATCTCCACCAGACGTTTAATGTATGCTGAGGAAAAACTTGCCATCCCTTTATTGCCGTCTGATTTGAAAATGGCGCTGATCACTTTCACGTCAGGAAATATCTTTTTTACTTCTTTCAGAGTGCGCCCAAATTCCGGCATGAGATGCATGCCGGTTGCATATACCGTAAGTGACAACTTTTTGCTTTTCCTCATCGCCAGCAATACCGGTGTCATTAATCCGAAATCGGCGCGATTACCGGTAATGTATGCTACTTTTTTCTTTTTACTCTGCATAATGTTTTTTTGTCAGCAGAACATCTGGGCGAATGTTCTGTAATGCTTTTTTGCCGATGATCCTGTAATAATATTTTGGATCCAGACCCGTCCCAGGCCTCTTAATCCCTAAGTTTTTTGGTGTAAAAAACTCATCTTTTTTTATTTCAGATAACGTGACAATGCTTTTTCGAACAGTCTTTAACATTCTCAGTTCGCTAGGGTTCGGCTGCTTAACTGGTGAACCCAATATCGTGTGAATGTATCGTATGCGGTCTATTAAAGTTTGAAGCTCCTTCGGTTCAGCTGAACATTTATGATCCGGACCGGGCAATTTTTTGTTTAACGTGAAGTGTTTCTCGATCATGCATGCCTTTAGTGCGACAGCAGCTGATGACGTCTCAATCCCTAACGTATGGTCAGAATAGCCCACGAGGCAACGTACAGCGTGCATCATTGTTACCATTGATTGTAAGTTGACTTCTTGGGGAGGGCATGGGTAATTGGTCGTTGCATGCAATACGATTATTTTATTGTTTCCGGTTTTTCTGATGACCGCGATTGCGTTTTTTACCTCTTGCAGTGTGGACATTCCGGTACCGAGTATCATGGGTTTTCCGAATCGCGCAGCGTATTGGAGCACAGGCGTGTTATTCAAATCTCCTGAGCCAAATTTATACGCAGGCACGTCGAGGGAATGAAGAAAATCAATGCTCTCAAATCCGCCGTGCGGTGTGGAAAGAAAAATAATTTTCCTTCTTTTGCAGTGCTTAATTATTTTGTCGTAGAATGCTTCTTGTAATTCAACTTTTTTTAACATAGCCAGTTGGCTTTGTTTACGTGCAATGTTCTTTTTTTGATACTCAGCCATCGGCGTTTTTTTTACCACAACCTGGTGGGCTTTGAAAGTCTGAAATTTTACCGCATGAGCACCGGCTTGCGCAGCGGCGTCGACAAGCTTCAATGCCAGATTAAGACGTCCGTTATGATTTACCCCTGCCTCGGCAATAACAAAAACCTCATCATGATAGCTGATCCGTTTATCACCGATCTGAATGTTTAGGTTATCTTGTCTTGTTGGCATGATTTTTTAGAATAGCTTCAGCTAGCTCAAAGTCATACAGCTCGTCCACGTCCACCGATCTTTCCCTGGGTATAATGACAGTTGAGAAGCTTTTATTGTCTATTACCAACCTGTCTTTCATGACCGTATCACGACGCATGGCATAGACGGCGCCATTTAAACAATAGAGTTCTTTCAGTTCCTGACTCGGCAGGTCAGTGTTATGCGCAGTCAGAAAGGGCTTCGATTCACCCTGGTGGATTACGTACATCCACTCGGGTCTCTGTGTAACCTTAAACACAGTTGCACAACTTTTTGTCTCTGCTTGGAGTATTTTTTCAATGACCGCGTCAACATCCGTCGAAATAACGAGCGGCGAGGTCGGTTGAATCAAGATTATCAAATCTATCAAAAAGCCCTTCTGTGTCTCGAAGAAATCTACGGCGTGGATGATAACGTCGATGCTCTTGGCTTCGTCAGTGGCCAACTCGGTCGGCCGTATAAACGGGACATCAGCTCCATATTTCGCGGCGATATCAGCAATTTTTTGGTCATCCGTCGTAACAATTATATTGTCAGTATATTTCGATTTTCTGGCAGCCTCGATCGCATATGCAATCATCGGTTTGCCGGCCAAAAGCTTGATATTTTTTCCCGGCAAACGCTTAGATCCTCCGCGAGCAGGTATGATTGTAAGTATTTTCTTATTCAGTATCATAGTGTTTTTTAGTTTTGAGCCGATAGTAGTATTATTAAGAATCCGTTTTTTCAGAAACTTTTTGCGTTTGCCAGTCCAAAAAAGGCTGTAAAAATCCACTTCGCGACATTTCCCCAAACATGGCTTTAGGTGAACTGCCGTTGTCTACCACATCAAATGAAATAGTCTCAATCCGATCAAAAGTTTCACTGGGTAAATTATTCGAATTAATTCCGACTAAGATATTATAGCTGCCTGGACTGAGGACCTTTTTTGGAATCACAGCAGTTGTACGGTAATAACCTTTGGATCTTGGGCCTTTGAGCTCGGGGTGGAGATCATAGTCCGTACTGCAGAGAATCTCAATACCGTCGCCTGATGAGAGCGTAAACCAGACGAGGCAGTTATTCACTTCTTGATTAATCTCATACTCAATAGCTATCAAAACATCGTCATCGAAGTTGACTAAACGGCCGATTTGAGCTCTTCCGTCCAACAGGAATACTTTTCTTAAGTTCATCTTTTTTTTTGATTGATGTTCCTGCGTAAAAATTGCGCGTCCCTTACTTTGGTAGTCCAAATACTGCATGATGACATTTTGCGGATCACCGGCCGCGACAACTTTCCCCCGGTCAAGCCATATGCAAGAATCGCACAATTTATGTATCGAACCCATGTTGTGGCTGACAAAAAGTATTGTCCTGCCTCCTTTTGCCACATCCTCCATTTTACCTAGGCATTTTTTCTGGAATTGCGTGTCGCCGACGGCTAAGACTTCGTCAATGATTAGTATTTCAGGCTCCAAATGTGCGGCAACCGCAAAAGCGAGCCTCACGTACATCCCTGATGAATATCGTTTAACGGGTGTATCAAGAAATTGTTCAATCTCAGCAAACGCGACTATTTCATCAAATTTTTTTCTTATTTCCGATTGTTTCATCCCTAATATGGCTCCATTCAGGAATATATTTTCTCTGCCGGTCAGCTCGGGGTGGAAGCCAGTACCGACCTCGAGCAGACTAGCTACCCGTCCCCGCAACATTACATCGCCGGCGGTCGGATACGTAATCTGGGACAAAATCTTTAAGAGTGTGCTTTTGCCGGCGCCATTTCTTCCTATGATTCCCAAGCGCTCGCCCTGTTTGACTGAAAATTGGACATCTCTCAGTGCCCAGAACTTTTCTTTTTCAGTATGTGTGCGGCCAGCAAACATTTGAAACGGCTTTTTCGCAAGTTCAGTTACTTTATCGCGTATGGTTTCGTAAGATTCGCGATGCGTAATGGTGTAGGATTTAGAAATGTTGTTTACTTTTATGATTTCGTCCTGCATAGTATTAGGCGACATCAGCGAATATCCGCTCAGTTTTCCTAAAATAAAATATTCCAAACAAAAAAATCGCTGCGGCGATAATCCCAGAAATTGCCAGTAACGTGAAATCAATTTGTTTGCCGCCAACAATGCCGGCCCTAGCCGCCTCGATGATTCCGGTCATTGGGTTCAATTTGAGGATCCATTGGTATTGCGAAGAAACAATGCTTGTCGGATAAATTACCGGAGTGACAAACAAAAGGCTTTGAATAAAAAAGGGGAGGGCATATCTTATGTCGCGGTATCTGACGTTTATGGCGGCTAAAAACATTCCCAAACCCGACGCGGAGAGAAAGGACGTAAAAAGGAGCAGCGGCAATATGACGATGCCGATGAGCGTGGGCGTAAAATGATAATAAAAAAGCATTCCGATGAGCACAATGAAGGCGATTGCAAAATCAACGAGAGGTGTCATCGTGGGCGACAGGGGAAGGATTAAACGGGGGAAATATATTTTTTTTAAAATATTCTCATTACTGACTAATGAGTCGCTTGCATTCGTCAGTGAAACAGAAAAATAATTCCAAAAAAGCAGACCTGAAAAAACGAAAATAGGGTAGGGGACCCCGTTTGACGGCATTTTGGCGAATGAGCCAAAAAAGATTGAAAACACTACCATTAACAAAAATGGCTGCAGGATAGCCCAGAGTACGCCTATTGCCGTCTGCTTGTATCGTATTTTAATATCACGCCATACAAAAATAAAAAAAAGCTCTCGATAGCGCCATAGTTCTTTTACATTAACCCCCACCCAACCCTTTTTTGGTTTGATCGTAGTTACTTCTTGATAGGCCATTAGGGGGTGCTGAATTATGATCCCTTTTGATTAACAATCTGACGTTCAATCCAACGGTATGTTTTTCCCAACCCTATGGATAGGGGCTCTGTAGGCTCCCACCGCAATTTCTCTCTAATAAGCTTATTGTCCGATTTCCGACCCTTTACACCCAGCGGTCCGGGGATATGGTGTATGCGCAGTTTTTTTCCTGCAATCTCCATAATCATTTCCGCAAGCTGGTTGATAGTGACCATTTCCTCGGAACCGATATTCACCGGTCCATTGAAATCGGGCGAATCCATAAGTCTTCTCACCCCGTCCAGGCATTGATCAATGTAAAGGAAAGACCGCGTCTGTTTTCCGTCACCCCACATCTCTATTTCACCGCCATCAGTTGCCTGGGCAACTTTACGACACAAAGCTGCCGGAGCTTTTTCTCTGCCGCCGTCCCATGCTCCTTCCGGACCGTAAACATTGTGAAACCGGGCGATTTTTGCATTGAGGCCGTAATTTCTCCTGAACGAAAGGTATAATCGTTCACTGAAGAGCTTTTCCCAACCATACTCGCTATCCGGCATGGCAGGATACGCGGAATCCTCCGAGCACTTTGGGTTATCCGGATCCATTTGGTTGTATTCAGCGTAAATGCAGGCTGAAGAGGAGAAGAATATTTTTTTTACCCCCGCTTTTTGGCCGTAAAAGACCATATTCAGATTGACAGTTGCTGAATTGTGCATGACATCAGCATCATGATCCTTTGTAAAGATGTATCCGGCGCCACCCATATCAGCAGCTAGCTGGTACACTTCATCAAATGGCCTGTCGAGCACTTTTTGGCACACGAGCGGGTTGCGAAGGTCACCGATGACAAACTCGTCAGCGGTCGATTCACTAAATTCAGGTTTTTTTATATCAACGCCGCGAACCCAAAATCCTTCAGATTTGAGCCGACTAACAAGGTGACTGCCAATAAAACCTCCGGCGCCGCATACAAGTGCGAATCTCTCTGTCCTCATAGCGATGGTTTAGATTTAATTTTTTTGTAGTAAATGATAATTAACGAGGAGAGCATAAGTACAAAACTTTCCAGTAATACATTAACGATGTTTATTTTTATTCCGATCTTATTGAGAAAAAAAACCAGCAGAGGGACAGAAACAACAGAGAGCATAATACCAAGTATCCAGCGTTCAGTACCGTCTATTTCGCCCCCTCGCCAAAAAACGTAACTCCAGATGTACCCTGGTAAGAAAAAAAGACAGACGAAGCCGAAAACCGACCTAAATGCGACGAAGACAGGCAACCAAATGGTCAGGACGAGCGCAATAAGCACGAGTACGCAAACTCCAGCTAAACAGTAAATAAGCCATTTTTTTACCATAAGCTTCAGTTCCCATCATAACAGAAACGGTCCTATTTGGAAAGGGTGCTTTCCAGAATGCTGAAAATGCAAGGAAATAACAGCTATATCACAGCATCAATGTGGTAGGAACGGCCTTGACAGATGATAATTAATAAGTTATAATGTTCCGTCAGATCAATAAAATCTTTTTTTTCCTGGCAGTTTGCACTTTTGAAGGCATGTTCATTTCCAAACCGTAAACGGACCCAATTAAAGGGAGGTGGAGATTGGCGGACATTTGGTGTGTGTGCAAAGACACGGGGGGAACTGCCGGGATAGTTCCTGTGGTGAAAGCCATAAGGTCTCATGGCGCGCAGGTCGAGCTTTTTGCGAACGGTAAGGCTGTGGAAATATTAGCCGGATCGGGCGAAGTATTTGTCCAAGCTCAATCCGTCGAAACGCTGCTTGCCATGGATTATCCAAAAACACTGGTAACCAGCATGTGCTCACAAGGCGGAGTCGGGAGGGACCTTATCCTTTATCTTCGCAAATCAACTCAAGTGGTTGCGCTCCAGGACTACTGGGCAGGGTACCTGTATGATGCTTGGCGGGCACCTGACTATAGGCCTGATTACATCATCGTGAATGATGGCATCGGCGCCAGATTGGTTGAGGAGGCCTGGCCTGGCTTTCCTTCCGAGAATATTCGGGCAACGGGGTTCCCCGCACTCGACAAGTACGCGGGGTACGATGTTGCGGCAGAAGCGTCAAAGGTTCGATTGCAGCTAGGCATCCCGCCACAAGGACGCATCGTACTGTACGGCGGACAGTGGCAAGGGAGCGGATCGGTGCTTGCCGAGATTGTGCGAGCGCTCAATGAGCTCGGCGACAACTCGGTATATCTGATCCCCCGGGCGCACCCGGCAATGGGCAACAATGCCCCTGATGAACTGCCAATATGGCAAGAGGCCATCAAATGTTTTTCGGGCGGAATTCTTGTCGACGGGTCGGGCTTTTCCACCCAGCAGCTTCTGGCAGCGAGCGACGTCATACTCTCGATGTACTCGACGATTCTCGTAGAGTCGGCCACCATCAGGAAGCAGACCATCTCCGTTCTCTATCCTGATGCCGGGCTCTCTCTATTCAGGGCGTCGACCGGGAACTCTATGGATGTCCCGCCGGTTGTTTCCCTCGGATGCTCGACAATGGCTGCAGGCTATGAGGAACTGTGTTCCCAGCTCAAACTGGCGCTAAAAGGGGATCTGGGTCTCACGGCAGCTCAGGTGGCCAATTTTCGCCTCGATGGGCAAAATGCGGAAAGGTCTGCACGGTTTATTCTCTCGCTGTTGTAAAACCGCGAGGCATGTCGGGAGAAGTATAGCTTCTCCCGTTTTTTTATTTAAAAAAACGCGCCGCCAAATGGCAAGCGCGTGAAAATCAGGAAAACGAGATTACCGCGGTCAGACGATCTGCAGTCGCCCAAGGTGCTCGAGGGCGATGTACACGATCCCTGCGCTGTAAATCTCAATGAGCAGTTTCCGGCGAACGAGCTCCCGATAGTCGTTCACCGTGATCAGGAACGGCAAGAGCTGTTCACTCTTGCCCGATTTCCGCGGATGAAACTCGAGCGGGAGTTTCGGCTCGACCCAGAAGGGCTGAACCGTTTCATTGGAACGCCTCGGACTCACACTGAATCCGTAGACCCGAGGACCGAGGGGCGTTACGTTTTCCAGGTCGAGTCCGAACTCGTTCCTGAACTCGCGTCGTGCGCAGTCTTCGAGGCTGTCAAAGCCCCGCGGCCATTCGTCCTTGTTCGGAACTCCTGACGGGGTCACTATCGTGCATGCATCGTGCTCAGCGCCGGGGTAGAGATCGCCCACACCGTGCTTGAATTCGAAGGTCAGGGGAATCAATGCCTCGCCGATCTCATCGGGTGTCAGCTGGTCAACCCATTCACGATGAGTGTCGTAGCCATCAAGCTCATGGGGGTCCTGAGGGAGAAGAGTGAAACACGACGCCCAGGGCTTGGTGTTCAACCTGACCCCGGTGAACGCCTCGTTAGCGCCGGGCTCCCGGAAGTCGATGACCTCGATCCGGGGAACAAACATCGTTGTCGCTCTTTCTTGAGCAGGTGTCAGAGGGCTCCGCTGCTCCCGGTATTCCGGCACCAGAAGCGGTTCAGTCAGCTGTTCCCAACGATGAATGCCGTGAACGCGGAGCTCACGAAAGAATCCTTCGGGATCGTTCCCGACAGTTAATACTGGATAAGGGTACGGTGTGTTCAATGGAGCCTCCTTGGACATTGGGTTTCGGTTCGGTTCGGGGTTATCCCTCAGTGAATGACAAGAGCTCTTTACCTTTCACTATCAGACGCATCACTGTAAGTGTGCGTGGTTACATTGTCAACTTACTTTTATTCTTTTATTTGACTAAAAATGCTAACATACGTGTACGCTTTTGTCAATAGTCGCCGAGGCGATTTTTTGAAATCAATAAAAAGGGGCCGGGTTACCACTTTTTGTAATGTTGGAAGTTGGCTGATATACTAAGTAACGTATGTGCAAAAGGCGCTTCATCCGGGTCGAAGCCAGAAGGCTCAAATTACAATAAGTATTCTAGCGGAAAATAAATTGCTGAAATATGAATTTTATAAAAGCTTAGATGGATCGAATCGATATTTGAGACAATAAAGGCAAGTATGATATTAAAACCACAAACCTCCACAAATGTTGATATTTTGGGATTTGCGCGCACAATATTGAACGAAATTTTTAAAATTTCACTGCTTACTTATTTACTGTTCTATGTCATTGAAAACCTTTACCCGGGATTTATTTCGGATTATTTTAATACCAACATATTACTTGCAATAACCGCCTTAAGCGGGACAGCCTCTGCTTTATGGTCCGAAAATTTAACGGGACAACGAAAGCTTGCTTTATGGAAGGATCTAGGTATCGTTTTTTTAGTTACCACGCTTGCGACTGGGATCACCTTCTATAATTTGCAAATGTCCGGCTGGTTGAGATATGTGATCTCTGGGTTGGTCGGTGCCACCATAGTTCTGATTTCTTTATTTATCTTATTTGAGGAAGACGAGGGACTCGAGGAGTCTTAGGAATAAAGTTTTTTTGGTACCGTAGTATACCCGGCTCATTTTGATTTTGTTAAAGAATGCCAGTGCGGCGTTTGCACGGGTGCTTATAGTTTATTTCTGCGTCTCTTACGCCAGGTGTTGGAAAGGCTCGAAAGATGATATACTAACACAATGCAGATGCAGAGTTTAACGAATACCCGAGTTGATAAAAAGCTACTCATCATAGTTGGATTTTGTATTGTCTTTTTTTTCATCTATTTATGGTTTTCTTATCGAATGCCAAGTCGTTTTGCATCTCCCGACGAGACCGCGAATTATTTTTTTGGGGGATTATTCGCGCAGCATAACTCGCTTCGATACCATGAGCCGCTCAATACGTTAGCCGGGGCTTTGGTTATACCGCGAAGCATGACCTTGGTTAACGGGTATACTGTTCCAGTCAGTTTCCTGGGACTTCCAATGTTGTACGGCGCCATAGCAAAATTTACGGGAATTGCGTCCATGACTCTCTTCACGCCGTTTATGGCAGCAGTCAGTGTGGTTTTTTTCTATTTGCTGCTCAAGCAGATTTTCTCAAAGACTATCGCGTTTTATTCGTCTTTGATGCTTTTTATTCTTCCGCCTTTTTGGTATTACGCATCCCGAGGAATGTTTCACAACAGCCTGTTCGTCTCTCTGATCATAGTTGGCCTCTATTTTTTGTTACACGGCTCCCATTCCAAAAGATCAAAAGGTGGCAGTACGCTTTTGTATTTTCTTTCAGGAATTTTTTTCGGGCTCGCTCTTGCAGTGAGAACATCCGAGGCCCCGTGGGTCGTCATAATGCTCCTGTTGATGGGAATTCTGCATAAAGCACGGATTCGATTGTTTCATGTCCTCATTTTTTTAGGTGCAAGTCTCCTGGTTTTTGCCCCAATCTTCTTTTATAATCACCAACTCTATGGTTCATGGGATTCTTTTGGATACGCTCCTTTGCCGAGTGTCTCGGATATATCGGTTTCAGTCACCAATGTCGTTTCGCATTCTGATTTTGAACGTTTATGGCAGTTGATTCTTCCGTTTGGTCTGAATTTTCATCGTATGAGCGTGGCGGCATACCAGTACCTGTTTCTTTTTTCACCGATTTTCTCGCTCCTCCTTATTATCGGAATACTTTTACTAGTGCGAAGAGTTTCTCTACCGTTCATTGTGAAATTTTTCCCGCATGTTGATTCTCACCCTCCCGCACCGCCGCTACCGCGACCGCAAGTAATCTATGCGCTGGTATTCTTTGTTATATCCCTATGGCTGATTATTTATTATGGTTCATATATCTTTACTGAGTTCTCAGATCAATCGGTGATTGTTCTGGGATCTTCGTATCTACGATATTGGTTGCCAATATATATTTTTGGGATCCCATTTTTTATATTTGGTCTCCAAAAACTCGCGAGCTTTTTCAAGAATGGCGTCTTGGGACGCATGGTCGTTGTGTCCGTGGTGGCAATATTTTTACTCGGTGCGGCCATGACTGTTCTCTTTGACGCTTCATACGGACTCGTCCCGCTAAAGGAAAATATGAAGCAAAATAATAACAGAGAAAAAATCGTCGAGAGCCGGACAGAATCGGCTTCGGTTATCATTTCTGGTACGGCCGATAAGCTCTTTTTCCCCCAGCGTAAAGTGATTGTGAATCTTCCGTCAGATATCACAACACGCGATAGATTCCTCGATGCATTGCTGAGACAAACAACGGTATATTTCTATTTTGACCCATTTGTTGGCAACAGCGCATTGGACGACATCACCTCGAGAGGGTTCTCCGCAAGTCCGGTTGTAAGTTTAAGTAAAAACGGCGAGATCTTATACCGCATCGGGCGTTGATATTGATTTATCTGCAGAAATATTGCATAGTGTGAAGTACCATGTGATTTTATGGACGAACACCATATACCATTACGAGCAGTAAAAATCATACTTTGGCTTGCGCCGATAGTTCTGTTTGTTTGGTTAGTAGATAAACACCTGGTACTTGGCGGCACCTTAAAGATTGTTTACCATCCAAATCAACCCTCGCTTCTCGTCAGGAATTTTGCGTCAAAAGAACCGGACAAATTAATCGGGACAAAAAATATTTCCGGCAACATCGATTATTTTCAGCTAATTACGACAAACCCGACCTACTTTGATGTGAAAGTACCTCGCCCTTTCAAAAGTGCAAACGTCATTTTAACCTACCAAAATCCAAACGGCCAGCCGGTAACTCGCCTTGGCGCCAAATTACCAAGTGGTGCCTATCATTTGGAAAATATGGCCTTTCAAAATGCCACACTTGATAATCTGCCCGACTATTGGGACAAAATAAGTCAGGGCGATATCGTTCTCTGGCAAAAAGACAATGCTCGTTACCGAGAAACTTTGGAAAAGAAAAAAGCATTTCCTGTCCAGAAAAAGAAGCTTGATGATGCAAGAACACAAACTTTGGTAAATATAGAAAAAAACTACGGCCCCAGTGTCAACCTCAACTCTGAGCGTATGCAGGCGATGCTTACTGAGCAGCAAATTGTCGAGGCGAGGTATCAGGATACGCTCGAAAAAATCACAGAGGAAAGTGTGCCCACCATTCGAAGCAAGCCGTTATACTCCACCATAGAAGAGTTTACTTCTAACATACCGGCTATATCCAAAATCGCGGAGTATAATTACAACGTCGCAAAATACATACATTTACCAGGCTACCAACCGAGCGGACAGGAAACGATTATTAATAAAAGTATTCGCGGGGCGCACGAGATAGATACCTACATCGGAAAGAATGAAAATCTCAACTTTCTTTTCAATATACAGGATAGCAACAGGCATGATGGTCCTGACGTTTTTTCTGTGTCTATCGAAGATTCAGGCGGCGTAGCAGTAGGTGAAGAGAAATTGCCTGATGACGGAGATACGCAGGCAAGCAGCATTGTTACCCAGGAGAGATCCTTGAAGGTTTTTCGAGAAAATTTACCCGAAGGCGTTTACAAAATAAAAATTAACGCTCCTGACGACATTTTCATAAAAAATATTTCAACTGCCCAGCATCTTATTGTATTTAAGGGAAATATCTACCTCACTGACAGCAAGGCGTATAAAGATATACTCGGTGAAAAGGTATTGACGCCGACTACTGTCTATACCACTAGCACAAAAATCAGCGCGCAAACATCGCATCCAGAAAGCCTTCAAACGCTTAAAGTCGGTCGTCTTGACCTTAGATTGACAGCGATTAATTCGCCGGCTCAGATCAATAATCTCACCGGGGTAACGGCAATAGTATCGCCGGGCAATGACGTTTATATCCAGGGCGACGGGTTCTTCGCTTTGGATAAAAGCCAGATCTTTAATCAAGATTACGCCTCAGTCGCCCAAGTGGATAGCGTTGAGCATATAGACGATTATGACTATATAATTGCCGATTATCCTCAGCCACGTACTGAGGGGGATTGGCTAGTCGCTGATGCGACAATTGAACCCCAGTACCTTTATTTAGATAAAGGAAAAGATATTCTTGCCCATTTCATTATCGACTTTCCTGGTTTGCCTGAACATAACCGGACAATGAAAATAAAAGAACTGACAATTACTTTCCACAAAGATCCTATTACGATCAAAAACTTTTTCCCGAAATTGTCTTCTTGGCTCACCCGGCAATTAAGAAAGTGAGAGGGGTTATGTTTCTCAAGGATAAAAAGGCGGGGTTCTGGACACATTTTTACTTGCTAGTTATAGTTGAGCTATTCAAAGTTTCCCTGGTGACGTATCTTTGCTTGTACCTTCTCGAGAGCATGAGTGCAAGTTTCGTCTCGAATTATTTTAATATTAACGCCATACTCGCTATAGCTGCAGTGAGTGGAGTAATTAGTGTTTTTGTGCATAACGAAGAGGCTCAATATACATTCCAGAAACCGGGCATCAAGGAATACTGCATTGGATCAATTTTGGCGCTCACTTCAGCTGGCATTGTATACCGGCAAACTCGCACAGTTGGGCATTTCTCTGTATTGTTAGCTATAGTCACCGTGCTTATTGTCTTTTTTTCCTTGACTTTATTAAATGGAAGGTATAATGAGAAGAGGATTTAGGAATCGTATGATCAATGGCGTTGTCATAAAAAAACTTCGTGTTTTCCCTGATATTGTTGAGGATGGTGAAGTGTCATCTAATCCTGGGTTCCTCATGGAAGTCTTACGGGCGGATGAAAAACTTCTCCGCCAATTCGGCCAGACGACATTTACCGTAGCCCACAAGGGGACAGTCAAAGCGTTTCACTGGCATAAACGTCAGGATGATCTATGGTTTGCCGCAACGGGAAAAGCCATGATTGTGCTTTATGATCTCCGTGAGCAATCCCGAACATATGGCGTAACACAAGTCATTATGGCTGGCGAGAATGACTATAAGCTCGTGGTCATACCTACGGGCGTTGCACATGGGTATAAAGTGCTGAGCGACGATCCTGTACTCCTTTTTTATCATACGACAGAACCCTACAATCCCAAGCAGCCTGATGAACAGCGCATTCCGCACGATGATCCTCGGATTGGTTTTGATTGGTTAAAAGAATACTAACAATTCATAATAAAACTAGTTATGCGGTATGACATATCTAACAAACGTCTCGCACCAATAGGGAGACAACGCATCGAATGGGCGGAGCGACAGATGGATGTTCTGCGAGTAATTAGAGAACAGTTCGTATCCGAGAAGCCGCTGGCGGGTGTGCATATTGCTGCATGCCTACACGTGACTGCAGAAACGGCGAATCTCATGAGAACGCTTAAAGCGGGAGGCGCTCATGTCGTGCTTTGTGCTTCTAACCCTTTGTCAACACAGGATGATGTTGCGGCGTCATTGGTAAGCCACTATGGTATACCCGTATATGCACGGAAGGGTGAAAACAGACAGACATATTTTTCTCATTTGACGGCAGCGCTGAAAGTAGGGCCGAACATTACCATGGATGATGGGGCTGATTTAGTTTCGTTGCTTCATAAGGATCCTGCATTCCGTGCATTGCCGGTGTGGGGGAGCACCGAAGAGACTACAACTGGCGTCATACGCCTCAAAAGCATGGAAAAACACGGCGTGCTGAGAATGCCCGTAGTAGCTGTCAATGACGCCAAAACAAAGCATTTCTTTGATAACAGGTATGGAACCGGTCAGAGCACTCTTGATGGAATTATTCGCGCCACGAATATCTTAATAGCGGGCAAGGTAGTCGTTGTCGCGGGGTACGGCTGGTGCGGCAGGGGTGTTGCCATGAGAGCCCGCGGATTGGGCGCTCTCGTGATCGTCACTGAGGTAGATCCATTAAAATCTATTGAAGCTGCGCTCGACGGCTACCAGGTCATGCCTATGTCTCGGGCAGCTCGGCTTGGCGACATTTTTGTCACCTTAACGGGCAATATCAACGTTATTCAAAAAGAGCATTTCCTCACAATGAAGGATAACGCAGTAGTCTGTAACTCGGGTCACTTTGACGTTGAGATTGACCTTAAGACATTGCGCACAATGACCATCAAGAAACGCCAGGTTCGCGAGTTTGTCATCGAGCACACCATCCGTGGCCGCCGGAAAATCAATGTTTTGGCTGAAGGGAGGCTTATCAACCTTGCCGCTGCAGAGGGGCACCCCCCATCTGTTATGGACATGAGTTTTGCCAACCAGGCACTTGCGGCTGAGTTTGTCGTGAAACATCGTCGAAAGCTCGAGAAAAAAGTCTACCCGGTTCCGGAGGACATAGACAAACGGATTGCCGCGCTAAAGCTTAAAACGATGGGTATTACCATCGACAAGTTAACTGCGGAACAAAAAGAATACCTTTCTTCATGGCACATGGGTACATGAGTTAACCTTATGCGAATACTTGTTACCGGCGGCGCCGGGTTCATGGGATCCAACTTTATACGCTATATCCTCGAGAAGTATGAGGACTATGAGGTGGTGAACCTTGATAAACTGACGTACGCGGGAAACCCTGAAAATCTCAGAGATGTAGAACAAAATCCCCGATATGGTTTTATGCGCGGCGATATTGCGGATGCGAAATGCGTCGGTGATGTTGCACGAGGCGTTGATGCTATTATAAACTACGCGGCTGAAACTCACGTGGACCGCTCAATTATGGAGGCGAGGGATTTTGCGGTTACCGACGTTATAGGCACTCTCACGCTCCTTGAAGCAGTTGAGAAATACAAAATTCCTAGGATGGTTCAAATATCGACGGATGAAGTGTTCGGCAGTATTGAAAAGGGGGAGTTTACCGAAGAAAGCCCCTTCCTGCCCAACAGCCCGTATTCAGCGTCGAAGGCCGGCGGTGACATGCTCTGCCGGGCTTTTATCAGGACCTACGGCACCCCGGTCATTGTGACTCATAGCGTTAATTTTTATGGACCTAACCAGTATCCTGAGAAAGTTATTCCTCTTTTTGTCACCAATCTTCTTGAAGGCAAAAAGGTTCCGCTCTACGGCAAAGGTTTGAACCAACGTGAGTGGATTTACACAGAAGATCATTGCCGGGCGGTTGATCTCATCCTTCACAAAGGCGCCCTGGGCGAAGTCTACAATATAGGGACTGGTGAGGGGATAACAAACATCGAATTGACGCGCCTCATTCTTCATGAGCTTGGAAAAGACGAGCGTTCCATAGAATATGTGAAAGACAGGCCGGGCCATGATCTTCGCTATTCGATAAACTCCGACCGTTTGAGACATCTCGGTTGGAAGCCGAAAACAACTTTTGAACGGGGGATAACAAAAACGATTCAATGGTACAAAGACAATCCTGCATGGTGGAAAAGGCTCAAAAGCAAAAAGTTCCAGGAATACTACACCAGGCAATACATCGAACGATAACAATATGAAGGCGCTGATCATAGGCAGCAGAGGAATGCTTGGGCAGGAGCTCGCCCGGACATTTTCAGATTCTGAGCTTTCGTTATGGGATAGGGCTGAAATTGACATTACGGAGAAGGAAGACACGTTCAATAAAATTGCCAGCCTGCACCCAGAAATTATCATCAATGCTGCCGCATATAATAATGTTGACGCGGCCGAAACTGACTCGGAAACCGCAGATAGGGTAAACGGTTATGCGGTGGGATACCTTGCCTCTGTTGCTCAGGAGATTGGGGCAATTTTGGTCCACTATTCCACTGATTACATATTTGATGGTCAAAAAAAAGAAGGGTATGCAGAAGACGCTCCTCAGTCTCCAATAAGCGCGTACGCCAGGTCAAAGGCACTTGGAGAGCAGGAGCTCCAACGGTGTTGCACAAAATATTACCTGATAAGACTATCTCGTCTTTTTGGTTCTCCTGGTTCCAGCCAAGAGACTAAGGAAAGCTTCGTGGATAAAATGCTCAAGCTCTCGCATGAAAAATCAACCCTTACTGTCATTGACGAGGAGCTCAGTTGTCCAACTTATGCATCCGATCTTGCTCGACGGACACGGGAAATTGTTGATGGAAACAACCCGTGGGGGATATACCATGTCACCAATGCTGGTGGTTGCACTTGGTACGGTTTCGCAAAGGAAATATTTGCCCAAATTGGATGGAGTGGTACACTGATTCCAGTGCCTGCAGGCACATTTCCACGCCCCGCACAACGTCCCCGGTATTCAATGCTGATTAATACCAAACTCCCAAAACTTCAAAAATGGCAGGACGCGCTCAGGGATTATCTATCAACTAAACCAACCTTATGAAAGGCATCATACTCGCCGGAGGCAATGCAACCCGTCTCCGCCCGCTTACACGGGTAACCAACAAACATTTGCTCCCCGTGTACAATAAGCCGATGATTTTTTATCCTTTGGAGACCCTTGCCCGTGCAGGGATTAAAGATATCCTCCTGGTCATGGGCGGCGGCAACCCGGGGGACTTTGTCCGGCTGCTTGGTGATGGCAAAGAGTTCGGACTGCATGAGATCCACTATACTTTTCAGGAAGGAGCCGGTGGAATAGCGCAGGCTCTTGGGCTGGCGGAAGACTTCGCTGATAACCAGAAGATTGTTGTCGTGCTCGGTGATAATATTCTAGAAGATGACATCTCGGCTGCCGCTCACGAGTTTGAGAAGCAAAAAGCGGGCGCAAAAATATTTCTCAAGGAGGTAAAAAAACCTCAATCGTACGGAGTCGCGGAGATTACAAATGAACGAATAACCCGTATTATTGAGAAACCCAAGAATCCGCCGACCAATCTGGCGGTGGTTGGGGTGTATATGTACGATAAAAATGTGTTCAATGTCATTAAGACCCTCAAACCTTCTGACCGAGGGGAGCTGGAAATTACCGATGTCAACAACTACTACATTCAAAAAGGGGTGATGACCTATCAGGTGCTCAAGGGGTGGTGGGGAGACGGCGGTGAATCTTTTGACTCCCTTCTCGAAGCGCAGGTTTTGGCGGCAAAGTGGGCAAAAAACAAATCATCTTCCTCCTGATGACCGATAGGCAGATTCTTCAGATTAACCGGGCGACAGCCGGAGTCAGTTTGATATTTGAATGCCGGTGACCTCCTGAGGAGTAACAAGAAACATATATTTGCCGCTCTCATCAGTCGAGATAGTCGCGGCGTCAAACGGGAAGAGCTCTAATGTGACTGCCGGCGAATAATTGAGATCCGCAACTGTCACAAAGCCGTTATGGATGAGGAGTGCCAGGTTTTTTTTGTAGATCCATGTAGGGCTGTGAATGATATCAGCATAACGGACCACTACCCGGTCGGTTCCATCTTGGCCGAGGAGGTGCAATGCGTGATCGTTGCCGAAGAGTAATGCATCCTGATCAAATTGCCATTCAGCAAAAGTAACTGAGCTGGCCTGATAAAAAAGCGCAGGTTTGCTTATTGAAGCTCGGAAAACATAAAGCAAATTGTTCGTAGGATCAGTGATGATCATATAGTCTCGATGAGCCGACAATGCAGCTTCGCGTGAAAGTGGAAGTTTGTCCTGGATTACGGTTTCTGATTCTACTGATTCATTGAGTCCGCGTGTGATAAGTTCTATTGTTTTGTTATCCCGCTCAACAAGAAAGAAACCTTTTTTTCCTTGGATAAGCAGACTTAAAGTATTACCGGGCAGAGTGTATACACTTTTAGTGCCAAAAAGGCTAATTGTATCCCCGTTTTTTACATACAACCTCGACCCGTCATTTTGATCCCAGAGTATCTGAATTTTCTCATCAGAAGTCGTAAGTATCGACTGTAGCTGTCTTGACGCAAGGGTCGCGAGGCTAAACTCTCTTCTGGCATCCAGCTTTGTTTCAATCACAAGACTTGCAGCATCAGGACTCCATACAATTGATGAAACAGATTGTGGAGCAAAATTTCCGAATGGCTCGAAGGGCGTGTCCGGCTTTTTTTGGATCATCAGGGTATCGCCACTGAGCGTATGAAGTATAGACGCTCGGTATTTTTTGTCTGGGGACTCGGTAAAAAGCGAAATATCGCCGGTGAGTACTCTATTCCTCGAGGACTCGCTTTTAAAAAGGTCAACTTTATTTAATACTGCGGCCTTGCCTTCCTCGATGTCCAGCGGCTGTTCGCGACTGAAATAGCCCTCTTTAGAGAACTTGACCATATAATTCGCCGGAGCGACCCTCATAGCCTTGATTGGGCTTCGTCCGATATTTTTGTCATCGAGACTCAAGGAAACGCCTGCCGGGTCTGTCGTTATTGAAAGTGTTCCAGTAAGGACTATTTTTTTTGTGCCGATATCAAAACGCCACCCTCGGGAATAGTAAATCAGAAGAGGGGCAGCAAGCGTAAAAAACAGCAGAAGCGATGCAAAATATATTCTTCGCGTAGTGATAGACATACTTTCCTGGAAGTATAATATCCAGAACCTGAAATGTCCATGACCATTCTTGATTTTCTGCGGGAATTTCCATATACTACATGCGATACCATTATGGAGTATTTTCTCATTGAGGGCGGAAATTCGTTAAACGGTGATATTACCGTGAGCGGTGCAAAGAATGCGGCGTTGAAATTACTCGCTGCGGCTCTTTTGACGTCGGAACCGTGTATAATTCGTAACGTTCCGGATATAGCTGATGTTCGTTCTTTGCTTGCCATCCTTCAGGGTATCGGCGCGGCGGTAGCTTTCAATAAAAATACGGTAAGTATTCATTGCAAGACTATTTCATCAACGCATCCGGACTATCAGCTCGTGAAACATCTGCGTGCATCGATTATGGTTGTAGGCCCGCTTCTTGCCCGTTCAGGCGAAGTCACGATTCCATTGCCCGGAGGATGCCTAATTGGTGCACGACCGATAGACACGCACATTCGCGCCTTGCAGCAGCTCGGCGTATCGGTTGACCGCGATGACGATCTCTATGCATTTTCGGCAAAAAAATTGCTAGGAAATAAAGTCGTCCTTGACGAGATGAGCGTAACAGCTACTGAGAACGCTCTTCTGGCGGCCTGTCTTGCCCAGGGTGAAACTGAGATACATCTTGCGGCATCAGAGCCTGAAATATCCGATTTAGCCGGTTTTCTCAACTCGATGGGGGCGCAAATAGACGGGATTGGAACATCTTTACTGCGCGTCAGGGGTCAATCAAAGCTTCACGGGTCTGACTATACATTAATCCCAGACAGAATAGAGGCCGGTACGTTTGCAATAGCTGCAGCGGTGAGCCGGGGCAAAGTCAACATTCATGGTGTGTGTCCTGACCATCTTGATGCCGTCCTTAATGTGCTGCAACGAGCTAATGTCCAGTACTTACTTGAACGTGAAGATAACATGCATTCAACACTGTGTATTCTTCCAACGACTATTTTTGAACCTATTTCGATAGATACGCGCCCTTACCCTGGGTTTCCTACAGACCTGCAGGCTCCGATAAGCGTGCTTATGACTCAGGCGAAGGGAATGGGGAGAATTTTTGAAACCATGTACGATGGGAGACTCGGGTATATTAAAGAACTTCAACGTATGGGTGCTGATGCCAAAACTGTTGACCAACATACCGCTGTGATTAACGGTCCTACGATTTTGTATGGCAAAAGGATTACCTCGTTCGATATTCGCGCCGGGGCGACTCTTCTTATCGCTGCGCTTATAGCCCAAGGTGAAAGTACTCTCGAACATATAGAACGTATTGACAGAGGTTATGAGCATATTGATGGTCGCTTAAAAGAGCTCGGAGCACATATCACTCGACACAAAGCATGAATACACCACTATTCAGCATGCAAAGTCAACCTCCCATGAAACGCAAATCGCGCACACGACTTATTGTTACGGGCATGCTCCTTTGTTCTTTAATATTCTCCGCTGGACTCCTTGTCGGACTTTGGACTTCTTTCCGGAACTCCACACCAGCTCTCTCCTTCTCGCAGCTTCTTCTACATGCTCCTCAAGCTCTCTCGGGGCGCCAAGTCCAGTCGGATGCGTTTGAAAAAGTTTGGGATGCTATTCAGACACGTTATCTGCGTGGCGGGCAAACCACCAGCAAATTGTACTATGGCGCGCTTGCAGGACTCGTTCAGAGTTTAGGCGACCCTTATTCCGTATTTCTCGATCCTGCGATGACTGAAAAGTACAACAAGGAACTCGATGGGGAGTTCGATGGAATCGGCGCTGAAATTGGCATCAAAGATGATATGCTCACCGTCATTGCCCCGCTTGCCAACTCCCCGGCTGAGAAGGGCGGAATAAAGGCGGGAGATCTGATACTAAAAATAGATTCAACCGACACCCAGGGCCTGTCACTTTCAGAGGCGATTACAATGATACGCGGGCCAAAAGGCACCAAAGTTGCCCTCCAGCTTGCCCGCGAAGGAACTAAAGATCCCTTTACACTGACTATTATAAGAGATAATATAACTCTTGACAGCGTGGTATGGCGCATGCTTGATAATGATGTTGCGTATATTCAGATTACCAGTTTTGATTCACGCGTCGATGCAAACTTTGACCGTGCAGTTCGCGAAATGCTCGTAAAAAATCCAAAATATATCATCCTGGACCTTAGGGACAATCCTGGAGGATACCTTGACGCCGCCGTGCATATTACCGAGACATTTCTCACTGAGAAAAATCAAGTGGTTGTCACAGAAAGATTCCGAGACAAAGAGGAGAAGTCATATACTTCACAATCTGCGGGAACCGTGAGCACTATTCCGCTCGTGGTCTTGACGAATAAAGGGAGCGCCTCGGCTTCTGAGATTGTCGCGGGCGCCCTTCAAGACCATAAGCGCGCCAAGGTTGTTGGGGAGCAGACATTTGGAAAGGGAGTGGTACAGGATTTAGAGGAATTTAACGACGGTTCTTCGCTGAAAATCACCATTGCAGAGTGGCTCACCCCTCTGGGTCGGTCAATCGATCAAAACGGTATTACCCCTGATGTCAAAGTTACCCAGAACGATGCCGACGCTGCAAAGGGAATAGATACACAGCTCAAAGAGGCGCAAGACGTTGTACGAGCAAAATGACCCGGTTGACCCATGCAATAACGGTACATGGTCGAGTACAGGGCGTTTCCCTGAGATGGATGATAAAGGAAAAGGCTCAAGCCCTCAGTCTCGTAGGTTTTGTTCGTAATACGAAGGAGGGCGGGGCGTTAATCGTATGCAGGGGAATACCGGAAAATGTGCAAAAGCTCTGCGACTGGTTGCGAACTCATCCCGGGGCATCCCATATCGAGAGACTAGAGATCGAGCAGATAAACGACTCTGACACCTATACTCAATTTGGCATTCACTACTCATGAAGGTAGTTTTTCTCAAAGAAATTAAGGGTACAGCAAAAAAGGGGACAACACGTACCGTGAGTGATGGTTATGCAAGAAATTTCCTTTTTCCGCAAAAGTTAGCTGTTCCCTCGACCCCTGAGGCAGAAAAAAAGTTGCTTCGAGAACGAAAGGTAGAGGATGATAAAATCCGGAAACTCGTGGAAGAAGTGCATGCTGTCCATGAACGGCTCGTCCAGGAACCGCTATTCATCCGCGCAAAGGCAAATAACCAAGGGAAGCTTTTTGGCAGTATCACTGCCCGGGATATTCAGAAACGAATACACGGGCTAACTGGCATATCTCTTGCCGACACCGCAATCGTTCTGCCGCGGCCTCTACAAACAACTGGTGAACACACATACACCCTCGTGGACCGGTCAGCAAAGGCGTATACTCTTAAACTCAATATTGAAAAAGAATAACATGACAGGGACAAAGTACATATTCGTTACGGGAGGGGTTTGCTCCGGATTAGGCAAAGGAATAGTGGCGTCATCCATTGGCGCATTACTTAAGGCGACGAACTTCAGAGTTTTTAGCTTAAAGTTTGATCCGTATCTCAACGTCGATCCCGGTACGATGAATCCATACCAGCACGGTGAGGTATATGTGCTTGAGGACGGCACAGAAACCGACCTTGACCTGGGTCATTACGAGCGGTTTCTTGATGTAAATTTGAATGCTGAAAGCAATATGACTACAGGTCAGGCATATCAGGAAGTCATCGCAAAAGAGCGTAAGGGCACCTTTCTCGGGAAAACCATACAAATCATCCCTCACATTACCGATGCCATAAAAAAAAGGATTTATTCTACTGCAAAATCAAGCAATGCCAATTTCCTGATTATGGAAATTGGCGGGACGGTTGGGGATATTGAAGGCGAGCCTTTTCTCGAAGCTGCCAGACAGCTCCACCAGGAGGTGGGAAACCAAAACGTCCTTTTCGTGCACGTTGCTTTGCTTCCTTACCTCAAGACATCCCATGAACTCAAAACGAAGCCGGTACAGGCAAGTGTCCGTGAACTACGCCGCCTTGGAATCCAGCCTGAAATTATCATTGCCCGCGCAGATTATCCCATTAAAAAAGAGCACTTGGAAAAAGTCTCGCTTTTTTGCGATGTCCCCGTCAAGGCCGTCATCCCAGCCCAGACTAGTAAAAGCATCTATGAAGTTCCTTTGAACCTCGAGCGGCATGGCATTTCGGATATAATTTTTTCCCAATTTCAGATTAAGACACAAAAGCCCAATTTAAGTTCATGGAAAACTCTCGTGAGGCGGATTCAACACCCCACAAAATCAGTGCGGATTGGTATGGTGGGGAAATACACCGAACTTGGCGATGCCTACCTTAGTGTTCTGGAAGCGCTAAAATCAGCCACGTATTATCACAATGCCAAGTTAAAGCTTGAGTGGATTGACGCGGAAAAAATAGAGAAGAAAGATAAAAAAGAATGGGCTACCCTGCAAAGTGTCGATGGTATTGTTATTCCCGGAGGTTTTGGTTCTCGCGGTATTGAGGGAAAAATTTCCGCTGCAGGATATGCAAGAACTCATAATGTCCCATTCCTCGGGTTGTGCCTCGGCATGCAGATCGCAGTCATCGAGTTTGCGCGGTCCGTACTGAAGCTCAAGGGTGCGAATAGCACTGAATTTGATGAAAAAACAAAAGATCCTGTAATCCATATCATGTCTGAACAGGAAAAAAAACTTATGAAGCAAGAGTATGGCGCCTCAATGCGTCTTGGAAGCTGGCCATGTGTCCTTAGCAAAGGTTCATTGGCGCTCAAGGCATATGGTGCTCCTCGGGTTCTCGAACGACACAGGCATCGCTATGAGTTCAATAACGTGTATCGCGAGCAAATTGAAGAAGCGGGTATGTCTATCACAGGTGTATCCCCGGACAAGCTTTTAGTTGAAATAGTTGAGCTTAAAGACCACCCGTGGTTTGTCGGGGTCCAGTTTCACCCTGAATTTCAATCACGACCGATACGTCCACACCCCCTCTTCAGGGATTTTCTGCATGCCTCCTTGCGGTAGACTCGGCATGCTCGCTCGATGCAGGGACAACGTGGATGAACGTTTTTTCGGTTAAGCGGTTATTAAATGCGCGCTTCACTTTTTTTGCAAACTGCACTTTACCCGTGACCATCGCGAACAGTGAATCGTCCTTTCCCCGTCCGACATTTTTTCCAGCATGAAAACGCGTTCCTCGTTGCCTAACGAGAATGCTCCCTGCACGAGCCAGCTGACCAGCGAATATTTTTACTCCCAAGCGTTTCGAAGCGGATTCTCGACCGAGACTGGTTGTTCCGACTCCTTTAACATGTGCCATAGTAGTAAGCTAAAAAATAAAAAATGGGTATTTGGCAGGATATCAAAAAAATGTCGATCCTGTCAAGTAAAGTTCATTCTGCAAACGGATTGTGAAGCGTCCCGACCTCTAACTTTGGGGCAGCTTTCTTAGCTGTGTAATTCTGCAACGTTGTGTTAAAAGAGAGTATATTTATTTTCTGTTGTCGCGCTGTTACCACAGAATCAGAAATTGCTGCTGGGTGGAGAATAGTGTCCAGTAGATGGCTTTTAAGATACATACCAATGAAGGCTAGCGTGATCACAATAATGCCGGCAAGGACGATATTCGAGCGGATGACAAAGAAGTATCTAAAGAAAGATCTGTTGAATTTTGAGAATTGAAGCTTCATAACGCCTTCTCAATCCAATACGTATGGGTATTAAGTGTAACGGTCACATCAGTGGCATTCACTGGAGTGATATTCACAGAGGAAATGGCTATATAATACTGGGAACTCTCAAGACGATGAATGTAGTTCATTGTTTTTTCCAAAGTCCCTTTTACGCGGATGACCAGCGGAACGTCCTGGACCTCAGTTGAGGAGCTGAGTTGGGAAAGATTCAGTTTTGCATCCACCCCTTCTTCATCCGCGTAACTTTCCACATCTGAAATAAATGTTAGCGATTCATCAGTTTTGAGGATGATCGGTTTTAACGATTCTATCTGTGTGCTTACCGCCGTAAAATCCTTATTTGATGTAGCGAGGTTTTCCTGCTCTTTCAGTAATGTTGCTAAGAATACTCGCTGTTCACGAAAATCGCTGATGAGCTTCGTAGACGACAGCATCTCTGGCCTTAAGAGAAAAAACCAAAGCACGAAAACACTCAGTATCCCTATGCCGATGTATATGTATATTTTTTGCACAGGAGACGTTGTCATTGCGATCGAGGAATCAGTTTCCAAAAGTTACTTTTCAACGTTCCGCTTACCTCGAACTGGATATTGGTACGCTGGGTAAGATCAGAAACAGGGGATTGAGTTGCGGTAAAATAGGGAATAGTACTCAGCGAGTCGCGAAAAGCTATAAGATCAGCACGTGTTTTTGCAGTCCCCTGAATATTTACAACCTTTGTTTCCGAATCAGCGGAAAAGGAGCTTAATGAAATCCCGGCTGGAAAATAATGAAAAAAGTCGACCAAAGTTGGTCCCCACGGAACAAAGTTCGCCTGCACAGCGGAGATGGCTTTAAGCTGGGTGTTTATTTTTTTGATATTATCCTGTAGAGACCCTCCCTGGTCGAGTATTGTTGCTTGAGTGGCAGCCTGAATTTTTCCCTGGAGCTCATCAATGTTTTTTTGCGCAATATATTTATTGGCGAACAATGCGCCTGCAATTATTGCTACGGCAAAAACTGCCGTAAACACGTAGCGCTGAGTAAGCCTGAGGTATATGTTCTGTTTAACAAGCTGCTTGTCCTGCTTTGAAAGTAAATTAAGAGCAATCATATGAAATATCGTTCGTTGGAAAGGAAGGGACGCAGGGCTAATCCCAGCGCTGTTGTGTAAGGAAGTATTTTTTCCTTAGGGATACTATTCTTTATTGATCCGCCCGTAACAAACCTCAAAGGATTGCCAAGCTCAACGGGTAAATGCAGTGCATCTGTAAGGAATATATCCAGCCCTACCATCTGGCTTACACCTCCGCACAGGATAACCCGAAGAGGGAGTTTGCGTGAAAGCGATGCGTGATAAAACATCTCAACCTCTTGCGTTTTTTTTTGTAGGCCGGCAAAAAGAGGAAGTAAAGCTTGGCGCACAATACCTTTTCCCTTTTTTTGATCGAGGCCGCAAATGAGCTTTGCCTTCTCGGCCTGCTCAATTGTAAGTTGGAATTTTCTTGCAATTGTCTGGGTCATTTCGTATCCTGAGAGCTCAATAGTGGATGAATAATGGATTACGCCCTCGTCGACTAGAATAAGTGATGTGCGGCTTGCGCCTAAGTCAATAATAATGAGGCCTGATTTGGTATGCTGGGCGGGATCAATCAGTGCGCGTGCAATTGCATTTGACTCGGTCTCCAGCGCGATCGGTACAAGCTTGGCTGCTTTCAGCAACGCAGAGTATTGTTCGGGTATTTCTTTGGGGATTGCGGCGACCGCTATGGTTGTTTTATTACTTTGGGAATCGTGGGAAAGAGTCTGCCAATCATATGAAACTGAGTCGAAGCTTACGGGGATATTTTGTTCTATACCCCACTGTACGGCGCCCTCAATTTCTTTTTCGGGAAGTTGCGGAATATCCAAAACCTTAAAGAATGTCTTTCTTTCAGGCAACGACGCAATCACATAGCTTGATAGGACTTTTCCGCCTTTTGCTTCTTTAACAAGCTGCTTGAGAAGCTCGACGAGTTTGGCAAAATTTTTGATTTCACCGTCGACGATAAACCCTTCTGGCACGGTAAGCTCGTTGTAGCACCGCACTTTGAGCTTACGTCCACTCTTGGCAATTTGGACAAGTCTCAAGCGCAAATCACTTATATCTATTCCGAATGCGTTGGTGAAGGGAGAGAAGCGAAACATTGGAGAAATAATATTACAGACTGTCGGTGAATAATCCGCTGTCAGATAGCCTGCGAAAGATTATAAATAGGCAGGATGATAGAAACGGCTAATCCGGCAACCCCTGCACCGAGGAGGAGCATAAGTGCAGGCTCAATAATTGTGGACAAGTTAGCCATTGTAGTGTCGACGTCTTCTTCATAAAAATTTGCTATCTCTTCGACAATAGTATCGAGAGTGCCGCTCTGCTCCCCGACGCTCACCATTTGGGTCACTATGGGCGGAAAAAGCTTCGGATACATCTCAAGTGTTTTTACAATGCTCACGCCTTTTTTTACCTCCTCCGACGCTTTCATCATGGCATTACGATAATGAACATTGCCTAAGGTACGGGAAATAATCTGCAAGGTCTGCACTATCGGAATGTCAGTTTTCAAAAGCGAACTGAGACTTCTCGTAAATCGCGCGAGGTTTATTTTTTTTATAATCTTTCCCATAACAGGACTTTGGAGCAAAAAAAGGTGAAAGTAATACTTACCTTTTCGTGTCTTAATTATTCGATATACAAGAAAGCAAAAAGCAATACCGCCGAGTAAGATCCAGACACCGTTGGCGCTGATAAATTTTGTTAGAAAAATAAGCACCCTCGTGGGCAATGGAAGCTGCGCGCCCGCCTCTTCAAAAACTGACAAGAGGTTGGGGATGACAAACAGCATCATGGCGACGATGAGGCCGAGCATGGCTGAAACAACAATTGCGGGGTAGGTAAGCGCCGATTTAACTTTGCTGATGAGCGTGTGATCCTTCTTAAGCTGGAGGCTTAATTGGTGTAAGACCTCGTCAAGTTTGCCGCTCACTTCGCCCGCAGCGACCATATTAACGAACAATTCGGGAAATACTGTTGGAAACTTTTTCAAGGCTTCAGAAAAAGATTTGCCATTCTCGACATCATTCTGCATGGCCAAGATGATTTCTTTAAACTTTTTACTCTCAGTCTGCATGGCAAGCGTATGAAGGGCATTTGAAAGAGAAAAGCCCGTTCGAATCATCACCTGGAGATTTTGAGAAAAGAAAATTTTCTGTACAACATTAACTTTCGGACTCAGGCGGAAAAGAGATGCGATGCCGCCCCTCTTTGATTGGACGGCCTTAACGCTGGTAAGGATCAGGCCCCGTGAGGTAAGGTATTCTCCGAGCGCTTTTTCACTTGATATCTCAAGATGGCCGTCTTGGGGTTGGCCATTCTGCGTGCGGGCTGTGTATTCGTATAGTGGCATAACGACGTTTATTCTTTTGTTACCCGGATGACCTCCTCGATTGATGTCATACCATTTTTTGCTTTTATAAAACCGTCCTGTAGCATTGTGATCATACCTTCTTTTATTGCCGCCTGTCGAATTTCTTCAGTAGAGGCATTATTGAGAATCAGTTCACTCATTTTTTTTGATACCACGAGTGCCTCATAAATTCCAATTCGTCCTTTGTAGCCGGAATTATTGCACTGTTTGCATCCCTTTCCCCTATAAAACAGTAAAGACTCAAGGGGAGCCTTTGCCGAGAGTATGGTGCCTTCTCTTTCAAGAGTCATGAGTATCATGGGCACATCAAATTGCCTTGAAAGCTCACTTATCGCTTTTTTTGAAAGTGTGTAACTTAAAATGCAGTGAGGGCAAATTTTTCTCACAAGTCGTTGAGCGATAATCAAATTTGTCGTCGATGCAATAAGAAATGAGGGAATTCCCATCTCTGACAAGCGGGGAAGTGATGACGGCGCGTCGTTGGTATGAAGAGTGCTGAGCACGAGGTGGCCGGTCATCGCGGCATTCGCGGCGATCTCGGCGGTTTCATTGTCGCGGATTTCTCCTACCATGATGATATCCGGATCTTGGCGAAGAAGGGAGCGCAATCCGTTAGCAAACGTAAAGCCTATCTTCGGGTTCACCTGGCTTTGGTTTACTCTCGGCATTCGATATTCAATAGGATCTTCGACTGTTGAAATATTTACGTCCGACGTATTCAGAATATTCAGCATTGTATACAGCGTAGTCGTTTTTCCGGAGCCGGTGGGGCCCGTGACCAGAAGAATGCCGTGGGGTTTATCGAGGGCGTCCTTTACGGCGAGGAGGGCTTTTGGCTGCATACCAAGCTGTTCAAGGGTCAGCACATGGGCTGATTCATTAAGCAGTCTCAGCACAACCTTTTCGCCGTCGAAAACAGGAAGTATCGAAACACGAAATGCAATTTTGTGCTCCTGGGTGGAGACCTTAAATCTCCCGTCCTGAGGCAAACGATGCTCATCAATTTTAAGACTTGAGAGCACTTTGATGCGAGCGATGATACCTGCGTGCGCTGATTTAGGGAGAGTCATGGCATCCCGCAGAATTCCGTCGACTCTGTAGCGAACGACTGTCTCTTTTTCAGTGGGCTCGATGTGAATATCTGAAGCGTTTTCAAAGATTGCGTATTCCAGTAGCGTGTCAACTATTCTTACAATGGGGAGGTCATGGGCCAGTTTCTTGAGATCTTTTTCTTTATCTTCATCTTGGCTATCTGCCGTTTCTTCTCCGCTGGTGATTTTTTTAAATTCAGCTGAAAGTCCTTTGTGATATTGCGCAAGTGCCGCCTTGATCCCTGTCGGTGAAGTGAGCGACACCTCGACGTTCAATCCCGTTTTTTTCTTTATAAATTCAAAAAGCTGGATGTTGTACGGATCCAGGGTAGCGATTTTTACTTCATGGTCGTCTTTTGCAAAAGCGACGATCTGGTGTTTTTGCGAAATTGGCTCAGGGAGCAAAGTGAGGATATCTTTCCGGATGGTTTGATCCCGCAAGTCAATGAAAGGAATTTTCTTGCTATTTGCGAGAGCTTCATAAAGGACATTTTCCCCGACGACTTTATTTTCGACGAGGTATTTGCCGAGCTCTATGCCTTTCGAGGCCGCTGCCTTAGCATTGACCGTAAGGACATCCTCCGTCAGTATGCTGCTGGAAAGGATAACCTTTTTGATTTCATCTTCACTAAACATACGATTTTTACCAATATATTATAGCAAAAATAAATGCAATAGTCAATCAATCGCTTGTAAAAAGGCCAGTCTTGTTGTATAATACAAAAACTTTGTGATATTTGCGGAGTATTATTAGCCAATAGGCAATACTGTTCATGCTACGTTTCAGCAAAAAGAGTTTTACTGACGCTATGGACAATCAATCAGTCATCGCCCTGTATTTAAGCAGTGCGGTGGTTCTTGTCGCCCACATCGTACTGTTGACACTCAAGGTTCACCCTGTGAATGATTCCATCCCGCTGCATTATACCGTATACCTCGGGATAGATTTTTTTGGTCCATGGTATTACATATTTATCTTTCCTTGCTTAGCTTTTCTTACCCTTGCTATAAACTTTTTCGTTTCTGTCATTATCAGAGAGAGTTATTTTTCAAACGTATTGCTGGCTTCTTTTTCTTTAGTCGCGCAGATAATTTTTTTGACTTCCTCGATACTTGTCATAAAAAATATTTTTTGAAACTATGCTACTAAAAATAGATTTTGTCATTATCAGAACCCTCATACTTACTTTTATCTCATTTGTTATCGCTATACTGCTTACTCCTGCAGTCACTCATTATCTCTATAAGTATAAATTGGGAAAACGGATACGATCTTCTGATCAAACTCCCATTTTCACAAAGTTGCACGCCCAAAAAGAGGGCACTCCTACTATGGGCGGAGTCCTCATCTGGGGTACCGTCGTTATTGTTACGCTTCTTCTCGCTCTACTCGCTGACGCGTTTCCGTGGCTTTCAACACTGCAGAAATTTAATTTTCTTTCGCGCTCTGAAACGTTACTCCCATTGGGCATACTCGTCGTATCTGCGATTGTCGGACTTGTCGATGATCTATTTAATGTTCGACGTATCGGCCCGCAGGGCGGAGGGCTGAGGGTCCGCCATAAACTTTTGCTGTATCTCCTAATTGCTATTTTTGGCGCCTACTGGTTTTACTCGAAACTTGGATGGACAACACTCCATGTACCGTTTGTGGGCAGTTTTGATATCGGACTTTGGTACATACCAATTTTTATTTTTATGATTGCGGCGACCGCCTTCTCGGTAAATGAAATTGACGGCCTTGACGGACTTGCTGGAGGGACGCTTCTCCCTGCATTCGTAGCCTACGCAGGAATAGCATTTGCGCAGGGGAAATATGATCTGGTAACTTTTTGCGGCGTAATTATCGGCGCACTTCTTGCCTTTTTATGGTTTAATGTCAATCCGGCACGTTTTTTTATGGGTGATACGGGGTCAATGTCGCTAGGGGTAACTCTCGGTATTATTGCCATGCTTACCAACGCTTCACTGCTGTTACCGGTTATTGGTTTCGTTTTTGCCGTCGTGTCCCTCTCCGTAGTTATTCAACTCCTTTGGCGCATGGTTTTTAAAAAGAAAGTTTTTTTGTCCGCTCCCATCCATCATCACTTGGAAGCGAAAGGCTGGTCAGAGCCAAAAATTGTTATGCGATTTTGGATTATTGCCGGTGTCACGGCGCTTCTTGGGCTTGTACTCGCGATTATAGATAAACGCTAGCATGTCTACATTGACAAAGCTGGAAGGGAAAAAAGTGCTTGTTTTCGGCCTCGGCCTGCACGGAGGGGCAGTAAGTGTGGCTCAATGGCTTGTAGGTCAAGGCGCGACGGTAACGGTCACCGATCGCAGGTCGTCCCTGATTTTGCGTCCTTCTCTGAGGAAACTGCGCGGACTTGGGATTCGTTTTGAGCTTGGCAGTCATTCCAGAGCAGTAGTTGCGTCGTCTGATATCATTGTCAAAAATCCCGGAGTGCCAATCAATTCTCCGTATCTAATGTTTGCCAGGAAGCAGGGGATTCCCATAGTTACGGATATTTCATTGTTTATTGAAAGAACCCCAAGCCCGTTGTTTGCGATTACCGGTACGAAGGGAAAAACGACGACAACGCGCATGCTCTATGACATGGTTCTGCGTAGGTGGCCTCATAGCGTTCTCGCAGGAAATCCCGGCTTGAGTCCTTTAACTTTGCTTAAGGGCATCCGGCGCCAAGATCCGACGGTAATCGAATTATCGAGCTGGCAACTTGAGGACTTGAGTTTTTTCCGTTTGAAGCCCCATCTCGCAGTAATCACTAATTTGTTTCCCGACCATCTCAACACGCATGGTACTATGGCGGGCTACGCTAAAGCCAAGAGTGTTATTTTTTCCCGTCAGACAAAAAAAGACTTCACTATTCTCAATTTTGATAATAAGCTAACAAGGTCTCTGGCTAAAAAAGCTGGCGGGACAGTAGTTTGGTTTTCATTACACCCGTTAGAGCGCGAGCGGGCCTGTTTTATCCGCGACAACACTGTGGTGTGCAGGTCAAAGAAAATAGAGCAAGCTATTTGCCCGGTTGATGCAATCAGGGTTCCTGGAAGCCACAATCGGGAAAATGCTTTGGCCGCCGTCACGGCTGCGTATACCGTCGGTGTCCCCGTGAAATATATTGCCTCTGCCTTGTCACACTTTCGGGGAGTCGCAGGAAGGCAGGAACTTGTTACTGTAAAAAACGGCGTCCGATTTATCAATGACACAACTGCTACAAATCCTGAATCTGCGGTTGCGGCGCTCGAAACAATCTCGGGAAGGATTATACTTATCGCAGGAGGGGCGGACAAAAAACTTCCGTATGCGAATTTTGTACGCGAAATTGTTCGTAAAGTCGGCTGCCTCATATTGCTGCCAGGGACAGCGACAGCAAAGATCAGTGCTTTACTAAGGAAACGTAAATTCCCCCATTCTTTTGCCCGATCAATGGATCACGCTGTGAAACTTGCTTCAGCCCGTGCAAAAAAAGGTGACACGGTAATTCTTTCGCCTGGAAGTGCGAGTTTCGGCTTATTTCTCCACGAATTCGACCGCGGACGCCAGTTTGTAGCAGCAGTCAAGAAACTGTAACTACCATGAGCACGCGACCACACCACCCGGACTATACCTTGCTTGCCTGCGTATTTATCATTGTCGTTATTGGAATCGTCATGCTTACATCCGCATCAAGCGTGGTGAGCTATGAGCACTTTGGCAGCAGCAATTACTTGGTTAATCATCAGATTATCTACGGCCTTCTCATAGGTATCGCGGGGATGTATGTGGCGTCGAGGATTGAATACCACCGCTGGAAAAAATTTGCACTTCCTCTTTTGGTGCTCACGGTCATTTTACTCATCGCTGTCTTTATCCCGGGAATCGGCTATGGCTCAGGCGGTGCGCGCCGGTGGATTGCTGTAGCCGGGAACACATTTCAACCAACCGAACTCTTGAAGTTCTCGTTTATCTTGTACCTTGCGACATGGCTTGAGAAAAGAGGCAAGTCCATTAAAGATGTTTCGTACGGTCTCGTACCCTTTGTGGTAATTCTCGGAGCATTGGGCCTGCTAATTATTATGGAGCCCGACTTTGGCACTCTCATGGTTATAGCGATAACCTCCATTATTGTATATTTTGTCGCCGGAGCTCCGATAAAACATCTACTATGGATGTTCGGAGGCGGGTTGGCCCTTTTTTACCTTCTCATCAAAACTTCGTCGTACCGCGCGGACCGTCTCACTGTTTTTCTCAACCCTGATCTTGACCCGCAGGGTATCGGATATCATATCAACCAGGCGTTGCTTGCCGTCGGATCAGGCGGAATATTCGGCCTCGGCCTCGGCCATTCACGGCAGAAGTATAATTTTCTCCCGGAGGTTACCGGCGATTCGATATTTGCCGTCATTGCCGAAGAACTTGGATTTATTCTTTCACTGCTGTTGATCGGATTATATTTTATTGTCATGATAAGAGGTTTTATGACCGCGCGTCGCGCGCCGGATACATTCGGCAAACTTCTGGCGGCCGGTATTACGTCTTGGATTACCGTCCAGACACTTATCAATATAGGCGCGATGGTCGGGCTATTACCGCTTACTGGGATCCCTTTACCTTTTATCAGTTACGGGAGTTCTGCACTTGCAATATCATTAACTTGCGTGGGCGTCCTGCTTAATATTTCAAAGCAAACTTCAACAGTATGAACATCGCTCTGTGCGGAGGCGGCACGGCAGGGTCGGTCACTCCACTCCTCGCATTGTGGGATGAGCTGCATATCGACCAGCCACGTCATTCATTTTTGTTTGTGGGAACAAGGTCGGGTTTTCCCGAGCGTGAAATGGTCTCAGAATGTCATATTCCCTTCACAACATTGATCAGTGGCAAGTTTCGGCGTTATCTCAGCCTGCAAACAGCAGTTGCGCCTTTTCTTGTTGCAGTAGGCTTCATACAGGCAGTGGTCATTTTCATGCGTTTCCAGCCTGACGTCATTATTGCGGCGGGTGGATACGTCAGCGTGCCGTGCGTTTGGGCGGGGTGGCTACTAGGAAAAAAGATTGTGTTTCACCAACCCGACGTCAAGCCGGGCCTCTCGCTTGCGATGTCTCATTATTGCTGTACCAAGATAACGACTGGGTTTCAAGCCACTGTTGATCGAATCCCTGGCGCAAAGGCGATCTGGACTGGGAACCCTACACGAGTTTATGCGCGTCAGGGATCGAAAGATCTGCCGTCATTTCCTGAAAACTTGCCGTTACTTCTTATTACCGGCGGGGGAACCGGGTCATTGTTTATGAATAAAGTTCTCGGCGGATCGCTTCCCCATATTCTCGAGCGAATGAATGTAACTGCAATTACGGGAAAAAACAAGTCACCAGGGTTTACCGCGAACAAACGGCTGAGACAATTCGAATTTCTTAAACCTCGCCAGCTTTATCAAGCACTGGCAACAGCGACAATCGTCGTTTCTCGTGCTGGTGCATCCATATTGTCAGAACTTTCCGACCTTCGAAAAGCCTCCATCCTTGTTCCACTCCCACATTCGCCGCAGGAAGATAATGCAGCTTTATTCTCGGCGTCTCATGCCGCAGTGGTCATTTCTCAAGAGGAATTTTCATCCTCACGTCTGTCACGCGAAATAGACAGACTTCTTCAAAGTCCCGATGATCGTGCTGGGTTGGAGAGGGCTATCGCGCGGTTTTCGAAACCCGGTTCGGGAAAAATGATCGCAAGCATCATTCGTTCACTTGGAAGTGTATGAATATGGGACAAATTCAGCATGTGCACCTCGTGGGTATCGGCGGGATCGGCGTTTCCGCCGTCGCTCGCTATATGCTGGTACATGGCAAGCATGTCTCGGGGTCAGATCTTGCGCCATCTGCAATTACCGACGCTCTCGTGTCCCGTGGTGCTGCGGTTATATTCGGTGAGCATCGAAAGGAGAGCGTGGCTGCGGATGTCGATCTCCTCGTCTATAGTCCGGCGATCAGTAAGGATAACCCCGAGCGGGTAGAAGCAGAACATCGGGGCATCGCAATACTCAGTTACCCTGAAATGGTCGGTGAACTGATGGAGGGGCATGTCCGCATCGTCGTGGCAGGCACGCACGGCAAATCAACGACCTCGGCTATGGTGGGACGCATTTTCCAAAAAGCCGGGCTTGATCCTACGGTCATCGTCGGGAGTCTCGTTCCCGGATTTGACGGCAACGTTCTCGTCGGAAATGGAAAATTCTTCATTGTCGAAGGGGACGAGTACCAAGCATCATTTCTTCGATATAAACCTGATTGCCTGATTATCACGAACATTGAAGCAGATCATCTGGATTTTTATAAGGATCTGGATGACGTGAAGCAGTCGTTCCACGCCCTTGCCAAAAAAGTCCCGCCGGAAGGTTTTATCGTTGCAAATATAGAAGATCGAAATGTTCTTGATGTGTGCCACCATCTGAGAAGCAGGGTGTTATGGTTCGGAAAGGGCGACACGCATGAATCTGAAATTACACCGCTTAAAATTCCAGGGAGACACAATATTAACAATGCGCTTGCCGCTTGTATGCTCGCCTGTGAACTGGGGGTTGCTATGGATATTATAGCCTCTGCGTTGAAAGAATTCCCGGGAATTTGGAGGAGATTTGAAGTTAAGGGTGAGAGCAACGGGGTGACGATTATTGACGACTATGCGCATCATCCTACAGAAATCAGGGCTACGCTCAAGGCGGCGAAAGAGAAGTACCCTGGCAGAAGAATATGGTGTATTTTTCAGCCGCATCAACGCAACAGGACCAGGATGCTTTTTCAGGATTTCGTCAACTCATTTCAGGACGCCGATAAGCTGGTATTGACTGAGATTTTTTTTGTCGAAGGACGCGAGGCAGGTGAGAGCATAAATGCGAAAAATCTGTTTGATGAAATACTCAAACATCGTGATTTGCAATATATCCCCCAGCTCGGCAGTATCATTTCTGGAGTCCTGCCCCAACTTAAGCGCGGAGACGTGGTTATTACTATGGGAGCCGGAAGCATCACACGTATCAGTGGAGATTTCTTGCGGGCTCTTTCTGAACTACCCCGTGCATTGCGTTAGGCAGGTGGCGGCGTGTCCACTCGGATCAACGAAAGTGTGCTACACTGTCTAGTATGAAATCGCGCAAGCTGGCTGACTACATTACAGGCGTCAAGACTGACGAACCCTTGGCGCAATACTCCACATTTAAGATAGGCGGTCCTGCTAAGTACTTCGTCGAAGCTAAAAACCGAGAGCAGATTGGTAAGGCTGTCCGCGCGTCGGTGGAACTCGGGATTCCGCATTTTATCCTCGGCGGCGGAAGTAATATCCTCGTATCTGACAAAGGTTTTGATGGGGTGGTCATTCGTATCCGAAATGTCGGGGTGACAATAGACGGTGTCCATCTTGTCGCAGAATCAGGCACTCCGCTCCAGCAATGCGTCCAGAAGTCCATGCAAGCCGGACTCGCAGGGCTCGAGCATTTGTCTGGTATTCCAGGAACTGTCGGCGGGGCGGTCGCAGGGAACGCCGGCACTTCGCAAAAATGGATTTCAGATCATTTAACATTTGTACACATCGTGTCGATGGACGGTACAATGCAAAAAATTCCAAAAACGCAGTGTGATTTCTCGTACCGATATAGCAGGTTTAAGTACAGTGACAAGGAAGTGGTTGTCGCTGCTGAATTTGATCTTGCTTCCGCGCCTGCGGCTGAAATCAAGCAATTGGCCCGTCAATTTATTTTAAAGCGAGGACATCAACCTGCGGGTGACGCATGCGCGGGGTGCGTTTTTAAGAACCCTTCTCAAAAATCCGCCGGACTGCTGATAGAGCAAGCCGGATTAAAAGGTAAAAAGATTGGAGGAGCCATGGTTTCTCCCGATCACGCCAATTTTATCGTTAATACGGGTGCCGCCCGCGCAGAAGATATCGTTATTCTCATCAGCTATATTAAACAGCAAGTCCGCGACAAGTTTGGCGTACAGCTTCAAGAAGAAATTAAATATGTAGGATTCTAATCTGTATTATGAACGTTATTATATCTGCAAAAGACTTTAAGCTCACCGATACCCTGAAAGCATATGTTATCAAGCATACGGCAAAGCTTTCACATTTTTCTAAGTCCATACAGGAAATAAAAGTTGAGCTCGATGCTGACAAAAATCAAACTACGGGCGTCAGATTCCGTGCTGAAGCATCAGCGCTAGTCAATGGGCGATATTTTAAAGCTGGCGAGAGGGCTGAGCACATACAGGAAGCTATTGATCTTTGTATGCCTAAGTTAGTCAGGCAAGTCGAGCGGTATAAGGAAAAACTCCAGTCGCAGAGGAAAAGGTCCCCCCGCGCTTCCTTCCTGTAGGTACATATTTTAACGTGCGGCCATTTCCTGAGTTATCCACAGCTTTTTTTCATTGTGTCTTTCAGGTTTTAACTATACTATTCCATTTGTAAAAATATTATAACCAGACATGAATAACCATATTACCGCAGCGCCAACCACGAGGAAGAGCTTAACCCTGACCAAAGAAGGCAGTGAAGCAAATGGAGACAGCCAAAAAAAAGTATTAGCGCGCTGGCTCCCTGAGATGAAGATTCCGACTCCTCTTGATGTCAAGACGGAGGTCGGTAAGTATAACAGCCCCCAGAGCAGAAAGCAGAAGAAATTCTGGAAGCTCGGTAATGCCGATTTCAACACCGACGTTTTTGACATTGCAAAAGACGGTGAGCTTATCGTGCAAGAAGGAAACTATCTGTACAATGTCAAAGAGCTTGTGAAGAAATTCGGTACGCCTCTTGAGCTTTTCTTTCCGTTTATCGCAAAGGACAGGCTTGATGACCTATTGAGTATTTTCAATTTCTACATCAAGATCTCGCGTTACAAAGGCAAGTTTTTTTACCATTACCCAATGAAGGTGAACCAAAACAAGGAGTTTATCCTTCCTCTCGTCGGAGAGGGCGCTAATCTCGAAGTTGCCTCGTATAATGAGCTCTACTTAGTCAAGAGGATGTGGGAGCAGGAAAATTTCAATCCGAAAATAAAAGTGCTCTGTAACGGCCCGAAGGATCAAAAGTATCTTGAGCTGATCGATGAATTACTGCGTAATGACCTGAAAATTATTCCCATCATCGAAGATCTCCATGAGTACGAACTTTTAAAAGCATTCCGAGGAGATGTCGGCATTCGCATAGACCTTGACGTCTCAGTCGATTCCCATTGGGACAAGCGAATTAACAGGTTCGGGCTTCTTCCTCGTGAAATTCTCCGTCTTGGCAAGATAAAGAACCTAAAAATACTCCACTATCACGTTGGCTCGCAAATTGAGCAACCAAAACACATACTTGATACAGTAAAACGCGCAATGCAGTTTTATGTACGTTTACAGAAAATTAACCCGTCATTAGACACATTGGATATCGGCGGCGGGATGCCGATACCTTACGAGCGCACAAAAGTCATCAGTGTCGATAATCTCGTCAGGAAGCTTATCAAGTTTATGGTTCATTTTTGCGAATCGAAAAAAATAAATCACCCAGATATTATCTGTGAATGGGGGCGCTATATCATCGCACCGGCGCAAATTTCGGTTTTTAAAGTCATCTCCATGAAGAACATTCCCAAGGGGAATGCCCGTAAGTGGTATATCATCGATGGGAGTTTTATGAACGATCTTCTCGATACTTGGGCCATACACCAGATGTGGCACGTTGTTCCGATCAATAAGCTTGACGCGCGAAAGTTTCACCGATGCTGGTTTGCAGGATTGAGTTGTGACACAGATGATAAATACATTGCGCACGGGGCTTACCTTCTGCTTCCTCGGCTCGAGGATCTGCCAGAGGGGGAGAATCTCTATGTGGCCTTCCTAGACACAGGAGCATATCAGGACGCCCTTGCTTCGCATCACTGCCTATTGTCCTCTCCTGCTAAAATAAGTCTTTCGAGCGGTGAGGCGAAAACAATACGCCGTCGAGAATCGGCAGAAGAAGTGGGAAAACTCTTTGGTTGGTAGCTTATTATGTCTTTAGTCTCTCTACGCCCCCCGTATAATTATTACGGCATCGAAAACCCGAACTTCAAGAAGTCCCGGGTCGTCATTTTTCCCGTGCCATATGAAGGCACTGTTTCATATCAGCACGGAACGAGTCTCGGCCCTCAAGCGATTATTACAGCATCGAGGCAGGTCGAGCTCTATGATATTGAATTGAAGCAAGATATTTCGAAACTGCCGGTATATACGCTTCCCGAGCTGGAACCTTCCACTGATTCACCGGCGCAGGTGATTAATATGGTTCAGCACGTTACGGCAAAAAACGCCCAATACGGGAAATTTCAGATTACGCTGGGCGGCGAACACTCTATTACCCTTGGAGCTGTGCGGGGGTATCAAAGAAAGTACAATGACCTTTCAATTCTCCAGCTTGACGCGCACACCGATTTGCGTGAGAAGTACGAGGGATCTCGATATAATCATGCATGTGTGATGAAACGTTGCCGAGAGGTCGTCTCGAACGTAGTGCAATGCGGCATTCGAAGTCAATGCGCCGAGGAAGCTCGAGCGATTTCCACACGCCGATGGCAGCATGACGTCTTCTACGGCAGCCCGCCCCCATTTGAGGCGGTACTTGGCCGTTTAACAAAGCACGTCTACTTGACAATTGATCTTGATGTCCTCGATCCATCCTTCATGCACGCGACAGGAACTCCTGAGCCAGGAGGTTGGACTTGGGATGACCTCATGAGTACACTGCGTTTCGTTTTCCGATCATGCAATGTTGTTGGCGCCGATGTAGTCGAGCTAGCGCCAATCCCTGGAGTCGCAGCGCCTGACTTTATTGCGGCAAAAATCGTGCACAAGCTGATTTGCTACAAGTCATATCCCAAACGAATTCCGAAAGGAGCATAAGTGTTTCAGCCGTGAGCAACGAACATAAGGGGGTCAAGCGCCCTCTTTTACTTTTAGTCCAAACGCGATACAATAAGCATCACTATGTCACTTTTTCATACCCTATTTGGTGATCCGAATAGGCGCACACTCAATACTTATCTATCGAAGGTTCGTAGCATTAATGCAGCTGAGGATAACCTAAAAAAACTTCCCGATGATAAACTTCGCGGATTGTTTATCGAATATAAAAAAAAGGTCGAACAGGGTACCTCCATAGACCAAATACTCACCGACGTATTTGCCCTTGTACGGGAGCAGAGTAGGCGCAGCTTACACATGCGCCATTTTGACGTCCAGCTTATCGGCGGGATGGTTTTACATGAAGGCAAAGTTGCTGAGATGAAGACAGGGGAGGGCAAGACCTTAGCTGCTACGCTCGCCGTTTGTCTGAACACCCTTTCGCAAAAAGGAGTGCATGTGGTAACAGTCAATGACTATCTGGCCAAACGGGACACCGCATGGATGGGTCCGCTCTATGAAGCGCTCGGGCTGTCCGTTGCATGTATCCAGCATGACGCAGCGTTTCTCTACGACTCCTCGTATGAGAGTAAGGACCCGCAAACCAATTTCCTGCGTCCGGTACTGAGGCAGGAAGCTTACGCGGCTGATATTACGTACGGCACGAATAATGAATTCGGTTTTGATTACCTTCGTGACAATATGGCCCCCTCGTTTGAGCAATGTGTGCAGAGGTCGCTTAACTTCGCCATAGTGGATGAGGTGGACAGTATCCTCATTGACGAAGCGCGAACCCCCCTTATCATATCCGCTCCGGCAGAGGATTCCAGTCAGCTGTATTATAAATTCGCACAGCTAGTTCAAAGGTTAGAAGAGGGACCCGACTATAATGTTGATGAAAAAATGCGCGCCGCCTCACTTACCCAGGAAGGCATGACTAAAATTGAGCGCTCTCTGGGCATCGGCAATATTTATGAGGCTGGTGGAATAGAAAATGTCCATCATGTTGAGCAGGCGCTCAAGGCAAAGGCGCTATTTAAGCGTGATCGTGATTATGTGGTCCGCGAGGGTGAAATTATTATAGTAGATGAGTTTACCGGCCGGCTCATGTATGGACGGCGTTACTCCGAAGGATTACACCAGGCAATTGAGGCGAAAGAGGGCGTAGAAGTGAAACAGGAAAGCCAAACGCTCGCAACAATAACGTTCCAGAATTATTTCAGGCTATACAAAAAACTTTCCGGCATGACCGGGACCGCTGCAACGGAAGCCGAGGAATTCGCCAAAATATACCGACTGGAAACAGTGCAGGTCCCTCCCAATAAAGAGATGATACGCAAGGACCTGCCTGATCGCGTATATAAAAATGAAAAAGGGAAGTTTCAGGCGCTTGCTCGGGAGATCAAGACCCGTCATGAGCTCGGCCAGCCCCTGCTTATCGGGACCATCTCCATCGAAAAAAATGAGCTCGTCGCCGAAATTCTCAGCAGGGAGGGGATCGAATGCAGTATTTTAAACGCTAAGAACCATGAAAAAGAAGCGCTCATTATCGCCCAAGCCGGACGGAAGGGGGCTGTCACCGTGGCGACGAATATGGCTGGTAGGGGAGTCGACATTATTTTAGGGGGGAATCCTCCTGACAGTAAACTTGCCGATGAAGTTCGGTCGCTTGGAGGGCTGCATATGATAGGCACTGAGCGGCATGAATCACGGCGCATAGACAACCAGTTGCGCGGACGCTCCGGACGCCAGGGCGATCCGGGTTCAAGCCAGTTTTACGTCTCCATGGAGGATGACCTCATGCGCATTTTCGGGTCGGACAGGATGAAGGGCATGATGGATAGGCTCGGAGTGCCTGATGATATGCCTATTGAGAACAGGATGATTTCGAGATCAATAGAATCGGCCCAGAAAAAAGTTGAGGGGCATAATTTTGATATTCGCAAGCATATTGTAGAGTACGACGATGTTATTAATAAACACAGAGAGGTAGTATACGGCCTCCGAAGGGGCATCCTGGGAGGAGCGAACCCAAAGCTCGCCGAGGGACAAAAAAATGTCAGATCCAGAATCATGGAACTGATAACTCAAGAAATAGAGCAGGTGGTTTCTTTCCACTCCTCGGACCCCGACCAAACACGTTGGAATATTGATGAGATCTATGAAGTCGTCGACACTATTTTCCCCATATCGCTTCAGGACAGAATTAAGCTTGAGGACATGCGCGGTCATGTTGCTGATATGCCGAAAGAACCGACAGCACGTACTGCGATTATCGGGTATCTTACATCTCTCGCCAGTAAGTCCTATCAGGAATTGATCGGCCGGGTGAATGATGCAGACCTCATGGATACTATTGAGCGTGCGCTCTATCTAAGGGCTATCGATACGCTTTGGATAGAACACCTGGATCTCATGGACCATCTGCGTCAAGGAATAGGTCTTCGCGGATATGCGCAGCAGGATCCTCTCGTCGAGTACAAAAAAGAAGCTTACAGACTTTTTACCGAGTTAATGAATAATATACAGAAGCAGATTGTGTATTCTATCTATAAAGTTGCCGCAGCGAAGGCTGTGGCCGAAACCCCGCTTGCTCAGCGCTTACACGAAACTCCGAATATCTCGATGTCCGAACCAAGCCAATTTCAAAGCATATCGTCCTCTGCGCAACCTCATCCTGAGCAAAAGCCTCAATTATCAGCTACGCCAAAAACTTCTGACGGGGAAAAAGTTGGGCGTAACGACCCCTGCCCTTGCGGCTCAGGCGTGAAATATAAGAAGTGCGGGCTGATCAACACCGAAGAGCACCAAAGAAGGATGAGAACTGTTTAGTTTCCTGTAGTCATAGCAACAAGAGGAATAGCCATCCTACCCTTTACAAAAAGGAGTTTTGATGGTATACTATAAACAGAAAATCAAAAAAAGCCAATAAAATCAAAATGAAAACAAAAGTTATCTCATACCCCTTCTTTTTTGCTGGGACATTTATCCTGTGCGTTCTTTTCGTTTTTACCGCACCGAGTGCCCACGCTGCTTTCACCCGCGCACCCGAGGTGAGGGTGTTCCAGCAGAACACGGTCGAGAAAACAATTGTGCCGTATGACAAGAAATTTCAAGGGGGAGTGCAGATAGCCGTAGGAGACCTTGAGGATACTGGATTGGATGATATTGTTACTGCGCCGGGACAGGGCGGTGAACCAAATGTGCGTGTGCTCCGGGCAGACGGAAGCGAGGTCTCACACTTTCTTGCGTATAACCGAAATATGCGTTCGGGGATTAATGTTGCCGTCGGCGATCTTGACGGTGATGGCCGGGAAGAAATAATTACGGCGCCACGTCAAGGGGGAGCTCCCCATGTGCGGGTTTTTGACGTCAACGGGCATCAGAAATTTACACCCGGTTTTTATGCGTTTAATGAATCATTCCGGGGAGGAGTGAATATTGCCATTGGTGATTATAACGGAGACGGTCAGAAAGAAATCATTGTAGGCGCAGGTCCCGGAGGCGGACCGCAGGTACGGATTTTCAACCGCTTTGGCCATCCAATGGATAGCTTTTTTGCCTTTGATAGAAATTTCCGCGGCGGCGTGACGGTAGCAACTGCGAATGTTAATGGTGGCACAAGCACGGAAATCGTTACAGGTGTGCAAAGCCAGGATTTGTCCTGGATAAAGGTGGTAAACAGAGCGGGAAAAGAAACTACTTTTGGAATGTTCAAGGCCTTCGGCGACAGTTTTAAGGGGGGAGTTGATTTGTCGTCAGGAGACATTGATGGAAATGGGGTTGATGAAATAATTGTTGGAGCTCGGTCAGGCGGCGGACCGCAGGTGCGGGTGTTCAACGGAAATGGAAAGCCCTACGCAATAAACTTTTTCTCCTATGAAAGTGATTTTAGGGGAGGTGTTAATGTCGCCGCAGGCGACCTCACGCGTGACGGCAAGGATGAAGTTGTGACTGCGCCTGCGAGCTGGAATGCCGACGGGAAAACCGATGTCCCCAAATACATAGAGGTGAGTTTAAACGAGCAAAGATTATATGCGTATGAGTATGGCCGCGTTGTCCGCAGCTTTCTTGTTTCCACGGGATTACCAGGGTATGACACGCACAAGGGGACGTTTAATATTTATGAAAAAACGTATTCAAAACTGTATCAGGGTCCCGGTTATTACCTTCCAAATACCCTTTGGAATATGCGATACGACGGGCCTCGATTTCTTCACGGAGCATACTGGCATAATGATTTCGGCAGGAGGAAAAGTCACGGCTGCGTGAACATTCCCTACTCGCAAGCACAGTGGCTTTATCAATGGGCTCCGATGGGCACGAAGGTGGTAGTCAGAGATTAAGAAAGCCGCGATCCGCAGTTTTGCGCTCGCCCGGCTAGTGTATTGCGGGCGTTTTTTGGCTATGCTAAGATGTGATACATAACTCTAACATTTCCATGCGCAGAAAAGTTTGGATAACATTTGCTAGTATACTCATCCTCGCGGCGCTTGCAGGCCTCGTTGATTATCCCAAAGGGCCCAACTTAAAAATTGGCTCAACGGTGCGCGAGCTTAAAGTTCATCTTGGGCTTGATCTCAAAGGTGGCGCAGAACTTGTTTACACGGCCGACACCAGCCAGCTTGCCTCAGCGGACAAACAAAATGCCGCTGAAGGTGTGCGGGACGTCATTGAACGTCGCGTGAACGCTTTTGGCGTTTCAGAACCCATCGTACAAACGAACCAAACTGGAAGCACATGGCGCGTGATTGTTGAATTACCTGGCGTAACGGACATTCAGGACGCAATTAAGCAGATAGGGGAAACTCCACTGCTTGAATTTCGCGAGCAAGGGGCGCAGACATTGGATGCCGGGCAAAAGGAAGCATTGAAAGCCTATAATGACAGCCAAAAACAGAAAGCCGAGAACGTACTCGCAGATGCGATCAAACCTGGCGCTGATTTTCCAGCGCTTGCTAATAAATACTCGGAAGATCCGGGAAACACTGATGCAAGCGGCAAAAAACTTGGGGGTGACCTAGGGTTTGTCAAAAGAGGCCAACTTGTTCCGGAATTTGATGCGCAGATTTTCGACAAGCTGAAGGTGGGGGAAATCACTCATGAACTCGTCCAAACATCATACGGATACCATATTATAAAAAAAGAAGAAGAGAAAACGGTGCAGGAAAATGGACAATCTGCACTTGAGGTGCGCGCGCGCCATATTCTCTTTCAGACGAAATCGGAGCAGAATCTTTCACAGCAATTTATTCAGACCGGACTGACGGGTAAACAACTGAAGCGTGCCGACGTTGCTTTCGACAAAAATACCGGCAAACCCTACGTCTCGCTCCAGTTTAATACAGAAGGCGCAAAACTTTTTGAGGACATCACTGGCCGCAATGTCGGAAAGCCCTTAGCAATTTATCTTGACGGATCTCCCATATCGACGCCCGTTGTTCAACAAAAAATTACCGGTGGGCTTGCAAGTATTGAGGGCAATTTTACTCTTGACGAGGCAAAGCAGCTTGTACGGCGTTTGAATGCCGGAGCGCTGCCGATTCCAATAACCCTCGTTTCCCAGCAAACCGTCGGCGCAACGCTGGGCCAAGAATCAGTCGACAGGAGCCTTTTCGCGGGTTTGCTCGGCGTTCTCTTGGTTTCGGTGTTCATGATTATTTATTACCGTTTCCCCGGGGTTCTTGCCGTATGTTCATTGCTTATTTATACCCTGCTTGTATTGGCGATTTTTAAGCTTCTGCCGGTTACCCTGACGCTCGCCGGCGTGGCTGGTTTCATTTTATCGATAGGGATGGCAGTCGACGCCAATGTGCTTATTTTCGAAAGGACGAAAGAAGAATTGCGCCTCGGCAAGCCGATGAACTTTTCTATTGAGGAAGGCTTCAAACGCGCATGGCTTTCGATACGCGATTCCAATGTTTCAAGCCTGATTACTGTTTTTATCCTGGGCTGGTTGGGGACGAGTATTGTGAAAGGTTTCGCGATTACCCTCGGTATCGGCATTGTTGTCAGCATGTTTTCCGCCATAACCATCACGCGGACTTTTCTTCGCATCTTTGGCGGCTCATGGCTCGAATCCCGTCCCTGGCTTGTCGGAGTGAAAAAGGGTGAAATAGTTAAGAACCAACAGAATGTTTAATATCATACAAAAAAGGAAGTGGTGGTACGGAATTTCCTTAGCTGCGCTTATTCCCGGATTTATTATGCTTATGATGGGCGGTCTCAGGCCGGGCATAGATTTCACGGGTGGCAGTCTTCTCAGGGTAGGATTTACCGGCATTCGTCCGACAGCTCAGGATGTCACAAAGTCTTTACAGGGTATCCTTAGCGGCGACTTCTTTGCCCAGCCGATCGAAAAACAAGATATTGTGATTCGTGGACAGGACATCAGCGAAGTTGATCAGGCAAAAGTAGTAGAAAAGCTATCTGGTGACTTTGGCGGTGCCCATGAAGTAAGTTTTGAATCCATAGGTCCTACTGTTGGGAAAGAACTGCGCCAGAAATCGATTACAGCAATGGTTGTGGTGCTTTTTTTCATTATTTTGTATATATCCTTTGCTTTTCGCAAAGTTTCGATCGGCCCAGTTCGACCATGGACATATGGTGTTATGGCGGTGCTCGCGCTTATTCACGATGTGCTTTTTGTCGTCGGTGCGTTTGCCATCATGGGATATTTTTTCAAATTTGAGATAGATTCCCTTTTTGTTACCGCACTGCTCACAACCCTCGGTTTCTCTGTACATGACACTATCGTTGTATTTGACAGAATTCGCGAACGACTTCGAACAAATCCTGCGGAGACTTATGAAATGACAGTGAATGAAAGTATAAATCAGACTCTCGTGAGATCCCTGAATACATCCCTTATCACTCTTCTGGTTCTCATTAGTTTATACTTTTTTGGTGGCGACACTATTCGTAATTTCGTGCTCGCGCTTATTCTCGGTATTTCCGTAGGGACATATTCGTCTATTTTTGTCGCAAGTCCTTTGCTTGTGACATGGGAGAAATTTACGTCGCGCAAGTAGAAGTTAGTCGCAAAGACGAAGCGATGGCCAATATTGGCCATTTTTTGGTATGCAGAAGATGGGTACTTGCCATATAAGGCCAAATATGATAAGGTCTATGTTAAACAACTTGACACACGTATGACATTATGCTATACTAAACACATTGAGTATGACAGACGATAACTCTCCATCGATACTCGATAAAGTGATTTCGAGCAAAAAGACCCTTGAAATTGAGCAGTTTCATCCTGCTGACGCGGTTTCGGTGTTGCTAAAAAATCTTCTAAACCGAGAAGAGGACGTTTTGCGTCGAAGGTTCGGGCTTAATGGGGGAAATAGTGAGACCCTCGAGCAAATAGGTTTCGCTTACAAGGTAACGCGTGAACGTATCCGACAGATAGAAAGCACCGCCATTAAAAAAATAAAAAATTTGAAGAATTTCGGAGCTCTTATCAAACCCGTTGAAGACACGATTACTTCAGTTCTTGAACAGTATGGAGGAGTGATGTCTGAACAATCGTTGCTCGGGCATATTCTACAAACTGCAGGTGAGACGGTGCAAAACAGGCGCGCGGTTGTTTTTATTCTTCAGGAGCTTCTTGATCCTAAGTTCAAGAGAATCCGTGAGTCAGCTGTTTATAGACCTTCGTGGCAGCTTCGGTCTTTTACTCTCTATCTTCTTGATACTGTGGTATTGGAACTGCTTGATATCATTACAAAAAATGGTAAGCCCATGTCTTTTCATGAGCTTCTTTCACAGACGAGATCAAGAACGCTGTTTCAACAACACGAGAGTCAGCTTAATGATGATGCTATCCGCTCATATATTGAGGTAAGTAAAAAGATTGGCAAAAACCCTTACAACGAGTACGGGCTGGTAGACTGGGGGAGTATCACCCCGAAGCGAATGAACGATAAAATCAGCCTTGTGCTCAAAAAACGAGGAAAGCCAATGCATTTTTCTGAAATCACTGAACTTATTAATCAAATGGGATTTGATGATAGAAAAGCTTATCCGCCGACTGTCCACAATGAGCTTATACTCAATAAGCAGTATGTATTAATCGGACGGGGCATCTACGCTCTTCGTGAATGGGGGTACAGACCTGGCGTTGTTGCCGATGTCATTGTTGATGTTCTGCAAAAGGAACAGAGACCATTGAGCCGGCATGAGATTGTCGAACTGGTGCTGAAGCAACGTGTAGTAAAAAAGAATACCGTCTATCTCGCTTTAACCGACAAGTCCCGTTTTCACAAGCAACAGGATGGTACCTACATACTCGCGCAGCCACACTAAGAGCATAGTTCTTTTTTTTAAAAAATGAATTTTGATTTATCAGCGCTTGCTGATATTAACAATCCTTTTCAGGCAATGCTTTTTCTCATCCAGCATGGTGGATGGGTTATTTTAGTGATTACCGTCATCAATGGGATATGGCAGGGCTGGCTGGAATATATACGCAACATGTACGACGCGAAAATCGAGTATGCTCTTTTGGCGATTGATGTGCCGAAGAATAATGAGCAAAGCCCAAAAGCTGTTGAGCATATTTTCGCTCATCTCAGCGCCGTACAGAAAAAAGGGACACTCCACGCGCGCTATATTGAAGGTTTTTCACAGCCTTCGTTCAGTCTTGAGATAGTGAGTATCGAGGGGTACGTCCAATTTCTTATTCGTACTCCCGTGCGTTTCCGTGATTTAGTCGAGGCCGCGATATATGCTCAGTACCCGGATTCAGAAATCACCGAAGTCGAGGATTATATTGATAGCGTGCCAAAACCTCTCGACTACCCTAAAAATACTGAGTACAATCTTTATGGGACGGAGTTCAAGATGTTACGAAAGGATATTTACCCAATTAGAACGTATCCCTTTTTTGAACATCCGCTGACACAGACATTTCTTGATCCGATGGCTTCGCTTCTTGAAATAATGTCTCGATTTGGTCCGGGAGAGCAACTTTGGCTCCAAATAGTTATCACCCCTGCAAACGCTGAGTGGCGGGAACGGGGTTTGCACGCAATAAGGAAACTTATCGGAAAAAAGTCCGAAGAAAAGAAGTCGGATTGGATGTATTTCCCCCGCGAGATTACCAAAGGACTCTCTGAGTCTTTTACCGCAGGTATACTGGCGAGCCCTGAGGCTGAAAAGAAAACAAAAGACCGTGAATGGCCTTCCCTGATGCAGCACTTATCACCTGACGAACGCTCCGTTGTCGAGTCAGTGGGGTTGAAAATATCGAAGATCGCTTTTACCTCCAAGATTCGCATGATCTACACGGCAAAGAAAGAGGTTTACAACTCCCCGAAGGGTGTCGACGCTGTGGCAGGGGCAATTATGCAGTTCAATACCCTTGACCTCAACGGGTTCAAAATAGACAAAAGAGTCCGGACGAAGGTGCATTACATCAATGTTCGGCGAAGGCTCCTGTGGAGAAAACGCAGGATTCTTTGGGGGTATAGATATCGGAGCCTCAAGAGGGGGAGAAATAGGTACGTCCTGAACACTGAGGAGCTTGCCAGTCTGTTTCATTTCCCTGTACTCACAGTAAAAGCTCCCCAAATCCAAAAAGCTGAGACAAAGAAAGGCGAACCCCCGTCAAAGCTTCCAACAGAAACGCTGTATCCGTCGGTAAAGCATCCAAAGGATCGCGAAGTACCTCCTGAGAAAAGAGGAGGCCCACCGGCAAATTTACCTGTTGTTTAAACTATGGCAGACGACGCTACAAACCAAATAACTTTGGTTGGAATGACAAACTACCGTAATCAGGAGCGGCGTTTTGGCATAAAAATTGACGATAGACGAAGGCATATGTATTTAATAGGAAAGACCGGCATGGGAAAAACCACAGTTCTGGAAAATATGATCATCGCTGATATTCGTGCGGGACGCGGTCTGGCCGTGGTCGATCCCCATGGAGATCTTGTCGAAAAGATTGTCGAGTACATTCCGTCCTACCGCATTAATGACGTTGTCTACTTCAACCCGGCGGATGTGGAATATCCTATCGGATTTAATGTTTTGGAAAGTGTGGACGCGACGCAACGGCATCTCGTAGCATCGGGCCTCATGGGAGTATTCACAAAAATTTGGGAGGGAGTATGGAGCGCACGCATGGAGTACATTCTAAATAACTGCATACTTGCACTTCTTGAATATCCGGGCTCTACAATGCTTGGTGTCGCGCGTATCCTAGTGGATAAGAAATATCGCCGCAAGGTTATCGATAAAGTAACTGACCCCATCGTTAAGGGATTTTGGATGGACGAGTATGAAGCGTATAATGATAAGTTCAGAAATGAAGCAATAGCGCCAATCCAAAACAAAGTAGGCCAGTTTCTTTCGAGCGCGCTGATACGCAATATCGTAGGCCAGCCGAACAGCACTATAGACCTCCGCAGTCTGATGGACAACGAGAAAATTGTTTTGCTCAATCTGGCGAAGGGCAGAATCGGGGAGGACAGTTCATCCCTTTTGGGAGCCATGATGGTTACCCGCCTACAGCTTGCCGCGATGAGTCGTGTCGACATTCCTGAAGAGGAGCGGAAAGATTTCTTTCTTTATGTTGATGAGTTTCAAAATTTTGCCACTGAAAGCTTTGCAAATATATTATCTGAAGCGAGAAAATACCGTCTGGACTTGATACTTGCGCATCAGTATATCGAGCAACTCAGTGAAGAAGTTCGTCCAGCGGTTTTCGGCAATGTAGGCACTATTATGTGCTTTAGAATTGGGGCAGCCGATGCTGAGTTTTTGGCAAAAGAGTTCTTTCCTACATTTGTGGAGGAAGATCTGCTTAATCTCACGAAGTATAACGTGTATATGAAATTGATGATTGATGGGGTTGCTTCGGAACCTTTTTCTGCAACCACATTGCCCCCGCTTTCCGGAAAAACGAGCAACCGTGAAAAAGTGGTTCAGGTTTCTCGTGAACGTTATGGTAAGCCAAGGAGTGTAGTAGAAGAAAAGATTTTACGCTGGAGCGGGGTGGATGAAGTGTACCGTGCTACCGCCGAAGAGGAAAATATCGCTTCAAGAGATATTGAGACGGCCTATTCACCGTCGGGAAAGAAGAATATTCATCGGTTTCCACCACGGGGGCAGAACGAGCAAACCCCGCGTCATGATGAGCATCAGCGGCCTGCAAAGCCCCCGCAGCGTTCTCCACAGTCGTTTCACGCAGCTCCTGTAGAGGTTAAGCCGACAGAGCCGGCTATTTCTCTCAAGGAAGCTCTTGCGAGAAAACCGACCCCATTTCATCAACGGCACGCACAGACTGATCCTGGTAAAAAAGAACGCCATCAGAATTTGCCTCCGCAGCCTCCTACTAAACCTCTTTTTCAAGGGAGGGTTGAACGGCCTAATAATTCTTAGTATCTTGAAATTTTTATGACTTCAAACAGAAACCTTGCCGGTCTTTTCATAATCCTGATCGGTGCATTGCTTCTCCTTAACCAGATTGGATTCAGGATACATATTGATCTTTGGCCGATTATTTTCATTATCCTCGGACTTTTTTTCGTTTCTTTATGGAAATCTAAAGGCGCATGGGGATTTCTGCTCCCAGCGACATTCTTTCTGCTATTAGGCCTTTACTTCTTTGCGATGGTGCTTGTTAGTTGGCGTTATGCCAATGAAACGTCGTTTGTATATACATTCTTTATCGCAATCGGCTTTTTCGTTACCTATTTTATTGGCAAAAAAATTACCGGTTTGCTCATCCCAGCATGGATATTTACATTCACTTCAGCCATAATCTTTTTATCTACTTTCAGCCAGCTAAGCTTGTGGCCTCTGCTTTTGGTAGGAGTCGGACTTTGGTTGCTGTATTCGCCCCGCAAACGAGCAGAGCCAGACCAGAGGTAACCCGTTGTCTCAACTTGCGCATCTTTCAGAGTTGGTATAAACTCTCTTAACACACAATCAGCTCTTTCATTTTCTCGAGAGGAGTGCCATGCGGAATATTACGGGAACTATTGTTGCGGGCAATGACGCGGATCTATTCCGAAAACTCGGGGTTGGGATTCACCCGGTTGAGGGTGGAGCAGGATGCGATCCCTACTTCATTGTAGTTATGGATGATGGGACGGTCATCGATGTCGGTTCAAAACGTCCTGTTCTCGATCCGCCTTTCACGCTGGAGCACTACCACATTGTCGCGGATTAACTCCTTCGTGCACGACAGCCCCATTAGCTGTCGTTTTTTATAGAAAATCAATGCTATCGTTATGGGACTACATACAAAAGGAAAGATAATAGTCGGTATGTCAGGCGGAGTAGACTCCTCAGTTTGTGCGGCGCTTTTACAGAAACAAGGGTATGAGGTTCAAGGCGTCTTTATAAAAGCTTGGGAAAATACCGATGATCTTGATGGTGCCTGTCCATGGAAAGATGATCAGGAGATGGTAGAAAAAGTTTGCATGCATTTGAGCATCCCCTGGGAAACATTGAACCTGAGTAAGGAGTACGGTGATAAGGTGCTTGAATACTTTTTTCGCGAATATGAAAAAGGAAATACACCGAACCCGGATATTGTGTGCAACAAGGAAATTAAATTTAAAGCGTTTTTAAAACTTGCGATGCAAAAGGGCGCACAGAGCATAGCGACGGGGCATTACGCGCAAAATGTCTATCGCGACGGTAAGTATCATCTTGTGAAAGGGGCAGACAAGGATAAGGACCAGTCATATTTTTTGTATGTATTAAACCAGGGACAGCTTTCCCATACAGTTTTCCCACTCGGCAAATACACGAAATCTCAGGTACGGTCACTTGCCCGTTCTTTCAATTTACCGAATGCTGACCGAAAAGACAGTCAGGGGATTTGTTTCATCGGTAAGGTTGACATTGACGAATTTCTCAAGCAGCGCATCAAAGGCAAGCAGGGAAAGCTGATAACCTCGGACGGCGTATTCGCCGGGTACCACCAGGGTCAGGCTTTTTTTACCATAGGGCAGAGGAAGGGGATCGGCATCGGCGGAGGAACGCCTTACTATGTCGCACAAAAAGACGGAAAAACAAACACGATTGTTATAACCAGGGAGGATGACGACCTCTTGTATAAGCAGAAGGTATATTTTCGTAACCCCCATTGGATTGCAGGTGAGCCCACTGCTCACTTATCTTGTCACGCTAAAATACGGTATCGACAGCCCGATCAATCATGCACTATCGTCAAGGATGCCGATGGTTGGCATGCTTCCTTTAGGCTTAAACAGCGCGCGGTTACGCCCGGCCAATCCATTGTGTTCTATCATGGTAACGTTGTTCTCGGCGGGGGAACAATATACTGACGGTAATAGTGCTATCAGAGCTTTTCTGCTACACTACACCTATGACTTCCGGAGAACTACGAAAAAAATTCCTCGCGTTTTTCATGAAGCAACAGCACAGGGTCATACCGCCATCTAGTCTGGTGCCGGCAGATGACAGGAGCGTGCTCCTTACATCTGCAGGGATGCAGCAATTGAAGCCCTATTTTTCCGGGAGCAAAGACCCTGCCAAAGATTTCGGGGCAAAACGCCTTGTCTCCATCCAGCGTGTTTTTAGGACATCCGATATTGAATCAGTCGGCGACTCCACTCATCTGACTTTTTTTGAAATGCTCGGAAATTTTTCTGTCGGTGACTACTTCAAGAAAGAGTCCATTGGATTTGCGTTTGAGTTTCTCACCAAAGAGATTCACCTGAACAAAAAAAGGTTATTTGCTACCTACTATAAAGGTGATAAAGATACATCTCCTGACACTGAGGCCTTCCAACTCCTCAGTACATATCTTCCAAAAAGCTCTATAGCGTCATTTGGTCGCGAGGATAATTGGTGGGGTCCAACTGGTGCGTCAGGCCCATGCGGTCCGTGTGCGGAGATCCATTATGACCTTACGGAGATTCCCTGCGAGAAAGGATCCTTGTGCTTGCCGAACTGTTCGTGCGGGAGGTTTGTTGAAATCTGGAATCTCGTATTTACCGAGTTTCACCAATCGGAAAAGGGCACTCTTACGAGTCTCCCGGCAAAAAATATCGATACGGGAATGGGAATCGAGCGCCTGGCTATGGTCTCACAGAATGTGTCAAATGTCTTTGAGACTGATCTGTTTCGGGAGCTGCTTCGCAATATCAGTGCGGATAAGAATTTTGGATCTTTGAATCCGAATGAGGATGAGAAAAGGAAAAGGATAGTGGCAGACCATATAAAAGGTGTTCTTTTTTTACTATCCGATGGAGTCGCTTTCTCGAATAAAGAGCAGGGGTATATCCTGCGGAGGATATTTCGGCGAGCATCAGACCAATATCTTTTCCCTCATTTTTCATTTGACGCATTGCTGACCTCTGTCGCTTTGATGTATCAATCGTTCTATCCTGAGCTGCCGAACTCTCTTGAAGTCTACGGTGCATCCGTGCGACGCGAGGATGAGTCATACAAAAAAATTCTTGCGCTTGAGGTCGATGAAGTCATATCGAAGTTTTTAAAACATAAAAAAACAACTTCTGAACCTGGCCATGGCAGGCCTTCAGTTCGTGACATATCAGCTCAAGATGCATTTACTCTTTACTCTACGTACGGAATATCGCCTGACCGCATAAAGCGCGCTGGCTATGAATTTTCATTAACAGAGTTTGATGAGGCGGTTCGTGCCCACCAGGAAAAGTCGCGTGCTATGTCGGAAAAGAAATTTGGCGGCCACGGGCTACAAGGGGCTCCGTCCCGGGATCTTGATCCGCAGGCCCGATGGAGTATGACAAAGCTTCATACCGCTACTCATCTCCTCCATCAGGCCCTGCGCTCGGTGCTTGGAGATCATGTCCGCCAGCAAGGATCAGATATAAATTCAGAGAGACTCCGCTTCGACTTTGAGCATCCTAGCATGCTTACCAAGGAGCAACTCGCGAAGGTGCAAGAAATGGTGAATCAGGTGATTTTGTCAGATTTGCCCGTCACTTCTCAATCAATGCCGCTCGACGATGCAATAAAAAGCGGCGCATTGTCTTTTTTTCGTGAGAAGTACCCGCCTGTAGTCACAGTTTACTCGGTGGGGGATTTCAGCAGGGAAATTTGCGGTGGACCCCATGTCCAACATACAAACCAGCTCGGCGCGTTTCAAATAATTTCAGAGAAGTCCTCCAGTGCCGGAGTCAGGAGAATCAAAGCCGTTGTCACATCGTAGATATTTCTGTTGCTGGAGCCGTCCTTGACAACGTAGCTCGTCGTCAGGTACAATGTGCAGTACACAAAACATAAGGTTCGGTGAAGCAAGAACATGGCTAGAATTAGCGAAGAAAGTGACCTTAGGGGGGTCCTTCTTTAAGCCCGACCCAACGGTTTGAGTATATTTTGTTCTTGCGGATAGCCACAAGAATTTTTTATTAACATATGATTGTCACGCGGAGGTCACGAAAAAAGCTCAAAACAAACCAGGAGAGACTGCACGAAGAGATTTCTGATAAAAAAAAGAAAAGTGAGTTTATAGAAATGAACGGGACAGTCGAGGAGCTGCTTCCTGCAGCAATGTTCCGGGTGAAACTCGAGAATGGCCACGAAGTACTCGCGCATCTTTCCGGCAAGATGAGAATGTATCGGATACGGATACTCCCCGGCGATGTCATCACGCTTCAAATGACCCCCTACGATCTCACTAAGGGTCGCATCATTTACCGACATTAAAGTATGAAAGTCAGGGCGTCAGTCAAAGCATTATGCAAGAATTGTAAAATAATCCGTCGAGGGAAGCGTATTTACGTTATCTGCTCAAACCCTAAACACAAGCAGAGACAAGGTTAAATATATTTATGGCAACAAGAATCGCAGGCATTACACTCCCACAGAACAAGCGAATCGAGGTCGCATTAACCTACATTTTTGGAATTGGGCAGGCGCTTTCACGCAGAATCCTGCAGTCAGCGAACATTGATCTCAATACCAGGTCCCAAAGTCTCACTGAAGCGGAAGTGGCGCGCCTGCGGGATATAATTGAAAAGGATTACAGTGTTGAGGGTGACTTAAAAAGAGAGGTCATAAGTAATATTAAGCGGCTAAAGGAGATAGGCAGTTACCGAGGTCTGCGCCATATTAGGGGACTGCCCGTGCGCGGTCAGCGGACACGAACAAATTCACGAACGGTTCGGGGCAATGTGCGTCGAACTATGGGAAGCGGCAGGAAAGCCTCTGCCGAAAAAACATAACCTATGGCCACTCCCACACCACAACAACCAGCTGCACCTCAGCCGTCGCGGAGAAGGAAAAAGCGCTCAGTGCTTATGGGTCGCGCTTACGTGCAAGCAACGTATAACAATACGATGATAAGCATTACTGATCAGTCAGGAAATGTGCTCGGTTGGTCATCCGCAGGCCATATCGGCTTTAAAGGGCCGAAAAAGTCAACGCCCTATGCAGCGAGTTTAACAGTAAAAGATGCTCTATCGAAGGTCCAGGACACCGGTCTCCAGCAGATAGATGTATTTGTCAAAGGAGTCGGCAGCGGCAGAGAATCTGCAATACGCGCGCTTGGCACGCAGGGACTCACGATCCTCTCAATTAAGGACATTACCCCGATTCCCCATAACGGGTGCCGTCCGCCTAAAGTCCGACGCGTTTAAATTATGGCTAGATATCTAGGACCAAAACACAAGCTGTGCCGACGATTTGGGATCAAGCTTTGCGATTCGCTCAAATGCCCAATCACGCGGCGGCCGTACAAACCCGGTCAGCATGGACCCAAGGGGGCTTCGCGCAGCACTGAATACGGTCTTCAGCTCTCAGAGAAGCAGAAAGCAAAGTTTATTTATGGAGTTTTGGAGAGGCAATTTGTCAATTACTACAAACATGCCACCGCTCAGACCGGCGATACGGGGGAGAATTTATTTCGACTGCTTGAAATGCGCCTTGATAATGTTTTATACAGATCCGGACTTTGTCCCACTAGAAGGTCGGCTCGCCAGCTCGTTTCGCACGGCCATGTAACCATTAATGGCAGAAAGACTAATATACCGTCATATCAATGTAAAAAAGGTGATACTATCCGGCTCCTCGAAAAAAGTGAGAATATGCTCATGATACGGGATGTCAAGAAAAGACTTACAAAACATAAACCCCCGTCATGGATAACTTTACGCAACGCTGACAGGATCGGCATTGAGGTTACTGGGCAGCCGGAAGAGAACGAACTTGCTGTCGGAGTTGACCCCGCACTTATTGTTGAGTATTATTCGCGGTAAAAAAAATTAACCCACCCATATGCAACCATTGCCACTGCCAACAAGAGTAGAGAAACAATCGAAGGACAAGAATCAGGCCCTGATTATTATAGAACCTTGCGCTCCCGGGTACGGAACTACTCTGGGTAATGCCCTTCGCCGTGTACTGCTGTCTTCACTGCCGGGAGCAGCTGCCACCTCGGTAAAAATTAAAGGTGTTACTCATGAGTTTTCCACATTGCCAGGGGTTAAGGAGGATATTGTGGAGATCATTTTAAACGTCAAAAGTCTACGTTTCAAACTGCATAATGTCGCCCAATCGAAAGTAACATTAAAAGTAAAAGGTGAAAAAACTGTTACAGGCAAGGATATAAACTGTCCCAGTGATGTGGAGGTAACGACCCCTGCGCTTCGGATAGCAACTCTTACGGACAAAACAGCTGAACTCGAAATGGAGATAGTTATTGAAGAGGGAAGAGGGTATGTGCCAATTGAGGCAGCTGAAAAGCGCTCCTATGAACATGGTACAATCTCTCTTGATGCGATCTACTCGCCAGTCCGAAACGCAAACTTTTCAGTTGAGAACGTCCGTGTCGGGCAAATGACCAACTATGATAAGTTGACGATGATGGTTACGACAGACGGATCCATTACGCCCCTTGAAGCATTGCAGCAATCGGCACAGATCCTAGTGGAGCATTTTCAGTTTATTTCAACCAGCATGAATGAGCCGGCGAATAAAAAAATTGATGAGGCCGACCAGCCCGCTGATAAAGTTAAAGTAAAAGCACAGGATTCTTCAGAACCGAAGAAGGAAAAAAAGAAGGCAACTAAAAGTAAAAAAGAAAAATAAGTCCTGAAGCCGGTATGCGACATAGAAAGAAACAGATAATACTTGACAGAAAACGTGCACCGCGAATTGCGCTAATACGATCTTTAGTACGCGCATTTATCATTCACGGTAAAATCGATACGACCGATGCTAGGGGAAGAGCAGTCCGAAGCGTTACGGAGCGTCTTATCACTCTCGCCAAGGATCAATCCTTGCATCACCGAAGAATGATTATCCAGAGGACGGGGTCAGTAGATGTCGCCAACCGTATAATTGAAAAAATAGCTCCCCGTTACAAGGAAAGGCATGGAGGCTATACGCGAAGATATAAGATCAACTCAAGGCAAGGCGATAGGGCCTCAATGGTCCGCATAGAATTGATATAAATATGGCGCCTAAAGCAAAAAAAATCGAAACGGTTATCGTTGAAGCAAAAGACGGGTCGTTCGGTAGATTGGCATCTGTGGTTGCCGGGTATCTCCAAGGTAAGCATCTCGCCCCATACAAACGCCATACCCCCGCGGAAGTTATTGTAAAGGTTCAGAACATCCGCCAAATTCATCTTACACGGCCACTCATTGAGCAGAAAGTATACAAATGGTCAACTATGAGGCCCGGCGGTCTTAAAGAAATGACGTTTCGGGAAAAATTTGAAAAAAATCCAGAACAAACTTTTCGAAAAGCTGTGTTTCATATGCTTCCTCAAAATAAACTTCGGAATGTTCTGCTTAAGCATCTTATAATAGTATGACACCTCCAGAAAAGAAGAAACCCAAGCCGGTCATTAAGTCAAAAAAGAAGGCTGCGGCGAAACGCAAACCCAAGACAGCAGAAAAAATCCCCCAAGTTCCGCAAGAGCCAAAAAAGGAGACTGTGAAGGAACGGCCTGCGTATCTGTACGCTGTTGGCAGACGTAAAACCTCAATCGCACGGGTTCGATACATTCCTACGCAAGGGGGGGAGCTTGTGATTAATAATAAACCTCTCCAAGTGTATTTTCCTTCCCGGGTTCTCCAGATGATCGTGCAAAGTCCCGTAACACAGCTTGGCGCTACGTTAAAGGGGAGTATCGCCGTCAGGGTTACTGGCGGTGGGAAACGAAGTCAGGCTGAAAGTATCAGATTGGGAGTATCAAGAGTCCTTATTCAAATTGACAACGGCTTCCGTCCAGCTTTGAAGAAGGTCGGGTTTCTCACTAGAGACTCACGAATGAAGGAAAGGAAGAAATACGGATTACGACGCGCAAGACGCGCGCCTCAGTGGCAAAAGAGGTAATTTGTTGCCTATCGTCCTGTGCCGAGCATAAAGGTAAATGATAATGGTGACAGCCAGGAGAAGATACTTAAGAATACATCTTTTCTCACTGGAGCGTTTGTTGTACAGAAGGTCATTTCTTTTCTGTATTTCATTTTCATTGCGCGGCGCGTAGGTCCCGTCGACCTGGGACTCTATGATCCCATCAAGTCCCTCATACCAATAACGCTGATACTTATAGATTTTAGCTTGAGCGCCGTAGTGACGCGAGAAATCGCCCGTGCCCCAGAAAGAAAAAAAGAATATGTCAGTAATATCCTGGGGATCAAGATTCTCTTCGGATTAGTTGTCATGTTTATAGCAGGGCTCGCCACGACTTTGGGTAATTTTGATTCAGTGACTCGGACGCTCTTGTATATTGTAGGAATGATTGTTGTCCTCGACACGTTTACCCTGACCTTTTTTGCGGTCTTTCGAGGTCTTCAGAACCTTCTGTATGAGTCGGTAGCTATTATTATCAACCAGGTACTGACTATTTCTGCCGGCGGCGCGGCGCTGTTGATGGGGTTCGGATTAAAGGGACTTTTTCTCGCAACGCTCTTAGGGAGCGTATTTAATTTTACCTTCGCTTTTTTTGTCTTAAAAAGGAAGGTGGGCATTAACCCCATGCCCTCGTGGGACAGGCGCATTATTGGCTCCTTTCTCAAAATGGCTCTGCCGTTCGCACTCGCTGCGATTTTAGCGAAAGTTTTTACGTATACCGATCGTTATATGCTGTTAAGCTTGGCGGGAAAGCAGTATGTAGGGTGGTATATTACAGCCAACAAATTGACATTTGCGCTCGAGTTTATTCCCTCCGCATTCGCCGCGAGCGTATACCCGGCTATGAGCGCATTATATGTAACATCGAAAGAACAGCTCGCGCGAACTTTTGAAAAATCAATGCAGTATCTCCTTATTATAGCCATCCCGCTCTCACTGGCCGTCTTCACGCTGTCACATCGACTCATTGTACAGCTTTATACGTCGGTGTTCAATCCTTCTGTCACCCCGCTTCGTATCATGATACTGGGGCTTTTTGCGGTATTTCTTAATTATCCTGTCGGCGCCCTTCTCAATGCTACCAACAGGCAGACTAAGAATACGATAAACATGGGCATCACAGTAACTGTGAACATCATCCTCGACATCCTCCTTATCCCTCGGTTTACATTTATCGGCGCTGCAGTCTCCACCCTCATTTCGATGCTTTTGCTTTTCTCCCTCGGCATGTACCAGGCGGCTAAGGTTGTTCCATATAGGATGAAGCATCTTTTAAATCTTTTGTTAAAATCAATCTTTTGCTCGCTGATCATGTCGGGTATTCTCTATATGATTGCTCCGCACATTACATTTAACGTCACCCCGTATATTAAGAACTTTGGAAGTTACATTCAGATTCTCCTCTATTACGGACTTTTGGGCGTTATAGGCGCTTCAATTTACGGAGGTTTATCAGTGGGGCTCAAAGCCATTTCGATCCAGGAAATTCGCTCACTCTACCACTCGCTTGCAAAAAAAGTATCATGAAGCGCGCGTTACTTATTACGCTTGAATTCCCCCCTGCAAATGGAGGCGTACAGCGGTATCTTTATGAAATATGCGGGCATTTGCCCAAAAGCCAGATCACTGTCGTGACCCCATTCGGAGAGGCGTATATCGGCAATAATATCAATACGCTTCAAGTAAAATTTTATTCGCGATTTTTCTGGCCGCGATGGCTGCCGTTGGTTAACACGCTCCGGCGTATGTATGCTCTCGGCCGGTTTGATACTCTACTTGTCGGCGAGGTTCTTCCTCTGGGGATGGTAGCAAAAATTTTATATGCCTTTTGGGGTGTACCGTACGCCGTTTTCACGTATGGGATGGACATCACTTTACCCCGGTTGTCCTTCAGAAAAACCGCACTCCTAAAAAGAATTCTTGCGACTGCAGATAAAATCTTTACCATCAGCTCGTATACGAAGGATAAAATTATGGAGCTGAATGTGCCTGATAGTAAAATTGACTTTATCCACCCTGTAGTTGAATTAAAAAGTTTGCCCCGTATCAACCAAGGGAATATTGACGCTGTTAAAAACCGCTATATACCTCAGGGTAAGCCAGTCATTCTCACAGTAGCCCGCCTCGTACCTCGAAAAGGACACGCCGTAGTTGTGCACGCGATGAAACAAGTACTTAAACGATTTCCAAACGCGGTGTACGTAATAGTCGGCGACGGTCCCGAACAGGAGAACATCAAAAAAATCGCAGCCAATGAAGGAGTATCCTCATCTGTGGTCATGACAGGCGAGGTGGATGACCTTACCCTCCACTGTCTTTATGAATCATGTGATGTATTTGCGCTCACTCCGACAAACGATGTCGATGAGCACGATATCGAGGGATTCGGAATAGTTTATCTGGAGGCGCAGGCGCATCGGAAGCCCGTCATTGCCTCCAGGAGCGGGGGTGCGGACGAAGGAGCAGGGGGGACGGGTTGTGCCACCATTGTAGAACAAAACAACTCCGGCGCTTTAGCGCAAGCCATTACTAATCTTCTCGCCGATCCAGACGAATCGCGGGCATTAGGAGAGCGCGGCTTTATAAGGGTTTCCACGATGACGTGGAAAAATGAAATAGCGCCATTGGTTAATTTACTTGCCGAATAAACCATGAATGAGAAGTTCGACATCGTCATGTTTTCAATGTCTCCGTATTCGGAATGGGTCCGAAGTCACAAGGCAAACAGAAATTACCATATACTCACCCGTTTGACGAATGATTCCCGTATACGCTCAATTTTGACCATCGATTTCCTCCCATTTACTTTCCGCCGAGCGGCGAAGCTTTGGTTCCAGGAGCAAATGCATTTGCATGCAGGACGGACAATTTCACGCAACCTGACTTCTCGATTACTACAAGTCAGCAAAAAACTTTATGTCTATGAAACAGTTGATTCCGTCATATCGGAAAAAAGGCTTTTACGAAACATAAAAAAGGCAGTTAAAATTCTGGGATTTAAAGATATTCTTCTTTGGTCATACTTGCCTTATTTTGTGAAGTATTTTGGGAAACTTTCCGAACGTCTTTCGGTGTTTGATACTGTAGATAACTGGGCTGAGCATCCTTCGTATGCTCCATATGCGGAAAGACTCAGGGATAATTATTCTTTTTTGCTTGGTCATGCGGACGTAATATTTACTGTGACAGACCATTTGGCGCAAAGTCTCTTTCACGGTGCACCAAAAGTTCACTATGTACCTAACGGCGTCGATACCGACCTATTTGGGACTCCCGGTCAAGAACCAGCTGACCTCGCAAACATTCCTCATCCGCGCTTTGGGTATGTGGGCGTCATCCAGCAGCGTGTAGATTTTGACATGGTTCAGTTTGCCGCAATAAACAATCCTACAAGCAGTTTCATTTTCGTCGGCCCGATTTGGAAAGACGCACATATCGAGAAGGTTCAGCATTTGAAGAATGTTTACTTCCTCGGACAAAAATCTTACGAGCAATTACCAAGTTACATCCAGCACTTCGACGTTGGCATCATCCCGCACCGTATAGATGCTTTTGTAAAGTCCATGAACCCGTTGAAACTTTACGAATATCTTGCTTGCGGAAAACCCGTCATCACGACCCCAGTATCCGGAATTGAACAATTCTCAGAATACATTAGTGTAGCGCATTCACAGGACCAATTCAGCAATCTTTGTTCTTCAATGCTCAAGGGCGACACACCTGAACTGCATCGAATGAGGCAAGAAGCTGTAAAGCCTCATTCCTGGGAAAAGAGGGTGGAGGACATGCTGGGGTTCATCTTTGGGGCAATAAAGTAATCTACCGCGACGGCCGCTAAAATACTGCTGTCTTTCCATAGGACTGTTTTTTTGGTATTCTATACGCAATTAGGCCTCAGCATTTTTTGTACCGTATGGATCTCTCTATCATCATTGTAAGCTGGAATGTCCGGGAATATCTTTTGCGGTGTCTTTCGTCACTCGCAAAAACATCACACAGAGCATCAATGGAGATAATCGTCGTTGATAACGCTTCCACGGATGGTTCTTTGGACATGGTACGCAAGGAATTTCCACAGGCAGTTGTAATTGCCAACGACGCCAACAGGGGATTTGCCGCTGCAAATAATCAAGGTATCCGGCAAGCTAAAGGGGAGTACCTTCTCTTGCTTAATCCAGATACGGAGGTGGATCGTGGTATGGTCGATTCGCTGTTTGCGTGGATGCAAAATCATCCCACTGCCGGAATAGCCGGATGCAAACTGTTGAATAGCGACCAGACACTTCAGCCCTCGGTGCGCCGTTTTCCGACGCTTGCCGTGCTCTGTCTTTACCTTCTCAAACTCCACAGGCTCTTCCCCGGGTTACCCTCCATAAAGCGCTACCTTGCCCAAGATTTTGATTACACAAAGGAGCAAGGGGTCGATCAGGTTATGGGCGCATGCATGATGATTCGAAAAAAAACTATTGATGAAGTAGGGTTCCTTGACGAGAAATTCTTTGTTTGGTTTGAAGAGGTCGATTTTTGTTATCGTGCCCGCGAGGACGGTTGGGGAGTGTGGTATACTCCTGCTTCGTACCTGATCCACCACCTCTCTCAAAGTTTCGGTAAAGTAAGTGCAGTGAGGAAACAGGCCCGTTTTGCCTTGAGTGCCCGTCACTATGCCAGGAAGCATCTCGGTTTTGCCGCGTGCACAATCTTGACGGTATTAGCGCCGCTCAGTATGGCTATAGGTGTTATTCAGTATCTTTATGACTTCAGGCATCGCAAGGTTTAATCTCAACGGTCAGTACCTTAAAATAAGTTTTTTGGTTATCATCATATTTGAATGCCTTTCATTTTTGGCATTTACTTTTTCTCCGCTAAATCAGGCGCTCTTCATTTTGATCGTTGTTGCCGCGTTTGTTATCAGCCTGTTTCGTCTCGATATCGGTGCCTATATTTTACTGACAGAATTGATTATCGGCGGTAAAGGGTACTTGTTTTCGCTTGATTTCGGGCATAGAACGCTATCGATACGCATCGGACTTTTTATTGCCATCATTGCGGCAACCATTATTCAGCTTGCGAGAAAAAAAGGAACTTTCCCCAGAAATAATGTTTTTTTCTCCGCAATACTTGTCGCCCTGCTTGCGGTAGTCTATGGACTTGTCCGCGGATATTTTCATGGTAATGCATTGGTAAATATTTTTTTTGATGCGAATGGCTATTTTTATACCGCTACGGCGCTTGTATTTTTTATCACCATCTCGTCCTTGCCTACCGTTGAACGTTTACTCCAAGTAATGTACGGGGCAAGCTTAGCCGTTTCACTAAAAACTCTTTTTATTCTTTCTTACTTTGCTCATTCGCCTTCTGCTGAAGCGCAACGGGCAGTGTATACGTGGATACGAAATACCGGGGTGGGGGAGATGACTGACCTGGGGCATTATTTTTTTAGGGTCTTTTTCCAGAGTCACATTTTTCTCCTTTTTATCTTCTTTTTTTCTTTAAGCCTGCTCATCATCGTAGGAAAGAAATTTTTCTCACCAGGCACGTATCGAATTCTCATGCTCTCTTCATTTGTGTCCGGAGCAGTCATTGTAGTTAATTTTTCGCGAAGCTTCTGGCTAGCTGCGGCGGGAACACTGATTCTGTTCTTTATTTTTCTGGTCAAAAAATGGCACAGGAATTTTTTACAAGTTGCGAAACTTTCTAGTATCCTCGCGCTTGGGGTCATCGCTGAATTAGTATTTCTCACTGCCCTTGTAAATTTTCCCATTCCGGGACATAGTAGCGGGAATGTGACGACTGCTTCTCTAGTTCGAGAAAGGCTGGAATCCGGGACGAGCGAATCAGCAGTCTCCTCCCGAATTCAGCTCTTAAAGCCGCTCGCGTTGCAGATCATGAAGAACCCTCTTTTCGGTTCAGGTTTCGGCACTACTGTAACATATAAAACCAAAGACCCACGCGCCAGTGCCGCTTCCGGAGGAAATTACACCACGTATGCGTTTGAATGGGGGTACCTGGATCTTCTGGCCAAACTAGGTCTTATTGGAGCGGCTGCGTACCTCTTTTTTTCTTTCAAAATACTTAAAACCGGTTTTCACGTATTTCGTTCAGCAGTAAACCCGGAAGATCAGGCGATAATCTTTGGACTTATTCTGTCCTTTATTGCCTTGCTTTTCACGCATGCGACAACTCCATATCTTAACCACCCGCTCGGCATCGGCTATAGTCTTGTGATAGCATCAATATTCGCTCTTTACCACAGACACCCATCCATGTCATAGACTCTCTCTATGGAGCCACGAATCACTATCTCTATTGTCACATGGAACCACGAGTCTTCGATAACTCAGTGCATTGAGTCGATTGTAAAGCAGACGTACCATAACTACGAAATACGGATTACCGATAATGGTTCAAGTGACCGGACAGTGGAGGCAATAAGGAATTTTCATCCCATTTCCCTCGTTGTCAATCCGACAAATGTGGGCTTCAGTAAAGCTCACAACCAGGTGATACATCAAAGCACGGCAGACTATGCGCTTATTATGAACCCTGACGTTTTCCTCCCGCCTACCTTTCTCGAAACTCTTGTCGGGTTTGCCGAAAAGCATAATGATGGTGGGAGTTTTGGCGGCAAACTGCTTCGCCCCGAATCCTTGAGTGAAACGATGAAAGGTGGTATAGTAGACACCACAGGTTTGATCTTGTCGAGAAATCTGCAGGTCACTAATCGCGGTGAAGGAGAGATAGATACTGGTCAGTTTGGCATTGCAGGAAAAGTATTTGGCCACAGCGGAGCGCTTGTGCTTCTGAAACGCAAAGCCTTGAAGACGGTAGCCATAGGGAGCGAATATTTCGATGAGGATTTTTTCGCATACAAGGAGGACGCCGATTTCGCATGGAGATTGCAAACAGCTGGATATCCCGCGTACTATGATCCTCAAGCGGTGGCATATCACATGAGAGCGGTTAAAGCGTCTGCACGAAAGATGAGGAGCGTACGCATCCGTCAACTCTCCTATAAAAATCACCTTCTCCTTATTTTCAAAAACGAATCACTGCATCATCTTTTCTTCAACTCTCCGTGGATTATCACCTATGAACTGAAGAAATTTCTTTACCTCCTTTTCTTCGAGCCGAGATCGCTCGCCGTACTTCCTGAGTTTTTTAAGCAGCTTCCTCATATTTTACAGAAAAGAAAAGTACTGAATAATCGCCTCATCTATCATGTCTAGCTAGTTATGGACCTTTCAATCGTCATTCTCAATTATAAAACCAAGGGGCTCCTCAGGCAGTGCATTCGGGGTGTAAGAATGTTCAACCTCGCGTTTCAGACTGAAATCATCGTCGTTGACAACTTCTCTCAGGACGGAACCCGTGAAATGATGAAGATGGAATTCCCCTCGATAGAGTTTATCGAGACCAAAAGAAATTTGGGGTTCGGGTCCGGAATGAATGCGGGTATTCGCGTGGCAAAAGGGAAATATCTGCTCCTTCTCAACACCGATATCGCAATCTTCGATAAGGCGATACCTACCCTATTTTCATATATGGAATCTCACCCGAAAGTCGGTATTGTGGGTCCGCGGCTTGTTAATCCTGACGGAAGTGTCCAGCTCTCATGCTACCGTTTTCCGACTTTCTGGACGGCGTTATGGAGACGAAGCCCTTTCGGGAACCTTAGTCCGGTCCGCAAGTTTCTTAGACGATATCTCATGCTTGATTTTGACCACAAAACGAGTAGGCCCGTCGATTGGATACTCGGAGCATGCATGTTGGTTCGGACTAAGGCGATTCAGGATGTCGGTCTCTTTGATGAGCGTTTCTTTCTCTACGTCGAAGACACGGACTGGTGCAGGAGGTTCTGGGAGTCTGGGTGGGAAGTGCACTATGTGAGTGATGCGGAGATTGTCCACTATCATAGTCGTCAGTCCGCAGAAAACCCGGGACTCAGCGGGGTATTTACGTACGCGACAAGGGTTCATATTGCTTCGTGGATAAAATATTTTCTCAAGTACTCTGGAAGGCGTGCGCCGCACCCCTATACGACTGACTTTTAATAATATATCAACCATGCCAATTAATTTCCTAAATGTATTTCGGCGGCGCCGACGCCCTAAAAAGCAAAGCAAGCGGCATGTCCGCATTGTGAAAATTACCCTTTTAAGCCTGGGCGGAATTGTTGTATTCCTTGGTATTCTGGGTGTCGTTTCGTATGCCCCTGGGCGAGATGCGTATCAAGCGGCTCTCCGTGGAAAAGAAAATTTTGACAAAGCGCAATCTGCTCTTTCCAAGCAAGATTTTAATAGTACCGTCGATTACCTCCATAGTGCTAATAGCGAATTTGATCTTTCTATGCAAAGGTTCTCGAAGATTAGGTATTTGAGGTTTATTCCCATTATTGGAAAGCAAATTTCGGCAATTCAAAATATTCTGCTCACCGTATCCCAAACTGGCAGGGCGCTTGAAAGCGTTGGTGTCCTCGGGAGAGACATACTACAGCCATTTGAGCAAGGAACCGACCTCCAATTTGCGCATCTTTCTCGTAAAGAAAAAGAGCAAATTTTCAAGCAAATCGCCGACGCACAACCGACACTTATTAATGTCCGCCAGCAGATTGCAACCGCATCACAGTATCTTCGTAAAGTGCCTTCCAAAGGACTTATCGGTCCCGTCCGCAAAATAGTAAAGCCCATACAGGAGCAGTTCCCTACTTTCGAACGATCGATATACCAGGCGATTGATTTGAGCGATTTCATTCCGAAGGTGGCCGGATATCCGTCGCCAAAGACATATTTGTTCCTGCTCCAAAATAACACTGAGATGCGCCCAACAGGGGGCTTCATTGGCACATATGGAATTTTAAAAATAGTCGATGGCGAGATTGATTCCTTCACTACTGATAATGTCTATAATCTGGACAGCCAGGTGGAGGGCAAGCTCTTTGTGACGCCACCGTGGCCCCTTACACGATATAACGACGTTAAAAATTGGTATTTGAGAGACGCGAACTGGTCCCCCGACTTTCCGACGTCGGCGGAACAGGCGATTTGGTTTTATGAGCACGAAGGAGGAAAAGAAAAAGTCGACGGTGCCATCGCAATCACACCATCACTCATAGAATCACTTCTTGGCTTGGTAGGGGATGTGGAGGTGGACGGAGTGCTTTTTACCCAGGAGAATTTTGTGTCAACCCTCGAATACCAGGTTGAGCAAGGTTATCTCCGCCAGGGTGTTCCTGCCGAACAAAGGAAAGAAGTTATCGGCTCGCTCTCGAAGGTCCTGATGCAGAGACTTCTCTCATTACCGCGCAGTCAGTGGCAAAAACTCTGGTCAACAATTGCAATCAATCTTGCCGAAAAACAAATGCTCATTTATGAAAAAGAACCGACGCTTCAGGACCGTGTTAGAGCTCAAAATTGGGACGGCGCCATCCAATCGACAACAGGAGACTTCTTGATGGTTGTTGACGCGAATCTAGCAAGTCTTAAATCCGACCCCGCCGTCAAGCGCACGATTGATTACAGTCTTGATGCGAGCGGCGATACGGCGCACGCGACTGTGACAATAGCATACTCCAATACCGGCAAACTCTCGTGGAAGACGACTAGGTATCGAACCTATGTAAGGGTACTTGTACCTGCGGGATCCCAATTGACTTCGTCTGACGGATCCATGGTTGACTGCAAGCTTTCCACAAAAGGCTCAGTAGAGGTTACCGAAGAATCCGGTAAGACATCTTTTGGTGCATTCGTATGCACAGAGATTGGGGAAACAAAAACTCTTCGTCTATCATACGATCTTCCTAAAAATGTGGTAAATGGCAAAACCTATACTCTCCTTGCTCAAAAACAACCCGGTACTATCGATAACATTCTCAGTGTGCATTTGAAGCTTCCTGCTTCAATAACCTACGTGGAGCCGCTTGACAAAGCGCAAGTCTCGAATCATACTGATGCCTCTTTCGTATTGCCCCTTCGGCAAGACAGGCATATACTCATCCAGCACAAATAAATGTCAATGTGGAATAAAAAACTCGGCATTGATCTGGGAACCACTTACTCACTCGTGTACATCCCCGGGCGTGGGATTGTAATCAACGAACCGTCTGTCGTTGCGATATCCCTCCTCGATAAACGTGTCATGGCCGTTGGTGAAGAAGCAAAGGAAATGATCGGCCGTACTCCGGAATCTATTGTGGCGTCACGCCCGTTGAAAGATGGTGTCATAGCTGACTACAAGACTACCGAGGCGATGCTGAGGTATTTTATCAATAAAGCGCTCGGTGGTGTTCGTTTCTTCCATCCGGAAGTCATGATTGCCGTTCCTGCCGGGATAACCTCAACTGAACGCCGAGCTGTGATAGATGCAACAATCCAGGCTGGCGCTAAGGCCGCATATATTATTAAAGAGCCAATCGCTGCAGCTATCGGAGCGAATATCCCGATCGGTTCGGCCTCTGGTCACATGATTGTTGACATAGGAGGGGGAACCTCGGAAGTTGCCGTAATATCCCTCGGCGGTATTGTGGCGAATACATCGGCGCGTGTCGGTGGGAATAAACTCGATACCGCAATACAGGAATTTACCAGAAAAAAATACGGACTTGCAATAGGAGATCGCACAGCGGAAGACCTCAAAATTACCATTGGTTCTGCTTTGACGCTTGAGGAAAAAATGTCCATGGATGTACGAGGCAGGGATATCGTTCAGGGTCTCCCTAAGACTCTTACTGTGACGAGCGATGATGTTACTGAGGCAATCCAAGACGAACTTGCGGCAATTATTCAGGCGGTAAAATCAGTACTCCAAGAGACCCCCCCGGAACTGTCGGCCGATGTTATGGATAAGGGTATGGTGCTTTCTGGCGGAAGTTCGCTACTGAGAAACATTGACAATCTGCTCACTCAAGCGACGGGTGTGCCTGCATATGTTGCCGATGAGCCGCTCCTGTGCGTTGCCAAAGGAACCGGCATAGCGTTGGAGAACCTGGATTCCTACAAAAGAAGTATTTTAGCTGGCAAGTAACATGATCGGCATTGACGCTTCGCGCGCCAATACGCGAACTCGCACGGGTACCGAATGGTATACGTATTTTTTAATTAAAGAGCTCGCGTCGATTCTGCCTCGAAATTTTAAAGTGCGCCTATACTCACGTGAGCCCCTCTTGGATGACTTGCACCCATTGCCGAAAAATTTCACGAGCAACGTGCTCCGATGGCCCCCAAAGTTATTGTGGACCCAGCTGAGACTTTCACTCGAAATGCTTATTCGCGGGCCAGAACTTCTTTTTGTCCCGGCTCATACCATTCCATTTATTCATCCACATAAGCTCGTGACGACACTCCATGACATAGGATTTGAGTCTGTAGAATCGTTATATGACAACCGTTCTATCAGCTCAAAGTCCAACCCGGCTCGTAACCTTATCTCATTGGGAGTGAGTGCGTTCACGAAGGGCAGGTACGCTGCAACCGAACTTGACTACCATCGTTTCTCAGCGCGTCTGGCTGTGCGCCGCGCAACAAAAATTATCACCGTTTCTCAGTTCTCAAGGAATGAAATTATTAACACGTATCACATTGACCCGAATAAGATATCTGTTGTGCATAATAGTCATGATTCCAGAGTTTTTAACACCCTTCGGGATAGAGGTAAAGAATTAGAGATTCAAAGTAAAATCGGATGCGGAAAAAATTATATCATTTCAATCGGCAGGCTCGAATCCAAGAAGAACACCCCTAGAATTATTTCCGCTTTCTCGTCTTTTCGAAAAAAGTTTCCAAGGTCAACATTGTCTCTCGTACTGGTCGGACAGCCGGGATTTGGATATGACCGTGTCTTGGATTCCGTACGCAGCGCTCCTGTGGGATCAATCTTTATGCCCGGTTGGTTAGAAACTCATACGTATGTCCACTTACTTCGAGGTGCGCAGGCTTTTGTTTTCCCCTCACTCTATGAAGGTTTTGGCATCCCTCTTCTTGAGGCTATGGCTTGCGGGATACCTGTTATTACCTCGAAAATATGTTCCATGCCCGAAGTCTGTGAGGATGCAGCTCTTTACGTAGATCCAAAATCCGAGGCTGCCCTCAGTAAAGCAATTGAAAGAATAATAATGGATTCTGTGCTTCAGGAACGCCTTCGTGGCAAAGGCATTCTCCGCTCGCAAAGATTTTCATGGCATGTTACTGCCCAGAAAACGGCTGATATTATTCTAGAGGTCCTTGGAAAGCGCGACCCTTGATAAAACAGACCATATGTGGTATGCTCAGCTCACCATTTTTACCAAAGAAAAATTACCGGGCTCTGCGTTATGGCTCTAAAGATGAAATTTGACTGGCCGATTATCGGTCATCGACAGGTGGTACGTTACCTTGAAACAGCTTTCATAAATGGTTCGATCGGCCACGCATACATCTTTGCTGGTCCTGCCTCAATAGGGAAGATGTCCGTTGCGAAGCTATTTGCGCAAACTCTTCTTTGCGAGCGAGCAAAGAGCGACGCCAATGTACCGTGCAATGGATGCAGCTCATGTAATGAGGTCCGCCGCGGTACTCATCCTGACCTTTACACCTTACACCGTGCGCAGGGCGAATTACTACCGATTGAAAAGCTCCGCAGTCTCCGTTCTTCTCTTTCACTCCGTCCTCTCGCTGGGTATAGAAAGGTTGCCATTATCGAAGAAGCAGAATATCTTTCTCCCGGTGCTGCAAATGCGCTTCTTAAAACTCTCGAAGAACCGTCTCCGCATACGACGCTCATTCTTACATCAAGTTCACCGGATCGATTGATGAGGACCATCTCCTCGCGCTGCCAGATGTTATTTTTTTCCCCGGCTAAAGATGAAGATATCGTACAGAGTCTCATTGCACGTGGGACGCCGAAACAAAGAGCCATTGAGATCGCCGCAGTTGCAAGCGGAAGACAAGGAGTTGCGCTGAGCATGATGGATGAGACTGCGTACGATGATTTTCAGAATTCTCTTAGTGTCATTACTCGATTACTGACAGATTCCCCAATGGATCGTTTTACGATCATCGAATCAATACTCCCAAAGTCCGTGTCATCATCACAAGACCGTGCGTGGGCGGAAGAAACATTCAGCCGTTGGTCGTTGCTTTTACGCGATGCCGTACTTGTATCCTCCGGCATGAAACGTTCGCTCCCGTCTACGCGGAAACACTACGTTGATACGATTGCGCGGAAGCATAATTCGGCAAAGCTTAATTCACTTCTCCGTTTTTGCATTTCAGCAAGAAAATTAATCCAACAGAATGTCCAAATTCGTCTCATTTTTGAGTCTTTTGCACTAAGTGCCTAGTATGAAGAAACACCACGCCATAATGTTCGTGATGCTCATTGTCTCAGCCATCCTCTTGACTGGTTGCACGCTCAGTCTAAAAAAAGCCTCTCCCCCGGACGGCGGAGTTTTTATTTCACTCAACTCGGGTGAAACGTGGTCGGCAAAAACATTCATAGGACAACAAAACAAAACAATCATTACGATTGGCCCACTTGATGCTTCATTTCTTGTTTTTGATCCCAAAAACGCTCAAAAGATATATTTTGTATCTAGAACGAATGGTGTATATCGGACCCTCGACCGGGGTGAAAAATGGGAAGCTACCCCGCTGCGTTCAAGCACATATTTGGCATTAGTGGTTGATCCAAGCAACACAGATGTTCTGTATGCCGCTCAAGGGACGACGATAAGCAAAAGCATTGACGGGATGAAAACCTGGACGACAATTTATGTAGAGTCACAGCCACATGAAACCATCACCGCCTTAGCTATTGATTCATTTAATCCGTCAAAAATATATGCCACCACCCAGTCGTCGGTGTTAAAGAGTGAAGACGCTGGCGTGACATGGCGCACACTGAATTGGAAAGGGACGCAAGCGGCGCAGTTGCTGATCAGCGCGAAGGACTCACGTACGCTCTACCTTTACGCAACAAACTACGGTTTTTACAGGACTACAGATGGCGGAGAAACTTGGCAGGACCTCTCGGCCGCGCTGAACGCATTCACCGGATCAAAATCGGTTCTCTGGATAGATTTCCATTCTGACACAGAATTCATGGCTCTCGGAACACCGTATGGCATTTTAACAAGTTCTGACGGTGCAGCAACATGGCAGCCGATATCTACGCTCTTTCCTTTTGGCTCTGTTCCGATACGAGTTGTCGCTGTCAATCCGACAAACCGTAAAGAAATATTTTTTGCAGTAGGTAATATACTTCACAAGACTGTGGACGGAGGCGTGACATGGAAAACGATCAAAACAGTCCCAACTTCGAGAACAATAGGATCGCTCTATATCTCAGCATTTTCGCAGGACGTCCTATTCGCCGGGACTGTCCCCGCAGGCAAATAGCTAACACCCATGAACCACGATTTTCCAACAGAACAATTTGATAGCGCCCTGGACAATCTCAAGGATGAACTCGCCCAAATACGAACAGGCAGAGCGACGCCTGCGCTTGTTGAAAATATCTCCGTCGATTATTACGGAGCTAAAACGCCTCTGCAGCAACTTGCCAGCATTACGGTCCCGGACCCAAAGAGCGTCCTTATCCAACCATGGGACGTCAATTCGGTGAAGGACATAGAGAAAGCCATTCAGTTGTCTTCCCTCGGATTGCACCCAGTCAATGAGGGCAAGGTTATTCGTGTAGTTATTCCTCAGCTTACCCAGGAGCGAAGAGAAGAGTTGGTACGACTTATTGGTAAAAAATCTGAAGATTCACGCGTACGTTTGAGGAATATTAGGGAGGATATTCTTAAGGATCTTCAACAGAAAAAAAAGGATGGGTTGCTCCCCGAGGATGATTTTTTCAGGTTGCAAAAAGATTTACAAAAAACTATTGACACCTACGGCGACATGGTCAAGGATATTGTAAAGAAAAAAGAGGTAGAAATTTTAACTGTGTAGGCTACCATGTCAATAGTATATTTTCTAATAATTCTTACTCTGCTTGTCCTTGTGCACGAATGCGGTCATTTTTTTATGGCAAGGAAAATGCGCGTCTCGGTTGAAGAGTTCGGGGTTGGATTTCCACCCAGAGCTCTCGGCTTTAAAAAAGGGGGGACCAGATACTCAATAAATTGGATACCACTAGGCGGGTTCGTTAAAATCAAAGGCGAGCAGGGCGACCATTCTCAGGATCCGGATAGTTTCGTTCAAAAAAAAATCTGGCAGCGTTCATTGATCCTCTGTGCCGGTGTTTTAATGAATATAGTTCTTGCATTCATTTTATTCACAGTCGGCTATACATTTGGGATACCGAGCGCAACGGAAGGAGTCGGACCACGCGCGATTATCAGCGACCAACGCATCCAAATCGTCGAGGTCGTCGCGTCATCACCAGCCGAAAAAGCCTCATTAAAACCTGGTGACATCATTACGGATGTGGACAATCAACACGTATCGACTATTTCCCAGTTTCGTCAGTTAATTCAGCCCCTCGGCGGGAAAGAAGTATATCTCCGCGTCCTTCGGGCAAATACGCAACTTTCTTTTGCGCTTACACCAGTAGCTGATTCAAGCGGCAAGGGGATTATCGGAGCAGGATTGTATGAAACAGGTGTAGTTCGCTATCCTTTTTTCAGTGCTTTTTGGGAGGGAGCTAAAACTACCGGAATTGTCTTTTGGCAGATACTTGTTGCTGTGTATACTTTGGTGCGAAATCTTTTTATTGGACATGCCGTCCAGCTCGACGTTGCCGGACCGGTGGGAATAGCCGTTCTGACCGGCCAAGTCGCTCGACTCGGTTTTATTTACCTTTTACAATTTGCGGCACTTTTATCGCTTAATCTTGCGTTCATTAATATCTTGCCTTTTCCTGCGCTTGACGGAGGGCGACTCTTCTTCCTTTTGATCGAAAAACTTAGAAGGAAACCGGTAAGCCGCAAAGTAGAGAGCATCATTCATAACGTCGGCTTCGCACTCCTGATGGTTTTAGTCCTCCTGGTCACTATCAAAGACGTCACGAGATTGTCAGGGGCCATCTCATCATTTGTGAAAGGAGTGTTTGGCACATGAAATCATTTGTAAGATATTCAGAGCTATTCGGAAAGACATTCCGACAGCCCCCGAAGGACGAATCTTCACGAAATGCCCAGCTTCTTGAGCAGGCAGGTTTCATCTCAAAATTGATGGCTGGGGTGTATACGTATCTCCCGCTCGGACTCCGCGTCCTTAATGCAGTCAAGGACGTCATTCGTCGCGAGATGGATGCACTTGGCGCACAGGAATTTTATATGCCCGCGCTTCAGCCAAAAGAAATTTGGGAAAAAACGGGCAGATGGAAAGACCTTTCCGACATTATGTACCAGTTTCCTGATCATTCCGGGAGACAGGTCGGTCTTGCAGCTACCCACGAAGAGGTGATTACGCACATTGTCAAACAGCGTATAACCTCGTATAAAGATCTTCCCCTTGCCCTGTATCAGATTCAGGATAAATTTCGAGATGAGCCGCGCGCTAAATCCGGATTGATCCGCGGACGCGAATTCTCAATGAAGGATTTATACAGCTTTCACGCCGATGAGAAGGATCTGGACTCCTTCTACAATAGAGTTGCTGCGTCATATCTGAGCATATTCTCTCGCCTTGGTCTGCAGGCTCTTATGATTGAGGCGGCCGGGGGAAGTTTTACCAAGAGGTTTTCGGATGAATTCCAAGTTATTTCCGATGCCGGGGAAGACAGGATAATTTACTGCCCTTCATGCCATTTTGCCCAGAATTCTGAGATTGCCGAACAGAAAGCCGGCGGTCCTTGTCCGAAGTGCCACGGGTCGCTATCCGAAAAAAAGGGGATTGAAGTCGGCAATATTTTTAAACTGGGTACGAAATTTTCGGACTCGATTGGCGCGACATTCACCGCATCAGACGGCTCAACCCATCCTTTAATTATGGCTAGCTACGGCATCGGTCCGGGCAGGCTCGTCGGTACTATTGTTGAGGTGTCAAACGATGCGCAGGGCATTATATGGCCTAAGAGTGTGACTCCGTTCCAAATCCACCTCGTGCAGCTTTCTAAAGGCTTGGAGGAGAAAAAGAAGACAGAGCGACTCGTGCATGACTGCCTGAATGCGGGGTTAACTATTTTACTGGATGACCGCGTGGCATCGGCTGGTGTTAAGTTTAAAGATGCTGATATGGTCGGTATTACGGCGAGGATGGTAATTAGTACATCCAATGAAAACCAACTTGAGGTCAAAATACGCAATGAATCTGCCTCAAAAAAAATGAATGCTTCGCAGGCGATTGAGTTTGTGAAAAACTACTATGCTGAGTAGACTTTTCGGGACATTATCTAGGGATATGGGTATAGACCTCGGAACCGCCAATACGCTGGTGTACGTGAAAGATAAGGGCATCACGATTGACGAGCCTTCCGTCGTCGCCATCAACACTCGTAATGACCAAATACTCGCAGTCGGCGCCGACGCCCAGAAAATGATAGGGAAGTCTCCTGCGCATATCATAGTCTCCCGACCGCTTGTCGACGGCGTGATCTCGGACTTTGAGGTAACGGAGCGAATGCTGAAGCATTTTATTGAGAAGGTGCATCGTGAGGGTTTTTCGGTTATTCCACGACCGCGAATTGTTATCGGTATTCCTCTGGGTGTTACCGAAGTAGAACGTAAAGCCGTCGAGGACGCTTCACTGTCTGCAGGAGCGAGAGAAGTATTCCTCATTGAAGAGCCAGTCGCCGCTGCAATAGGGGCCCGTCTCCCGATTCAAGACGCCTCAGGAAATATGATTGTCGATATCGGCGGCGGAACAACTGAAATCGCCGTAATTTCCCTCGGTGGCGTGGTAACATGGAAATCGCTGCGTATGGCAGGAGATAAAATGGATCAGGATATTATTCAGTACTCACGGGAGCATTTTAACTTACTCCTCGGTGAACGGACAGCAGAAAGTATCAAAAAAAAGATAGGATCCGCGATTGATCTTGAAGAACCACTTGAGGCAAAAATTCGAGGTCGCGACCTAATCACCGGTTTACCGAAAGAAGTATCAGTCAATAGCAACCAAATTCGGGAAGCTATCACGAGGTCTCTGCGCACGATAATAGAAGGAATCAAATCAACAATTGAAAATACGCCCCCCGAGTTGGTTTCTGATATTTACTCACGCGGTATCGTGCTCTCAGGCGGGGGAGCACTTTTAAGGGGCCTCGACAAGATCATTTCACATGAAACGAAAATTCCTGTCCACATCACCGACGACCCGCTGACCGCTGTGGTTAGGGGAACCGGAATAGTTCTCGAGGACCTCGAAAACTTAAAAGACGTTCTTTCCCCTTCGACCAAGGAGGATACGCTAACAAATTAGCACGCTCACCCGTGTATGAAAAGTTTTTTTACATCACGGTGGGGAGTTATATGCATTGCAGTCGCTATATCGGTTATTGCGTTGCTTTTTGGTAGATATTCCCTTTTGGGCCCGATTGAGAACGGATTGGCTGCCTTCTTAAAGCCGTTGGAAACCGCTTCATCAAATTTTCAGGGAAGAATAAAAAACTTTAGTGAGTTCTTTTCTTCGCGAAAGCAGCAGGCCGATGAAAATACCCGGCTCAATGAACGCGTTCAAGCCCTACTTATTGAGAACACAAAGTTACGGAGTTCCCTTGAGGATTTACATACATTGAGGGATGAGGAGCAGTTCCTGACTGAGAGAAAGTACACGTTCGTACCAAGCCATGTTATAGCGCGAACATCTTTTCCGCACGACAACATCGTCGTTTTAGATAAAGGGACTAGCAACGGAGTCATCGTCGGTATGCCTGTTGTAGTCGGACAGGGCATTGTTGTGGGTAAGATTATTAGCACTACTTCATCAACGTCCATGATGAACCTTGTCACCGACTCGCAAAGTGAGTTTGCCGTCAAAGTGCAGAATGACTCCAAGAGTCTTGGAATTGTCACGGGTTCGCACGGCCTTTCACTCACTCTTTCTCTTATTCCCCAGAGTGAGCCGATAGCGCAGTCACAGAGTATAATTACCTCTGGGACTGAAGACCGCGTACCCCAAGGTTTGATCATAGGATCCGTAGGGCAGATTACCTATAAGGAGGGCGAGTTATTCCAATCTTCCGCTGTTGTGTACCCGATCTCCCTCGATAATCTGACTGTGGTTTCAATTGTTCTCTAGTGCCATTATGAGAGCTACACTTTTTTTTCTTCTTTTCCTCGTATTTTTAACTATTTTTCAGGTAAGTTTTTTGTCATTCAATAGTTCCTTGCGAAACTATCTGGATATTACTTTATTAGTCGTATGTGCCGCAACCGTTTTCCTTACCCCCGCCCGCGGCATCACGGCGGCGCTTGTTGTCGGCTTCTTCATAGGAATATCAAGCGGGACATCTCTGGGTCTGGAGTCACTCGCTCTGATTGTATCGTGCGTCATCACCCCCTCCCTTTTTGAATATACTACGAGAAAAAAGAATGTTAATTTTATCTTATCTCTCATTATTTCTCCGCAGGTATTTTTAGTTACTATGTGGTTGTTAATCCCTTTAATTGAATTTTTGAAACTGCATACGTCACAAACTATTGATCTGCAAACATTTAAGTTTTCCCTACTGATTTCCCTCGGGAATGTTACCATTGGGATTTTGTGTCTGGCGTGTGCAAAGATTTTTTCATCGGTTTTTCAAAAACAATTTTTCCTTAAGTCACGCGCATGAGAGATCCTTTTCTTATCGAGTCATCCTCGCGTGATGATGTAAAAAGAAGATCCCTGAGTCATTTTTCACAATCGCGGGAGCAGGGAACCGAAGCGACATGGCTTTTTCCCGGCCATGACACAATCCACGTAGGCACAGATTTGCGCCGTCTGCGATGGGCGTTTGTCATTATGTGTTGCATTTTTGCAGTCTTTATTATTAGAGTATCTGGCATTCAGATTGTGCATGGTGATGAATATAGATCATCGGCAGAAGAAAACAGAATCCGCATTATAGATATTCCACCCCCCCGAGGCATTGTCATGGACCGATCACGGGAGCAATTAGCTACAAACACCCCGGACTTCCTGTTGTCTGTCGTCCCAGCTGATCTTCCTAAGGATCAAGGTGAAAAAACGAAGGTACTTGAAAAAGTATCATCACTCCTCAACATCAAATATGAAGAGGTGGAAAAAAAAGTCTCATCTGTGTCACGATATTCCTACGAACCCCTAGTCATTGCGGATCAAATTCCTCATGACCTTTCAGTTGTCCTTGAGATTGAGGTAAAAAAGCTGCCCGGTATTGAAATGTCAGTTTCTTCACTCAGGCATTACAGCGACGATACTTCCTACTCGCATATACTCGGGTACACGGGGAAATTAACCCAATCAGAGTATGATGCGGAAAAAAAGGCTGGAAAAGTATACCAGTTCAATGACGTGATTGGAAAAACAGGAATCGAAAGCATGTACGAGGACACTCTCCGCGGCATCATGGGAAAGAAGGAAATCGAGGTCGATGCTCTTGGAAATGAACAAAAAGTAATCGCTGAATCTCCGCCTGTACCCGGTAGTAATCTTGTGTTAACGGTTCGCGCCGGTCTCCAACAAATGGTTACGGAGCGGCTGGCGCAGGCATTAAAAGATGACCATACCTCGACAGGCGCCACAGCAGTCGTTCTTGATCCGAGGACAGGAGAAGTACTTGCTATGGTCTCATCGCCAACGTTTTCATCGAACAGCTTTGCCCAAGGGATAAGTCCTGAAGAATATCGAAAACTTTCCACTGACCCCAAACTCCCGCTCTTCAATAGAGCCATATCCGGCGAGTACCCCTCTGGATCGGTGATAAAGCCTGTTATTGCCGCAGCGGGGCTCCAGGAGCACGTGATCACTCCCCAGACGACATACCTAAGCACAGGGGGAGTTCGTATCGGCGACTGGTTTTTCCCCGACTGGAAGGCAGGCGGTCATGGTGTAACTGACGTCTACAAAGCTTTGGCACAGTCTGTGAACACGTTCTTTTACTATACCGGCGGCGGTGACAACCAAACATTCACCGGTCTCGGCGTAGACAGGATACGGAAATACGCCGAGCTCTTCGGACTCAATGCCCTACTAGGGATAGACCTCCCTGGTGAACGTCCGGGTTTTTTGCCTACCAAAGAATGGAAGGAGCGTGTAAAAAAGGAGCCGTGGTACATCGGGGACACTTACCACTTATCAATCGGACAAGGTGATTTGCTTGTCACGCCTCTTCAGGTCGCTACATATACCTCAGCTATCGCAAACGGTGGTACTCTGTACAGACCATTTATTGTGAAAGATATTATCAGCCACGATGGTAGCACAGAAACCCGCAGTAACCCAGCGGTTATCAGGTCTGGGTTTATATCTCCGGAAAATATACACATAGTTAAGCAGGGGATGAGGGAAGGCGTATTGACCGGCAGTTCTCGCGGGTTACTCAGTCTGCCCATAACCAGTGCTGCGAAAACAGGCACGGCACAATTTGACGGTGATCGAACCCACGGATGGTTCACGTCTTTTGCGCCCTATGAAAATCCTGAAATTGTGGTTACCGTCCTTATTGAGGGCGGCGGCCAGGGGAACGACGTGGCGCTGCCTGTCGCACGCGACATCCTGTCCTGGTGGCACGACCACCCTGCATAGCGCGAGTGTGGATAACTGCCTTGACATGGCATTATCGAACCTTTATCATCGTATCCGTGCCCATAAAAATAGTATGAGGGCAATGCATTAGGTTGCTCTACACTCATCATTTTTTAATTACTTCTCGATCTATGCAAAAGCAAACATACATAACGAAAGAGGGACTAGAAAAGATTACCAAAGAGCTTGACGAATTAAGAAACGTAAAGCGTAAAGAAATTGCGTCGCGCATTCAAGAGGCAAAAGAACTTGGCGATTTATCGGAAAATGCCGAGTATGCTGAGGCAAAAAATGAGCAATCTTTCACCGAGGGCAGGATAGCGGAACTTGAATCGATTGTAAAAAACGCCGTCATTATAGAAAAAAGCCAGCAATCTGGTTCGACAGTGCAGGTCGGTTCTCTTATCACAGTTAAAAACAGTGATGCAAGTCATAAATACCATATTGTGGGTTCTAATGAGGCTGATCCCTCACGGGGTTTTATTTCGAATGAATCTCCTCTGGGACAAGCTCTCATAATGAAGCGAGTCGGCGATGTCATTAAGATGAATACCCCAAAAGGCGAGCAAACCATAGAGGTATTGGAGATTGAGTAGGCCTTTTTAAGTTAAGGGGATATCAAGAAGGGCTGTTTTTTGCTTTTACGAAAAAAAAATGATATAGTATCGCATATGGCAGACATGGACAACGAACAAGCAACACGCCTACTACGGAGAAAGAATGTTATAAAAAAAGGCATTGATCCCTATCCTGCGCGAATCGTCCGTTCGCACAGTTGCCGGGCGTTTCTTGCAGACTTTGAGAAGCTACTTTCGGACGGTCAGCTTATAACACTCGTAGGCAGAGTGAGATCCATCAGGCTGCACGGCGGGTCATGTTTTGCGCATATTCAAGACGGCACCGACAAGGTGCAAATCTTTCTGCAGCGGGATGGACTGGGAGAAGAGCAGTATGACACATTCATCAAAACACTGGATGTTGGAGATTTTTTGGAAGCCGCAGGTAAACCCTATCTGACAAAAAGAGGGGAGAAATCCCTTCTTGTCGAGCGTTTTCGACTTATCTCTAAGTCATTAAATCCTCTGCCAGAGAAATGGCATGGATTAAGCGATGTTGAAATCCGTTATAGAAAAAGATATCTCGATCTGCTTTCAAATCCTGAGGTGAAGTCTATTTTTCTCAAGCGTCATGCGCTCATCAGAACTCTGCGCTCCTTCCTGGAAGACGAACGTTTCATCGAAGTTGAGACTCCTATCCTGCAAACGATGGCGGGCGGGGCGTTAGCCGAACCATTTATTACTCATCATAACGCACTCGGTGCGGATTTATTTCTCCGTGTAGCGCCGGAGCTTTTTCTTAAAAGGCTTATCATCGGAGGATTCGAGCGCGTCTTTGAAATAGCTCGTTGTTTTCGAAACGAAGGCATCGATCATTTACATAATCCCGAGTTCACCCAGGTCGAACTGTATGCCGCGTACATGGACTATTTTGAGCTCATGGCGTTTACCGAGCGCATGATGGTTGCTCTCGTTCATTCAGTCCGCGGCGATTTCATGGTCCCTTATGAAGGGAATCAGCTCAATTTCACCCCTCCGTACCGCCGGCTTACCTTCCGTGATGCCATACTTGAGTACGCCAAGTTTGACATCGATAACTACCCAAATGAAAAAAAATTAGCGAGTGAGCTGTCAAAACGCAATATTGTTACTGAGAAGAAATGGAATAGAGCCAAGATGCTCGATGAAGCAATTAAAAATTTTGTTCGGCCATACCTTATCCAGCCTGCATTCCTCTACAGGTATCCTATCGAACTTTCTCCGCTTGCGAAGAAAACTGAAAATGACACGCGTTACGTCGAACGGTTTCAACTTTTTGCGGGCGGCAAGGAGCTTGCCAACGCCTTTTCAGAGATCAACGATCCGACTGATCAACAAGATCGTTTTGACGACCAGGAAAAAAACAGGAAACGCGGCGACAATGAGGCACATCATAGTGATGCTGACTTTATTGAGGCGCTGACGTATGGAATGCCCCCGACTGCCGGTCTCGGAATGGGCATTGACCGCCTTACCAATATTCTCACCGACACCCATAGTATTAAGGAAGTTATACTGTTTCCCACGTTAAAACCTCAAACACAATGACAGTATCGCGCGAAGAAGCCTGGAAACTGCTTGGCGAGTTTGTCGGGAACCCTCAATTGGTAAAGCACATGCTCGCTGTTGAGGCGGCAATGAAGTACTATGCGGGTATGTATGGAGAGGATCAGGAATGGTGGGGGATTGTCGGGCTTTTGCATGACTTTGACTATGAAAAGTTTCCCAGTCTTGATGATCATCCCTTCCGGGGATCCGAGATCCTCCGACAACGCGGTTATCCTGACGAAATTATTTCTACAATACGTGCTCACGCGCCTCATACGTGTGAACCTCGCGACACTCGGGCGAAAAAAGTCATATTCGCCGTCGACGAGCTTTGTGGTTTTATCATTGCGATAGCTCTCATACAACCGAATAAAAAGCTATCCGAAGTCGATGTTCGATCTGTGAAAAAGAAGCTGAAGAGCAAGTCATTCGCACGACAGATAAATCGTTCCGAGATTCAACAGGGAGCCGTCGAGCTTGGATTGTCTATCGACGAACATGTTGCTAACGTACTTCAAGCCCTGCAGACTATATCCGGGCAACTCGAACTCTAAAACATTCAATTCAATTAACCAGTACAATAATATATGGGCGAACTGACAACCATGGTGATTCTTATAAGGATAATTACTATAGTTGTATGCGCGGGCCTCATAGGGCTTGAGCGCGAACATATCCACAAGCCGGCAGGGCTAAGGACGAATATTCTGGTAGGTCTCGGTACGACGCTAATGATGATTATCGCGATCAAGCTAAGCTCATTTTCTGATCCATCGGCAGTAAGCAGGATAGCAAGCCAAGCCATTACGGGGGTGGGGTTTTTGGGGGCAGGCGCTATATTCCAAGGTCGTAATTCGGTTTTTGGGCTGACAACCGCCGCCACTATTTGGGTTGTTGCCGCTATAGGGCTCGCGGTAGGTATCGGATATTATACAGCGGCAATTATAGCGACTTCTGTAGCCCTTATTACGCTGTATTTTCTAGGTCGGGCCGAGCATCATAGCCCGCCTCCAATTCAATAAATAGCGTATGATCGATATTGCATACTTGCGCGCAAACCTAAAAGAGGCGATGGAGAAGCTTCAATTGAGAAACGTTGATAAGACCGTTGTGGCGGATATTATAAGTATTGATAAGGAATACAGGAAGGTTCTGCAGTCATTGGAGGAATTACAGTCCAAAAAGAACACATTCAACAAGACAATTAAAAATCTTACGCCAAAGGAGAAATCGACCAAGCTGAAAGAGATTGCTAAGTGGTCTGCAAAAGAAAAAATGGAGGATAAAAAACTCGAACAGTTGGCGAATAAGCGCAAATTGCTGTTATACGGTCTTCCAAATATTCCCGCTGATCATGTCCCTGTAGGAAAATCAGATCGTGATAACGTTGTCATCAAGACAGTTGGTAAAAAAACTTCCTTCGCCTTCCAGCCCCTGGATTACATGACGCTTGCCCAGCGTCTGGACATTATCGATACTGTACGCGCTGCAAAAGTTAGCGGAACAAGATTTGGTTATCTCAAGGGGGACGGCGCACTTCTTTGGTTTGCGTTACTACACTATGCGATCGAACAGCTGACAAATGAAGGATTTACTTTATTCATACCACCGGTGCTGGTAAAACGCCAAACAATGGAAAATACTGGCTATGACTCATATACTGCCGGTGGGGAGGCGTATTATCTTCCCGACGACGACCTCTTCCTCGTCGGCACAGGTGAACACGCACTGGTTCCTTATCATAGCGGGGAAATACTTCCTGCAGAATCCATCCCTTTGTCGTATGCTGCATATTCTACGTGTTTCAGGCGCGAAGCGGGAAGTTACGGAAAAGACACTAAAGGGATCCTTCGAGTCCATCAGTTCGATAAGCTTGAAATGGTGGTACTTTCGGCACCAGATTCGTCGTGGGATCAATTCGAGCGGCTGGTCAGCATACAAGAACGGCTGGTCAAATCGCTAGGCCTCCCGTACCATCTGCTCTCAGTATGTACGGGTGACCTGCCGAAGCCGTCCGCTAAGGTCATCGATCTTGAATGCTGGCTGCCGTCTGAGCAGACATACCGCGAAACCCATTCTGCTTCTAACTGTACCGATTATCAGGCCAGGAGGAACAATATCAAATTTCGAAACAAAGAAAACGCCACCGTCTTCCCGTATATTTTAAATGCAACAGCGATGACACCGCGCACACTGATTAGCATTCTGGAAAATTACCAACAAAAAGATGGAACAATCGCAGTACCAGAGGTGCTTAGGCCTTATATGGGGTCAAAAAAATCTATTTCTAAGCCTACATGAAACCTCGAAGTGCTGCACAGCATGCTCTGACCTGGATCGAGATATCTCAGAGCGCCCTCAAACACAACATCGGCATGTTCCAGCGAATTTTGCGCTCAAGTACATCGTCACTGATGGCTGTGGTAAAATCAAATGCCTACGGCCATGACATGAGAATCGTCGCGCATATCGCACAAGATGCTGGCGTTAGGTGGTTCGGAGTAGCAAGCAGTCAGGAAGCGCTTGATTTGCGCAAGCAGGGGATATGGTCGAGAATCCTTGTCTTAAGCTATATCAGTCAAATTGATCACATTCCTGATAGTATACGTAAAAAAATTGCTTTGCCAGTATACAATCTTGCAGCTGCCCGCCGCATATCCAAAATTGCACAAAAACTCAAAACACGCGCAATTGTTCATGTAAAAATAGATACCGGGACTACACGCCTTGGCGTAAGACCTGAGGACAGTCTCAAATTTATCCGCTCGGTGCACAAGCTCCCATATGTTGAATTAGAGGGGCTGTATACCCATTTTGCGGATTCGGAAAATGTCAACCAATCTTTTACAAATGCTCAGATCAAATCCCTCGGACTTATTTTGAATCATTGCAAAAAGCATGGGATCATTATTCCAATCTGTCACGCCGGCTGCAGCGCGTCAACCATCCTGAATCAGCAAAGTCATTTCTCAATGGCGCGTATCGGCATCTCACTCTACGGGCTTACTTCGGTATCGCGTACTGACGGATTAATACACCGACGCTATCCTTGGTGCTCACTTATCCCCGTCCTCTCTTGGAAAACGACGATAATCCAGGTAAAATCAATACCACAGAATACCTGTGTCGGGTATGGTTGCGACTACAGATCAAAAAAAAGGATGCGTATCGCTGTTTTGCCTGTCGGCTACTGGGACGGAGTTGACCGTAAATTCTCTCATGGCGGGTATGTGCTCATTCACGGGCGCATAGCAAAGGTTCTCGGTCGTGTATGTATGAACATGATGATGGTGGACGTTTCTCATGCTACCAGCGTAAAGGAAGGGGACCCAGCCGTAATTATTGGCGTTCAATCTGGGAAGCTCGTTTCTGCTGATATGATGGCAAATCAAATCCAAACAATAAATTATGAGGTGGTAACCAGAATAAATCCCTTGCTGCCGAGGGTAATCGTATAACCTATGTCCAAACGAAGAGAAAAAATTACTGTAGGAGTCATCTTTGGTGGCAGGTCGGGAGAACATGAGGTGTCTTTGGTTTCCGCGAGGTCAGTCATTAAATCTCTTGACAAGAGAAAATATACCATCGTACCTATTGGCATCACGAAAGAAGGTAAATGGCTTTCCTCGACCGACGCGCTTCCTCTCCTCACGACACATGCTTATGATACGGATATTCGACCAGAGCTGACTCTCGTCCCGGATCCAAAAATACGAACGCTTGTTCCAACGGCTTCAGGAAAAAAACCGTCTACCAGGAAACTTGACGTTATTTTCCCCGTGCTCCATGGGCCGCTTGGTGAAGATGGAACTATACAGGGCCTCTTCGAGCTTGCCGACATCCCTTATGTAGGGGCGGGAGTGCTAGGGTCTGCGGTAGCTATGGATAAAGACATCATGAAGCGCCTATTTTTGGTGGCTGGACTTCCCATAGTTCAGTTCATCTCCTTTACCTTTTGGGAATGGCGACATCAAAAAAAATATATTTTGCGTGAAATGAAAAAGATCGGCTACCCACTCTTTGTAAAACCGGCAAATATGGGTTCATCTGTCGGGATTTCAAAAGTGCATACCGTAAAACAAATAAATAGTGCGATCAAAAAGGCCTTTGCTTATGATCGCAAAGTAGTAGTTGAAAAAAGTATTGAAAATGCGCGCGACATTGAGTGTTCCGTGCTTGGAAATAACGCCCCACGTTCGTCCGTACCCGGAGAAATAATTTCATCAAATGAGTTCTATGATTATGACGCAAAATATGTCGACGGGAAATCTCAAGCAACTATCCCCGCAAAACTCTCTCGAAAGCAAAGCAAAATTGTACGTGAAATGGCGATACGAGCGTTTAAGGCCTTGGATCTTTGCGGCATGGCGCGTGTTGATTTCCTTGTCCGCGGACGCCGCATATGGGTCAATGAGGCAAATACTATCCCTGGGTTTACCGACATCAGCATGTATCCAAAACTTTGGGAAGCTACAGGCGTTTCATATTCTGACTTGCTCGACGAGCTGATAACTCACGCAATTGAGCGACACCGCGAAAAAAGCAAGCTTACCCGCCAATACAGGCCTAGTGAGGAGTGGCATAAGCGGTAATGGCGGAACCGCGCGCTCCATCCATAAACAGATAAACGCAGTATGCGTTGGGATTTCAGAAACAAAGCTCTTATTACGCAGAGGACGGAAACTCGCAGTCCAATGTATCGAAACCCGCTTTTTCAAAGAGGCTCGTTTACATCACTAATTGCCGGTAACCTTAGTTTATTTTTTCTGATTTTCACAGTAGTTGCCCTTGGAGTGCTGTATGGCTTGCTCTATTCTCCGCTATTCACGGTCACAACTATCGATATTAATGGCGGCACTCCTGAGTCTAATAACAAAATTAGGCAAATCGTATTAAATCAAGTTAATTCGCGGCATTTGATTGTTTTGAGGCAGAACAATCTTTTTTCTTTTTCTACGAATGAGTTGCGCAACAAGCTATCCGAGCAATATAGCTTTCAAAAACTTACAATTCGAAAAAAGCTACTGCATACTCTCGAAGTTTCTTACACCGAAAAAAAACCAGTTGGTGTACTTCAAATTGACGGCCGTTATTTCTTTATTGAGGAAAATGGCCAGTTATCTGAGGAACGATTATCAGAATCAACCGATCCAGCCCTTATTAACATTGTCCAGGAAGACACGTCTCGTGCTATGAGGGTAGGGGATAGTCTCGTGACACCCGGCACAATGCGCTTCGTGATCGATACATCACAGAAGTTGCCCCAACAGACTGGCATTCAAATCAGTCAGTGGGTACTTCCCACGGGCATACCTTTTGAAATCCACCTTAAAACAAAGGACGGTTGGCAAATATATTTTTCAATGGAAAACGATCTCGCATCTCAATATAGTAACTTCGTCAAGATTTGGAACGAACGCTTTAAGGCAAGTCCTCCTCGTGAGTACATAGACGTCCGTATTCTCGACAGGGTATATTACAAATAGCATATGCTGCTCCTTGCCCATACGCTTACAGGTGCCGTAATAGGAGCGAAGGTCAGCTCACCGTGGTTATCTTTTGCGTTAGGGTTCACAAGCCATTTTCTGCTCGACGCAATACCACATTGGAACTATCCGGTTCCGCAGAGAATACATATTAGGGATTTCATCGTTTTCTGGCCCGATCTCACCGCCCCAGCGCTTCTTGTGTTGGCATTTATAGCGCTCCATCCATCAGCCCTGTTAGCAATCTGTTTCGGAGTTACTGGATCCATACTCCCAGATATTCTCACGCTCACCAGGCATCATGTCTCACTCAAAAGAATTTTCGCGCCTTTCCGGAAGTTTCACGAGAAAATCCAGCACGAGATACCTTTTACGCCCGGCGTGCTAGTCCAAATAGCGTACATGCTGGTACTGCTCGCTTTATTGAGACTTTAGCGACTATTATTTACCGCAATCTCAAGTGACGTCTAAGATATATTGTGCGACACATACTATTATAGTCAAAACTAGCAACGTTCAGTCCCCCGCAACGTACTTAGAAAGACACTCCAATTAAATCTTTGGAAGATAATCCAGCGGATTTACAGGAAGACCATTGAGGCGCACCTCAAAATGCAAATGTGACCCGGTGGTCATTTGGCCAGCTCCAGGAGTACCCGGCATCCCCCCGCTGAGGCCTATTTCGTCTCCGCGTCTGACGTATTGGTCCTCAGTAACCTCAATCTTGCTGACGTGGCCGTATACCGTGGAGATTTGGTTATTATGGATTATCATGATAAAACTGTATCCCATCCCAGCATTCTTGGCTCGTGATACATACCCGTCCGCCGGTGCAAGGATAGGAGTTCCCTGCGGTGTAGGAATGTCGATAGCCGGATGCTCAAAGTACCTTCGAAAAATGTAGGTTGGGTCATGAAAGTACGCACTGATTCCATTGCGCGGGCTGACGGGCCATGACAGCGCCGCGACCGAATCCAATAACTTAGACCCTTCCTGGGCAAGTTTTTGGCGCGCACGCTCCTCTGTTGATGAAATTTCCGCATCAACTTGCTTTTGTTCAACCTGCGCTTGTGTCAGCAAATCCTCGAAGACACTTTGGTTATCCTTTGTTTTATTCAGGAGATCGGTCTTATACGACTGCTGGTCTTTGAGGTTCTGAATACTTTGCGTCAAATGATCGTTTAACGAAGCAAGCTCGCCTTTTTTAGCTTCCTGGGCGCTTTGCTCTTCCTGTAAAGCCTCTTTCCCCTTTCTCACGTCTACCAGATTGTCTTTTATCTTTTGTTGTACATCTTCGGAGTATTGAACACGGTCAAAAAAATCCGAAATTGAACCCTCACTGAGCAGTATTCGAAGCCCACTCTCCCCGTCGTACTGGTTGAGGAGCCGGATGTAATCCCCTAGCCTTTCATTGAGCACGGTGACTTGCTGTTTTTTTTGTTCGACTTGGAGTGCGAGTTGCTTTATTTCAAGATCTGTACGTTCCAGCTCCACTTTAATCCGGTCAATATCCGTGTTTGTTTGACTGACCTGGTCGTCTATGAGCGCAATCTCACCCTGAAGTGAAAGCGCCTCTTGCTGTTTCACCTTAATGCTATCCTGGTACTGATTAATCTTGTTGTTGAGATCCTGAAGCTGTAGCTTTTTTTCCTCGATTTGCTGATTAAGCTGGTCGTATTGGGCCTTCGCCGAGGTATCTGGCGGGTTTGAAGCTTCCTGCGCGCTGCTCCGGATTGCAAACACAACAGACCCGACTATCAATAACGTCAGGCATACCCCCAGTGTTATAACTCGTTTTTGTTTATATTTGGAAATCATTGTGCATACAGCATCAAATCTTCGAACGGTCATATTGTAGCACACTTCGCGCTTTTTTTCAAGTCCTAAGGATCATGAGCGCTTCCTCCACCCTTTTAAGCGTCCTCTCCTTTCCCAGGCATGCCATCATGTCAAAGACATCCGCACTCACAGTACTGCCTGATATCGTGTACCGTAAGAAAGGAAGAACGTCTTTATTTACCTTACCTTCTGCCTGCATCATCTTCATGAAGTTTTCGCGCAATTCCAACGGGGTGAAAGTTAGGTTAGACACCCCCTCAAGTACATTTAACGCAAACTTAAGAGCCTCCTCGGTCTTCTTGGTACTGTCGGTTGGACTTGAGCTTCTGACGGGTTCCTTCCCCAGGTTGGCCAATTCCCCTTTTGTGTATGATATTTTACGCTTAAAATAGAAACTTCCCCATTGTGCTATATCGGCAAGTGTAGGGATTCTGTCCTGGATGACAGTCAATACCTTTGCGACTGTCGCATCGTCAACATCATACTCATCAGATGGGAGCTTTGACAAGAACCAGCGCACATATGGAACTAGTTGTTCGGGCGACATGCTCCTGATGTGGATGCCATTCATCCATATGAGTTTTTGCAGGTCGAATATTGAGGGAGCTTTGTTTACCTTATTAAGCGAAAATAAATCAACAAGTTCGCTGACTGAATAAGATTCCCGCTCTCCGCCTGGGTTCCACCCAAGAAGTGCGATATAATTAACAACGGCCTGGGGCAGAAACCCTAAATCACGGTAATTAAGCGCCGGCACAGCCCCATGCCGTTTAGAAAGCTTTGTCCGGTCATTACCGAGTATCATGGGCAAATGGGCGTAGTGCGGCGGATTCCAACCGAACGCTTTAAAGAGTACGAGGTGTTTGGGAGTCGACGGCAACCACTCCTCGGCGCGTATCACATGGGAAATGCGCATCAGATGGTCATCGACAACGTTGGCAAGATGGTATGTCGGATAGCCGTCTGACTTGAGCAGCACCTGGTCGTCAATGGATGAGTTCTCGAACTTCACGGTACCCCTGATGAGATCGTTGAACTCGGTAATACCGGAGGTCGGCATCGCGAGTCGGATAACCATTGGAATTCCGCTTTTTATGTTACGTTCCCGTTCAACTAGGTCCATCACACGGCAACGTTTGTCATACCTCGGCGCCTCTTTCCTTTTCGACTGCTCATGTCTCACTTGCTCGAGACGTTCAGGCGTGCAGAAACACGGATACGCAACTTTTTTCTCTACGAGTTCATTTGCATAACGTCGGTATATAGGTAGTCTTTTTGACTGGGTGTAGGGGCCACTGTCCCCTCTTTCTGCAACTTTGCCATTCGAATCCATGAACGGTCCCTCATCAACATTCAGCCCATACCAATCGAGGGCTTCAAGAATATTAGGCAGTGATTCGGGAACGTATCGAGTCTTGTCAGTGTCTTCAATGCGTAAAATAAAGGTTCCTTTCCCGTGACGAGCAAAAAGGAAGTTAAATAATGCAGCCCGTAAATTGCCGATGTGCATGAGGCCCGTCGGCGACGGTGCAAAACGAACTCGTATGATGTCGCTCATAATTTCAATTTGATGACAGAGGAGATAATCTCGCTCGCAACGCCTATGGCTAAAAGCGCAGCTGTAATGTACATAATCAGCGAAGGCCCGCGATCGCCATCTCTCCGCTGCTGATAACGTCTGTACATGAGTAAGAGTAGCATGGCGTCAATTCCAAGGACAATTGTCCCGATAAACGCAATGATACCCAGAAACTGATGCAAGCCGATAAAAAGTAGCACCAGCGGAACAGCACACACCAGAGCCCACGATCCTGTTTTTGACAGATGAAAGTCATGTGAGTAAATTTTCTTAAGGACGTACCCGAGTGAAAGGAAAGAAGTAAATGTCGTAATACAGCCGATGATATATCCTACGACAACAGCGCGGTGGCCCAGAAAGAGCTCCAAACTCTTGAGGCCCTCTTCGCTCGTCGACGAACCCGTGATGCTAAAAATAAAAAAAGTGAAAAATACATACACACAAAATGAAACGACGGCTCCTACGAGGAGAACTTTCATAAAAACGGTTCTCGACTGGGTTATGTCGCGAAGTTCCGGGATGATTGAACCTCCCCAAAAAGCGAAAAAGACCAAACCATAGGGAAACATGATCTGTTGCAGATGGACCGGGGACAGGTTCTGCAGGTGAAGGTTGCCCCAGCCAAGTATGCTCCCGGCAATAACAACAAGAACGAGGATGCTAAGAAGGACGAGGTCGATTTTGCCGATCGATTTGCGCCCGAGGAAAATGAGCCCTGACCCGAGTACGAAAAAAAGACCTACGCCTACATTTTGGGATACATGAATTAATGATGACAGGAAGGTCCCGCCGACAATAATGTACGCGAGAAGCGTTCCGTAGAAGCCTACCAGGGTCGTAATCACCGCTACAGCTTTCCAGCGCCCGCCGAGCCAGTAGCCCGTATATCCCGGAAACCGGTGTTTTCCGGGAGTCGCGAGGATAATTTCAGCGTAGTACCTGTGCACAAGGTATACGATTCCAGCAAAGAGTGCGCAGTAGCCAACAACAATCCAGAACCCCGCTTGTCTCGCCGCGTATGGTAATCCAAAAATACCGACTCCGAACACGGTCCCCAGAAAGAGAGCCAGTCCGTAGTAAAATGATTTCCGTTCGGTCATGAAAAAATTTATGTCAGCTAACCTACTTAAGTATATCACACCTACTCGCTTTTTTCATAGGAAATATCTCGACTTTCCCGCTGCTCTTCTTTGTATGCAGCAAGCAATCCGCGGCTATCTGGTTCAACCGTCTTTCGAAACCCGACACGGTCAGGGGCATGGTCGCCTTCAAGACCGAACAATGTCCCCCGCACTATTGTTTCTTCTCCAAAACGGTCATTGATAGCGTCGAGCGCCCGAGAGAGGACCGTGTTCTCTACGGTGGGCAAAAGAGACCGCTGCCCGGTATCCGGTGACAAGCGAAAAACGCCAAGACTCAGGAATGATGGCGCTGACAGGCGGATGCTTTTTTCTACCATGCCCCAGGAAAGTCGAAAAATTTCCTCCCCACCTTCGATAGGCCTGTCGAGCTTGCGACTTTCACCCGTATGCCCGCCTTCATGGAGTCCCGCGTGGGCAAAGATGCCGTTTGCGCGGAGACCAAGTGATCGAAGCTTCCGGCCCGTACGTTCTGCAAGACGCATCATCACAGCGCGATGAAATGTGATATTGCGAGTTTGTTTACGGAGTACATGTGAATGCCCGATGGATTTAGGTACCTGATAACCATTATCTGCTAAGCGAAGGCTCGATACCTCAACACCGTTAACATTCGCCCAAAGCTCGTACCCGCGTATACCGAAAACCCTTTGCAATTCGTATGGGGAGTACGCCGCAAGCTCGTCAAGAGTGGTGATGCCGAGACAGTTAAGTTTATACGCCGTCCGTTCAGCAATCCCCCATGCTTCGGTAAGTTCACGCCCGGCTAGATATCTGCGTACGTCTTCTTTGTGCAGTACAATAATCCCGCCTTTCTCACAAATGTCAGACCCGAATTTTGCCAGCCACCGCGTCGGCGCGATGCCGATAGAATTGGTCAGCCATTCCCCCGCCTCAGTAAAAATCTGCCGCTTGATCTCATGGCCGATCCTTACCGCTTCGTTAAACGACTTTGCATAGCCGGTGAGGTTGACAAATGCTTCATCGATGGAATACGGCTCTATATCCTCCGAGTATCTTTGGAGGATGGAGAAAATTTTCTCAGTTGTCGAACGGTACTTCGGCGGGTCTACCTGAACTAGTCTGACTGCCGGGTAAAGAAAAAACGCTTCATCCACTCGGCAGCCAGTTTTAATACCGACGGCCTTTGCCTCTTTCGATGATGCAATAATGCACCCGTGAGGCGTCATGGTTGCAACGACACCCACGGGTTTTCCGCGCAGCGCAGGATTCGCCTGCTGTTCGACAGAGGCGAAGTATGAATTCATATCTATATGCATGATGATGCGCGGGAATGACATACCCATTGGCAGTTACGGTATTACCCCTCTACTTGTATCTCGGTCAAGCTCCATAGGAGCGTCTCAGGGTCGTAGGTCAATCCGTATGTGTTGGCGCCGTCGGATACCGCAAAACACCAAACGAACCGCGTCCCCAACCGTTTCCGGTATATCAAGTTCACCCTTTTGATATCATACCGTCTTCCAGCCCGTAAAAACGCTAAAGGACGGACTTTTTCCTTATCAAAGTCGCAAACCACGCGGATAGGCTCTTGAAGCGTTTCTACGAGCATATAGTGCGTTCTAGGGGGTCGGAAATCCCCTCTTTTCAGTCTTAAACCCCCTAATATCAGTATACCCGAATAAAAACCGAAGGTCAAGTGAGCGAAGCAAACTTGACCTTCAATCTCGAGCGAAAAGCGAGAGACCTCCTAGGTTTATGCAATTACTCCTAACGGGTTGATTTTCGTCCTGAAGACGAGCAACGCGAAGCCGAAGAACCCCTTCGCGCAACAGTGAGAGATCCCCTTTTCTCCATGAGAGTAACTACCCAAAATAGTGTGGATACACTCAATCCACAAATCATAGGAAGGTGTAAATGGCCTCTAGTGGGATACCGGTGACGGTTCATGAGCTTGCGGAGTATCTTTCACCGGGCGCCGCCCTGTCTTTTGCACCATGTACATGCCGAGGAGCAGAATGACGCCCCCCAATATCTGCATGGTGACCAATGTCTCATGAAGGAAAATCCAATTGACGACCACTGCGGATAACGGAAAGAAAAGCTCAGCAATAGTTGCAACGGAAGCTTTTGTCGACTTAAGTCCATAGTAGTAAATCAACAGGGCCCCTGTTCCGGTAAAAAGCGTAATCAAAACGAGAGAAAGCACATCTCTCCCCGAGATTTTTGCAAGCTCGCCGAGTGTTCTTTGCGCTGTGACAAAAAAAGCGAGAAAAACAAGTGCGACGCTAATACGGAGGGCAGTGACTGTCGGAAATGTCAGCTTACGAATAAGATGCCTGCCCATCACCGTTGATCCCCCCCAAAGAAATGCCGCAATAAGAGCGAAGAAGATGCCTTTTGCCTGATGGACGGTAAGATCGTGTATACCATTAGGGAATGAGATAAAGTAACCCCCGATGAGAGAAACAAGGGCCCACACCCAAAATGATTTAGCCATCTTTTCCTTGAGGAGCATCGACGCCATCACTATAGCGATGATCGGCTGGACTTTCTGTAAAAGGATGGAGACCGAGGGTGACACGAATTGGAATGAAGCGGTAAAAAAGTACGTTGCCAGAGCAGACCCACCTACAGCTATAAAAAGAACGCTAAACCACTCTCGTCTACTGAGTTGGAGAAACTTTCGCGCCGAGCGGATGAGAAAGGGTAAAAGCAGGATGAACCCGAAAAGATGCTCGTAGAATACTATCGTCGAGCTCATGAGATGGTCAGTCAGCGGTTTGCGGAGTAGTGTGTCAAGACTCCATAGCAGCGCCGCAAACATGATGAAAAATGATCCGTACATACCTTGTAGAAAATCAGTGTACGCAGGTCAGGATTAAAAGTCAAGTGTCAAGAAACAAGAAAGCTCCCATACCCGTGTATGAGAGCCCATCCGTTACCGTAGTCCGAGGAGAACAAGTATGAGACCGCCGAAGAAAAAGGCAGACTCGATCACTATCGCCGCAACACTCAGAAACCCCTTGGATCTCTTGGTGTGTGTCCTGGGTCGTCGTGCTACAAGAAGGACAAGTAGCGCGCCTGCCAGGACCATCTCATTGTGCGACATATGAGTGGTCCGTTAATGATAAGTCTCTTTTTTGAAGAGCCTTGTTTAGAACCGCTCGATTCCCCTCGTTGGTAAAGAACTATTTCCCGACATGGCAGCGTAGCTCCTGCAGATATTTTTGTCAACACAAACTACCCACAACGCATGACGTTGTGATAGCCAGTAAATTATAGTTCCACGCTCTTACTTTTCCTGCCAGGAAATAATGGAATATTTGCCGGTGGTGGGAAATGAGGGCGGCGGAGCAAAGCGAAGCTTCTCGTCAAAAGTAAGATTTCGTATTTGATACCCCGTTCCGTCAGTGTATGCAAAACCATAGCGTTGGTTTGTGGCGATCGAACCGAAGGTTGTGATAGTGTTACGATAAACGTACTGGTTGCAGTTCGCCGGATTCCATGTACTCGCTGTGCGCGGCGGGTAATAATATCTTCGAACCCATCCTTTCTGCGCGATTACCGCAGCATCTATTCTTAATATATCGGCACTGTAATACCCCACGCCAATATTTTGTTGAGCTATTAAGCCCAGGGTATCGGATCCATCATAGTTCGTGTACGTAAGATTATTATTGATAAAAATATTCGCCGTTCCGGAAGCCAGCGGGTCCTTGGCCGCCACAATCGTTAGATGTCCACCGTTCATGTTCCCATCTACCCATGCGTCATCACTCAGGAAGATAATGCCATTTGCGGGAAAGGGAATACCCAGCGAAGAACGTCCTTTATAAGTGAATGATGTTTCAGAGCCGATGGAATTAATATCAGCTACCGAATACCATCTGCCGCCCGTTCTGTATTGGCAAGTTGCCAATGTGCTTACCATCGTAATATCAACGGTGTCGTTGGGATTTATCTTGACATGGTATCCATTAACGCCTGAAAGCGGCAATGCTATCCCACTTGCAGTAGCGTCAGTCTGCATTCTGCCCAAATCGACTGTTATCCCGGTAAAATTGACATAAGAAGCTGGGAATGATCTGCCTGCGGCAAACACATCCGGCCTATTTGGGGCCGCCGCCGGGGGGTATGGGTCAACAGGAGAAATATGTGTGTGTACGCCAAATTCCGGACCTCCGACATGGTCAGGATCCTGATATTGAGCAACATAGCTTGTCACAAGGTTATGGGCTAACCCGTCAAAACGAATTCCAAAGTTAGAATGTATCGGTCCGAACACCTCTGTTCCCGTTCCAAAACGCATAACATCATTCGCCACAACAGCGTATTGGCTGAATGACGGAATACCCATTTGGATAGTGACCGTGCGCTTTAGGTCCGGGCTTTTAATTAAATATCCCGTAGAGGCAATGGTTACAACAGTTGAACCTGTCGGCGGCGGGGTAATAGTGAGACTAAACTGGCCGATACGCACCCCCTGGGCGTTATAGTAATCATGAACATACGGGCCTGTAACCCCCGTACCATCTTTGAAATCATCCTGAACGTGCGCAAGATGCCAGCGGTAATATTCCGCACCCGACTCAGCAATCTCCATTGCGGTGTCACGATCAATTTTATAACTGGCAAGGTGAAATTCATTCGTGATATATTGCGCGGTCGCCACGCCAAAGACACCAATAACGAAAACAATCATCAGCGCCGTAATGAGTTGGACGCCCCGCGGATACGATTTTTTCCTGAAATAACGGCAAACTAGCGATATCATAAATTATCTTTTAGGTTTCTCAATGAGACCGCTGTTTCAATTACTGTTGACGCAGGCAGTTCATTGACGTTTGTGTCAACGGATAGGTTGATGCGTATAAGTCGAACATCGGCGAGAGAAATCGGGTATGTCATCGGCGCCTCACTTCCAGTGTAGGTATCTGGGTGGTAATAGAAAATTGGAGTCGTGTTGACAATATCTTTTGCGACGACAGTTACAGTCTCATTTGCGGCAGGATACGTAGCGGGAGTTCCGACTGGATTGATAATCCCTTTTCTTAGATCAGTCCCGCTCAAAAAGTACCTCACACGTTCATTAGCGGAGTCAGCATCGACATTACTGTAAAAAATGACCGAATTCTGCTGTGCAGACTCCAACGGATACGCGCCATTATCAGCGCGTGCCATTTCCCTCAGCTCGGTAACCAGTGTGTTAAGCGCCGCGCGAGCCTGGTTTTGGGCATCAATCTGCGACTTGTTCATTCTCCATATCCTCAAGCCTTCGGAGTAGAACGAAGAAACCATTACCGCGACAATTGAAGCGATGGCCAGCGTAATCATGATTTCAATAAATGTAAATCCCCGATGTGCGCTTTTCATATGCTATAAGTGCGTAAGTGAAATACTCTGTATCGTGTCCCCATTGACGACAGCTGTAGTAGTCAGAGGCTGATAGGATGGCTGAGTGACATCAATGGTATAAGTCGCGGCATCAAGGCCGGAAAAAAACGCCTGCCCCGGGGGCGTGCATCCAGACGTGTACCCGATTGAGATGTTGCTGACGACAGGCGTATAAAAACTGTCTACCGTTCCGAGCAATATCCGATAACGGATGTACCTATTCCCGTCGAGAATGGCGGGAACATCAGCCCCGCTTGCCGTAAAGTACGTTGACGAGGTGCCGTCAGGACCGATATAGTTCCAGGTTGTTTTGTCATTATTCGCCGCAATTTGAAAACGAAGCGCACCCGCTCCAGTTTCCGGCGGTGCGGAAGCAGGGTTCCATGAAAGTATAGAAAAGTCACTCGCTGATCCTGTGTCAAATGTTGATGATTCAAGGTTTCCGCTCGGCTGATATGCAATGACTGTGTATGCGATGTGTATTTGTGTAATCTGAGGAGTAGTAGATGGATCACTAGTAGACAGGTCGCCGCGAAAACGAAGATCATTTCCCGCGAGAGGAAAAGTCAATTCCACGCCAGGTGTCACTTGGGTAAAGGTGCTCCCCCCATCATTTGAAAGCGAGTAAATAATAGTCTGTCCATGAAGTTGCTCAGATGCGGTGAGCGTGGCGGACATTACTGACCCGCTCGTAGGATTCAGTTTTATTGACTGAGCCGTGCCGTTTGCCAGATAATCGGAACCGCTTTTGGCAATCTCAAGAATGCCATCGCCGTCCCAGCGCGCCGTCGTCGCGCTGGCATCTTTATTTGCAGCAGAGGCGAAATCTTCAGTAAATGCAGGAGTTGTTGACGTTGTGGAAAGTGAAATCTGCCCTGTCGTTGATGTCCCGTCAATATTTCCGTCTTGAGCAGAATATTTTGTCGCATCGGTAAAATCGCTTTGCCCCTGACCACCCGACCAATCCGTCTGGGTAAAAAACCCCCTCCCGGTAACCTTCGTCTGATCAAATCCGGTTTTAGTGAGTCGAACTTGGGCGTCATTAATAGTTTGCTTCGTACTTGCGTCACGAACCGTAGCGAGTAGGGAGTTTGCAGAATTCGGAGCAAGGATGAGCGTCAGGGTCGTCTGCGTGTTCGGCAGGATATTCAACGGACCATATGGGATATAACCAGCGATATCCTTAGACGGTTCCTGAAGAAGAAGCGTGTAAGTATCCCATTCTAGGTCAGTGATATTTTTTAATCCATTTGCGTCAGTTTGAAGCGTCTGAGAATATTTCGGCGTATCGGGATTCGTGCCCATGAGCTTCGTCGTGCCCTGAAGGCTGAAATTGACAAGCGCCTCATTTGAACAATCCTGAGCGAGAGTCTGTACTGACAACGTGCTTGTCACGTCAATCGAAAAGCTAAGTGGAGTAACATCGCCGGCATTCACCGACACGTCAGCAAGCATGGGATTTGGGAGCTGGGCCGACGGCGGATACGTTTGATCGGTTGAGTACCCGGGTTTTGACACTACAATATGATAGCTACCCTGGCTCGGGGGAAGACCGACAATCTGCAGGTCGCCATTCAGATCTGTAATATTAGCAATATCAATGTGCGGGGTCAGCGCTGTATTCGTAATGTGCACATCTGCATTTGGAATCGGCTGAGAGTAGGCGCCAAAGACGTGAATAAAAAGTGAACCGGTGCCCGTGTCAGCTTCGACCCCGGGAGGAGCAAAACGGGATGAAAGTTGGACACTTTCATTTTTACCCCACTGTATGGTTACTTCTGCCCGCTTGTAATCAGTCGGGGCGGTGTCGCGTGGCTTACCGGGAATCGTCCCCTGGGCGTTCCCGTCGAAAGGGTCGTCAATATAATCCACGCGGGTCTTTACGGTGAAACTGTTGGTACCCTCACTCACAGTCTGCGTAGAAGAAATATTTCCACTCGGCCATCCTGTCGTGGTGCCAAGGCTTGCATAGGGCATATTTCGGAGAATCTCCATTTGCCGCGTCGCTACAGCCGTCGCTAACACGCGCAATTTCGCCCGTCCCAAAAGCGTAAAGCTTGAGACCAGGGTGCCGAGAAGTGCAACGCCTACCGTTGCAAGTATGCCTACGGTGATGAGTGTCTCTACCAGACTTAATCCCCTCTTTCCTGAAGCACCTGCACCATTACCGTGCCACCGTGCAGATCGGACTATGCCAAGACGAAGTCTAAAAAAAATCGCAACCGCAACAACAAATGTAAAAGACGCCGTGAGTGAAGCAGTCGGTAACATAAATGATTGGGATGCCCCGACGTCGTGCGCAGCTTTCCATAGTTCAAGCAGGCTCATAACGAAAACAGCTCCCACTATCAAAATACCCGCAAGAAGCAGGATGGCGATGTTTCGATGACGTGTTTGTTTCCCTCTTTCCTCCATTTTTTGCGTTGGGTTTCACACGTAGTATACCATAGGTGAGTAATAAAATAAAGCCCCCCGGTACTCCGGGGTATCGATTGCCAATAATTAAAACCCTATTGTCGCTTGAGCTGGTATCTGATATCTTCTATCTTGTGCAGATTGCGTTTTGCATCGTCAAACTTCTGCCGCAAATGCCCTGTGAGATGGAATCCGAGAAGATGCTCAACGATAGTTTCAACGGTACCATGAATAAAATCCACTCCCGCTCCATCGTGATTGGTGGCCAGCATGACGACACGACGGACTAGTTCGCCGGTCACATCGGCTAGTCCGCCGATATATTCTTCGTCGGATACTTCGAAATCTTTCACTTCGTTGATTCGCCCTTTTTCAACGAATACATAGTAGGTCTTTGCCTCCGCATACTCTTCGAGCGCCGCGTGCGTACTGCCTTCATACCGGATTCTGTCAAACGTGCGCCAAATTTTCTGTAACTTTTTCAGTCTCTTTTCCGCATCCCGCAGAGCATGGCTGGCCTCTTTATGTTTGTTTTCGTGCAGATAAAATATCGCCTGTTTAGAAAGCCGAAGCGCCTCCTGAGAAAATACATACGCCTCCTGGCGAGCCGTCTGGAGTTCAGCGTATGATTGCTGAAGTTTTCGCAATATATGCTTACTCATGGTGGTTGTCTTTGATCTCCGAGTCTTCCTCCCCTCGTTCAGACTCCTGCTGCCAATACATTTTCTCCAGTCCCTCGCGCAAGGCGGGGGTATCCTCGTCTTCCGTCATTTTCCCCGCATCGACGAATTCGATAATGACCCCGTCAACAAGCTCCATGTATTCTTCGTATGATGCGAGATTGTCCTCTTTCATCCGATGTTGAACGCTGGCAAAAATCTCTCCGAGTAATGTGGGGGTGCCGTCCATAAATTTCTAGATAAAACTATGATAAGGTATTTTACTTCCCGCTACTATCCTCTGCATCGAACTTCTTTTTTATTTTTTCGACTTTATTTTCAATATCTTGCAGTTTTGATTTTAATTTTCGAGCTAGTTCGAGCCCGCGTTCGAATTTCTTTAATCCCTCATCGATATCAAGAGTTTCTGACTCGAACTCACGTGTAATTTTTTCAAGCTCTTCAAATGCTTTTGCGAAATTGAACGATGATTGCTCTTTTTTCATACGCTATCGTAAATCATGGTAGTACACGTGAATGTATTTTTCCCGATGCAAGACGTGTTGTAAGGCTGTCTCCCGCCCGGACGTCCTCGGATCTCTTCACTACCGAAGTGTTCTTGTAAGTAACACTATACCCCCGATTAAGAGTCGCCTGCGGTGAAAGCGACGAAAGAAGTTTATACTGATGCGCGAGTAGCGCTGAATAACGCTGAACACTGAACCTTATGCGGTCCGACAGCTGCATGGTAAGCATAGCAAGAGAATCGCGTTTCGTCGATACGGCGTACTCGTATTGTCTGAACGCATGAGCGAACCGCAGCGAGGCCTCCCTTGTACGCAGTGCCTGATGTTGGAAGTACTGTTCTATGCTCGTCATAGCTTCATTGATTACATCTCTGCGCGAAGCAAGCTGGTCAAAAAAATTCTTTTCAACATCGAGAGCCATACGTTCAATCTGAAAAAGAATCTCTCTTCGTTCAGGAACGACTACCTCGGCAGCGTTTGAAGGCGTGGATGCCCGATGATCCGCCACAAGATCAGCAACCGTCCAATCACGCTCATGCCCAACCCCAGTTACTACGGGGCTTCGTGAAGAAAAGATGGCCCGGGCGACATCCTCTGAATTAAATGCTTGCAGGTCCTCGAGCGAACCGCCGCCACGAGTCAAGATAATGACGTCAACATGCTCCTCAGAATTGAAATATTTAAATGCCGACACCAGCTGAGATATTGACCCAACGCCTTGGACGCCGCAAGCTACGAAGCGTACCGTGACGCCTGACCATCTGTTTTTCATCACCCGAAGGACATCCGAATATGCTGCTGCATCAGGCGAGGTAATCAGGCCCACTTTTTCCGGAAAACGCGGAAGCGGGCGCTTGCGCTCCTCCGAAAAAAGTCCTTCTTTATCCAACTTTTCCTTTAATACCATCAGTGACTTATGCAGCGCTCCCGCTCCGACAAGCTCTATTTCCCTCACCCTGACATGGAATCTTCCTGAAGTTTTGAAAAGTGATGGTTTGCCGTAGACCCTGATCTCCATCCCCTCTTCAAGGATCGTCTTGAGTTCCCATGCCATCATAAAACAAGAAACGCGGGAGATTTTATCCTTAAGTTCGAAAAAAATAAGACGGTCCTGGGCCTTCCTGAAGTCTGCGATCTCGCCCTGTACGGCCACTTCGCCGAGACCATCTTCGAGATACCGCTGGATACTGGTAACAAATTCTGAAACGGAGTATACCTTCATGCGATTTCTTGCATTACCAGCTTCCCCCTCCGCCGCCGCCGAAACCTCCGCCGGAAAATCCTCCGCCGCCGAATCCCGAGCTTCCTCCGCCAGCACTCGACGGGCGCGATGAAAGCGTTGATGTCATATTCGTATTCATATTAGATAGAGCAGACACAAAAACAAGTGCTGAAAATGTAGAAAAATTTCCTTCATACCAGCCGGGCGGCTGGCGGTAGAGATCCGCAAACTGGCCTGCCCATTGCTTTTCAACACCTAAAACCATCGCATATGGGAGAAATTTTTCAAATTGTTCAGGTTTCTTTTCCGGTGCGTTATGGAATTTAATTCGTTCTTCCTCGGTTACCGACAAAAACCATTTGAACCCTTGGATATTCTCTTTCACCTGAGCGCCGTGCAGCGTTTTTTTTGGCATAATTAAGCCATAAACGATGATGAGTATGGCGGTTAGTACCCCGGCTATCCACGCGATTGAGCCGAATCCGCCGCCGAGCGAAAAAAGAATTGCCGCCAGTACGATGCCCACTCCGATGTATTTGGCACGCACAGTATGCGGATTCTGCGCGTAATACCCGCTTGTCACGAGGGTGTCATATATCTTTTTTTGAATCACGGCTAAATCGGTATAGAATTTATTTTTCAGACTAGAAAGTTTTACAACCCCGCCTTCCGATGAAAACATTGCTTCAATGAGCCCTCTATCAATAGAATCGAGTCCTGACGTGTCATTGTTAAGGAGGGTTAGCTGGTAATCTTTGTCACCGATATCCTTTATTTTGATATAGCCGCGGGTAGCGAGATAGATGATCTCGGCAGATACATCCCTTGTATCAGCTTTTTCATCCCATAATGTACCCATAACCGCAGGGGGCATGTTATCCGGCGGTTCGTACTGGGGAACAATTGTGCCGGGCACCTTAGGATCGCGCCCTTTCTTGAGCCAGAGAATGTGAAGAAAAATAAACGCGACGATTGGTAGAGCAAAGACCCAATTATCAATTAAAAACAGCCGGGCGTTCTGAAAAGTCGAGGGGCGGGCTATTGTCCCCGGAGGCAAACCTAGGACAAAACTCAGGCCTTCCCCATATCCCAGAGCTGACTGTGATTCCACAGAAATTTCCTGATCCGACACCACTGTTGCGATACAGTTACTTGCTACAGACCCTAAAGCGCCCGTGTAACAAACGTGCTTGATTGTTGACCTTTCTGTTGACGGGAAGATTACCTTTACTGACACACGATCGATGGGGACTTGCCACCCGTTTCCTGTAGCGTTCCAGTACAGTTCATCATGGTCGCTGAAGAAATTTACAGCCCTATCGACCGTATATCGCAACACATATGTCTTTTTGCCAAAGACGAGACTGTTGGGATCGCCTATAGTTAAAACAACATTCCCATTAGATTTCTTTTCTGTATACTCGTACGCCACACCATTCTCGTCAGTGACGGAATTTACTGTGTACCTTAAATTGTAAGCATACCCGTTCCTAGTATACTTGTAGGGTAAATAACGAAAAATACCGTGACGGTCATTCGTACCGAAATCATACTGAATCGTCTCAACCACCGTCATGCTGCCTTGGGCACTCAGCGTCACTTGTGCATTAAAGGCGTCTACCTTCTCGATTGAAGTATCGCTTCCCTGGCTGTGGACTGCAAAAGGAAGTAAAAAAAGGAGGCAGAGAAGAAAAGATACTCTTTTTGTCATGAGCGTTAACATAAAAACGTATGGGTTAAGTATACACCGCTTCCGCCTGGCAGGTCACGCTGAATCACTCATAAGTCATCGCAGCACCTTTGTTCGTCAATGCCGCTAGCTAACGATCTCAGTGTGGCTTCTCTGCATTGAACTATCCTGGCGGAGATGGAATGGGTTAAAGCGCGTGCGGTAATCGTAGAAATCGATACTTTCACGATTTTTGAGGCGGCCTACAATCATGTACGTCAACGGAGTCGCGATTGCTTCAAATCCGACCTTGAATAGGTAATTTGAAACAATCACCGACCAGACCAGCGGCCAAGGTAAGACGCCGGCGAAGGCTATAACGACAAAAAGTGACGAGTCTACCCCCTCCCCGATAATGGTGGAGCCGATAGTACGTGTCCACAGCCAACGCCCTTTTGTTGCAACTTTCATTTTTGCGAGTGTATATGAATTGGAAAACTCACCTGAAAAGTAGGCAATAAGCGACGCGACAACCAACCGCGGTGTAAGACCGAGGATTGTGTCATATGCCTCCTGATTCGCCCAGCCCGAGGCAGCCGGCAATTTCCCTACAATAATAAAAACCAGCGACATGAGCAGTGCGCTCACAAAACCGGTCCAAATGACCCTCCGCGATGCGGCGTAACCATACACTTCCGTAAGGATATCTCCGAATATATACGCGACTGGAAAAAGAATTGTCCCTCCATCGAATGTTAACGGTCCAATCGAGACAATTTTAGCCGACGCAACATTCGAAATAAGCACGACGGCAACAAAAAGACCGAGGATGACATCAAAATACTTGTACTTCATTTTTTCTCCCTCCAAATGGCCAAAGTAAATCGCACGACGGCGGTGATAATCCGCGGCAGTCTCCATGGCTGGCGCACTACTCGAAAAAGCCATTCGAGCCCAAGGACCCGCATTGCCCACGGTGCTCTGTACACACTGCCCGAAAGGTATTCAAACACTCCGCCGACACCGACGGCGACGCGGACTGATGGCAATAAATGGAGGGATCGCGCAATCCATTTTTCCTGTTTGGGATGGCCGAAAGCCACAAGGAGAATATCGGGCTCGAGGAGCCTGAGGTGCTCGATGAGATACTTTTGATCCGATTCATCAACGCGTATTTCCCGCCCTGACATTCCAATTGGCGGCCCCTGCTCAGCCCCTGCGATGCGGAGTGTCGGATAAAGCTTCCTGAGTGTGAGCGCCGATTTATGGGCAGCCAATGGCTTTCCCCCCAGTAGAAAAACCGACCTGTTTTCCTTTGCTGCGGTGCCCATCAAGTCAAGGACAAAATCATACCCTGTCCAGCGGTGAAGCCGCTGACCTGCATGCCGCGATGCAAATGTGAGGCCAACACCGTCTGCAATGGAAAGATCAGCCGCATTAATCATGTCTCTATACCCCCGGTCTTTCTGGGCCCACATGACAATCTCCGGATTAACTGTTACCACTACATGACTTTGTTTTTTTACCAAAAGACTATGTAAAACAAAAGCTTTGTCCGCAGACGATAATGAATGGACCCGAACACCGAGAATATCAACGCTTTTCATAGTTTGCATGCTTACGGGCGCTCATGAATGGACACCTCGCGGCGCTTAACTTTTTTTAGGTATTGGTTCGATCGCTTAAAAGATAATAAAGACATTGTTACTCACGGGTGTCAGTATACCAAAAGTTCACGAGAAATTCATCTCCTAGACAAAAACAGGGCGCCGTGGTATGCTGTGAAGACTAAATTACATGAGTTTGCGCATTCTGAAAAAGCTTATAGCCCTCTGCACGATATCCATCGTGCTTTTTCCGGCTTTGTCACAGGCAGCATTCAATCAGAATTATATTCTATCCGATAACGACCTTACGGATAAGGACGCGATGTCTTTATCACGCGTGCAGCAGTTCCTGGAATCCCAAAACAGCGCTTTGGCGACATATACAACCAATGCTCTTGGCGGAACTACGAAACGGGCTTCAGACATCATTTTTGACGCCGCACAGTACTGGAAGATAAGCCCGAAGTATTTGATTACCCGCATGCAGGTTGAGCAGAGTTTGATTACCTCGACCTCACCGACGACGCGCCAGCTTGATTGGGCAACCGGATACGCCGTCTGCGATTCCTGCTCGACCGACGACCCCAGTATCCAGCCATACAAAGGATTTTTTAACCAAGTCAACTGGGCGGCGCGGAGGATTCGCCAAACATATCTTCCCGGACTGGAATCCAATGGGATGACGCTGTCCGGGTGGGGACCGGGTATAACAAAGACGACAAGCGAAGGTGATGTTGTGACTCCCCTGAACGATGCCACAGCTGCTATGTACACGTACACCCCCCATGTACACGGAAACTACCTGGTCTGGACAGTGTGGAACCGCTGGTTTATCCCTCAGTATCCCGACGGGTCAATACTGCAAGATGAGTCGGGAGCGATATGGAAGATTGAGAACGGCAACCGGCGATTATTCAAAAGTAAGTCTTCATTCCTGTCCCGGTACTCATTATCCCAAGTCATCCAGGTTTCGAGAAACGTCATTGATGCTTACGACGTAGGTTCACCAATCCAGTTCCCCAATTACGCGCTTGTACGCGTTCCAGGATCGCATACCTACCTCCTCGACGGGGACACGAAACGCCGGATCCTCTCGCCCGATGTTTTTAGGGAGCTGGGCTTTAATCCGGAAGAAATTATCGTCGTAACAGCCGCTGACCTCGCCGGCTATGCCGATGCCGAACCGATTTCACTCCAAAGTTCTTTCCCCGCAGGCATCTTGTTCCGTTCGAATGCGACAGGCGCCATTTCATTTATCCAAAATGGCGTCAGGCACGCCATTGTTTCAAAGGAAATACTCAAGTCCCGATTTAGCACTCGCGTTCTCACTGTCGTTGATGACGCGACAATCCAAAAGTACGCTCCTGGAGACCCGATCATCTTTAATGAGGGCGAACTTGTGGCGACAAAAGGAAATCCAAAGATTTATTTCATATCTAACGGCACTAAGCGTCCAATATCAACATCGAATACTTTTACCATCCTCGGATTTAAATGGAAAAATGTTATCTGGACGAATCAAAAGTCGCTTGATATCATCCCCTTGGGCGACCCGATAACGGCAGGATAATAACTCCATGATTGTTTTTGCGGCGATAACACCACACCCTCCGATCCTTATTCCCAGCATAGGAAGGGATAATGTGAAGTTTCTTGCCAAAACAGCGAATGCATACGGCCAGCTTGCTGAAGATATCTATGCCTCCTCTCCGGATACTATTGTCGTTATCTCCCCCCACGGGACCATGCTCCAGAATTCGTTTATAATTAATGTGGTTCCTGCGTTCTCAATTGATTTTGAGGAGTTTGGGGATCTTCTTACAAAATTTACTATTTCTGGGGACATCGGATTTAGCCATCACTTGAAAGAGGGGTTGGAGACAAAAATACCTGTCGCACTCACTTCGCATGAGCGTCTTGATCATGGCATCGGCGTCCCTCTGTATTTTTTAACAGAGAACCTCGACAGAAAAAAAACGAAGCTCATCCCAATTTCTTTTTCACTTCTCGACTTGGAAACTCATTTTTCTTTCGGCAGAAAACTTCAAGGGGAGTTACTTAATGATACCAGGAGGGTTGCAGTGATTGCTTCGGGCGATCTTTCTCATCGTTTGACCAAGAACTCGCCGGCCGGGTTCAATCCGAAGGCGAAGGACTTTGATGCTCAGTTGACGTCATTCATCTTCGAGGGAAAAACTGAAAAAATATTAAAAATGGATCGCGGACTTATCGAAGCCGCCGGCGAGTGCGGTTTAAGGTCTATCGTCATTCTCCTCGGAATTCTCAACAGCATGAGGGTAAGGGCGCAGGTGCTTTCCTACGAAGCGCCATTTGGCGTCGGATACCTGACGGTCAATTACGCGATCAACAATTGACACATGCTGGTTACTGCGATATCAACGCCAAAGATTAAACCTGGTGATGACGTTCTGGCGATATTACTGAGGATCTTTCGACGAGCGCATCTGAGAACGGGCGAAGTTATAACCGTAACATCTAAAATTCTTTCCTACGCCGAAAATCGCCTTGTACGGCTTAGCTCGATCACGCCTTCTCAGCGGGCCTTGCGTCTCTGCCGTACGTATCATCTCGACCCCTCCCTCGCCGAGCTTATTATCCGTGAACAGGTGCGACTACTCGGAGGAGTTGCCGGAGCAATTCTTACCGAATCCCGTTCCGTGCTTGTTGCAAACGCCGGTATTGATCTTTCAAATACACCAAAAGGGTATGCAATACTTTGGCCGCATTCACCGCATAAATGGGCAGACATCATTTACCGGACTATTTTAAAAAAAACTAGGAAAAAAGTGGGTATCATTATTACAGATTCCGTGTGCTTTCCCCGGCGGCGTGGAACCTATGGAATTGCTTTGGCTATAGCCGGATTTGAAGGAATACGCGATGAACGGGGGAAACCGGATCTTTTCGGCAAAACCATGCGGTTGACGACGGTAAATATTGCTGATACACTTGCAACTGCGGCGAATCTTTCGTGTGGAGAAAGAAATGAACGCAAACCCATTGCGATAATTCAGGGGGTACCCGTCAAACTTTCATCAAAAAGGTCAGCGGTGCTGACGAAACAGCTCGTTATCCGGCGCTCGCAAGACCTCTTTAACGCAATAATATAATTAATTCCATAGAATTCTTATGAAACGCAAGGTATTCTCACTCGTTTTACTTCTCGGAATAGGCATCATGGCGCTTCAAATACCTTTTTCAGTCCTCGTCGGCGGTGAGAACCAGCATTTTTCATTGTTTGATTTTATGGCACCCTCACTGGGTGGATTTCTGGGGCCCTTTGTCGGAGTCATCTCAGTTATAGGCATCAAAGTCGTCAATGTTCTCATCCATAAAGGAAGCTTTGATATGGTGACCATAATCAGGCTCTTTCCCCTCGCTGCGGGTGCGCTGTATTTTAGTCTCAAGAAATACCGCCCGTTGATGGCAATCATCCCTGTCGCTGCAATTATCCTCTTTGTCGCGCATCCTGAGGGCCGTGCGGCGTGGTACTATTCGCTATACTGGCTCATCCCTATAGTTGCACTATTTGCCCGCAAGAGCCTGGTATTTACCGCTTTGGGCTCAACGTTCACAGCACATGCAGTCGGCGGCGTGGCATTCTTATATGCGTTCAACCTGCCTGCCGCAGCGTGGATAGCGCTCATCCCGGTGGTCTTTGTCGAAAGAATGATATTTACCGCCGGTGTTGTCGTGTTTTATCTTGTTACAAATTCCGCCCTCGCAAAACTCAGCACATTCCCCCGCTTCAGTGTTGTTTCAAGACTGGTGAATCACAACTACGTATTGTCATCGACTTTCTTCAAAAAGTTTGTCTAATCGGAATTGAGCGTGGGACGTAAACCTAAGATTGCCGTAGTTACCGGTGCAGCTTCCGGTTTGGGAGCGGCAATTGCTCTTGGTATAGCTAAACTTGGGTATATACCAGTTATCCACTACCGTCGCAGTAATGCAGATTCTTTGCGTACACTCAAAAAGGTTCGCGCGATACAGCCGGATGCAATCCGATTCAAGGCGGATCTCGGAAATGACCGGCAGGTAGCGAAACTTTTCAATCATACTCTTCAGCGGTATGGGAAAGTAGATGCTGTCATTAACACTGTCGGCGACTTTGTTTACAAGCGGCTCGAGAAAACAAGCACGGATGAATTCCGTTCTCTCATCGACAGTAACCTTTCAAGCGTCTGGAATTGCACCAAAGCCGTTTTACCAGTGATGAGAAAACAGCGCAGCGGCCACATTATCAACTTTGGCTGTTCGGGCGCGGAACGCATGGTGATACGCGAGAAAACAACTATTTATTATTTTCTTAAAACGGCTGTAATCGCCCTGACAAAGACCTGGGCTGCCGAAGAGGCACGTTTTGGCATCAGGGTAAATTCAATTTCGCCCGGCCCGCTTTCTTCCAGTGTCACCAAGCCAAAAATGCCGTCGGGTGGATATGTGCATTTCGAGGACATAGTATCAGCGGTGCATTTTCTACTGATCGGTAACGACACCCAGATTAACGGGTCAAATATTGAGGTCACCGGAGGGTGGCAACCGGGATATTAAACCATCATCTTTGCCGCTCTATACATTCCAGCACTCTGTTGCTGAGGGCATAAAGGGAACAGGTGTTCTCTCTTACCGCCCAATAGCGCAACTGAACGCAGTTTTGCATCCCAGACAAAACATCCGGTATCTAGACTTTCCTTCCGTCTTTGACTTTTGGCGGGGGGATCTTTTTTGATGGTAAAAGTGGTACAATACTCCTATATGTTTGCTGAAATCATCCTTTCTCGCAGATTTCCAAAGTCCTTAGGCGTTTTTGATTACGCGGTTCCTGAGGAACTTTTAATGTCCATTCGAGTCGGCCAGCTCGTCACTATTCCCTTCCGCTCATCAGTGCGCGAGGGTGTCGTTATACGGTTAAAGAAAACGGCGATCACGGGTAAAATAATCAAATCAATCGTGAGTATTTTTGACATAGAACCCATTCTGACGGAAAAACAGCTTATGCTCGCAGAGTGGATGTCTTTGTATTACTTCGTCTCTCTGGGCACTGTTATCAAAATGATGCTTCCCGAAATCCCAAAACGACCCGCCACATTGAAACAAATTATTTGGCCCATATACGAAGCACCGGATGGGGCAAGCATCCAAAAATCGCCGAGCCATGTTTCAGGCGCTAATCTCGTTTGGTACCAAGCGGAAAACCATCGTAGTGCATGGTATAAAAACTTTTTTTCACATCTTGATGGACGCGCACTTGTTATTACTCCCGAGATTGCCTCACTGGAGGAATTCAAAACTTTTATACCAGAGCAGTGCAGGGCCCGAACAGTCTTTATCCATAGCGGGCAGACTTCAGGCGAATCATACGACGCTTGGAAAAAGATAAAAACCGGGCAGGCGCAGCTGATTATCGCCACGAAAATTGCAGTTTTTCTCCCCTTCCACAAATTAGCTCATATTGTCATCGACCATGAAGAAGATGACGACCATAAACAATACGACCAAAACCCCCGTTACGACGTACGGAAGGTTGCTGAGAAAATGCGACAACTCTTTGGAACCTCAATTCACTTCGTCACCCCTGCTCCGACAGTATCCGTGTACAGTCTTGCATCCCAAGGTGTATGCAACATCATCGGCCTTTCTGGACCCCCGATGCCACCTATGGAGGTTGTTGACATGAATGACGAACACAGCAAAAGAAACTTTTCCCTTATTTCCGATGTGCTCTCGGATGCTATTTCAAAAACTTTTGAGCAGAAAAAAAATGTTTTTTTGTTCCTGAACAGGCGCGGGTCAGCCCATGCGGTTATCTGCAAGGACTGCGGCACGCTGGTAACCTGTCCAAACTGCCATCACCCGCTGGCCGTCCACTCCGCAACTTCCGGGACGCAGCTACTCTGCCATCATTGCTCCACACATCATGAACTGCTCCGGTGCGGCAATTGCGGATCAGTCAATTTCAGCTTCCATGGCGCCGGGACTGAACGGCTCGAACGCGAGGTGCGCAAAATGTTTCCTCAAATCCTCGTTTCGCGCGTTGACTCCGACATGGGGTTCCAAGAACCTGCCGCCCCCCTCGTCATCGGCACCGAGCTTGCCCTGCGGCACCTGGTGCTCCGTGAGTTCGGCCTGGTGGCTGTCATATCGGCTGACACCCTATTCACTTTGCCCGACTACCGTTCCGCGGAACATACGTACGCAAAGCTCTGTGAAATCATTGCAGTATCATCCCCGACATCCCGGTTTATTGTGCAAACTTTTTCGCCCCAACATCCCGCGATTAGCAGCGTACAAAAACACGATCCGGATATCTTTTATACACAAGAGATACGCGGAAGAAAAGAGCTTGGTTACCCGCCTTTCCTCGGACTGATAAAGATAATTCGGGAACACACGGATAAGCACATTCTCGATGAAGATGCGGCTAAAGTTCTGAACGCCCTCCAAAAACTTAGTACCGCATATCATCTTGCCCCCTTTATCCCAAAACGCGGTAAAAAATTCCGTACGTACATTGTACTTAAACTTCCCCTGTCCTCAAGCCAAACCGACATACAACACATATTGGAAAAAATTCCGGACTCGTGGATAATCGACAGGGATCCCGTTTCGCTTTTATAATTACTGCTACCACGCGATGTGGATAGCTAGACTTTATTTTTTTTACCACGTACAATAACCGCCTATGCCAGTAACTCAATTGACCTACCACCCCAACCAGCTTTTGCGTACCAAGCTCAATCATGTGAATCTTTCCGAGCTTGTCACCCCGCCGATACAGAGACTGATTGATAACATGATAGAAACAATGTTTGCAAAAAACGGCATCGGGATCGCCGCAAATCAAGTTGGAAAGAATCTCTCAATAGCTATCATCAACACCGAGGATGGTCCGCTCGTAAGCGTTAATCCGATTATCAGGCGAAAATCTTTTAGAAAAGAGACCGGGGAGGAAGGCTGCTTATCAGTTCCCGGTGTTTTTGGCAATGTACGCCGCCATACATCATTAGTACTTGAATGCCATGATAGAATGGGGAAAAAAATCAGCATCAAGGCGCGAGGGCTTTTTGCGCGCGTTATTCAACATGAGGTCGACCATCTGAACGGAATTTTGTGTATCGACAGAATGTCGAGCACGACGAAAGGGCATCTTCCCGATGGCCGAAAGCCCATATAATACTATTTTCTTCGGAACACCTGAATTCGCTATTCCGATCATTCATGCGCTCATTGGGATCCCAACTCTCAATACGGTCGCTGTAGTCACCCAACCTGACAAGCCCGTGGGGAGGCATCACTCATTTCAGTCGCCTCCCGTTAAACAGCTGGCTGAAAAACTTGCAATACCTGTACTCCAACCTGAAAAGATCTCGACCCCTGAATTCGTCATGACGATCGCTGGCCTTCACCCGGCAGTGGTTGTGGTGGCTGCGTACGGAAAAATCATCCCCGAAAGTCTCCTGGCGATACCCCGACACGGATGGATTAACATCCATGCTTCTCTTTTGCCGAAGTTACGGGGTGCATCTCCGATCCAGCATGCTATTCTTCAGGGATTCTCCGAAACCGGAGTGACACTCATGAAGATGGACGCGACTCTCGACACTGGATACATAATCGCACAAGAGAAGGTCATCTTGGCTCCACGAGAGACATTTGTGACCTTGCACAACAAGCTTGCCCGTCTTGGCAGTAAACTGCTCAAGGCCGCACTTGTCCCCTATCTCAACGGAAAACTGACGGCGTACCCACAAAATGACAAAATTGCGACATATTGCAGTGCCATCAAGAAGCAAGATGGACTCATTAATTGGAAATCACCTGCAGAACAAATTGACAGACATGTTCGTGCGATGACACCATGGCCCGGAGCATTTACGATTGGTGATGGTCAAACAATAAAGATACTCGGCACCGAGGTGCTGGACGAGACGCACCGTGAGCCCAGTGGCACTCTTCACTACTTTAACGGCAAACTTGTTGCATCGACGCTTTCCGGATTGCTGCACATTACCTCGCTGCAAGTCGAGGGGAGAAAACCTATGTCTGAAAAAGAGTTTCTGAACGGTTTTAAGTCGAAACTCCCCCTGCGGATGACATCGTAGGCCAGACGGGCTTCATGTTTTCTTGCGCTTCCTACTTAATCAACAATGCCCTGGGACGCCAAGCCGCCGGTTTGTTTTGGTGCAAAAATTGATGAATATGCATTTTACTACCCTTCACCCGGTACCGCAGAATTTTTCCTCATTTTCTTAGTTACCTCAAAACCTAGGTACTTGCCAAGCATAAGCCGGGTGACGGCATCTGTCGCCGGTACTGAACCAAAAAGTATGAGGGTAAAAGGCAAGAAGGCCCACTGGAGCACCATCATGAGATACTTCCATTTCGTCGCATTACGCGGCCGGGGCGGCAGTAGCGTTGCGCCGAGTATGGCTGAAAGCAAAATCCCTATCGTAGATGCTGTCATAAGCCACTTAAGGATCAGCGGGACATTTTGCGTAACCGCAGGCAGGTCAATCCCTCGGTTAGCCATCCAGAGAGGAAGTCTGCCGACAATGAAAATTACAATCGGAGCAGTGGCCCACGAGTACACACCTTCAAGTTGATTAAAGATGTACCTGAACTTTTTCATAAAGGGAATCTGTTTATTCGACCCGAAGTTCCACACCATCCATGGAAAATTTTCTATCCCATAAGCCCACCGGCGCTGTTGTTTGTACTGGCTTTTGATGGTTTGCCAAATTGTTTTCCCGCTTACAATGTCCATGGACAAGGGTATATACATCGGCTCTATCTGATACTCACCATCGTAGTGCATAATCCCTTGGAGACCAATCCGGGAATCTTCGGTGACAATATCGCTTTGCCAAAATCCTACATCGACCAGAGCGGTGAAGCTCATACTATGAGATGAAAACGTTGAAAGCCGCTCTGGCCTCAGCTGTTCAGCCATGAGCCAAAAAGTCGTGCTGTAGGAAATTACCCTGCTGAATGCGTGCGTCTCCCACACGTTGTTATTAAAAAGCGGAATCGGCTGGAAGCTTGTCCGCGTTGGAGCGGGATGCGTCAAATATCTGTAGGTTAAGTAGCTGAAATATTGCGGATGGACGACGGTGTCCGCATCCAGCGAGGTGACTATTACATGCTCATACGGAATATTTTTGCTATCGATGAAATTCTGCGCTTGCCGGCCCGCCCACGCAAGATTAGACCCCTTCCCGGGGATCTCGCCAACCAGGTGTGCCGGATGGACAGTGACGAGCATTTCTGAAAATTTACCGTGATATTCACCGACAAGTGACCGTGCGTATGAGGAAAAATTTCCTTTATCCGCTTCCTCTCCCCCAAGGACCACGATAAACTTCTTCAGCGGATAATTAGACTTGCATATCCCTTCGAGCACCTCGTGAAGAACTTCCAATGGCTCTTGAAAAGTCGGGATAAATATCAGATGGTACATTTCTTCCCATATGATGAGCGATTTGCACCGCGTTAGCCAGTCAACACGTACGTCCTTTTTGAACCTGAGATACCCCATGAACGTAAAACTGAGCAGATAACTTATTCTCACCAGCCAATAGAGGTCAAAAACTATAATGAAGTATATAGCCCAAATCGGTTGAAAAATCGAAAGGATAATAATAAACACAAAAGTACCCCATACCGATATGCCGGGTATCATTTCAAGAAAGCGGTATTTTCTATAATCGCTCATGGTACAAGTCAATGGCTCAAATTGTATCCTTCGCGCGTGATTGTACCATAGAGAAGCTATGGGGGAAAGAGTGCGTTGAAAAAAAGTACAAAAAAACCGCCAATACATATGCGGGTGTTTCTTTTTTTCTTACGAACGCGGACGCCGCTGTCTCTTGACTGACCACCAAATCAGCGCTGCTGATTTGAGATACAACCATCCGAGTGCGGCACTTCCGTAGAGGTACCCATGATCACCTGTCATGAATCGCTCCTCTCTTGTAGTTCGATATATTGTTGAATGTGCAATTGTATTATGCTGTAGTGTACACGAACCCCGGAATATGTCAAGAGGCGGCTTTTTCAGCTTCAAGAGGCTGCCTGACGATGTGAGTAACCACTGATTACCCGGCTCGTATCTGCTCTACACGGATACGCATCCATTTTTTGCCGTGAGGGAGTCGGCGCGAGATAAGCCCGTGTTTGGCGCCTATTTGCTGGACGACGGAAGCCGAGTTAATTGAGGCCAGCCTCAGCGCGTAGTCAAAATCCCCCGGGCGTTTGATCATTCCGGCGACAAATCCAGAACCATATGCATCACCGGCGCCGGTAGTATCGACGGCCTTAACCGGGTTGATATGTATACGGCGAAGAACCTTACCGTCGCAGACCCATGACCCTTTTTCCCCTTCAGTGATAACCGCAACGCCGTTGCACACCTTATCGAGCCCCCGAACGATTGACCGGTCTCTGTCAAAAGGAATACTCAAAAGTTTTGAGGCCTCGGCCCTATTCAGCAGCAGTACATCAACATCCCGAATGAGTGGCTTCAGCACTGACAGCCCGTGCCGCAATTCGAGCGCTCCCGGGTTGAGTGCAACTTTGATTTTTTTCTTTTTTGCGAAACGTAATATCGAGCGCAGAAGGAAAATATTACCCGCAAGCGAAGATACATAAAACCACTTGGCGTGAATCTTCGGCCAGGGAATTTCTTTGGCGCTAAGCGTATGACTGATACCGCGATACACAAGGATTGTCCTTTCGCCCGAGGATGTAAGGAATATTGTATCGTACCCAGAGCGTCCATCGGCATTTACAATAACGTGGCTAGTGGAAACGCCGTGTTCTTTCATCGACTTCATTATCTCCTCCCCAGCATAGTCAATGCCAATTTTTGTGACTATAGTCGCTGAAAGACCCAAACGTGAAAAAGTCACTGCGGTGTTTGTCGCGCCGCCGCCTACCTCAAAGAGGATATCATCAAGCTCTACTTTCGTCCCAAATGCAAAACACTCAGCCTGACCGGTAATAAATCGCTCGTCCCTGACAATCCGAAACTTCTTGCTCATCAGGTAGACGTCCAACACTGCTTGTCCGAATGAAACAATATCGTACATATTATGCTTTTCCACAACTTCCAAAAAGAGTCATCTTTTCCTTCACGACCTCTTTGGCGGCAACGCGGCCGGGGCCAAGAATCTCTCTTGGATCGTAGATTTTTACATCTGCGAGCGTTTTTCGCATAGCCGCGGTAAACGCCCATCGTAGATCAGTATCAATGTTAATCTTGCTCACGCCGAGCCTGATCGCCTTGCGGATATAATCGCGCCGTGTCGAAGACGCTCCGTGAAAAACCAGAGGCACGCCTTTGAGCGCATCGCGAATTGCGCGGAGGCGGATAAAGTCAAGATGCTCGCCTTTTTGCGGTCTGCCGTGCGACGATCCAAAAGCGACGGCGAGGATATCAACCCCTGTCTTGAGCACGAACTTTTTTGCATCAGCCGGTTTGGTCATAATGATGCCTCGCGATTTAATATAATCCTCAGCCCCGCCGATAGTACCCAGCTCCCCTTCAACACCTGCGCCGTATGTTTTCCCCAGCAGTACCACCTTGCGGGTAAGGGTGATGTTTTGCACAAAAGGAAGCTTGGAGCCGTCAATCATCAGTGCTGTATACCCAGCACGCGCGGCCTCCACGGCAAGCCGGTATGACCTCCCATGGTCGAGGTTCAGGATCACTGGGACTTTCGCCTTCCGAGCCATCGCGATGATGAGTCCGGAGATACTTTTCAGACCTGCGTAATCAATAGCTTTTTCCGATGTCTGGATAATGACCGGGGAGCGCATTTCTTCCGCAGCCTCTATGATGGCCTGCGTGAACTCAAGGTTCGAAGTGTTAAAAGCGCCGAGTGCCCAATGCTCATTGTATGCCCTGCGGATAATTTTTTTGTAGTTCACGAGCATTATCGTTTGCGCTTACCGACTTTCATAATAGCACGAACGATGTCATCTGAGGACAGCCCATATTTCTTCATCAGCTCAGGGGGCTTTCCTGACTCTCCGAACGTATCATTCACGCCAACTTGCTCGGCTGGAACGGCGAGTTTGGCCCCGAGTGCCTCCAGAACAGCAGACCCCATCCCGCCCGCTTTTTGGTGTTCTTCGGCAGTCACCAGTGCACGAGTTTTAGAGACTGATCTTGAGAGTGTTCCGATGTCGAGGGGTTTTACCGTGTGGTTGTTTACGACCTCCACGCTCAGCTTTGGAGAAAGTGCGCGCGCGGCTATGAGCGCTTCATAGACCATACTGCCGCACGCAACCACGGTGACGTCAGTCCCCTGCTTGACTATCTGCGCTTTTCCTATTCTGAACGGAGAGTGCGATGTTGTTATTACCGGAACGGGCTCACGACCGAACCTGATGTACACAGGCCCATTCATTTTAGAGGCGGCGATGACCGCCTTTTCGGTTTCGAGAGCGTCAGCGGGACAAAGCACTGTCATGTTGGGCAGGACGCGCATCAGAGCGATATCTTCGAGCGCCTGGTGGGTTGCACCGTCAGGGCCGACAGAAATACCTGCATGCGCCCCCCCAATTTTCACATTCGTGTTGCTGTAACAAATCGAGACCCTAATTTGGTCCCAGTTTCTCCCTGGGGAAAAAACTGCGTATGACGATATAAACGGTATTTTCCCTGAAAGCGCGAGGCCCGCGGCAATCCCGGCCATATTTTGTTCCGCGACACCGACTTCTATAAATCGGCTGGGGAACGTTTTTTGAAATGCCTGGCTCCGTGTCGATTCGCTCAAGTCGGCGCACAGTACGACGACATTCGGTGAAACTTTTCCAGCGCACACGAGACCCGAGCCATATCCGTTTCGCGGAGGAACTAGGGAGATTTTTTTAGAAAAAATGTTTGTTGCGAGATACATATCACTCATGCTCGGAAACGATTTTACCGTCAAGCGTGCGGACCCTGCGGATTTCCTCGAGCGCAACGGTTGCCTCGCGCTTGGAAGGAGGCTTTCCGTGCCACTCAAACTTGTATTCCATAAAATCGACTCCCCTTCCCGGTACCGTATGACAAAGAATCACAACTGGTTTCTCTGTGATTGCCCGTGCCGTTTGACATGCCTCAATTACCTGCTGGATATTGTGCCCGTCGACTTCAAGGACGTGCCAGTTGAACGCTTCGTACTTTTTCCTGAGCGGCTCGAGCGGCATGACGTCTTCAACAAAACCGTCTATCTGGATATTGTTTCTGTCCACAAGCGCAGTGAGCTGGGCAAGTTTGTGCTTTCCCGCAAAAAGTATTGCCTCCCACGTCTGCCCCTCCTGGTGCTCACCATCGCTCATGACGCAATACACTTGGTAGGACTTTTTGTCCATGACGCCGGCGAGCGCCATTCCAACGGCTTGTGAAAGGCCTTGGCCCAGCGGTCCGCCTGAATTCTCAACACCGGGCAGTTCACCGACGTGCGGATGTCCTTGCAAAGGGCTCCCCAATTGCCTCAGTGTCCGAAGTTCTTTTTTTGCATAGAATCCTGCATGTGCGAGTGTCGCATACAGCACAGGCGCAATGTGGCCGCATGAGAGAACAAGTCTGTCTCTATCAGGCCACAGAGGCCGCCGTGGATCATATTTCAGGACTGAAAAGTACAACGCCGTAAAGACATCAGCCATTCCCAGCGGGCCGGCAGAGTGTCCGGAACCTGCGCGCACTAGCATAGTGATGATGTCCTGCCGGATATGGGTCGCTATGTTCTCAAGATCGGGTAGCGAATATCTTTTCATACGTTCATCGTCAGTATATCACAGTTTAAGCGCCTTCCCGATCGTTTGTAGTGCACTCAGGGGGTCAGAGGACGAGAAAAGATACGAATTAACAGCAAAGGAGGTTGCCCCGGCGCGGTAGGCCTGTAATGCGACATCCGGAGTGATTCCTCCGTCGACTTCTATGGGGATCAAGGGGTAGCTACCGTGTAGCTCGGCAATCCGACTGAATGTTTCATGCTGGAAAGTCTGCCCTTCAAACCCGGGATCTACACCCAAAAGGAGAATCCGGTCTATGTCCGCGGCAAAGGGAGCGAGCTGTCCGAGCGGGGTGGCGGGCGCGATCCCTACACCCACCTCGAGTTTGAGTTTCCTGACGGCACGAATACACTCCAAAATGTCAGCATGTGATTCGAGATGAATAATGATTCGCCCCACCCCGTATTGATACCATTCCTGAATAAACGGAAGCGGATCCTTTACCATTAGCTGCACCTCAAGTGAATAACTGCGTAAAAGATCAGGATATTCATCCGTCGCTAAAGTAGTGTTCCGTGCAAAGAGCCCATCGATCACGTCTACCTGCACCCACCCGCTGTACCCGCTAAGTGCATGAAGTTTTTCTTCTGCTTCATGCGCGCTATGGACAAGGAGCGTGGGCAGCACCTCGGCAGTCATCGCTCTAATCGGCTAATTTTTTTCACCCGTCGGATGTAGCGTTTCTTGCGCGAAAACGGTGTAGCGAGCCATGCGTGAATAATGCGCTTGGCCTGAGCAACCGTGAGATCCTCTGAGTCGAGGCACAGGACATTTGTGTCATCATCTTTACGGCTTGAACGGGCGATAGCTGTGTTCCACGCGTTGACGGCTCGGACGCCGCGAACTTTATTTGCTGCGATTTCCATTCCCACGCCGCTCGCGCAAATCAGTATTCCTACGGCACGCGTGCCTTGACGCTTGTGGCCGACCTGTTTGGCCACGCGCTCGGCATAGTCAGGATAATCTGATATTTTCTTTGAGTACGCACCAACGTCAGTGAATTGAATTGACTGTTTTGCCAGGAATGTTTTGATACGTTCCTTGAGAGTATATCCTCTGTGATCGGAACCGATAAATATTTTCATATCAGTAATCAGGGAACTGAGATGGGCTCATACGGTATGCGACTAGGCTGCACGATTTGCGCACCTTAATACCGGAATTTGCCAGCGAATGAAAGAGTTTTTCGCTCTCCGCTCCGGGGTTCAAATACACTTCTTTCGGATGAGCCGCAACAATGTCTTCAATAAGAGTTTGCCCGACAGCAGGTGGGACATACAAAGAGACAATTTCTACGGGCTGAGGAACGTGACCTAGGTCAGCATACGCTTTGACACCCTCGATAGCCTGTTCATGTGGATTCACCGGATATACCGTGAATCCGGCTTCCAGAAATGCGCGGACAGCTTTGTTACCGAATTTCCTTCGTTGGCCCGATGCTCCGATAATGGCAATAGTGTGGCGCTTGTTGTTCATTATAGTGCTTCAAGAATTCCTATCCTTAAACGACTTTGGATCAAGCGGCAAGATAACAGCTACCTGCGTTCCTACGCGTTCAATACTATCGACATAAATACTGCCTTTCATGAGACCGACAAGCTCATGGGTAATCCAAAGGCCGAGTCCGGTACCCGGAATATTTGCAGTCTGCCTGTTTCGAATACGGTAAAACTTTTCGAACAGGTGTTCCCGTTCTTTTCCTGACATGCCAAGACCCGTGTCAATGACCTTGATTTCCATCGTATCTTCCTTGACGGTGGCTGTAACCCGAACAGAACCCTTTGGAGTGTACTTAACGGCGTTGCCGATCAAATTGATCATCACCTGGCGGAACTTTTGTTCATCACCGAGGACATGCGGAATCGACTCTCGGGGCGCTTCCAGCGCCAAGCCAATGCGCTTTTCTTTGGCTAGTGCGGAGAATTGATCAACTATTTGGCGGAGAATACTGACAGCATCGAGTGACTCAGTTTTCATAACCAACCTTCCCTGTTCGATACGCGAAACGTCGAGGAGATCCTCGACGAGCTCGTGGAGCCGCTCTGTCGCGTCCTGAACCATCTCAAGTTTTTCACGTACTGTTCTGGAAACCGGCCCTAGTTCTTTGGCCAAAATCATATCGAGATATCCGCGAATCCCGGTCAGCGGCGCTCGAAGTTCATGAGACGCTATGGAAATAAATTCGTCCTTCATCTGATCCACCTCCTTGAGTTTCCTGAAAAGCATCGCATACTCGAATAAACGGGTATTATTAAAAAGAAGCAGGATGATTATCACTATAGTAATAAGCAGAATGACAATGGATCGATTAAGGTTCTGCTGAGTAAGCTGGTCAATAATCTGAGATGAAATCTTCATGGAAACGAGGCCGACCTTTTCACCAGTAACAGAATACAGCGGACCAGTTACCACCCAGTATCTGTTTTTGCCGCGGTCGGGCACTTTTCCTTCAAGCGCAGGAGAGCGCGATTCAGAGAGGGTGGAGTATGCGATGCTGCCCCCCGTTTTCCATGCGATTGTGTTATTCAAAAAAGAGGTTGTCGTACTCACGGCATCGGGGTCAAGACTCGCAACAACTCGAAAGTTTTCTCCATCGGGGACTAGTATATCAAGGCCATAGATGTCATCGCTTATAGACGTCACCTCGTTGACGCGGCGCTGGAGAATTAAGGGATCCGTCGCGGCGCTTGAAATTGTTTTAACAAAAACCTGCTCAGCAAGGTTGGCCTTACGCTGGAGTTCAGTGTCGATAATCTTTTGAGTATTTCGTATGAAGATCACCGAGTTGAGCACGACAGCCGCAGGGATGAGTAAAAGCAAAATTGTCGCGTAAACGATTTGAAAGTTTTTTTTAAGAAATACGAACCCAAACCGTGAAAATAATTTCATACACTGCTGCCCTTATGAGGGTTTACGAAGTTTAACCATTCTGATCAGTACAAAGACAAAAAAACCGCCAAGCACTGCCATTAATGAGATAATGATGTAGTTTGTCAGAGCGTCATTCGGCTGATTGACATTGACGTCCCCTCGCAGAAATTCCGCCTCGCTCACCGCTTGAGCTTGGCGGACAAAGAAGGAGAACTGTGAACTTTTCTCGGTGATTTTTCCTGTTGAATCAGTGACAGTAACATACGCCTCGTGCTTTCCATCGATTAAATTTTTATCGAGAATATAAGTAAAATTGCCGCTAGCGTCGGTCTTTGTAGTCACCACGAGCGGAGAGCTGTAGATGAATAGAGTCACGAGCGAATCGGGCGGTCCCAAACCCTGAAAAACAATTTTCTTCCCCTCTTCTCCTGTCTGGACGTTGCTGACGGCTTTTAAAGATAATTTTTTCGTATTTTCAATGCCCATCGTCCTTGGATCCTCTAGAGAAAGCGAAGAGACAGCCTGCTGGAGCGCTGAAGTCGGAGCAGTATTCGTGTTGGATCCCTGTACGCCCAAGAGCGCCTGTTCACGGTCATTAATGCCGTCATGGTCTGAGTCGGGGTCAAATGGGTTTGTTCCATAACGCAATTCAACATCATCGGGAATTCCGTCCCCGTCAGAATCTTTTCCTTCCGTGCTCTGTGAAGTTGATGGGGTTGTCCGTGGAGGCGGCGAAGCAATACCATTCTGTATGCTCACCTTCACTCCATCGCTGATAAAAAGCTGGTCGTTCGAAGCCTGGACGCGGGCAAAAAGCTCATAGGCGCCATTGATTGTTTCATCAGTGCTCCATTTAGCCACCCAGACGCCATTGCTGTTTTGAGCTTTGCCCGTATACAGGTTCCGCTGGCCGTTTGGGTCATTTCGGTAAAATTCGACTGCTTTCGCAATATCACCCTTGACCTGCACCGAAAGAGTAACGGTCCCTTGGAGCACCGCGCCTGCTGTTGGCGAGGTTATTAAGATGACTGGGGGCGTGAACGCCTGGGAGGAAACCGGTACTGGGTTAGATCGTGCGTTGGCAGTTGATCCTGATGAATTGCTATTCAATGCAGAAGCGTTTGTTGAGGAATTTAAAATGGAGGCGTTCGTCTGTACATTGGTATTTGTCGGAGCAGCAGGTGAAGTCTGCACTAGACATTCTCGCTGTTCCTTGCGGTCAGGAGCGCAGCCGCCTTTATCGGTACACAATTGATATTGAATTCCCGCGGTACATGCCGACCAATCTCCACAAAACCAATTTGACGTACACGTTAATGCAGTATGGTTTTGCAGTTTTACAGATTGGGAAATAACACCATCACGTTGTATCCCGCCCATTGTATCGACAGCTGCTGAAATTGCGTAGTTACCATCAGGAATACCTCCGGTCGTATCCCACAATGCCTGCCACTCCGTGGCGACAGTCGATACTGTCTGCCTTTGGGCATCTTGGATATTGCGCACAGAACCATCAAGAGAAGTTTCAGTAAATTTTACCCCATTCGCATCGCCCGGCAAACTGATGCGTATGGGTACAGCACCTTTAACCACCTCACCGGCTAGAGGGCTCAGAAATGCATACGTGTTGACGATATGAATCGGGCCAAAAACCGGGTCAATGTAGTCGGTACCGGATAGACGCCCAAGCTTGAGCTCATTGGTCGGCGAGACATCGGAAGAGGTGTAGGCATGGATTCTTACCGAGTACAGACCATCCTGGTAAGGCGTCGTATCACAAGTGAGGGTCCAAGCACCCTCGAGGCCCGGTATGGGTAAACCACAATACAGGAAACCTTGAGTCAGGCTGCCTTCAAGAAGTTCAATACTCACAAATTTCGGCTGTTGGGTATTGGCAGGTGTAGCAATATGGACCTCAAATGCCGATTGCCCTTGAATCGTGGGAACCTTTTCGAGCACGGAAGTATCGGGCTGTACGAGGTAGACAGTCGAGACTGATGTGGAAGCGGCGCCTGTTTGGACTGGAGTGCCTGTAACCCCGGTTTGTGCTAAAACGAAGGGCAAGTGAAATACCCGCGGAAACTCAAAAACAGCAGCAGAAAAGAATATGACTGTGACACAAAACATCAAGACAAAAACAGCGTGATTTTGTGCTGATGTTTTGGTCCGTAACTGCATGGCAATTGAGCTTTTTCAGCTTTAAAAATAGCATCACAACACGCTTCTGTCAAAAAATACAGCAAGGCCATTCTGTATATGAAAAAAGCGCGCTCGTCACGAGTGCGCTCTCTTTTTGGGCGGCGTGTGTATATTCCCGCACTTTTTGCAAATGATCTTGCCATGGTAGAACCCGGGAACTTCTATTAACTCAAGATCCTCGGCTCTACAGCTAGGCGTACAGCAGGAGCCGGACCGCGTATGAGATCCGGTGCCGCTTCGAGCGCGTCGATCCGACGCCGGTCCATTCAACAAATCTCTCCACCAACGGACCATTCCCCCTCCGTTTTAAGAACTTTTGTCCGTATATCGAAAGGTGCAGTATGTGATTACCTGCAACCCTATACCGAAAAGTTGCCGTTGTCAAGTTGTTAGAGCGCTTGGCAGACTCCAAGGGGTGGGATATACTGAACACCTCTCTTAAGAAACAACTCCGATGAAAAAAAGTATAAGCGCACTTACGGCACCCTTCGCAATAGTGGCGTTTTTAGCTGTCGGATTTTTGATGCTTCTTTATTACCTCACGGTCGATCCAGCCCCTTCCCCGCTCATTCGGTCATCACAAAGTCTTCCCATGTTCGCTTCGTGTTCTGCCCTACAAGATGCTCTCAAAGAAGCTCAGAAGACGAATAACAGATTTATTCTCGAGGAAAAAATTGCCTTGCCCACTCCTCAAGCTTCGACCTCAGCTGATAGCGCGGCACCCGGATATTCCGCGACAAATGTGCAGGTCACGGGGGTAGACGAAGCGGATATAGTGAAAACCGACGGGAAATATATCTATACAATTTCCCACGGTAAACTTTCTATCATCAAAGCATACCCCGCAGACCAGGCTACGCTGGCAAGCCAAACCGTGCTTTCAATTACCCCGCAGGAACTTTTTATCGGGGACAAGACTGCCGTCGTCTTCGGGACAAGCACACCGCAGATCCTTAAGGAACAGGGCGACACTGCAGCAATTCTTCGATCAAATCTCTCGCGTTCATTCACCGCTATCCAGATTTTTGACATCAGCGACACAACACGCCCGGCTCTTGTGAGAACCATGGAGCTCGAGGGCAGTTATCTTACATCCCGCAAGATCGGGTCGCAGGTGTATATTGTGGTAAACTCCTATCCCGATTACACCATCCTCGATACCAACGCACCGCCTGATGAGATTGTCCCCCTGTACCGAGTCATGGAAGGAAGCGAAACCTCTCAAGCATTCCACCCGGTTGCTGGATGTGCTGATATTGCCTACTTTCCCGACGTCGTTGCCGAACAATTCGTCACTGTAGCATCGTTTGACCTTGCTAAAAATCCAAGTGACCTGCATAAGGAGACTATTCTCGGGTCAGGCCAAAATGTATACGCGTCCGACCAAGCGCTATATGTTGCGGCAACCAAGAATTCGGGCAACTGGTGGCTCGGGGATGTCACTGACGTTACAGGACAAGAGACAACCACGGTTCACGTCTTCGACCTAAAAAACGGGACCGTATCCTACCGAGGAAATCTTGAAGCCCCCGGTAACGTGCTCAACCAGTTCTCAATGGATGAGAACAACGGCTACTTTCGCATCGCGACCACCCGCGGCCACGTTTCTCGGACATTTCTTCCCGGACAGCAACCGTCAAGCGGTGTCTATGTTTTCGATAAAAACCTCGATCGGACTGGTAAAATAGACGAACTCGCCCCAGGAGAACAGATATATTCGGCGCGATTCGTGGGTGACAGGGTCTACCTCGTCACATTCCAAAAAGTCGATCCCCTTTTTGTGATCGGACTCAGCGATCCGCGGGAGCCGATTTTGCTCGGCAAGCTCAAAATCCCCGGCTTTTCCGATTACCTCCACCCCTATGACGAGAACCATATCATCGGCCTCGGCAAAGAGGCCATACCCTCCGAGGAGGGGAATTTTTCCTGGTACCAGGGCATGAAGCTCGCGCTGTTTGACGTGACTGACGTGACGAACCCCCAACAAATGTTCACAACATCGATCGGCGACAGAGGGACTGACTCCTATGCCTTGCACGACCACAAGGCATTCCTTTTCGATAAGAGCAAAAACATACTCGTTATTCCCGTCCTCCTGGCGGAGATTAGCTCTGAACAGAAACAACTTACGACGGCCCCTACCACGTATGGTGAATTCACGTACCAAGGCGCGTTTGTCTACAACCTTACGTTGGACGGTGGATTTGTCGAAAAAGGCAGGATCACCCACTATGTCATCGATGACGCGTTTAAAAAGAGCGGATACAACTATTACGGCGACGGCAATTCAATACAACGGATCCTATACATAGGTAGGAGTCTGTACACCATATCAGAGAATAAAATAAAAATTAATTCTCTTGATACCCTGGATCCGCAGGGCGAGGTGCAGCTTTGCACGGGCGACTGTATCGAACCGAATCTCAAAGTGATCCAGTAGCAAGCGTTGGTTCTGCTGCAAAGTCATTGCAAGAATACAAAACACCCCGTCAATGAGACGGGGTGTTTATTGGTGATTGGGGGAAGTTTACCACTTGCCTCTTCCGCCGCCGAATCCGCCACGGTCACCGCCACGATTGAATCCACCGCTTCTTTGCGGGCGATTCTCCATCGGGCGAGCCTCATTGACGGTCAGTGTGCGGCCATCGAGTTCTTTGCCGTTCCACATCTCGATAGCTTTCTCAGCTTCCTCGTCGGTCCCCATCTCCACAAAGCCGAAACCTCGCGAGCGGCCCGTCATTCTGTCCATAATAATTGCCGCTGACACTACGTTCCCTGCCTGTGCAAATGCTTCTTTGAGACCATCCTCGGTGGTGCTGTACGAAAGACCACCGATATAAAGCTTCTTTGCCATAATACTTACTGATTGATTGGTTGAGTTAATACGTAAGACGACCTCTTCTCACCCGCTCTTCTCAACATAAAGCCTTATATGGTCTTATGGCATCCTTACTTCCCTGCGTAAAACACAGGGCCAAGGAAGCGGAAAGAAACGTGCTGAGAACCTTACTGTGGAAGAGTATACCTGATACACCTTCTCTTGTCAATCCCCCGCCTTTGGACGGTAAAATGGGTCATAAAAAGGCCCCGTCCCCATATTTACAGCGCCGGGAATATCAAGGATGAGCAGACCGACCTAGCTACATGTAACGCGTCTTGAGATTGCACGCAATCCTTCTTGAAAACTGAAAGAAACTGCGTGCTTAGTCTACGAGCGCCTCCTTGCCCGCGCGTCTCCGTTCGACTTCGGTAAGCAGCTGTTTCCTTAGGCGGACGCTCTTTGGGGTTATTTCCAGATACTCGTCTTCGGCCATAATCTCGAGCCCGCTCTCAATCGTCAACGGAACCGGCGGCGTCAGCTGGATAGCCTCGTCGGTTCCGGAAGCGCGCATGTTAGTCAGACGCTTCCCCTTAATCGGATTTACGGCCATGTCAAATCCCTTCGCGGCATTGCCGATAACCATACCTTCGTATACCTCGGTTGCCGGACCGATATACAGCGTCCCTCGATCCTGCAAGTTGGCCAAAGAGAATCCGAGCGCCTTGCCTGATACCATGGAGATCATCGATCCCGTGTCGCGCTTTTTGATCTCTCCGGCAAAAGGCCGATATCCGATCACGCGCGAGTATAGGATTCCTTCTCCCTGTGTGTCGATAATGAACTCTCCGCGATACCCGAGCAAGCCGCGCGTGGGGACTTCGAAAATCATCCGGGCATGTCCGGCAACGTTTTCCATCTTGGACATCAGCCCTTTCCGTCTCCCCATCTTTTCAATGACCGGGCCCGCAAGCTTTTCAGGGACGTCGACAGTAGCTTCTTCGTACGGCTCGGACTTCACGCCGTCAATGTTCTTGATAATTACGTGAGGTTTCGACACCTGTAACTCATATCCTTCCCTGCGCATATTTTCAATAAGAATGGCGATATGAAGCTCTCCCCGTCCGTACACCTTTGCAGCTTCCGGGAGGAAATCTATCTTGAGCCCGACGTTGACTTCGAGTTCTTTCCTGAGACGTTCACGAAGCTGGGTGTTAGTGACGTACGTGCCTTCTTTGCCTGAAAACGGGGAGCTGTTGACGAGGAAGTTAAGTGAAATGGTCGGCTCGTCCACCGAGATAGCGGGAAGCGCTTCCTGGTCAGCGTTTTCGCAGAGCGTTTCGCCGATGTCTATCGTGGGAAAACCGGCGATCATGACAATGTCTCCTGCGACAGCCTCGGCGACTTCAATACGTTGCAGTCCTTTGAAGGTGAAAAGCTTGGTTACGCGGTTGGTCTCCGTGCCTCCGCCGCTCTTCTTGAGGACGAGCATACTGCCCGCCTGGACCTTGCCCTCGTACACGCGGCCGACAGCAAGCCTGCCGAGATAGTTGTCATACCCGAGGTTAAAAGGTTGAAAACGGAAAAGCACGTCAGTATTCGCTTTAGCAGGCTGGACTTTGAGCAAAATGGTGTCCAAAAGCGGCTCCAGATCGTGTGACTCATCAGTGAGATTCAGCTTAGCAGTACCTTCACGGCCAATAGTGTAGACCGTGGTGAAATCAAGCTGCTCATCCGTTGCACCAAGATCGAGGAAGAGTTCATACACCTCTTCCTGTGCCATGTCAGGATCCGCGGCCGGCTTATCAATCTTATTAATAACAACTATGGGTTTTATCCCGAGTTCGAGCGATTTTTTCAGAACAAATCGCGTCTGGGGCATCGGTCCCTCTTGCGCATCGACAACGAGAAGAACACTGTCAATCGAACGGAGTACGCGCTCAACCTCGGAGCCGAAATCGGCGTGCCCGGGCGTATCGACGATATTGATTTTCGTGTCGCGATAAAAGACGGAGGTATTTTTTGAATAAATGGTAATCCCCCGCTCTTTTTCAAGCGTGTTTGAATCCATGGTTGCGCCCTCTTCGGTGACCATACCCGTCTGCCGCATAATGGCATCAGTGAGCGTGGTTTTGCCGTGGTCAACGTGGGCGATAATAGCTATGTTCCTAATCTCCATATTTCAAGGCAATCTCTATAAAAAAATAATTCCCTTTCGGGCGATTTTTGGTACAAAAAGTGTAGCAGAAACGAGTTACTATGGCAAGGGTGCTTTTGTCTTCATCCAACGGAATCGGCTGCCTTGAGATACATGGTCCTCGCTACATTGAAGTATGTTGACTATATTGAAATTCTTTACTACGATTGAAGTAACCAAAATACACACCCAAACGAAAGGGCATGCATGTGTACGCTCCATGAAGGCAACACTGTTATTGTTACCGTCGGTGGAATTCAGATCCCCGCCGAAGTCGATTGCGCCCTGAACGTTCACCGGCTCCAGACAGGTACTGAGGAGGTTGTCTGGCTGAAGGATCCTCCTCTCGCTCTCGCGCGGAAGCAAGGTGACCCGGCGTGGCATATGTCGGAGGGACCGCATCTCAATGCGCCGATCGATCTTGAATTGGCAACTGCCTGATTCGCCACTGTCACAACGCGAAGCTTCGGGGACCCGACTATCATAGGGTCCCTCTTTTTATTGATTAAATCCCTCATGCATTCACCACCCTGAGTGACCGGCTTAGCTCGGGAACGAAGGATCCCGAAGATCTACGATTTGAAGTCAATAACGCGGGATTCTTCGCTCACTGCGTTCGCTCAGAACGGTGAGTTATTAAACACTTCATGCCGCTTCAACCACTTTCCGTTTCGACGTTGCTCCAGAAACAAGAGCGACTCGCGATTTTGGGATATCCAAAAACTCGGCTATTGCCTTTTCAATAGCCTTATTCGCCCTCCCCTTCTCAGGCGGCTCTTTCACCCACACGCGGTAATGCGTTTCGTCTATTTTTTCAACCTTTTCTTCCCGCGCGCCGGCTTTTGCGGTAATAAAGAGTTTCATGAAGCTCCTTGTGAAACAGGGCTATTCAACCTTTTGTCTGAGCAGAATCATAAAGTACCCATGCGCAACAAAAATGAAGAGAAGCAGAATGTACCCGATTGAAAAAGCGGAAAACGACACACCGGAAAGCTGTAGTCCAAAAAAGAGCAAGGCGACAACGATGGCAAGAACCCTGATAAACGCATATGTACTGCGCGCAACGGTATTGATAATGTGCTGTTCGCGTTCATCGCGTGCCTTCATAGTCAGCAGTTCAATGAAAGTATATTTCCCGCGGATAGATTTGCTGAAAAAGGTGAGCAGGTATAGCGCTACAATAATACCGATAAATGTAATTGTGAGTAAAGCATTTTCCATAGAATGCTGAGATGACCAGCCAGGTAGATATGTATACCCCTCAAAGAGGAAGGACACCACAAGAGTAATAATCATAATAACGTACACACTGCGCGAAACCATAAAAACGGGTTGATCGGAAGAAGCTGTTTTTTTTCCGGCAATACGAGGCCAGTATAATTTGAGAAGTGCGGCGCCGAGTATAATCATAAATAACGCCATAATCAAATAGAGGGGAGACGTACTCGCCCCGCGGAAAAGGAACATCAATATGAGCAGACCAAATGTAATGATCATAGCTACTGAAAGCACTCGGGAAAATATATTGTTCATAGTCGTATTAAATGATTATTAATTATTCAATCCAAAAGATATCTTCTAAAGGTTTTTTGAGTAAACGGGCTATCTTGAGCGCAAGCGTTGTTGACGGAATGTACTCGCCTTTCTCAACGGAGATAACCGTTTGTCGAGTCACACCGAGATCCCGCGCCATCTCCTCCTGAGTCTGTCCTCGAAGCCTCCGTAATTCGCGTAATCTGTTCATTGTTTTCTCCATAAAAGCATCATAAAGCAGTATCCAAGGAATGTCAAGTATACTTTACATTGCCTCCTGTGGATAACTAAAAAAGGCCATGATAAATGGCTTTTGGCACTTAAAGGAATTTAAACCTTGCTCACTTACTTACCTACTTCTTCATTCTCACTACTTTCACAAGCTTTATCTTTTCGCGGCGTGACAACCGCTTAAATCGCGCTTCCGCGACTGACGCTGTAGACCTGGTTCTGAAGTTTTTTGAGAAAACCAACTTCACCGGCCTTCGTGACCTAGTATACCGCGCTCCTCGTTGTAAACCGTTGTGCTCTCCTACCCTGCGCTTGATATCAGTCGTTATCCCTGTATAGAGCGTACCATCTGAGCATTTCAGAATGTAAAGGTAGTACATTTCCCTATGTAACGCCAACCCAGCTAGTAGTTTCTTCCTGACCGGCGTTGCTTGTTCCTGCCTCTGAACTGAGTCCGCTGCCAGGGCCGGCTTCCGCGGCTTTGCGATCTGTATGGCTGACGCGCCCGGTATTGTGAACCTTGCGGAGCGCTTTCACGCGGGCCCGAATAACGCACGGGAGGCAGCTGTGGAAGCTCGCGGACAGGTAATGTCTTGCGGATAAGGCGCTCAATACTCCGGATGTCGCCCTGCTGATCAAACGTGGCGAACGATATCGCCTGGCCTGTACGGCCTGCGCGCGCCGTCCTGCCGATCCTGTGGATGTAATCTTCGGCGGTTGAAGGAAGGTCGAAATTAACCACAACTTCAATCCCCGTCACGTCAATCCCCCGGGCGGCTATATCAGTCGCCACGAGGACGCGGTACTTGCCTGATTTGAACCCTTCGAGCGCTTCTCTCCGCTGGCCGAGGGTTCTGTTTGAGTGAATTTCAGCCGCCGTATGCCCCATCTCCTGCACATAACGGGTAATCTTTCGCGCGCCGTGCTTGGTCCTGACAAAGACAAGCGCAGATCCTAAATGTTTAGACAATACGGTCTCCAAAAGCCGCGCCTTGGACTCCTGCGTGACAAAAAAGACTTCCTGGGTCACTTTTTCAACTGCGGTGCCGGAGCGTGCGATCTCGACGTGCAACGGGGTTGCCATGTGCCTGTGAGCTATTTCGACTATTTCTTTGGGCATCGTCGCTGAAAAAAGCATCGTCTGGCGCTTCCTTGGGACGGCCGCGAGTATCTTTTTAATTTGTGGGGCGAATCCCATGTCGAGCATCCTATCGGCCTCATCGAGAACCAGAATAGTCACATCGGCAAGATTGACGGTGTGCTGCTCCATGTGGTCGAGAAGCCTGCCGGGTGTCGCGATGACCACGTGCGGCTTGCGCAGGATACTCTTGCGCTGAAGCAACATCGATGCGCCTCCGATAAGCACCGCCGTACGCAAACCCAACGAACGACCAATTGAGTGAAGCGATTCATCCACCTGGATCGCGAGTTCCCTTGTGGGCAAGAGTACGAGTGCCTTGCCCTTAACCTGAGCGAGACGCTGAATAATTGGAATGCCGAACGCCAGTGTTTTCCCGGTGCCCGTTTGGGCTATAGCAATCAGGTCTTGGCCTTCTATCCCGACGGGAATTGACCTGCTTTGGACGGGAGTAGGCTCGATAAACTTGAGCCGATCGAGCGCGCTGAGCAGGCTCGGTGCTATGCCAAGTCCTGAAAAGCCGGTTGAATTATTCGTTGTAGTCACGCAACCAGTGTAGCACATCTTAAGAGTTTTGCATCTATTAATGAAGCAGCCGGATACGGTACATTATTTTGAATAATAAAAAAGGAGTCCACAATGGAACTCCTGAGCATTATACGGCGACGGTGCGATTTTTGTCAGCGATTGAATCTGAGCGTCTTAAATCGCAAACCCCGCTGTGACACAATCGGATTGATTCGGTCGTCAAGAAATGCACGAAATCGCTCCTGCAGAGATTCGTCACCCGAGTCGCTCAACTGCCCGAATTGACTTAGGGGGGTATCGACGATCTGGCAAATCGCGTTATGAGCGATCATATACGCCGAATTTTTGGAGGCCCCGAAACTCTCGAACCTCGGTCTGTCCGCCAGGAATTTCGCACGGTCAGCAAGTACCACGTAGCCCACGATATAGACTTTTTGGACTGAATCTTTGATCATGCAAAAGACAGGGATACTGTCGGTACTATCAGGGACGGTTACAAACCGAGGATCGCCCTCATAGCAGAAGGTACCCCAGGGATGTTCGACCAGCCCCCCATTGTCAGCGTACTCAACGACGACACTGTCTTCCTGAAAATTCGGGTACTCGTAGAAAAGCAGTGATACGCAAACCCCGCTCAGGAGTAGGGAGAGTAGCGCCAGCATGCGTCCGCCCGGAGACGGGACGTTGCGGCGGCCTTCACTCCAGCGACCTTCCAAACCATAAAGGCTGACCCAGGCCAGTCCAAGACAGCACAACGTTCCCGCTACGCACAAAAAGTAGGTTTGGGCAGTATCCATGAGTCTTTTCCTCCAATCCGCGTTGTTGATGTAAAGAGCGTTGACTATTTTCGGATAGTGTACAGGAAATTGCTTGTATGTCAAGACCCGTCAATGCGTACTCACCGCAGAATGATCTATTGACGAATGAGCCCGGCACTGTGTACCTTATACTAATAACGAAGGAAACATCCACCGAAACACAATCAACAGGGAGGTGCTCATTGAAACGTTCCAGGAGGCTTTGCATGCGCATCATCGCGATAGGCGCCGTGCTGATGTCCGGCATAGTCATTGTCGGGTGCCGTGAAACCCCGACATCCACCACAGAACTCTTCCTGAAATTCGGCGACAGAATGCCCAAGACTGTCGTTTACCATCAACCCGCGTACGCTGATTTGATCGATAGAAACCCCCCGCAAGGCAGACCGTCTGAGAACCTGACCCTTCTTTGCAGGTACGATATCACCGTGACCGTTCCTGACCCCTCGGTCTTTGCTGAAGACGTCGCGCAAGCTATCGACTCCGGGCGGGCCGAGCATCACCCGGTGCATCTTCCTTGGGAAGAATTCGAGGCCTTCAATGCGGAGGGGAAAAAGCTCTATCGGGGTTACGATTACGTTCTATGGAAGATCGTCACCACCAGGGTGGGAGAGTTGAAAAAGCTCGATGAGGTCTTTGGCGCTATCAAAGCGGGTCAAACATGGATTCATACCGAGCAAGACAGCCGCATGAAGGTTAGGTATAAAATTGCCCCGTACAACTCAGGAAATACAGCCCAATTGGTAATCCAATGCCGCCAGCTTTTTTAAGCAGACGGTTTTTTCTTTTTCAAAGCAGTCCTAAAGCCAAATGGTCTTTAGCGGTCTTGCCGTGGGATGCTGTTATGCATGAAACATCATATTGACCGCCTCCTCAACTCTCTATCCAGCAGAATAGCTTTCGGATTTACTTTCAGCGCCATTTCATTTAAGCCGAGCAGACTCAGCCCGCTCAGTTTCCGTACGCGGGAAAGCGCCACATAGCCCATCCCGGGGGTGAATGATTTGCTCAGGTCCATTTCGGCCAGGTCGAGTGTCATTCCCTGGCTTTTGTGCACCGTAATCGCCCAGGCGAGCCGTAGCGGAATCTGCGAAATCTGGGCGAGTATTTCATCTTCTTCCTCAACCATCCATCGCGATGGGGTTGCGGTAATAACATCGCCATTGGTTGTCTCTACAATCGGAAAGTCTTCTGACGAGAAGTTTATCACCTTACCGAGCGTGCCATTTACATATCCCGCCTCAGAGTTGTTTTTGAGAAACATCACTACGGCGCCTTTTTTGAGCATCAGACGTTCGGGCGCGAGGCAATTTTTTTTCAGACTCTTCACCAGCTCGGCCCGTCCGGCCTCCCCCATGTTATATTCATGTTCTTCTCCGCCGATCAAACCGAGCTCATGCTCATTTTGCGCATCCACGTCAACATTGTGGGTGAAGAGCCTCGTGGGCCGCATACTACCGCTGATGCTCGCCCTGTGCCTGCCGGCAAGAATCTCTTTTGTCGCTGCAGTTACCCTGCCCTTCCGAATATCATTCAACGCTTTCGAAAGATCAGCGTCATCATGCCGGTGCTGTTCAGTAAGATAGCATACTTGCAGATCCATTGCGCCCCAGATGTCCGAGTTGTTGACAAACTTCCCCTCCTCACCATCCCGACTGATGGGTGGCAGTTGGAAAAAGTCCCCGCTCATGACTACCTGGATGCCGCCGAACGGTTGGGTGTTTTGCCGAATTTTCCTGCACACGGCATCAACTGCGTCAAGATGGTAATGATTCATCATCGATATCTCGTCGATAATGAGCGTCTTTGTCTTGAGCACCCTTTCTCGGATACGCTTGGTATATGCGATTTTATCGATCTCCTTTTTGGTAAATCGATGCTGAATCCCCAATCCCGCCCATGAATGTAGTGTGCGGCCGTTGATGTGCGTTGCCGCGACACCTGTCGGTGCCGTAATCCCGACAGGAATCTTTTCGCGCTTCAGGTGGCCGATAAATTGGTTTAACACAAAAGTTTTCCCGCTTCCCGCAGGACCCGTCAGGAGCACGTTTTTCCCGCTTCTCAGAATATGCAGTGCCAGATGTTGTTTCATGGGTTCTCTGCAATCATTACAATGACGTAGGTGACTTCGCTATTTTTCACTTTCATGGTTATGCGGTCCCCGACTGCTTTATCAAGTACTGCCGACCCGAGCGGTGAAGTGTATGAAATAATATGTTGACCCGGATCGGATTCCTCCGAACCAAGCACACGAAATGTCGACCGCCTTCCATTCGCTTCGACAGTCACTTTGTGCCCGATTTGAACAGTGTCCGTACCTTTCGTTTGGATAACAATTGCTTTTTTCACCCGTTCTTCAAGCTCATTTATGCGTTCGTTCAGCCCGCGCAGTCTGCCTTTCGCTATCTGATATGCCGCATTCTCGGAGAAGTCCCCCATTTCAGCCAGCCGGCTCACTTCTTTCATCGCACGAGGCCGATTCGTCGTTTTTAATCGCTCAAGTTCCTCCTTCAATCCATTAAGTTTCGCCCTCGTCAAATGAAGATCGGGTTTAGAATATGTATACTTTCCTGGTTTTCGGATAGGAACTTGCATGGATATAAAAGAAGTATACCAAAAAGGTAGGGAATCTGCCGAACTCTCTTTCGCCCTCTATTCCATTAATTCTCCTCCTCGCTGTTTATACCTTAAAAACCTTTCTCGCCCTCGTGACAATCTTTTCATACTCCCTTACGATATCATCGTCCAAACGCTTTTTTAAGACGTTCAGTACTTCCCCAAAATACCACATTGTCGACCCAGCAGAAGGCTCGGGAGCATTGAAATGTTCCCACATGGCATCGCCGGACTTCGCGTACAAGTCTATAAGCTCGTGAGATTGGCTATCTTGTCAGCGCAGCTTACCATGAGAGCTTCCCGACTGTTATTCTGTAAATTCCCAATGTATCCTTCTTTTCTTTGCCTCCAGCTGGTTTTGCTTGTTTCGCGGCTGTCTCCCGGGACTTTGTCCTCTGAGACTTCTTTGACTATGTCAGCGACACGGCTCCCGAAATCCTGTTTAAGTCGGTCGTAACTGTATCCGTCCACATCTTCCAGTGTATCATGCAAAAATGCGGCGCACAGGGTGTCATCATCGTCGGTATATCTTGATAAAATTCCCGCCACAGCAACGGGATGAGTGATGTACGGCGTGCTGCTGTCTTTCCTCGTCTGGCCGGCGTGCAATCGCGTCGCTGTTTCTCGCGCCTTTTGGATATTACTCATGACCGGTTGTTTTCAAGTTTTTCATGATCTCCTTTGCCGCTTCTGGGAAAAGCCGTATGCGTTCAGCATCAGCAACCGGACACCATTCTAAAAGATACTGGTTAGCTTCCGTTTGCCGCTCCAACTCAGGACCGCCAAGTTTCGGCTCTCCGGAAATAATTTCCGCGAGAAAAAATATATGTGTACGCTCATCGTGGTTGTTATATGCTTCGTCGAGTTTACGCACTATGCGCACATCAATACGTGCCTCTTCTTTAACTTCGCGAACCAGAGTTTGTACGTGCGACTCCCCTTTTTCTGGGGTGCCGCCGATATTAATAAAATAATCGTTTCCATTTTTCTTCCGGTGAATCAAGAGCATTTTGCCGTCTTTGATAATAACGGCTGAAACGCGAAATGGGGATTTATGACGAAGCATGGGCCGTCATGGGACACGGTAACAAAATTGGATGACTACTTATTCCATGAACGTACTACTCTCCTGCCGGCGTACGAAAATATTTCTGATACATCTCGAAGGTCGTGACAAGAAGAATCATGATTACCGGGCCGTAGATAAACCCGAGCACGCCGAACACTTGCAGGCCTCCGATAACGCCGAGAATGACGAGCGCCGGGTGGAGCTCCGCTTTTTTAGAAACCAGCTTGGGACGGAGGTAATTGTCGAGGTTGCCGATAATGAGCGCACTCGACAGGATCAGCATGATCCCCTGCCAGATGCCGCCTGTAGCGATGAGGACTATCGCGATGGGGATAAGGACAAAGCCGTAACCGATGATCGGAACTACCCCGAGAAAAATCATCAGCATTGTCCAGAAAAGTACGTACGGCACGCCTGCAATGGCGAGAAAGATACCTGCAATGGAGCCCTGGACTACAGCCACGAGGAGCGTGCCCTTGATCATAGACTTGGACATTTCCACGACTCGGGTGGCATACACCGTGTCGATGCGGTCATCAAGCGGACTGGCGCTCTGAAAAAGCTTAAAGAGCTTATGCTGGATCGGAAACAGCGAGTAGAGCAAAATAAGGAAGACGATGAACCACGTTACCGACTGGAAGGCGCCGGAGCCTATGCTGGGCAGTCGCGCGAGGAAATACGTTCCGGCGGCCTGTGCCCACTTGCTGATGTGTTCGTGCGCACCGGCCACGGTGAGCGGCGCGCCATGGCCAGGAATCACTGCGGAGATTGCGTTAACGCGTTCAACGACGCGCGCAAGGGTAATACTGCTGTTGCCGCTGGTCAGGTCATTCTTGAACTGGATAATCTGGTTGACTGTGAGCCCGCCGACAATCACCACGGGAATAAAAACGACCAGAAAGACGAAAATGACGGACATCAACACGGCAATTCTTTCTTTATGGAAAGAGAACCGCGTGAAAAAAAAGTAGACTGGCTTGAAGAGTATTACTAAAATCAACGCAAGCACGATTGCCGAAAAGTAGGGACGCAAAACCAGGTATGATAGGTACGCGATGACAGCCGCGACAATGTAGAAGAATGGCCGTTTCTGTCCGAGAATTTGTTGCATAGTGATAGTGACTTGTTAAGGAGAGAAGAGGTCAAATAATCACCGCACTCTCCATCCTATCCCTTTTTTCTCCCTACGTACATCCTGGCGCCTTCCAAGTTTCCCGATGTGAGATATTTTTCCAGATCAATCTTGTTCAGATCAAGCCACCGGAACCCTGTATGTTCATGGTTCATTCTAACTTCGCCGGTTGAGTATGCGCCCTCATAAAGAAGATATACCACTCGAATGTCACTCTTTAAACCAGAAATGCTTGCGGGAATAAGGTGGCGAGCAACAGCCGCGGGATGCGGGTTGAGTGTATACTCGACATCCCCTATTTCCTCACGGACTTCTCGTCGAACGATATCCGGCAACGGAACCTCGAATTCACCGACATTTATCCGCCCTCCGGGAAAATCATAAAAGCCCGCGTACGTGCCCGTGTTCAGCGCCTTCATGAGCAGAGTCTCGCCCTTGTCGTTATTCAAGATAAGTTTCAGTGAGACTTGATAGAAATCTCTCTCGACTTTCTTCATACTGCGCCTATTGAATGCTTATTGGATCGTCACCCTTACCATCTTATCTCCCTGCACAATCTTTTTCACCGCATCCATTCCTTTAATTACCTTCCCGAAAATTGTGTATGCTTTCGGTAATGTCGGGTTATCCTCAAGCATGATAAAAAATTGCGAGCCGTTGGTGTCCGGCCCGGCATTGGCCATAGCGACAATGCCCTGGTCATAATTCTGTATGACGGGTTCGTCCTCAAATTGGTAACCGGGACCGCCGGTGCCTGTGCCTAACGGGTCGCCGCCCTGGATGACAAACCCCGGCACCACGCGGTGAAACGTGAGGCCGTCGAAGAACCCCTGTTCGGCGAGATACACGAAGTTACTCACGGCTTTTGGTGCATCATCGAAAAACAGCTCGAACTCTATCGTTCCTTTGCTCGTTTGGAGGGTTACTTTTTTACCCTTAATTTTTTCGGCGGGTAACACTCCGGGGAAGTCGTATTCTTTGGGCATATTGGTAAAATGTAAATAGAACTTTCTCAGTATACCATTTTTAAAATTAATTTCCTATTCAAAAAAAGATCGACCTGTCAGGATCGATCCATGGTGGACCATGCCTCTGGTAAGAACATGCACTTCTACGCTGCCAGTGCGGCCATAAGTTCGCGCACCTTAGCGGCTTCGTCCTCCAGGCTCACGGCCTCGTCTTCGAGGGCCTTGGTGAGCGCAGCTCGTATGGCCGCAAGATCGAACAACGGACTGCCAATGCCATATTTGTCGACAGCCTCTCTGTTCAGCCATGTTTGGAAACGGTATACGTTGCCGCACTCTCTCTCCCCCTCCGCGAGAATTGCGATGCCCTGTCCCGCGAATATGAGCAGATATCGGTACGTCTCACCTTTCAGTAGACTACCCTTCTCATCATTCACGAACCACTCAGTTTCAGACACCGTGATGCCCGATTCGCAGTGGGAGAAACGTTCTCCGCCCAGGCACGACGGAAAGTCAAGACCAACATAGTTGCCGGAGATACGACCCAACTCCGTCTCAACCTGCTCCCTAAGTGCCTGGATGTCCCGTACTCTGCCACTGATGTCATTTTGCATCATACCCTCCTAGTTCCTCAAAAAGGACCGTTAAGGGAATGGTTTCCCCGTTAGTTTTTGAAGTCTTGAGTCAATGATCAATGCAATAGCAAACTTTATCATACACACTATTCGATGTCAAAACATTTAATGAAGCCAGCTGAAGTTGTGAGTTAAGACGCTTTTCCTATGAAAAAAACGCCTCGGGAGATACCTGAGGCGGGAAAAACCGAGAATATTGCAAAGAGTACCTAAGCTGCGGCGAAGAGGATCGACAACGTCAATCTGCTCTTTCCCTTCATCTCCTGTGGGTTTATCCGTCTTTTGCGCGGGCGAAGAGAATCCCCAGCCGTCACGCAAAATGCCGTACACGGAGAGAATCATTATCGTCCAAAGTACGGCGTTCGACCAAGCGCAAAAGGGCCGGAGCGCCGGGATAAAAACTGCGCCAACGGACAGAACGGGTAATATGGAGAATGGGATAAGGAGCCACAGCGGAGCTTCGTCTGATCCCCATGTCGCACGCATTGTCCACCCCGCCCCGGAGATGATAACCCAGAGGATCGCGCCGGCCCATAGTGCGAGTCCGGCATGGCCGACAGCCCAGTGTGCATGCAAAGCGAATGCGATCTCCATTACCGCTCCGGTGATAACCAGCCCGGCAATAAGGATAATAATAATGCGGTTAACAATCAGCTCGCTCCGATTCGACATTACCTCTGTCTTCATGACACCCTCTCGTTGAAAGGTTGATGAAAAGGGCAATTCGTTGTTTATGCTGAACAGTAACACGGGGAAAAAACGAAGTCAACTCCAAACGGCCCAGGAATACTACTATCCCTCGATACTTCAACATTGGTAAACGGGTAGTCTTCTCCTTTTTTCCGAGACCGCCTGGCAGGGCTTCAGACAGCTACATCCCTCTGCTTGAACCGCCAACTACCGATAGCCGTGCATACTACCGCAACGGCAATAAATACCCAAACTGATTCCACAGTCAGCATATTCTTTATCAATGCATTACTGGACGCGAAATAGTGAAAAAATGAGGCGTACTGCAAATCTTTTAAATTAGCTTTCAATGCCGCAACGATATTCAGCACGTACATCAGGACGAGTAATCCTCCGACGCTCATGGATACCTTGCCCTTATCAGAGAAAAATGCCGAAAGCATCATACTGAGCGAAAATGTCGCCCATGCGAAAAGCAGCCCAAGGATTGCGACAGTCACAAAATTACGGAGGGCGTAATCTACGTGGTGGATAGCGGCGATAGGAATGACGCAAAACGTCGATAACAGGGTAAACAGCACAAGCGCGGAAAGTCCGGCGAGATAACGGCTGCCGAATAATTTAAGGCGCGATACCGGACGCGCTAGCACCAGCTCGATGGTCCCCTTTTCCACTTCTCTCGCAACTGCCCCTGAGGCAAGTGAAATACCGAGAAAAATCGCCATAAGCGGCCAGATGATGCTGAAGTATTCCATGGCGATGAAATTTTCGATGCGGTTAAACGTCAGCGACTCGATGCCGAACGCCTTCATCAGGGATTCGGGATAGCTTTTGAACGCCTCGTTGAGCGTCGCCGACTGCTGCTGCATCGACGGGAACAGCGCGATATACATCCACATCGTGGCTATAGCAGCAACACAGAACACGATGATGAAGATGCGCCTGTCCCGGAGATAGCGGAAAAAAAGTGTCCACATAGTCAGGCTTGGTAATATTCGAGAAAAATATCCTCGAGAGTCGCATGCTCGACCTCGAGATCGTGAAGTTTATACCCGCTGAGCGCCTTGATGATAGGCGTCACGTCGCCCTTGATCTTCATGGTAATGTGGTCGTTGCGGTGTTCGAGGACCTCCGCGCCGAGGGAAGTGAATATCGCCGGCGATATGGATCCTGCCACGTGTGCATGTATTCTGAAGAGGCGTAATTTCTTGAGATCGTTAATAGCGTCCGTTGCGACAACTTTCCCCTGCTTGATGACGCATACATTCGTGCATATGCGATCCACCTCATTCAGGTTGTGCGATGACATAAATATAGTCGCGCCGCGCTTCTTTGCTTCGTCGAGGAGCCCATAGACGGCGTTCTGAAGGAGCGGATCGAGCGCATTGGTCGGTTCGTCCATGATGATCAGGTCAGGATCATTCAACAGCGATAAAATCAGGCCGAGCTTTTGCCTATTGCCCGTCGAGAGCGCTTTGGCTTTTACCTTGGGGTTGAAATTAAGCCGGTTGGCAAGCTCTTGCGCTCTGTCGTGGCTGCCGCTCAAGCGCTGTGCGAACCTGATGTGATCATCACCCGTCCATGAACCGTAAAGCCGCACATATCCCGAAAGATAGCCGACTCGTTTTTTCACTTCGACAGAGTCCTTTTGTGCATCCAGGCCGAGAAGTGAGACAGTGCCGCCTGACGGACGGATAAAATCCATCATGCATCTGATAGTCGTCGTTTTGCCAGCGCCATTAGGACCGAGGAAACCGAACACTTCCCCCTGCTCTACGGAAAACGATACCCCGTCGACTGCTTTCGTCTTCCCGAAATGTTTCGTTAAATTTTCCACAACTATCGCCTGCATAAGGAAATTATACGCGAGTATACTCAGAAAATCAACTTAATTTTTTTAGTAATAAAAAAGCCGGTCAAGCGTGGACCCTGGTATAGGATGAGCGAGATCGGCGGAAAACATACCTTCGCAAATGAACTACCGGCGTCTGGCCCTGGCGACGGCCCGTTTCGGACGCGAACGGCGTGGCTTCACCTGCTTCTCCAGTAAATCAGTGATTTTGTGCAACGAACGGGCAATCACCAGCAGGCTTCGTGCGGCAGCCTCGTCGTACTTCTTGGCGCTCACGGACTGAGCGGCCAGTTCCAACTCTCTTTTTGAATCCATGCGATCCCTCCTGAGCAACGGTGGAAAACACCAATGAGTTCTGGGCTGCTGTGAGAAAACTATCGTATCATGTGCCTAGTCGTTGTCAATGCGTCGGACCGCTACATCAAAAACCGCCCGCTAAGCAGAAGCGGGCAATTCTTGGTTCTCGAACGTTATTAAGTGTACGGTGTTGTATGGGTAAAACTATCGCCAGTATCGGGTTAATCTCCGCTGTTGTCCTGACCCGAACCCTCAGTATTCGTGTTCGTATCCCGGTTCTCATTGCTCGCGTCAGTACCCCTGGAGCCGTCCGGAGCGGAAGCATTGATGTTCAACGAGGTATTAGTGCTTTGATTGACATCATTTTTAGAATTGCTGTTCTCGTCCTTATGCTCGTTGACGTTCTTATTCTCATTTTCGCCCGCATTTGAATCAGACTGACTGTCACCCTGATCTTCGTTTTCAATCTTTATAGAAGCTCTCACCTGGCTATCTGTCAGTCCTGTGCGCTGTACAATCTGGGCGATAATCTGCTCGACATCAGTCGTCGCGAGCGTAAAGGTTGCGTCAAGCCCCGCAGATCGGACTTCCACTTTCGCAGTACCTCCGGTTATTTTGACCTCGATCTGGATGTGTTCCTGAGCTCGTTCCTCGTGCTGCTGCTGGAGCTCGAGGAGCTTGTCCTCAACCTTGGTGAGCGTATCGACAGCGTGGCTATCGCCCTCCTGCTCCTGCTTTGTGCGGACCTCGTCGATAGTCTGCTTCGCTGTGTCCAGAGCCTGCCCGACTTCAACGTCGGCTGAAGCTGATTCCTGCGACTTTCCTTCGGCTTCGAGCTGTGCGCGTTCCTTTTCTCGCTCCTGGGCGATATTGGCGAGATATTCAGCTTTTGCCGTACGACTGATGGTGAAATCCAACCGAGTTTGCTCCAGGGCCTTATCCACACCAAAAAGTGCGTCACCCGGCTTTGCTGCATCGGAGGCGATGACTGTGCCCGCACCGGCAACGACGAGGATGATTGCAATAATAACGGGTATCATAATGCTTGGTGAAAAAAAAGTAAATTCTGCCGTCTGATACTTGTATCGTTCGTCGGCATTCCGTATTACATCAGCAAACGACGCTACAACGGCCAGCCGAATGCGTTCACGGGATTCAGGGCGTAAATGTGGACGTCCTGCCGTTCGTAAAAGATTTGTAATGTAGCCATTCTTTGCGCTCATATCAGTGGTAAATGCGAATCTTTCACCAAGAGCATATGCTTAAGCTTTTTAAGTGCGCGATGCTTCTCTACGCGTACGCTGACTATGGAAATATCCAAAATATCAGCAATCTCCCGCAGTGACATCTCCTCCTGAAAAAAGAGATGGAGAATAGTCTGCTGGCGTTCAGAAAGATGCTTAAGGAGATTTGTGAGATTTCCACTGCTCACCAGCGCATCGTCCGGTGGTGGGGCAGGATCGACCTGCATATTTGGATGAGATTCAAGGGTTTCATCCAGCGAAAGAACCGTCTTTTGGCGCCGATAATGGTCAATCAACCGGTGCCGCGCTATTTGGAAAAGCCATGTGCTAAATTTCGCTCCTGCCCGTTCTGTATATCGGGGAAGAGAGCGAATCATTTCAATAAAAACCACTTGGGTGATATCCTCAGCCGTTTCTCGATGGCTGACGCGCATCAAAATATAACGGTATATGCGGTCACTGAGCAGTTCGTACAGCCGGCTGAGGCTGTCCTCATTGCCCTCTTGGGCCTCGCGTACGAGACGCGGGATATCCGCTTCGCCGGTGGTGTCCCTTGTTGGTGTATACATCGGTCAGGATTGAAAAATGTTACATTCCCTAGAGTTTCATATCTATACTTTTGAATGGTACACTGTGCGGGTAAAGAGTCAACCTCGAAAATTTACAGTAAAACGCAATGTTGAACGTTAAATTATGGCTCCCTGATATGAAATCAGGCTTCCTTTTTATGCAGGCAAAAACATGCTTACGCACGACACCTGCAAGGTACATGAACCTTCCGCATCACCTGGCTCACCACTAGGGCCGAGAACTTTTATTAGTACTTATTGTTCTTTAATTATTTCCTGTAGTCTGCGCCAAGAATCTTCAATGTCTCCGTCTCCCAATATTTCAAAGGTGAAATAATTGGCATATCCGACTTTCTCAAGATACAACACAAATTCCCGCAAGTTCAGATCCCCTGGTTGCCCAAATCCAAAATGTGCCGTGCCCTTTTTGAATCCGTTATGGACATGTATATCGGAAATCTTTGTTGGGTATTTTTCAAAAAAAGGCTCATAAGCATCATTATTCTGCAGACAATGGCCTATGTCCACCGTAACATTTAATCGGGGAACTTCCATGGCCATTTTCTCAAACTCATCCAAGGTTACCGGGTAGCCAAAGCTCGTTCCGGAACTGGCGGGCAAATTCTCGATTGCAAGCTCAAATTCGCCTCCGACATAATCGAGGAGGTTCTGAAGATACGGCACGGCTATCTTTCTTGCCTTAACATCTGATATATAGAACGGCCTCCTGCCCGCATGCAGCGTCATTACCTTGCCCCCGAGTATCCTCGTATGGTCGCACGTGCGCTTCAGTTCATTGAGCGAGGCGATATTAATTTGCTCATGTGCGGTGACAAAAGAGAGATTGATAAACGGAGCATGAACAAGTACCTCGTATTTTTTCAGTTTTTCCTTGAGCCACCGGCTATCGTCCTCCGACCAGTATGTGTGCTCAAGCCAGACTTCCACGTGTCCAAGATTTTCCATGTTCCCCAAAAATGAGATGCGTTTCTCGATCTCCGCCCGGTTGGTCGTTATGACATTTAGAAATAATCCGAAAGACTTCATCTTTTGGTTAATCAAATTCAGTAAAACTTTACGCCCGCTATTTTATTTCAAGAAAATGCAATCAATGATATCGATATTTCCATGACATTCCTACTTGCAATAGTCGCTTTTCTTTCCGCTCGTCGGATCCGCAGCCGGCAATGCCTTCACCTTCGCCGCATCACCGCTTGGCAGAAGATCAAGCCAGCATACGGCACGCTGAGCCAACTGGACATCGTGCGTAGCGGCATAGGTCGCATCCTGGGACGCCGCATTCTTCTGTTGCAGATTATAGACGCCAAAGTCAAAAAATACATTGAGGCCGCCCTTTGTTACGCCGACAGCCGTTGCTATCTGTTCTCCGGCAGTCACGTTGATCGGCGGATACACATTTGTGGTACGCGAATCGCCTTCCACTGCAGGAGAAAACGTTTCTGCGATTGCCTGGAACTTCGGTGCAAGTGCTAAAAGATGGCCGACGCGGTACATCATCCCGCATGAAGCGACAATATCAAACATGTACTGCATTTCGCCGTTCACGAGGTAGCGGCTGCCCTCGACCACCTGGCCATCCATCGCTGCAGTCACTGTTTCATTGCTGCTCGTGGCTGTATCAAACCGAAAACCACCGTGCGGTTTATAGTCACCTCCCCGAGTCTGCCCGGGATAAAGAATCGAAGTTACAACCGAAAGATCAGTTGGTGTGTGAAGCACGGGCTCAGGACATGCCGGCGGCGTGCCATTGGTCTGCCAGCCGTCGGCAGTTTGCATCCAGGTTACGCCTGATCCCGTTGTATTCGCGTCTGCCCTACGATTTCCTCCACCCGTGTCCGTTGTTGCTTGAGTTGCATTCGAATTGGCAACTGTTGGCGAGACGGTTTTCTTAGCACAACCAGTAAGAATGATTGTAAGTGTTAATGTGATTGCCAAAAAAAAGATACGTTTCATACGGTAAAAGTGATTAAGATTATATTTCCACGTTCAATTCGATAAGTTTCATCATATTTGCTTCCCTTTCTCCGGGACTTGGACTCGAACCAAGATACCAGGCTCCAAAGGCCTGTGTCCTACCATTAGACGATCCCGGAATATAAAAAAACAGAGTTCCTGAAGACACTCTACAAAAAAACTACTCCCCTGTAAAGCCTGGGAATCCCGCTACACACGCAGATATTTCCCCACGGCAACGGCCGAGCTGGCCATACTGAGGAATGTTGCAAGTGCGACCTGCATGAGGGCAAACATGAGGAAATGACCCGTAAAATAGGCAGCCAGGTCAAACGAGTAACCCTGGAAAAACGACTGTAATTGAGGTGACACAAGCTGCACCAGCGGGAAAACCAGGATGAGAGTAATGGCAACTGCAATTAAGCCGTAGAGCAGACTTTCGATGATAAACGGGAAACGAACGAACCAGTTTGACGCGCCGACGAGCTTCATGATGCCGATCTCTTCCCTGTGCGTATAAATCGTGATGCGAATGGTATTGAAGATAATCAGAATGCTAATGATAATGAACATGGCGCTCAAGGCAATCGCCCCGCGTTGAATGCGTCCTGAAATATCCGAGAGACGGGCCACAATCTTCTGGTTGTCCTCGAAATTCCTGTTCTGCACAAGCTTCTGATAATCAGGGTCATCGAGCACCTGGAGAATGAGCGGGTAGTCCTCTATTTTTTTTGCCTTTATGATCAGCGTCGTTCCGAGCGGGTTGTCGGTGAGTTCGTTAAGTGATTCGGTGATTGTCGGATCGTTTTTGTGACGTTCCTTGAATTGGGCGAGCGCTTCCTCCTTTGACACGCGAGTGACGGAAGCAACGCTACCAAGAGATTCAAGGCGGTATTGGACGCTTTCGACATCGCTGTCGCTAACTGTCGGGAAAAAATATACCGAGACATCCACTTTATTTTCTATTGATTTCACCATCTCACGCCCTACGACATTGATGCCCGCGACGACGCTCACAGAAAAAAGTGTGAGGACGAGGATGATTATTGTTACGACCGAGAGCCAGATGTTGCGCCAAAAACCTTGAAAGGCAAATCTGAGGGCTCGATAGAAAGTGAGGAAAAACATATGATACGTTTACAAAATATACCTTCCCGACTTTTGATCTGAGATAACCATGCCCTGGTCGAGGGTGATAACGCGCTTGTGCAGCATATTAACTATCTCACGGTTGTGCGTCACCAGCACGACAGTTGTGCCGAATTCATTAATTTTGCGGAGGAGCTCGATAATGTCGTGGGCGTTGATAGCGTCGAGATTCCCCGTCGGCTCGTCTGCAAGGAGAATCTTGGGCCTGTGAACGAGCGCTCGCGCTATAACAGCGCGTTGCTGCTCCCCTCCCGAAACTTCACGGGGGAAGCGGTCCATTTTGTTTTCAAGGCCGACAATCTTGAGCACCTGCGGGATGACAGATGAAATTTTCTTCCGGGAAGCTCCGGCAACCTCCAGCGCAAAGGCGACATTCTCAAATAATGTTTTGCGCGGCAAAAGTTTGAAATCCTGAAACACGACCCCTATCTGCCTTCGGAGTATTGGGATCTCATGGGAGCGTATATCAGTGATATCCCAGTCACCGATGATTACGCGGCCTTTTGACGGTCTTTGCTCCGCGATAATGAGTTTTGCGAGTGTCGTCTTTCCGGTGCCTGACTGACCGACGATAGAAACAAATTCACCGGGCATGATACTCAGCGTGACGTCCTTCAACGCCGTAACGTCAGGGGGATACAACTTCGATACCCCGCGAAACCGAATCATGGTTTTTGCTTCCGGTGATTGATCACTCATAACGTAAGGCATCTATCGGCTGAAGTCGCGCGGCGCGGATGGCCGGTGCAACCCCGAAGAAAATCCCTATTCCTACCGTGAACCCAAGCGCCATAATGACTGACTGGACATTAATAACCGGTGCGAAACCAAACCGTACGTCCATAACCACCTTGCCTGCTGTAGCAAGTGCGACTCCAAGTGCTCCTCCAAGTACGGAGATCACCACCGCCTCCACAAGGAATTGTAGCAGAATATCGAAACTTGAGGCACCCACAGCCTTGCGAAGCCCAATTTCCCTGGTTCGTTCACTGACTGATACGAGCATGATGTTCATGACGCCGATACCCCCGACAAGCAGTGAAATGGCGGCTATTCCGCCGAGCATCGTCGTTAACACACTGAGTACCTGGTCAAAAATGCTCAGTAAATCTTTCTGGGTGAGCACTGAGAAATCCTCCACCCCGCTGTGGTTGACAAGGAGACGTTTATGAACCTCGTCCTTGACCCCCTGGACGGCATCTGTCAAGGAAACTTTAATGGCAATTCGATGAATTTCATTTGTTTTTGTCATTCCACGCGCTGTAGTCAGGGGGATAATGACAAGATTGGAGAGTTCATTGCCGCCGAACAGGCTCCCTGATTCCTGCGCCTGTTTGAAGCCGACGACGGTCAACTCGTCCTTGCCCACCAGGATTTTTTTCCCGATGGGATCTTCATTGGGAAATAATTGATCGCGAACTCCAGAAAAAATGACAGCTACTTTGGCGCCGGCATCGTATTCCTGTTGAGTGAACATTCTCCCCAGCCCCTGGCCTGAAGTCACCTGCCCGGTAAAAGTGTCCTCGACATCCGGCGTTGAGCCAAAAACCAGCGCACCTTTCACCGTAGTTGTGCCTTCCGCCACCGGCAATCCGATAATAGCGACCGGTGAAGCTTCGATAACGTTGGGGATTGCCCTGACTGTAGTGACATCCTTATCAGTTAATGTGCTGCTCGCGATGACGCCGGTCGGCGGTCCTCCACTCTCAAGTTTTCCCGGAATCACAAATAACAAATTGGATCCTAGCCCCTGGATCTGGTCGGTAATCTGCTTTTTTACCCCCTGGCCGATCCCTATGAGCAGTACAATCGCAAAAACGCCAATAATTACGCCGAGCATCGTCAAAAAAGACCGGAATTTTTTTGACCAAATTGCCTGCAGCGCGAGTTTGATATTTTCCATCACGGCATACATAGGCGTCAAATCCTTCCGTCCTCTATTTTTATGGTTCTACCGGCATACTGCGCAATTTTAGGATCGTGCGTGACGACAATGATGGTTACGCCGCGTTCGTTCAGTTTTCGCAATACCTCCATGACCTGCTGGCCGCTCTTGCTGTCTAAGTTTCCCGTCGGTTCGTCTGCGAGTATGATGAGCGGATCATTCACAAGCGCACGGGCAATCGCGACACGCTGCTGTTCGCCTCCGGAGAGCATGGAAGGTTTGTGCTCCATTTTCGACTCTATGCCTACCTGCATCAGTGCCCGGTGCGCTTTTTCACGGCGTGCTTTCGAGCGGAGTGCATTGTAGATCAGGGGCAGCTCGACGTTTGCCAGAGCGGACCTGCGGGGCAAAAGGTTGAAATTCTGGAAAATAAAACCTATTTTCTTCCTCCTGATTTTGACGAGCTGAGACTGGCGCAGCGAGGAGATGGGCTCCCCGTCCAACAGATACTCCCCCGAAGTCGGAGTATCGAGGCAACCGATGATGTGCATCAGAGTCGACTTACCCGATCCGGAAACTCCCATTATTGCCACAAACTCGCCCTTTTCTATGCGAAGGTTGACTTGGTCCAAGGCGCAGAATTCATTTGGCTTGCCCTGGTCATACGTTTTCGTAAGTCGTGCAATCTCAATTACAGCCATACGGGACATTACTGAAGCGCATACGTTATGATATTGTCGGTATCCTGATATCTCGACGCATCGGTAGGGCTGCCGAGAACGACTGTCAGTATCTCCGGAGAGCTTGATGCGTTCTTTTTTGCCCTCACCGTGAGGTTGTACAACGCCTCATCGAGGTACCCGGTCTTGGTGTCTGTCACGACCCACGCTGAACTTATCATTTTATTTTGATTCTTGATTGTATGCGTATGGCCTGTATTTATGGTGGTAAATGTGTATGAAGAACGCACAGTTGTTTTGAACTCTAGGAAATGTTGAAAAGCGTAGGTCGCTAATTTTGCGTAATCCGCCGTTGTGGAAACGTTCGCCGGATCGAGTCCGGTGACGTCAACGAAGTGCGTGTTTGCAAGACCGAGTGTTTTTGCCTTGTCATTCATCCGCGAAACAAATTGCGCCCGTGAAAGGCCCGTCGATCTCGCCAACGCATTCATCGCGTTATTTGCCGATCCGATAAGACCTGAGTTGAACAGATCTTTGACGGTGAGTTTCTCGCCCGGTGAAATATACAGCTTGGCGCCTATGGCATTATCGCTTGCTTGATACGTCACGACACGGTTCCACGGAGTCCCGGTTTCAAGAAAAACCATCGATGTCATGACCTTTGTGAGACTTGCAATCGGCAAAGGGGTCGTTTCATTTTTTGAAAAAAGCACGTTGCCAGTCGAGGTATCTACTGCTATTGCAGCCTTGGCTGATACTTTCGGCGCGGCTTTGACTGTTATTGAAGCGCCGAGCACTGCCGGCTGTGCAACAGTTACTCTCACAGGGATAGTGCCGCGCGACAACGGTGCAAGTGCGGCAAAAGCGGGCTTGGAGATATCAACAATCCTATCGGGAAACTTCGCTTTATTGGGCCCGTAATCGACGACAGTGACGACTGTTGATGTGCCGTTCTCGAGGTTTTCAATCCTCAGTTTGGTGCCGGTGACATAATCCCTGCTCGCCGCTATGAACTTGTTTTTATAATTCGGATGAGTGTAATAGCTCGCTCTGCCCTCCTGAAGCACGTCCTCCTCAAAAACTGCCAGGCGAAGAAAGGTCAAAGACGTCGAGGCTCTTACGTACCCGCCGGTAAAATCCGTCTGTGAGGGTAAAGTAACCCAGGTTTTTTTTATGTCATCATAATATTTGACAACCTTTCTCCACGTATTGTCACCTTGATACTTTACAGCTATAGTGATTGGCCTCGTCGGAGTAATCGCCTTCGGCTCTCCAAGAGTCAAAAAATCAAATACATACTCGTCGCTTGCAGTCCGCGCGCCTTCGGGCAGCGGGCGATCAAATGCGGGGACATGCTGGAGTGTCAGTGAAACGGGATCGCTAAAAACATTCGCCCAGATTCCCACCCGCAGTGCATGGTCGGCAGTTTCTGCGGTATATCCTTTCGCAACAGTCGCCAGGTCAAGTTTTACGAACAAGTCGGGATCTGCAGCATGCACATTCAATGGACGAAAAATAAACAAAAGACTAAAGGCAGCAACAACCGTCAAACTTAACGAGAGAGTTTTCAATCGGGATAGATTGTGAGGAGAGACTTGACTCATTGACGATTACCGTTAATATTCTTATGATGAATGCGATTTGACGCGCGGATATAGTATAGCGGTAGTACACGACCTTCCCAAGGTTGAGGTACGGGTCCGACTCCCGTTATCCGCTGAGGAAATCTCGTGCCACCCTAGCTCAGCTGGTAGAGCAATGCTTTCGTAAAGCAGAGGTCGTCGGTTCGAATCCGACGGGTGGCTCCACGTAAGACATCAAAACAGCCAGAGAAGCTAGCGCCCGCTTTATGCTCTCAAAGATCCAGGGACGGCTTGTTGGTGCCGGGCAAGCAGTGGCAAAACCTAAAGAGTTCGGCACCCTACCGTCAATTACGGAGCGCTTGCGGGCAGCTGTTGGGCTGTTTGGCATGTTTCTGAATCGAGCAAAACGCTTGTACAGGAAGAATCCCACTTAAAACCTGAAATAAACAACCTTATCTTGGCTTTTTTTTCTGCCTCGGCAACGAGATCGCTGATTCCCTTGGTTTTGATTAAAATATGCTCGGCATGGATCGTCTCACCCTTTCCCGCGGCATTTTTGTCCGCCGGGATAATCTCGAGCACCTTGATAATATGGTAGCCATACTGGGTGGTAACTATGCCGGAAACTTCTCCGGCTTTGAGCGCAAAAGCGGCATCTTCAAACGCCTGCACCATCTCACCTTTGCCGAAGAGACCGAGATCTCCGCCTGATGGAGCCGTACTGGTATCCTCGCTATACTGCTTCGCCAGGTCTTCGAACGATTTCTTGCCTTCTTTGACTTGTGCGAGAACATCCTGCGCCCGTTTCAACGCGTCCTGATTGAGATCCTTTGACGTCGAAATTTTGTCTTGAAGCTTCGTCCTCTCGATATACGGCTTAAGGACCTTGGTCTTAAACTGCTCCGGTGTCCAGTCATACAGAGTCCTGAGCGTGTCTGTAACCTGGTTTTTGTCCTGCGCCTGATCGAGAATGGCCTGAAACTCTTTGTCTATCTCAGCACTTGTTACCGTCACTCCGTATGTCCCCGCTAACTGCGCGACAAAATGGTCCTCTATTGCCCTTTGGAGGATTGTCTTTTGCAGTTGTGCGCGATCCGGCATAGTAAAGCCAGTCGGTGTGGCAGCTTTTTGGGCCTTATAGTAATGATCTAGCGTATGCAGATCGTCATTATAGTTCGAGAATGGGATTAAGTGATTATCGACCATTGCCGCTGGAAAAGAAAAAAGTTTTGCAATCTTAAGGGCAATGGGTTGCTGCCAATTCTTCTGATAGACGCCGATTCCCACAACCACAAGGCCCAGTAGAACGATAACAATGACGGCAATAACCACCGCAACGCTATACCACACGGGACCGTGAGTCTTTTTCTTTTTCTCTTTGACAGGTTCAGGTTGGGACAGATGCTTCACGACCTCAGGCGAACCCGTGTCAGACTGCTGATCGACAGTAAGGACCTTCAAGACCTCATTTCGTGAGGAATCCGGCGCTGGCGGCTGCCCAATGTGTTTAATGCGTTTGGCCCCGTGGGAAGGCGCTGCCTGATCCCGGGAGAGCTCGTCTTCGCTTTCACTCTGAACAGATCTTTTTTTGAGCGGCATAGTATGGTATAAACTAGTCAAATTAAATAAGGTTAAGATGTTTTTGGGGTAAAGAAGAAATTCCACCAGCGTTGGGGATTACCCAGTGTCTGCTGACTGGCCAGGCCGGATTCGGCGCTGTCGCTTGTCACTTCTGCCTGGTTCTCTGTCTTCGGCAGCAAGATGACTTCCTCTCCCTGTTTTTTCAGTCCCAGTTTAGTGCGCGCTTGTTCTTCTTGAAATGACGCACTTTGAAAATAGGAAATAAGCTTCTGCAAATCAACAGTATTCTTCTGGAGATCCCTATACTCGTTTTTAAGCTGGGTGATTTGCCTGTCGACAGTATACCGTTGCACTACTTCTTTACCGAGCGCTACGCTGATTAAAACCAGCAACAGCACCTCTATACCAAGGACGAGGCGAGACTTCAACATCCGGCGCACCAGCGCCTCCTGGTTCATTCTCTGCTTCATAATACTAAAAAGTTTCATGTATACTCTAGCACATCTTGCCTTCCGGGTCAATTCCGCCTTCAAAAAACCATCAATGCGAGTACTTTTTTGGATTCGAGTGCTTTTGTAAACATCGTGGTTTGCTACAGTTTTTTTTGCTATACTGTTGTGTAGAGTTCGCAATCTATGCATAACCAGCCGAATAATTCATTAGGTGGAAAATCAGTAAAAAAACTGCGTATAGGCTGGTTTACGTTCAGCTGCTGCGAGGACAGTACTATCCTTTTTACCGAGCTGATGAACGAACATTGGCAGGAATGGAAACGAGTATTGGACATTCGCCACGCAAGGGTCCTGCAGTCGCATAACATCCTGGACGAGCTGGATGTGGCATTTATTGAGGGCGCGCTTTCATCAAAAAACCATGTGGATCGGGTGAAAGAGATCAGAAAAAAATCACACAAGGTTGTCGCTATCGGGGCCTGTGCAGTGATAGGACTACCCTCAACGCAGCGAAACCAGTTTGATCCCGGGAGACTTAAGGAAATACAGCCCGTTCTCGAACGTTTCGCGTACCTGCCGAAGGCACAGAAACTTTCCGAGGTCATTACCGTCGACATCAACGTGCCGGGCTGCCCGATGAATGAAGCCACCTTCATGAGCGTTCTCACGGGTCTGTTGAAAGAATTTCATATTGTTTAATATCTATGCACCAGGTAGACCTCTCTCTGACAAAAGAAATTACCAAGGTCGAGGGCGCGGCCACTCTCGACGTGAAAATTACAAAAGGAAAGGTTGAGCACTGCAGATTCGGGATCACTGAGTTCAAACGTTTTTACACCCAGGCAATGCGAGGCAAACCATACCGGATGCTTCCGACTCTCCTTGCGCGCATTTGCGGCACCTGTTCAAACGCCCACCTCATTTGCAGCATCGAAGCTTGTGAACATGCGCTGGGTATTGCACCGTCGCCGCAATCACAGATCATGAAGAAACTGACGATGTACGGGTTGAACATTCGCGACCACGCCCTCCACCTTTACCTTTTTGCCATGCCCGACATGTACGGCAAAGATTCGTTTCTGGAGTTTGACGAAAACGATCCCGTCCAGCACCAGATACTTCACGATGCGTTCGATATTAAGGCAGCGGGAAATTACCTCTCAATCATCATAGCGGGAAGGAGCGTACATGCCGTGAATCCGACCATCGGCGGATTTTTTAAGATTCCAAAGCCAGAAGAGATCAAACAAGCGGTCGCCAAACTTCGTGAAATCCGTCCCGCTGTCCTCCGAACAATTGAACGGTTCGAAAAATCCGATTACGCGTTTGACAGAAAAACTAAGTTTATGGCGCTTGTCGCAAATCCGTTCAATTACCTCGAAGGGAATATTGTAAGTGATGCCGGCGATTTCATCCGTGAAACTGATTACCGCAGCCACCTTGAGCATGTCATTATCCCCTATTCACACGCTTCCGGGTACGCCTTTAAAGGGAAATCGTTCATGGTGGGCGCGCTCGCTCGCATCAATCTCGCAAAAGATACACTCCACGTAAAAACCCGCGCGAGTATCCCGCAGACGCTCAATCGCTTTCCCTCGACCAACATTTTCCATAATAACCTCGCCCAGGCTATCGAGCTCTTGCATTGCGTCGATGATTCTCTCGATATCCTCGAGCACTATACGTTTGTACCGGAAAAGATTGTCGCGCCGTCACGAACCGAGGGAACCGGCATCGGAGTGATCGAAGCTCCCCGCGGTACGCTCTATCACAAAGTTTCCATCGGCAAAGACGGCAACGTCATTGAAGGCGAAATAGTCGTGCCGACGGGCCAGAATCAGATTAACATCGAGCAGGACATGGCTCGCCGCGTCGAGGAGCTCCTCCCGTCCGGCCCGTCCGAGGAAACGCTCCAGCTCGAGCTCGAAAAACTCATACGGGCATATGATCCCTGCATGAGTTGCGCGTCACACTTCCTTACCTTGCGCGTTGATCGAGCATCGGCGTAAGTTCGCGAAGCGCTTGGCCGACTGAAAAAGTATCGGGCACCCCGTACATTATGAACGGAGGAAGTTTTTTGAGTTTTGCCAAAAAACGAAGCTGCATCCCGAGGTCGAAATCGTGCATGGTCACGTGAGGCGAACCTTCGAATTCATCGAGCGATGTGAAAGCGCGAACATGGTCGATGCCCCGGACCGTATCTATCATCTCAAGTTTGTCTGGAATTTGCCACTCATCCAAGGGATCGAGAATTCGAAAACTCAGCGCAGGGAAGCGTTTCATGAGTTCTGAGTGAAGCCGTATCGGGAGCGAGTCCTCAGGAAGGTCAGGGTTGCCGAAAATCCACACTTCCATATCCTTATAGCGTCTGGTTCGCAAGAGCAATGTGCTTTTGCGTATAGAGCTCAAGCCAGCGTATATGCTGCGCTGACACAATCTCGCACGGACGGTACCAGTGGAGCGTTATCCAATCGCCAACCTCGACCTCATCAAGAATATCATCAACATCTAACTGTCGCTTTATTTCGTACTCTTCGCACTTTCCGAGGAATAACCTGTGGCCGTCAAGCATAAGGGGTTTCCTGTCGATAAACACCCGCGGGCCGTCAACGCGCGTAACATGTCCCCAGCTGATCCTGCACGCGTCCATGCTCTCGAGAGAATGGAGGATTTCGAGGTTGCCGGTACGCTTATACACGTTAAAAACATGGAACGAGTGGTGCATGCGCGCACCCTGAGGAAGTTTCTGCGCGAGTTCATCGAAATCCCGGGTTGAAGTCTTATTCTTGAGATGAAGCGCGTCCGTCAGGTGCGTGTAAAATGTTTTTTGCGTAATTGATTCGAGAAGTTCGTTGCCAATCCAATACGCCTCGACGACACGCGGATCGAAGGGGTCACGGATGCGGTTCGCCTCAGCTATTGACCGCAGGTATGGATACAGCGTTTTGAACTGGGACAGGATGTGGGTGAGCCCGTCATCGCTCACTTCCTCCCGCATATACGCGGAAAGTTCCCGATTTGCATCAGGTCCGCACATTCTCAGTTTATTCGGCCCAAATGCGTATCGGCTACAGCGAGCGACGCCGTCAAGCATCCGCGCGCTGCGAGCTTGGGACTGCATATTTCGTCGAATGATAAGCGCCATACATAAGGACTCCGCATGCGGCGAGGACAACCGCACCGCTCATTAAGTCGTTCGCGGTAAGAGACTTGTCGAGAAATACCTGCGATAGTAAACCAGTCACAAATGTTGCCGGCACCAACAGGCACGTTGCAAAAGTGGCGGACAGGCGTCTGAGCGCCGAGTACCAGGTAAGTACGTACCCAAGCAACAGCGCGGACGGAATAAGCGTCCACAGCCATTGCCGAGCATCCAATGATCCGATGAGATGGAAATTTCCCTGGAGCCCCACGACGGCAAACAGTATGACGGACCCGAATGTCATCCGCGCTCCGGCGACAACAAGACTGGGAATGTTATTAAGCGCACGTTTTGCAATGACATTTTCAATCGCCCAAAATATTGTCGCCGCCAAAATCATCCGCTCGCCTGCTCCGAACGTCAATCCCCGAAGACCGCCGAGTACGAAATTACCGCCAATGAGAAAAAAGAATGCAACCGTCTGGGCCCGGCCAATCCGCTCTTTCAAAAAACGAGCGGCAAGCAACGCTACCCAAAAAAACAGTGTTTTATGAATAACCCCTGCAGTTAGAGCTGTCGTATGCGTCAATCCCGTAAAAAATAGAACGAACGGAACTCCGCCTCCGACAACGCCGATTGCGGCCAGTTTCGCCCAGTCTTTGTGAGAAAGCTTCCTGAGCTCTGGCAGGCGTTTCAGGAGCAGGATAATGCCGATGAGCGCACCGGCGACAAGAGAATTTTTAAGTGCGGTAAACACAACGCCATTATTCACGACGGTAACTCCAATCTTCGCAATAAAATTCGATGCGCCGGAAATAACCGCCGTACCGAGCGCCAAACTGATGCCAAGATAGGTTTGTCTGTTCATATGGTGAATACAATATCCCTGCACACTGAAGTCAGTATAGAATGCGACTCACGCCCCGTCAAAAAACAAAAGCTCCCCATAAAAACATGGAGGAGCTCCTGCTGTAAATATTATTTATCTCCTGCGTTTCTTTGCAGTCTTCCGTTTTGCAACCTTCCGTTTCTTCGCTTTCTTTTTTGCCATTCGAATCACCTCCTTTTCGATCAAAGATGTATGCAGATTTCGAAAGTGTCGACTTATCAACACCCTTATAGTATAAGGTGGTATCAAGAAAAGCGCAATACTACCAAATAAGTTTGAAAAAATTTCAAGATGCCTGCGGGGTAATATTTACCTGATACGGTCAGGATTTGACCGGATCTCTCGTCAGTTGAGAAGAGCCCCGGCGCAGAGAAAGAGACTTTTTGGAGTAGGAAAGCGAATTTTCACGCCTTCTTATGACAACAGCTGAAACAAACGCAACGAGAGCAGCCCCAATGGCATTCCATAGAAAATGATTATCGGCGTGAAATCCTCCTATAATCCCTGAGCCCATGCGTCCGTCATGAAAAATCTTTGTTTCGAGGAACTCTTCGGTCGTATAGAGAGAACTTAGCAGCATAGTCGAGCAAAATGTGAAAAAGCCGAGAAGACGCGGACCGACGGATATCTTCCGCGCAATTTGCAGTTTAGAGAAAACGGAGCAAAAAACCAATGCCGCGGCGGCGCCCCCAAAGCCGTGGATGACCTGGTCATACCAGCCATAGCGCGTAAAAAGCCCTGTCAAAATGCCAAAAAGATTTAAGTAGCTGCCAATGAGACCGATGAGATACATCGCAGGTGACAGCTGCTCCAAGCCTGACTTTTTTAGGCGAGAAGAAACAATCTCCAGAGAAAGCCAGATAAAACAACCGGTGATTATAAATCCAAGCCAGGAGTAGGGACTATCAACTTGAACAATGCGTGTGAGGCCAAGCACCTCGAAAGATACCAAGACCAGGAAACCGAGACGGATGATATTGATGAACACATTCCGTAACATAAATTATACGGCAGTCAGATGAGCGCTCTCCGAATTCTTTTTTTTCCTGAGTACTATGAGTGCTATTACCACCATTACCGCAGCGCCCAGGAAATTATTTATCACATCGGTGGATGTATCGAACGCGTCCCCCATTCTATTGTTATGAAAAAAGTAAGATTCTGAATACTCTTCAAGTTCATACAGGATCCCGAGAAAATTGGCCATACAAATTGCAAAGAATCCCATCATCCGCGGATCGAGAAGTATTTTTCCTCCTTGCACCAAGCGCCACAAAATAAATAAACTCACGATGGCAGCAGAACCTCCGCCGAAAAAATGAGCATATTTGTCATAATACATCACACTCGAATATAGGTGGGCTACATCGCCAAATGCGTCCCAGCTTGTACCGACCAATCCTATGAGGTACGCTGCCCATGGCAAAGACTCCATTCCTGATTTTCTGAGCTTCCATGACGCGAATTCAATGCTTCCCCAAATCCAGCTGACAGTGAGCAGTAATCCCGCCCATGAAAAATCAAGAGAAAAATGTAAAATCTTTACCCAGTTGAGGAGTTCAAAAACCATCCATCCTAAAAAACCAAGACGGATGAGGTTGTATTTCCATTTAAATTGTACGTACGCGTCCATCAGAGCATCCTCATTATTTATTGTGTCTACAAAAACTATCTGGGCACTTATTTTTTATAAAGATAAAAAAAATCTTTCTTGTCGCCATTGAGATATTCCGCGGATCCGTCCTTCAAATCCTTCGTGAGCGTTGTTGATGCGTACGCACCTCCCCCTTTGGGTTCAAAAAAGTTAAAACGCACCCAGTTCGGATTAATATCAAGCTGGATTGCATTCACGGCCCCGGCCATGCGCAGCGCTTGGGCCAGCGTTTCGGGTATCAGATTGTTGCCCACGGCGAAAACGAGGTTTCCCTCCCTCGTCAGCCCCATCCCTGTCCGCCACGTATACATCCCCGAGGAGAACGTGCGTCCCCAAAGCGCTTTATTATTCGGATCCGTTATTCCGATGACGCCGTTATTGATAAGAATCGGGCAGTTTTGCCTCACAAAAGCCACATTGTCTCCCAACGTCTGACCTGTGTAGTTGATAATATCAACAGAGCCATCGTTGAACCCGACGACAGTTCCCAAATCATTTTTGAGGGGCAAATATGTGGTAGAACCGACAATCATGCCATATGCTCCGTCACGGTACTGGAATCCCCCGTCAAATGCGGCTACGAGTTTGTCGCTTTTGACGATATCAGGCGGAATAATCCCGGGACCGGGTTTGCCGACTGGTCCGCCGGGTTGTTGAGTTCCTGCTACAACTCCAAGTCTTACACGGGTCATGTCGATTTGAATCAAGGTCGTAAAAGCAAACGAACGGTCGGGATCAGGCCTGACAACCGTATAGGCGGCAACATGCTCTCCGGGAAAAAGGCTGAGAGGTTTATCGCGCCAGAAGCCCTCATGAGCGACAGACGTGAAATTTGACGACACAGGTATCGGCGTAAGATCAAGCGCCCCTCCGGAGCCTTGCTTAATTATTGTGTCGTTGCCGAGAAGCGGGCTGGTGGGCTCTGAAAATTTTGAGTGGAGCTGCTGCGTTGTATCCGACAAATTAAAAAAAATCTTCTCGACACCTACGACAATGCGAGGGCCAAAAATCGGCCGCAGAACATTGTCGGTAAAGTTGGCCGAACCTGCCGTATCCAGTTTGATAAAAAGTATTCCGGCAACAATAATCCCCAAAAAGCCGAACACAATGTATTTAACCCACCTCCAGGTACGTCGATGACTATGCGTATATTGATCGAAGTTCGAAGTCATATAATGACGGAATACCACGCGTATAGTATATATATCGCACTTAACGGAGAAGCCGTACATAGCCCTGGCTGTTGCCTGAATACTACGGTTTGACCTTTACCGCGTCAAGGTAAGAAAAAACCGCCCTGTTCAAATATGAACCGGCGGAATACTTATCTATCGCTGATGAGCTTTGTATTACGAACCGCTATGACCGTAGCTCCCCCTCCAACCAACGGAATGACTACCATCCTGGCGATGAATTTGGCCGCGCTCAGCAGCCAAGATTCTGCAGTGCTCACGGTAAGCAGCGGCCCGGCCGCCAACCAGATAAGCGCGAAGACTGCAGGCCCGAACCACACCATGGTCCAGAATAACTCATCGAAAAACATCATGGGCTGAACCCTTTTGAGAAAGTACACTCCCACCAGGGTCATGGCGGCAAGAACGACAATCTGCACTACGGCGCCGGCAGAACCTTGGCCAAAGAACCAGCATAGTACTCCAACGCCGTTATATACCAGCGATCCGATAAGAATACCGCAGGACGCGCACAGCCACTTGCGTAAAAGCATATCTCCTCCCGACACATAGTTTGAGAACGAACATGACTTCTTTACATTGCCTATGCGACAAAAGTACCTTTTTCAGGTATCAATGTCAAATGAAAAAAACTAATGCCAAATGGTATTACTTTACTGAACGGAGCAATTGAGCATGGATCCTGCCGTTAGTCGCAATAAACTCCCTATTCAAATCGCCTTTTTCCGGCTTTCCCCTAAAATTCGTAATACGAGCCCCGGCTTCCAATGCGATAAGCTTCCCTGCAAGAAAATCATAAATTTCCGAGTTGTAATTGACAACGCCCTCAATCTTTCCCGAAGCGAGTAGGCAAAAGTCAAGTGCGGGCGTCCAAAAGTTGGTCATCCGCTTGCACCTAAGCTGGACAATGGAGCTGATAACCTTCCAGTGTGCACGCAAGGCGTTATGATAACCGCCGACGTAGGAGATTGTTGCATGGGCATACCGCGTTTCCCGATTCACCCTGATACGCTTGCCGTTGAGGAAAGCGCCGCCACCTTTCTCGGCGTAATACATACAGTCGAGTATCGGGTGAAAGACAACCGAAGCTACTAATCTGCCTTCATGTGTGAGCGCAATGGGAATTGAAAACTGGGGAACTCCGATGACAAAGTTATAGGTGCCATCGAGGGGGTCAACGACAAATGTCCAGTTAGAACCCACATGCCGCTCCCCCGATTCCTCTGCGTAACTATTGTACCGGGGGAAATGTTTCCTCAGAACAGACAAAATCGCCCGCTCAGAGCCGAGATCAGCTTTTGTGAGAAAATCACTGCGCTTGGTTTTTTGCACAAGTGTAAGTTCCTGCCCAAAATATTTCCGGAGAATTTTCCCCCCGGCCCGGGCGGCAGACATCATTGTGCGAAGTTGGCGCGTCATGCGTTTGATTGTACCTTAGGAAGAGCGTACGTGGCAAATAAAAAAAGACGAGGATTCCCTCGTCTTGGAACAATGTGCAAGTTGATATTTTGTTTTAAAGGCTTCTCGGGTCAGTCAGACGACCCGTCACGGCACTGGCCGCAGCGACAGATGGCGAAACGAGATAAACAGGCCCGTCAGAACCCATGCGTCGGTCAAAGTTGCGGTTGGTCGTGGATACGGTAACCTCACCAGGTAATGGAACACCGGGTCCGTTGCCGATACATGCTCCGCAACCTGGTTCAGTGACGACGGCACCAAGGGAACGGAAAAGTGTTAGAATCCCCGCTTCCTCGGCCCGTGCGGCTACATCCGAACTTGAAGGACTCACTGTGACACGAACGCCCGGTTTGATCGTTCTGCCGCGCAAAACTGTTGACGCGGATCTGAGATCCTTAAGTGAGGCGCCAGTGCAGGAGCCGATCACGACGTTGTGGACTTCCACCCCCGTATGATCGCTCAATAAGGCGCGGTTCCGTGAGTCACCCGGTAAAGCGATGGTGAGTGGCACCTCGGCAAGGTCGACCTCGATAACCCGCTCATAATGCGCGCCGTCATCGGGATGGACCATCGAACCCGCCATACCATCACCCCGGTACGCATTCAGAAAATCGTAGATCGGAAGACACGGCTCAACTACACCGCTCATGAGCCCTCCCTCCACAGTCATGTTGGTGAGCACGGAGAGCTCATCGACGCTCCAAGAGCTCAGTCCTTTCCCCCCGAACTGAATCACACAGGTGTCAGTAGGATTACTCATCCACCGCTTTTCTCGGAAATACGGATCCCCGATCAGATGAAGGATAAGATCTTTCGGCGAAAGCCCGGAGTGGGGACGCCCGTTCACAATCACGCGGACTGTCTTCGGAACTGTCACCGGGATCATGCCAGTCCGCAGAGCGAACGCCATCGCCGTCGATCCAACGCCGAACGCAAAACAGTTCATCACACCTGCCGTCGGCGTATGGGAGTCAGTCAGCACAACGATATCGCCTGGACGGGCATACTGCTCGACAACGAGCCGGTGACAAACGCCTGCCGCTCGATCACGGCCCGGTCCGTGCAGTGGAACGCCGTACTCTTGGCAGGCGGCCACCATCTCATCAGTCAGCTGCCTTGATGGACCGAGCCGCGCGTTTTTAGCCTCGACCGGCGTGGTCGGTGAGTCGATCAGCACAAAATGATCCTGAAAGCACACCACGTCCTGAAGTCGGGAGGTATGCGGTCTGGAGTCACCATAGGCTTCACGGAACAACGAGAAGCACATGCCTGCTGTGTATTCATGCATCCCGCGGAACCCGACCTTACAGAGAAGTTGTTCGCCAGGATTCACCGCGTGTACGCCGAACGACTTACAGCCAGACCATGCTTGTGACGCGATGATCTTTTCCACGATGGTCATCGGATGAGGTTTGCGCCCTGTATCGTACCAAGGCGAAATGTCTCCCCTCCACCATGCCGAGCCATAGGGCAAGAGCCCGCCGGAGCTCGTAACTTCCCCGAAAAAAGATGGGAGGGCCCCGCTAAGCTCGCTGAAGTTCACGTCCCCGCCAGAGAGCAGTCGTTCGAGAATTTTGAAATCAACCGTGAACGGCATGCCGGAATAGGCCATGTTCTCCATGAAGATGCGTTCACAACTTCGTGCTATCACGAGCTTGATCCCCGCCCCCCGGTGTGCGACCACGGCGACTTCACGGCTCGACCCCGTACCGTACGCCTCACCCGCCACGATCACCTGGAACCCGCCCTTGTGAACATCATCGGCATTCACAACACCGAGAAAGTTCTCGAGGAAATGCGGGCCGAGAATGTCCTCGGTATACCCGAGCGTACAAGCGCCGCCGCTGATCATCTGGTCAGTGTTGACGCCAAAGGCAAGCGGCTGCCCGGTATACGGAATGTCTTCCCCGTCCAACTGGCGTCGTATGAGTTCCGGATCCTCATAGAGGACCAGAACTCGTCCCGTAAGTTTCATGTTTGCTCCTTTACCATGGATTCGTTCGATTCATTTCATTCGACGAGTTTCTGCAGAACCGCATTGCCGACTTCAACGGTCGTGTATGTCCCACTAAGATCTTGGGTGACAATCGACTCCTCGAGGCACGCGGTGACCGCGTTCTCGACCTTCTCTGCAAGTTCCGGCAACTTCATATGGGCGAACATCATCCCGACGCTCAGGATGGCCGCCATGGGATTTGCGATTCCCTTTCCTGCGATATCCGGAGCGCTGCCATGCACCGGCTCAAAGAGCCCGATGCCCGCGGGATTGATGTTACCGCTTGCCGCGAGGCCCATGCTGCCGGCAATGGCGGCGCCGAGATCAGTGATGATGTCCCCGAACAAATTGCTGGTGACAATCACGTCAAAATCCTCGGGATGCAAAACCATCTGCGCCGCGACGGCGTCAATATACATGTGCCGAGCGTCAATTCGGGGATACCGAGCGGAAATGTCTCTGAATGCCCGCATCCACACACCCCCGGTTTCAGGCTGGGCATTCGCTTTGGTCGCACAACAGACTCGTCTCTTCCCGTTCTGCTGGGCCCACATGAACGCATACTCGATGATACGCACAACTCCGTGACGGGTCGCGACAGACAGCTCGGTTGCAATCTCGTCAGGGAGGCCTTTGCGCATCGTCCCGCCCATGCCGACGTACTCACCCTCGGTGTTCTCCCGGAATATGGTCATATCGATCCCGGAAGCGGTCTTGAGTGGCGAGTACCGCGGGACGAGCAATCTGACGGGGCGGTGGTTCACAAACAGATCCAGCCCGAACCGGCATCCAAGGAGTATGTCATGCGCGGGTTCATTCCCGGGCACGCGCGGATCCCCAAGGGCGCCGAGTAAGACGGCATCATAGACGCCGTCCTTCAAAGACGCCATCAGCTCCGGCGGCATCGTCGTGCCATCCTTGAGATATCTCTCAGCACCCAGGTCAAACATGTCCAACTCGAATCCCGGCTGAAGATGTTTGAGCACATCCACAGCCGGTCTGATGACTTCTGGTCCGATTCCGTCTCCGGGAATCACTGCGATCTTCCTTGCCATTGAGAAACCCTCCTGAAAATGGCCCATATTTACTGCGTTAATTGTCAACGAACGCACCGTACAACGCCAAAAAACATCCACTGGCGCGGTGACACTGTATCAAGGATTAATAGTGAAGTCAAAAAAGCCAGTAAAAAAGGATGTGGGCGAATTACCGGTACATCACCGCCCAATGATACTCGGGCAATGTGAGCAACGGCAAATCTTCTTTGTAGGATAAAAGCTTTTTCACTATTTCATTATCCTCAGGATGGAAATGGCATATTACTTTGATATTGAGAATGCCCAGCCCTTCCATAATCCTTGTATTATGGTTCGACCAATAATACGCAGAAAGCACATTAACACCGGCTGATACCCCGGCGATCACTCTGCCATTGATACATTTGCGAAAATCTTGCGCATGAGATAGCAGCTTGAGAAGCAAGGGGGTATTTCCTCCCTTAATGTACATTATGGGGCATCTCTCCAATTGTTCGGCAAGTCGGTGAGGATCCGCGATGTCGAATTCTACATCAGTATGAGGGCTATTTTCTAAAAAACGTTTCTTGTCCTCCTTGGCAGACTGTTCATACTCCTCGGGTTTTCGCGCAAAATAGTTAAGCAGGATTCTGGTTTTCCCGGCGCTCTCCCGTGTAACTTCCTGGAAGAAACTATCATTCATCGGATCCGCCCCTTTCGTAACTCCGCCATGGAGGATATATTTGGTCATGGCATTATTTACAGTTCTTTATCCGTTGCGCTTCCTCTACCACCTTACAATTATCAACAGAATTATAGAATTTTACAGTTCCGACTTTTGAAATGTCCAGCCACTCCGCCTTGCCGGCGTATTCTTTTTCGTGGGCATCAAAGTAGTCGGTAGATATTTTTCCGCCTGCGATCGCACAAAGGTAATACACGAGCACCGCGTTGACATAATTGCCCGATGAGGGAAGCTTGAAAAATGAACTCTGACAAGCAACAATTTTCCCCATCCGTACCCGCAATCCGGTTTCTTCTTTCACCTCTCGCATCAGAGCTTCTTCTACGGTCTCATCCAATTTAATCCCGCCGCCGGGAAAATCGTATCCATCCCACTGTTTGGAGAGAAGAATTTTACTGCCTCGGATGATAACGCCATAGACAGAAGGCCTAAAGGACAGCTTATCGGCAGGAACTTTGTATAGTTTGCCATATATATCGTGGCAAACAACCTTTCGCTTCGGTCCACTATTCATATCATAACTATATCTTATCATATTTACGCTGAGGAGAGATCATGATTATATTGTTCCCCACTCAAACCGCTTCACTGTTCCATAATGGCCCCAGTACTTATTTTCTCTCACCAGCGGATTGAGACCCTTCTGGCGCATGACTTCGACCAGTTTTTTGCCGCAGCGGTACGGTATGACCTTGTCAGATTGCGAAAGGTAAACGGTAATTGAAGATTGATTCATGTTATGAACATTATGTTCAGGCGCAAGTGCGTACCATTCTTTTTTTAACTGTTCAAGTATGACTCCCTGTTTCTGAAATTCTTTCCTGAGGTTCTGCGTCCTAATGCCATACCACAGTGACTCAGCTAAACAGTGTCCCGGCACTACGAGCGTAATCGCATCAAAGGGAAATTCCTCTGAGACCATGGTGGCGTGAACACAGCCCAGGCTTACGCCCACAATGTTCACTTCCGAAAAATGATGTAAAGCTTGCAGCCTGCGAATATCCTCAACCACCATATCCCTGATCATTTCAAAATACCGTCGTGTGGCTTGATAATCAGCGCTCAAAATGCCTACGGGAAATTCGTATCCAAGGAACGAATGACCGCTCCGTACAATCTTCTGACCCAACGATCCCACATCGCGAAAACCCCACCAGGGTAACGCTACGGAAAGAACGCGAGACTGTGGAGATTCGACAAAATGTTTTTTCACTTGTTCGTGAAAGTTCCGCTCAGTCACAACAAACGTATCAGCGGAAAAAGGTAATACAAAATGTATTAGATAGTCAAGACTCATGAGTGGTAGTATACCAAAAAACGCCTAAGGGTGCCTAAGGACGTTCCGGTTTTGACCACAATGTAGGCTCGCAAGGAATTACTGCGATCATCGACTGAGTTTGACAATGCGAGTATTGGAGGGCTATGATTCGGTGATAGATCCCCAAAACCCAAACCAACAGGGAGGATGCGTGAAAATCGCAACGATGGTCCAAGGGGCGCAGAACCTGTCTTTGAGGGAAGTGCCTATTATAAACCGGGCACTCACTGAAAGAACGAAGCAGCTTATTCGGGAGATGCGAACCGCTCTGCCACATCATTTCAGGGGCAAGATTACCTCTGAACATTTGTTCGATCTGGTCACAGGACAAGATACCATAATCGAGATCGGCCGAGCCAAACCGGGACTGCCTACTAAAGAGCGGCGGCGCTGCTTGAATCAGGCTCGAAAGGACCCTCACTATTTGGAGCTGATACGGACATGGGCGACCCCGTTCGGTCTCAAACATTTGGTTGAATATGGGCCAGTTACCGGCAGTATCCGGGCAATATTCAAAGTCGACTGACCTCTATCTGCCACCTGCACATCCGAACATCGCGGTTCTTCCGAGGAACCGCTTTTTTATATGCCGATTGATCAGTGCAGACTAATGACGCCTCGTCAGTAGTACCTCTTACCTCCACTTGGAAAAATCATGACACATTACCTTGTTTGCACATATTCGCAAATGTGCAGTTAAGTTTAGTCGAGTATTTCTAGACCTTGTAGCTCCAGAACAACGGGATAGTGGTCCGATGCTATTTGTGTCAGTGAGTTCTTCACGACATAATACGTATACAGGAACGGTCGCAACGGTTCAGATACAAAAATGTAGTCGAGCCTCATGTCGGAATGGACTGAATCCTCGTTAATCGACGTGGGAGCCGTATAGTCACGATTGCGTTTCATTTCCAAAGCACTGTCTAAATACCCATGCGACATGATTTTTTTAATTGCATCAAACCTTAACTGCCCATTTCTGGTGAACTTCTTCAGCTGTACCTCGTTAAAGGTTTTGACTTTTCGGGAATCATAGTCATCATATGGAGAAAGGGAGTTGGCGTCTCCCATCAATATCTTATTTTCGAATCCCTTTTGAGACGATACGATGACGTCAATTTCCGGCAGGCGGAGGTCCTCCGTATACGGCGTCAAATGAAAGCTGGCAATGGATAGTTTGCCGATAGTAGTTTCAAACTCGGCTGCAACACACCCCCTCATGAGCGGCGTAACGCGCCTCACTCTTTGCCACTTTTTCTTTGATAATGCCGCAACGTGATACTCCTTCTCTCCAGAGAGAGCTAATTCGAAGTACTTGAAGCCGCATCGGCGAGCGAACTCCTTAAGGCCTTTATTATTTTTATCCGCAAATGTATTTGCTTCATTAATCGTAAGATAATCCGGGGACTCTTTTCTTACTACTTCAACGACGCGATCAAGCCCGGCCTTTCCTCCGTTTAATATGTTGTAGGTCATGAATTTCATACTCTTCAACTGAAATAGAAACTCTCTTACTAAAGTTCTGCATGATGCATTTGGTTTCACTATACAGTATACCAAAAAACGCCCAACGATGCTGGGTGCCTTTTGGCGGGGGTACTAGGATTCGAACCTAGAATAACGGTTTTGGAGACCGTTGTGATAGCCATTTCACCATACCCCCTCAATGAGACTCAGGGTTACTTCGTCTCTTTGTGTACCTGATGCTTGCCGCACCACGTGCAGAACTTTTTCATCTCAAGACGGTTCTTGAGCTTTTTCTTGTTCTTAAAGGTGTGATAATTGATACGATGGCACACCGTGCACTCGAGCTTGGTAAGGTTATCCTGTGACATAGTTTTTTTTAAAATAAAGTAAATAATTGATCGGCTGGAGCCAGCGGTCGGATTTGAACCGACGACCTACTGTTTACAAAACAGTTGCTCTACCACTGAGCTACGCTGGCAAGACTCAGGGGACTTTTCACTATCTGGGTGGAGTAGGATTCGGGCCCTGGGCAGCGTCGAATGCTTCGCTTGCTCGCATTCGCCGACGCTCCCCCGCGGCCGCGGGGTTCGCTTCTGCCCTTCGAATCCTCACCAGACTTCGTTACTATATCGAATTATGAGGAGATTGGTAATCTTCATTAAATCGACTATCTGGGTGGAGTAGGATTCGAACCTACGAAGGCCGGAGGCCAGCAGATTTACAGTCTGCCCCGTTTGACCGCTTCGGTATCCACCCCCATGGAGCCGATGCGCGGATTTGAACCGCGGACCTACTCCTTACTCCCGCCATTCGACGGGACTTGGCATGGAGTTGCGACACTTGCCCCGCCTAAGCCGATGCGCGGATTTGAACCGCGGACCTACTCCTTACCATGGAGTTGCTCTACCAACTGAGCTACATCGGCTCAGGCGGACCAACTGAGTCCCGATCCCGCCGCGGGATCGTGGATCCTCGTCCCGCCCGGGCGGGACGGGACTACATCGGCACGAACGTGTGAAAATACGCTCACTTGCCTAGGTTGTCAATTCGATCCTCGAATTCTTTGAGTTTCTGATTTTCAGGGTTCACATCACGAAGTTTGGCGAGCGTACTCTTAGCTAAGGACTGATCCTTTATTGTGATAGCGAATTCAAGGAATGCATCAAGATTTCTCGGGTTGCTGGGTTCGAGACGCAGAGCTTCTTCGAAACTTTTGCGCGCCTCCTGCATATTCCCCAGTTGCATTTGGGTTTCCGCGAGATCAATATGGTGATCAGCAAGCTGGTACTTCAGCGCAATCGATGCCACATATTCCTGGCGGGCTTCTTCAAAATGTCCCTCTGATGCGGCAATTCTGCCCAGTCTGGCGTGGAGTTCGTCGTCCTGCTGATTCAACTTTAAGACGTAGTGCAGCACTTCCTTCGCGTGCCGGTAATCCTTCATTGCAAAGTATACTTCACCCAGAGTTTTGTATGCATCAACCTTTTTTGGGTCGAGGCTGATGACCTCTATCATCTTCTTTTCAGCCAGATGATACTCCTTGGCCTTAAAAAGCTCAGCGCTTTCGTCGAACAAACGGGCTATCTGCTTCTCGCGTCCCGCTTTATCCTCTGAGGAGAGCTGTTGTACGGGAACCTCATACTTCTGTTCAAGATGCCTGATCCACGCGCGGAGAGCCCTGACCCGGCCCTCCAGCCATTCACGGAAAGGGTGTGCCCTCTTTCTGCCCCATATAGCAGCCGTCTTCAGTTTCCGGAAAAGTCTGTGCTCAATAAGGTCGGCTTTCACTTCGTCCTGCTGATGCCATGGAAGTTCTTTGATATTGATTGAGGAAAGAACGGGGAACTTCCTAAAGAAAATAATCAAGACAACACCGACGCTGATGACAAGGATGGCGAGAGCGATATAATCGGCTATCATGGCATGTGAAAGTAAATAAGCACGCATCCTTATGCACCGAGAGAAAGCCGCGCAAAAGAAACAATCCGTATATTCTCACCGAGCTTGGCGATATACTCCTTGAGCAGATCCTCGATACTCTTGGTGTCATCCTTGACGAACGGCTGGTTGACAAAACAATTTTCTTTGTAATACGACTTCAGCTTACCCTCAATGATTTTGTCATGGAGCTGCTTCGGCTTCCCCTCTTTTGCTATCTGCGCCCGAAAAATGTTCCGTTCATTCTTTATGACATCGGGGGGAATCTGAGTGGAGTCGAGATAACGGGGGTTGAACGCCGTGACATGCATGGCAAGGTCATGCACGAGCTGGGAAAAATCCTCCGTAAGCGCGACAAAGTCAGTCTCACACGCAACAGCCACAAGACCGGCTGTTTTACCGTCAGAGTGGACATAATATCCTATCTTGCCCTCTTTCGTTGTGCGTGCGCTCATTTTTGCCGCAAATTTCTGGCCAGAGGCCCGAAGGTACTTTATCGCTTCTTCCGCGTCACCCTTTGACTGCTCGAGGGCGCGCTTAACTTCCATCAGGCCGGCGCCGGTCTTTTCCCTAAGCTGCTTAATAGCTGCGGCTGTTATATTCATACGATTGGTACCGGCGCAGTTTCACTGTGCGCCTCTTCAGCCTTTTTTTCAATCTTCTCTTCTTCAGAAACAGCGGGAGCGCTCGGCTGAGGGACAGAGGCCCGGCCTTCTACAATTGCGTCAGCCATCAATGAGACCAGAAGCTCCAGGGATTTCGTCGCGTCATCGTTTGCAGGGATAGGATAGTCGAGGAGATCGGGATTGGCATTGGTATCGACGAGACCGACGATAGGCACTCCCATTTTGCGCGCTTCGCGGACTGCCGTGCTTTCTTGTTTGACATCCTCAACAAATACGACGTCGGGAAGCTTTTGGAGAGTTTCGATGCCGCCGATAAGATCCTCGAGGCGTTTAATTTCCTTGGTAAACTCCAGCTGTTCTTTTTTCGTGTATTTCTCAAAACCGCCGCTATCGCGGGACTGGCGGTACGATTTGAGTTTTTTGATCAGCTTCGACACCGTCACAAAATTCGTGAGTGTTCCCCCGAGCCAGCGGCCGGCAACATACGGCATCCCGGCACGCTGCGCCGCATCGATAACTATCTTCTGCGCCTGGCGTTTCGTACCCACGAACAGAACGACAGCCCCTTTGCCCGACTGGAGCTTCATGAAATCATAAGCTTCCTGAAGCTTCCGTGAAGTCTTCTCCAGGTCAATGATATGGACACCCTGTCGAGAGGTGTAGATGTACGGGCGCATTTTAGGATGCCATCGGGATTCCCGGTGGCCGAAATGAACTCCCCGTTTGAGCATTTCGAGTAACGTAACTTCGCGCATGGTTGTTGTTCCTTTCTTCCTCTACCTCTGCTGAAATAAGCCGATCTTATTGAACGGTACACCTAACAAGGCGTCCGCCAGGAACAAGATCCGCAATAACAGAGATATGTGAGATTACTATTGTAAAATATGCTTGCAGGCCCCCGATTCCGGGGTCTACAGGCGGGATATAGCGTACCATAGGTCAAAAAAATACGCAAGTATCCGGGCTTTCGAAATCCGAGGCCCCCGCCAAGTCGTGAGGCGAGACGGCACCCATCCATCCTTCCGAGACCTTGGAACCCGAGAATGCCAGGAGGGTACCGGAGACTGGTCAGAGCAGAATTGCCGTGTTACGCTGAGTTTAGCGTTCTAACCACTTAATGACAATAACCTATGGACACACCAACACCACAGCCCACGCCACAGGGCTCATCAAGGAAACTTATGTGGGTCATTTTGGTAATCATTCTCATTATAGCAGTCGGCGCGGGCGCTTACTTCTGGTGGCAAAAAGAAAAGACCAAGTCAAACACGAACGCCGCAGCTAATGCAGGCACCACTGGAACTCAGAACGTCAACACGTCAGTCAACGCCAGCAGCAACACTCTATCAAACACGAACTCAGTCGATACGAGTGCATGGACAACTCAAGAGGACAAGTACGGATTTACGATTGCTATTCCGAAGAACTGGACACTGCAGCGTAAGCGAGTAACTCAGGGACAATATAAAGACAACCTCCCCACAGATCAGGAGGTTATAAGTCCACCAAACAATACTCTGGATTTTCCTGCTGCAGCCGACTGCACAATATCAGCCTACCCGGTTACGCACCCAGTAGCAAGTATTGTTGACTGGATCAATGCAAGTAACATCTACGGCACTTCAGGCAGTGAAGACCTCAACGTGTCCACCATGGTACCTCAAGCGATCAACACGCGCGATGGCGTTCTAGCAACGGAACAAGGGCCTAACATGACTCAAGGGAGGTCGTACTTCTTCCAAAGTAACAGCAACATGATCCGCTTCAGTTACTACTACGATCTTGATGTATCACCACGGGGTGACTTTCTAGCCTACCGCGATACATGCGCAGCGGTTCTGCAGTCAATAGGCAAATAGCTCACTAAAACAGCACGTTCACAACCAACAGGAGGAGTGTCATGAAGAGGACGATCGGTCGTTTCGTGGCAGCGGCTGTCATAGTCGCTCTGGGCAGTTCGAAAGCCTTAGCAACGCCGCCAGACATCGGGCTACCGTTTATGGCAGGTGATACATGGTGGTGTGCGCAAGGCTGGAATGGGAGCGTATCCCATTCCGGCGAAGACGCATGGGACTACAATTATGGAACCGGCGCCAACGACCTGGGGTATCCACTTCTAGCTCCAGATTCAGGGCGAATAGTGTTTGCTGGAAGATCCAAGCAACAGAGTGGAGCAAATAGTCCGTATGGCAATGTTGTCCTAATTGACTATGGGGACGGCTACTATGGCCGGCTGGCACACCAAACAGAGATTGTCGTGAGCGTCGGCGAGAAGGTTGAGAAGGGGCAAGTGGTTGGATTCTGCGGGACAACAGGCGTAACGGATGACCAATGGCCATCGCATATACACTACAACACGCAAGGGACGGCGAACCCTGCGACAAAGGACATGACTGAGGTGTATGTTGATTTTAAGAACTACCTTGGTCAAACCGTCACCGATGGGTACCCCGATCCGTGCGACTGCTCAAGCAGCCCACCTGCGAGCACTTTCTACACCTCTGTCAACTCCAACATCATTGACCTCCGGAAATCTACTGCTCTGAATGACCGCAACCCATACGCCGTGTCACAGTCGCCGAATCAATGGCTTGGTGGAACGGCTGGATCGATTGGTTGGTACCATGCGTACAATCCAAACTCGCTTTACCAGTCTGGCACAAACACTGCTGTCAATTGTTATCGCACGGTTTACGGTGGCGGCTTCTATGCTGGCGCGGTCGTATACGACGCCCTAGGTGGCGCAAGACATGCCTACTGTGTCGGCGATCAAGAATGGGCTACGTGGGACAACCTTGAGGCAGAATGCAGCGGCAGCTGTCCAACGCCCAGCTGTTCAGACGGTCCGTCAGGACAGGGAGGGCCGAATTCGGCCCTTGGAATGCCGATCACCAACCGGTACAAGTACACCGAGAACCCAGACCACTGGCGTCAGGATTTCCAGAAAGGGTACATCCAGGACGGAACCACCATCAAGTGCAACACGACGACGACACCCGGCTGGACTTCTTCCGGATGGAACAACCAGTACTCCTACCTCTTTACCGATGCCTATGACCGCAACGGCGCCCGCCGCGATGTAGGGAACCCAAGCTCTGGGAATGACGGTCAGGTCCATGTTCTTTCCGGCAGTATCCTGATTCAGGAATTCACTGGTGGCGACGACGGATCCGGCAGGATCATGTACGACCAAGAGAACTGGGAGTGCAATACTTCGGCCACGAACGAGGCCTACTGGGTGTATGGGAGCATTAAATCCCGCTACGATGAACTTGGTGGGGTAAACCTATTTGGTTGCGCCACCATCGATCGTTTCTATTTGAATGGGAAGTGGTGCCAGGACTTCAAGAACAGCGCCGGTACTCAACATCGTATCTATGAGACTGGCAGTCCGGCGGTTGACGTGCTTGGAACCTGCTCGGGCGGGACCTATCACGCCGCAGGCAGTGACTCTTCTGAGTCATTCGCCAACTTGACCGTCACCCCCATCGCAGGTGATTGGAACGGGGACGGGATCTTCGAGGTCGGTGTCTATGCCGACGAGACGCAAACCTTCTATCTGGACACCAACAATGACGGGTATACGGAGCTGGAGCTTCATTACAGCTCAGCCGTAGACAAACCTTTGGCCGGTGACTGGGACGGCAATACCTACTACAGTGTCGGTTTCTATCGTCCGGCCTACCGGGTGTTTTACCTGGATTACGACAACAACGGCCAGATGGACATCGGCATCACCTATGGTGATGGCGGCGATATTCCTCTAGCCGGAGATTGGCTCGGCAACGGCTATACCCGGATAGGAATCTTTCGCCACTCTACCCGGACATTCTGGTTAGATTACGACAACAACGGTGTAGCTGATTTTTCCGTCACTTTCGGGGATAACGGTGATATCCCTCTTGTTGGTGATTGGGACTGCGACCTGGACTGGAACATCGGTATTTACCGTCCTTCTACCAGGACCTTCTGGTTGGATTACGATAACGACCACGTTGCTGACTTCTCCCGGACGTATGGAGATGCGGGTGATTCGCCAATCGTCGGCGACTGGACCGGTAATTGCGGCACCAACATCGGCGTATTCCGCCCGTCCACCCAAGAATTCTGGCTGGATTACAACAGTGACGGGTATGCGGACAGGTGCATCGTCATTAGGCGCACCATTCCCGGTTCGCCTAAGATCACGGCACATGGAGGAGACAATACTCTGCCTCGGACATTCTCCCTGTCCCAGAATTACCCGAACCCGTTCAACCCGGGCACGACGATCAGGTACACTCTTCCGGTGGGTACTCATGTCAGGTTGGACATTTACAATATCCTTGGCCAGAGGATTGAGACTCTTGCCGATGAGAACCAGCTTGCCGGAGAGCACACTGCACAGTGGAACGCTTTACAGTACGCATCGGGCATGTACTTCTACCGTCTCGTCACCGATCAGGCGGTGGAGATTAAGAAGATGGTTCTGCTGAAGTGAACGTGAAATCGTCCTATGATCATTCAATCCCGCGGACTTGGGGGCCGCGGTTTTTTCTTGTCTTCCTGCCACACTATGACTTTGTGCGTACTCAGCTCCACTGTACATTTCTCAACGGGGTTGACAGGTGCCAGACAAATAAGTATGATACCCGATACAGCGATTCTTTATATCGTTTTATTAGCCGAAATCAATGAAAAAAGACATCCATCCGACATACCATGAAACAGCACAGGTTACCTGCGCCTGTGGAAACACGTTTACAACAGGATCCACAATGCAGGAAATCCGCGTTGAAATTTGTTCCAATTGCCATCCGTTTTTTACCGGCAAGCAAAAATTTGCTGATACCCAAGGCCGTCTGGACCGCTTCCAGCGACTTCTCCAGAAGAAAACTGATATGGCCCACAAGCGGCACGTCAAAAAGACGGAGGCTGCTTAAGCATTACCCAGCCCATTCCCGACCCCTTGTGGATATCGGGGTTCTTTTGCATACTAGAGACAGATGGAAAATACACTCGAGGAATTGAAAAAACGGCACGATGAATTGGAGAGGATCCTTCAGGATCCCCAGATTTTCCGTGATCAAAAAAAGGCTCAATCTCTTGCAAAAGAATACCGTGGAACCGAGGAATTACTGGCTCTCTATGAACGTCTGGCCAAGATAAAACTAGACCGGGAAGAAGTCCGCGCGATGGCCGAGCAGGAGTCAGATCCAGAGCTAAGAGAAATAGCCATTCAAGACTTAGAAGACTTTGAACAGCAGTACAAAGAAGTCCAGGCCGGTATCGCCGCACTTGAGAAAACGGATAATCCCCTCGACGCTAAAGATATTATTATCGAAATCCGGGCGGGTGCCGGCGGGGACGAATCGGCGCTTTTTGCCGCTGAACTTTTTCGCATGTACCAAAAATACGCCGAGAGCAAAAAGTGGACGACACACCTTATTTCCGCCCACAGAATCGGAATCGGCGGGTTCAAAGAAGTCATATGCGAGATCCACGGCACTGATGTCTTTGCCCACCTTAAATATGAGCGCGGCGTCCACAGGGTCCAGCGCGTTCCTGAGACGGAAAAATCGGGTCGAGTCCACACGTCAACAGTCACAGTCGCAGTGCTCCCTGAGGCAGAGGAAGTGGATTTTGCAATCCGCCCCGAAGATTTGCAGATTGAAGCCACGACCTCGAGCGGACACGGCGGTCAAAGCGTCAACACCACTTACTCTGCTATACGGATAACACATATCCCTTCGGGTTTAACCGTCATTTGCCAGGACGAGCGGTCGCAAAAACAGAACAAGGAAAAAGCGCTCCAAGTACTCCGTTCGCGCCTCCATGCGCTCGATGAGGAAAAAAAGGCGCGTGAACTTTCCAAGGAGAGGAAAAACCAAATTGGTTCCGGCGATAGAAGTGAAAAAATACGCACATATAACTTCCCCCAAGACAGAATCACCGATCATAGGGTCAAAGAAAGTTTCCACAACATTTCCGCAATTCTTGAGGGTAATCTTGATCCGCTCATACGTGCGCTGCAAGCGGGCGACAAACCCGCATGACAATCCAGCAGACTCTCGTTAAAGCGATGACCGCCCTCCGTATGAGCGGCGCGACTTCTGTAGCACTCGACGCGGAAGTCCTGTTGTCGCACGTCTTGAGGTGTACGAAAGCCCAGCTGCTAGCCGCGCCTGAGCGAAGGCTGACATTGTCCCAGTCTCAGAGATTCGGCCGTCTTGTGCGCGAACGGAAAAAGGGCTGGCCGGTGGCATATTTGATCGGCCACAAGGAGTTTTACGGTCTGGACTTTATAGTCTCGCCCCGCGTACTGATTCCCCGTCCTGATACAGAGGTCCTCGTAGACACCGTGCTCCAAACCATGCCGAAAGACGCGCGACTGAGTATAGCTGACGTAGGAACAGGTTCTGGTTGCATTGCCGTCACGCTTGCCAAGTATCTTCCCCGGGCGTCGATTACAGCGTTTGATATTTCAGCCCCGGCCCTCGGTGTGGCAAAAAAGAATGCCCTCCGCCATAAAATGGGCAAGCGGATACGTTTCTTTCGCGGCGATCTTTTATGGCAAGCGCATAAAAAAAGATTTGACTGCATTGTCGCTAATCTTCCGTATTTGACCCCGGATCAGCTCACCCTCGTGCCTTTTGAACCAGTTGTGGCGCTTCTTGGCGGCAAACTTGGCGTCGAGCATATCGACAGGCTCTTACAAAGCGCACCCGCGCACCTGACACGGTTTGGTCAAATGTTTCTCGAAATAGATCCCCGACAGTCGGACATCATTGCGTACATTGTCCAGCAACTCATGCCAGGAAAAACTGTTAAGTTCGTTAAAGATCTCGGCGCGCGAGTGCGCGTGGCAAGAATTGGGTAAAAAAAATCAGCAAAGACCTACCGGTACGTAACAGCCTGTGCCTTAGGTACAACGTGAACCCATGTAGCTCCGCGCACCATGGGTATCTCATGCCCAGCACTATCGTAGAACCTCGTTCTGTCCGTTCGGGACAGTTTTTTCCACGTGGCCTCAATCGCGTTGCCGTTGTTGAATACCCATGCTTTACCCGTCCCGCCGACATAGATATCGAGTCTTCCCTTCCCTGTCCCGTCAAGCTCAGGAGGATCAACAAGCTGGACTACCACGTTCTTCGCTTCGAGCTGCTTACCAGTATTGTTGTCTATATGGGGCACTCCGGCGTTATAACGCAGGTACGAGTTTGTCGGGCGTTGATACTGCCACCGTACGAGATAGCTTTTTCCCGTGGAAAAATTAAATTCGGCGCTTTTCCCGTCCTCACCCCGCTGGTCTACTGTCGCATCATCGACAAATGTCCACGGCAAAAAACTGGCTTTCATCGCGAGCCAGCCCTTGGTTTGCAATGCGAGCCTCAGTTCGGCCGCGCTGGTAAAAAGATTATGCGGAGCCGCAATCGAATGGTCGCGCCAAAAATACTTTCCGTCAGGACCCAGGGCTTCTACGTTCTTTACCCGTGCTTCCCAAATAACCAGCAGCGCTTTTGGCGATCCGCCGGCATGCGCGTAGAGAGCGTCATACTCCCCGAGCCATTCGATATAATATGGACGGGAAGACCTGACAGGACCTATTTTTTCAGCCGCGGAAATTTGGGGATCAAAAAGGGCCATAAAGCGAGTAGCCCCTCCCTCGGCAAGCGCTTCGTAGACAACCATCGCATCACCGAGACCCGATTGAGGCCGAACGCTGGGGAGATTCTCGATCATGACTGCAGCAGGCCAGTCAGCGGCCTGGGTTCCCGTCGCACTCATACCGTCGAGCAGTCTGTATTGGGCAACAATCGCTGGCGCATCCGGGACGGTATCGGCAATGGCCGGAGAAGTTGTGCCGCTCGTATTGAGCAACCAGGACCACTTTACCCGCGAGGCATCGGCAAGGCGGACGACCCCAACCCACGCTATGAGCGTGAAAATGCAAAAAACGCACGTACCCAAGACACGTGGATGCCTAAAAAATATTTCCGCACGCTTTGTTTTTGCGTTGCTCATGGCTGTCTTTTGTTTTTATTTTTCTTGGCCTACTTATACACGACCTGACGGTCATCAGGGACAATCTCTACCCACGTTGTTCCCCGATTAAGCTGTATATCGTTGCCTGATGCATCCACATACCGGGTCCTCGAGCCGCTCTGATCTTTTTTCCAACTGCCTTGAATTACTGATCCGTCCCTGAAGAACAGCGCCCTCCCCTCACCTGTCGTGACCATCGTGAGCCTGCCAGTGCTGTCCGCAAGGCTTGTTTTGGTGTATTGGACAATCACATTTCGCGCTGTAATTTGCTTGCCATCAGCATCGAGGTGCGGCGCTCCGGCCTGGTTCCTTAAATATATGTTTTTTTCCCGATCAAAAGTGTAGTCAACCTTGTAGCTGAAGCTTGAAAAATCTATCTCAATAGTTTTTTGATCCGTAGGAAGCGACGCTGTATTCTCGGGATCCTTAAACGTCCAACTATCATACGAACCCGTATCGCTTGCTTTGAGGTCGCGCAGCGCAAAAGCAAGCAATCTTGTTGTCGTGTAGAGATTGTGCGGGGCAGGACGGGCGCTATCTCGATAGAAATTCGGGGAATGGTAAAACTGGTTCAAGTCAAAGACTCCCTTTGCTTTAATATCCGCAATTGCCTGGGGACTTCCTCCGATATGTACATAAAGCGCGCCATATTCTTTTGCCCAGTCAAGATAATACGGTCTCGCCGACCGTACTGGCCCGATTTTTTTTATATCAGCACCCGAAGCAAAAATTGCCATGAAGCGGGTAATACCGCCTTCCGCTAAAGCTTCATAAACAACATTTGCATCCCCTAAACCCGCCTGCGGACGAGCAGACACGAGATTCTCTATCATGATTGCAACCGGAAATACATTAGACTTATCAACAATCGCCATCACCCCGTCTATTTTCCTTGGGAGGTATTGTCCCGCGGTCATATTGGGGCCGAGCGAAGCGTTGGTAGAGTTTGTCGGCGGTTTTTCTCCTTTGCTAAAAAAGAGAAAGCCCGCCACGGCGGCTGCCACTACTACTACGGCGGCAGATGAGATAAGAATTATTTTTTTTCGGCTCTTGCGGGCCCCCCAGGTGTATTCTGTGACGCCTTCCGGTCTTTTACCCATAGGATATTTATTTCTTTTCTTCTTGAACTTTTCCTTTTTCGTCCGCTGGTGCAGCGGTTTCACCCTCTGCATCCTCATCCTTCTTCTTTCCTTTTTCGGCAACTTCCACCTCCCCGATTTCCGCCTCAGGCTTCGCTTCCAGCTCTTTTATTTCCTCTTCACTGCGCGGGGGTTGGACAGTTGCAACAACATCGTCAGTATCGTGTTTGACTGAGACAGTGGTCGGGACACGCAAATCGCGAACTCGGATAACATCGTCAAACGTACGTAACACGGAAATATCAACATCAATCTCGTGAATCAAATCTTTGGCCAGACATTCAACAGGGATATGATCCAGCGCTTTGATCAGCACTCCGCCCAGTTCCTTCACGGCCTTAGACTCGCCGATGAATTTCAAAGCGACATCGGCATTGAGCTTTTCGGTCATTTTTACCTGATGAAAATCAACATGACGGAACTTTCCCGTGAGTGGGTCAGATTGTATTGACTGGATGAGCACTTTGACGGGCTGATCTTCGTTTATTTTCAAGTCAACGAGACTGCTCTCCCCTGCCTGGGCGTATGCCCGCTCAAACGTGGCATAGGGTACCGCGATTGCCGTGCTTGTCCTATCGTGGCCATAGACAACCGCAGGAATAATGTTGCGGTGCAGCAACGATCGTGCGCGCTTGCCTGTTTCCTCCCGTTTTGTCGCTTCAATAGAAATTGATGGCATGAAGTTTTTTCAATCAGTATAAGTAAAATAAACGATCCCACTTTCTCTAACTGACTCTGAATCCCCCCACGGATCCGCACACTTACCCGACTTTACGTAATGTCGAGGAGATCCTGATGAAGTTGCTCATGGAGCGCAATCACGTCATCGTCCTGGATGTCTGACTGGTCTTTAAACCGCACCACATCATCACTGGTTAAATCGGTGATAAGACCGACAGAGCTGACTCCCAACTCACCGGTGAGCATTAAGACAAGAATAGAGCTTGAACATCGTTTGCACACCACATGCATGAGGTGCGTATCTTCATGCTCTTCGAGTATCTTGGCGTCCCCGACGTTGTAATGCAGATGGCAAAGCGGGCAGTATGATACAAGCCTTAAGCCCTCAGGACGGAACATTCGAGCAGAATTGTCCATATATGTAAGAGTACTCTATAAACGGGTTGAATCATCTCACACGCTATGTGTCCAGAGCATATATAGTATATCATACTTCGCCTGAAAGTCAACCCTCGGCGTTTCAACCGCCGATATCGCGGGAGGAATTACCCTGTAACGCTGCGTTTTTAAAAGCAGGGCCGGAATGGGGGGCGGGCCGGCGTAAACATTGCGCCAACCTCAACTGGTTATTTCGCCATCCCTACACGCTGTCGAAGGTCTATGCTTGCCACGATGCCGACAGACAGAAAACTGACCATCAGCGAGCTTCCGCCCGCGCTGAGAAACGGAAGCGGGAGCCCCGCAATCGGCAGGAGACCTATGTTGGTGCTGATATTTACAGCAGTTTGCAACATAAGAGCTATGGCGATTCCGCCGGCTAGCAGGATGCCAAAATCATCCCGTGAGCGCCTAGCGATTCTCAGCATCTGGTAGTACAGGGCAATAAAAAGCGAAAAAAGGACAAGGATACCCGCAAATCCGAGGGCTTCTCCGATAACGGCAAAGATAAAATCATTTTGCCGCTCCGGGAGAAAATCGAGCCTGCTCTGAGAGCCGAGGGTAAGGCCGCGCCCGAACCATTGGCCCGACCCGATAGCAATAGTAGATTGTTTAACGTTGTATCCGATGCCCAGCGGGTCCCGTGACGGATGCAGGAAAGTGAGGATACGTTCTTTTTGAAAAGGCTGGAGTATAAAAAACCAGCTAAAGATGCTCGCGGCTATAAGGACGGCTGCAAGCAAAATCATGTGGGATTTTCGCGTCCTGACTAGAAACAACATGCCCAAATAAATACACAATAAGAGCAGGCCCGATCCCATATCCCTTTGCAGAAACGTAAGAAAAACAAGCGCACCGATGCCCAGTGCGCTAATGAATAGATCTCGAAAACGCACAAGTGAAGATTTTAACCGGGAGAAATATGCGCTCAGGGCGATAATAAACATAACCTTTACGAACTCCACAACCTGTATAGTCATCCCAAAAATAACGAACCAACCTTTTGTTGCCCGGATCGTCGTACCGAAAAGCAGGACGCCGATAGATACGGCGACAGCAAATATATAAATCGCCGAACCCCACGATCTGTAGTATCGATAATCTATAACACTGAAGAGAAATAGGAGGAGGACGCCTACAATTGAAAAAATTACCTGCTTCCAAAATAACGAAAAATCAACCGGCAATTTTACGGCGCCGAGACTGAAAGACACAATTAAACCATAGATCACGAGGAGGAGGGCCGGAGCGATGAGCAGCCAATTGAGCTGCCTGAAAAAAAGAAAGAGGGCGCGAAACATGAAGTCAATGTAAAATGCTCATCAGGGCATGACAGCATTCGCGTTGAGCAGATCCAGCTCGGGGGTGACAACGACAGTGTCGACATTGCCGGGTCCCGGAGTCCACTGGACCGAGATGACACGCTTTGAATGTGCAAGGAACTTGTCGATATAAAGTGTATTCACACCGACAAGCGACCCCGATCGAAAAAGTGTCACCGTAAACTTTACCTGCCAATACCCTTGGAACGAATTATTAGTCACTTCTGCCGTCACAGTACCCACGGTACGATTCGGCTGGGTTTCCTGCACGATAGCGTAACGGGGAGTATCCACTTTAATCACCTCTTCAAGCGGTACGCTGTTCTTTGACATCCTGCCCCACTGAACATTTTTTATTGTCACCGTTATTTGCCGTGTTCCCATTGCCGCCGGAAACTGCTCGGCATAAACGGCAAGGTATGTTTCTTTTCCAGCAGGGACCAGCGCCTGCCCCTCTTTTGTTTCCTGGCCATCTACCGAAAAACTGTAGGTGACGCGCTCAGCAAGCCATTGTTTGTTCGGATTGGTCACTTTAGCGACAATGTCACTCGTGGATCCAGCCGCCGGGATGAGAATGGGTTTACCGACATTCAATGGGGCTGGCGTAATGGTATTTCGCATGGCCGTGAATCCCAACATGGTCTGCGGAAATGAACGTATCAATGTCTCTTCACGAGGCGAGGCTATCACATACAAAAGAATGTTAGTAAGAGCAAATACAATCATAAAGATCGTCAGCCCCAACAAGACAACCACCCACCATTTTTTCAGGAGTGAAATATTTGAGAGCATCCAATAATTTATTCGCAACCACGCGTCTCCTCGCGATCGTAATTCCATAGCCCGTCTGATATGCTTTATACACAAAAAGTATACCACGCCCCTCGCGTATTGAGAAGCGTACCCCCCGTTCAATACGATAGGGGTGTTGTAGCCGATTAAGAATTATGGTACACTCTGATTGCCAAACACCCCCCATGTTTACAACGACAAAAGACATACTTTTTTTCACTCTCGCGGTAGCAGTGGCCGTGCTTACCTTTTTTTTGGCTTGGTCGCTCTACTACGTCACGATGATGCTTAAAAAGGCCCATGAGGTTGCCAAAGAGGTTGAAACGCTCGTCATAACCGTTCGCGACCGCGTCCGCCAGATCGAGGAGGTCATTAACACCATTCAAGAAAAAATAAACTCCTCAGTATCCTACCTTCCCCTTGTCGTGAAAGGAGTTACCGAGCTCGTTGAGCACTTCAAGAAGCGGAAACAGTCTAAAAAGGCAAAAAGCTCATAAGCGTTTCGTTCATACCGTGAAACGAACCTGACACAACCAGTGCGAGGCTTTTATGTCTGACTTTGTTCATCTCCACATCCATTCACATTATAGCCTGCTTGACGGTTTGCCAAAAATCCCCGAGCTTGTAGAACGTGCAAAGAAAAACGGTATGTCGGCAGTGGCGCTCACTGACCATGGAGTGCTTTATGGCGCTATCGAATTTTACCAGGAAGCGGTAAAGGCAGGGATCAAGCCCATTATCGGCGTGGAAGCGTATATTGCCCGCAACGGGAGACTCAATAAACGTCCGCGCGTCGACGACCGACCCTACCACATGGTGTTGCTCGCGCGAAACAACATCGGGTATCAAAATCTACTAAAGCTCACCACGATAGCCCACCTCGAGGGTTTTTATTATAAACCTCGCATAGACCTTGAGATGCTCGAGAAGTATCATGAAGGATTAATCGCTCTGACAGCGTGCCTGCAGGGCCACATTCCGCAGCTCATCTTGTCAAAAGATTATGATGGGGCTCACAAGGCAATCGCACATTATCAAAATATTTTCGGCAAAGACAGCTTCTACCTTGAGCTCCAATCTCACCCGACAATACCAAACCAGCGCATAGTCAACGAGGGACTCATTGCATTGTCAAAAGAGACGGGCGTACCTCTCGTTGCAACGAATGACGTCCACTATTTGACGAATGAAGACGCCGAAGCCCAGGATATCCTTCTCTGCATCCAGACGAAGCGCCAGTTGACGGACACCGACCGCATGAGTTATGTAGGGGAAAACTTTTCACTCAAAAGCGCTGAGGAGATGGCAGTTGCATTCCCTGAAACCCCTGAAGCCCTGGCAAACACGATAAAGATTGCAGAGGCCTGCGATGTGAACATCCAGCTCGGTAGCGTCGTCCTGCCCCATTTCACGTTACCCGAAGGCAAGACGGCCTCGGGCTATCTGCGCGAGCTCTGCGACAAGGGTCTCTCATACAGATACCCAGGCATGGATCATAACGAGCGGATTCAGCGGCGGATGGAATATGAGCTGGGCGTCATCGAGCGTACGGGATTTACGGATTATTTCCTCATCGTCCATGATTTCGTCAACTGGGCAAAGACGCACTCTATAGTCGTCGGCCCCGGGCGCGGATCCGCCGCAGGGAGCATCGTCGCGTATCTGTTGAATATCACCAACATTGATCCTATAACATACGATCTCATGTTTGAGAGATTCTTGAATCCCGAGCGCGTATCTATGCCCGATATTGACTTGGATTTTGCTGATACCCGCCGTGATGAAGTCATCCGGTACGTGGAAGAAAAATACGGCAAGGAGCACGTCGCGCAAATAATCACCTTCGGAACCATGGCCGCTCGGGCCGCAGTGCGTGACGTCGGCAGAGTCATGGGACTGCCATATGTGTACTGCGATCGGGTCGCCAAACTCATCCCGATGTTCACCGATCTTGACCACGCGATTGCCTCTGTGCCTGAGCTGCAGGAGATACACGAGAACGACCCCGACGGTGCGAAACTTCTTGACTCAGCCAGGCGACTGGAAGGTGTTGCGAGGCACTCTTCAACACATGCATGCGGGGTGGTTATTACCAAGAAGCCGCTCAATGAATATGTTCCCCTCCAGTACGCCGCTCAGGATGATAAGATCATCGTCACCCAGTACTCCTTGCATGCGATAGAAGACCTCGGACTCTTAAAGATGGACTTCCTTGGACTTAAAAATCTCACTATCCTGGAAAATACCCTCGACATCATTAAGAAGGCTCGAGGAACCTCTCTCAATCTCGACACGCTCCCGCTGAATGATCCTGGCGCCTTCAAACTTTTGCAGGAGGGCAAATCAATCGGTGTCTTCCAGCTTGAAAGCCGCGGCATGCAGCGCTACTTGATCCAACTGAAACCGACTGAACTCGAGGACATCATCGCCATGGTCGCGCTATTCCGCCCAGGCCCGATGGAGCTTATCCCCCAATATATCGCCGGAAAGCAGGGACTCAAGCGGATTGTCTACCTTCATCCGAAGCTGAAGCCTATCCTCGAAAAAACTTACGGCATCGCCGTTTACCAAGAACAGGTAATGCAGATTGCGCGTGATCTTGCGGGGTTTACGCTTGCCGAGGCGGATGTCCTGCGAAAAGCAGTAGGGAAAAAAATCCGCAAACTGCTCATAGAACAGCGTGATAAAATGATCGAAGGAATGGTCGGCAATAAGATTCCCCGATCCACAGCTGAAAAAATCTGGCAGTTTACCGAACCTTTTGCCCGGTACGGCTTTAACCGTGCTCACGCCGCTTGTTACGCGTTGATTGCATATCAAACGGCGTATCTCAAGGCGAATTACCCCGAGGAATTCATGGCTTCCCTTATGACATCGGACCAAGGTGACATCGACCGCATCGCTATCGAAGTGGAAGAATGCAAACGGATGAATATCGTCGTACTCCCGCCCGATGTGAATGAAAGCTACACGACATTTACCGCCGTATATAATACCGAGACTCGCCTCCCCCAAAGGAAAATCCGCTTCGGGCTTCAGGCGGTCAAAAATGTCGGAGAGCACGTCGTTAAAGCAATAGTCCGCGAGAGAAAAGAGCACGGTCAGTACCGTTCACTAGAAGACTTCTTGACCCGCGTCAAAACAAAGGATTTGAACAAAAAATCACTCGAGAGTCTCATTAAGTCCGGCTCACTCGACGCTTTCGGCGAGCGGAATCAGATGCTGAGCAGCATGGACCTCATCCTCTCGATGGCAAAAGCGTCAGAACGCGAGGGCGCCAGCGGACAGACAAATTTGTTTGGTATGCTTCCCGTCGATCATTCCCCCATCCTCAGGCTGAGACCGACAACCCCTGCCACCAAGAAACAGACTCTGGCATGGGAAAAAGAATTGCTCGGCCTCTATATCTCTGATCACCCCTTGGCGGAACACCGGGAAGAGCTCGAAGCTGTGACGGTTCGAATCGCGGCATTGGGAGATTACCGCAACCGATCTGTCCGTGTCGGCGGCATTGTAACGCAAATCCAGCGCGTGATGACGAGAAACTCAGAACCGATGCTTTTTGCCCGGATCGAGGACCTCTCTGGAAGGACCGAGGCAATAGTCTTTCCCTCGGTCCTGAAAGAAAACCCTACCGTCTGGCAGGAGGACACTATACTGGTGGTTGATGGAAAGATTTCGGATAAAGATGGTATGATGAAAATACTGGTCTCCAGTGCACGTGCATTCACTCCGGCAAAGGCTTCCCAATCCTCGAACCTGCCGGGAGTTCCGCCTCACGAGGTGCAGCAAGCTTTTTACCTATCCCTGAATGCTCCCCCCCGTCCACAGGATATCGACCAGTTAAAGACGGTCTTTGCTCGTTTTCCCGGTGACCAGCGCGTGCACCTCAAGATACTTTCCGGAAACACGACAAAAGTAGTCGCGACAAAATACTCAATAAGCCCATCAAGCGAATTCCACAAGGCCATTGCGGAAGTCATCAATAAGGAATCATAGCGGTATATTTTATGCAAAAAACTCGTCCTGCGCATGAGCAGCGAAACCATCAAGCCAGGAAATTGAGCACGGCACGCACGACAAAATCGTATCAAAAGGTCGTGGCGGCGTTCTCCTTCATTTCCGCCCTTCTCGTGGGCTTCATCCTGTATTTCTCTTTTGCCAAGACGACGATTACCATCACGCCGTCGCCGGTGGAACAGACCGCAGTTTTTACCGTGCGTATCGAGAAAGAACTTCCTCAAACCCCCGCAGATATCCCTGTCATAGTCGGCACCCTGCTTAACACGACGCTCGATGGCAGCCTCACGTACACGAATATTACCCCGAGCGGCAAGGTCGACGATATCGCCCGCGGAACAGTGACTATCTACAATAAATGGTCTCAGGTCCAACCCCTGCAGGCCACGACGCGGCTCCTTTCGTCAACCGGCGTACTCTTCCACATCGAGAAGCGAGTCGACGTCCCCCCGGGCGGAAAAGTAGAAGGCGTGACAGTATATGCAGATAAACCCGGACCGGCGGGCAACATAGCCGCCAGCCATTTCACAATTCCGGGATTGTGGGCTGGTCTCCAAGATTCAATCTATGCAGAGAGCGCTTCGCCGATGACGGGCGGAACGCGCGACGCTAAGCTTATTACCGAAAACGATCTGCAGGCTATACGCAAACAGCTTTCAGACCAGATGGCGCAGGACGCGCTCAAAAAGCTGAAAGAAGTAGCCGATGAACAGCATATTACTTTTGTCGGCTCGCTCAATGCCTTAATCGGCCGAGAGGTACAGGAAGAAAAGTTCTCCGCGAAGGTCGGCGATGAGGCAGATGCTCTTACTCTGGATCAAAAAGTAAGATATATCGGTCTTGCTATCGACCCCAGCGCGCTCAGGGAGGCTGCGGATGCTGTACTGAAGAAGAATCTTTCACCCGATCTTAAGCTTGCGTCAGTCAAGGATAAGGACATAAGTTACACTGTAATAACCTACACTCTCGCGCAAGGCTCCGCCGAATTGAAAGTGACAGCCCACGGAAATGCCAGCATTCGCCTTTCAGACCCTATTTTTGACCGTAGTAAGCTTCTGGCGAAAGACGAACAGGAGGTGCGCACGTACTTTTCAAATTACGATCAGGTCAAAAGCGTCGATGTCCATTTTTCGCCGTTTTGGATCAAGAGGACGCCGAGTATTATGGACCATATAGAAATCAAGATCGCGGAGTAGTGTGCACGTTGCGGTATACCGGGGTTGACAAACTATTCGGCATACCGCATACTTCATCCTGCTGACGATTGGAAGGGCCACCAACCCTCTTTGCTCGAAACGTCCTCGGGTAAACTCAAAAAGAGCTAAGTCAGGCAAATACAAATGAAGCGCCCGATGTCCAAAAAGTGGACGTCAGGAAAGTGGGTGGAACCGCCCTTCGACTTCGTTCAGGGTCCCATGACTAAATTGTTTTGGGTAATTTCATTATGTCATCACAAGAAGGCCCCAACGACCATATTCACAACGTGCGACATTCGTGCTCGCATATGCTTGCGGCTGCAGTGACGCAACTTTTCCCTGACGTGAAGCTCGGTATTGGACCGGTAATCGAGAACGGCTTTTATTATGATTTCCAGTTTCCGCGGTCTTTTACCGATGATGATGTGAAAAAAATTGAAAAGCGGATGAAGAAGTTGCTCGCACAAAACATCCCCTTCAGGCGTAAAGAGGTTTTACCTGATGAAGCGCTCGCCATTTCACAGAACCAGCCGTATAAGATAGAGCTGATCAAGGAACTGATCAGGGATAAAAAGCCCATTATCTATTATGAATCAGGGCCTTTTACTGATCTCTGCGGCGGCCCGCACGTTGCATCAACGAAGGAAATCAATCCCGACGCGGTAAAGCTGGTCTCAAGCGCGGGTGCGTACTGGCGGGGCAATGAGGAAAACCCGATGCTTCAGAGAATTTACGGCGTCGCTTTTGAAACGCGCAAAGAGCTCGACGAATATTTGACGCGGCAGGAAGAAATCAAAAAGCGCGATCACCGCAGGCTCGGTATCGAGCTTGACCTCTTCAGCTTCGACGCGGTAGCGCCAGGCGCGCCATTTTGGCACCCTCATGGCATGATTGTTTTCAAAGAGCTTGAAAAGTTTTCACGGGAACTCCACACCGCCGGAGGTTATGATGAAATCAGCACTCCAATATTAGTCAAGAAAAGTCTCTGGGAAAAGTCCGGGCACTGGCGCCATTACCAGGAAAATATGTTCCTTGTGCAGGACAAACAGGAGGTGTATTCGCTCAAGCCGATGAACTGCCCTGAGGCGACATTGATCTACAAGGCCAAACTGCGCAGTTACCGCGAACTGCCCGTACGGCTGTATGAAATAGGCCGTCTCCACCGTAACGAAATTTCCGGAGCGCTCGGCGGACTTTTCCGCGTGCGGCAAATTACGATGGACGATGCGCATATCTTTTGCACACCAGAACAGATTGAGGTCGAGGTTACCGGGGTACTGGCCATGGTCAAAAAGTGTTATAAGATATTTGGACTTCCTGTACGGTTTTTCCTCTCTACAATGCCAGACGAACACCTCGGTGACGAGAAGGTGTGGCAGTCGGCTGAAAAAGCGCTTGCATCAGCGCTTGAGAGAAACAAAGTTGAATTTGAAATGAAACCGAAGGATGGGGCATTTTACGGTCCAAAAATTGATATTGAAATCTCGGATGCTATGGGGAGATCTTGGCAGGTCGCGACAATCCAGCTCGACTTCAACCTGCCCGAACGTCTGGACCTCGAGTATATCGATGAACACGGCGAGACGCGCAGGCCGGTAATGATCCACCGCGCGCTCTATGGAAGCTTCGAGCGTTTTATCGGTATTTTAACCGAGCACTACGGCGGAGCTTTTCCTGTTTGGCTCTCCCCTATACACGTAGCTATTATCCCTGTGGGGAAGGGTCACAACACGTTCGCGAAAAAACTCGGCAAGGAATTTACTACCGCAGGACTCAGGGTGCACGTTGACGATGCGAATGAAACTGTAGGGTACAAAATCCGCCAGGCGGAACGCAAAAAAGTCCCCTATATGCTCGTCATTGGAGACAAGGAAATGAAGTCAACAAAATTGCATATCAGGATACGGGGAAAGAAAACAATTTCAGCTGTCACGAAAAAGAAATTCATTCAAGACATCCAGGATAAGATCTCTAAAAGAACATAGCGTTACTCGTCTAAAAGCCCCTCCTTCATTCAGAGGAGGAGCTTTTAGGATAGAGCAATGCTATACGACCAGTAAGTTGCTTAACCGATTACCGACTTGTTCAAAAGGAGCGCGAGTGCAATTCCGGCCGCAATGGCTCCTGCAATAATCACGGTGATAGCCACCTTCACGCCAGCAGAAAGCTTGATCTGTGTCTTTGTCGCTTGGGTGTCCTGTGTATCCACTGGAGTTATTATTTTACCGCAGTTAAAGCATCAACTACACCATTCACTCCCCTTGCCGAGTTTTTGATCGCCGTCAGGACTTGCGCGGGATTGTATTCGGGATGCTTTGTCATAACGAGCGTTGCGATTCCTGCAACGTTTGCCGCGGCATATGAAGTCCCGCTCCCTCGGTAGTATGATGTCGCTACGGGGTATTTGCCGCAATAGGCACTCTTGGCATTTCCATAACAGTAAGGATCGAGCCATGCCCCGTTTTTCGCCTTCGCTCGCAGCGAGAGAATATCAACGCCGGATGCCATGACAGTGACTTTGGACCCATAATTTGAGAAACTCGCGCGCTTACCGCCCGGATCCACTGCACCGACACTGATGACGCCTGTCTGATTAGCAGGTACATAGTCGGTAGCAATGCGGCCATCATTTCCAGCCGCTGCAACGCTGACAGCCCCCAAGTGCGTCGCATAGGAGATAGCATCAGCTACCAGCTGTGATTTTCCATGGAAACCGAAACCCATCATTAATACGTCTGCGCCGTTATCCACCGCATAGCGTATCCCACGAACAATGTTCACAACCGATCCCCGTCCGTCGCTTCCGAGCACCTTTACAGGCAGAATCTTGGCGTTGAGCGACGTTCCGACAATTCCCATTTTGTTGTTTGCTGCAGCAATGGCTCCTGCGACTCCCGTTCCGTGCCCGTTGTCATCGAGCGTGGTAGCATTTGTACTTACGAAATTCCAGCCATAGGAATCGTTGACGAAACCATTACTGTCATTGTCCCGCTTATCTCCGGCAACTTCGTCCCCATTGACCTCAATATTGCCTTTAAGATCGGATTGCTGGTAATCCACCCCGGTATCAAGCACAGCGACAGTTTGGTCCTTCGGCGCCGCCGGGAAACCGTCCCCTCTGAAGTAGTCTATGAGCAGGACGACATCAAGCACGTTGATCTCACCGTCGTAGTTCATATCGCCTGAAGCCATTGGAATGGGGGCAGGACCATTTTTGAACGTATATGCTATCAGATAATTAACGTCGTTCCAGTCAATCACGCCGTTATTATCAACATCGCCAACGATGTAATCCTTGGTTTCGACTTTTTGCATTTGGTCTATGAGTTGGACTATATCCAAGACGTCGACGACACCGTCATTGTTCATATCGCCGCGGGAGAGAGGGGCAGGCGGAGGACCATTGCGGAAAGTGTACTCAACCAGGAAATTCACGTCGTCCCAATTTGACTTGCCGTCGCCGTTGACGTCAGTTTTGCCCTGATCTACCGTCGGATGAGCGAATAACAGCTTAATAAGCAGTACGAGATCAAGAACGTTCGGCACGCCGTCATTATTGAGGTCAGCCCGGCTTGCTGGTGAGGGCGCTTGACCGTCTTTGAAGAGATAAGTCTCTAAGAATTTTTCGTCATCAAGAGTCACTTTTCCATCGCCATTGACATCGCCGTACAGATACTGCGGGAACGTTCCATCGCGAAACGGCAAATTTCCCCCGCTGGTAGCAGATGATATTGACTTTGATTGGTCCAGCGTAGTATTGGCCGTATCACCTGCTACTTGAGGTGAATGTGGCACGGTACTCGTCTGCTGCTGAATAAGCCTGATTAACCTCACGACATCAATAATGTCCAGAACGCCATTGCCGTCCATATCACCGGCTGAAGCCGGTGTAGGCTCGGGGCCACCCTGAAATATATGCTTGATGAGATAATTCACGTCATCCAGCGAAACAATCCCGTCTCCATTGACATCCCCAGAGCCCGGCGCTATTTGCCAGGAAATCCGATCAGTAAGCAACACCAGATCAATAACATTGACCACCCCGTCTCCATTGAGGTCAGCTTTTGTAAGGGGCGAAGGGGCTGCACCGTCTTTAAAAAGGTAGCTCACGAGCGTGTCAACGTCCGCTTGGTTGAGCTGACCGTCGCCGTTGATATCACCCGCTAGAGTGCTGGTAGGCAGGGGTACATTCATGTCAATGAGGAGGACGACGTCGAGAACGTTGGCCACCCCGTCACCGTTCATATCGGCGCGTTCAACAGGATCCGGAGCCGGACCTCCGCTAAAGACGTACAGTATCATCGCGCGTAAATCGGACGAATCCACAGTACCGTCGCCGTTCATATCACCAGGCAGGAAAAACGGCGTCGAGAGAGCGTCTAGATTCGTACTGGGCGACGCCATAAGGGCTGCTCCGACTTTGTGTGCATTGTAGAATTGGTCAATAAGGAGGACAACATCTATTACATTTACTTTCCCGTCTCTATTCATGTCCCCGCTGGCTTCAGGTATTGGAGGAGAACCATTTTGGAAAGTATAGCTGATGAGATATGCGATATCCTGGGAGTCAATCACTCCGTCATGGTTTACATCACCGGTGAGGTATGATTCGGTTTTATAATCCCGCAGAAGGTCGACGAGGGAAACGAGATCAACGATATTCGGCGTACCGTCCCCGTTGACATCTGCCAGAGAGGCCGGGGTGGGCGCGGGCCCATTTTTGAAAAGGTACGCTAAGAGATAGTTCGCATCTTTCCAGTTGACAAAGCCATCGGCATTGATATCCGCCCGTTCGGGATTCGCTGTTTGAAGAAGATGGAGATAATCAATCAGCATAACAATATCAATAACATTTGCCTGCCCATCTGAGTTGAGGTCAGCACGCTGGACCGGATCAGGAGCCGGCCCTCCCTTAAAAACATACGCGACAAGATAATCAACGTCGGCCATGTCCACTTTCCCGTCACCGTTCACATCGCCTGCCGTCCCGTACACAGAGTTCCACGCCCCCTTAATGGACATTTGCTGTTGTGCGTACTGGTTGGCATACGGCTGTCCCCAACTCCGCGCGTCACTCAGCGGGTTTAACCCCGACGCGGCGATTGAGGCATAATAATCCGGCTCGCATGTATCTGTTTTTGCATGCTTGATGCATGTCTGGACCAATGAGGAGAGGTTATTTGCACGGGGCGTGAAAATCACGCGATACCAGCGCCCGAGATCGGAAGGTTCCGCATTTTTCGGATCCATGCGCTTTGAACGTTCGGCAAAAGCAACCTGGACTTTTGTGGTATCAAAAGGCTTGTTGTATACCTGTTCGAGCCTTACGAGCTTGTATCCTTTGCCGAGAAATTCCTGTGAAATTGCTGCGCGATCCTGAGGTGCGTAGTTTCCCGCAAACTTTACCAGCATCTCGTTCATCGGATAGGGATTTGTCGATGAGGCGGCAATCGCGGGCGGCGGAAGCCGTTTGTCCACAGGCCGAGATTTAGAGACCACCGTGGAGGCCATCGCACCAAGCAAGACGCCTCCCATCATCGCACCGGCAACAAGCAAGACCCATATTGAAACTGAGACCCGCATATCGGTCTTTTGCGCTATTTTAGTGAGGATCTCGATTTTTGGCTTAAACGTAGGTTTTTGTTGCATTTGCTGCTTTGGCATAGGTTAAAGTAAATTATTATATTTTTTTACAATTAAAAAAACGCTCTTCATCGCATGGTTGTAATACATGGCCGGTGAATAGCTGCTGCTGTCCCGCTGCAATTCATGCTCGTAGGATAACGTCGCATTTATTTTAATTTCCTCCAAATTCCCCCTATTTGATTATAGTATACCATAGATTGACAGGTTTGGCAATGAATCCCTATACTTTCAAGGCTATGAAATATTATCTGCTCACCATCGGGTGCCAAATGAACGTCTCCGACAGCGAGCGCCTTGCTTCAAAACTTGAGGTGCTTCATTTTTCACGGACGGCAAATGAGCATGAGGCGGACCTTATCGGCGTCGTCGCATGTGCAGTGAGGCAAAAAGCGATGGACAGGATCTACGGCAAGATCTCCGCATGGAACAAGGAAAAAAAGCGCAGGCCCCTGACGACCTTTCTCACCGGTTGCGTGCTCGATTATGACAGGAGACGGCTTGCGACAGAGTTTGATCATTTTTTTGAAATGAAAGACGTGCCAAACCTTGCGGCCATTCTCGGACGAACCGCAGACATCAAAGAGGCCCTGCCGGACAATTCCTATTTATCTATTAACCCGTTCCATACCCATCAGTACAAGGCGTATGTTCCTATCATGAACGGTTGCAACTCTTTCTGCACGTATTGCGCAGTGCCGTTTACGCGCGGCAGAGAAGTTTCTAGGTCTCCCAGGGAAATTATTGCCGAAGTGGCGCACCTTCTGGAGAACGGCTATAAAGAAATACTCCTGATAGGCCAGATCGTCAACAAGTACTTCGTCCCTGCCGACGATGCGTTCGACGCATATATTGCCGGGCTCCGAAAAAAATATGACATCCCTGACCTGCCTGAGTTTGCCGCTCCCCTTTTTCGTGAAAAACGGATAGTGAACTTCGGGATGCTCGTCGCGCTATTAAATGCACTCCCGTTCGACTACCGGCTCCGTTATACCTCCCCGCATCCTAAATGGTTTACCGACGAGTTGATTGAAACTATCGCGCGTTGCAAAAAAATTCCTCCCCACCTCCACATCCCTGTGCAGTCAGGCGATAATGCGGTGTTGCGGAAAATGCTGAGGCCTTACACGGTCGAACAGTATTCTGAGACAGTGGAAAAAATGAGGAGAGCCATACCCGGCCTGGCGGTAACGACAGATGTGATAGTCGGATTCTGCGGAGAAACGATGGAACAGTTCGAAAATACAAAAAAGTTGTTCAGGGACATTCGGTATGACATGGCATACATTAACCAGTACTCACCCCGCCCGGGGGCAAAGTCGGCAGAATGGGACGATGACGTTCCCCATGTTGAAAAAGAACGCCGGGAAACGGAATTGAATGACATCCTGAGACAAACGTCCCTTGCGAACAATAATCGTCTTGTCGGGCAAACAGTGAAAGTGCTCGTCGACGACTACGACGGCAAGATAACGGAGAATAGCGGAAAAACGGACACGTTCAAGACCATAAAGTTTTCGGGTCCGGATCTCACCGGACAGTTTGCTCTCGTGGAAATTACAGAAGCGGGTTCGTGGGGTCTCAAAGGTAGCTTGAAAATAAAAAAAGGCCTTCCCGGAAAAACAGGACGGCCTAAAGTCCGACTAAAGTAAAGAGAGAGTGCAGGATGTCAGAGGAGAAGTAGACAAGCAGGATAGCCCGTGTAGCTGCTCCGAGAAGCAGGCACGCAATCGGCAGCGGCCTGGGATTAAGCACGCATTGCGCAATGCCTACTTTGATAATGAAGGGGATAAGACCAAACACATACAAACCGACATAGTAACGCGCTTCGTGCAAAAACCATTTGCCGCCCCTGTGTTCGTTCACTCGTTTGTGGCCGAGTAATTTGAGAATCCCCCTCCCCACACGTCCGCTCTCTAGCCACTCTTTCCCTCCTTTGACCAGGAGAATCCTGTACAGTGACCAGATCCAGCCGATGGTGTAGAGAACCACATAGAGTACCACGAAAATCGCCGCAACAAATAATGACTCAACGATGACGCGTATGAGCGGCGCTACGACTTCAAACGGGATAAGCCCGATCAACGCTACAATGATCCACACCCAGAATTCCGGCCTGTATCGATACAGTCGCCAGAACTCTTTTATTTGGAACTTGAGATCCAGCACTGTATCCTCTCTTTGTTGAAAGTACGTTGTTTGCTTGAGCTGATTATCCTACGGAATTGTAAGTCATTTGTCAACTGCCGTTCAGGATCTGGCACATTTTCCTACAAGGTAAATAAGAAAAAAGCCGCCTTTCGCTACTCACAAGGGGAAGGAGGGTTTCCTGAACCTTGCTTTCGCGATCAGCGGCTGTCCCCGAAAAAGGGAGTGTACATTACTTTTTTGAGGAACTCTCTGGTCCCGTCAGGATTTTTTGGACAGGTTCCAGAAGGTCATACGCGTTCGTCGGTGGCTTGATGCATGTCACGGCAAAACGATGGAGATCGTTTCCGTTTTGGCTACTGCAGGAAATAATGTGCGGTCGGGGCTGCCGGTGAACAATTTGCTGTTCAAGCATTTCTCCGTTGCTACACCCCATTATCACGAGATCAAACTGTGATCCCCTTTTCGCCTGTAGCGCTCCGGCAGAAGCGCCAAGTGCGTTGATGACCGTGTGATGCCCGAACACCTCTAACGCCAGCGAAGTGGCCTCAAGCAAGACAAGGTCATCCATCACGAGCAGTATAGTTGCCATTTCTCCCCCCCTGTGAACGGATTGGAAAAGATATTTTCGAGGGAGTATAGCAAGTACATACCATCCTGTCAATGCCGACAAAAAAAGCCGCCTTTCATTACTCACAAGGGAGGAGGTAATTCTTTGCCTTGTTTTCGTGATCGGCGGCCATTCCCGAAAAGGGAGGAAGTCAGGTCTTTTGGCCTACACATTCGGCAATCAAGCCATCCAGATTGGCCAACCTGTAGGGCTTGGCCAGTACCGGAAACCCCTTACCGGCGGCCTCGTCTCGAAGGTTTGAGTTGCCCGTATTGAGGATCACGGGCAATTGCGGCCTTTGTGCTGCCAACCGCTCAGCAAGCTCGATCCCTGATATGCCGGGCGGCATCTCGATGTCCGAGATGACAATGTCCACGTCATCGGATTGGCACAACTCGGAGAGCGCACTGTCCGCTGACGGAAAGGAGGCCACATTGTGGCCAAGCGACGTCAAGTGTTCCTTGAGCAGATCCCTAAACATCTGCTCATCATCAACAACGATTATGCGCATTGAATGTCACCCCCTTTTGGCGCACCTGTGAAAAGTAAGGAACAATAGTCCGTGGATGGTAGCAGAAGATGTTTGATTCGTCAACCCCACCGCCGGGACGAACACATTGAAAAAAACCGCCTCATAGAATTTCAGAGGCGGGACTGCGACGTGGGTGGGAGCGACGGACGAAGAAGTTGGTTGTCAGCAGACTGCCCTGGTACCGGACAATCAACGAGAGCCAGCTTGATGCACGATACAACCTCGTGAAGCTGAAAGGGCTTACTGAACCGCCGTGCGTAAGGGATATTCAGCCGGTCCAGTTTCGGATGCAACTCATCGAGTCGGGTACTCATGACAATCACCGGTGTGACGCTTGAACGGGATCGCAACAGTTCAACCAGACAAAACCCATCCCCTTCATCACCGGGCAGATCGATCATGAGAAGGTCAAAGTCTCCTTTCTTCACTTTCTGCAGTGTTCCCTCTCCGTAGGGCAGCGCTACCACCTCGCAGAACCTTAGAGCGGTTTCGAACAGACTTCGTATGTCGCCGCAATCATCTACCACCAGGACCGTTCGCAACTCAGTCATCGCAAAGCTCCTTTCGCGGCCAAAAAACGATTGTATATGGTACAATGTAATTGGATAACCGTACCATAGGTATTTTTCTCATGTCAATACAACCAGTGCTCATAGTTATCGTCGGCCCCACCGCCTCGGGAAAAAGCAATCTCGCTATTAAACTCGCGAGAAAGTTTAACGGTGAAATTGTCTCTGCCGACTCACGCCAGGTGTTCAGCGGCATGGACATAGGGACAGGGAAAGTCTCTAAAGCTGAACAACGCCTTGCCCGTCATTACCTTCTTGATATTGCAAATCCTAGGAAGGAATACACTATTGCCCACTTTCAGCGTGATGCGCAGGTTGCTATCCAGAACATTGCCAAACGAGGAAGACTCCCCTTTCTTGTCGGCGGAACAGCTTTTTGGATTGACGCAGTTGCAAATGGATATCACTTTCCGCATGTTAAACCGAATAAAGCTCTTCGAAAAAAGCTGTCCAAGCTGTCGACTGATACATTACTTTCCATGCTCAAAAAACTGGATCCGAGGCGGGCAAAATCAATAGATAAAAGGAACCCATACCGTCTCATCAGGGCAATCGAAATTATACGAGCGACAAAAAAGCCCGTTCAAAAGATTGCCCGGGAGTCTCCGTATCGGCTTCTCTGGCTAGGTATCTCAGTCCCTCAAAATAAGCTTCGTACGAACATCCATCGTCGCCTCCTCGCGCGTATGAAACAAGGGATGGTTGCTGAAGTGAAACGTCTGCTCCAAAACGGTGTCCCTGCACGCCGCCTGCTCAGCATTGGCTTGGAATATCGCTTTATCACACTCTATCTCCAAGGAAAGTTGACGAAACAGGAAATGCTCGCCAAGATCGAATTCGCCATCCGCCATTACGCGAAACGCCAGATGACCTGGTGGAAAAGGAATTTGGACATACACTGGGTGCGGAGTTACCGTGAGGCACGCACTCTGCTTAACAAGTATACGACATGAACGGCTCAATACTTCCACGCCAAAGAAAGCATATCAGCTGGGTAATAGGCATTCATGGAATTGTCATCATATTGATTTGGGTATCCCCTTTTCTCTTTCATTGGTTGTTAGCGGTCATTGGGATCGTACTCTATTATTTACAAATTCTTTTCTTGGGCGACTGCGTGCTCACGAGGAGACAATTTGATGTAAAGAAACGCGGCGTGACCTTCTACTATTTTATCTTGACTAAGCTTGGGTTAAAGCCGGACATGTATAGAGTCCGCTTCGTTGCCGATTACATCATGCCGTGGATAATACTCTGTATAGCGCTTCTATTTCAGTTTGCCTTTCATCATAAACCATTGATTTTCTAAAATTGCTATGGTTGTTATCGGCCATCGCGGCGCGGCAGGATACGAGCCGGAAAATACTCTCAGGTCATTCAAACGTGCAATAGATATGGGCGTGGATATGATTGAGTGTGATGTTCATCTGTGTAAAACGGGCGAGCTGGTTGTAATTCACGATGCGATGGTTGGCCGGACGACGAATGGAAAAGGGGCAGTTATTGAGAAAACATTTGACGAACTTCGATCACTTGACGCAGGTAGTGGCGAACACATTCCGAACCTTAGAGAAGTCCTCGCGTTAATCCGGGGTAAGGCAAAAATTAATATTGAGCTCAAGGGCGAGTCGACTGCCGTACCTGTCGCGAAACTACTGTCAGCAGAAATAGCCAGGGGCAATTGGAAAAATAGCGACCTCTCTGTCTCGTCATTTGACCTGCGCGAACTGAAAAGTTTTCATAACGAAGCGCCCGACATTCCCGTCGCGGCAATTGTTCTGCATCCGCCTATAAACCTGTCTCGGGTACTTGCGCTCGGCGTCTACTCTCTGCACGCGTGCGAAAAGTTCGTCACCAAAAGCTTCGTAGCACGGGCGCATAAGGCGGGACTAGGGGTGTACGCCTGGACGGTAAATGAACCTGATCAGATTGCTAAGATGTTTGAACTGGGAATTGACGGCATTTTTTCCGATTTTCCTGATATGGTAAGAGCAAAAATCAACTGACTTGCCTGGAAATTTTTAAAATGATAATATACACACACGCTACGCATGAAACATTGCGTATTACTTATTTGTTAACCTACTCTACCCATGAGAATACACTCCTACCTTTCGCCAAAATGTAAGGCGTTGAGCGACAGCCCCATACACCGTTTTGGGGTTTTTGCGTTGACAAACATCTCCAAGGGCGAACTTATCGCACTGTGGGGAGGATTCGCGATGACTCGAAAAGAGGTACAAAACCTGCCGAAAGAAGTGCTTACTTATGAATATCCCGTCCAAATATACCCGGGGTTTTGGATAGGTCCAAAGAAAAAAAGCGAACTTGATGATTGCGAAATGTTCAACCATAGCTGCGACGCAAACGCCGGGGTCAAGGGGCAAATAGTGCTCGTTGCCCGACGGAACATAAAAAAGGGCGAGGAGATCTGCTTCAATTACCAGACGACCGATACTCAGGATCTGCACTTTGTCTGCAAATGCGGAGCGAAAAACTGCCGTAGAAAAATTGACGGTCAGGCGTGGAAAAACCCAAAATTCCAGAAAGAGTACCAAGGTTACTTTTCGTGGTATATCCAGGAAAAAATCAATAAGCTTCGATCCAAAAAGTAGGCCTCAACCTGGTGCATACCGCAGGAGAGCCGATGAACACAGCGTATAATAGGACAGCCGTATAGGGAGAAACTACCTCGAGAGTTTGAAGGGTGCTACACTATGTGCAGGAACATTATGGAATTCCTGGATATAGTTAATACAAACGATACGGTCATCGGCCGCGCATCCCGGGAGGAAGTGTATAAACAAAAGCTTACTCATCGTATAGCTCATGTGTTTGTTTTTAACACACAGGGTAAACTTTTACTCCAGCTCCGGAGCGGTAATGTGGACTTCTTCCCCCACTGCTGGGTAACATCTGTCGGTGGCCATGTCATGAGCGGCGAAACACCGGAGCAGGCCGCGCATCGAGAGACAATGGAAGAAATTGGCGTGAAGCTAAAGCTGGCTCCTGCATATTACGAATTATACGACGACCCGCGCGGACTCAAAAAGTTTCTCTACACATTTACCGCCGAGCACAACGGACCATTTACGCATGACGCTCACGACGTGACGGAACTGCGCTTTGTCCCCCTCCAGAAAGTCTGGGGCATGATCCGGGACGGAGAACCTTTCCACCCCGAACTTCTTTTCCTCCTCAATAAACATTATAAATCTGCCGACGTATGATTTTTGCAGTTATTTTCGATGTCAACGGCGTCATTATAGACGACGAGCCTCTCCATGAGGCGGCGTTTAAGGAAGCGCTCGCGGGGTATGGGGTCGAACTTACGCATCAGGAATACAATACCCTGCTACGGGGAAGAAATGATTTCGAAGGCACACGAGAAATCATTGAACATTTCCGCCTGACGAACGCAAAAAGTGACGAGCTGTTGAAAATGAAATGGGACGCGTACGCGCGGCTCGCTCCGAGCGTCCCGGCTGCCGTTCCCGGGGCAGTCGAATGTATTGAGCGTCTTTCCGGCTCATTTAAACTTGGCGTGGCATCGAGCTTACCCCATAAAGCAATAAGTAAAGTACTCAATCATTTCGGGGTGAGGAATCAGTTCTCTGCCATTGCAGGCTGGGAGGACATTTCGAAGGGCAAACCTTTCCCTGATATTTATCTCTTTGCCGCGAAACAGCTCGGGCTCAAACCGGTTGAATGCGTCGTCATTGAAGACGCACCCAGCGGCATTGCATCTGCAAAAACTGCGGGAATGAAATGCATAGCATTCTCTCCGGACGTACACCCGGACGCGCTTGCAAAAGCTGACAGAATAGTGCACGCTTTAGATGAACTCAATCCTGACATGATTCAGCGCCTATGAGCAACCACAAATTTGTCATCGTCAACGAACAGGATAATGTTATCGGGGCAAAGGAAAAAGAGGCGATAACCGCGCAGGACATTTATCGTGTCTCGGCCCTATGGATTACGAACAGCCAAGGGGACATTCTTCTCGCGCAAAGAAGTTTTAACAAAGTTAATCACCCCGGACGCTGGGCGCTCGCGGTGGCGGGGACGGTGGAGGTTGGCGAAACGTATGAAGAGAATATAAAAAAAGAAGCCCGGGAAGAGATCGGCCTGCAGGATGTGATAGTATCACTCGGCCCGAAATTTCTCGTCAATGACGCAACTAAATTCTACCTTCAGATTTTCACAACAGTCGTCGACCGGACGGCAGAGTCGCTTACGTTAAAAAAAGATGAAGTAGAGGACATCAAATGGTTTCCTCAAAAAGAACTCAAACAAGAGATAACGGCTCATCCCGAAAAGTTCACTCCTTTCACGGTCGAACATTATCAGGAATTATAAGTACGCCGTCCCCTCTATGCATACCCTCCTACTCCTTTTTCTCCCGTTAACGCTCCAACTGTTAATTTTATACCTTCTTTCTCACTTTACTAACCGGCTCGTCATGAACCGCCTGGGGAAGGGCTGGTACCTGGTGACGCAATGGCCGGGTGTGATTGTCCATGAGCTCAGCCATCTCTTTGCCGCCGTGCTGACATTCACACGCGTACATGATGTTAAACTTTTCGCGCCTCAGGGGGACACTTTAGGGTATATCACCCACGAACGGACATTAAATCCGCTCAAGAACATTTTCATTTCGATTGCTCCCCTTTTTGGCGTAACGGCTGTCATGTGGCTGGTCGTGAAGTTTCTCATGCCCTCGCTGTATCTCGACATTATCTCCCCTGTCCGAATCGCTCTTGTGAACGGAAGCAGCGTGAGCGGGATGGCAAATATTTACCTGAATTATTTTTCCCACCTCTGGGCAGAGATAAGCTTTTCGGACTGGCATACCTACCTTTTCCTTTACCTCATGATTGCACTTTCAAGCCATGCCGCGCCGTCGAGTGTGGATTTGAAACACGCTTTCTGGGGATTTATCGGTCTGCTCACAATAGCCGCGCTCGTGCTGTACGCCGGGAACTTTGTAGGACTCGATAGCCTCGATCAAATCACCTTGTGGATAACCTACCCGGTATTCATTCTTACGGCTTTTTTTGGCTATAGTATCGTATTTTCGGCAATCTCATTTGCCTTACTTGCCGGGTTCAGTCTCTTTGTCCATGTATCAAAAAACAACAACGGCTCGCCGCCGTCACTTTAGCTAGAGGGGGTGTTGAACCGCCTGAGGGGAATATGACGACCAGGGTTTGACCTCTAAGTCGGACATTTTTTTATTTTGGAGCGCCCTGAAAAAGAGAATAGCCAGCTGTAAATTGGTAATCAGAGGAATATTGTAATCAACGGCAAGCCTGCGCATGGCCGTATCGTCACGGATCACGTCGCCCTCAAACTGGTGGGCCAGGTTGATGACGAGGTCAATCTTTTTATGCATTAAGAACGTTTTGATGTTGGGTTCTTTATCTGCCCGTATTTTGTGGAGCATGCTGTTGGGTATGCCGCGCGCCAGTAAGAACTGGTGCGTATGCTCAGTCGCGAGGATCTTAAACCCCTGGCTCGCGAGCATTTGGAGTTCGTCGACAAGGCGCATTTTGTTCTGCTCGCCGCCGAGACTGACGAGGATTGTTTTTTTGGGCAGACGGAACTCAGTCGAAAGCACCGACTTCAAGAACGCCTCATGAATGTCATCTCCGAACGATGCGACCTCCCCCGTCGACGCCATTTCGACACGGAGCACTGGATCGGTGCCTGTCAGTCTGTGGAAGGAGAACTGGGGGGCCTTGACGGCCACGAACGGAAGCAGTGGGTCGCACATCGCGGCGACTCTTTTACCCAGCATCGCTTTGATGCTGAGGTTGATGAGGTTATTGCCCGTCACTTTGGAGACAAACGGGAAACTCCGCGACGCGCGGAGATTGCATTCGATCACCATGATGCTGTTGTCGCGCGCGAGAAACTGGATGTTGCAGGGGCCGGAAATATCGAGCGCTTGGGCTATCCTGGTGACGGCGATGTCTATTTTTTTCCTTGTTTCGACATAGACTTTCTGCGGGGGGAGAACCAGCGTGGCATCGCCTGAATGCACGCCGGCATTCTCCACATGTTCAGAGACCACGGCGCACACGATCTTTCCCTTCCGAGCAACTGCGTCTACGTCTATCTCATGCGCGTCAGTGACGAACTTCGTGAGGACGACGGGGTGCTCAGGAGAAACTTCAGTGGCTGCGCGCAAATACGTGCTCAGCTGGCGACCGTCTGTCGCCACATTCATCGCCGATCCGCTCAGCACATAGCTGGGGCGGATCAGGACGGGAAAACCGACGCGCGACGCGAACGCAATGGCCTCACGGGCCGAATGCGCTTCCACCCAGTCGGGCTGGTCAATGCCGAGCGTGTCCAAAAGCCGGGAAAATTTATGCCTGTCCTCCGCGCGGTCGATTGATTCGGCTCCCGTGCCGAGTAAGCGAACGTGATGGCGTGAAAGCCCGAGCGCGAGGTTATTAGGTGTCTGCCCGCCGACTGAGACGACGATTCCCTGGGGCGCTTCCCGTTCATAAATATCCAACACCCGTTCAAGCGTGAGCTCCTCAAAGTACAAAACGTCGCACATGTCATAATCAGTCGATACCGTTTCCGGGTTGCAATTGACCATGATGGAGCGCAAACCGTTCCGGTGGAGCTCCTGCCCGGCGTTGACGGCGCACCAGTCAAACTCGACTGATGAGCCTATCCTGTACACGCCGGAACCCAGCACAATGGCTGACTTATCTTTCGACGGCGCTCTGTCCGATTCTGTCGCGTGGTAAGTACAATAGAGATAATTTGTTTTTGCGGGGAACTCCGCCGCAACGGTGTCGATGCGCCTGACGCAGGGTACGACGTTGAACCGCTTCCGCTGCCGGCGAACCTTATCGGCGCTCACATGCCACAGGGCCCCCAGTGTTTTATCGGAGAAACCGTATTCTTTCGCTTCAAGCATGATGTCGCGATTCACCGAGGCAAAGCGCTTGCGTTGCAGACTTCTGTGGAGACGAACAATATCGTGTATTTGGTCTATGAACCATCTATCGATGCCTGTCTTTCTCGCGATAAGTGAGGGTGAAACGCCGTAATACAGCGAACTCGCGATTGCATAGATGCGCTTCGGCGTCGGTAATAACGCTTCATGCAGCTCATAGCGCCTCGGTAATGCCTCCATAATACCGTCGCGGCCTATTTCAAGCATGCGCACGGCCTTTTGCAGCACTTCGGGGAAACTCCTGCCGATAGCCATTACTTCGCCCACGCTCTTCATTTGCGTGCCGATGCGGTGGTCTGCGTTGGTAAATTTTGAAAAGTCCCATCTTGGAAATTTGAGGACGATGTAGTCGAGGGCAGGTTCAAAAAACGCCGGTGTTGCCTGTGTCACGGCATTTTTCAGCTCGGTGAGTTTCCTGCCGACAGCAAGCTTCGCGGCGACAGCGGCAAGCGGGTATCCTGTGGCCTTCGATGCCAGCGCTGAGGAGCGTGAAAGCCTGGCGTTCACTTCGATGATGCGATAATCCTCAGAGCGCGGATCGAGGGCGAACTGTATATTGCACTCCCCCACGATGCCAAGCGCGCGGATGACCGCGATGGAGATCGAACGCAACCGGTGGTATTCCCCGTTCGTCAAAGTCTGCGACGGCGCCACCACGATGCTCTCGCCGGTATGGATGCCCAGCGGGTCGAGGTTTTCCATGTTGCATACGGTCATGCAATTATCGGCCCTGTCGCGGACTACTTCGTATTCTATTTCTTTCCATCCGACGAGGCACTCTTCGATAAGAATCTGGGGCGCGTGGGCAAAAGCTGCCTGGGCGATGTCCTGCAACGCGCGCCTGTCTTTTGCCACTCCGGAGCCCAGCCCCCCGAGAGAAAAGCCGCTTCTCACCATGACGGGATAACCGACGGACCGTGCCACGCGCAATGCGTCCGTCACCGACCTGACCGCCTTGCTTCGTGGGATCGCGAAATTCAGCTTGGTGAGAAAGTCCGCGAAAAGTTTCCTGTCCTCTGTCAGTTCGATGCTCTGTACGGGAGTGCCGAGGACTTTGACCCTGTATTTTTTCAATATTCCGCGTTTCGCGAGCTCCAGGCCGCAGTTGAGCGCTGTCTGTCCGCCGAAGCCCAGCAGAATGCCGTACGGCCGTTCACGGACAATGACTTTTTCGACGAAATATCTTTCGACGGGCAAAAAATACACTTCGTCAGCCATCCCCTTGGAGGTTTGGATTGTCGCCACGTTGGGATTCACGAGAATAACCCGATACCCTTCCTCTTTAAGCGCTTTGATCGCCTGGGACCCCGAGTAATCAAACTCGCCGGCCTGCCCTATTTTAAGCGCGCCGGATCCGAGAAGGAGAATTTTTTTCTTATGGCCGTTCATTTAGAGCAGTTTCATAAATTCATCAAAAAGAAACTCTGTGTCTCGGGGCCCGGGGCACGCCTCCGGATGGAATTGCACGCCCCGCACGGGCAATGATGTGTGCTTGAACCCTTCATGCGTCCCGTCGTTGAGATTGCGGAACCACACCGCTGCCGAACGAGGGAGGGTTGATTCACGGACTGCGAAACCGTGGTTCTGGCTGGTGATGTACGCGTGCCTCGTGAGCACGTCTTCAACAGGTTGGTTGTGGCCGCGATGTCCGTAGGGAAGTTTGTACGTTGTGGCGCCGAGTGCGAGCGCGAGCAGTTGGTGGCCAAGGCAAATTCCCCAGACAGGTACTTTGCGCGCAATAAGCCGTTTGAGCTCGTACACTGTTTTTTCAGCCATCATCGGGTCGCCCGGCCCGTTGGACACCACCACGCCGTCGATACCTTTAAGCGAGGATATGGGGTAATCCCACGGCACACGCAGGATATCGCATGAACGGCTTATAAGCTCACGCAGGATTCCGTGCTTGACCCCGCAGTCAACGACCGCGACACGTTTGCCGGATCCCCGATACCTTAACGGACGGTGAATGCTCACCTTGTCAACGAGATTTTCTTTGTTCGGGTCGTACCATGGTATCTCATTATCTACAACAATTTTGCCGAGCATCGTGCCGTGCTCGCGCAAGCGTTGGGTCAGCGCGCGGGTATCAATGCCTGACAGGCCGATGATACGTTCGTCATGTAACCAGCTGTCCAGCGTCCGCGCGGAACGGTAATGGCTCGGATGCATGGTTAACGACGAAACAATCAAGGCTGAGGCATGAATGCGGGACGACTCGAAATGTTGCTGAGGACGGCTTGGATTCTTGGATATGGGCTCAACGCCGTAGTTTCCCGCGAGCGGGTAGGTCATTACCATGAGCTGTCCGGTGTACGAGGGATCGGTCAATGACTCAGGGTAACCGACCATGCCCGTGGTAAAGACCACCTCTCCGGCGGAGGCCACAGGGTAGCCGAACACCTGGCCGATGAACCGGGTACCGTCTTCGAGCACCAGCGCTCCCTTCGCGCGAATAGGTTGTTTGCTCAATCTGCGTCTAGGCATATAAAAAAAATCTCCGTTTACCGGAGAATGAGGTGTTCCAGCTGATGCGAAACGTTGAGTTCGAGAATATTGTTCTTCATGTATTCCACAACATCATACCAGCTATCATAAAGGTATGTCAAAAACGCCCGTCTTAGTTATCCACAAGTAAGCATAGTCTTGTTACTGTAGGCGGCGAGCTTGCTCGCCTTCTTGTTAAACATACAGCACAGCAAGCTGTGCACCTACATATCCATAAATTTGTCCCTATGCTAATCGGTGTATCAACAGCTCACGAATAACTTTCGGGTCGGCCTTTCCTTTGGACTTTTTCATCGCCTGGCCGATAAGGAATTGTAATACGGGGGTTTTACCTTTTTTGAACTGGTCGACCATCCCCGCGTTCTCATTGATGACGGCATCAATAATCTCGGTAAGCTCTTTTTCCCCGCTTACCTGGCCGAGGTTTCCCGCTTCAACAATGTCAGAAGGATCCTCGCCCGAGACGAACATCTTTTCCAGGACTGTTTGCGCGACAGAAGCGTTAATGCGCCGTTTGTACATCATCGTCATGAGTTCGGCAAAATTTTCCGGCGTTATTTTCGCTTCGTCGATAGACTGCCTTCGCTCATTGAGCAGAGTAAAAAGCTTCGTGGTGATCCACGACACGACCTGGTTCACAAGTTTTGCTTTATGGGACTCCCATATTTCCTGCTCAGTGCCCTCGACCTCCTCGAGCGAAACAAGCCATGCTTTGAGCTCTGAAACGACCTCTTCAAAAAAATGAGCTACACGGAGATCATCGACGAGGATCGCGGCGTCGGCCCCGCGCATCCCGAATTGGCTCTCGAACCGATCCCGCTTCTCATACGGAAGCTCGGGCATGTCGCGCTCCAGGCCATCAAGCTGAGCTTTAGTAAACGTGATGGGAGTCAGATCAGGCTCGGGAAAGTACCGATAGTCATGGGCGGCCTCCTTGTCGCGGTGCTGGACCGTCCCCATCTTTTTATCGTCCCAGCCCCGTGTGACGGCGACAAGCGGGGGTTTGCCGTCATACCACAGCGCGGACTGGCGCTTGGTTTCAAATTCCAGCGCACGTTCCACGGCTTTGAACGAGTTGAGGTTTTTTACTTCTGTCTTCGGGAAAAGCGTCGTGACATCCCCTTCGAGGCCGAACTTTTTTTTCGCGCGTCCAAAATGCTCCGGGATGGGCTTGAGACTGATATTGGCATCGCACCTGAGATGGCCTTTTTCCATGTCGGCATCCGAAACTCCCAGGTACCTCATGATGAGTCTTAAGCCCTGGAGAAAAGCTTTGGCGACGGCGGGCGATTGAATATCGGGTTTAGTCACGATCTCAACAAGCGGCGTGCCCGCGCGGTTAAAATCGATAAGAGTGGACTTGCCGTCGGGAGCATGCACCAGTTTAGCCGAATCCTCCTCGAGATGTACGCGCTCTATTCTCACACGAACCGGCTTTTTCCCGACATGAACCATGAGATAGCCGTCTTTCCCTATCGGCTGGTCAAACTGCGATATCTGGTACCCTTTGGGCAGGTCGGGATAAAAGTAGCTTTTGCGGTCAAACTTTGATTGGCGGGAAACTTTACAGTGGAGCGCCAACGCTACCTTGGCCGCCCAGGCAATTGCCTGTTCGTTGGGGACAGGCAGCGTGCCGGGATGGCCCATGCATACCGGGCACACCGTGGTATTCGGCTCTTGGTCCTCTCCGGAGTTATCGCAACGGCAAAACATCTTCGATTTCGTCCGGAGCTGGACGTGCGTTTCGAGGCCGATGACGGTTTCAAGCGTAGGGAAAGTCATACAGTCATTTTACCATACTCAAAACAATCGGGCACACCCGACATACCCTGTGCATATTTACCCGCGCGAACGCTGAAATTCTTCCCAGACCTCCATGAGTCGCTTGCGGCTGTCCTGCAGGGTTCCATCGGTATCTACGACGCGAACTGCGGATCCCCGGGATGTGAAAATCTTTTTATACCACGCTGAATGGAATCTGGATTCAAGTTTCTCGAAAAAGTGCAGCGTTTCAAAAATGGCGTTATCCTGTTTTGCCGTGCGGGCGTGAAGTCTGATAAGTGCGGTTCGCGGGCGTATTTTCAGTAGGACGAGAAGGTCGGGTCTCCACGTGAGCGCCTGCGCGTTGCCGTCGAGCTGCATAATTGTGCGCAGTGCCAGGTGTTCCGCCTGGACGGGCTGGTAGGCAAGAGTCGTCGTCACTCCCCTTTCCTGGAAGACGTACTTGCCCGCCATGAGCGCCGGTATAATCACCCTCCGGTAAAGAATCAGGCGGTCAAGCGCATACGCCTGCGCCGTTGACAGTCCCGAATAGTCACGGGTATTTTTTCTGATTATTTCCTGGCGGATTGCCCGACCGATCAGCGAATGCGTGGGCTCGGAGGTGCGGATGACCCAGTAATTTTTCAGCTCGCGCGGTTCAGGCAATGTATGATGTTTTTTTTCGTAGGCGACCACGTCGAATACTTTCAGTTTTTTCTTCCGCGCCCGCGCAACCAATGCCGATACCAGCGTGCCTTTGCCCGAACCGTCAATGCCGTCGATGATGACGAATGTCCCCTTGCGCTTCATAATTTCCCGAGCTCTAAGAATGTATATGAGTATGTCCCGTTGTTCCCTTCTTTGGTGCTGATGACGTTGTTGAACTGGGAATAGTCGGGAAAATACGTGTCGGCATCAAACACTCCCCTGACGACGGTCAGGTACAGTTTGTCGGCATAGGCAATCCCCTGCGCGTATATTTGCCCGCCGCCGATAATGAATATTTCCTGCCGGTCAATCTCGGTAGCGCGCGAGACGGCCTCGCCGAGCGATTTCACGGCAATACAGCCATCCGCTTTGAAACCGGCATTGCGCGATACGACAATGTTCGTCCTGCCTGGAAGCGGCCGCCCGATGGACTGAAACGTTTTGCGGCCCATAATGACAGGATGTCCGCTGGTAATTGTCTTGAAATGTTTCATGTCCTCCGGAATATGAAAAAGGAGCGCGTTGCCCTTGCCGAGCTCTCTCTTTTCGCCTATAGCCGCTATCATGCTGATCATATCAAATGATAAATTCTAATAACGAAACTTCACAAGACCGTTGAGTTTTGAATTTTGAACATTGCATCATTCAGGTTTGTTTCAAATTTCAAATTTCGAGCTTACACCGCTATCGGCGCGGGAATCCGCGGATCAGGATCGTAGTTCTCGAGGGTGAAATCCTCAAACTGAAAATCGAAGATGGATTTTACTTTTGGGTTAATCTTCATGGCGGGCGACGGCTTCGGCGTCCGCGAAAGTTGGAGCTTAACCTGGTCGAAGTGGTTATTGTAAATATGCACGTCGCCGAACGTGTGGACAAAGTCACCGGGCTGCAAACCCGTCACCTGCGCCATCATCATGGTGAAGAGTGAATAGGAAGCGATGTTAAAAGGGACGCCGAGGAACACGTCGGCACTCCGTTGGTAGAGCTGGCAGGAAAGCTTGCCGTTGGCGACATAAAATTGGAACAGCATGTGGCAGGGCGGCGGGGCTGTTTTTTTGCCCTTAATGAGCATCTGTAGGTCGCCGACATTCCATCCGCTCACGATAATCCTGCGCGAGTCAGGATTTGTCTTGATCATGTCGACGGCGTTTTGGATCTGGTTAATTTCTGTCCCGTCGTTGGCCTTCCAACGAATCCACTGCTGGCCGTAGATCGGCCCGAGATCGCCGTTCTCATCCGCCCATTCATCCCAGATGGTCACACCATGCTCGTTGAGGTACTTGACGTTGGTATCGCCCCTCAGGAACCACAGGAGCTCATAGATAATGGACTTAAGCGCCATTTTCTTGGTCGTCAGCAGCGGGAAACCCCGGTCCAGGTGAAACCGCATCTGGTACCCAAAAAGACTGCGGGTACCCACGCCTGTGCGATCGCTTTTCTGGACCCCTTCGTCGATAATTTTGCGCAATAAATCGAGATACTGCTGCATAGGACTTACAGTATACTAGATTTTAAGGAAAAGAAAAAACCACCCGAGACGGCATACCGCGGGTGGATAAACATTGGTCGAGACAGGTTGGCTAGTTTGTATAGGCGCCACATATCTCGACTTTGCAGTTGGGCAGCAAAGAAGCCAGTCGACCCTCAATGGCGCACAGCCTCTGAATCCGAGACGGAATGGTTTTCACATCCGCGGCTGCGTTATGAATGATCGTAGTGTATACCTGCCTGCACGCCACCGGAGACCCGAACTTGGTTTGAAGCTCTTTCACCGTCATCCGTGGACTAACCCTTACCATATATCCGACTTCGGTGTCGGTGACGGTAATCGTGCGCATGTATACAGACGGTCGAAATTCGAGAGGATTGTAAATAGCGAATCCGGACGGCACGCGTATTTCACCGGTAGTTCGGCTGATGAGGACCGTATTTCCATCGAAGCGGGAAACGGTGCAGAACATGGTAACTAACCCGACCGCACAGGCTAGTGTCAACGATTGAATCAGCCTCATGGTCACTGGAGAATTCCGATGCGCCACGTACATAGCTGTAAAGACCCCACCCATGATGGCCAACAGGCATATGCCAGTCGACAACAACGCCGCCGACGTATACTCGCCAAGAACTGAGTCGGGTGACGCAATAGAACCCCACACCACCAAGACGGTAACCGCAGTCACCAGCCCGAAGGCAGCCAACTGTCGAGTATTCCGTTCGAGCTTTCTCCACAAACTGCGCATTGTGGACTCCTTTCAGATGAAGAGAACGGTTTTGTCACTCCTTTTCCTCCGTCGTCATTCTACTCATACACACGGTCAACGTCAATGTACATCGTACCTCATCTTCAAAAAGAAAAAACCCGTTACTTGATCGCAACGGGGGTCAAAGAGCTCTCCTCGGGGACAGTCCCCAGGACAACATTGCTGATGCTCAGGCCCGGAAGGCCCTGCTGCAGCTGCAGGGCCAGGCCGACCATCGTGGCATTCGGATTGCCCGTGAAATAGCTTTCAGCAAATCGGATCACTTCGGCTCCCGAAGAGTCGGCAAACGCCTGCGAGCTCCCAAATCGGCGGTGGAAGTCGAGTATCGCCCCGTCATATTTGGTATCGAACAGCAAAACCTTCCCGCCGTGCCGATAGGAATGGTGCGCTGAAGTGGAGTACACCCGGACTTCCTCCCGCCATGAGAAAAACAGGGCAATGCTTCGAACTTCAACTGCCGACTCCGGGTGCCCAATGGGGAATTTTACCGTCGGTCCGAGTGGGTAGATGAGGAAAAGAGACAAGATGCACGCTCCGAGATACAACGGTGAGCCTACTGCCGCCATCACGCGCAGTTCGCGATGAAGATGGCATGCGAATACACTCATCAGGCGTGTAAGCAGCACGGTTCCGACCAGTATGACCGAAAAACATGTCACGAACTGTTCTGGGTGTAAGATAAAGGTAAGCGACACCACATACATTCCATAGCTCATGAGGCTGAGCGCATCGATCATTTGCGCCCTGACCCTATCGCTATACATCAGGAAGTAGACCGTTCCGTTCATGAAACCCTCCGCCGGTTGTGGGGTGAAAAGTACTTTTTATGCAATTTCGTCCTTTATACCGCACTCCTCCCGAACTGTCAACTGCCCATAACACAAAGCTCATTACCACTCCGGACTTGCCTGCCCGCCTCTGGAGGGATCCGGAATCCCGTTGCGAAATACCACCATCCTGAACCTGCCGAAGCTGAAAGCGCAGGCGGGGAAGGATCCCGTGGATTTACGATAGACAGTAAGCCACTGTGATCGGCTTATCCGAGTGAGGAATGTGCATTTTTTGCACATTGCTTTTTTTGTTGACCTCGCCATCAGAAAATATGTTGCGGATGTGCTTTGTCGCCACTGTTCTATCTACCCCAAAAAGCTGGGCAATCTGCGCTTGGGTAGCCCAAAGAGTCTCGGCGCGAACATCGGCTTTAAGCTTCACATCCCCCCGGGCATCTTTGTATATGACAATTTTCTGCATGTTCTGCTTCATGGAGTAATTATAGCACAAATATTTGTCTCATTCCCGCCGACAGATAGGGTTGAATGACAAGATGGATCCGGAGTCCCGCTGTTTTATGTGGGATGCTTTTTTGTCTTCTCCATCCACTCCCCGACTTTCCTATTCACCTCTTCGATAATCTCCGGCCTATTCCTATAGTCATGGCCGGAGTCGAGCGTCTCAAGCTGTTTCGGCTCTGCGGCGTCATCATATGCCTTCTGTACTTTTTCAGGCGGGACCATAATATCTTGAGTGCCGAGAAAAAACAGTTTCGGCTTCGTGCAGGTCTTGAGCGGACCCATAATGTCATGGCTCGCTGAGTCGATAAAAAAACTATTCGGCAAATTAAATTGCCTCTTTTGTCCCGGGTGCCCGGGGATGTCTCTCAACGATGACGCGGGACCCTCAGGTTTGCTCGGGGAGGCGTGTGAAAAGACAGAGATGAACCCCGTGACGTGCGGATTAGTGCTACCGACAAGCATGCCAATGCTGCCGCCCCGACTGTGCCCCATGAGTAACGTAGGTCGATTGCCAAAATGCTCAATCAGTTCGTTGATAGCTTTCAAATAGTTCGTCATCGTGTACAGTCCGATACCTCCCGGACTCTCCCACGTACCCGGCGGGTCGAATGAAAGCGCGAAGTATCCTTTCGTTGCCAAAAAGTCCACGTGGCTGCGCATGTGCAGATAGTCTTTCGTATCCAACCGACCGGGTAACACAAGTGCGAGCTTCTCGGCGTTCTCGTCGCCTTTGGCGTAGGTTGCGAGTGTAAATGTTGTTGTGGAGAGGAGGGGCATGTGTAGTTTAAGTATAGCAAAGACAGCCGACCGGCTCCTTGTAATGAATCTACAGCGGGATATCTAATATGTCACTTGGTCCCGGCGGGATGGTGGCTTTCGTCGGATCCGCCTTCAAATTTTGATACCCTGATGACGAATAGTTACAGGGAAATTGATAATACTCTTTAAGTACGGCGATTGGTCCGGTGGACGGATGGCTTCTGTCTCCCATTTTCCGTACGAAAGGAATTTTATCCCCACAGGCATAAATCGTATCCGTCTGGGGCCTATAAAGATCCCGAATTTCTTTAGTACATAGCCTCCCTGCGTCGGTGAACTGAGTCATCTCCCCGCTATTTAAATTGATTTCTACTCCAGGACCGACAAAATCGCCGTAACCATGCAGCGAACTTGACCCCGGACCAGTAGATACCCAATTTTCCTGAAGATACGCCAGTTGTACTTTACCGTCCGGGCAACTGCGAATTACGTTTGCCCCTCCATCGAGTACTTTGGGGTATAAGACTGAATTTTTTGAATCGCTTTCCGTTGGAAGCTGACGGCTATTATACTGATTGACAGGATACTCGGCGTAGGTTTTCCTCCACACGATCTCACCGCTATCCTTGACCATCGAAATGTCCTTTTTCATAGAGATAAGAAAATTTATCCCTCCGTCAGGAAACGTCCTCCACCCTGAAGTAACTTCCCTGTCCTGATTGATACTTCTCGTGACAATGAATCCGCCTTGTAGAGGACTAATTACCTGGAGCACCTTAATACTGGTATCAATACTTTCGGAATATCCCGTACGCCGCGCAACAAATGATGAGTATGGAAACTCTCTCAAGAGGGCCTGAGGCCAGAGTACAATGAAGTACAAAAAAAGACATAGGAGAATGAATAGGCAAACAAACAACCCAAGCCAAATATACTTATCATTTTTTACTTTTGCTTGAGGAATATTGACATTGTTCATGCTTATATAGGATATCACACCGCTTGCATAATAAAAGATCTGCTAACTTAGACGGCTAAGGTGAATGTCTTTTGTGGAAAGGAGGGATATAAGATAAGTATACCAAAAAACGCTCAATTACTGTTAGCCCGGCAAAAAAGAAGCCCGGCGCGACAGTTGGTACTGTGGCCGGGCTTATTCGCATTGGTGCAAACGCGGGGGTCATTTGACAGGGTGGTACATCTCGTCAGGCTTTTCCATGAGATCGGGGAACTCCTCGAGACCCAGGAAATCGTAGCCCACGAGCGTCCGTGAGACGAGCGTGTCGGGTTTTCCATCATAGACGGTCCGATACAGCTCGACATACCTGCAATGGTACGTGGAGTCCTTATGGAGCTTCTTCCATAACTCCTCTCGCTGGATGACGAATCCGCCGTGCTGGCACTCGAAGACGATCGAGTAGACCTCCTCGGTGTTGACTGATGTGATGGCGAGTCCGAGACCGATACCGCCGCCCTTGGTCATACGCATCGTGGGCCCCATGCCGGATCCGTGGACTGCAGGCGTGTAAACAAGGTCCCGCGCTTTCACAGTCTCCGTCAGGAGGTTTGACCGCTCGTTGACTTCTCTGATACAGCCTGCACAGAACGTGCAAAACACCGCGATCGACAGCAACGGGATGATTCTCCGCATCGTGATACTCCTTCTGCGCCTTCTGCGATAGAGGGTTCAGTATTTCTTTTACACATACTTTTAACGTCGAAGTATAGCAAAAACCCCGGCTTTGTCAAGTGGCGCCTCCCGACCTACGTATCATGCACGCAACAGCCTCCCGAGAGGCTGTTTTTCTTTTGAGGTAGCCGGGCCTACCGGTATCCTAAGTCCCATCTCAAAATCCCCTATTCACTCGTAATACGCCACCTCATCCACTTTCTCCACGATTGCAGCTATCTTGTCATTTTGTACTTTGTAGAGGGTGCTCCCGGCACGGAATAGTACTGCATGCGCAGAAGGTAGGTAGGAAATATCACTCAGTAAAAGCCCCCTGTCATCATCAATTGGCGCGGGCATAGTGGCCACTGTCGTCTTTTGGGATGTGGTAAAGTCGTAATAATAGACATTCAGCCAGTGGATAGAGTCCCTCGTCTCGGTATCAAACCAGTATACCCCATCATCAGTGATATGCGTCGAGAGCGAGTCATCACTAACGTGGAAAAGTGTGTGATTGCCGTTGAACGTGTCGCTGATGGTGTAGGAAGTGCCCTTGTGTATATCCCGTACTACCATCTGCGCATCAGCATCACCGTATTTTACCCAGTCCGAGGGACTATCGGGTGTGACTTTATCCGATTTGACGGCGAAGTAGAGCACCTTACTGCGATCTTCGGAGAAGTTCACGTGGATGGGACTCTCGTCGGCAAAGACGATTGACGGCTCTGACGGAAATACTTCTTTTACCTGCCCGCCGTTCACCGGTATGGCTAACACGGAGATGTAGTTTGATCGCAGGATGTCAAGGTAATGTATCTTATTGGCAGTGTTATTTGAGGCCTCGATTACCGGGGTGAAACCCGTGTAAATTGTCGAGCTGTCCCCGCTCCAAAAAAATGATGGAATAGGCGGCGGACCACCCCGGTCTCCCCCAACCCACGGGATGTACAGCAGGTTTCGCTCTTTCGCGGTCGACCGATTGACCACATGCAAAGCCAGTGAGCCGTTGGTATCGTCAATTTTCTCATACGTAACAAGCAGTACATTCTTTCCGTCAGGAGACCACCTGGGACCAAGGAGCGGGTCGCTCCAGGCTACGTCACCGGCCTTTCGTATTTCTTTTGATGTGCGTGCGGCAGGATCATACACCCACATATTGTTGTCGCCGATGTACCCCCAACTGAAATACTGCTGTAAAGAGCTGGTCTCATACCACAGCAGTTTGGTATTTGGTATCCACCCCCAGCGTCCCACCTGTTTCTGCACCTGGCGACTGTCGGCACCCACGCCGTTAGCGACGTACAGCGTTTGTTTGGCCCCCCAAGATCCTGACAATTCGACGGACTCTTCCGTACCATCGGCATTTTTCACGGTCTCGGTAGACGGATAGACGATAGCATAGGCGATCATGGACCCGTCAGGCGAAGGGATAGCTTTCGTCACCGCGTCACGGTCTACGAGCTTGACCGGCGTACGGCCGTTGATATCCGACTTCCACACATCGCCGTCTTGGATATAGAGCATCGAGCCGGAAAGAACGGTGAGGGTGCTTGAATTGGTCAAATACGAATCAAGAGAAACATCCTTGCAATTTTGACGGGATGGGTCGATGCATTTTTGCTTCTGCTCACACCAGGTGAACGAGGGTCCTCTCCGCGCGCATTCCTCTTGAGCGCTTAGCGCCACATTGACAGCCGGCTGGTTGGTGATCGCGGCGTTACCGTTGCTTGGTACATCCCCGACCCCCACAGTAAACCATGTAAAATATGCCAGTATTCCGATTCCAAGCACACCCGCGATAGCGAGTGTACTAATAAGTTGCTTTGGTGAATGAGGGATGAAGAGCATAGATTCGCAGGCAATCAGGGGGAAAAATCTTATCTTCACGCTATTAATTGTACTCCTAGTTTAGATCGGGGGACAAGAGAATAAAATTAGGATATTTTTAAAGCCCGGCGTTTTATTCATGTATTTCACCTCCTTTCAATAATTAATTTTGTGTGGATAACGCCACTACCTACTTCGGTAGATTTTCGGTATACTGTAAATGTAAAAAAATATTAGGGCTTGTCAATACTTATGGCTACTCTGACGAAGAGACAAAAACAAATTCTCGACTATATCCAGGGCTTTATTGACGAGAATGGCTACTCACCCACTTTTGAGGAGATTCGCAAGCATTTTCGTCTATCAGCTCTGTCTACGATTCACCAGCATATTGATACCTTATCCTCAAAGGGTTACCTTTCAAGAAACGATCATGCCGCGAGGGGTATTGAGTTACGGAGTAGTGAGAGTATGGTCAGTATCCCCTTGGAGGGAATGATCGCAGCCGGTCAACCCATCGAGGCAATATCACAAAAAGAATCAATCGCTATCCCAAAAGGAAGGTTACCGGGGCAGGGAAAATTCTATGCTCTTCGGGTTGTTGGTAACAGTATGACCGATGAGAATATTAACGACGGCGATATCGTATTAGTGAAACATCAATTTACTGCAGAAAACGGTCAAAAAGTTGTTGCTCTAATAGATAACCACGAAGCGACATTAAAGAAATTTTATAAAGAACGAGGGTCGATACGCTTAAAACCGGCTAACAAAAGAATGCAGTCCCTGGTTTTCCAAAATAAAAACTCTGTCTCAGTGCAAGGAGTAGTGCTTGATGTGATTAAGAAAGGTGCAACACAGAAGACCTACCAGCCAACTGATAAGACAAGGGAAAGGTGCGAAGATTTACCCTTGAATAAAATAATTTGTGGGGATGCAGTCGAAGTTTTAAGAAAAATCCCTTCCAATTCGATTGACCTGGCTGTTACCTCACCACCTTATGATGATATCCGAGCGTACAATGGTTTTTCATTAAATTTGCCTGCAGTCGGAATAGAACTTTATCGCGTCCTGAAAGAAGGTGGCATTGTAGCTATGGTCATCCAGGATGCAACTCGTAACTTTGGTAAGACTCTTACCTCTTTTAGGACCATAATTGATTGGTGCGATAATGCGGGATTTAAGTTGTTTGAAAACGTGATCTACAGGAAATATGGGACTGAGGGAGCATGGTGGAAGTATCGATTTCGAGTAGATCACGAGTATATGCCAATTTTTTTAAAGGGAGAGCGGCCGATATATTTTAACAAAGAGCCGCTAAAAATTCCTTCAAAGCATGCGGGGAAAATTATGACTGGAAGTGGTAATCGACGAACTGATGGTACAACCACAAATACTGTAACTAGGGAGATTAACACTATGAAGTGCCGCGGGACGGTTTGGGATTATCTTAACGCTGGTGACAAAAATCCGCTCAAGCGGAGGCACCCGGCAACATTTCCTGATAAAATTCCGACAGATTTTATTCAGTGTTTCTGCCCTCCCAAAGGAATCGTCCTTGATCCATTTATTGGGAGCGGGTCTACTGCAGTTGCAGCAAAGCGATTGGGACGTAAGTATATTGGGATAGATATATCGCAAGAATATTGTAAACTCGCCGAAGACCGAATTAGGTCAGTAGGTGACTCCTTATTTGAGTAGATTCCAAAACTTACTCAATTGAATATTCAATTCTATTGGTCGCTGTCATTGCAAGTGAGAGCGGATTTTTTTCAAAAAGCGCCGTAATCGTTTTATTGTTTAGGCGGAAGTCTGGATTTTCTGAATCACTCGACAGCATTCCCTTTTTAAAAACTTGCAAATTAAAATTAGCCCAGTTCCAATTCTCCGCCAAGTACCTCCAGCCCATCATAGTGGCTATATGCGTAATAAAGCCCTGCACACGATTCGCCTCAATCGGATGTAAATCAAAACTGACCCCTTTTTTTACTAGATTTATCGGCTCTCCGCGAGAATTGGAAATTTTTATCTTGTGCCCAGTTCTCTTATTATTACCACCCCGTATTAATTCTGTGCCATCAAAGTATCCTGTTGCATTAAACTCGTCCCGGACTTTGAAGAATTCTTTTAGATACCCCATCACTTCATAGAAGTTAAGATCGTTTTCGCAAAAAAACTTGTGGAGAATATGGCTATCCTGATTGATTTTTAAGTAGTCTATCCAATCAAGACAGTTCTCGGGATATCCGAAAAGGTTATTCCCAACACCGTCTACAAAAAGTAGTGGACTTATGGCACTATCTGGGAGGATATCAATAATCTCGCCATATTGTAGAATACCTAGTAATAGATGAATTGTTCCAAATGGGTATTTCCTTTGAAATGCGTTTTTCCCGTCAAATTTTCTAAGTATGTTTGGCTGGATGCAACCTTGAAAGTTAAAATTATTAATAGGAATCGAGCGGTTATACTCGACAAGATGGTTGCCTATACTCCCTACACCGGCTCTATTAATCTCAATATCAAGAAAACTACAATCATTAATATTTACGCCACTTTGTGTTATTAGTACTTTTCCATCATAAAATCCAACAACCCTCCAATTGAGAAAATTAGTAACTAAAAGCCCACAAATGAAACCATCGCTGTCCGGACTTAAAACACACAACCGATTTTTTTCTATAGCCCAAGCATACTGCTTGATAATTTCAGCATAATCAATCCTCCCACTTTCAACAGGGTCTTGTATAAGCATAGCTTAGTCAATAAAATATCTAATCGGCTTTTTATAAATTCGTGCAAGCTCCTTCAATGAAATGACATCTACCCGTCTTTGTCCGGATTCAATTTTTGAGACATGTGACTGGGTTTTTCGAAGCAACTTGGCTACTTCTATCTGATCTAAACCTATTTCTTGTCGGGCTTTTTTCAACCGTTCGACAACATCCTTATGATCTTTTGTGTAAATAGTATTAGTCATAGGTACATTATATATTCCGTTATGTAATATTCCAAAAAGGAATAGTAAAAGACTGGCTATTACCTAAATAGCCTAGCCCCATCCTACCCCAATTTTCCCCGAAAATCAACTCATCTCTAGGACTTTACTAATTCTCGTAACCTATCTATAAAAGCTTTTTCCCACATTTTGAGCGCATACCAGTCATAGAGCGGTTTGGCAATTAACGCGAAAAACTTATTCCGTATCTGCAGCTGATACACATACGTAATTTTCGTTCCTTCCGGAATATCCTCTAACAAAAATTCTTCATGTCCGGTGTGACCCAGCTTGTCATTTTGATTGTCTGAGATGTACCCCCTGCCGGGGAGCAGCCGTGTTTTCATTTTTACGGGGATCACCATGCCAAATGACTTTGCTTTGGCATCGATATACAAAGTATCCCCTTCCCGCTTGGTGATGGTGAGAGAATGAGCAACTTTCGGAAAACGCTCAGGCATCTTCTCGAAATCGCTGACGATGCTATATATTTTTTCTTTTGGAGCTTGTATGACCCAGCTGCCTTTGAGTTCAATTTTTTTCATACCTCAACCTTACCCCAATTTTCCCCGAAAAACAAGCCGCCCGCAGCATTGACAGCGCCTTTTTCTTTTGCTACAATCCCCTATCAAAATCGATCATCGTCAATCAGCAGTTCTACTTCCCGGAGGAGGGAGAATGAGTCTAAGCTTGGGAGAATCAATTTGGGAACGGCGCGGGTGGGATGCAGATGACATCCTGTCTCAGCGTGCGTACATATTCGCCGTCAGCGGGTTTACGGTACTGGGGATGCTTGTGGCGTCGTTCATCGCATACATGACCCTGCACTGGCATCCTTTGCTTTTCGAGGTCATCACCATCGGCCTGGCAATGCCTATACTGGGCATCTTCATCGCCTTCATGTGCGACCAGTGGGGAGTATCGCTCTTCGGGTACTTCCTCGTCGTGGGGGGCATCGGCGCTATTTGCGGACCGACGGTAAACCTGTACGAGTCGGGTGTCGTTATAAACGCACTGCTTGCCACGTGCGGCGTGTCAGTCGCGATGTCCATCGTCGGGATCATTATCCCGCAGTCGCTCGAACATTGGGGCGGGTACCTTTTCGGGATACTGACCGCAGTCGTGCTGGTGAGTATCGCGAGACTGTTTTTCCCCGCTTCGGCAGGGCCGCTCGCGCCGGACGCGGACATGTACAGCACCATGTGGCACTATCTGTGGCTCGGGTTCGACTACTTCGTCGCTGTCTTGTTCTGCATCTACATCATCTTCGACTGGAACAGGGCGCTCCGACTTCCCCGCACGCTGGATAACGCAGTCGACTGTTCGGTGGCTATCTTCCTGGATGTGGTCAATCTGTTCGTCCGCATCCTCAGCATCATGGGACGGAAGAAGTAGGCATCGTTCAAACATTCGACAACGGCTCTCACGCGCAATCAACCGTGAGCGCCGTTTTTCTTTATTACAGCAATTCCCCAACCTTTAAATAATCAATAAATTGATACGGCATTTTATTGTATTTGGGTGGCAAGTCCGCTTCGACGGGGTTGTGTTGGATGTATTCGATGACGGTACGGAAATACCGATCGGTGTCGACAATTTCTACGTAAAACCGGCGTTGCCAAATATTGCCCATGTGCAATTTACGTGAAAAATTGCCTTTAATGGATTGCATGAGGTCGGAGATGGTGGGGGGTATATGACAGGGCGATCGCACGCTGGAGAGCGTGCGATCGGGGAATGATAACGTTTTTTTACCCCCAAAGCGCACCTTCTCTAAGGTGCGCGCGCCACGTTGTGCCGGAGACGGTACAACCCCGCACAAAAAGTTATAGATGAAAAAAAAGCCCGATGTATCGCGTACAAGGGCTTAACTGAGACGAATGCTCAGGAGAAGTTCCACGGCTGACATTCTGCGCGGACGGATATCGACAGTACTCACGGGTCCGTCCTTGCCGACTACGGCGGCTCGGGAGTCAATCTTGAGCAGATTCAATGTCGAGGGTCCGTCGTTCAGTTTTGGAGGTCCATCCTTGGTGATTGAGTCTGCGACGACATCTTCCCTGCCATCAGCTCTCTTGATCGATAGACTATTGCACAGTATTACCCCCATGGGAACTCCTTTCAAGTGCGGGTGAATGAATGAGCGGCTTATTTTCCTCACATGCTAGCATATGACAGAACATTGTCAAGACTGAGCGCAAAAATTGCGCTTGTCTCATTTGAGCGCCTGCGAGAAATCTCGGCAGATAGGATAATTTATTTTTCGCCGACCAGGCGCAAAGCGCGGTCGTACCAGTCTTTGGCGATCTCCTGTGCACGTGCGGATGACATGCGGCTGTACATCCATTTGAACTTTTCTACGGTCTTATCTTTGCCGTAGATCTTCATCAGATCATTGGCAAAATGGTCGACATTGTTTTCGAAAAAGCTGATGCTGTCGGCGTCCATGATGACATTTTGGTCCTGTGTTCCGCCTTCTTCGTGTTTCGAGATTAACATTTTTACCCGCTCGATGAGCGCCTCATCCGCGCCGCTGCGTCCCAGGAACTCCCCCGCCATTTTTGCCCCTCCCTCCTGGTGCGCATGTAAATACTCGGGCTCCCGGATGTATGCGCCCGCGTGTTTTGTCGCCTTGTCACGAAAGACACGCTCGGCGTCATGGGCGAGGGCAGCAATGAACATGGCTTCGTCAGCGCCGGGCTTAAGCTGCCCGACCCAATAGGCGGTCCGCTCGAAGTGGGCCATGTGGCGCGGCTTTGAATTCGCCGCGAGCCATTTTTTTACTTTGTCATACAGGGTGTCCATGATGTCCCGTCATCGAATATCCTTCCCTACCTTCCCGAACTCCCCCACCCTTTTCCGCGGGATGAGTCGTTCAATGTGTCAGTTTCCTCGATATCGACATGCTCTACTTTTTGGATAACCATCTGTGCTATTCTGTCACCTTTTTTTATCTGCACGGGCTTATCTGCGGTATTGAGTAAGACGACAGCGTATTCACCCCGGTACCCCGCGTCGATTACTCCTCCTAACGTGGTCAGGCCCTGTTTCGAAGCTAGACCTCCCCTGTCCCACACGTGACAGACGTACCCTGCGCTAAACTCCGCCGAGAATCCGAGCCCGAAATGGTGCCGTTCCCCGGGTTTCAATTCATAGTCTTCGTTCGCGCACACGTCCATGGCGGCGTCGTCCTCATGGGCGTAGGACGGCAGCGTGACATCGGGCGAGAGCTTTTTGATGCGAAATCTCATAGATTAAGCTTCCGCGCGAGCGAATCGACCTGCGCATACAGCGCTTTGAGATCGCCGTTGTTGTCTATGGTCGAGTCGGCTTTTTTCATGAGCTCGGGAGTAAAAAGCTCGGTGGGGAGTTTGTGTTGTGCGGTAAACTGCTCGAGGGTGAGCTCGGTCTCGGCCGCGTTCTCCCCACGTTTGATAATCCGCTGGTACCTCGTCTCGAGAGCCGTATCGACAGCCCAGAGCTGGAAATCGTCGCGCCGGGATAATACGGCGTATTCGTCTTTGTACCGTAATCCGTCTAAGACGAAAAGCTTGCCGGGCGTCGCGTCGACGTCATGCAAAAGCACCCTGACGAGGATATCATCGCCGAACTCGGACCGGAGGAACGTCGCGAGATGCGACATGTATTCGCGGGTCTCCGTGTGGTACAGGCGATGGATGATATCCCGGAGAGGGTCGGAGAACCGTACGGACTTCGCGCCGTAGGTATCGATAAGATAACGGGTAACGGTCCCTTTTCCTGCGGCGAGTGATCCGACTAAACCTATAATCATAAGCAAAAAGCGGCTGTAGCGCCGCCGGTATTACTTTTTGTTAAGCTCGAGAGTATATTCCGGGGCATATTCCCGGCACTTCACATTCGCAGCATCAAGGAGTTTGCGCGAGGCTTTCCAGATGTCCTCGTCGTGGTATTTGTCGCTGGCGTAGATAATTTCGGTGATGCCGTTTTGGATGATGGTCTTGGCGCACTCGTTACAGGGAAAAAGCGTCGTGTATATCTTGCACCCGTGCGTGTTGCTGTTCGAGTTGTACACAGCGTTTTCCTCGGCATGAACGACGTACGCGTATTTGGTATCGAGAAAACCGCCTTTCCGCGACCAGGGAAGTTCATCGTCGTCTATCCCGCGGGGAAAGCCGTTGTATCCCAGACCCACGATGATGTTATCTTTGTTCACGATGACCGAGCCCGCCTGCGTGCTTGGATCCTTGGACCGCTGGGCGATCAGATGCGCCATCTGCATGAAACATTCGTCCCATGAGAGATACCCTTCGCGCTTTTTTGCATTGTTCATCGGGCCTGTCATACGACGATAGGTATGCCCGGGCTCATTGATGATGAAAGCGTGGCGGAAACGATGTAGGTGCCTTTCGCCGCGGCAGGGCGGGCGCGTTTGACGGCTTCGAGATACGCCGCGAGATTTTCGACAAGCTTGGGCGCCTCGTACGAAATGCGGCCTACCAGCTGGTGGATATTTCCCGAGTCGTCATTGCGGAAGCTGACTTTCCCGCCCTGGACGTCCCGGACGGCTCCCGCCACGTCGGGCGTGACGGTTTCATTCTTGGGGTTGGGCATGAGGCCTTTGGGACCCAAAATCTTCGCGATTTGGCCGAGGTGTCGCATCATCGAAGGATGCGCAATGGCGACTTCAAAATCAACGGCGCCCTTCTGCTTGATTTCTTTAATCAGTTCCTCGCCGCCTGCGATGTCGGCGCCGGCTTTCCTTGCCGCGTCGGCGTCTTTCCCCTCGGCAAAGACGGCTACCCGTTTTTTTTTGCCCGTCCCGTGAGGAAGGGAGACAGTTCCCCTGACTATCTGGTCGGCTTTCTTCGGATCGATGCCGAGATTCAAGTGGATCTCAACACCGGCGTCGAATTTGACCTTCGATACCTGCTGGAGAAGTTTGACGGCTTCTTCGGCCGTATACTTCTTTGACCTGTCGATAAGCTTCTGCGCTTCCCGATACCGCTTAGAATGTTGTGGCATTGGTGAAATCCTTTCGTGGTGCGAACCCCCGCGTCCTGCGCGAGGTCCCACAAAAAATAATTAGCTCGTTGTTTTGGACGGAGTGTTCAAATCTTTTTTATCCTTTGATTGCTTCCGGACGATGCTCCAGTGGTACCAGAACAGCGGAATGCCCACGAGGACAAACGGAATCGAGGAAGCGGCTTGCCGTTGGGTGGAGTTTTGGGGAGTTGATACCTCTTTTTGCCATGCATCGTAGTCGGTAATCCATGAATTGGCCAGCGCAACTGTTTCTTTGTCTATCCCGCATTTCTCTCCGCAGGCGGATATGCTCTTCACGGAGTCCCTTTCGCTGCTGACCTGTTGGACAGGATAAATGTTTGACGCGAGCTTGTCGGCCTGCTGTGCGCTCGGGAATACCCAGGTCTTCAGTGCGATATTGATCAGGAATCCGCCGGCGATCACGACCATCAGCAATGAGGCCAGTGAAATAAAGTAGAAGTATGTTGGGCGTATCACGCCGTGCTCTTCGTCGACTGACTGTTTGGCGTCTTTCTGGACGATGCGGAAGTGGATGATGAAGAACGGCAGCGCAACTATGAGAAATGACAGCGCGGCAACAGCGTCGCGCGTCCTCTGCGATTCAGGATGCGCACTCGCCTCCTGCCAGCTCGCGTAACTCGCCTTCCATGAATCAATGTTGCTTTTTTGGGCATCGGTAAGCTGGCATGCGTCCTTGCACGTCAGTACCGTCGCACCGGGTGCTGCCGGCGCCGCTGCTTTGGTGGCTTCGCTTGGCGTCGTAGAATCGAGATAGAGCACAGGCGGCGGACCGAGCCTGCTGCTGAGCTGGTCGGCTTTGGTAAAGACCCACGACTTGAGGCCGAGGTTCACGAGGAAGATGAGCGAGCCGGCGACAATCGCCAGTGTGACTATCGACATGAGGTAAAAATACAGGCTGCGCACTATTGAACCTTTGCTCATATGTGTTTTCCCTTCTAAAATGGCGGCGATAGCGAAAATCACTATCGCGAGTCCGCCAAAAGGTATTAAATAAGCGAGAAACATTGTAAACGGCTGATCCATGGGAGAAAAAAAAGTTACTCGACGGTAATGCCCATGTTTCGGGCAGTACCCTCGATAATCTTCATGGCTCCGGCCAGGTCTTTCGCGTTCAGATCGGGCATCTTGAGCTTCGCGATATCTTCGATCTGCTTCTTTGTCACTTTGCCGACCTTCGTGGCCAGCGGGCTTCCGGAACCTTTTTCGATGCCTGCGGCTTTTTTGAGCAAAGAGGCGGCGGGAGGAGTCTTGGTGACAAACGAATACGTGCGGTCTTCAAAGACGGTAATCTCGACCGGGATGATATCGCCGGCTTTGTCTTTGGTCGCCGCGTTGAATTTCGTGCAGAACTCCTGCAAGTTGAGGCCGTGTTGGCCGAGCGCCGGTCCTACGGGCGGAGCCGGGGTCGCTTTGCCCGCGGGGAGCTGGAGTTTGAGCACTGTCTTTATTTTTTTTTCCATAAAGAAAAAATTGGGAAAGTTAAATCTTCTTCACCTGGAGGAAGTCGAGCTCGATAGGCGTTTCGCGGCCGAACATGGATACGAGCACTTTGACCTTGCCGCGGGCCTCGTCGACTTCTGACACCTTGCCTTCGTACTCTTTGAACGGGCCGTCGGTGATCTTGACCGGCGAACCGACGCCGACGTCGATCTTATACTTGGGCTCGGTGATGCCCATGCGTTTTTGGATTTCTTTGACTTCGTCGTCTGAGATAGGCGTCGGGGTGGTCCCTGATCCGACGAAGCCGGTCACGTTCGGCGTGTTGCGCACGACGTACCATGAATCGTCAGTCACCATCATTTCGACAAGCACGTAGCCGGGAAATATCTTTTCAGTGACAATCCTGCGTTTGCCGTTCCTGATGCGGATCTTATTTTCAGTCGGGATGAGGACGCTGTAAATCTTGTCCTGCATATCCATCGACTCGATACGCTGGCGCAGGTTCCGCGCGACGTTCTCTTCGTACCCCGAATACGTGTGGAGTACGTACCATTTCCTGCCCTGTTTCAATGTCTGCTTTGGCATAGAGGCAAAAAGGCCGCCTTAGGTGACTTTAAGAAGAAGCTTCTCGAAACCGATCGTGAAGACATAGTCCGCTATCCCCAAAACAATGGCAACGGTGACTGAAACGCCAACGACAAGAAGGGTGTGGCGTATCGTCTCCTGCCGGGACGGCCAGATCACCTTCCGCAGTTCATCGCGGGATTCCCTGATATAGCTGATAAGTTTGTTTGCCATAGAAGTCCGCTGTGCGGCCTGAAAATCTCGGTCTCAAAAACCCCCTCGCAGGGGGTACATGAACACTGTATCATGCGCCCCTTTACACGTCAAGTGGGATGCGAAAACCCCTATATATCGAGGTTTTTTACGCTCTTTGCCCGTGTGTGGATAAACTTTTTTCTCGGAGCGACTTCATCCCCCATCAGGACATCGAAAACCTGGTCGGCTTTTTCCGCGTCGTCGATGGTGACATTCATCATTTTGCGCCTCACGGGGTCCATCGTCGTCTCCCAGAGCTGTTGGGGATTCATTTCCCCGAGACCTTTGTACCGCTGGATCGATGCCGTGGCGACTTCCGCGACTCCTGCATCACCCTCGGGTGCGGCGGCGCCTTTGGACGGTTTCTTTTTACGCTCGGGAATCGATTTGATCAGCTTTTTTTGGACCGACTCGAGATCATTGTCGGAATACGCGTACGCGACCTCTTTGCCGACCTGTACGCGGAATAACGGCGGCTGGGCGATATAGAGGTGGCCCTTTTCTATCAACGGGCGGAAATATCGGTAAAAAAATGTCAGCAACAGTGTCCTGATATGCGCACCATCAACATCGGCATCTGTCATGATAATAATCCGGCCGTACCTCAGGCCTTCGATATCAAACTGCTCCCCGATATTGGTGCCCATGGCAATGATGAGCGACTTGATTTCGTTGTTCGCAAGCATCTTGTCTATCCGGGCCCGTTCCACGTTGAGAATCTTTCCCCTCAAAGGAAGGATCGCCTGGAAATTTCTGTCTCTCCCCTGCTTTGCCGAGCCTCCCGCCGAGTCTCCCTCGACGATATAGAGCTCTGAATTCTCGGGATCCTTGGTCGAGCAATCGGCGAGCTTGCCCGGCAGCATGAATCCCTCGAGAGCGCCTTTGCGCAGGACGGATTCGCGCGCCGTCCGGGCGGCAACTCTTGCCCGCTGGGCCAAAATGCATTTTCCGATAATGGCGTCGCCGTCACGCGGATGCTCTTCGAGGAACGTTGACAGCCCTTCAAACGTAACCTGGTCGACGACGGACTTCACTTCCACGTTGCCGAGTTTCGCTTTTGTCTGGCCTTCGAACTGGGGGTTGCGGACTTTGACGCTCACGACGGCCGTCAGCCCCTCGCGGACGTCATCGCCCGACAAATTATCCTCTTTTTCTTTGAGGAAACCCTGCTTGCGCGCGTACGAGTTGAGCGCGCGCGTTAGGGCTGTTTTGAAACCGACGAGGTGCATGCCGCCTTCGACGGTATGGATGTTATTGGCAAAAGAATACACCGTCTCTTTGTATTCATCGGTATAGCGGAGCGCGACTTCGACGTTGACGCCGTTTTGCTCTTTTTCGATGTAGAATGTCGTGTCGTGCTTCGGCACTTTATTGTAATTCAGGTGCTGGACGTACGACGCGACACCGCCTTCGAAATAAAACGTGTAGGTGTTGTCAATTGAAGTTTTCTTGCCCTGCCTGGCGTCTACGAGCACGATCATGACCCCCTTGGTCAGGTATGCCTGCTGGCGAAGGTGGTCGCAGATAATGCGCGTGTCGAAATCAAGGACGGTAAAAATTTGCGGGTCGGGCTGGAAGGTGATCATCGTCCCTGTGCCGCGCGCGCTGGCAACTTTTTTGACTTTGCCTTGCGGTTTCCCACGGGAAAAATCTATCTGCCACAGTCCGCCGTCGCGCTTGACCTGCGCCCTGACGTATTCCGAGAGCGCGTTCACTACCGATAGCCCCACACCGTGCAATCCGCCCGATACTTTGTAGCCGCCGGAGCCGAATTTTCCTCCCGCGTGCAGCGTGGTCATGACAGTTTCGAGCGCCGATTTCTTTGTTTGTTTGTGCTTCTCTACAGGGATGCCGCGTCCGTCGTCCTCCACCATCACCTGATTTTTCGGCAGGAGCGTGACGGTGATGTGTTTGCAGTAGCCCGCCATCGCCTCGTCGATAGAATTGTCGACGACCTCCCACACCAAATGGTGCAGCCCTTCCGACGCTGTGTTGCCGATGTACATCCCAGGCCGCTTGCGCACGGGCGCCAGGCCTTCGAGCACGACAATCTGTTTCGCCGAATACTCGTTGGAGCTGTCGGGTGTTTTTTTGGTACTGTGTGGTGGGAGTTTCTTTGTTGGCATAGGGACAAAAAATGTTCTTAGCGAATAGTTAGTGTTGAGTTACAGGGGAGGTTGTCTCGCCCGCTTTCCTGATCACAGCACTTACCCGTGACCGCAGGCGATCCTCGATTCTCTGCATGATGACATCGACCTCATGGGACGTCAACGTCCTCTCCTGAGACTGGAAAACCATCCTCAGTCCGACGCTCTTTTTCCCCTGAAGCGGGAACAGGTCGAATCCGATGATGTCGATAACCAGCGGGTCGATGTCCCGGATAGCTTCAATGAGCGACTGGTAAGTCACCGACGGATCAATGACCATGGAGATATCGCGTACGACGGAGGGGAACGCGGGCACGCGCGTGAATGTCGGCCGGGCGGCAAGCGACGCGATGACATCGACAGAAAGCTCGGCGCACGATGCTTCTCCGCGTATTTTGAAACTCTTGAGCATGTCGTCCCGCAGTTCGGCGATAAACCCTATCTTTTTCCCGCCAACTTTGATCTCGGCTGCGACATCAGCGAAAACGCGGGAAGCGGAATGGAAGCTTGCCTGCGACGGGTGAACGCCGAGCTGTGCCAGAAGCGCTGACACGACGCCCTTAAGGTGGTAAAAACGGGACACCCTCCCGAGGGACGCTAGCGCCAGCATCCTGTCTTCACGGGGAAGGTGATGGTGTCCGCGGAGGAATACCTGGCCGACTTCAAAGACATCGACTGTCTCCCGGAGCGGAGAGTTTTTGGCAGCGGCTTCGAGAACCCCCGGCAAAAGCGTCATTCTCATATACTGCTGGCCGGGGTTCAGAGGATTTATCACTTCGAAATGGTCGTGGCGGGCCAGATGGAATGACGGCATGATAGCGGCTCCGTAATAAGAATACGTCAGCACCTCGGTGAAATGCGACGCCGCGAGAATATCTTTTATGTTATCTGAAACTCTATACAGCGACGATGGCTGTACGGGCTTGCTCGGTGAGGTGAAATAAGTCGGCACCAGTGAATTGAATCCGTGCATCCTGCCGACTTCTTCAACGATATCCGCGGAACAGGTGATATCATGGCGCCAGTCTGGCACGGTAATCGCCAGGAATCTTTTCTCTCTCAGGGACGGAATGCCGAGCCTCGCCAGGTACTGAGTGATTTTTTTCTCAGGGATGGCCGAGCCGAGCAGGCCGTTGATCTCTTCAACGGTTGTCCTGATAAGACGGACTTTGGGATCACGTTCGCTGACCAGGACATTGACAGCGGCCTTAGCCCCGGTGCTCTGATGCAGGAGTTCCTCTGCGCGGGCAAGCGCGACAGGCGGGAGATCCCAGGCTATCCCTTTTTCAAAACGAAGCGACGCCTCAGAGCGCAATCCGAGCCGCTGGGACGCCTTTCTCACGTCAGAAGGGGCAAAAATAGCCGATTCAATGACAATATCTTTTGTATGCTCCGTTACCTCGCTGTCCCGTCCGCCCATGATGCCGGCAAGCGCGACAGGACGGCTGCCGTCGGTAATGACAAGCATCGAGGAATCGAGGACGCGGTCTTTACCGTCAAGCGTTGCGAGCTTTTCCCCTTTTTTCGCCTGACGGACCGAGAGCACGGCTTTTTTGCCAGTTGCGAGCTTCGCGCGGTCAAAAGCATGGAGCGGCTGGCCGGTCTCCAGCATGACGTAATTAGTGATATCAACGACGACGCTGATTGGCCTCACCCCCGAGGCGATGAGGCGGCTCTTGATATACTGCGGGGTTTGAACGTGCTGTATGCCCGTCATCAAGCCTGCGGCATACCGCGGACACCGGCGGGGATGCTCTATCCTCACCGATAGGTGCGGAGATGTTTTAACGCTGTCCAAAGGTTTGGCGGTAAAATCACGGAGAGTGGCGCCGGTCAGGGCAGCGACTTCTCTCGCCATGCCGTAGATTGAAAAAAGGTCCGCGCGCTGGGGAGTAAGCGCCAGGTCGAACACGACGTCGTGAAGACCGAACGCCTTAATAAATTTCTCGCCCGCTTTCGCCGCCGGATCGAGGATAAGGATCCCTTCATGATCTTTGCCAAGGCCGAGCTCGTCCTCCGCGCAGATCATGCCCTCTGACTCGACACCGCGGATAGGACGCTTCTCTATCGTCACCCCGCCGGGAAGGGTGACACCCACCCGGGCGACGGGAACTTTTTGGCCAACCTTGATGTTCGAAGCCCCGCATACGATGGTAAGGACTGCTCCTTTTCCGATGTCAACTTTGGTCACCGAGAGCTTGTCGGCGGCCGGATGTTTAATGATCGTCTTAATTTCGCCCACGATAACGCCTCCAAGCCCTCCCCCGAGCTGTTCGATATGTTCCACTTCAATTCCCGCCAACGTCAAACGTTCCGCGAGTTTTTCAGGAGTTTCACTGATGTTGACAAATTCTTTCAGCCAGTTAAGAGAGAGCTTCATAAAGTCCTAAATGTTTGGGAAACTTGTGACTTCGCTTTTCATACACTTTGACACAATCTAAAACTGTTCAAGAAATCTCATGTCGCTCTGGTACGAAAGACGCACATCGTCAATGCCGAAATACAGCATCATGAGACGATCAATGCCGAGGCCGAAGGCGAACCCTGAGTATACCTTCGGATCAACGCCCATATTCGTCAGCACTTTCGGGTGCACCATTCCTGAACCCATCATTTCCATCCAGCCCGACTGCTTGCATGCAGGACACCCTTTGCCGTCGCAGAGGAGGCAGGACATGTCGATATCAAGACCCGGCTCGACAAAAGGATAGAATTCCGGCCTCACGCGGATTTTAACTTTCTTTTCAAAAAGTGTCTGCAGGAAAATTTTGAGCGTGCCGAGAAGGTCGGTGACGCGGATCCCCCTGTCGATAACCAACCCCTCGCACTGGTAAAACATCGCTTCATGTGAAGCATCGGTCGCTTCGTGGCGGTAAACGCGGCCGGGAACGATGAAGCGCACAGGCGGCGTGCGGGTTTCCATCGCGCGCACCTGCATCGGACTTGTGTGCGTGCGCAGGACCAAATCCCCTTCCGCCGACTTCACCCCCTCTGGCGATCGGACAAAAAAAGTATCCCACACGTCCCGCGCGGGATGATCTTTTGGGATGTTGAGGAGGTCGAAATTATACTTCGTGCTCTCGACTTCGGGGCCCTCAATAATCTCGAATCCCATCGAGGAGAAAATTGACGTCACCAGACGGAGAAAACGGGTCAGCGGATGGATGTGCCCGTAAGGCATGCGTTCGCCCGGCCATGTAATATCGAGAACGTGCGAAGTAGACGCGGGAGTACCGCCTTTGAGCGATTCAGCCCGATGGGCCAACGCGGCAATAAGGTCTTTCTTGAGCTCGTTCGCCCGCGCGCCGGCTGCAGGACGCTCCTCTTGCGGCAAGTCCCTCAACTGTTGCAAAAGCAACGCTAGCTTGCCGCGCCTGCCGAGGAAATGGACTTCAACATCCCGCAGCTCCTGCAGGGTATTTGCGGAAGTTATGGCCTTGTCGGCTTGCGTTTTGAATTGTTCAAGCTGTTCAAGCATTGGCCGGATTACGTTTGCGGTTTACTTCTGGATAAAAAAATGTATTCAAGCATGCTGAGAAAGAGCACAAGCAAGAGCATGTTCCACCAGGTGAGGAAACGCTCCCCCTGCAGGATGAGTGCGATAACAAGCAAAAGTGCGAATAAAATCGCCTGCCGGAAAGACACTCCTAAATGCCTGAATATCACCTGCTCATGCGAAAACCACACCCTCAGAAAAAATTCAAACAGCGAGAAGGTGCCGATAAGCGCGAAAAGAAGACTGAGGTAAAAAATCAAAAAACCGATACTCCCGGCTTCCTGCGGATTGATAAAATGGACCACCATTGCCCACGCGGCCCAGCAAAACAGCGTCGCGGCCGACATCAATGTTAAATAGTATTTTAACGACATGGATACTGCCTGGTGTATGAAAAAATAGGAGTCAAACCTGCTTCAACCATAGCATATTTTCACTCTTTTTGCAAAGATTTCTAATGATCAAAAAAATGCTAAGATAAGCCGTTTTTCGTTCATCTGAACGACTGCTCTTGACCGATAATACAGAACTTGATACGTTTGGGTGAACATCAAAGGGGTTCCTTTCAAAAAGAGGCATACGATGCGCACGAAAAGTTCCGTCCTGGTAGTCAAAGACGACTGGCCGCCGGGCAAACCATACCCGGTTGTCGATCCGTCAGGCATTTGCGTCATGGATCTATCCTTCGACTCTTTCACCGAGAGACAGGTTGTCGTCCAGCAGATCGAGGATCTTATGGCGACAATGCATTTCGGCGAACCCGACGGGTCGTCAATCATCGGCATCTCCGAAGCATTCGAGAATTCAGCTCGAACCGTCGAGAAAAAAGTCACATGGAGGCGCATACACGTAAAACTCATTTACGAACCGTCGGCGTGGTTTTACGTCATCATTCTCGACCACGCGGGCGCCGACGGGATTGCATCAATGCGCTTCAACGATCTCCCGCCGTCGCTTAACGAAGGCGGTCGGGGCGCCTATATCATCGCCCAGCTTTCCGACGTCATCCTCGTATCCGCCGCAGAAGGTGTGAAGTGCAAAGACATGCTTATCGGCTTCTATCGTTGGCCCTAAGCACCCTCAGTTCATCTCGACTGAGGGTTTTCTTTATGCCCCGAGAGGGATTTTGAACACTACACCAAAAACCTCAGGCGTTCGATATGCGGATGAGCCGGGTCGGTGTTCAATTTCTGGAGTATCTCCCGCTCATGCAGTTTGAGCTCCTGACCGACGACTGCGCTCGATACGCCGACAGTCAACGTCTTATTCTTGACATAGAGCGCGCTCACTTTTGCGGCGACTGCCTTGCCGAGGATTTCTTCTGAAACTTTTCCGAAATGCTCGATAGTTTGCGCGCCAAGCACCTGGGGCTCTATGCCCGCTGCCCTGATGCTTTTTCGGAGTGTATCGCCGAGTGAGGAGAATGCCATAAGCTTTAGAGGACGCGAAATTCGCAGATATCTTTAAAGTCGCAGTTTTTGCACACATACGGCGAAGGGGTGGCGCGAAAGTCGCTCGTGGTGATGTCACCGATGGTCTTTGTCACGCGCTCTTTCACTTGGGTAATTTCTTTTTCGTCAGGTTCGTACGTAAATTCCTGGTTATCATCAAGGAAGTAGTAGGTCAACTGTTTCGGGTCGTCGCCGAATACTTCGCGTGAAGCTATGGCGTACAGGAGAAGCTGTTCGAGATCGGCGTCGCGCTTGTTCTTTGGGACGCGGCCGGTTTTATAATCAATAATGTGCACATCGTCGTGGCCTTTTTTCTTGGCGATGACATCGACGCGGTCGATAACCCCTTTGAGCGTATACTTACCTATCTTGATGTTAAAAGGCTGTTCGAGAAACTTAGGGGCATTCAGCGCATGCTGGTGTTTTGCGTAAAACTCTTTCATGAATTTTGTCCCTTGCGCCTTACGCTCCCGCATATGGACGGCTGAATCATACCACTCGTCAATCCAATTCCGCTCGTACATGTCCATGAGTTCATCAAGGGAAACCACCGGTTTCGCTGACACGCGCTCTTTGACGGTAAAAAGATCGGGCTTCATGCGGGTCTGGACGAGCTGATAAAAATCTTTCAGGGTCTGGTGAATAGATTTACCGAAGCTGAAAACACCTTTGCCTCGGACTGGAACCTTGAGAATATGGGCGAAACGGTACTGGTACGGGCAGGTTTCGAACGCCTTGAGCTGGGTGAAACTGAACTTTTGGGGAAGGATCTCTTCGAACGACGGGACTTCTTTCCGGAGTTTCGCGCCGAGCGGGTCCTGGAAGCGTTCGTCAAGAAGAGATGTCTGCTTCGGCACGGGCTTTGCCGCTTTCGTTTTACTGAGCCCTATTTCGTAGAGGAACTGTGAGGGTTTCTTTTTCCTCGCGCCGCCGTAGTCCTCCGCCGAGGTGAAGAAAATCCCCTCCTTCGCGCGAGTCATGCCGACATAGAAAAGCCGCCGCTCCTCCTCGAGATGGATATCGCCCCCGGTCACCGTTTCTTTAATAAGCCCGTCGGGAATTTCAATGGGATCCTTGCGTTCAACAGTCGGGAAACGCTTATCGACCAGATTCACGAGGAATACGTATTTGAATTCGAGGCCTTTCGCGGCGTGGACGGTCATTATTTTAATCGCGTCAGGGCCTTCTTCCGAGAGACCCGCGAGACTCCCCTCTTCTCCTGACTCGATGGCCAGGCCGATCTGTTCGACGAACTTTTGGACCGACGCGTGGTGCTCGCGCCGCTCAAAGTCGGCGACATAGTTAAAAAACTCCCTGATATTCAGTATCTGCTCCGCTTTTTGGCGGTTGACATCCTGCGTGTACTGTCTCATCAGGCCCGAGTCGTTGACGAATTGGTAGAGCACCTGGGCGACACTGAGAGTCTTCGCCGCTTCGGCATGCTTCCTCATGGTATCGATAAATATGACAACACTTTCAACAGTCTTGGGGTCAAGATTCGGGATCGACCTGATTTTGGTCAGCGCTTCAAAAAGCGAAATGCTTTTTTTCCGGGCAAATTCCATCAGCCGCATGATATCGAGCAGTCTTAGGTGATAGACCGGCATCGAGAGCACGCGAAAAAGCGCGCTGGATTCGTGGTAGTTATCGAGCAGTTTGAGGTAGGAAATGAGGTCCATGACCTCCGGCTTGGAAAAAAGCCCCCGCGAGGCGACATACTGGTACGGCATATCATGGTACGACAGCGCGTTGATAAACGGTGTCGCAGCGTCGTTGGCGCGGACGAGAATGGCAAAGTCATTCCATGACGTTTTCTTTTTCTTTTTCTTGAGCTCGGCTATCTTTTTTATGACGGCGATGACTTCATCCTCGACTGACGCAGTGTGGAGGTGTTCGATAATCCCCTTGCCGGCTGTTGTCGACGTGAGCTTTTTTGATATCTTTACGCCGGTTGAACCCTTTGGCGAACCGAGATGGGCTTCAAGCCTGTTCGGGTTATTGAGCTGGATAAAGCGGTAGGAAAGGTCCAGGATATTCTGTTTCGATCGGTAATTTTCCGTCATAACGACTTCAGCCGCGTCGGGAAAATCTTTTTTGAATTCGAGGATGTTCGAGATCGCCGCCCCCCGGAACTTGTAAATAGACTGGTCGTCATCCCCGACGACTGTGAGATTATTCCGCGGCGCTGAAAGCATTTTAATCAGCACGTACTGCGCCCAGTTGGTGTCTTGGAATTCGTCAACCAAAATGTATTTGAACTTTTCCCGATACGAGTCGAGGATTTTCTGCCGTTTGGTAAAAAGCTTAATGGGCAGGGTGATGAGATCACCGAAGTCGAGAAAACCTTCGTCGGCCTTCAGTTTCTCGTATTGGGCGTACGCCCGGGCAAGCTCGGCAACTTTTTCCGTCTCCTCCGTACCAGTACCTTTTTTTGCTCCGCCTATTTTCTCGGCATACGCAAGATATTCTTCCGGCGAGATATTCTCGTCCTTGAGGCGCGAGAAATGAGTTGCGAGCGCGTAGATAAACCTCGTCGGGCTTCCCAGGGGCCGCCAATAGTCCAGGTCGAAATCGAAAAGGTGTTTGCGGATAAATTGCCACTGACCGACTTTGTCCAAAAGTTCAAAATTCGTGTCCAGCCCGATCTCGAGCCCCTGGTCTTTCAATATCCGCTCCCCAAGCGCATGGAACGTCGATACCCATAGGTCGACATACCCGTAGGGCAGGAGCTGGTCGATCCGCTCCTCGAGTTCGCCGGCAGCTTTGTCAGTAAACGTGATGGCGAGAATTTCATCCGGGCGGGCTTTCTTTTGCTGGATAAGCCAGGCGACCCGCTGGGTGATGACGGTGGTTTTTCCCGTACCAGCGCCCGCCACGATTAACAAGGGGCCTTCACCGAAGGTGATGGCTTTTTTCTGCTCAGGATTAAGATTTTCGAAGATATTCACCAGCAAATTGTACCATAACCGGCCCATTTTGAAAAAACCCGTCACTTGCAGAAGAGACGAGGTGCATACGGCGGGCATTACCCGCCATTGTTCTTGATGACGAGCGCTGTCTCATCAAGTTCAAATTCAATGTCCTGCCTCGGTGTCCCGCGTTTTCCCGCGCCGGGACAGTTCTCGTGGTTGGGCTCGCCGGGCACCGGAGCCTCCAAACTGGAAACCTCAAAGTGGCGCTCGCAATCCGCACATTGTACGACAGGCATGGTCCGTCCTCCGCAACTGGTGAACTACCTGTTAGTTTTTCTTATAACAAAGTTCGTAGAATACCTACATGATGAAAAAAGCATGCATACTGCCATGAGCATACACTCAAACGGGTCGGGTGGGCAATGGAGAGCTGGATGCGTTTGTTATTTCTCTACAAAAAAACTACAACGGGGTAAAGAGCCTCGTCTCCATGTTCAATACTCCGGTCAAAGACGTGAGATAGGGCAAAAGCTCAGGAACATGTTCTGTGATAGTTCCCATCGCAAACTCAGCGAGAGATTTCGCTTTTTCGGCAGCAATGGTCCGTTCGGCTCCGACCTCTTCCCGAAACGCGGCTGACGTCATCAGTACCCCCCCTGTCGCTTTTGGAATACGGCCTTCGTTGAGGTTGCTCAGGAGTATGCGCGCTGCAGTAGCGACCGGATCGCCTAAGTTGTAACTGTAGGGTCCGATGATTAACGCTTTATTCGGCAAGTGAAGCCAGTCAAATCCTCGCCCGATCGCAAGTATTTGCTCCTTATGCTCCGTGTCCTCAATTGGTCTATGTGATAAGCGGATCTTTTTGATGTGCGCTAGGTTACCTACAAGAAGCGGCAATAAATCATTGACCATCCTTTCGCGCATGTCGGGGTACAGTTTCTTTATTTGTGAAGTTAAGTCTCCTTCAGCGTTTTTGGGTTCGGACCCGAGGTCCAGCACCGATCCGTCAGCGCCGTGAAGGACGAGGGCGTCCTCGTCAGTTTCAATCCCCACCTGAATAGGATACACCACATAGTGCATGGACCCAAAAACGAATTCAATTTGTTCTTTAAGCTTCCGGGTATACGTACGCGCAGCCTCGACATCATGGTCGAAACCCCTGCACCCGCGTTTCTCGTCCCCTTTTGACCAGTGGTACGTTACGAGAATAAGGCAATCACGGCCGCGATTGATCGAATACTTCACCCAGTCATTGAGGAGTATGCCAAAGTACGGCCAGCCGAGGTCGAACTGGCCGCCGATATTGCGAAACGGCTGGATGATTCCCGGAGGGGTTTCAGTCAAGACGGAAAGGTTGAGACGGCCGTCCATACACTTCAACGCGGCAATTTCCGTGGCGTGCCTGGCGCGGTACTGAAGCCTCCAGAGGGTTGCGTCCGGACTGCAGTATGCTTCGCTTTGCTCTTTGTTTCGTTGAAGGAGAAATTTCTGGATTGAATTTGATGTTTTCATATGCGCTTTGCGCGTGAGTATAGCATGGAAAGTAAAAAGGGGGAATAGAAAAAGCCCAGCATTTGCCGGACTTGATAGAGACGAGCATCGTTCAATTTCATTCAGGGGCGGTAGAGGCTCTTGAGCAATTCCGGGTTGACGAGGAACATCTCCATAGGATTTTTCTTATCCCCTTCCCAGGTCGAATAGTCGATGTGAAAGAAAAAGAGAAAATCTACTCCAGTTACCCCGAGAAAAATCTCCCGAAGCCTCTGAAAGCCGTGGTAGGACTGGATTAGGGTATGAAGAAAATCGAGTCCCTTGTGCCCTCCCCATACGCATGGATAGTGGCCACCACCGGTAAACCGCTGGAAATTGCCCGAGAGCAGATTGGCTGCCTCGCGGAGATCGTCCTCAAACGCTTGGCTGTACAAATCATCCTGCTGAGAAAGCCGCATGATGCCGCCGTGCTTCGGCACATAGTGCGGAACCTGAGCAACATGTTGCCGCAGGAATTCGTGCCGGTTTCCAAACTGGAACCCTGAGTTGCACAATGCGCTGATGGAGACGTCAACCCGGTTGACGGTGCTTCCCGGCACAATCGGGACCAAAACTCCAACTTTCTTGAGTAAGGTAATCAACTCAATGTCCGTGATGTCAATTCGCTCGGCCATTCAAAACCCCCCATATTTTCTACTGCGTGAACATGTTAAGAACAATTTGTATTTTCAATGAGTATACAGAACCGGCTGGATAAGTCAAGACCCCCCGATTTCTGGGATCGGGGTCTCGGTACTTGTCTTATCTACTCTCTGTTCTACTGTGGCAAACCCGACTTCGGCCCGCGCCGTCTTTTCCGCACCACCTTGAGCCGCGCGAGCTCTTTTTCTATCTTGGCGGAGAGCGCAGCGAACTGTTCCTGGTCGACACGTTTTTCCTTGAGGAGGTTCTGTGCACGCTTTTTCGCCTCTTCTGCACGCTGTTCATCTATCTCCTCTGCCTGCTCGGCGGTATCGGCGAGAACGACAACCTTTGTCGGCTGGATTTCTATGAATCCGCCCGAGACAGCCATCAGCGTACTCGCGCCGCTTTTGGTGATACGGATTTCTCCCGGAGCTAAAAGTGAAATCAGCGGGACGTGATGGGGAAGAATGCCGATCTCACCGTTCGGCGTCGGCAACACAAGCTCATCGACGTCATCTTTGTAGATGACGCGCTCGGGCGTGGTAATTTCAAGATGAAGCTTGTCCATGGAAAGAAGTAATATTATGCCTGCCCGACTTCTTCGATGCCGCCTTTCATATAGAATGCCTGCTCGGATTTGCTGTCGTGCTTGCCGTCAAGGATTTCTTTGAACGCTCTAATCGTGTCCTTGAGCGTCACATACTTTCCCGCGCTGCCCGTGAATGTCTCCGCGACGAAGAACGGCTGCGAAAGGAAACGCTGGATCTTTCTCGCGCGTGAAACGGTCTGCTTGTCTTCGTCAGAGAGTTCCTCCAGGCCGAGAATTGCGATAATGTCCTGGAGGTCTTTGTAGCGCTGGAGAACTTTTTGGACGTTGCGGGCTACTGCATAATGCTCTTCGCCGACGATGTTCGGATCAAGAATTGTTGAGGTGGAATCGAGCGGGTCGACGGCCGGATAAATACCAAGCTCTGAGAGCCCGCGTGACAATACGACAGTCGAATCGAGATGGGCGAAAGTCGTCGCCGGCGCCGGATCTGTCAGGTCGTCCGCCGGGACATAAATGGCCTGCACAGAAGTTATGGAACCATGTTTCGTTGAGGTAATGCGTTCCTGGAGTTCGCCCATTTCCGTGGCCAGAGTCGGCTGGTATCCTACCGCTGAAGGGATACGGCCCAGGAGCGCTGAGACTTCAGACCCCGCCTGGGTGAAGCGGAAAATGTTGTCTATAAAGAGCAGCACGTCCTGCTTTTCTTCGTCGCGGAAATACTCGGCCTGCGCGAGACCTGTGAGGCCGACGCGCGCACGAGCTCCGGGCGGTTCATTCATCTGTCCGAACACAAGCGACGTTTTATTGATAACCCCGGAATCTTTCATTTCATTATAGAGGTCATTACCTTCGCGGGTACGCTCCCCGACTCCCGCGAACACAGAGAAACCGCCGTGCTCCTGCGCGATGTTACGAATCAGCTCCATGATGATAACCGTCTTTCCGACTCCAGCTCCGCCGAAGAGGCCGACTTTGCCGCCTTTGACAATCGGACAAATCAGGTCGATAACCTTGATCCCCGTTTCGAGAATTTCAGTTTTTGTTGATTGGTCGGTAAATTTCGGTGACGGACGGTGAATGGGATACCGTTTCTTCGATTTGATCTCAGGCAGATTATCAAGCGGCTCGCCGATAACACTGACCATGCGGCCAAGCGTTTCCTTGCCGACTGGGACAGAAATAGGTTCACCGGTATTCACGACCGGCATCCCCCGCCTGAGACCGTCAGTTGACGACATGGCGACGGTACGGACAGTGTTCGAACCAAGATGCTGTTGCACCTCAAAAACGAGACGTTCTTTCCCGTGCTGAATTTCAAGCGCGTGGTAAATGCCCGGCAAATCCCCCTCGAAGTGCACGTCGACGACCGGACCGATGACCTGAGTTATTTTTCCTGTTTGCATAGATGAGAAAATTTAGTTGTAGTCAATTGGTAAAAAGTAGTTATTCAACAGCTGCTTTGCCCCCGGCTATGTCAGCTATTTCGGCTGTAATGCTTGCCTGGCGCGCGCGGTTGAAGGTGAGGGTCAAGTCCTCGATCATGTCGCTCGCCGCATCAGACGCATTGCGCATTGACATCATTCGCGCCGAGTGCTCTGAGGCATTCGACTCCAGGAGGGCCTGGTACATCTGCATTTCGAGAAGCTTATAGAGCATCTGCTCAAGGACTGCGTCAGGACTTGGTTCGAAAAGGTACTCGTATGACTCGGCGGGCGCTGACGTTTCCGCACCTTTCACGTTGCCGAGCTGGCCGTCTTTTGGTTCTATGGGAAGCAGTTGGCGCACCCGGGCTTCCTGGCGGAGCGCAGAGTAGTAATCGGTATACATCAGGGTAACGAGGTCGTACTTCAGTGCGATAAAATCGTCGACGACCATCTTCGCCACTGCCGAAATATCATTGATACCGGTCGCGACATCGGGTTTGGGAAATTCGGCGATCACCTGGTACCCGTATTTTGTGGAAAGTTCAATAGTCTTTTTCCCGAGGAGGATGAAATCGATACTCACATCAGGGGTTGCCGCCGAAGTTTTCTTGACATAGTCGACAGCGCCCTCGACTATTTCTCTGTTGAATCCGCCGCATAATCCCCTGTTGGATGCCATGACAACCACGGCAATGCGCTTGACCCTGTCGCGCTTGTGGAGCAGCGGGTGATACCGCGGATCAGTGGTTTGCGACAGGTCGCGGATCACTTCCCACGCGAGACTTGCATAGGACCTCGTCTCAAGCACCCGTTTCACGGCTCTGCGCATTTTGGTCGCAGCGACAAGCTCCATCGCCTTGGTTATCTTTTTCGTATTGGCGACTGAGCGTATCCTCCGCTTGATTTCTCGCGTGACTGCCGGCATACAAACTGGAGTTTATGAAGTAAAGATTTTTTTATAATCCTCGATTGCGGAGGAAAGCGCTTTTTCAATCTCCGGAGTGAGGTCTTTTTCCTTGGTAATGGCGTCGAGTACGCTTTTACCGGTTGTGCCCATGTACTCAAGAAATTTCTCCTCAAAAGTTCTGATGCTCTCCACCGGGACGTCGTCAAGCATCCCGTTTACGACGGCATAAATGATGGCGACCTGCTTATCAACGGGCATCGGCACGTACTGCCCCTGCTTGAGTATTTCTTGGACGCGCTTTCCACGTTCCAGCTGTTTGCGGGTCGCTTCGTCGAGGTCAGAGCCGAATTGTGCGAAGCTGGCAAGTTCGCGATACTGCGCCGCATCGAGACGGAGCTTGCCGGCAACTTTTTTCATTGCCTTGATCTGCGCCGTAGAGCCGACACGCGAAACAGACAGACCGACGTTGAGCGCCGGGCGTATGCCCTGATAAAAAAGGTCCGCCTCAAGGTAGATTTGGCCGTCGGTGATAGAAATGACGTTGGTTGGGATGTAGGCCGAGATATCTCCTGCCTGGGTTTCAATAATCGGTAGCGCTGTCAGGCTTCCTCCGCCGAAGTCTTTATTGAGCTTTGCCGCACGTTCAAGAAGACGCGAATGGAGATAAAAAATGTCGCCGGGATACGCTTCGCGGCCGGGAGGTCTGCGGAGTAAAAGGGAGATCTGGCGGTATGCCCACGCATGCTTCGATAAGTCATCATAGACGATAAGCACATCTTTTCCCTGGTCCATAAAATATTCACCCATGGCACAGCCGGCATACGGAGCAGTAAAGGAAAGCGACGCGGGATCAGAGGCTGAAGCCAAAACTATAATCGTGTGCTGCATCGCTCCGTGCTTCTCGAGCTCGGCGACAATTTTGGCCACCTTTGACTCCTTTTGTCCGATGGCGACGTAAATGCAGATCATGTTCTCGCCTTTTTGATTGATAATAGCGTCGATAGCCACGGCTGTCTTGCCCGTCTGCCTGTCGCCGATGATCAGCTCGCGCTGTCCGCGCCCGACGGGAATCATGGAATCTATCGCCTTAATGCCCGTCTGCACAGGCTGGTTGACTTTCTGGCGGGTAATGACGCGGGGCGCTATTTTTTCTACGGGATAAAATGACGAGCTTTTGATGTCGCCCTTACCGTCGATGGGCTGACCGAGCGGATTGACGACGCGCCCAATCAGCGCCTCGCCAACCGGAACTTCGAGGATGCGACCGGTGCTTTTGACCGTGTCCCCTTCCTTAATCTCGGTATAATCTCCCAGAATCATGGCGCCGACGGTATCTTCTTCCAGGTTCAACGCGACCCCGTAGACATCATGAGGGAAAAGCAACATTTCAGACGCCATCGCATCCGAGAGACCGGAGATGCGCGCGATGCCATCGCCGACCTCAGTGACGGTACCGACTTTTTCGACCGTCGCTCCGGCTTGGAACTGCTGAATCTGCTTTTTTAGATTTTCAACTATGGAATCTTTTATTGTGGGCATACGGATATGTTATTTGGTGCTAAATGTGAATGAAATGTATTAAAAAGTGCTTTGCAACTTCTCGAGCTGCGTGCGGACAGTGCCGTCAATAAGTGTATCACCGATTTGGATGCGCACCCCGCCGATAACCTGCGGATTTTCCGACGCCGCAAGTATGACGTCTTTTTTAAGCGCAGCGCTAAGATCAGCAGCAAGGGACGAATGGAGCTCGGGAGCCATCTTGTGCGCCGATACAGCAGAGACATCCATCTTTCCATCTCGATCATTAATCAGCTGGTGAAGCGCATTGAGTATTCTGGGCGCTTTTTTCATGTCCCTTTTTTTCTTCAGCATGAGAATAAACTGCTCGATAAGCGCAGCTGCGTGCTCCTGCGGAGTTTCTTTATAAGCGTCGAAGAATGCCTGCGCGTATTGTTTTGGAGAAAGTTTTCTCATAGTTATTTCACTGAGTGTACCGTATGATCGATAAGCTCGCGGTCAGCGCTGGAATCCAGTTTTTTGGCGATAACTTTTTCAGTTGCTGCAATGACTAAGCTCCCAAGCTCTTTTCGCGCGTCAGCAATCATTTTTTCCTTTTCAGCGGCAATCTGGACTTTGGTCTTGTCGACGATCTCCTGCACTTCAGCCTTGGTCTGCTGTACCTTCTCGGTTCGGATCTTTTCCGCCTGTGCGCTCGCCTGTTCAATGATTACCTGGGCATCTTTCTTCGCCTCCAGCAGACGTTCAGCTTTTATTCGCTCGGTATCGCTAAGCTCGCGCTCAATCTTCTTGGCATCCTCGAGGCTTTTTTCTATCTCTTTCGTCCGTTGCGTCATGTTCTTGAGAAGCGGCTTCAGCGCAAACCGCCATACGACAAATAGCACAATGCCAAAATTGACCAGCTGCGCTATCAGCAGTTTCCAGTCGACATGAAATGTGTTGATGAAATCATTCATATGTTGGGGTAAATTATCTTTCTTCAGGGTGGCTATTCTGAAAAGGCCACCCTGCCTGAAAGGCAATTACTTGATACCAAAGGCGATGACGAGCGCGTAGATGGCGATGGCTTCGGCGAACGCTGCTGCGAGAAGCATCGGGACAAGGATCTTGCCCGCTGCTTCAGGGTTGCGGCCGATGGATTCCATCGCTCTGGCGCCGATTTTGCCGATGGCTATTGCGGGGCCGATGCCTCCGATAGCTATAGCGAGCGCCTTTGCGAGTACGGCTATATCCATACGTTGTTGACCTTTCTCATGGAGCGCTACCGGATACGACGTAGGTTGGTGTTTAACGTCGCCGGCATCCGCTCCGATTAACGAATAAGTAAAGTTAGTGTTCCTCTGCTGTCGAGGCAACGGTGAAGTACACGAGAGTCAGCATGGCGAAAATCAGGGCTTGGATAATACCTACAATAAGCTCCAGGAACATGAACGGGATAGGGAGGACGAACGCGAATATCACGGCGATAGACGTCAGGAGAACTTCACCCGCAAAGATGTTGCCAAAGAGACGAAACGACAGCGATGCGACCTTCGCGACCTCTCCAATGATCTCTATCAGCCCGACAAAAAACTTAATCGGATTGACAAAGATAATTGCCGGCTCCTTCATTATCTTTCTCGGAATCGCCGCGAGCGCTTTGAGGTTGACGAATTTATTGAGATAATTCCATCCGCCGATCATCAGGATTCCGAAGAGGTTTGAACCGACCACGGCAAGCAAGGCCAGTGCGAGAGTGGTGTTAAAGTCTGCAGTGCCCCCGCGAAAGTACGGCACAAATGTTTTGACGCCTTCCTGCATGGTTGTGTAGCCGATTGAACCGACGCCCGGGATGAGTCCGAGCCAGTTGTTCAACAGGATAAAGAGGAAAAGGATGAATACCATGGGGAAAATCTTCAGCGTCTTTTTCCTGTCATTCGTCACCGAGTCGGCAAGCTTCAGCGCGCCTTCAACGATGATTTCGACGGCGTTCTGGAGTTTTTTAGGAACTTTGTTGATCTTGCGGCCGATAATGACGGCGAGGATGCAGAGTATGACGACGACAATCCATGAGTTGAGGAGCGTGTTGGTGACGGTGAATTTCCCGATCGAGAACACCGGCTCGGCAAACAGCGTGACTTCATGGGTAACTTCCTGAGTTGCCTGATTACTGTTCGTGTTTTGGGTTGTCTCTGCCAGTGCTGCCATAAGGTTGATTCTTTTTCCGCGCTTCGCGCTCTATGTCTCTCATATACCGGGAGGATATTCTGACGATAGCAACGGTTGAAATGAGTATCGCGAGAACGGTGAGACCGAGGAAAAAAACCGGTTCAGATTGGAATTTCCTGTCGAGCGCCCTCCCGCCGTACAGAGCGGCGACAATAGGGATAACGATAAGCCCCGTAACTTGGCCAAAAAGATTGACCGCCGGCTGCCACCACTGTTTGGGTTCGCCGCTTTGCTTATCCATTGTGCTGTATATTTCGAAAAATATCCACAAGTGCTCAAAAGGCCGAAAATAGTGCTGGCGTGGGAGTCCGCACTATCCACAATTCGGCTCTATTCTAAAGGAAAATTGGAAAATAATCAAGCCCCCGACTTCCTGAAACTGGGCTTTGAGCGGCTTGCCTAAGGTTAGCCAAAAAACAACCACCGCAGGGAGCAATAGATGAAGGTGTGGGAAAACTAATCGCGAAATAGCACCCCTTCGCGTGAGTAAATCTTTGTGGCGATAAAGATGGCAATAACCGCGAAAACAAGCAAAGACCCGAGGGTGACTAAAATATGCGTTGTATCATACTGGCTCAGAAGGACTTCCTTCACGACAAAAACGCCGTTGACGCCCGGAATCATGAAAAAAGGAAGGGTGGGTTTGAAACCCGGAATCGAACTCACAATAGATACTGGCAGAATAGCGAGGAGATAAAACGGCGTAATATAATTTTGTGCTTCTTTATAGCTTTTTGCAAATATGGCAACCGACAGAAGCAGTCCCGAGAACATGATCGCCATAATAACGCCGACACCGAGCATGATACTAATGGCCTTTGGCGTCAGGCTGATGATAAACTCGCCTCCGGTACCGAAATTAGGAGGGAAAAACTTAAAAGCTGCGTAGAGAGAAAACAACGAGAGAATTATCGTCGTGCTCGCTGTCGCGGCAACAGCAAGGAACTTTCCCGTTACAATGGTGAATCGGGAAGCCGGGGTAAGGAGAAGCGCTTCAAGGGTCTTTCGTTCCTTTTCACCGGCTGAGACGTCAATCGCTATGTACATCCCTCCGACGATGGCGAAGAGAACAATGAACATTGGGAGGAGAAAACCGATGAAGTACCCGCCCCGCTCTTGCGCCGTCGCGAAATCAACCGGCGTTGGAAGAATTGCAGTAAGTATAGCCGGCGGAACATTTTTTTGCGCGAGACGGGCGACAGCTGTGCGTTGGTTGAATTCTTGGAGCGCTATGGTAACTTTTTGAAAAGCGGTGACAGAATCAGTGATGGAGCTCTTATGGTATACCTTCACTTCTGCGGGATTGCCCTGGCTAACCATCTTTTCAAAGGTAGGTGCCACTTCAAGATACACATTCAGGTCTCCTTTCTCCATCATCGCCTTTGCTGAGTCAGAGGTTTGGTCGGCAACAACTACGTACTTTTTATCATTCTTCAAGAAATTGACAAGCATCGGGGCATCGGCTTGGATATTAAAAGCGATCTTCGGGATTTGTGCCTCGCTTTTCTTCATCTGGACTTCCTGCATCTTAAATGTCCCTATCATGATGACCGGCATCAGGAAAATAGGCATAAGGACGGCTGTAACTAGGGTGCGGCGGTCGCGGAGGCTGTCCTTTATTTCTTTGGCAAAAACAATGAGTGATTCTTTCATAGTCCGAATCTCCTTTTCTTTTTAATACCGGCAAGATGCTGTTCCTCGCGCTCGTGCTCGACAAGCTTTGCGGCATCCTCGCCGACTATTTGTAAGAACGCATCCTCGAGGTTCCGCGTGTTGGTCTGCTGCAGTAAGCGTTCTTGGGTGTCTAAGGCGACAAGGCGGGACCTGTGCATGATGGCAACCCGGTCGCAGAGTTTTTGCGCGTGGGCCATGTCGTGCGTGGAGAGGACAACAAGATTCCCCTGCTCGCGGGCTTTTCGCATGAACGCAATCACTGTCTGGGAAGCCAGCACGTCGAGACCGGCAGTCGGTTCGTCGAAAATAATCACCTTGGGATCGTGGATGATCGATCGCGCGATGGCTACCTTTTGCTTCATGCCTGTGGAGAACTGCCCGGCGCGCCTGTCGGCAAACCTCCCCATGTCGAGAGCTTCGATAAGATACTCGATCCGTTTTTCAAGCGCCTCGCCTTCCATCCGGTAAAGATGGCCGAAATACCTCATGTTCTCGCGCGCGGTAAACCTGTCGTACAGCCCTATCTCGGCGGTCAGCACACCGATGTTGCGGCGAACGTCCTCAGGCTGTTTTATTATGTCAAAGCCGGCAACCTCTGCGGTGCCTGATGTCGGCTGAAGAACAGTCGCAATGACTCGAATAGTCGTCGTCTTTCCGGCGCCGTTAGGGCCGAGCAAACCAAAAATCTCGCCCGCCCTGGTCTCGAACGAAACATCCTTCACGGCAGTTAAGCCGTTGAATACTTTTGTTAAGTTTTTAACCTTGATCATACAACGTACCAGCTACTCCTCTTTCGGCTTTCCTAACACTTGTTGCCCATCCACTGATTGAACAATTGCCTTTTCCTTTTTTGGAAAAATTCCCCGATAGATTACGTACGCGCAGATAAGAGCAAATAGTGATATCAAAATACCGCCACCGATACCCAAAGCTTCTCTGAAACCTTTTGCATTTACCTGCATTGAGGAAAGCAACGAATATGTCGAGAGGATAATAAAAACAATGTACGCCCATTTATAAGGTTTGCGTAACAGGAATATCCAAACTATTGCGACAGCTGCATATATAAGAACGAAAAAAACACCAAGAATGAGGCCAACAGTATTTTTTGCATTGATAAGGGAGGGAATTGCTAAAAAGAAAAAAATAATCAACCTAGCAAGAATCAGCCCCACCAGAATGTTAAGTAAAACTTTGTACTTGTGTTTTTCCTGAAGAACTGATTTTGCAAATACTGTGCTTTGTGAGTCCATATCTAGCGATGTTGCGAGTTAATAAATGTTAAACTATTCTTCCTTCGGCTTTTCTAATTCCAGCGGCTCCACATTACCACCAACATCTGCAATTTTCAATACATCCTTATCAACCTTCTTGAATTCTTTATATGCTGAATTGTACGTGTTCACCGTCGTGCCAAGGTGTTGGCCCATCTTTTGCATGTAGGTGTCATAAGTTATCAGGTGCTTTGCGAGCTGTTCGACATTCTTGCGGATTTCTTTGGCGGATTCCTCTATCTGCATTGCACGGAGGCCTTCGAGTACCGTCTGCAAGTAGGCGAGGAACGAGGTCGGAGAAACGATAATGACATGATACTTGTTCGCGGCACGCTGGATTAAGTTCTCGGTGTCCTCCGTAATAGCGCCGACTTTATTGACGAGCAGGTCGTAGTAAATCGCCTCTGACGGGATGAACATAAAAGCGAAATCGAGCGTGTCTTCGCTGGGGCGGATGTACTTGGCCGTTTCCTGGATGCGCATTTTCAAATCGTTGACGAAAGCTTTTTCGAGGACTTTCCGTTCTGCCTCGTCGTGCGTTTCAGATAACCTGTTGTAATTTTCCAGGCTGAACTTGGAATCTATTGGCACCAGCTTGTCCTTGATTTTCACCACGGCGTCAACGATTTCACCGTCTTTGAATTTGTACTGCATCTGGTACGAACCGGGCGGCAGTACGTTCTTAAGAAGCGTGTCCAAAAAGTATTCGCCCAGTATCCCGCGCTGTTTCGGGTTCTGCAGGATATCTTGGAGGTTGCGCAATTGGTCCGAGAAATTCAACACCTGTTTGTTGGTTTCATCGAGCTTGGTGAGTTTCTCGGTCACGTCGCGAACAATCTTCGTCGAGTGGCTAAACTGCTCTTGGATGGCGCGTGTTGACTCGCCGAGCTTCTGGTCGAGGACGCGGGTCTGTTCGGTGGCTTTCTCATTGAGTTGGCCGATACGTTCCTCAAGCCGCACCATCTTTTCCTGGAACTCTTTTTGGACAGCAGTGTCCCCTTCTCCGCCTTTCTTTCTCAGCATAAAAACGACCACGACGATGCCGATGAGAATGAGAACTGCGAGGATGGTGACTGCAATATTCATAGAGATAGTGTAGCGGATTTATAAGCTAAAAACAACACAAGCTTGTCATGCTGAACTTGATTCGGCATCTTTATCAAATAGGTCATCAATGAGATCTTTCAGTGAAGGATTAATAGTACGTATTAAATCGAGCTTCCATTTCCTACGCCAATTCTTCAATTGTTTTTCGCGCGCGAGGGCGTAGCTAATGTCACCAGTTACTTCATAAAAAACGAGCTTATGCAGCTTGTATCGCTTACTAAATCCCACAATAATACCTGTCCTATGTTCGATTGTTCTCCTAATAATATCATTAGTGACACCAATATAGAATACGGTATTATATGTATTTGTGATGATATAAACGTAATAGGTTCTCTCCATACTTTATAAAGATCCCGAATCGAGTTCGGGATGACAAACTAGGGTGAAAGAAATACAAACCTGCCGCTCGATAAAGCGACGGGTGAATGTAAACGAATTGTATTGTAAATATGAACGTTCGTCAAACTAGCCCAGCGTACCAACTGTCACTTCAAGGTATTAACTGTACACCGCCTTGACAAGCTCCAAAAATATGCTACTATCTCCGGTAACTTTAACAAAGCTCTTTCACCCAACGGCAACAAACAAGCAGAGGGGGCGGCATGAGGAATCAAAAAAGTTCGAGGGAATCCGGAAACGGAGTTTCGCAACAAGCGCAGTCGCAGGTCCCAGAAGATCCGTCGGATGGAGAGTTGCCGCGACACACGCTCACCGCTTTCCAGCCAGACGGCTGCAGCTGGACTACCGGCAGCGGCCATAAGGTCGGCGGGCCAATCCCCGAGGGTGACGACGACTGATGACAGCCGATCTTTCTCAGCTTTACACCCCGTCCATATCGTCTTGGACGGGGTCTTTTTATTCCATGAAACCGCTTACTGTAACCCAAAAAACTTTTCAGCATTCTCCGTCGTCTGGCGTGCGACGTCTTCGAGCTGAACGCTCTTGGTTTCGGCCACCTTTTCTGCAACATACTTCACGTAGAGCGGCTCGTTACGTTTGCCCCTGAACTGTTGAGGAGCAAGGTATGGCGCGTCGGTCTCCACCATCATCCGGTCCAGCGGGACGAACTTCACTACCTCGACAAGCTCTTTCGCATTCGGAAAGGTTATGATGCCGGTGAACGAAATCATGAAACCGACGTCGAGAAATTTCTTTGCCACGTTGAGCGTCGAGCCGTAACAGTGGACAACGCCGCGGGAATAGTTCGCGTGCTGTAGTACCTCGAGCATTTCGAGGTATGCGCGTTCGGGGTCGTCTTTCATTGATCTGCAATGCAAAATAAGCGGGAGTGACCGCCTTTGCGCCAGCTCAACATGTTTGAGAAAGACATCCTTCTGTTTTTTGATATACTCAGCTTCGTCAATGTCGCCGGGGATGCGGAAATAATCAAGCCCGCACTCTCCGATTGCGACAACGCCCGGTTTCTGGGCGAGCTTGTCGTACAGCTTCTCGTCGAACTCTTCCTCGCGGGTCGTGAAAGGAATCTCCACCTCGTCTACGTGCATCGTGTGGAGATGGATGGGATGAAGCGCGACTGCGGCGAACATCTTGCCCGGGTACTGGGCCGCCATGTCGATAGCGCGCTGGCTCGTCGTGCTCTGCGAGCCGACGTTAATCACGCGCATCCCCGCATCGAGGGTGCGTTTCACGACCTGGTCTATGTCGTCCTTGTAGGCGTTAAAATTGAGATGACAGTGGGTATCGATGAGCTCCATGGCAGGATGCCGCCTCCGCTACGCAGCGCGGATGATGCTTTTCAGGTGCTCGGGAAGAAGGGCGGTAAGTATCGCCGCGCCTCCGATGAGCAGATGGGCTATCTGCGATGTCTCGAGGCTGTGCGAAAAAGAATCCGAGAACGGATACGCCTTCGCGACGGTGAGGATTGTGCCGAGAATAAGGAACCCTGCGACGATGCCGAGAACGGCGCCGGCAAGCCTGTTGATGGGTCCCAAAAACGGGATAATGCTTACCAGCTTGAACCCTTTGTCTATCCTCTGGAAAATAAACCCCACCAGCTGGTTGACGACGACGAAAATGAGGATGAACGCCACGACGTGGGCCACACCCGCTTTGAAAAACAAAAACTGCAAGAATGTGGCAACTGATTCGTAAAAATTCCCCGCCGCAAGTACGCCGACAACGACGCCGAGTATAACGCCTACCGTGTGGATGAGCCCGAACCAAAACCCGCTAAACACGAAATAGAGAAAAAGTATGATGAGGACCAGGTCAAATGTGGGCATAAGGTATTCTCCTGTGGATATTATGACATGCGGGGAAAAAGCGGTCTACCTTTAGTTATTTTCTTTGCTGTAAACTGGTGAATGACCGCTTTGCTTGTTTCGGGCATAAAGGGTTCGAGCGCCCGAGCAACTTCGAGAATCCCATCCACATAACCTCGTAACAAACTGAGTCGCCCTTCATCTCCTACTTCCATTTCCCATGGTTTATCTCTAGCTATATCCTCGTTAAGGTTTTTTAACGCAGTGAAAATCGTGCTTAACGCGGCGTTAAAATCCATTCGTTCAATTTCTTGAGGTAAATCTTTTAAAAACCTTTTTATAAGAATTTTTTTCTCGTCAAGATCCTGTCGTGACGGTAATGTACTACCGCTTTGCTCGACGAGGGTTGCGACTCTGCTGACGAGATTGCCGATCGAATTAGCAAGAAAAGCGTTGTACTGTTCCACAAACTTTGATTCTTTGATGTCGCCGTCCTGCCCAAAAGGAAACTGTAACAGCAGAAGAAACCTTGTCGCGTCAGCGCCGAACTTTTTGACGAGGTCATTCGGATCGATCACGTTCCCCAGCGATTTAGACATTTTTTTGCCGTCGAGACTGAAAAAACCATGGGCGTATATTTTTTTCGGCGTCTCAACGCCTGCAGCGATCAGCATGGCCGGCCAGTAAATAGCATGGAACTTGATAATGTCCTTCGCCATCAAGTGAACATCGGCCGGCCACCACTTCTTGAACTGCTTTTCGTCACGGCCGTATCCGACGGCTGAGATGTAATTTTGCAGCGCTTCGACCCAGACATATATTTTCTGGCCGGTGCCGAGGAAATCCAACCCCCACCTTACGCGCTCACGAGTTACTGAGAAGTCCTTCAATTCCTGCTTGAAAAGTCCGAGCACCTCGTTTTTACGCGCTTCGGGCTCTACAGCTATTTCTCCCGACTCGATAAGTTCACGAACTCGGGGCAAGTATGATTCAAGCTTGAAAAACCAGTTCTTCTCTTTCACTATCTCGGGCGGGATATTGTGGATAGGACACTTCCCGTCGATCAAATCCTTTTCCATGTAAAAATCCTCACACCCTTTGCAATAGAGCCCCTGGTAGACACCCTCGTAGAGCGCTCCGGCGTCTTTCAATTTCCGCATGAATATTTGCACCGATTCATTATGCTCAGGAAACGTGGTGCGCATAAAAACGTCGAACCGGATGTTGAGGTTCGTAAACGTCTTTTCGAACTCAGCGGCATTTTTTTCTACAAACTCTTCGACGCCCATCCCCTGTTTCTTCGCGCTCTCAGCCACCTTGTCCCCATGCTCGTCAGTACCGGTGAGAAAAAAAACGTCATGACCCTGGGCACGATGCCACCGCGCCAGTACATCAGCGGCAATGGTTGTATACGCGTGGCCGATGTGCGGCTTATCATTTACATAGTAAATCGGGGTTGTAATGTAGAACTTCTTCTTCATACCGTATGTAAGTATATCATACTAACGATTCTGGCCCAATAAAAAAAGCCCCCGGTGGCTTCGCCATCACAGGGGTGGAAGGACCTCGAACGGTGTGCGGGAAACGAAACCGTTTCCGGGGTCAGCGCCCACCGGACACTCTGGACAGTGAAAACATCGCGTCTGAGCACCCGGACTGCATGCATCGCATATCTGCGTGGAGGTCAGTCGTTTTACCACAGGTGCCAAAGGACGCTTTTGAGATTGGGTGTTCCCTCGCTTTCCCATGTTCACCTCCGAAAAAGGGCCAGTGTCACTACCCCCAGCCTAACAAATGACGAGATATTGTCAAAAAATCGTTTCGGAATAAAAGCCTGGAGAAAACCCCGCATCCCTCGCGGCGCATGTTTGAACCCTGCACCATCAAATGGTGCGGGGTGAGTTTGCGCCGCGACGTCCTTTCTTTTCTCTCCACTTTTCTTTGGACGAGCAAAGAAAAGTGGAGCCCCTCCGGAGGAGAACTAAAAAAATCCCATGCGCAGAACATCGGGATCCTTCCCCCATCATTCGACGAGGTCAGGATGACAGAGCATTAATATGTTGGATGATCTCTTCCAGAGAACTGATCGAAAAAATATTTTCGCTCAGTTGTGCTGATTTCTCTCCCCGTCGTAACCAATATCCCCTGAGAAAATGTAACTGTTGTACCGGAACCTGAACATCGACCACATATGAGTCCCCAACAATTATCGACTGTTGCGGTTCAATGGTTTTTTTCACTGCCTCTGAGGCGATGCGTAGCATCTTTGCATAAAAAGCCGGCTCCGGTTTATCAACCGGATCGCCGATAGTAATACTTTCTGGTTTTATTCCAAAATGCCGCAACTCCGTCATTCGTTCCATTTTCCGGCTTGCAGAATATTCAGGATCATACTGCCACGTCCCTGAATGCGACTTCAAACGAAAATCGGAACTTGAGAAGAGATGGTATCCAATCGACTGGCTGTCCAGGTGATTGATCAATGCCTGCGTGTCAGAAAATGGCCTGCCATAGTTGCGAATGCCAGTCCAGTATATTTCTGCGGCTTCCACCGATTGTTCCGGTGAAAGAGTTCTTTGAACCCGCTTACCGGCTAACGCAGCGTGCAGTTCACGACTCCAGATAAAAGGCTTTTGATGTTGTGTGAGGGCTTGAAGCTGACTCACCGTTTGTTCATAAGCGTGCCGGCCGCCAGGTACGGCAGTCCATACATCATCTTTGACCCGTTTGCCCTCAAGAACAATATCAAAAATATTCTTGAACTCCTTGGCGAATGCCTGTCCATACTTCTCTCCAAGCAAAGCTATAGCTCGACGATGAGCCGGCTCAAAATCGAGCACGGTGTAATCAACGTCAAAAAAAATGTCTATTTCTTTATCCACGGTAGTATTTTTTTCAATCTCTATGACTTTCCCGCAACTACTACGACGTACTCCCCTCTCGGTTCCTCGGAAAGTATTTTGGTTGAAACTTCCTCAAAGGGTCCGCTAACTATAGTTTCAAATTTCTTTGTCAGTTCGCGGCAAACAACTATCATGCGTTCCGGGTCAAGCACTTCTTTGAGCTGCTCCATCGCCTTGTGGATACGGTGCGGGGATTCGTAAAAGATGAGAGTCCGTTTACAGTCGGCGATCTCCTTAACCAGCGTCTGTCTGCCTTTTTTGTGAGGCAGAAATCCGAGAAAAAGAAATTCGTCGGTGGGGACTCCTGCCACCGACGCTGCAGCTGTCACCGCCGAAGGGCCGGGAATGGGGTTAATAATAACATCGCTTCTAAACTCGTCGCGAACCCGTCTGACAAGCCTTCCTCCAGGGTCGGACACTGCCGGGGTACCGCTGTCACTCACTAAAGCCAGCTTTCTACCCGCTCGAAGGAGGTCGAGAATCTCCTGGGTCCGCTCCTCGCTCGAATGCTGGTGGTAGCTGATGACGCGTTTGTGAATGTCAAAATGCCCCAACAGTTTCTGGGTCTGGCGGGTATCCTCGCAAAGGACCGCGTCGCACTCTTTCAATATCCGCAAGGCGCGAAGCGTGATATCCTCGAGATTTCCTATTGGCGTGGCGATAACTGAGAGTGTTCCCATAGTGCCTATAGTGTACCTCACTCCATGCTTGACAGTAAAACGCCCTCTCACTACACTGTGATAAATACCAACGTTCACCTGGCCTATCAAGGAGGAGGCATGCACGGAGGAGTTGGGGTGAGGGTGAGAGGCGACGAGAGTTTTGAGAGAGCGATGAAACGTTTTCAAAAAACCGTCGAAAAGTCAGGTGTCATGAAGGAGCTGAAGTTGCACCAAGAATTCAGCTCTCCTGGGAGGCGAAGGCACATCGCCGAAATCACCCGTATCGCTCGGGAAAGGCGTGATCGTAAAAGGGGTCATAAACGCCGAAAGAGATCGAAAATCAAATGGTAGGAGCAAAATCGCACTTCGGGGGATGGGGATCATGAGCATCTCCCGCCCTTTTCTTTATACCAAAAAATGGGCTACCAGAGGTTCCCAATGGTGATTTCTGTCATAACAACTTACATTGGCCTATTCCCAAAAACCCCGTAAAATAGTATCTTGTTCGCGGCGCACTGTCTGAACCCCACGCCATCCGATGGGGTGGGGTGAGTTTGCGCCGCGACGTCTTTTCTTTTCTCTCCACTTTTCTTTGGACGAGCAAAGAAAAGTGGAGCCCGCCCGGAGGGGCAGTTATTTTCTTTTGAACATATTGCGATATTCGTAAGCTCAGGTAAGCGAAAAATACACCAACTCAAACTTATTTTTACAGGTATCAAAAACATTTCGCCGAGTCAACCACACGGTCCTTTACTTGCTCGTTATTGTATGTCTTTGGCAATCTGGCGCGGCAGGTCCGCCCCTCGCTTTTGGAAAAAATCCCTCACAAAGACCTCTACCATGAGCGCCACAGGGACAGCCAAAATAATTCCGATGATACCCGCGAGTTTCGCCCCGACAAGCATGATGATAATAATAATTAACGGATTTAAGCCGACAGCCTTGGACATCACCCGCGGCACGATGAAATGATTTTCAAGCTGTTGGATAAGGATGTACAGCCCGATGACGAGCAACGCTTTTAACGGGCTGATGGTAAAGGCGATAAATACCGCGGGGATTGCGCCGAGAAACGGCCCGAGGAACGGGATAAACTCCGTAAGCCCCGCCCATAAGGCAAGAACAAGAGCGTAGTCAACGCCCAAAATGAGCAGTCCGACATACGACATGGCCCCGATGATCAGGAGAAGGATGAGCTGCCCCTTGAGCCATTCGCTTATTTTATCCTGGATTTTATTGGATAACAGGATAAGGTACGGCTGGTAATTCTCCGGAGCTATGGCGCGCACAAACCTCTTTATCGCATTCTCCTCGACGAGCATATAGAACGTAATTACTACAACGCCGATGAACGCGAAGAACCCGCCGAAGACGCTGATAACTGAAGAGAAAAATCCCGAAGTCGTGTTGGCGATATTGACCTGGAACGATTCAAGCGTCTTGTTGATGTTACCGAGAAGACCGCCGGAAATTGAAAAATCCTTGAAGTTCTGAAAGTCCGTGGTAATGCGCTGGTAATATTGAGGGAAATTGTGTGAAATTTGCTGGATTTGTTCCGCGAGAGGAGGAATCAGCAGCCCGATGGACAAACTTATGACACCGAACACGGCGAGATAAATAATAAAAACACCGAGTACCCGGGGTATCTTGCGGGCTTGGAGCCAATTGACCCACGGATTAAACGCGGAAGCGAGAATGATAGCGACGAGCAAAATCAGCACCACGTCCCTCACGAGGTAGAGAAACCATATAAGCATTCCGATAATCAGAATTTTGACTATGGTCAGCGACGAGATGTTTACGTTGATGGCAGTGTCTTTCTTTTCCATAGAGCTAGTATATACCGGCTAGGACATTCGTAAAAGTCTTCGGAACTCGGCCGGTTTCCGGTACGGGCCTATGAGGGCGAGGTTCAGACGAGTGCCGGTAAAAAGCTGCCGGGCAACTACTTGCACTTGCTTTGCCGTTACGCGCTGGATTTTTTTGAGCTGCTGTTCGGGGCTCAGGACCGTGTTGCGGAAAAGCAGTTGTTTGCCGACCCACGAAGCGATATTTTCCGAATCTTCAAGGCTCAAAATAAGTTTTCCGCGCAAAAACTCTTTTGCTTTCGCAAGCTCGTCAGAAGTTACGCCTTTTTTCTTCATAAGCGACAGTTCTTGAATAATCGCTGTAATCGCATGCTTAATCCGCTTTCGCTCTATCCCCGCCTGGATCATAAACGTCCCCGCGTCCTCATACGTGTTCGCCGTCGAGCGAATAAAGTAACACAACCCTTGCCGTTCGCGGATTGAGATAAATAACCGCGAACTCATGTTGCCGCCGAGGATGACGCTAAGAAGAGTGAGCGCATATACTCGAGGATCATAATACGAGTACGCCGGAACCCCCAGCGCAATCTGCACCTGATGAGTGTCCTTGTAATGAACAGCGGCACGGGGTGCATGCTGACTGAGACCGTACCGTACAAACGGTTTGCCGCGCTTTTTCATCTTTGGCACGCTGAAATATTTTTTTGACATAGAAGCGATATTTGCAGGCAACCGACCGGCAATCACCAGGATCATATTCGACGGCACATGGTAGGCGTCGCGGAGAGTCAGAATATCGTCGCGGGTTGTAGAGCGGATATTTTCCCTCGGACCGGCTATTTTCCATCCGAGAGGCGTGTCGCCAAAGACCGTCTCCTCGAATAGGTCTTCGGTATACATCATCGGGTTGTCCTCGTACATATTGATCTCCTCGACAATCACTCCCCGCTCTCGTTCGATTTCCTTGGGATCAAACGTCGACTGGAATACCATGTCGGAGAGAATGTCGAGTGCGAGCTCAAGCTTTTCTGAGCTGAGCTTGATGTAGTAACCGGTATGGTCTTTGGACGTGAACGCGTTATACTCAGCGCCGACGCCGTCCAGTTCCCGAGAGATTTCCAGCGTCGTCGGACGTTTCACCGTACCTTTAAACATCAGATGTTCAATAAAATGAGAGACGCCATTGAGTTTCCTGGTTTCATATCTCGATCCGACTTTCACCAGCAGCAACGCCGTCGCCGCCTCGGTGTCATGCAGGGGCACAAAAAGCACCTTCATCCCATTGGATAACTTCGTTCTTTTGACAATCATATGTTCAACTTTTCACTTAGATATTCGACTAGCTCCCCTGTAGCAACCCTATCCTGTTTCATCGTATCTCTATCACGAACCGTGACCTTTTTATCTTCCAAAGAGTCAAAATCCACTGTAACGCAATACGGCGTGCCTATCTCATCCTGCCGGCGATACCTGCGCCCGATGGACGACACCTCGTCATACGCTGTCGTGAATTTTTTGCGAAGCTGTTCGGCTAGTCCCTGGGCCACCGATGATAGTTGTTGCTTTTTCGAGAGCGGCAGAACGGCAACTTTTACGGGTGACAAATCCTTGTGCAGACGGAGAACGGTTTCCTGTTCCTTATTGCTTTCAGTCGTTGTTGACCGCCCGCCCTCAACCTCATGGTATGCATCCAGTAGGAATGCCAGCGCCGCGCGGTCTACTCCCGCAGACGGCTCAATGACGTACGGCACAAACTCATCTTTGGAGACTTCATCACGGTACGTCAGGCCATGTGCTTTCAAATCGTAATCAGTCCTGTTTGCAATACCCATCAGCTCTGCCCAACCTTTGTCAAACGGGAACTTGTATTCAATATCGGTCGTCGCTTTTGAATAGTGGGCAAGCTCCTTTTTCGGCTGCTCAAAAAATCTCAGATTTTCTTTCTTGAGCCCTAAATCGGTAAACCACTGGTAGCTCGCATCAACCCACGTTTTGAACCACTTTTCGTCATCCTTCGGATTTACAAAGTATTCAATCTCCATTTGCTCGAATTCGCGCGAGCGGAAGATAAAATTGCCGGGGGTTATTTCATTCCGGAATGCTTTACCTATCTGTCCAATTCCGAAAGGAACCTTTAACCGCATGGACTGGCGCACCGTATCAAAGTTAACGAAAATATTCTGGGCCGTTTCAGGGCGCAAATACGTCTCGCTGGCAGTATCCTCTGTCGGACCAACGAACGTCTTGAACATTAGATTAAAGCTCTTAGGTTCTGTAAAAATTTTCCCTATTTGTACTTCAGCCAAACAATAGGGACATTTCATTTGCGATAAAAAACTTTTCCTACTTTTTATATCATTCTTGTAATGATCGAACTGACTTATAGAATCAAAATCTTCCTTACGAAATCTTTTATGACATTTCTTACATTCAACTAACGCGTCATGAAATCCTGCGACATGACCACTCTTTTCCCATACTTTTGGGTTTGTAATAATCGCCGCGTCCTGGCCGACTATGTCTCCACGTTCCTGCACAAACCGTTTCCACCATGAGCGCTTGATGTTGTTTTTTAACTCTACCCCCAAAGGGCCGAAGTCCCAGAACCCCTGCAATCCGCCGTACATTTCACCTGATGGGAAAATGAAACCTCTCCGTTTGCAGAGGGAAATTAACTTGTCCATGATAGTGGTTTCTGGCATATGAATGCATTTAGTATACTGATTTTTGCTAATCCTTACAAACGCACTTACACAAAAAAAAGCCCGCACTCATAATGAGGGGGCGGAGAACGATTTTAACACCGTCGAGATCTGGCGCAATCAGGATTCTTTTGCCTCCGGGAACTCCAATCTGAGCGCCTCAAGAGCTGTATCCTGAAATCGTTCGTCAATGACGCAGGTCATGCCTTCTTTCATCGCCGTGATCATGTCGATTCTGACGTTTGCGGCAGTAAGCGCGCGAAAAACACGGCCCGCAAAACCGGGTTGATGCATGCTTTTGGTAAGCACGCTTATAGCCACAGCGTCGTTGCTGCGAGTGACCGTGGAAGCTCCAAGCTCCTCACGCATGCTTTCCAGCGCCTTCATCGTACTGTCGGCGATATCCGCGGCCACGATAATCGATATGTCCGTGTGACTATCGATTATGTCACCGACTGTCATAATGCCGACGCACAGTCCCTCCTCGCCCAGACGTCCGAACAGCTCCGCGGCGATTCCGAGACGGTCAGCTACACGGTGGATGGTAATCTTGCTTACCTTCTCATCAACAACAATTTCCGGATTCTGCATCCTTTATACTCCTTCCTGTACATTCAACTGGTTATCTTGTCGTACGTAAATTGACGATGTGCGATATTTTGTTCACCAACCTTATTATATGAAAGTTGTTATGTCAATACTACTTGGGTACGGTGGACTATAAACAGCCGATGCCGTAAAAAAAATGAGACGTACCAGTGTGTTAACACATTGGTACTCTACAAATTAAAAAAACTCCCAACCTTCATTCAAGCTGCGCCTGAAGAAAAAATCGGGAGAAAGATCCGATTGTTGATCACGGGGGCTAGAAGCAATGGTCGAGACTATCCGGCAGATTCTCAGACCACCGGGGTACGACGACCTGAGTCGGAATCGCCCACGTCACGATTGACATAACGACAATTTCGACCGCAAGGGTTGAGTACTGCCACTCACCCTGCATTCGGGTAGCCGCACAGATCATCATCACTGCGCCGCCAGCTAGCACCACGAAAGCCATTGCCCTCATGCGCTCATACCTGGCAAAGAGCAGGGTGATAAGCCCGGTGATCACCGGATAGATGGTCCCCGCCCACACAAGTGCGCGAGGCGCGGGCTGGTTCTTGATCACAAGCGCACCGACAAGCACAATTAAGCCCACTGCCGACACCAGTAATGACTTTCTTACTCTATCCATACACGGATCCTCCTTTTCATGACAGTACCATCAAAGGGTTATCGAAGATTGAATGGAATCAGCTGACATAGAGATCGAAATAGAAAAGAACTGCATTAATAGCATCTTATTTCTCCTTATTATAAGTGTCAAGATGAGGAAAAAAATGTTTTGGTGTTCTCATCAATTCATACATCATGAATAAAAAAACTCCCCGAAGGGAGTTACTACTTGAATGTACATTAGAGAAGTTTGATGCCCTCGCGAACCGTATGATCGAATTCCGCGTTGAGCGAACTCACTGAGTTCGCCGTAGCTATAAGCTCTCGTGCGTACGAAAGGGACCTGACCGCTTCTTCGGTAACCGGAAGGGCAAAACCGCTTTCATTCACGGCACTCAGTGTCTTCACCGCGTCGCCAAGCGTACTGTGAATATGGCGGATATCCACCTTATGTTCCCGAGGATTGATCCTGTGAAGCTCGATCACCAGGAGGAGGCGTTCGACATCGGTTCGCACAACCCTGATTTTGAGCGACTCGAGGCTTTGGCGAAGCACAGCAAGCGCTTCATCAACGCGATCCTCCCGAAGGTGCTTCTGCGCATCACCGAATTCGCGGGCGCACATGTAGAAAGTCCGGAAATATGGCGAGAAGTCCATCTCGGTGAACTCCTGAATGTAGAAACCAAGCGCTGAATCGATCTGGGGCTTGGCAGACGAGATGGCAGCATTCTCCATCGCAAAGAGCTTTTCGAGAAATTCCCTTGCACCAATCGTGACGCCCTCCGCAAGATGAAGCATGTTGATGAACGCACGCTGCCGCGCGACTATGACTGGCTCGATACTGAGGATGCCGTCAATGACTGATTCGACGCGGTTCATTCCGGCGACAGACTTGGCCATGACGACAGTCTGGTTGACTCTGCCGGTGCTGTCTTTCCCGTCTGAGATCGCCTCGGCGATCTTTAATACCTCCCGCTTCCGGTAGTCAGTCGGCCGGGTGCCGATCTGCCCGATGAGCCTTTCGACCAGTTTGTGAAATCCTTCGATCTGAGTTTCGATAGTCGTCGTCCACAGTCCTGTCGCCGCGCTATTGATCATTCTCAATGTGGCGACAGCCCCGACCAGCCTCCCTTTCATCCCCGCAGCAAATGAAACTCCGTAGTTGCCGTCGAGTATGCGCAGCGCCTGGCGTACCCCGGAAAAGACCGATTGAATCCGTTGATAGACCAGGTTGTCAGGCGTATACAAAACTGCGAGATCCTCTTCACCTCCCTCACGAAGTTCATGGACGAGCTGGTTTTCCCAATATGGGACACCAAGGTTTCGGGGACCGTCATGGATGACGCAGATCCCGGTCCCAAAAAGGCCGACGCGCGCGGGTACCTGCTGAAGTCTCCCATCGACTGAGATAGTGATAGTTTCGATCGTGCCACCGCCGATACGTTTATGCATGGTATGCTCCCTTTGTTTGCATTGTGGAAAGAACAACTTCAGGGAATCCTAGCACCCGGTCTCAGGGGCGTCAACTGGGAATGAATAGGAAATAATATGTACCAATGTGTTAACACACTGATATTTCCACAATATAAAAAATCCCAACATACGTTGGGGATTTTTGTGCGGGCCCGAACCGAAGTTGCATCGGCGAGTGGACTAAGGAGGCTGAGTGGCAGCATTCATCAGTTTCGTCGAATGCACCCCTATCGACTGAAAATGGATCGGAACAGCGAACTGAAAAAAGCACTATTTCGTGGCTTGGTATTGGCCATACCAGCGAATATGAAAATAACGATCGCGAAAGCCACAAATGTCTCGTGATAAGGCGCAAGAAGAGCTACGACCGAACATACAGGCACGAGAGATATGATGACAATGCGCATATTTCCCTCCAGGCAGAAATGTACTGTCTTCACGGGAACGTATACCTTCTCGGCCATAATGTCAAGCCGCGTAACAGCATATAACCTGTCTTTCTGAACCTATTGACCATTGGCGGCTTCCTTCTTTATACTAGAGCTATGCCACGGCCGGAAAAACACTTTCACATTATCAGTATCGCGTTGAGTCTTGCCATCCTTTTTGTCCTCACTTTTGCCATGCTGGCGCCAAGTGAGGCCATTGAGTTCGACCCCGGCAGCAATTACCAAAAAACCCTTAATTTACCCAGTACCGACGCCCGGAGTCTTGCCATTAATATCATCCAATACGCACTCGGATTCCTCGGTCTTGTCGCCGTCGCGATGATCATCATGGGCGGTTTTATGTGGATGACCTCCTCAGGCAATGAACAGCGCGTGACAAAGGGAAAAGAGATCATCAAATGGGCGGTGGTCGGCCTTATGGTTGTGCTGCTTTCATGGGCTATTGTCGTCTTTGTCTACTCGGGAATCACCAGCACGCTTTAGGGTTCCCTCGGCTCCACCCCAAAACACACCCTTATCCTCCTTGCGGGGTTTTTGTGTTATGTGAAAGTTATAACTCCCGCGCCCGCTCGACCCGGATCTGTCCGCCCGGTTCGAGAACAGCGACATCCCGCCTGCCTAATTTTCCTTGCAGGAGATAGCTTGCGAGGGCATTATCCACCCGCTCTTGGATAGCCCTGCGAAGCGGCCGTGCGCCAAAGACGGGATCAAATCCGACGCGCGCTAATTCCTGTATCGCTTCCGGGGAGGCCTGGAGTGCAATGCCCTTTGCTGAGAGGCGGACGGCGACCTGGGCAAGCATCAGGCTGACTATCTTCACTATCTCGTCAAAAGTAAGGGGCCTGAAGACTATCACACTGTCGAATCTGTTGAGGAATTCGGGCCTGAAATACTGGTTAAGCTCTTCATTGACCAGTGAAACTTTTATTTGCTCGATAGTGAGCCCCGACTTGATACCCTCCTGGATCCGGACTGATCCCGCGTTAGATGTGGCTATGATGATCGTGTTGGTAAAGTCAACCGTCCTCCCCGTCGCATCGGTGAGCCGTCCGTCATCCATGACCTGCAAAAATACGTTAAGAATGTCGGGGTGGGCTTTTTCAAGCTCATCAAGGAGCAGGAGGGAAAACGGGTTCGCGCGGATGCTCTCGGTCAGGAACCCGCCCTCAGTTTCTCCGCGGTACCCCGGAGGAGCTCCGATGAGCCGATTAATGCTCGATTGTTCCTGGTACTCGGACATATCGAGACGGATCATCGTGTTCTCAGACCCGAAATACACGTCGGCGACAGTTTTTGCCAATTCTGTTTTCCCGACGCCCGTCGGACCGAGGAAAAGCAGGTTGGCGATAGGACGCTTGATATCGCGGAGCTCGGCCCGAGCGCGACGGAGCGCCGTCGATACCGCAATGACGGCTTCGTCCTGCCCGATGACGCGTTGATGGATGCGCTGTTCGAGATGGAGGAGCTTCTCGCTTTCTTTTTCCGTCACGCGGGTCACGGGAACATTTGTTCGCGAGGAAACCACTTCGGCGACATCATCGGCTGTCACTAAAGCGTTTTTGCCCTTCCTCTTTCTAACGTGCACTCCGACTTCTTCCATGATAGCTATTGATTTTTCCGGCTGAAACCTGTCATGGAGATAGCGCCCCGCGAGGCGGACTATCTGCTCCAGAGCTTTGTAAGAAAACATAACGCCGTTTTTGTATTCGACAAATCCGACTTTGCTTTCAAGAATTTTTATTGTTTCATTTTCATCCGGTTCTTCCACAGCCACGCGCTGGAAAACTCTCATGAGACTTCCCGAAGTCTCGATATACCTGCGATAGTCCTGCGGGGTCGTCGTGCCGAGTGCGATCAAAAGCTGCTTTTCGAGCGCTTGGGCAAAAATATCGGCAATATCAAGGTTTTGCGCGCCTTCGGTGGACACCCCGACCATATTTTGGAGGTTATCCACCACCAGGACGATGTTGCCTGCACGGACAATTTCATTGACAAGCTGGATCAGTCTCCCCTCGAGCTCGCCCTGGCGGCCGGAACTGCCGACGAGCGAGGCGACGGAAAGCGAGATGAGACGCTTGTCCTGGAGAATCTCCGGGACTTCTTCTGATGCCATGAGCGACGCGATGTTTTCGAGAATGCTTTCCTTGCCCACGCCCGGATTGCCGACAAGGAGAGGGTTGCCTTTTCCCCCTTCAATGATTCGAAAAATCTCGTCGAGCTCCTTTTCGCGGCCGACAGAGAGCGGGAGCGAGCCGGTAACTGCCAAATGGGTGAGGTCATGGCTGAAACGATCAAGCAATGGAGTGGCCAGTGACGTGTACGCACGGTTGACGGGTCCTTTTGGTTTGTGGCCCGCCCGGCGTTGCCAGGTCCTTTTACGCTCCATCCTTATCCTGTGCATCAGTATCCATTCAGCGACATTGCGAATTTGCTGGAGTTCGACTTCCATGTCATAGAGTATCTCCTGCGGAGCTCCCCCCGCCTCGACTACGGCAATAAGCATCTGGAGAATATCAACCCGTTCCCTGCGCGTCATAAACGCCTCCCGGTACGCTGCGAGGAGAATCGTCTTTATGCCTGGAGACAGATCAGTATCCGTGGATGATCCGAATTCCAAGCGCTCTATTTCACGGGCTATCTTTTCAGCCAGGATTCGCGTATCCACGCCGAGACGGCCCAGAAGCACGCGTACGTCCGTATGCGACAGGAGCGTGCCAAAAAGATGGAGAGGGTGGACTGTCTGCTGTCTGATCCGTTGGGCAAAAATCCAGGACTGTTCAAGCGCAGCGATAGCTTGCGGAGTGTAAGCGACGGATGCATCAGCTGAGTTCTCTTTCGGCGAGTCTACCCAGCGGGTAAACAGCGCATCGGGCTCCTCGAGCGTGGCGTCGAGTTCATACGATCGTCGCCTGACTGAGTGGCGCATTGTCGATTCGCGGTCTATCCGTGAATACGCATACAGATCCGTCAAGAGGCTTAAGGCAAAAAAAGCCATATAGCCGTTCCTCTCTGCGAGAAACTGCCACGGAAGATGACCGGCTTTCAAGGAAACAGCGAGAGTTAAAAAAGCGAATACAATCCCCGCAATGCCAAAAGCAAGGAGAAGGCCGTTGATCAGGCCTTTGACTATGCGCTCCATCTTTTCCTCGAGAATGCTGAGCCTGTCTATCGCGTGCCCCCAATACACATATTCTCCCGAGAGCCATGCAACCTCTCCTTTTCCCTGGCAGCGGGTACAGCGCCTGCCGCCCTCTCGCCCGCTCCCGGAACAGACAGGGCAGGTCAGCAGGACATATGATTGTGGCGCTGGTTGGGCCATAGGTTAACGCGTGACAAAAGAAGGAAAAGGAATATGAAACCACTGATAAAAGATGTAATACACGACGACCAAAGGCGCCGCAACCCATCCGACAAAAAGAATCAGGATTATCGCCAGCCAGATAATAAAGACAATAAATTTGTAGACAAGCATGACGGTACGCATCATGAAGCTGATCAGTCTCCCCTGCCAGTCGTACTGGCCGAACATCGGCGTAAACATATTCTTCATCCAGATACCGAGTGAGAGGTTGCCGGCCATCCTTTCAACGCTTTCAAAACAAAAACGGGCGAGTTTCGCCAGCCCCTTGGTATACCACCAGACGGGAAAATAGACGATATCAAGAACAACTTCGACAATAATGTACTTCGTTGCCGCCTTTGCAGCGTTTTTCGCCATATTTTTTATTTTTTACTTGTTTATTTTAGCATTTTTTTGAGAAAAAGTCAAAGATGCGGCAAAAAAATACTGGCTCACGAGCAAACGTGGCCAGCAGTAGAATCCTTGTAAATTAGTTAACGAGGTCGAGATGGGTACGCAGCGCGGCAAACAAACCGCTAAAGAGCGCGGCGACATTCAGCGCCACAATACTGGCTATTACCCCGGGCCAAAATACAGTGTAACTCCCGAGGGCCGTAGACACAGCCAAAAACAACATCAAGGCATCCAGTGCGGCCAAGAACTTGATGATCTCCTTGAGCCCGCCGTGCCACCACAGTTTGCGAAATACTTCGTGGCTTTGGTTCATGCAACTCTCTATAGTGGCATAGTAGCTGATGGCCGCTAACAACAACGTGGCAAACAGCATGAGAACAGCCGCGCCCCTGCTATGAAGCAGAAATAGCTGTGCAAGACCGAGCGTTGCGCCGACCACCCACATCAGGACGTCCAGCAAACTCCCATTTTTTGGCATTCTTCCCTCCGGTTTTGAAACGACCTTTGTTCGCTTGTTTTCGACTGTTAAAAGTATATTCCCGAATATTAAATTGCGTCAATCTCAACGAACTTAAAACACACCACTCCGAGTCTACGAGGTGGACGGTACCCCATATTGCAGCGTATGCACCAATACGTATTACGCTGTGAACAGCGAATACATGCATTCGTCCCTGCCCTGGTAGTAGTGGCTTCGCAGGACGGCTTCAAGCGTCATCCCTTTTTCTTCCATGAAACTTTGAACGAAAGAATTTTGCTGAGGTGTGACTATGTACACTTTTCTCAGCTGGGACTCCTGCTGGCGGTAATAATAATCAGCATCAGCGACTGTCGAATCAAAAAGCATTTCGAGCACCGCCTCCCTGTCGGGATATTCACGCGCGACGGCAATCCGCTTGAGCTTCATGATGCCGTGCTTGGGCAGGCCGTGCATCCTCCAGCTCATGACGCCGAGTATTTCGCCTTCCTCCTCTGCTACCCTGAAATGATAGTGCAAGGACATTTCCCGGTGAAAAACTTCCCAAGCCTCCTCGGGATCTGAAAAGTTGTAAAATGCGGAAAGCAGCCCGATGATGACGGGACCGTCTTTGAGTGAAGCTTTACGAGTTTGGATCATAGTATGTACGCGAAAGGACTCCCTCCGCTCATTGCGGCGGGAAATGAATTATTGGACAGCAGACAGTTTGGCGTCAATGACTTTCTTAAATTCTTCAAAAGGCTGGGCGCCGACTATCTTTTGCCCGTTGATTATAAATGTCGGCGTGGAGTTCACTCCGGCTGCGTTGCCTTCGGACTCGTCATAGTCTACCCTCTTCTTTGCGTCTGAACCGTCATAGCACGCGGCAAATTTTGTGCCGTCCATCCCAAGCGAGATAGCATCAGCGACAAAGGTGTCTTTCGGATTCGAAATGTTACCCCAGGTATCCTGCTTGTCAAAAAGTAAATCATGGAACTCCCAGAATTTGCCCTGGTCGAAGGCGCATTCGCCGGCAATGGCAGAATTTCTGCCGTTTTGGTGCGACGGAATAGGGAAATTATTATAGATGAACTTTATTTTGTCCCCGTAGGTGTCTATCACCTGCTTAATGACAGGCTCAGCCGCTTTGCATGCGGGACACTGCAGGTCAGAAAACTCATTAATAACTACCTTTGCCGTGACAGACCCTTTGAAGGGGTCATTGTCAGGCGCGAGCGGAGTTGTTGCGCCGCCTCCGCCTTTCACGATCAGCCAGCCAATCCCCCCGATAACCACAACGACGCTGGCGACAACAACAATCTTGCCGATGACGCCTTTACGATGCCCCTTTGCCACTTCAAGCCTGCGTTCTTCTCGGCGCAGTGCACGTCGTTGTTTTTTTGTAAGCGGCTGGTTGTCTACTTCTCCGTTCATAATGGATGTGGAATGTTTCCACATTGTAACAGAATACCCTTTAACGTGCAACAAAAAAGGCCTCCGTCATCCATGACAGAGGCAAAGCACATTGCTGTTAGTCTGCACGAGCTACTCAGTAGCGGCAAACTCCTCATCCGGCACCGCTTCGAGGATTGCGGCGACCAGCTTCATTGCCGTAGCAGGCTTGTCCACCAGGTGAACATTACTCCCGGCGCCCTCAAACTGGGACCTCGTATCACCATCCACGAAGATCAGGAAGCTGGGACGAGGGTTGGCCTCGATGATCTGGACAGCGGTCAACCCGTCCTCGAATGTGCTGTTCGTCAGCACACAAAGGTTGAACCCCGTCGGTCCCTCAGGGATGTTCCGCGTTGCCGGCCAGGTCTCAACCAACGCTGATGGCAACATGGCCTGAATTTCCTCCGTGATCGTTCTGGGCATGTCTTCGGTCTTGCCCATTACGACAATCCGCAAATCACTTGGAAGCATAGCATACTCCTTTCGAATGAGCAGTTTTTTGGGGTTTCTTTTTTGGCTTACCTATGATGTCGAATAACGTACACTAACGCAAGCTTTTCATTTCGTCAAGTGTAACAAAAGAACCGCCACCAAGAGAACGTAGGGTGGCGGCGTGGCGTGCAGATACAACTTGCTACGCCCTGGCCGGAAGCGCGCGTATGACGCACTCAATGAGCGGGCCCAATCGCGCCGGTTTCCGGATGATGTGCACTCCCATGCTTCTGATTGCCGATTCGGTGAGCGTGCTCACCATCACGGCAACCTGTATACCGAGCTCACGGAGCCGTTTGATTACGGTCGGCGTGTCGATCCCCGTATTCTCCAGATTGGTCACGATGACCAGATCCGGGACGACTGATTCCTCACAAAACTGCGTAAGGGTCGCGACAGATTTGGTGACGGCGACGGATGCCGGTGTCACGGTGCGAATCTGTTCGCAAACGTCTTTGGGGATACCCAGATCATTTCGTCCCGCAACGAAAATCACCGGTATTCTCGGCACTGACATTGGAGACTCCTTTTTCCAACGAACGTTCAGGCATCCTATGCCCGCAATTGAGTCCTATTCGTTGTACAAAGAGCACTTCACACTATCACAGACGCGTGGACATGTCAACCCCACTGCTCGCGAGTGACTGGGCCACCCCTCTTGTTTTAGATATGAAAAAACGGCGATCCAGAATGGAAACGCCGCAAATAGGACAACTCACGGAAGTTCAAGGAGTGCGTGACGGTGCTCCGTCATACGGAGTTGTCTGAGAGAGATCAGTAAAACTTGTAGAAGTTCTTGCCGATGCCTCCCCAGCCGTCGGCAGGCGGAAAAGGTACAGGATCGCGGCAAAAATCACCGTACATGCCATCATGGCGGTAAGTACAACCTGATGAGCGGATAGAGCCTGCACCATGTTCAGCTTCATAAAGATCCCGACTATGGATAATCCAACTACAGCTATACCACAGGCAGTGATGAAGCGTGGGCTTGCCAGCTCCACAAACAGGATTGTGAAGGCCGCTGGGATGGAAAAGAGGAAAAAGAAAATGTTGAATGCCTGCTCACCGCATGTCTTACGCACTATGATGGAGACGGCACAGTAGATAGCGAGAATCAGCATCGCTTGCTTATTGCCGTCCATTTCCCGGATGCCATAAGGAATCTTAAAATCCTTCGGCATCAGGACAGCCAAAATGCCCAGGGCCACTGTCTCGAAGATGACCATTCCGCGGCCGATGACGAGACCGGGCCTCGTGAAATATCTCAGCAGATATTCCGGCATCTGGAGCTTGAAGGTGTAGAGTAGGAAAAAAGTAAAGCCAAGCACGAGCACAATAGCCACATGCCCTAACCGGCTACTGGCGCCCGGGACCATGAGAAGCACTGCCAGAATAAACCCGTAGCACGGCAGCAAGTCGAACCAGTAGGTAGGTGTTGAAGCTACCAGCGTGACAAGGCCGATTGCCAGTGCGACGAGCAGAACGCTTTTTGTGGACACGGTACTCCTCCTTGAGATGGGAAATGACGATGTATGTTTCGTTATCGTTGACTCTATCTTATTGAAAAAGGGTAGTGCGTGTCAAATAAAAAAAGGCATCCGCACAAGTTGGATGCCGAAACAAACTGTAATGTTCAAAACCATGCCGTCGCCTCGAGCATGGTGCCCTCGTAGCCGGAGCTGCCGAGGAGCGTTGATATGCCGACGCGAAGGAATCCTTTTTCATTGCGACGGTCACGAGGAACGCCGATGCGCGCTCGCCCGCCGAGCTCGACGATATACTGCGTGTGGCCGGTACTCTTGAGCTGGTACGTCTTAGTGTCAAAGAGTATCTGGTCTTCATGCGAGCCGACCACGCCGACGAAGCATCTCTTAAGGCCTGCTGGGGACCAGTTTGGAACCGTGTAGTACAGCCCGTATTCAGACTCGACTGCAGACACATGTTCCGAGATGTCAAACTTGTACCAGACCGCCTCCCATGCGAGCCTGCCGAACTCGCTTGTATGCGCGCTGAGAACAGCGATGTTGAATGATCGATTGTTCACCACGCGGGTCGGAATCAACTGTGTTTCAAAACCGGACTGGAGAAGAGCATTGACCACTGGTAAGTTGATGGCCTTTCCACCGAACCCCCCAAACGCCATCGCGCTCTTGCTTCCTGGTTTGGACCTGAAGCTGACGAACGCGCTGGGCGCCCATCCGCTAGTGTCTTGAAAGGACACGGGAAGTGCAAACGCCACATAGTATCCGCGATCGTGACTGTTCCAGGATACCGGGTTCAGCCTCCCGCTTATGGAACCGGCAATGTACGCGACGCTGTCAACGACCGGGATGATGCCTCCAAACTGGTAGCGGTGTTCAAAGTGATGGTCACTCCCGTCATCCTGGTTAAAGCGAGCTGAATACCCGGCCGTCACGTGTTCAAAGAGCGGAAAGTTGTCCCCTGTCCGCCGGATAAGGTTCCCAAAGTAGACTTCCGGCGCCTTCGCGAAAAACTGTTCAACACCAAGTTCGGCTTGCCAGGTCGAGTCCCGCTGGAAATCAGCATAGACTCCGCCGGCATGGGTAGCCACATTTGAACCGTACTCAATCCAGTTGTTGTACACCCCTCGAAACGAGAGTGCAGAGTTCGCAGGAATGGTGAACCCCGAGGCCTGTTCATTGGCGTTGGCGCCGAGTCCAGCGAGATCCACTCCATGATACCCGTTCATCTTGAGGTCGAAGGTGTACAGATTAAAGTCCTCGCTGCCGATTTCTAAGTTCAATTTCTCGGCGTTGTACGTGCCACGGTTCACATCTCCCACCATATAGTCCAGCCATTTCAGGCCGGTGGTGAGCTTGATTTTGTCGAAGTACCTCATGGCATTCGTTGTGTCCCGGCTCGGCGCGTGCTGTGCCGAAACCTGCGCGATCATGAGGCAAAACAATGCCGCGCACATGACGAACCTGCTGGTCCACTTCATGGTATTCTCCCTCCTGGTTGACAACGTCCTATTTCGCAAGGTTTTGACAATTTAAAAAACTTTATCAAAAAAAGGTGGCAAGTGTCAACCCCGTTAGAAAATGTACATAATACTTAAATTGAAATAATAGTCCTCCATGAACTCAAAATCCTAAAATACTTAAGAAAAGTTCCTGTACACTTTCTAACGGGGTCAAATAAAAAAACCACGACCGGTAAGAGATCCTATGAGAGTCAAAGGATGAACCGACCGTGGCAAAGATGAACCATGGGAATCAAGCGTTTAGGCCTACGGCTGACGCTTGTTCGGACTTCTCTCCCGCATGCTCCCCAAGATTCCGGAACCTTGGACCGGCATGGCCGAACGTGCCGATGGCTTGGGCGACCACATTGCCACCGCATTCGATAGTTCCCTCCGCATAGGAGATTTTGTCCCCCTTGCGGGAAATGCGCACGGAGATGGCGAGAATATTTCCTACATGCACCGCGCTGAGATAATGCACGGTGAGCGACAACGTCATCATTGACTGCACGCCGAGAACATGGGCCAGATAACGGGCCATCGTGTCGTCTAGGAGCGTTGCGAGCAATCCCCCGCTGACCTTCCCTGAACTGTTTGCATGATCCTTTGTCGGAGCAGCAGCAACAGAATAGCTCTCGTGAGTAAGCTGGCGCTCCTCCACGCCGCACGTTTCTGCGATCGGACTAAGCTTGATGAGTGACATGATTTCTTCTCCTATAAGTTGTTGAATGTTCTGTTTTTTAAAGCGTAATCAGAGTACCAGAACGTCTCCGAAGAGGCAAGGTTTCCGGCACGGTTGATTACCAGAAAGCCGCCCGTTGTCGAATACACGGTAGTATTATTGTATGTACTTTACCGCTTACCTGCCGCGCTTCGTGCGGGGCGGTAAATCGGCCAAGCGGATTGTCCGCGGCTCGTCGGCGAGATGCTGCGGTGAACGGCGGGGCAACGGCACCGATTGCGGGAGCTCGCGGATAAGGATACCCTTTATCTCTTCTAGTGTTAGCTGGGTGGGAGGAATCCCAGTGCGCGCTGCGCCGCCGTTTTGGAGGGTATTAGCCGCTGTATCGAAGTACCATTCGTCGATCCCCTCGAGCCGGCGGGGCTTCTCCCATTGTTCCTTGGATATGCCGTCCGTCTCGTACTGTTTCTTTTCAGCTTCGGCCTTTCTCACCGCGGCGGCTATCGGCCGCATGTCCAGACGGGGCGAAGTCTGGCGGGTCACGATGTTAGTGTGGCCGCTTGAGAGGCGCTGGACGACGACGTCAGCTTCGATAGTTCGGATCGCGCGGACAAAGCCCACCATGGCTTTTGAGTCGGTCTCCATCTGCACCACGCGGACTTTTCCAGCGGCTGTCTGCACTTCAAAAAGTGAAGCTCTGCCCTGTTGGAGAAGCTCGCTCCACTCCTGGGGCATGAGCACTTTTCGCCGGTACTCCTCATGATAATGCGCGAGGACAATCCGTGTCACCACTTCAATCACGTATTCGGGGTGATCCGGGTAGTCCCGGTTCAGGTTCATGACGACAGCAGACAAACCAAATGCACGGTCAATAGTGTCCTTTGACATGGTCCCCCGCCCCTCCAGATCGTCGCGACGCACAAATTCTAAAAGTTTTTTAAGCTCCGGGCGCTGGTCCACGCCGAGATAGCGGGCGACAAGCGTCGTCGCGCACGTTGTTTTATCGTCCGTATGCTCCTCGTGGTGATGGTCAAACCGTCCGCCGCCAAGGTCAATGAGCAGGTATCCCTCCGACTCCCACTGTTCGGGAGTCTTGCCCGCCGGCACCTGGTTCCAAAAGTCGATCTTGGCCTCGTTGACGCCCGGAAAATACTCCTCCCCAAACTCACGCAAAAGCCATAGCGCGACGATGTTATCGGGGTGCGGCCGGGGATACATGACGACAGTGTGAACTCGGTGGGATTCCATAGGTTTCAAGGGTACCATAGCAAGATTATTCACTTCTTTCAACTTAAACTCTAGTACCGTCTCATTAATGAAAATGAACTGCAACCAGATCTTGCGGCTAGGCTTAGTTTTGGTGTCTTGAAGAGGGCTGGCATGCAAAAACATTAGAAACGCATCTTCCCCTCGCGCGGCGCACTGTCTGCCTTCGGCCCTGAAGGGCTCAGGCCCTGAACGGGAGGCCGGCGATAGAACAATGATATAGACCAAACGGCCGAGTTTGCGCCGCGACGTCTTTTCTTTTCTCTCCACTTTTTTTTGGACGAGCAAAGAAAAGTGGAGCCCGCCCCGGAGGGGCAGTTATTTTCTTTCTTCCAAGTCACAGCGACGCTCACAGTCTAATACTATAAAAACTAATTCACCAGCTCAAACTGGTGGACTTAATAAATAAGAAAAAAGCCCGGCGGTCACAAAGACGAAATGTCTCGTGACCCCGGGCCATGTCCAACTTGCTTACGCGCGACGCTACTTGCGCCGCCTTGCCTCACTGCGCGACCGATACCGGAGATGAGTGGTGACGAGCTCAATCAGCTCCAATGGCTTCAAGTCCGAAGCCTGGCGCGCACGAGTGCTGGATCCGTTGAGCAGCATTGCACTGCCTCCTCCGGGAACCAGATCCCAGCGATCCGGCTCCTGGTTCGAGAGAGCCTGGAACAACGGATTGAGGTTCTGACTGCCGCGAGTAAACACGGCGTAGTTCCGCTTTTCCGGTTTCCGCGCCAACAGCACCAGAACTTCAGGATGTAGGTGAAAATACCGGCGCGGGACGCGATCGTCATCGCTCTCGATGTAGTGACCGACAACCTTGCCGCCGTTGATGGATCTCACCTCGAAGGTGTGCGTCGGCTGGATTGCGATCGCTCGCTCCTGGGCCTGCTCCTCGCGTGCGTCAGCCCGAGTGAACAGTTCGTCGAACTCACTGAAGCGCGGATCGCCCTCATACGCCGACTCGATGGTGTCCCACATCTTCATGTACCCCTCCATCGTGAAAGGGTTTTGAAGCGAGGTTACGGTATCAAGACCACAGTTTTCGTCGTTCTGTGCGGCAGCGAAGTAGATCTCGCACACCGACCAGAATAGTCCGATGATGTACAGCCGGTGCTGCCGTGGTGAGCAGTTGTGAGCCAGGCGGGGCATTTGGCGAATAAGCCATACGAGGCTCAACGAGTCAGATTTGAGATATCCTGTCTTGTTGTTCCTGTTCAGGATATCAATGAGGTGATCCATGCCGAGTACCCGGTGGAGTTTCGGAAATACCCTGGCGAGGCACTCCAGCGCGGATCCGAACCCGCGCTTGTTGTACTTTTGCCTGACGTCAATGTCAGGGATGCCTTCAGGAATACCCTTCCCGAGATATTCATCCTCGAAGTGGATGTCCATTTGTTCGAGGGTAAACCCAAGAACCTCCCTCGTGTACACAAAGAGTGAAAACATCTTGTCAATGGTCAGCTCGTTGGGGACCACAACTACGTGACTCTTGCTTTCCACGGGACCTCCCTTAGCCTTGCACCATGCGGTGAAGACCGTTTGTTGGAGACGATGGACGTTATGTCCAATTACTGCTGTGCGTTAACTGCGAACTAACTGCGTAAGCGAGTTATCAAAGAACATAAAGAAGTACTAGCGTAACCGCGTATACTATCATATCCTGGGGTTTTTGTCAAGACTGCCAAGAGCTGGCGAAAATGGCCGCTGGCTTACGAACCTAAAGGTCCTTGTTACACACACTTTTTTCCCGCAGCAAAGACTGTCTATTGGGCTCAGCATTCCGAAGTACGACAACGGGACTCCGGGTCCCTCCAGGGGCGGGCAGGCAAGCTCGGAGTGGTGGGATAAATAAATACTTCTACGCTCAATGTTCCTACGGCGTCTTTGCCTCGGCGACTATCCCCTTTCCCTTGGCGTTGGGGTCTGAGCTTAAGTCAGTGGTGAGAAGCTCCTTCGTGATATCGAGCTTCTGCTCGGTATATGAATCGACGCCCGTCGCCTCGGACTTTTCGCTCAAGACGAGTATTTTGCCGACATCCGCTGAGGTGGGCGTCACCGTCAGATCGAAGTACGCCTCAAGCTCGGGGAGAGTAATCCCTACGCCGACAGGGATTCTGTTGATTTTCCACGTTACTGTGCGCGCGGCATCGTCATAGACAAGCTTCTCGCCCGCAGACACCGATGTCGTCCCCGTCCAGATGACATTATCCGGCAACGTCGTCTTTACCACAACGTCAGTCACTTCGTTGCTCGTATTCGCAAGGTTCCAAAAAATCCTGTAGGTGGTTTTTTGACCGACAGTGGGCGGGAGCGGACCGTAACCCACCTGGAGAAATTCGTCATTGTAATACCGCGCCTCGGCCTTGAACGTGAAGGTACTGGCTATCTTCGTCACCGTCGTGTTGCTCTCGGTCTCAAATGCCTGCCCCTCGAGGTCAGTGACCTTCTGCGACTTTGCCTTGGCGCTCGCGATAAGTGAAAGGTTTTTCGCAAGCGTCTTGGCGGTCAGCGCGGACATGACTGGCACCGAAAAAGTAATTGTACTGCCTTCGTTCGGTTTCACTGAAGCCAGCGCGGCAATTTGGTCGGATGTCCAGGTAATCGTCGTAGCATCCATTTTGCCTTTCTGCGGGTCGATGATATGATCCCAGTCGACAATAGGAGACGCGAGCGTGACGGTGATTTCGACATTTTTCACCTCGACATCGCCGTTATTAGTGTACGCGAGGGAATATGAAATGAGATCCCCAAGTGCGGCGATACCGCCTTTTTCACTGCCGCCCGCCGTAAGGGTGAGCGAAAGCTCCGGCTTGAGCAGGAGAATAAGCGCGGATTTTTCCACTTGGAGGCGGAAGGTATTGTCCTGGGCGAGTAGACCTGCCTGTACTTTAAACTCCTTATTTTCCCCTCCGTTGCCCGCCAACGTGCCGTGGATGGAGATGGTGCCGCTCTCCCCGCTTTTCAGCTTGTCGATATCCCAGACGTTTGTCCCCTCTTTGGCTTGCGGTGCGCTGCTGATGACAGAAAACCCGTCAGGATAGGTCGCCTGGATGCGGACACGATCAATATCTTTATCTGACTCGTTGCGGTAAGTAATTTTAAATTCGCTGTCTTTCCCTACACCGACCCGCAAAGGGGCATCAAGCTTCAAGCTGATGATTGATGAGCCGAGCGTAACGGTAAAATTAACGGATTCCTGAAACTCGGAATTGAAATTCTGCGGGACATAGGCGAATGTGAGAGAGAAAAGCTTCTTGTCCCCCACTTCCCCGACAAGAGATCCGCGCAACACAATTTGTATATCTTTCCCTGCACCGACATCCCCGACCTCCCAGATATTCTGGCGGTCAGCCAGAGGAGACGGCTGGGCGGAGCCAAACTGGAAATTCGTAGGATACAGCACAGTGAGCTCCCCATGCGTGAGGGAGATCTTCTCGCCATTGTGGATGGTAACAGTGAGCGTCATGTCATCACCTGATGTCGCCAGTTGCGGCCCCTTGACGGTCACATTAATGTTGTTTCCCGAGAACGTATTGCGACTCTGGTTAAAAAGATAAAAACCCCCGAGTGAAGCTCCGAGAAGTACCACAAGCGCGACGATGATCAAAGTGAATACTGTCCGCTTTCTGTGCGGATCCTTGCGGACTATTTTTGACATGTCAGGAAGCTTGCCGTCGTCCTGGTAAATCTCAGCGATGCGCTTGACTGAAAATTTCCTCACGCCGGATCGGGGAACGTCATCAGTGCGGACATCGCGTATCGGGATATGTTGTTCCTTGTCTGCATCTTCCTCCTCCGAAGCCTGGCGCTTGGGGGGAGTGAATGGTTTATAGTTTTTTTTCATACGCTCGGTACGCATAAAGTATAGCAGGGAGCGGTGCCATAAACAACTGCTCAGGAGAGCGCCTGAAAGAATTGTTGCGCCGGCGAGCTATCCTCGAGGTGATAGCGATACAGCCGTGAAACGACGTTGAGCGCCTGGACAAGGCTGGCTGTCGAAGTCTTTACACGAAGGACGTCAGCGAGCGGAGCCTCGTTGAGGAGGCGAAAAAGCTTGAGCGTATCAGCCCGCAAAGCTTGCGCATCGGAAGTCAGTCTCCCGCATTCTCCGCAGAGAGCGCCGCCAAGCGAGAAACTAATGCTGAGCGTCCCGGGGGTGAGCTTTTTCCTGCAGCGCACGCATTGTGAAAACTCGAGTCCGCTTCCCTGCAAAGAAAAGAAACGGAGGAAAAACCATGTGATGAGGAGCAAGAGAGATCCTGTCCGAAGCGCTTTCTGGTCAAGAAAAGAAAAGACGGACTGTACGACGGCAAAAAGCCTGCGGTCAGGCTGCTGGTCATGCGTAAGGCGTATGACAGCTTCCGCAACGATGCTTGCAGCGGCCGTCGTCTGGAGCTTTCGCTTGAGCGCGCTCCGCGGCGAGGCGGCATCGACGCCGATAACAGTGTACCCGCCCGGCCCGTGGGCAAGGAAAAAAAGCCCGTCGCAAAACGGCTCCATGTTCCCTGCGAGCTTACTGAGTGTCTTATGGCTTCCACGGAGGCGCGCTTGGAGCTTGCCGTGCCCCCAGGTATACAGCGTCACTAGCCTTCCTGAATCGGTAGGCGACGAATGGGAGAGCACGACGCCTTCAGTAGAAAAAGTTGCCATGGCGTTCAGCTGTTTGAGCGGGATGAAGCTTCGGCAATTTTCTCCAACCCAAAACGCACAGTGCCGTATTTCACCTTGAGCGGCTCACCGGCGCCGGCGAGCTTTTCCTCGGACTCGGCATGCTGCAGCGTAGACGACAGCGTGTCTTTGAGTAATACATCGGTAAAGTGTTCGAGGAGTTTCACAATATCTTCATCTTCCGTAACGTACGTGATACACGCGGTGTCTGCAAGTGTAAAACCGAGTGCTTTGCGTTGGGCATTGATATGGCGAATGATGTCTCGCAGCATCCCTTCCTGGAGCAGTTCGTCAGTGATGGTGGTATCGAGAACCACGGTGAGTCCGCCAGATTCTTTTTTGGCGAACTCTGTGCCTGTAGGAGCCTTGGTGCCAAAGTTAACCTCTTTTACATTAAGCTCTTCTGCCACGAGGCGGATAAATGCGTCGGGAATCCGTTTGCCGATGAGCACGCACTGCGGCAATGGCTGGCGTACGCGCAAAGCGTGTTCGGCTCTCAGGGCATGCCCAAGCTCGCTGACGAGGCGCACTGTTTCCATGGCATCGAGTAAATCCTCATCTGCGTCTCCCCCGCTTTCCGGCCACGAACTCAAGTGCACGGAAACTGCCTGTGGATCGAGTTTTTTCCAGATAATATCGGCGTACATCGGCGTTAATGGGGCCATAAGTTGCGCGAGGGTTTTGAGCACCTTCCCCAATGTGCTGACAGCCTGCTGGGCTTCCTCGCCGCCATGTTTGAACCGTTCCCGCGACCGTCTCACGTACCACGTGGACAGCTCCGTGGCGAACTCCATCAGTTTCCGGCCGACTGTATAGACATCGAACGCGTCAAATGCCCGTGTCGCCTGCTCCACGAGCTGTGCCAGCCGCGCAAGGATATACCTGTCGAGAACGTCCACCGGCTTAATCTCGGCTGCCGGACCATGGCTAGCATACAGCAAATAGAACTCAGTGACATTCCAGAGCGTAAAGAAATATTTTTTGACCACTTCATCAAGTCCTTTGGTATCGAACCGCTTCGGTTCGCCCGGCGGGTTCATCGTGGCGAGATACATGCGGAGCGGGTCAGCCCCGTATGTATCAATCACGTCGTACGGTTTCAAGATGTTTCCTTTTGACTTCGACATCTTCTGGCCTTTTTCATCTAAAATATGCCCGAGGCAGATGACGTTTTTATACGGAGCGCCCTTGCCGAGTAATGTGGAAATTGCGAGAAGGGTATAAAACCATCCCCGCGTCTGGTCAATCGCTTCTGAAATATAGTCGGCGGGAAAACTGAGTCCGCCGTCAACCCGCTCAGCGTTTTCGAACGGGTAGTGCCACTGGGCAAACGGCATCGATCCCGAATCAAACCACACGTCGATGACTTCGTTCACGCGTGTATATTCTTTACCATTTTTGACGAGAGTTATGTTATCGACAAACGGCCTATGAGGGTCAAATGTCTCCCCCACCAATGATTTGTCTTTCGCTAAGGAACGGAGTTCCTCGTATGAACCGACACAGATTTTTTCGCCGTTAGCTGACTCCCAAATAGGTAATGGTGTCCCCCAATACCGTTCGCGCGAGAATGCCCAATCTTTCACCTCTTTGAGCCATTCTCCGAACCGGCCATCTTTAATATGTGACGGAACCCAGTTGATCTGCTGGTTATTCGCCACCAGTTGTTCACGAAGCTTTGACATCGCGATAAACCAGCTGTCTTTCGCGTAATAGAGAAGCGGCGTGCCGCATCGCCAGCAAAAGGGGTATGAATGTGTATGCGAAACCGCATTATAAAGTAGGCCTCGTGAACGGAGATCCTCAATAATATCTTTCTCGGCATCTTTGACAAACATGCCTTTCCATTTTGGCAATTCGTCGGTGAATGTACCGTCGCGGTGAACTGTATGATGCTTAGGCAAATCAAGCTTTTCTCCGAGAGTGTAGTCATCTTCGCCGTACATGACAGCGGTATGCACCACGCCCGTTCCCTCATCAGTGGTTACAAAGTCTGCCGGAGCGACGTAATAGGCTTTTTTTCCTTCGAGGGGGATTACTGGATAGAGGGGTTCATACTCCAGTCCGACGAGATCTTTTCCTTTTAAGCCCTTTTGTATTTTTGTGCTCGGGTCTAAGGGTTTTTCTGACTCAAGTTTTTTCCCAAGTGGAAATTCAATTACCGAACTAACCCTGTCCTCAGCAAGAATATATGTTTCACTACCAATCGTGACTGCAACATATTTAATATCCGCTCCCACCGCAAGCGCAACATTCCCCGGCAGTGTCCACGGTGTAGTCGTCCATGAAAGAATAAATAATGGGCCCTTCATCCCAACCCTTTCTGGATTTTTTACCTCGAATTTCACAAAGACAGAATCTTCAGTCACATCCTTATATCCCTGCGCCACTTCGTGGCTCGATAACGCCGTACCGCAACGCGGACAGTGCGGGACTACCTTGTGTCCTTTATAGAGCAGCCCTTTGCTCCAAATCTGCCTGATAAGCCACCAGAGCGATTCGATGTAATCATTCGTATAGGTCATGTATGGATGCTCCATATCGAGCCAAAATCCGATGCGCTTGGTGAGCGTTTCCCACTCTTTTTTGTATTCCAGAACGCTCTCTTTGCATTTCGCGTTAAACTTTTCTATCCCGTAGTCCTCGATCTGTTTTTTCCCGGAAAGTTTCAGCGCTTTCTCGACTTGGATTTCCACAGGCAGGCCGTGCGTGTCCCAGCCGGCTTTGCGCTCGACAAAAAAACCGCGGAGCGCTTTGTACCGGACGATAATATCTTTAAACGCACGCGCAATCACATGGTGGATGCCGGGCAATCCGTTCGCTGTCGGCGGGCCTTCAAAGAAAACAAACCGTTTTCCGCCGGCCGTCTTTTCGAGCGTCTTTTGGAAAATCCGCTCTTTATCCCAAAAATCTAAAACGCCTTCCTCAAGTTTGGGGAAGTTTGGAACAGACGCGCGGGTTTTTACGGGCTTTTGTGGTGCTTCCATATCAGGGAAGTACACTCAGTGTAGCGGAACATCGACTGTGTAGCAAGGGTCTTTAGACCCACAGCAACAATGTAGTTGGGGCGTCGGACCTAAAGGTCCTTGCTACGAAAAAGGAAGATATTGACACATTCTCCAGCCCGTGGTTAAAAGAACCTGTACGATTTGATCTTTATAAAGATCCATCACACAATTCTCTGAAAAGGAGGGTGCATGCCGCCAACTGCAATGACACTGTGCTTCCTCCTCACGGAGACGCACATTTTGCTGGGACATAAGAAAGTCCGCCTTGGAGCCGGTCTCTGGACGGGGTACGGAGGCCACAATGAAAGCGGCGAGACTATCGAACAGACAGCAGTGCGTGAGACATTCGACGAAAGCGGAATACGCCCCCGGAATCTCACAAAGCACGGCGTGGTACTCATCACCTACGCCGAGAGTCCGCTCGAAGTCGAGCTCCACGTGTTCTCGAGCCGGGAATTCTCCGGTGAACCCCGCGAGACCGACGAGATGATTCCTGGCTGGTTTTCCCTCGACGGAATCCCTTACCCGGACATGTGGTCGAACGACAGCTACTTCCTGCCTATGCTCCTGCTCGGTGAGCGATTCGTCGGACATTTTCATCTCGACAATACCAGCGAGAAAACAATTCTCTGGTATCATCTCGAAGAAGTTACTGAGCTTCCCGAACACATCGAACCTTGGCCATGAACCTCCTGGTGAGGTTCTTTTTTTGCTTTGACCTGAGGTCAAAAAGTATGATATAAAGAATGTAGAATTATTCAATATTCTCGGGCACCTATGAAATTTAATCTTTTGCCAAAGGAGGAAAAATTCTTTGAGCTTTTTAAATTGCAAGCGAATAAAGTCAAAGAAGGGATTGAAGCGCTCGACGAGATGGTGAACAACTATGTCGACATCGAGAAAAAATATAGGAAAATCGAACACATCGAGCACGAGGGGGACGCCATCACCCATGATATTTTTACCCGTCTGCGCGAAACGTTTATCACCCCGTTTGACCGGGAAGATATCCACGAGCTTGCCAGCGGACTCGACGATGTGCTCGACTGCATTGAGGGAGTGGCGAGCAGACTGAATTTTTTTGGCATCAAAGAGCCGACACCCCAGCTGGTAGAACTCGTAACGATAATCAACAAGGCGGTATGCCAGATTTACGAGGCGATTGCCCGGCTCAAAACGCTTGAACACGTCCACTCGTTTTGCGAGGAGATCAACACGCTTGAAAACCGGGCCGACCTCATCTGTCAGTCTGCAACAGCTTCCCTTTTTGAACATGCGGAAACGGTAGAGCAGTTGAAAGACCTGATCAGGCTCAAAGAAATCTACGGTCGGCTCGAGATTGCGTCAGACCGCTGCGAGGATGTGGCGAACGTTATTGAGGGCATCGTAATTAAGACAGCGTAGCGGAGCGACAACGAGCATGAACCTCATCTTCGTGGTCATCATCATCCTGATCGCGCTAGCGTTTGATTACACAAACGGCCTCCACGATGCGGCGAACTCGATAGCTACAATTGTCTCCACGCGCGTCCTCACCCCCCGGCAGGCTGTCGCGTGGGCGGCATTTTTCAATTTCGTCGCTTTTCTTATCTTCGGCACTGCCGTCGCGGCGACAATAGGCAAGGGACTTATTGATATCTCCCTCGTCACGCCTAAGGTCATCTTCGGCGGGCTCCTTGGCGCGATCAGTTGGAACCTTTTCACCTGGTATCTCGGGCTCCCGACAAGCTCATCCCACGCGTTGATAGGAGGATACGCGGGAGCGGCTATCGTAAAAGGCGGATTCGGCGTTATTATTGCCAGCGGGTGGATAAAAACGCTGGTTTTCCTTGTCCTGGCGCCGGGCATTGGCCTCGTTCTGGGCCTCCTCTTTATGGTTATCACGATGTGGATGGTGCGGAACAGGCGTCCCGCGGTCATCACGAAATGGTCCCGGCGATTCCAGCTGGTTTCCGCCGCGCTCTACAGTTTAGGCCACGGCGGGAATGATGCGCAAAAAACCATGGGTATCATCACGAGCCTTCTTGTCACAGCTGGATTTCTCAAAAGTTTCCACGTCCCGCTATGGGTTGTTCTCAGTGCTCACACGGCTATCGCACTCGGTACACTCTCGGGAGGCTGGCGCATCGTGAAAACGATGGGACAGAAAATTACCAAGCTGCGGCCGCTAGACGGATTCTGCGCCGAGACCGCGAGCGCGATAAGCATTTTTGTCGCCACTGCTCTCGGCGCGCCGGTCAGCACGACGCACGTCATCACCGGCGCCATTTCCGGAGTGGGCGCGGCAAAACGGATCTCCGCGGTGAGATGGGATATTACGGTGAGGATTGTCTGGGCCTGGCTTCTTACTATCCCCGGCGCCGCGCTCGTCGGAGGTGCTGTCTATTTATTGGTAAAAACTATTTCCTAGGTCTTGTCCTTATTTTTTCTCGCGCACCCAGGGCCGGGCGCGCTCGGTTATTTTAACCACGTAGCGCAGGCGGCTCTGCTCGCCTCGCTGAAATCCGGCGAAGCGGGCCTGCGCTAAATTTCTTCAAGCTGATACGTCCACCCAGGTTGCCACTTCCATGACGCGATGACAGCTTCTTCCAGAGGAACTTGGCGAATCCAATGTTCAAGTCCGTACTGGGTCGCCCGGTGACCGATAATCATGACTGTCTTGCCGTCATAGGCGCGCAACGCGTCGCGTAAGAAATCTTTCATTCGAGCCGTCGTCTGTTCATAGCTTTCTCCATTGGGAAACGGGTTATGGACATGAGCGCCCCTGAGTGCTTCAACCTCTTTGACCGAACGCCGTGTGAACGTTCCGTAATCGCACTCGCGGAGCCGCGCATCATGGATGATAGGGATGCTCTTTCCTTTGAACGCTATTTCGGCAGTCTTATACGAGCGTTGTAAATCTGAACAATAGACAGCGGCGAGGTCGGTGGTGCGGTACCGGTCGCCCAACTCCCGCGCCTGGCGTTTGCCAAGCTCAGACAATTGTACGTCAAAAATACCCGAGGAAAGGCCGGCCTCATTGTCTAACGTCGTACCGTGAGATTCGAAAATGATGGTGAGCATGTTATCCCGCTTTTTTCCTAGCAACCAGCTTGATCCAGACAGTCTTTTTGCCTGGTATCGGAGTCTCCGTGCCATGTTCGACGCTGAACCCCGCAAGATTCAATGCTGACCGCATTTCTTCACTCGTCCAGTAGGCAAAAAAACGTGTGTAGGAATACCCGTAGTCGTCTTCGGTGAGCTCGCTTTCCCCTTCTCCTTTCTTTACCGAGATCTGCACTATTCCACCTGGCTTCAGGACTCTCCAAATTTCTTGGAGGACTGCAGGAAGTTCTTTCTTTGGGATATGGAGGAGCGATGCTTTAGCAAAAACACCATCAAACATACCTGGCGTATAGGGTAGTTTGCGCATGTCTCCCTGTGTAAATGCCACGGAGGGATTTTTTGTTCTCGCAATAGCTAAGAGTTCATCTGAAAGGTCAAATCCGTCCAGCTTGAACCCTGCATTCACCAATGTACTCGTGTCAGTGCCCGGCCCGCACCCTAGGTCAAGGACATGCGCACCTGCGGGTAATAACGAGCAAAAAAGCACGATGTAATCATTGTTCCAGGCATCTGTGATGTGTTCCTTGTGGTAGTCGGCTGCGATGGTGTTGTACGTTGACCTGAGTTGGTCGGCGCTCATAGGAAGTTTTTTATCCTCTTATTTCTAGTATACCATACCAAACTAACCCCATAGTTTTTGAACAATGGACTAAACATCACGCCTGCGCAATTCCAGTTACTTTTTCTTCCCCGCGTCCTTGTAGACGGCGAGTGTCTGGCGTGCGCATTTTTCCCAAGAGAACTTTGCCGCCTGCTCGATGCCGAGCTTTTTGAGCTTGCTCCGCAGACGGGTGTTCGAAAGAACTTCTTTCATCGCCGCGGCAATCTCGTATTCTTTTTCAGGGTCAATTAGCACGCCGGCCTTGCCGACAATCTCGGGCATTGAGGAAATGCCGCTCGTGATGACGGGAGCTCCCAGCGCCATTGCCTCGACCAGCGTCAGTCCGAATCCCTCATAACTTGAGGGATTAATGAAACAGGAACACGCTTTGAGGAGGTCTACTTTCTCATTGTGCGTAATATATCCAATGAACTTGACGAGCTTGCCGAGCTTTAGTTCCTTCACTTCGTCGTACACCTCTTCCGATTTATACGCGGGATGACCGGCGATGACCAGCGGGTACCTGACAAATTCTTTGTGCCAAGTGAGGAGCTTCTTATACGCACGCACAAGTGTCACGAGATTTTTTCGCGGTTCGAGCGTGCCGATAAAAAGGATAAACTTGGGGCCCAGCTTAAACCTGGCAATGTTTTCTTTCTGCTTCTTTAAGCGTATCTTTTCGACGCGGACGCCCTCGTATATCACGCTGATTTTCTTGTCTGAAACGTTAAAGAGTTCTTTGAGATCTTTTTTTGTGCTCTCCGACACGGCGATAATCTTATCGGCGCTACGCAAAGCCTGCGGGACAAGGAGTCTCGTGGAAAAAATCTGCGAAGGAAACCAGCCCGGGTTCTTGTAAATAGCGAGGTCGTGGACAGTGACGACTGATTTCCGGGGATAGGTCAGCGGCAAGGCGGTGATCGGCGAATGGTACACGTCGAGTCCGAATTTCACCAGATACGCTGAGATGAGCATGTGTGAATACGCAAAAGGCAGGAATGACTTGTATTGCGAAAACGGGAAGTGGCGGATGATTACGTTCTTCTGGCGAAACTCATTCGTGTTTTGCGTGCGATAGTCAAAAAACAACACGTACTGGTTCTTTGTGTCTATCTTGAGGAGGTTTTTAACTAAATAATAGGTATAATGCCCCACCCCGGCGCGCTCGCCGGATGCGGGATTCAGAATTGTTCGGCTGTCGATACCTATTTTCATAGTATAGGCGCGTAGGTGGCGAGCTTGCTCGCCTGAATGCCATCTCGCAGAGCAAGCTCTGCACCTACAGATTATTTACATTTTTTCAGGCGCTGAAATGCCCATCATGGTAAGCACGTTGGCGAGCACGATTTTTGCTGCTTGGATAAGCTCAAAAGGCATTTTCGCTACAGCACCCTGGTCAATCACGCGTACATGAGTATAAAACTCATGGAAAAGGGTTGCAAGCTCATACGCGTACGTGGGCAGCTGGTGCATCGCATAGGTCTGGGCGATATCTTCGACTATCTCAGGCCACTGGGCAAGTTTGACCATCAGATTGAACTGGCTTGGGTGGACGCTGCTTTCCACCGTTGCTTTTTGAAGTACCGGCAGTCCTTTCGCATTCCTGAGTATACTACAAATACGCGCGTGAGCATACTGGACGTAATACACGGGATTATCCTGCGTTTTTTTCTTGGCTAAATCAAGATCGAAGTCCATGTGCGTGTTCGGCGCGTGCATGAGGAAAAAGTATCGCGCCGCATCAGGCCCCACATCGTCGATAAGCTCCTCGAAAGTGACAAACATGCCTTTGCGTTTCGACATGCGGACCTCCTTGCCGCCGGAGATAAGCTTCACGAGCTGGAATACGATAATATCCAGCTTGCCGCCGTGCCCGAGCGCCTTCATAGCCGCCTGCAGTCTCGGCGCGTACCCCGCGTGGTCGGCGCCGAGGAAGTTAATCACTCTGTTGAATTTCCTCCGGGTGAACTTATCGTGATGGTAGGCAATGTCTGGGAGAAAATATGTCGGTTCGCTGTTAGCGCGGATCAATACGCGGTCTTTGTCGTCGCCGAACTGAGTCGTACGGAACCAGATCGCATCTTCCTTCTCAAAAATGAGGTCGAGCGAGCGGAGCGTGTCGAGCATCTTGTCCATTTTTCCCGAGACATAGAGGCTCCGTTCAGAAAACCACATATCGAACTTGATCCCGAGCCGCTTCGTGACAAAACGTTGGATACCGCCAAGCATTCGCTTGAGGATTCTCCCCTTGATCTTGTCCCGAATGTCGGAAAGCGACGTTTTCCCCAGATTGTAATTTGGGAGGTAGAGGCTTTTTGCTATATCGTCGATGTACTCCCCCTGATAACAGTATGCGGGATATTCCATGCGGATGCCCTGAGAAATCCAATACCTGCGCAGGACTGATTCTGCGAGGATATTGACCTGGTTGCCCATGTCGTTGACATAATAATCCCGCTTCACGACATATCCTGCGGCCGAGAGAACGTTTGCCAATGTATCGCCCATGAATGCTCCCCTGCCATTGCCGAGCGTCAGCGGACCCGTGGGGTTGGCTGAGATGAACTCGACGTCAACGCGCTGGCCTTTGCCGAGCACGCTTTTACCGAATGCTTTCTTTTCCTTGATAATCTTTTCCGGCTGGCGTGAAAGCCAGGATTCTTTGAGGAAAAAGTTCACGAAGCCGGGGCCCGCCACCTCGGTTTTTTGCACAGCGGGAAGCGAGAAGCGATCAGCAATCTTTTTTGCAGTCTCCTGGGGAGCCATTTTAGCAACAGCGCTAAGCCGGAGGGCAATGTTCGTGGTATAGTGGCCGAACTTCGAATCGGGCGGATAGCTGATATCAACAACAAAGGAACCCTGTTCGAGGGCTTCTCGAGCATCCGGCCAGAGCGCCAGAATATCTTTGGTGAGTTGTCTCGCTATCAATCCTTTGAGCGTCATAGATGTGTACAGTATATCAAGGAATCGAGAAAGAGGTAAGAAAAAAAGACCGTCCTGCAACGATCATTGGGAAAAAAGTGAGGGCCACCAGCCGGATTTTCCGCCAGAGGCGGATCCGCCTCTTTGGATATTTAGGTGGCGGAGAACTAGCGACTTCTCGGTCCCGAACCGAGCGTGCTACCAGACTGCACTACGGGGGGAATCTGCGTTTGTGAGCACTGTATACTGCGTGTAAAAAGTTGTCAAGAAAAACAGGCAGATAGCTCAAAAAAGCTCTGCCTGTCGGCTTGACAATCCGAGACGGATCGCCTAGCCTGCATTCTGCAGAGTGTGCAGAGGAACCTACTGATCTTACAGACCCAAATCTTTCGATCAGGTTCCACTGCCACTCTGCTTTGCGTTACCATGGTCCCCAATAGTCCAGGGGAATAGACTTAACGTACGTAAAGTGCTCCGCGCACACCAGCGTCCCGAGATACATAGTAGCGACTTTCCGATTCCAGAGTCGGAATATCATTCTCCTGTATCGCCGGAGGATGACATGGTGCTCGAGGAGCGACGATCGGATCAAGGCGGGAAACACACCCACGTACTCGCCGGTAAAAGGTACTACGTGAGGTTCGCCAACTCCGCACTGATACTGCGACTGTATTGTAAAGCGGATGCACGTGTTGTTCACGATAGTACCGCATACAGTCGCAGTCTGCTCAGGTGTCAACCCGTAGTCGCTCAGGACATCTTTAATATCCCAAACGCGGACAAGCCAATACTTGCTGACCATGGGGATCATTGAGCCCCCAATTCTCCTGCGCACGATGAGGGGCCTGCGGTTTCGTACACGGCGTTGCAGTATGTATTCCGCGCACCATGGACAACGGGCATTTTCCGGGCGTTGAATTCCAGTCCGGCAAGCTCCGAACCGAAAATGTAGATGCCGTACTTCGTGAAGAGCGATTCTTCAATCGGCTCGCCACACGGACCGGCAACTGCAAGTTTTTCGGTCGCGCGGTAGAAACGCTGCACGATCCAGCCGTCCTGCATCTGCGCAAGCGCATCGGCCCATTTTTTCTTTCCCATCAGGTACCCGAGATACATCCTGCGCCCTGACGAGCTCGCCGGATCTTTGAGGACCCATTCTTGCCGATCGAGTTTCGCGATATCCAGGAAGCCTTCCGGGAAACGAACGGAGGTGCCGGAAAAGAGCCCTATGGGCGGGAACAGACGGTCAAAAAGCTGGTATGCCTCGCCCATTACCCGCTTGAAATGCTCGGAGAACGGCGGAATCCGGAAAAGATACATCCACACTTTGTTTCCGAGGAAACGGCGATAGAGCGGAGACATCACGCAGCGCTCATTCGGGTAACCCTGCTGCAAGATGGCATACGCCGGGTCGCCTTCCTTGATGCGACCCCGCACAATGGCGCTTGGCTCTCCGCTCCTCAGTTCATCTGGTTCGATGAGCCGGGTATTCAGGCCTGAACGTGCCAGCTGGCGGCTCAGGTTCCGGAAATTGTTCCAGTCACCGTCCGTGTGCCGCACGACAATATCAACGGGAATCGACTCGCCCGGCAGATGTTTTGCCGAGGCCCAGTCGCCCACGCACGAAGACACGATGCGGCTGAATGAGCACCCGATGGGAAACGGTTTGATGCCCGAACCATCACTGCCGTTCATCGCCACGTGGAAACCGAGCAGGTCCCCTACGCCGGCCGGACGCGTCGAATTGATATCGATGACTTTAAAACCGTCATCGGTCAACACGGCGTCCAGGCGGATAAACGGGTGAATCGTCCGGTAGCCGGGCTCTACGAGTCCGCACTTCCATTCCCGCTCGGTGCACATACCCCTAATGAGTGCGACGTCCGATCCGCTGAGCTCGCCTTTTTGCGCCGCGCGGAAAAGCTCGAGTTGGACCCCGAGAAACGTTGGCCACGCCGCCGAAGCTTTCCGTACATTGGCGACAAGACGTTGGTCGAGGACAATCGGTTGCAGCACCGGCTGGATAAGCTCCTCGATCATGTCGCCGGAAGGTGTGGAAACTGTACGTGTGAGTGAAGGATACGGATGCCCTCCGCCTTCGAGTTCGCAGAAACGCTCGGGCTGATACCGAAACGAGCATCCCTGTGCCAGCAAATCGCTGAACAGCTCTTGAGTTGGTCTCATGACCACTCCCCTTTCGTGAATTGTGAACGTTCTCTGTTGTTTTCTGTTTCGTGCGGTTTACACTCCGATACTGGCAAGTTTTGTCCCTGTCCTTATCACATCCTTTCCTTTTACCGTGAGTACCGTCCCTCCGATGGGCGTGATCACCTTTTGCTTTTTGAAATTTGGCAGAAGATAAAGCGTGCCAATCTCCTGTCCCGCAACAACTGTTTCAAGCGGTTTCACCGTCGGATCAAAGATCCCAGCATCATCCGCGTACAGATACTTTGCCGAGAACCTTTTGATCTCCTTCCCTTTTTGAAAAGGCGACGAGTACCCTTCGAATACGTTTCTGATACCGGAAGCGATACGGACAATGAGATCCTGTGAAATCATCTGGTAGTTCGGCATTTCAATGAATACCGACGGGACGCCCTCCCGCCCCAGAGCGCCGTCAAAACTTCCGGCAAACCGCCTATCCTCTCCTTGCTTTTCATCAACCGTCCATACGACATCCGGCCCTAGCAGTTGGATGAGTTTTTCCACATCGTTACCGTCTGATATCCCGCCCCGTTCATAGCCGACAAGGAATGGAGCTTGGCGCGTAAACGTGTGCAGGTCGACAACGAAGTCAGCCTCCTTTGCCAGGGAAAAAATTTTATCCGCGATCCTGGCTGAGAAATCACCGCTTGCCCTCCCCGGATATTGGCGGTTCGGATCTTTCTGTTCGATGACCTCATTTCGCTCCCCAAACACGAATCCGAATGGATTTGCTACGGGAATTAGCGTCATGGCGCCCGAACGTGGGGGAGCGTTGATAAGTTCTTTGATAATCCATAACGGGCTTAGCTCACCCCCGTGTTGAACGGCCACAATCAAACCTTTCGGCTCTCCTGAGCCTATTTCTATAACCGGGATCTCGACGCGGAATGTGCCGATAGTTCCGATGAAAATCGTGCGTGTGTTCATACTTTCTTAAAATTAATTATTTACCAAAAAACCTCGAGCGGCAGCTTGAGGTTTCTTTCTGTGGAATATTTTGGAATTCGTTATTACGCCATATCTACTCCAAACAGTAAAGAAACCCTGCCGCCATAGTGACGAAAGTTCCAGCGGAACATCTTCAGGTTTTTCTGTTGGAGTGAAGTTAGATTCATAATGTGGATAAAGTGTAATCCTTTTTCAACAAGCTGTCAAATGATTTGCGCCGGCTCTTGCCGGCTGCTGCTGAGAGTGGCGACCATCGAGCAGAAAAGTTGATAATATTCCTTTTTATCTCTTGTTCGACAAGCAAGGGATCTCGCTCTTTGGCGTAGAGCACCCTGAGTCCTTGAACAAGCCGTAATTCGGCCGTCAATTCTTTTTGCGTTGCTATTTTTTGAGCAATAAAATTCTTATAACACATTCGGTACTGCGAAATTGTTTTACAATTGAGATACTTTTGGGGACCGAACAGTCTGCGGTCGGCAGGCGACGCCCGGAGAAGGCGAGCTGTAAAAGCGCCGTCTTTTTCATTTGCTAACAATCGGAAAAGCGGACACTGCGTGCAATTATTCTGGCATCGTCGAACATCGACAGTGTCGTAAATAAAACGATAACCGCGCCAGTTATCAAGGATGACTGCCATGAACCCGTTGTATCGGCGGTTAAGCTCTAGTAATTTCTTTTGAGCTGTTGTAATAATTTTTTGACGCATAGTCGAGAGAAAATAGGGGGGCCGGAACTTTAGAAGTTCATTATTCCAGCCCCCCGCTACTATTGCGTGCTGCCTAGCCGACTTTGGGCTTACCATTGCCGAGGTAAGGAAGCGGACAAAGCGTATATCCGCCGTACGGGTCGCCCATCCCTTCCACGGTTGCCCGGCAGCCACCGCGGCACCGTTCCCACCGATCGCACGAACGGCATGGCTCTCCTACCACCTCACGGCACAGGCTGAGCCGGCGGCAGATGAGCGGCGACTCATAGGCTTTCCGGATCGGATCCTGGTCGCTTAAGTGTGCAAGCGTGACCGTGGAGTTGGAACAGGCACGGATTGAACAGTCGGCGGCGAAGTAGAGCCCCTTGTCATAAAAAGGGCAGGATCCAAAGACGTGGGGCATCAGCACTTCAGCTTCCGGCAAACCGTACTCGCGCCGAACCGCATGGATCGCTTCTATCATGCGGGCGACTTGTTTCGGAGTCGGCGCCACCGCATAGTACTCCGCGCCTACCGTTTCGCCGGAACCCATGAGTTCAAGATCCGTCCCAATCCCTTGTTCGAGGCACCAGCGGTAGTAATCGGGCACAAATCCGATGTTTGCCTGACGAACCAGATTTTGGAGCCGGAATAATGGGTTGCGATATCCGACTCCAAGCCAAACAGAAATTGCCGCGGCCATTCGGCGGGCTACGCGCTCGTTCCGGCCAATCATCGCCGCTTGGACAGAGAGCTGAGCAGGATCAGACGGATCCACGTTCAGCTTGCCGGTGATATGCACCTTCCGCTCAAAGAGCCACCGGGCCAGTGACGGCGTGATCGTCAGCATGTTGGTAAAAAGCCAAGGTTTGATGCCGCGATTGAGTAGCTCGACGATGTATTCTTTGAGCGGCGGCCACAGGAGCGGCTCGCCGCCGAGGATGTCCATTGTTTCGAGCTCTCGGCCAGTATATTCGCAGCACCGGTCAAGTACGCCGACCGCCTGGTCAAAAGACAAACTGCCGTGATTGAGCGCGCCACGTCGAACCATGTAGCATCCTGGGCAAGCGAGTTGGCACCGGGTTGTTACCTCAATAATGCCGTATCGAAGTCCTGACGGCCTGGCGAGGCCTTCATAGCGCTGGCCGATTGGATCGAACACTGTTTGCGTGCTGGCTTCGTGCTTTGACACGGTACACCTCCAAATGAAATGAACATGAGCAAGCTCGAGAGTGAGGGCGGCCACCGGACGGTGACAGTCTCGGATTGCAGGAGCAGTCCGACAAGCTCTTCTCAATGACGAGAAGGGGGTATGTTTATGTTGTCGCATCAACATACACCTCTCTCGGTGCGAACGGTTGTCATCACGTCCCATCGTGTCTCAAGATTTTCTCAAGGTACGCATGTATCAAAAAAAACCTCTTGCACTGAAGGGGTTTCTCCGGATGCGGTGAAATGTCTACCACATCACGACACCTCTTCAGTGAAGAGAAGCGTGGTGATAATGATTTGAAGAAATTTTTGCTTCAGGCAGTCTGGTGAGCCCCAGTCTCTTAACCACGAGCCGATAACCCTCTTCGCCTCGTGTGAACCACTGCGCGACACGGGCAACAGTCGTTGTGCTCACTTTGAGTTTCGCCGATATATCGCGGTATGAATATCCTTGGACCATCATTTTGACCATCTGCCACCTGTCGGCAAGTGCGGCAATTTCCTCAAGCGTGCACAGGTCACGGAAAAAACGCCTGCACTCATCCTGCGTTTTAAGCGCGAGAACCGCTTCAAAGAGATCGCTTGTTTTTCTTTTGTTCCAGTCTATCGAACGCTTTGGCATAAAATGGGGTACATGCTGAGGTGTATTAGTGTGTTAACACATTGATACACTACACCCAAACAACTTCGGACGTCAACCCCGATTATCCACAGTTCAAAAATCCTGTATACTACTCATATTCCTATGCCTACCCTCGCTAAGAACAAAAAAGGCTATTTCAACTACACAATCCTCGAAAAAATTGAGGCCGGTATTGTATTGAGAGGCGCAGAGGTAAAGTCGGTCAAGCTGGGCAACTGTACTCTGATGGGAAGTTATGTGAGCATGCGCGGCAATGAACTCTGGCTGATCGGCTGCCATATAGCGAGATACCAGCGTGCTTCGAAAGAATCCCACGAGGATCCTGACCGAGAAAAGAAGCTGCTTGTGAAGCGTGAGGACATCAAATCATTGATCGGGAAGATGGCTTCGGCAGGCTTGACACTTATTCCGCTTTCTGTCTATACTAAGGGTAGCTTGATCAAGGTTGAGCTGGGTTTGGCGCGCGGGAAGAAGAAACAGGATAAGCGCGAAACCATTAAGAAACGCGAGGTTGACCGGCGGATCAGGCAAGCGCTGGACTACTGATCATTTTCAACCTTTCCGCAATCAGGCGCATCATGGGGATGCTTATAATCGACAGTGTACATTGCCATCTCAACTGCAAGCCGTCCACGGCAGTTCATGACGTTAAACTGGCTCCAATTAGACAAATGCCAAATCATTTGTAAGCAAAGCGAAGACCGCACTTGCAAGCGTATTTGCGCCTTCCTTTGCGCCTGTTGTCGCGTAAAAACCGATAACCATCTCCCCTTCTGATTCCTCCTGAGAAGGTCGGAGGTGTCACAAACGGAGGACGACCGACGAGCGTGTCTCTTGCTCCCGGCCGTACCACGAGACTCGGATGGCAGGACCTTTTTCCTATTTTGACTTCTGCCATCGACCACGCTAAAATAGGATAGCTTGGAGACGTTGACTGGTTCGTATATTGGACAGGGGTGCAATTCCCCTCATCTCCACCATTCGATTCGTCGCTACGCTCCTCACTCATGGTCTTCGACCAATAGGAGGATCGACAACCCCTTAAGTCAAGGCAGCCTTGAATCGAATGGTGCCCTGAGCATACCGAAGGGCACCAAGAGTATGAAGTACTATCTTTACATCCTTCTTTGCTCTGATAACTCGCTGTATACAGGAACTAGTAGCCACCTTAAAGTAAGAGTTAAGATACACAATCTCGGGTTGGGTCCCGAACATACGAGAAAAAGGCTTCCAGTAAAGTTGGTATATCAAGAACAATTTGATACTCTTCGAGAAGCAAGAAACCGAGAAAGACAGATTAAAGGCTGGCGGCGAGACAAAAAACTCAATTTGATCGAATTTGGTCACCCCTACAAGAAAGTTAATCATTAATTCATAGAACAATTAGTACTACTAAGCGCTATCGGCTGAACCATCAGATTCGAGTACCGGAAGTAAGGTTGATCGACGAAAAAGATGCCCAAATAGGTGTCGTTTCTATTCGCGACGCTCTCCAGATGGCACAAGAGCGTGGGCTTGACCTTATCGAGGTTTCCCCCCTGGCGAATCCGCCGGTGGTCCGTATTATGGACTATGGCGCCTACCAATTTCGGCAGGAGAAGTTGGAACGGAAAAACAAGGCCAGACAGAAACGGGTTGAGATAAAGGGCATCCGTATCTCTATCAATATCGGCAAGCACGATCTTGAGATGAGACATGCCCAGTCGGAGAAATTTTTTGAAAAGGGAGATAAGGTTCAGGTGGAAATGATTTTACGGGGACGGGAACGCGCACATGTGCGCCGGGCAATCGACCAAATGCATGAGTTTGCCCGTTCATTCGGCGACACGGTACAGATAGAACAGGACGTATCAAAAATGGGCGGCAGGCTGACTATGCTTCTCATGAAAAAGAAATAATTTCTATGGCAAAGCTCAGAACACATAAAGCAACTGCGAAACGCTTCAGGGTCACCAAACGCGGAAAGCTCATCAGGCGAAAAGCGGGCCAAGACCATTTCAACGCCCGAGAGTCGAGCATTGTTACACGCCGGAAACGTCGTGATAAAAATGTTGACCATTCATTCGAAAAGATTGTTCGCCGTGTAACCCCCTACCGATAATATCTATGCGCGTCAAACGTGGAACAATTAGGGCAAAAAAAAGAAAACGCCTCCTGCGCAAAGTAAAAGGCTACAGGTGGGGCAGGAAAAATATACCCCGGCTTGCCAAAGTCGCTCACCTAAAAGCGGGATCCTTCGCGTACAAGCATCGCAAGATGAAAAAAGGCGACTTTCGCTCTCAATGGACGATGCAAGTCAACGCCGCTGCTCGCCAGAACAAGATGAGTTATTCTAAATTAATTCATCTCCTGAAGATTGCCAAGATTGAGCTCAATAGAAAAATATTGGCTGACCTTGCTGAATTCCATCCTCAAATCTTTGCCGCAGTGGTTGAGAAAGCCGCAAAAAAATAGGAAAAACCGCCCCTCCGGCGGACAGTGACAGTTCTTTGTGCTATCCCTGTACATTTCCCATTTCGCTTGGTAAAGTAGTGAACGTCACATTAACATATTGTTTCCAAACCGGACCCATGGTGTAGCCCGGTTAACACGTCTCCCTGTCACGGAGAAGACCAGGGGTTCAAATCCCCTTGGGTCCGGTTTGGAAACAATGCGCCTAACTTGCACAGATCCCCGAGAAGATCAGGGGGTTGAGTCAACAAGCGAAGCAAATAGTTTTGCTTCGCGCGGGACGAGACGGGTCGAGCGATGTTCCGAAGGAACAGCGAGACCCCGGAACCAAATCCCCTTGGGTCCGGTTTGAGGAAAATGCCTCCCTGCGAAGTCCCGCATCTGGAGCGAAGCGACATGGTGCGGGATCACGGAGAAGACCACCCCGTCATTCGCGAATGACGGGGTTGGGTCCGCTTACTTCTGAAAACAGTCTCCCCGCCTGCCCGTACCGTCGTGCTTAGCGAGTTTGACGTGGATCCACAAAGAAGTCCGACTAATTTCAAAAATTCCACTTGACCTTAATGGCAACCGAAGGTAGGCTTGTAATTGGTACATTTATTTTATCCGACAAGAACAAGCAGAACCAGGTTTTCCCTGGAAACGACCGGGTGTCGCGAAGAACGTTGGCGACGTTAGTGGGTATGAAACTCCGTACCCTGCGCGGCTGCCCGAGAAGCCCCTTTGAGTACTCGATGAGACCCACCATTGAGGCGAGGGGCTTTTTTTATTTACCTGCCCGAATCTGTGCTGAGTTTCCTTAATTTCTTTGCAATCTGGTCCGTCAGGACTGCGGGCTTGAGTCTCCACCGCCAATTTTTTCGTTTTGTCGATGGGGTATTCATGCGTGCCTCCGAGCCCAGACCGAGCACATCTTGGAGCGGCGCAATGAACGTATCAGCCCGGGACTTCATCCCTGCTTGGATAAGCTTCCATGCGAAAGTGCGCTTGTCGGCTTTAAGCACGGCGAGAGCGTGCCGTCGAATATTTGCGGGCGCATCATCGAGAATCCACCCTTGCGCGGTATTGTTATCATGCGTCCCTGTGTAGACCACCGCGTTCAGAGGCAGGTTTTTGATGGCGTGCGGATTTCCGGCATTGAGCGAGAAACCGAACTGGAGGACGCGCATTGAAGGAAAGCCGAATTTTTTCCGCAATGCGGTTACGTCGTCAGTTATCAATCCGAGATCTTCCGCAATAAACGGCATATGTTTCGAAAATTTGCACATGCGAGTAAAGAGTTTATCGCCAGGCACGGGAGACCAGTGCCCGTTTCGCGCTGTCAGACTCCCCCGTCTGATGTGCCAGACTGCTTCATACCCGCGGAAATGGTCAAGCCTGACTTTATCATACAGCCGCAGCACCATCCCGAGACGCTGTACCCACCATGTGAATTGCCCCTGTTCCATCGCCTTCCAGTCATACTGGGGGTCGCGCCATATCTGTCCTCGGGAACTGAAATAGTCGGGCGGGACGCCGGAAACGACCCGCGGGAGATTCCTCTTATCAAGCATGAACAACCTGCGATGGCTCCACACATCCACGCTGTCGTGACGCACAAAAAACGGCACGTCACCGATGATCTGGATTCCGCGACGATTTGCATACGCCCGCAAACTCTCCCACTGCCTGAAAAAAAGCCACTGCCCGTACTCGTATATTCTCATTCCATTTCCAAGAGTTTTTGCCCATAACCGGAGCGTATCTGGATTTCTTCGCGCCAAACCGTCGGACCATCGATGCCACGATCTGCCTCCAAAAAAATCCTTTATGGCCATAAAAAGGGAAAAATCCCTCAGCCACCACGACTCGCGCTTTTTAAATTCCCAGAAGGCTTTTTTAAGCCGTTCGGATACCGAATCGTCGAAATACCGCAGAGAACGGTCAAGCATATTTTTCCTGTCGTGAATCAGGTTGTCATAATTCACAAAACCGACCTTTCGTTCGCGCGGGAGTTCTGATTCAGGCAACAGCCCTTGCGCGACCAAAAGATCCGGACTGACCAAGAGCCAGTTACCGGCAAACGCAGACGACGACGCGTACGGGGAGCCGGTTTCATCGGGTATTCTGAGCGGCAAAACCTGCCAGAACTTTTGCCCGGCTTTTCTCAGAAAATCCACGAAACTGTACGCCTCCGGCCCAAAGTCCCCAATGCCGTACGGACTGGGGAGCGAAGTCGGGTGGAGGAGAATGCCTGATCGGCGTGTTTTCATATTATCATGTTAGCATAAAACATTGCTCATGACCCCTTGATGTATTCTCAAAACACTACATCGCGATACCATCTCTACCGCCGGTAGTTTATACGCTTACTGAAACAAAAACAACCCCTGTTTGCACATAAAAGGCTGGCTGGAATTTTTTATTTACGAAATGTACTAGTGTGTTAACACATCGGAACACTAACATATGCGACGCTACATCATGGCCCTCAAAGTACACTAATACCCGACTACAGCCAGTAAAACCATCGCGCATACTAAACTCAGAAACCCAACAGCAAAGAGTTTAGGATTCTTTCTCAAAAATCCCGTGAATCGCCTTGTACGCAATGCCTCGATACTGCGATAATCAAAGGCCCACCCCCACATACCTAGAGCAATGACAGCGATAAGAATCGCGAATAGAGTTCCTGAAACTGAATTTACCCGAAGAGATATCGCCACACCTGAAACGGTCAGAAGAATAGCAAAATGCATAAACCCTGCGGCTTGCGTTTTGATATCCTGGATATGGGTTTGATAATACGTCAGCACGTTTTCCTCAGGGATTGCATACTTGCCCTGGAGCGCAGGAATAATAAAATACATCCGTGAAGTAATCGTGTCACCTGAGGCGTATTCTGCCGCTTCCCCTAGGTCTGCCCGAATTCTGCGCGTTATTTCTACCCCTTCTCTCACAAAACGAACAATAAAAAAGAGTACGACAAAGTATGGTAAAAGTATAATGATAAAAGCAAACAAAATGCTTGTTTCACCAAGTTTCTGCCAGAATAAATACTTTGATGTAGTGAAGATTATGGCGTAAAAGACAGCAACAAACGACCATACGACCGCAACCGTGGTGTTTGTGAGCGGTATTTTTGCTTTCATGGATCTGTTCTTGTCTTTCGAAATGTATTAATGTGTTAACACGTTGATATACCCACGCTATTCCTTTTTCAACGCTTTTTACTTCAACTGTTCGACATTGATAATCCGGAGATTCGGCCCTCCCCCGCTTCTAGGAAGCACAAGAACTTCGTCCAGCCCGTCACCGTCGACATCGCCACCGCCTATATTGACACCGCCCAAGAAGGTCGTGGCAAAAGCATAGAATTGTTTCACAAGCGTACCGCTCTTGTTGAGCACTTTCACCAGGGGCGTCGCATTGTCCCCTACCCCGACGATGATTTCTTTTGACCCGTCTCCGTCGACATCGGCTCCCGCGACTGAAACCCCTCCGCGATAATCACGGGAAAATACGAACCACCCGGGATTGAGGCGCTTGACGATCCCTGAACGGAACTGGAATGTCTGTATGTGCGGCGCGCCGTTGTCGGGCCCGGTAATGATTTCTTCCTTGCCGTCACCGTCAATATCTGCCGTAGCGACCCTGATGCCTCCTCGGAAATTTTTATCATAAGCGAAAAAGTTCGCTATGATTTTGCCGGAGGACGAATGCGCGGTGACATGTGGCCCCCCGCCTTTTCCCGCGGATACGACTATATCGCTGACACCGTCGCCATTCACATCTCCGCAGGCCAAGAACGCGCCGCCTTTAAACTTTCCGTCGAGCGCGGAAAAACTTGACTCCAATTTTCCCTCGCCCGAAAATACTTTGACGAGCGGTGCAGCGCCCGGCCCGGGGACTGTGACTATATCCTTCGCCCCGTCGCCATTCACATCGCAGACATAGAGGCGCACGCCCGACTTAATGGAGGGGCTATACGGTGCAAACGCGCTGAGAAGTTTTCCTCCATTCGTGAAAACACGGATTTCGGGATTCATACCGTTTCCCGTCCCGACAATGATTTCGCTTTTGCTGTCCCCGGCCACATTTCCCGAGGTAACATTGAAACCTCCTCTCAACGTTGAGGAGAAAGCAAAGAAAGAACTTCCCGGCGCCACGGCAATGTTCGCCTGCTTCTTTCCCGCATAGGCAAAGTAGGTGGTTGAGAGAGCATTATTTGTCTGCGTAAGATTGAACCCTTTTTCCAGCGTCGCTTCCTGCCCGTCAGCTTCACGAACGGTGACGTCATAGATTCCAGGGGACATCTTTGAAAGCGGGAGCTGCGCAACTATCGCAGTCCCCGACACTACCCATGTCTTCTCAGCAGTGAAGTTTCCAAACAATACAGTCGCGTTATACCGAAAGTTTTTTCCCGTGATTTGGACTTTAAGGCCCGACCCGGTGTTCCACGCGGGATTGACGTTTTTCGGTGATACAGCCGCAACCTCGGGAGCCGGGTCAGTATACGGAATATCTCCGGTAATATTGACGGCGCGAATGAGGTCGTTCCAGGAATCTGCGACAAAAATCTTGTTCTTTTGAGTATCTACTGCGAGCCCCTTGAGATTGTTAAACTTCGCCACCGACGCGGCGCCATTGAGGAAGCCGCGGGTGCCGGAGCCGGCGACAAGCTTGACTGCGTTTGCGGCAATATCAAACACACGGATGCGCTGGGAGCCCGCTTCGGTAAAATACACATTGCCATTACTGGTGACATCGACATATTCGGGATACGAGAGCACTGAATTCAACGGGGTTGCATTGGCGTAGCCGAGGGCCCCGGTTCCGATCAATGTCGAGACTGTATTGGTAGCAAGGTCAATCTTGCGAATGCGATGATTGTTTGAATCGGCGATATAGAGGAATTTGCCCGCCGAATCAATCGCTATCCCGAATGGCCGGTTGAATTTTGCCGCGGAACCGGCGCCGTCGGCAAATCCCGCTGTCCCGGATCCGGCTATGAGTGAAGTTTGGCCGTCGGAGATGCGGACTCTCCTCACGCGGTTATTCCCCGTATCGGTGACATAGAGATACGTGTTTGTCGGGTCAATGACTATACCCGCAGGATTTTTGAAATACGCGCATCCTGACACCCCTTGGGCAAGTTCTCCTTCGCACTTCACGCCCTCCTGGTAGCCGTTGTCCTGCGTGCCGGTCGTATTCGTCAACCCGGCTCCGCTCACCAGGAACGAAGAAATTGGAGTCGCGTCAAGAAGCACTCCCCGGATCCTGTTATTGTTCCTGTCGGCGACATACAGCCGCGTGCCTGTGGAGTTCACGGTGATGCCAAAAGGCCCGCTGAATCTCATGGGACTCGGGTACGCATCCGTGCCTTCACGGTACCCGTCAGTAATGGAGCCAAGCACGGTGAGCACCTCGCCCGTGGTCGCATCAAACTTCCGTACCTTGTTGTTCTCGGAAAAGTACACGTACTTCCCGTCGGGAGACAACGTCAAATCAAGCGGCCTGCCCACCAATGCGTTGGTGCCTATCGTGTCGCTGAAGGCCTCCACACCTCCGAAGTGGTCTGTCGTAGCGGAATCAGTAAGGAGAAATCGTTGAATGGTGCCTCTACCGGTCATCATCGCGTAGAGGTAACCATCTTTTATGACAAGGGCCCCGGGGTAGAGCATTGTGCGCTGGTACTGGTCAAAGGCAAAAAGGCCGGTCGTCCCGGTATTTAAATTAATAGTGCGAATCCTGTCAGTCACCAGCCCGTCATGATCGGTGACGTAGAGTGTCGTTCCATCCTGGACAAGCCCCCAGACATTTTGGAATTGGGCAGCCGTGCCGGTTCCTTCGACATACCCTGACGTTCCCGACCCGGCGACAACCGTGACGGCTCCTCCGGGCAGTGCAATGGAAACAACACGGTGATTCCCGTTATCAGCAACATAAAGTTTTGAACCGTCGGCGCTGACGATAAGTTTACGGGGATCATTCACGCCAGTCGCCAACGTAGTGACGGCGCCTCCGCTCGTGCTCACGTACTTGATTGCATTGTTTCCTGAATCAGAGATATAGAGTGCCGTACCGGCAAGTGCGAGCCCCAGAGGCGAATTCAGCCCCGATGAAACTACGGTGGAAACAATTCCTCCGCTTATTTTTCGCACGGCGTTGTTCGCGGAATCAGCAACGTAGATATCGCCGTTCGCAGCGGCGACAAGCGCCCGCGGCTGATAAAATTCGGCTGACCCGCTCGCACCGTTAATGAATCCCGTCGACCCCGTGCCGGCCATCGTGCTCACGATACCCGAGCCGTCCACTTTCCGAACGACATTGTTATACGTATCGGCGATGAGAAAATTTCCGGATGCATCAAGGATCATGTCATCAGGAAAATCAAAGTACGCGTCCAGCACCTGACCGCCATCCCCGGCATAGATTTGACCTATAAATGTTGACGTATCACCGTAAGCAGCATGGCCGACAGGCACAGCAAAAATGCTTATCGCGATGGCTATCGCGCCAAACACTGCGGTAAAAAAGAGATACCGTCGTAGCATGGGATAATGGTTTTGGTTTTTTATTTCCTGACTCAGTATACCATGGAACGCATATTATTTCAAGTGAGAATTCTTCCAAGTTTTTTACATGCTATCGCCGCTCGAAAATTTATTTCAACTTAAAAAATGTCTGCATGACCCATTATGCAAACATCTGATGCCGCTAAATAAAAAGGGGGCGAATCGTAAAGACTCGTCCCCCGTTGAACAATTGAAATGACACAATCAACTAACTTGACTGACGTGACCACTTGACCGTAGCCACGTAATACCCGTCATTGTCGCCGTATCCTCCGTCTGCGACGACAAGCTCATACTCCCCGTCGATTGAGACAGGGAAGTCGGCAATCCATACGCCGCCACCATCCCTTATCCAATTCAAGGGCATGTGTTGCGACGGGGGTACGAATCCTTTGATGGACTTATCTGGCGGGACCACGATGCATAGTGCTCCATGCCAGATCGGTAAGTCTTCGCCGGCAACATTGGCCTTCCATACCGGCCCCTGCTCGGGATCTCCGATGGGACCGATCGTGAACCTTTGGGCGAGTAAATTATCGTACCTGATCTTGCCCGTGGCCAGGATGTGAATCACAGAACCGCTGGGGAATCGCCCTATGGAGAGGGGCTCGGGATTCTTCGCATCCACGTTGTAATTCACCGTTTGCGGTGAGTATGCCATCGGCACTTCAGATACCGACGGTACGACCACCGCACGCTGCTGTTCTCCCTCTACTTGGCGTTCCGCGAGCTGGCGGATTCTGTCAGCGCGATCCCTCACATCGGCTGACGGATAGCGAGCCTCAGGTTTCTCCAAGGATCCGTAAAGCACGAGAGTGTCCTTCTTTGGAGGCTCGGATGTGAGAGGTCTGTCGCCGGCGGGGATCATATCCGGATCGGTCTGGTAGATTGGCGGGTGTCCACCCATAAGCAGATAATTTGCGAAATCTAGGGAGTCCTCCATGTTGACATGGAAATCGCCGTTGAAGTCGCCGACCGGCTGCTTGTAGGGTCCGACAGTGGCATGAAGAGTCCACTCGCGCGGGCCACGTACAATTGTGGTATCCATCGTACCGTCACCGAGCTCACTGATGGTGGTGTCAGCGGTTGACCTGAAATACAGCGGGAAAGCTCTCAGATCGGCGAGATTTGGCATCCCGCCGCGACCGTCGATATCCATGACGGCAAATGCGGTATCGAGAGCATCGACAAAACCGTCCTTGTTCCGATCTTCTGCTTTTGAACGGACGACTTTCAGTGAGTCGACCTGTCTCTTCACCGGTGCCCAACCGAGAACTTGGTCCGAAGTGACAATACCCACGTCAGCAAGGGCATCGAGGACTTTTGCAACCTGGGGACCACCCGCGCGCCGAAGACCAACATTCCAGTAGTGAATCGTCAGGAAAATGCATACCGCGGCTATGCTGCCGATTTGCACAGCTTCCATGAGATGTCCGATCGTCCACTTACCTTCACGCCCCCGCTGTGACGAGTCTTTCGTCAAGAGCGTCACAAAGAGGGAAAGGTTGAAGATAACGAACGTGAGGAGATGTTCCCACGGCCGCAACAGCATACCGAACAGGATATAGAGGCAACACCACAGGATCGATTTCGAGAACGCGCCAGCGAGAGCAAAACGTGCCGCACGTCGCTCTTCCTTCAGCCTCTTTCCTTCCGGAGTTTTGGTGTCGATTGTCGACAGGTCTTCCTGAACTTTGAGAAGCCGAATGATGCTCTGGATGACCACCAAATAGGTGAAGAACACAGTCCATCCGAGAGCAACCAGGATCCCCGACCAGAACAGCCAAAACGACGGATCGAATTGCAGCCATGTCGCCATCAAGAGCCAGAATACGTACGAGAACGCTCCTGGAAGCACGCACCATACCGTAAACACTGCGATGCGTTTTGTGAAATCCAGAAAACGCTGCAGCTCGCGATTCACGAACTGGTAGCCAGCGTCGACGCCAGACCGGCCGGTTTGAGTGAAGGCGAAGAACATTCCCGCCAACGCACCCCATAGGAGCCATACCGGTTTGGTGCCTTCCTCAGTGTCAATCTCGTTGAGGAGGCCACGAGCTGCCGGATCCATCTTTTCCTTGTCAAACAAGTGTAACAGCCACTTGAAGAGACCGCGCTTTTTAGAAATGGTATCAGCGCCGTCTTCCGGGCCAGTTGAAGTCGAATTTGCATCCGACATGCTAGTTTACCTCCTGAGCATTGACTGCTGTTGTTGGTACGGTGATCGTCTGGATTGAGATTGGCCACAAGCGACGACGCCATACCAATCTCCGGTTGAACACACTGAGTGGGTGAAGAAAGCTTACCTGCTTCCTCCCCAAACGGATCCGTTCCGCATCCGCTGCAAAACGATCTGCGTGGGTCGTGATCCATGCCGCACTTTCGGTGTCCTTGGTCTTGAGGAACTGGTAATACTTACTCGCTCTGTCGAACACGAAGTCCTTGCATTCAATCAGAGTCTTCTTGCACTGCTTCAGGAACCATTCAGTGTTCCCGGTGAGGCGGCCAAGAAGCTCCATCTTGTGCTGGTGTTTCATGTCCACGAGGTTTGCATCATTGCGAATGAAGTTTGAGATCCCGTTAACTACAATCTTCGTAGTCACGAGTCCCATCAGCCACAGAACCACAAGCTCCGCGACGGATCTGTCCATCACGATTTCGCGGAACGCCTGGGCGAATCCTTCGAGCATCCCTGTGACAGGATCAGCCGCTATCTCAGCCACCTTTTCGGCGGTTGATTTCGGCCTTTCGTCCTTGTCGGGACGCTTTTCCCTTTCATCACTTTTATCAGCCATGTATTTCTCCAGTTTGCACCGGGACAATTGTCGTCACCGGGGATTGGTTGCAGTTAACTCGCATTGCGTTGTGCTTCGACCGCTGCCCATGCTGCAAGGTTGCTTGCGCGCGCGGCCTCCACTTGATCTGTGCTTGCCGGTGTTCCGCGCAAGTTTTGAAACATGCGGCCTATCCAAGAAAAACCCTTCTGGATTCTCCCGTGTTTAGCCGCAACGAGCTGTTCGAGAAACTCCAGATCTTGCGCCATTTCGTCAAGCAACTTGCGCACGCGATCTTCTCCCAGAGGATGCAAAGCAGCGAGCGCTTCATTGCTTGCCTTAGCTGCGTGAAGTTTCAGCTTAGTCTCGGGTGAAAGCCACGAAAGAACTTCCGCGGCTCTCGTAATCACTTCGGTGTTCGAGTGTGCTTGTTTTTCTTCACCAACACCGATGCCGAGGAGTCTCAGCAGCAGGTCCTTTTGTTCATTATCCGTACCACCCGCTGCGATCAGACTTTGACCAAGATGCAGCAGCCCCGATTGACTGTGCTCATCAAGCTTCTCGCAAACCAATGAAGCTCGCTCCGCATCCTTGGTATCAATTACTTGCAGAATATGTCTGAGACGGTCTCCGCCGGCGCCCGAAAGATCGTTCACCTTTACTCTGCCTCGTGCTGAATCGCCAACTTTAACATTCTGTTGACGATCTTTCTGTACAGAGGCTCCTTGGGGCTGTCCCCTGCCTCTGTCTCTCCGCTGCTGTACCATTTCGCTGTCTCCAATGGAATGGCCCAGTTCTTCGACGACGGAATTCAAAAGTGCTCGAAGTTCTGGACTTTGTGTGCGGTCGGTTAGCTCTCGCAAAAAAGCAAAGAGCATGTGGTCGGCTTCATGTAGGAAGTGGATGCCATCCTTAAATTCACCTTCGCTGTGCCGTCTGGCAGCAGAAATTCCCCATCGAATTAATGTGCCGAAGGGTAAAGCTGGATTTTCCCTCACGAAGGATCACCTCCTCCCGCTTCAACAACTTGCGCCATTCCAAGATACTGCTCAACCATCGCTCACCTCCCGCGTTGGAAGTGGAAACGTCCAGGAATTTGCGGGTGCCCTGGCGCACCAAGTGCCAAAAGACACTTTGAACGCATGCGCGTTCATAAGGAATTACTCCTTTCCACCCGCATCTGGGGTGAGCTATGAGTTATGAGAACTTAAGTTGATTGTTCATTCAATTGTCAAAGAGCATTCAAATACTACCCTCCTGACAAGCTTCCTAAGACACACTTTGTGCATCATAAAAAGCACCCCACCTTACCACATTTACCATGATCTTGTCAAGACCGCCTCACGTGTAGGTGGGATTCGTAATCCCACTTGAACAAAAAAAGGACCCGCAAAATACACGAGTCCGTGGGAGGTGAACACCCTTGGGCCGCTCACACCCGAAGAAGTTGAAAGATCATGCTGCCTGACTGCTGACCGCCCTCGCAAGACTTTCAATGAGGGCACTTGAGAGGCCCTGCTTCGCTGCAACTTCCCGGTTATCGAGGTCGCGAATCGTTCGATACGCGTCAAGCAGCGTAACTTCCTGGCCGCGCCTCTTAGCCGCCTCGACAAACTGAAGCGCTTTCTGAATGTCACCCGCGGTATCGAGCGCCTGGGAGGACTTCTCGACAAACTGCCTTTGGATTTCCTCCAGGAGGTCAACAATGGTCTTGTCGGGATTCACGACGGCCATAGCGACCATCGAGACAACAATCCCGACAGACTTCAGCTGGACGGAAATGACATCGCGGATTTGGCGAGCCATGTCCGCCCGGGTTTTCAGGGCGATTGCCGAGTCCCGGGAGAAGATTGCGCCCAGGTCAAGGCTGACCCCATTTTCCAGAGCATCCTTGAGCTTGTCCACCAACTGGTAGACATTAATGCCGGACAGCTGATCGTGGGCATAGGAAGCTATGGTGGGCTCTGTAGCCTGTTCGGTCAGCGCGATCACTTGCCGCTCAGCAACCCCTGGTTCAAGGTTGTCGAACGCCAGAAGCTGACGACCGTCGAACCATCGACCAGACTCATCATTTCGTCGAGGGGCATGCCACTGCACGGCAACCTGCACATCATGAAAGAAACCGTCCGCGGATTGATGCCTGACAGTTACCATCGTCAGATGATCACGGATATCAATACTGCGCACCGTGATCAAAAATGGTAGGACTGGCTTCAGGCCCTCAGGCAAACTTACGGGTTTGCGCCCGCCAAGCAGAGATGGAAGTCCACGGTTGCCTTCGTCCACCTTGACGGTGCCGAAGAAGAACATAACCGTGCCAAACAAGGTGACGGCCAGAAACGGGTGCGTGAAAGCTAGAGCCAGGGTGGCTCCGACCCACGCGACGAAGAGGACCAGCCGAAGTAAGAGCATTGCCTTATCATCGGCTTTGAATGTGGGTTTAAAACGCGAAGTAAAATCTCGAAGCGCACTGAGTCGCCCCGGGCGGGATCCTGTGTTTTCAGCGCTTGGATCCGCGGCCATACAAACCTCTCTTTCTGTTGAATGTGATGAACAGTTTGTGATTTAGAAATTCCCCATACCGTACATGAACTGTAAACTTTTGTCAAGGCGGACGTAATGGTCAGGCAGCTGAAAGGTTACTACTATGTAAAGTCAATGACGGGATAAGTCTCAAAGGAGCTGTCGAGCCACTGAGAACCCTCTGTTTGAACGTATTGTCTATAGCTTGAAAATGGGTAGTCCTCCATCCTTCTCACTAATCCGTGCTTGACCGGGTTGTGGTGGATATAGTTCAGGTGGGTAAAGAAATCTGCCTCATCACGGATACATATGTCCCAGTAATTTTGCCAGACTTTCCACCCCGTGGAGGGCAGACTGATCAGTCTGCCCTCCGTTTGATTAAACTTTCGTAGACGTCTTGAGCTTCTTCCATGAATCAGCTGCATAAGCTGTTGTATTCTTTGCCCCCTATCGGTACCGATAAGAATGTGGTAATGATTATCCATTATTACCCACGCAAAAAGTTTAATCGTGCATTGTTGAACCGATTGTTCAATTGATCCTAAGAGAATTCTTTTGGCATTTTGGCTATGTAAAAACGGGTATCCTTGCTGAGTCCGAGCAGTAAGAAAATAATATCCTTCTTCTACGTGTAAGTGAAAGGGCCGCGACATAGTTCAGAGTCTACTTAACCCGCACCTGTCTTCCATCACTCTTCATCTCTAACCGTCCGTCTCTGTCCGTTCTCAACACTTTGGCTCCAATGTGCCGCAACCTTTCGAGAACATCCTGAGTCGGATGTCCGTATTTATTTTTCTCACCTACTTGGATGACGGCATAAGCCGGATGCACCTTTTCGAGAAACTCCCGTGATGACGATGTCCTGCTCCCGTGATGCCCGACTTTGAGCACTTGGGCGGACACGTTGGTTCCCACTTGGAGAAGTTTCTGCTCAACACTGACATTCGCATCGCCCGTGAAAAGGAATCTTTCATCGCCATACTCAAGCATCGCAACTATCGAGCTGTCGTTCGTGTTTTTAAACGTTTGGCCGGAAACGTCCTCAAGAGGAAACAGGACGCGCAGCACAGCCCTATCAAACATAAATGATTCACCAGCCCGCGCTACAGTGGCGGGAATGTGTTTTCGTTCTATGGCATCGTCCAAAATTGACCACAGGTTGCTTGTTGAGGCAATGCCTGTGATCAGCACCCGTGAAATGCGATACCGCTCGACGACATCAATGCATCCGGTGATATGGTCGGCATCGGGATGCGTGATGACGAGAAGATCAATTGTCCGGTCATAAAACGGCACACTGCGGCCGAGCTCCGAGAGCACTGATCTGTCCGGCCCGCAATCGATAAGGACAGTGGCGCTTGAAGGGCTTTGGATAAGGATACTGTCTCCTTGGTCGACATCGAGGAAGGTGACGACGAGCATTCCGTCGCCTCGAAATACGAAAAAACCTACTGCGAGCATTAACAGTATGACGATAGGCACAAGGTAAATGTATTTTTTTATATAGCGCATACATTACAGATGTTGACAAAACCTTTCGAAAAATGAGATGATTTTAATACGACTGAACTATGGAAAACAAACCTACAAACACGAGAACAGGAGGCAAAGGAATGGATAAAAACATTGCACTTGAATTTGTCAGAGTCACCGAGGCGGCTGCACGAGCCGCCGCGGGTTGGATTGGTCGGGGCGATAAACATGCCGCTGATAGTGCCGCTGTCGAAGCCATGCGGAGTGAATTTAACTTCATCGACATCCGAGGCACTATCGTCATCGGCGAGGGAGAGCGTGATGAAGCTCCCATGCTCTTCATCGACGAGAAGGTTGGATCCGGACATGGCCTCGAGCTCGACATCGCTGTCGATCCTCTCGAGTGTACGGACCGGACTGCCGAGGGCGGCGAGAACGCAATGTCCGTGATAGCCGCAGGCAATCCCGGCACTCTGCTCCATGCTCCCGACGGCTACATGCGGAAACTTGCTGTCGGGCCCAAAGCATGCGGAGTCATCAATCTGCGAGAGTCCCCCACCTGGAACCTTCAGAGGATTTCCAAGGCCCTTGGTAAACCGATGCGCGACCTGGTAGTGGTCGTCTTGAAGCGCGATCGACATAACGATCTGGTGGCTGAGATCCGCTCTACGGGCGCCCGCATCCACTTCATCCAGGACGGCGACGTCGCAGGGGCTATAGCGACAGCGCTCCCTGACAGTCCCGTTGATGTGCTCATGGGTATCGGTGCCGCGCCTGAAGGGGTGCTTGCCGCCGCGGCGCTTCGCTGCATGGGCGGCGAGATACTCGGCCAGCTCCAGTGGAAAGATGATGCCCAGAAAGAACGAGCGCGTGAAATGGGCATCACGGATCCCGATCGGATCTACACGGCAAAGGAATTGGCCAGCGGTGAGGATGTGATCTTTGCTGCCACCGGGGTCACTGACGGCGATCTGCTCCGCGGTGTACGCACCACTCCTCACGGAGACGTGACCTACTCAATCATGGGACGCTCGGCTTCAGGCACTATCCGCTTCATGGAAACCAAACATCAGTTTGGAAGGAACAACTGCTGACCCTCGGCACACTCTGAATACGTCACGACCGCATTAATCCGCGGTCGTTTTTCTTATATTGACGCTCAAGACGGTACATGATAGAGTGATCTCGCAATAACATGAAACAACATCGCTCACCAAAACCACCACGTAACAGGAGGAAGAGTATGTCAGAACCAGTTGATAAAATTCTCTCGTGGTACCGGGGAGAAAATAAGCAAGTGCTGGCGAATCTTGCACAGATTCTCAACCACGGCAGGCTGGCGGGCACCGGCAAATTGGTCATCCTGCCCGTTGACCAGGGTTTTGAGCATGGTCCGGGAGCCAGTTTCGCAAAGAACCCGGCAGGATACGACCCCAGATACCATTTCCATCTTGCCATCGAGGCGGGGTGTAACGCCCACGCTGCTCCTCTCGGTGCTCTGGAAGCCGGATTCGAAGAATTCAAAGGGGGAATCCCCTTGATACTCAAACTCAACAACAGCGACCTGCTCTCCACCGGCGATCCGTGCCCTGCCGTAACGGCTTCAGTCCAAGATGCGCTGCGCCTGGGCTGTCGCGCCGTGGGATTTACGATCTACCCCGGATCTCCGCGTTCGCGTGAAATGTATGAGCAGCTTCGCGAGATCGCCGCAGAGGCCAAGGCAGCCGGGCTGGTCGTCGTCGTATGGTCGTATCCGCGAGGCGGCAACCTCGACACCAAGGCGAAACAGGAGGCTACGGATGTGATCGCCTACGCCGCGCACATCGCCTGCCAGCTTGGGGCGCACATCGTCAAGGTGAAGCCGCCGCGAGGAAGTCTGTACTTCGCCGGTAAGCAAGAGGGATCGAAACTCTACGAAGATCTGGACATCCCTCATACTGCGCTCGTCGACAGTATCAAACACGTTATACAGTCCGCTTTCGGCGGCCGGAGGATCGTCCTCTTCTCGGGGGGCGAAGCAAAAGACAAGGCCGCGGTTCTCTCGGAAATCCGTGCCATCAGAGATGGCGGAGGGTTTGGAAGCATCATTGGACGCAATATCTTCCAGCGCCCCGAGAATGAAGGAATCCAACTTCTTGAGGAAGCCGAGGCCATCTGGGCCGAGAAAACCTGACAGTCAAGTGTCAATGTTTTATCAAGGAATTCATACCGCAGGGCGCACGATATCGCCCCGCGGTCTTTTTTTATTTTTCCAAAGGACAAAAATAATACCGGCATAGCATGCAATAATCAACGCCCAGTGAATATGTGACAGCGAATATGATGTGAAAGGCAGTGATGATCCTGTTTCGATAACCAAAAGTATTGAACGTAGTACCAGCCAGGCGAGCCAGCCGCACAGTTTCCCGAGCGGCAGCCAGACAAACGCCGCAATACCCGTAGCAAATCCGACACCCATGGCAAGAGGGACAAACGGAAGTATGAGCGCGTTCACAAGCGGCGCAATAAGCGAAATCCTCCCGAAAGTCGCGACAATCAGCGGTAGCGTGAACATCATTGCCGAAAGAGTGGCAACAAGGCTCGACCTCATCCCGAGGACATCGGGAACTTTAACGAACCATTTCTCTATGAGCGGCGAACAGTACACGAGCCCGAGAGTGGACAAAAAAGATAACTGGAAGCCGGCGTCAAAAGCAAGGATGCGCGGGTTGATGGCCAACATGCAAAATGCGGCAAGTACGAGCGCGTTGGTAATCCGTGAAAGCCGGCCGAGGCGGTTGGCAAGCAAAGTAAGACCACCCATAATCCCCGCCCGCACGACTGATGCCTGAGCTCCGGTCATAAGGATGAATATGGCAATCACTCCAAGCGCCACCCAGAACCCTTTACGCTTTGGAATTCGCAGAGCTCGGCAGAGATTCTGGATACATACTGCGATGATGGTAATATTGTACCCTGACAACGCCACGACGTGCGTCGTCCCTGTCCGAGCGAATGCATCCATAAGTTTTTGAGGTATTGAGCGTTTTGCACCAAGCACAAGTCCCCCGAGAAACGACGCTTCCGGCTCAGGTACGGCCATTTGGATGCGGTTGGTGAATAAACGCTTAACGTTGAGAATACTGTTCATGATCGGATTCCCCTGCCCTGATGAGACACGTTTGATGCGGGGGAAAGAACACAGAGAATACACGCCGAATCGGCTCAGGTACTGGTCATAGGCAAAGTCCTGGACAGGCTCCGGAGATTTGAACGTACAGGTTATGAGAAGCGCCTCTCCATATGCAATCTCAGGATATAGCGGAGCTGTTACAAGAACTTTGCCACGGTAGGCGGCATCACGTTTTTTGAGTTGGACCTTTCGCACCGAGACCGTCAACTTAACGCTGTCTTGCCTAACATCAGGCTCCTGCACAACAACACCCATAAATGTCACAGTTCCCTTATTATTCAGCGACCGAATGGCAGTAGAATCATTGCGCGGTTCTGAAATGTTAAAGCGCAATATGCCGAGAGCAAACAAAAGCGCGCAGAGAAATATGAACCGCGCCGTCGCGTGACGAAACGCAATTATCATGCCCAAAAACGCCACCACACTGACAGTCAAAGCGAAAACCGTTGGGATAGGCAGTAAAGAACGAGTCCCCACCCCGAGGATAAAACTGATGAGAATATACAAAAAAGCTCTTGCCGGACCCATAAGTGCGGTAAGATGAATAAAGTTGCTAACAGGAGTATTCTATCACAAAACGTTCATCTGGGCAAGCACATAAAAAAAGACCCACTCATAAGCGGGTCGAAAGAAACATACTGATGGTCACATCAGCACCACACTGAACATATGCCCAGTTGTGCTTTTGGAATCGAAGGATTCTCCTGAAACTCTTCTTCCAGCTTGATCCCTCCGATCCCAGCGCCGTAGACAACTGCCGCGAGACCGCAGGCGATCCAGACGTAGAGCAATCCAGTGATGAAACCGCCGACGACACAGAAAGCCATACCCTGGGCAAACGTCCACCAGCCGCCGATACGCTGATTGCGCTCGTTGCACGACGCGGCGATGATCGCAGCAATCACCGACTGCGCGCCGTAGGTCAGGATGACCGCCAGCAAATGATGGGTCATCATCCACCCAAACAGGGTGTAGATGAGACCAAGCACTAAGGTTATCCAGAACTTCGCTTTTCTAGACATGTGATCCTCCTTCTTCAGAACGTGGACTAAGAATTTGTGTTGCCTACATATAAAGGGCTGCACTGTTATTGGTAGTTATGTTTTTGAATGTCGAATGTACGAAAGGGTTAGACAATGGTAGCAGTCGCCCACACAAGTGTCAATGCATTATAAAAACAGTTTTATGTATGTATCAATGTGTTAACACACTGATACACTACTCTAATTCCCAAACCTCGATCCGTCTCGCACATCGCAAACCCCGAGATTTTTTCAGTCACAAAAAAGCGCTCCGCCGAAGACAAAGCAATGTCGTTGTTTTTTTGAATAACCGATGCTTTTGTGTTGCCGCTATTTCTTCACCTTCCAGCGCAAGTAGCTTTCGATGAACCCTTCCAGCTTCCCGTTCAATACCTCGTCCGGATTATTCTCCTCGTATTTTGTCCGGTGGTCTTTCACCATCTGGTAGGGCTGGAGCACGTACGAACGTATCTGGCTCCCCCACTCGGCCGATTGGTACTCGCCGCGCAACTGCTGTTTTTCTTCCTGCTGTTTCTCAAGAGTAATTTTATACAGCTTGCTTTTGAGGATTTTCATCGCTGTTGCTTTGTTTTGGAGCTGAGAGCGCTCATTCTGGCACGAAACCATGATGCCGGTCGGGATATGGACGATGCGCACCGCCGAGTACGTCGTATTGACACTTTGTCCGCCCTTCCCCGACGACATAAAAGTGTCTATGCGGAGATCTTTGTCGTCAATCTTGACCTCCTCAAGCTCTTCAAGCTCCGGCAGGATTTCAACGAGCGCGAACGAGGTGTGGCGCATCTTCTCAGCGTCGAACGGTGAAATGCGCACCAGCCTGTGTACACCCGCTTCAGAACGCAGATGTCCGTACGCCCATCGGCCGTGGATTTCCATGGTGACGCTCTTGATGCCCGCTTCCTGTCCGAACGATTCATCGACTATTTTTACCACCCACCCCTTGCGTTCGCAGAAACGCAGATACATCCGAAGAAGCATAGCGACCCAGTCTTGAGAATCCGTCCCGCCTGCGCCGGCGTGGATAGCGAGAATCGCGTTCCGTTTATCGTACTTCTGGGAAAACATGATGTAAAACTCAAGCTCCCTGAAGCGTTTAGTCACTTCGGCGAACTTTTTCTCGACATCGCCGCGTATGGACTCATCGTGCTCTTTGTGGGCCAGCGAAGATAGGTCGACAAGGTCATCAACGTCTTTTTTGATTGCCTCCCAACGCGAAACTTCTTCCTTGAGCTCGTCGAGCTCCTGGCTTTTCGCCTTGGCGTGCTTCGTGTCCTTCCAAAAATCCGGTTCGCTTACTTCACTTTCCAGTTCGCCGATTTTTTGCCGCGTCTGGTCCAGGTCAAAGAAACCCCCAGGTCTGGGCGATTTTGTTTTGAAGCTCTTTGAGTTGCCCAATAATCTCGTTCATGGGGGAAGTGTATAGTAAAAAAGACGAACAAACAAGCGCTGCCCTTGGGGTAAACCCCGCCATACTACTCCTACATATGGGGTTCGGGGTTTTCGCTGAGCCAATCCGAGATAGAAAAAGGATCTGACTTTCTCGCGAATCGAAAACCCCGAGACTTTTTGCCTACTTTTTGGTCACAAAAAGTAAGCCCTGCCGGAGGCATGAGCTTTCCCTGTCTACGCAATAAGAGCCTGTGGATAACCCTCTTTTACCCTCTGGTAAAATCTTGCTACACTCTCTATATCTACAATTCAAAGTAGAATAAAAAAAACTCTCCAAACGGAGTTTTTTCCTTTTTTCCCGGAGTCGGAGGGGTAAAAAAAGGAAGCTCAAACCGGAGAGTTTTCGCGTTTTCCGAGGAAAAATGGATCATTGTCAATATAGGCAACCAACCGCTAACCCAAAGGAGCTCGTATGGAACAGGGTACACAACAACGCGAAGTGACCAACTCGCAGCAGGCGCGCGATGCGCTCGACACGAACAAGATTAGGTACGTGCGCCTTCTGTTCACTGACATTCTCGGCCAGATGAAGGGAATGTCGATCACTCGCAGTGAAATGGAGACAGTTCTGGAAGAGGGACAGGGTTTTGACGGCTCTTCCGTCGAGGGGTTTGTCCGCATCGAAGAATCTGACTTGATGGCAATGCCCGACCTCCACTCGTTTCGGATTATCCCCTGGGAAATCGGCGGGGAAAAGATCGCCTTGATGTTCTGCGATATCTGCAATCCCGACGGCACTCCTTACCATGGCGATCCTCGCCAGGTTCTGAGGCGTGTCCTGAAGAAGGCCTCGGACCGCGGCTACAAATTCAATTGCGGTCCGGAAATCGAGTACTTCTATTTTCGCGACGCTCACGGGACCACGCCCCTCGACAGTGGCGGGTACTTCGATTACTCGACAGTGGACGAGGGCACCAGACTGCGCAAAAAAGCCGTGGTTTCTCTGGAGGCAATCGGCATTCCGGTCGAGTGTTCTCATCATGAAGTCGCCCCTTCCCAGCACGAGATCGACCTCCGATATCAGGAGGCATCAACAATGGCTGACTTCGCGATGCTCTACAGGTTTGTGGTGAAAGAGCTCGCGCTTGAAGCAGGTGCGTATGCAAGCTTCATCCCCAAACCGATCTTCGGCCAGAACGGCTCCGGGATGCACACGCATATGTCGCTCTTCAAAGGCGACAAGAATGCCTTCTTCGATCCCGATGATCCCTACAATCTCTCCGCACTGGCGCGCTCTTTCATGGCCGGGATTCTCACCCATGTCCGCGAAATGACGCTTGTGCTCAACCAGTGGGTGAATTCGTATAAGCGCCTTGTGGCAGGATATGAGGCGCCCGTCTACATCTCGTGGGGACGCAGAAATCGTTCGTCGCTCGTCCGCGTGCCGATGTACCGTGTCGGGAAAGAAAAAGCCACGCGCATCGAGCTTCGTTCAGCCGACCCGGCGTGCAACCCGTACCTCGCCTTCGCCTGCATGCTCGCCGCTGGACTTGATGGAATCGACAAAGGTTATAAGCTGCCGGAGCCCATCGAACAGAACATCTTCGAAATGACTACAGCGGAGCTGAAAGAGCATGGCATCGGATCGCTTCCGGGCAGTCTGGCCGAAGCAACGGATCTCTTCGAGGCAAGCACGTTGATGCAGGAGACGCTTGGCCCGCACATTCATGGCTCGCTGGTTGACAATAAACGCCACGAGTGGGACGGCTACCGCACAGCGGTGACGAATTATGAGCTCGACCAGTGCCTGTCGTTGCTCTAAAGAAGCACCGAAATACCCCGGGGACACACAGTTGTGCCCCCGTTTTTTTATTCCTAAATAGTTGTTCTCTTATGCGGCCTTCCGGTGCTCTTCCAATTCTGCCTTGCTGCCAAGCCCTTTTTTGAACTGGTTGTGGATTTTTAACAGTTCTCCGCTTGCCGCAGATGAGTCCGTGAGACCATGGACAAAGAATTCCTTTTGGTGATTTCGAGCCAACGATACGAGATCCTCCATAGCTTCTCTCACACGCGTATGGTCGAGACCTGCGAGTTCCAATGTCCCCTCTAACACATCAAAAAGCGCCTGGCTTTTCATCCGGAGACGCTGTCCGAGCTTTGCAGCCGCTTTTGAACCGGTAGCTTCGTCCTCCGTAAGGCCCTGCGCGATCTTCCATGTCTCCTCGAGCGCATCATGAAGCTCACCCCATGAAAGTTTCGTTTCTTCCTCATGCCCGTCCTCGGAATCCTGGTGCTCTGTATCAGCACCCTGATCTCCCTGCCCTTCGTGCATGGAATGCGTTTTTCCGAGTTCTTCCTCTGCCCGTATATTCATAACGTTCTTGTTATTATTTAAACTCCTCGAGAGTCACCGAAATATTTTTTTCTTTTCCCTGGCGCAGAACTTTGAGCTGGACGGTATCCCCTGGATTGAGCTTCTGGATGGCGCTCGCAAGTGAGTTATCAGCGGTAATTTTCTTCCCGTTAAACTCGAGAATAATGTCATTCTCCACGAGTCCGGCTTTGTCCGCCGGGCTGCCTGCTATCACCGCTGGTTCATTTGCCGAGCTTCCCTTGAGCAGGAGCGCCCCGTAGTTGACACTTAATTTGTTTTCAGCGGCTACGGCATCATCCACCTGCACATACCTGACGCCCATGTACGGACGCACGATTTTGCCGTACTTTTGCACGCTCGCGATAACGGTCTTTGCCTGGTTAATAGGGATAGCGAATCCGATGAGCTGGCCTTGCTGGCTGATGGCCGTGTTGAGACCGACGACCTGGCCGGCCAGGTTGAGAAGCGGTCCGCCCGAATTGCCGAAGTTTATTGCCGCGTCAGTCTGAAAGATATTTTCCAGCCTTTCGGACGTGTTTTGGCTGTCTCCTGCCGTGATAGTCCGGGACAGTCCCGAGATCACCCCTTTCGTCACCGTGTTGCTGAATTGTCCCAGGGCATTGCCGATGGCTATGACCGTCTGCCCTACCCGGACGGTATCGGAATCTCCCAGGTCAAGCTTGGGGAGCCCCGTGGCCTTGATTCGAATCAGCGCAAAATCGTTCACCGGGTCGGTATCGACGACTGTCGCGTCATACTGCTTGCCGTCATTCATGATGACCGTGTATTGCGTCGCGCTGCCCGTGGTGTCTTGCCCGGCTGAAACGACGTGCTTATTGGTAAGGATAAGCCCGTCGGAGGTGATGATAAAGCCGGTTCCCGCGCCGATCTGCTGTTCTCCTTGGGGAACGTTAAATTGGAAAGGCGAATTGAAAAAAGGGAACGTATTGTTATTATTGAGCTTGCTCAAGTCCTGCTTGACAACGATGCTCACGACAGCCGGCGTCGCCTGTTTGACCACGTCGACAGTGGCCGAATCCTCTTGGACTTGGAGCGTGCTGCCGGTGCCCGTGAGATTTGCTGTCGAAGAGGCCCGGGAAGAGTTTAAGACATTTTTTTGGATCCATGAGGTAAACTGGGGATTTTGTGTTGCCACAACGCCAAAAATACCTCCTGAAAGTCCGCCGATAACGAGACTGGTGATTATCGCCACTACAAACAGATTCTTGCTGAGAGACATTTCCGGGGGTTTTGAATGCACTTGAGGTTTTGTGTCCATACAACGTTCGTATTTCGTTATTACGCGATGTGGTAAAAAGTATACCTTCGCGATAAAAAGACTGTCAACTTCTCAATAGATACAGGATAAAATCGCTTCCTGAAAATTTCATGAAGACTTCTTTTTCTCCACGCAGGAAGTATAATCGGGCGTCTGCTGCCATTGGCATTCCCCTTCGAAGCATCCGCATGTTGTCAGCTTTGTGCACGAGTAAACGTCCTTATATTCACACGTCGTTGTTAAGTCTTGCACTTTCACCTTTCTCCCGCAGAGCTGGCTTGAACACCCCCAGACGACACAGTCGTCATTACTGGAGCATCCCACGGTGATGGAATCGCCTTCAAATTTTCCCGTGTTGGCATTTTGCGCAGCCGCCGGGGTGTTTGTCCCCGCTGATGGAGCGTTCATCGCAGGCGCAACCTTGTGTCGGAATGCAAAAAAGATGCTTCCCGCAATCACAAGCGCGGCAAGGGCTATGAGACCGGCATTTAAAGCTGTGGAAGACTGTTGTTTTTCTTCTCCGGCCATAGGCTCAAAAGGACCTCCTTATGTTACATTATGATGAGCTCGCTAAAAGCGCATCAAGACTTACAAAAGTAAACCCTTTTGCCTTCAGGCCGCTGATCACATCGGGAAGAATCTCGGCTGTAATGCTGTTCGACGCTTGCATCAGGATGATAGACCCGTTCGAGGCCTTTGAAAGCACGCGCTCCTTCGAGGAAGCCGCCGTGCTGTCAGCGCTCCAGTCGAGAGCATCAAAAGTCGAGACCACGGGACAGTACCCGTCTTTCTTGACAGTGGCAAGCACGGTATCGTCGACGGCATTGTACGGGGGGCGGAAAAACGGTTTGGTGCTCACGCCGGTAACAGCTGAAATGCTTGCTTCGGCTTTCGTCAACTGTTCGGTAATGCCCGCCTCTTGCAGGTCGGTAAACTTCACGAGGCTGTTGCCGAAATTATAGACCGGGAAATTCGCATCGGCTATTTTCTTGACAAGCGCCGCGTTGCCCGACGCGACATCACCTGTCGCAAAGAAAGCCGCCGGCACCGATCCGTTTTTCAGTCCGGTCAAAACAGCGTCGATGCTTCCCTCTTTGATCGTACCGACATTAAAGGTGAGGGCTACTGCTTTTTTCGTTTCGCTCCCGCGCGACTTTACTGCGGCGCAATTGCTTGCAACCGAAAACGTCGATGATGAAGCCGAAGGGCTTGCATTGACGTTTGTGTTGGTATTGCTGTTGTTATTACCGTTGATAGCGCCATTGACGATGCCATTTATGTTATTTGCCGTGTTTGCAGACCCGACATTGGCAAGCGGTTCATTCAGCGTATTGAGTATCGAGGTGTTTTTATCGCTGCCAAAGATTGCCCGCGCGATCAGGTAAATAAAAAGAAAGGCCGCCAAAAGAAGTACCGCCTTTCCCACCCGCTGGCGTCCGTCCCCTCCTTGGTTGCGGTACCTGCGATAGTTTTGATAATTAGCCATACGACAATATGTGTGAACCCCCCAAGTATATCAAGATTTCTCAAGAAAAACAACAGTTATGCCAGGAATTCAATCCGGGTTTTGGACCCTAGAAAGGGACCTAGAGTTACCGAATTTCTGCGCGGGCTCCTATCCGCACGCCCAGCCGCTCAGCCAATTCATAGGCCCCGAAAAAGGTCGACGTGTAAAAAAGGTCTCCGAGAAGCATGTTGCGGAAAAAAGGTATCCCCGCAGCATACGAGCCAAGTAATCCCGAGATGGTGTGCGGGTACATAGTCCCGAATTGCATCACGGCCCAGTTAGTCACGAGGTAAAAGAGCAGAGACCCGGCAAGCGCCCCGCCGATGACCGTAGTGACGTGCTTATGCTTTTGTACCCACCAGCCGATCACTCCGATCAGCGCGAAGGATCCCCAGGTAAAGAGTACGAGGTTGTGAAAGCCAATCAACGCATCAGAAGCCACCATCACGGCGAGAGGCACAACGAGAGCAAACCTGCGGGGAAGATACACGCCGGAAAAAAGCGCTATTGCGGCAAGGGGGGTAAAATTGGCCGGATGCGGAAGGAGACGGACGGCCATCCCGACCAGAATCAATGCGAGAGCTACGGCAATGGAGTACTTTTTTTTCATGGAAATTATTCGAATCTGAAGTCTATGGTATCCCCGGATTGCACTTTGTACGCATCCGCGCCGACTGTCGCCTGTTTGCCGTTCACATAGTACAGCCAGTATTTCTTCTGGTCGCCGCCGCGCACGCCGTCGATAGATTCGACGATGGTCCCGAAGTCATATTTCTTCGTTTCGACTGTAAAGTTTTCCCTCATTCCCGCCCGGATGACGAGATCAAGCGCAGAGACGCCCGGATTGAGGGTCATGACCATACTGCGGGTGGTTTTGCCGTTGTTGATGGTGAGCGTCGCTTCCTGCTGGACTGACTCTACTCCGGCAACAACGCCTGCGCCCGCTTTCTGGGCGTCATTGGTTACTCCTTTGTTATAGGCATTCCCGAAAAATAATACGCCGGCCGCCACGACGGCGATGATTCCGAGTGCCGCATAATTCGTTTTTGCTTTTTGTTTGACTACTACCATTGGAGGTTTATCCATATGAAAGTGATGTTACTAAATTAAAAAAACCTTAGTTCCCTTCTAAGGCCGCGCTGCAGTGTAAACTAAGGCAAGTATCGTCCGACCTTTCCCCGAAGGACTCGAGCTCAAGCTCGAATGATTTGGCTTTATCCGCTCCTTACTACGTAAGGGGGCGAAAAGGTGTCGGACTATTTATTACCGTGGCGGGACCGTGCCGGAATCTCACCGGCTTACCTGTTATGAGTTGTTAATGTGGATGAAGTGTACCAGGGTTTCGCTCAACCAGTCAATGGTGCATAACTCAAACCGAGGTAGACAGAACGCAGAATCGCGAAGGTTAAATAAAAAAATCCCCTGCAGCACCGTTGTCGCAAGGGTTGATGGCTAGTTAATCCTTTCCCCCACAAAGGAATTACTTCAAAAGAATCATCTTTTTTGTCTCCACCGCCTGATCGGTGACGAGGCGGTAGAAGTACATGCCCGATGCGAAGCGCGATCCGTCCCAGAAAGCGATATACTCTCCGGCGAACTGGTGCTCATCAATCAGAGTCTCCAGCTTCTGCCCCAGAACATTGTAGATGGAAAGAACGACGTGGGTACTCCTCGGCAAGGTGTACCTGATCGTCGTGCCCGGGTTGAACGGGTTCGGGTAATTCTGGGACAGGGAGAATGTCCGAGGCAGAGTATTGTCTTCTCCATGTGCCGTGATCTTAGGCGAACCGGGAATAATCCGTTGGATCTGGAACCCTCGGTCAGCCGTTCCGTCGTTGTTGTAATCGAGCCAGAATTCCTGGGTGGAGGGGCGGAATACGCCGATGTTGGTGCCGCAGTTGCCGGTCCAGTCTCCGACAACGGGAAGATCACCGGCGTCTCCGAAGGTTCGGGAGAAATCGGCCGAGCCGTCATTATTGTAGTCTAACCAGAACGTCCTGGTAGACGGGCGGTAAACGCCGATGTTCCAGTCCAAGTCACAGTCCCAGTCTCCCGTGATAGGAATGTCCGTGGCATCTCCAAAGACACGGCTAAAGTCTGCAGTGCCGTTGTTGTCGTAGTCCAGCCAGAATGTCCTGGTTGAAGGGCGGTATAGGCCAATTCGGGAATAGCCGTTCCCAAGCCAGTCACCTGCCAAAGGCGTGTCTCCACCGTCACCAAACACAATGCCATTGTCCATCTGGCCGTTGTTGTCATAATCCAGCCAGAAGGTGCGATAGGCGGGACGGTAAAAACCAACGCCGTAGTACCCGCCGCCAGCCCAGTTGCCGGCCAAAGGTTTGTCTACGGCTGAGCTGTAATGAAGCTCCAACTCCGTATACCCGTCATTGTTGGTGTCCAGATAGAAGGTTTGCGTCTCGTCGGCATAGACCCCGACCTCGGAGACTCCATCTCCGTTCCAATCACCTGCGATGGGGGTAAGGGTCATGGTAGAGAACGACTCAGGGATGGTGACTTGGACGGCGTAATGCGTCCCGACCCAGCCAGACATGATTGCGCTATTCCAGACAGGTCCGAAATACACGCTGTATGTACTGGGTAACGTGTCCCTAATCTTACCCGTGAAGTTGAAGGTCGCATTACTGCCATGCGGCACATTGGATTCTACGAAGGTGCATGGCACTTTGCAATTCAGCCATGATGGAACTTGGCCGTCATTGGGGAGTGTGCAGGGATAGTTGAAGAAACTGTAGCCGATGCCTCCGTTTCCGTCGCACGATCCCAATTCGACGTAATTCGACTGGCCGCCTGTCTTACTCCACGTTGCCGTACCCTCGTTCTTGAACTTCACCTGGCAGGTAACTGTCTGCCCTGGAACATACGGACCGGCAGGCGAGATAGACTTGGAGACGAAGGAGCAGGAGTAAGCACCAGCGGGACTGTGCGTTGCAATCCAATCGATTGGATCCTGCCAGCCATTGTACGGCGATGTCACCGGCAAGGGTAGCATACCGTATGGATCGGAGGGTATAGTCCCTCCAGGATGAATGCCAAAATGCAAATGTGTCGGATCCCACGGCCCAATCGTCGCAAATTGAACACCAGCTTGTACCGCGTCATTCACCACCTTGCTTGTTCTCACGTGTCCGTAAAGCGCAACGAACTGAGACCCATCTACAAGGGTGTGCCTCACAAACACCCCCTTGTTGTTCGTCCCCCATCCACCAGAACTGATGTAGATCACGATGCCATTCGAAATTGCGTACACAGGCGCAACTTCACCGGTGTCAATATCTTTGCCGATATGGTAGTAGCCGTCAAAGTAAGCTGGCGGAACTGCTAACCATCCGGCATAGCTGCCTAATGTGTGGCTGCCAGTTGGGTAGTAAAATCCAGTTTCCGTTAGATCGACTGCTACAGCGCTGGTAGCTGACAGCACCAGCGCAACAAGAGCGACCATTACAGTTCTCATGTAACACCTCTTTAGTTTGGGAGTTGGATAGTGGTTTCTATCTGACCTTCAGGTAGACCAGTTGTTAAAGTGCATTCTTACCTCCTATTGAATTGTGAACGTCCGAAGCATTGCCTCAAACATCGATTCTATTGTTGATCGATCTGAAACATCTACGTTATTTAACAGCGCGCTATTTGGACCAATTACCAGATATTGCACTCGCGCCTGATTAGAAAAGACATAAGAGATTGAATTCGAATATCCTATGACCTTTGTGGCAGCCTGATTATTAATGGTTACTGAACTCTTCTTATCTGACGACACCTGACTTAAGAAATCAGATGCAGCGCCTGTATAGCCTGTTATCCCCACGGGGTAGGCAATCGAGCCCTCGACGGTATAATCCTTGCTCGTGGGCGAGAATTCTGTAAGCATCCCCGTGGCCTCAACTACCTTCCAGTCTGTTGGATATTTGATGTTGTACCCATACGTGCTATTCTCATACGTCTTCCACCCGCTCGTATCCACTGCCGCGTTGGTGTTTAAGTTTGCCCCCGCATTCACATTCACCGCTGTGTTGAGATTAGCGGCAGTGTTGACATTTGAGGCAACATTGGTATTCACAGCCGAATTGGCATTGGAGACGGTATTTGTGTTCCTATTGGTAGTATTAATGGCAATGTTTGCGGTGTTTATTTTTGTATCCCCTTTCTGCCACCAGAAGTAAGCGCCCGCGCCGACGATAATGAGAATGATTACCAAAATGACTCGCATCATTGTGCTTGATGAGGATTGTGGGGTGGGCTGAGGTGTTGGGGTGTCCATAGTACTTTGTGGTTAATAATTACTGTCAGATTACATATCCATTGTAACCTAGCAGCAAGTATTAAGAAAGGCCGTCGCCATCGAAGTCAGCGGGGTAGGGGTGTTGCAGTTTTTATTGTTGGTAAGATCGCACGAAATGTGTCTAAATTCTGAATAATATCTTGTTGAAATGTACCCATTTTAATGTCATTGAGCATATCATTGGCTATCACAAGATTAGGATCAATATTACTATTTTCAAGATTAGGAAAAGATGTACTTATCACGAAAGTTGCTAATACAACCTTATAATCAGGATGAGGAACAAATGCTCGATAAATTAACGCTGTTTGAGTATTATATTGGTCTAGTTCAACTATCTCAACGAAACCACATTTATTTGAAATACCGAGAATATTTTTGAAATCTCTACTTATAAAAAGGATTAAATCTGAAAGAGGCTGCTTAGCATCGACCGCTTTCCCGTAAAAAGTATACAGCCACTCATTTTCATGTGAGCTATAATAATCCGCTTCCCGTGTTATTGAAAAAGCACTTTGGCCTTTCTGACCTACTTCAATCATAGCTTTCTCCCAATTTTTATTATTCACTGGGGTACCCCATGCAAGCTGAGGAGTGCCGACGGATGAAGGATACCTGAAGGACAGATCAATTTCGCGATAGGTAAATATCAATTCACCTGGATCAGGGATTTCAAAGTGAAAACTCATTAATACTTTATTGATATCCCCTTTGAAGTTTTCCATATTCTCCGCTGGCCCCCGAACCTCTATTTGATATATTTTATCCCCATCCTCAACAAAAACCAGCATTACCTTAAACCCAAAAGGACTCGTAACTTCATATGTTTTTGTTTTGCGTCCATCAACAACTATCTGCTCTGGTTCCGATATTGCCGCGCCACGTGAGCTGGCAATATAGGAAGTATAAATCTCATTCTCATGATCCCTAGTCCACAGCTCAAACGAAGAGTTGTTTTTATACCATCTAACATCAATAGCCATACCTTCTAGATTTACTTCGGATATTACTTCCCTCTCTTCTGACCCAGTTTTCGTATATCTGTCCAGACCGGTATTAAAAGTTGCACTAGAAGGTACTTCGTACGAGAATTTTAGCTCACCCCTGTATACCCGTATGACTTGCCAGTCAGAGTTATCAGTTAAGATACTTTCCTTTTGCTGAGATACGGGCTCATGACTGCATCGCGCCGTCTCGGCCAGCCACCCGCTCGTATCCACTGCGGTATTGGTATTTGAGTTTACCGCAGTATTGGTGTTTACTGCCGTGTTGAGATTAGCGGGAGTATTGGCATTTACGGCGATATTGGTATTCAAGGTGGTGTTCGCGTTGGCAACCGAATTGATGTTGGAGGGCGCATTGGTACTCTGGTTCATGGCATTGAGGACGAGGTTCGCACTGTTCGTATTTGCTTGCCCTTTCTGCCACCAGAAGTAAGCGCCCGCGCCGACGATAATGAGAATGATTACCAAAATGACTCGCATCATTGTGCTTGATGAGGATTGTGGGGTGGGCTGAGGTGTTGGGGTGTCCATAGTACTTTGTGGTTAATAATCCACTCCCCTTACCGCCAAAAACCCTTGGTAATATGGGTGCTTCACCATCTTCATCTCAGTGACCAGGTCGCAGAGCTTGAGTATCTGCGGAAATCTTTTGTGGCCGGTCAAAATCAAGTGGACATGAGATGCTTTTGTGGATTTTTGTTTGAGCTTCAGGAGTGTCGCCAGCCGGGCAGGCGTAAACAGCTTCTGCTCGAGGCACGAAATAGCTTCGTCGAGGATAATAAGGTCGTATGCGCCTGAAACAAGGGCTCTACGGCTCTCTCTCAGCGCCCGCTCCGCGGCCTTTTTGTGTACGGCAAGTTTTTTTCTGTCTCCGAGGATGCCGACAAACCCCTCGCCGACAACGTGAACCTTGACGCCCAGCTTCACGAGAGCCTGCCGTTCTCCCGAGGGCCATTCGGGACTTTTATAGAACTGCAAAAAAAGCACTCGCATCCCGCAGCCGCGCGCTCTGACTGCCGCGCCGACAGCCGCGGTTGTCTTCCCTTTCCCGTTTCCGATATAGGCAATGGTCAGTCCGCGATTCAGGACTTTAAACTTCTTTTTGGGAGTACTCTTCATAATGAAAGCTCGAAGACTTCCCACGGATCGAGCGACACATTCACGTAGCGGATCCACACCGGGGTAATACGAAAAAATCTGATGTCTTCCATCGTCGTGAACTTTTTCGCACCGGGAAGCTTGGCCGTATGAATTTTCTGGCACCGTTTCAGTTCGTCACCGGTCACCTCGCGGGCGACGCCCTCGTACTGGACAGTGACGTCGTCCTCGCAGCCGATCACGAGCGCAACGCGCTGGTTCGTCTGCAAATTTCCGTACTTGCGGTACGAGGAAAATGTGTCAAAAATAATCTCAAGGTTATCCGTCTCTGAGAATTCAACGACAGCGCACTCGGGTACGCGCCGCACGCCGTCAACCGTCGCCAACACGGCTACATGTTGGCGTTTGATGAAATCGAGAACGCGTTTCTTTTTATCGACAACTGTCATAACTTGCCTCTTACTTGCCAGCGCCGGGGATCTTGAGCCATTTATTGGCCTTCATGTGCCAGTCAGCGACATCAGCTTCGTCGAGAGCATCCCAGAGGTCTTTGGCCGCCCGGGTGTAGAGTTTTTCCTTTCTGACTAGTTTGCGAAAAGTGGCCATCCATTTCGTGGCAATCTTCGAGCCGGTTTCCTCAAGCTCTTTCAGCTCAATCTGCGCATCAAGATTGTCGGCATCTTTGACTATTTTTGCTTCTAATGAGTCTCGTTTTTCAAACTCACTCAGTATCTCGGAGTAAAAATCATTTACGCTCGTCCCGTCGAACGTGTCGTGCGCCGCCTTGTCTTCGTCGGCTTTCACGTACACTTTCTGCACATAGCTCAAGTCAGAGGTCCGCGCCTCGGCCAGGTCATGCACCAGCGCCATCTTAATAACTTTGTTCTCGTCCGTCACCCCTTCTTTCCTCGCGAGCATGAGGGCTATCCATATGACGCGGTACGTATGCTCGAGGTCGTTGGCGCAGTCTTTTGCCAAATGCTGGCGCCAGCCCCTCTGCACATTGCGCAGGGAGCCGATTTCGTAGAGAAATTCTATGTCGCGCTGGTTGAAAGTCATAGGTATCGTGCGTTTAATGCCCGGTAAGATTCAGGATACTGCACCCGGGCGGTAAATGCAAAGGCGGCCCTTGACAATACTTCAATTTCTGCTACACTGGCCTGTTTAATTCACAGGTAAAAAACACCGAAAAATATGGAAGAACTCAAGGATCATCTGTCAAACCTCAGAGCCGCAGATGTTGATCTCGGCCTCGAGGGACTGATGGAATCGCTCGCAAAAATGCGCAGCGAACTCAATAAACTCAGGTCGGATAAAGCGGCTCCAGCGGAAGAAGTATAATATTTCGCCGGATGATTCAAAAAGTCCCGATGCGTGACTGCTTCCGGGGCTTTTTGGGATTGTTTCTTAAAATCATGCCGCAGAGCAAGCCCCGCTTGCCGTAGTCTCATACGGCGGGCAGGTCTGCCACTACGCCTTTAATCCGGCTTTTAGCTGCACCCGCTTGTAGCGCCGCAGTTGGTGCATTTGTAGCAGGCCGCGTTGCGGACCATGATTGATCCGCAGGTCTGGCATGCAGGCGCGTCCTCCTGGTTGGTGAACGTTATCTTTTGCTGGAACGCGGACGGAACAGATGGCGCTGTCTCTGCTTTTACACTGTCATGATTGCCATTCTCGACAATCGGTTTGACAGCTTCTTTTGTCGCCTCCGCCTGCTCCTCCTGGGGGAGGAATTTCCTGCCCATCCAGCGGAAGATGTAATCGACAATCGACTTTGCTATCGGAATATCAGCGTTACCGGTAAATCCTGAGGGCTCGAACCTCATGTGGGAAAACTTATTGACCATCGTCTTGAGCGGGACGCCGTACTGGAGGCCGATGGAGATTGAGGTAGCAAAGGCATCCATGAGCCCCGATATTGTCGAGCCTTCTTTCGCCATGGTAATGAACACTTCTCCGGGCGTACCGTCGTCATAGAGCCCGGCGGTGATGTACCCCTCATGGCCGCCGACGGAGAATTTGTGGGTGATGGATTTGCGCTCGTCCGGCAGCCGTCTGCGCAATGACTTTTGCTTTGTCTCACGCGTCTTTTGGGTCGTATCATCATCGGCCGTCGAGAGCGGTTGCGTGCGCTTGGAACCGTCGCGATAAATGGCGAGCGCTTTGAGGCCTTGCTTCCACCCTTCGGTATACGCAGTGGAAATATCATCGACAGTCGCTTCTTTCGGCAGGTTTACCGTCTTTGAGATGGCCCCGGAGATAAACGGTTGCGCGGCTCCCATCATCCTGATATGGCCCATGTAGTGGATGAAGCGGACGCCATTCGCCGGTTTGAACGCGCAGTCGAAAACTGAGAGATGTTCCTCTTTCAGTTCCGGAGCTCCTTCGATAGTCCCCTTGTCGTCGACGTACCTTATGATAGCGTCGACCTGGTCCTGGCTGTACCCGAGCCTGTGCAGGGCGCGAGGCACCGAGTGGTTGACAATCTTCATGACGCCGCCGCCGACAAGATTCTTGTATTTGACCAGGGCTATGTCGGGCTCGATGCCTGTCGTATCACAATCCATCAGGAAGCTGATCGTTCCGGTGGGGGCAAGGACAGTCGTCTGTGAGTTTCTGAATCCGTTGTGCTTGCCAAGCTCCAGTGCGTCTGTCCATGAGGTTTCAGCGGCGGCAAAAAGTTCAGCCGGGACGTAGTGCCGGTTGATATCATCCAGGTGAAATTTGTGTTTTGCGATAACATTGAGCATGGGCTCGCGATTTTTCTCGTATCCGGCAAAAGGCCCGACGACAGCGGCTACTCGCGCCGATTCCGCATACGCTTCACCGGTAAGAAACGCCGTGAGAGCCGCAGACACCGCGCGGCCCGCGTCTGAATCATACGGCAGGCCCCATGACATTAGAAGAGCGCCGAGGTTCGCGTATCCCAGACCGAGCTCCCGGTAATCATGGGCATTCCGCGAGATTTCCTCCGTCGGATAGCTCGAAAATCCTACGAGTATTTCCTGCGCGAGAATCATGATATCTATCGCCCGTTTGTACCCCCCGACATCGAAAGAATCATCGTCCTTGAGGAATTTCATCAGGTTGATTGAGGAGAGGTTGCACGCTGAATTATCGAGGTGCATGTACTCTGAACACGGATTCGAGGCGTTAATCCTGCCCGTATTGGGACAGGTGTGCCACGCATTGATCGTAGTGTCGTACTGCAAACCGGGATCGCCGCATACCCAGGTCGCCTCGGATATCTGCCGCAGGATGTCGCGGGCACGGTATTGGTCTACGGGGTTGTGGCTGCCTACCGAGCGGGTAGAAAAGAGACCGTCATTCTCAACAGCCTGCATGAATTCATCCGTCGCGCGCACTGAATTGTTGGCATTCTGGAATTGGATGGACTTCCACGCCTCACCGTTCATCGACATATCGTATCCCTGTTCGCCGAGCGCCCACGCCTTCTTTTCCTCGACCTCTTTGCAATGTATGAATTCAATGATATCGGGGTGGTCGACATTGAGGATAACCATCTTGGCCGCCCTGCGCGTCGTGCCGCCGGATTTTATGGAACCGGCCGAAGCATCGGCGCCGCGCATGAACGAGACCGGACCGGACGCGTACCCGCCGCCGGACAGCTGTTCCCGCGATGACCGGAGCGTCGAGAGGTTGACGCCTGATCCGGACCCGCCCTTAAAGATGAGTCCTTCTTTCCTGATCCAATCTAAAATAGACTCCATGGAATCCTGGACGGAGAGGATAAAGCAGGCCGAACATTGCGGATGTTCCTTGACCCCGACATTAAACCACACGGGACTGTTAAACGCCGCTTTTTGATAGACGAGAAGATGCGTAAGCTCCATGCGGAAAGTCTCCGCGTCCTCGTCGCTGGCGAAATAGCCTCCTGCTTTCCCCCATGCGGCAATCGTATCGGCTACCCTCGATACCATCTGCTTGACGCTTGTTTCGCGCTCGGGACTCCCGAGCCTGCCGCGAAAATATTTGGATACGACAACATTCGTCGCAAGCTGCGACCACGTCTTAGGCAATTCAACATCTTTTTGCTCAAAAACGACTTTCCCGTCGCTTCCGACAATCTTGGCTTCGCGCAGTTCCCATTCGATCTCATCATAGGGGTGCACACCCTTGCGGGAAAAAAAATAATCCATATGGAGTCCTTCGCGTGCGTGCGCGGCCCCCGCAGTCTGCTCTTGAGTCAGCACACTCACCGACTCCTTAACCTTTGTTTGGGTAGGAGATACGTCGGAAGAGGACATAAAGATGGTTTTTAAGTGATTTTTTTAATTTCTTGTTTAAAAGAATCGATATCCTCAAAAGATTTATACACTGACGCGAACCTGATATATGCGACCTTATCGGCTTTTTTGAGATGGCGCATGATAATCTCGCCGATCTGGCTGCTGGTCACCTCGTCGGATTTCGCCTCGGTCTGAATATCCCGCTCAATGTTTGCAATGAGCATGCGGAACTTCTCTTGCGTTATCGGCCGTTTCTCGAGAGCTTTTTTGAGTCCGCGCTCAACCTTCTCGCGTGAATAGGGCTCATGGACCCCGTCCCTTTTGACCACTGAAAGATTTAAAATTTCAACTTCTTCGTAGGTAGAGAACCGGAAACCGCATTTTTGGCATTCTCGACGTCTCCGAATCGCCATTCCATCGTTTACTACCCGTGAATCAGTGACCTTCGTGTCTTCTTTGCCGCAGGATAAGCAATTCATAATCGGATTTTAGTACAATATCTAGTACCCTAACTGTCATTATACTACTATATATAGATTTGTCAACATTTTGGGGTCTATTAAACTTTTTGCGCTAACCTCTTGGAAGAAATAAGTGTCGGAAAAAAGATTCCTGCTTTACTGAAGACAAAAAGTCTGTGGATAACTGCATTTCGGGAGCTCAAGGACCCTGTAGAGGCATTTTGCAGAGATAAAAACCTGCCTCCTGATTATCGGGCGGATGCCTGGAGAGTTCCGGCGGTCTATATCAAGAAACATGAAGAAAACAGATGAACCGCCAAGGCACTTCGCCGTCGTCCGAGCATCCAGGCAGACAGCAAAGAGTGCCGACAACCTCCCATGCATATCGGATGATGAGGTAGCAATGTACATCGTAAAGTAAAAAAAATATTCTGTAAAATATTTACATAAAATAAGGATACTCTGTCGATAGATCCTCTGCAAACGCATCGCGCCACCTTTGCTTGTGGAAAAGTCGGCTTACCAAAATGCACTCTCGGGTTGGGAGTGCATGTGTGAAAGCTGTCGAATGTTCCGGTTTTACATCATTTTCTTCCGTATGAACGCGGGGATCTCAAGCTCTTCTTCCTGGGCCGTCTTTTGCTGCTCTGGAGTCTTAGGCCGGACAGGAGGCATGACGCGAGGAGTTGACTGGACCGGTCGGGGTTGCGGGGCGGGCATTTCCGGCCTTCGTTCCTGCATTGATACTTGAGGGGTGATGCGTTTCGTCTTACTTCGTTCGCCAAAACCGGCCGCAATGACTGTTATCTTGATTTCATCCTTCATATCCTCGTCGATAATCGTGCCAAAGATAACTCGCGCGTTCGGATCTGCGGATCCGGTAATAACGCGGGCCGCTTCGTTGACCTCATACATGCCCAAGTTAGGCCCGCCGGTAACGGTAAAGAGAATGCCTTTTGCGCCGTCGATAGAGAGCTCGAGCAACGGGCTGTCAATTGCCGCCTTCGCAGCTTCCACTGCCCTGTTCTCCCCTGTCCCGCGGCCGATGCCCATGAGCGCTGAACCTGCCCCTTCCATGATTGATTTCACATCTGCAAAGTCAACGTTTATGAGGCCGGGGATAGTGATAAGCTCGGAAATCCCCTGCACACCCTGGCGAAGCACATCGTCAACTGTCCCGAACGCCTCGAGCAAGGATGTCTTTTTGTCCACAATCTGGAGGATTCTGTCGTTGGGTATCATGATGATCGTGTCCACGCGGTCTGAGAGTTCATGATAGCCTGATTCCGCAATCGACTTGCGCTGGGCGCCTTCGAAAGCGAACGGTTTGGTGACAACGGCGACTGTCAGCGCGCCGACCTCTTTGGCGATATCTGAAATCACCGGAGCGGCGCCCGTGCCCGTGCCCCCGCCCAAACCGCAGGTGATAAATACCATGTCAGCGCCCTTTAACGCCTCATGGATCTCGTCCCTGCTCTCTTCGGCCGCCTTCGCCCCAACCTCAGGATCCATACCAGCACCGAGGCCTTTTGTCGTCATCTTGCCAATGTGGATGCGATGGGGGGCCCGGGAATGATGGAGCGCCTGCGCATCAGTATTAACGGCGATAAAATCAACGCCGCGAATTTTTTCTGAAATCATGCGGTCGATAGCCGCGCCACCGGATCCGCCAACGCCAATCACCTTGATTTTGGCAAATGTTTCTATGTCAGGTTTTATTTCCACATTCGTTCCTCCGTTAAGACGACTTTTCATACGTGCAGTATGGATTTTTAGGGGATAAGGGATTTGAACCACTTCCGCATCTTTCCGGTGACATCTGCAACGGAAGAAAACCGGGGAAGAGACGATCCGGTTCCGCTGTGCTTGGCGGAGAGCGAAGCTCCCCAGACGACAAGCCCTACGGCAGTCGACCACGCGGGGTCATTGATCTTATCGACAGGAGTGTGGGCGATGTTCTGGGGGAATCCGACGACAGCCGGGAGCCTGAATTCGCGTTTGGCTATGTCGACAAGCCCGGGAAGTTTCGCACCGCCGCCCGTGAGGACCACCCCTGCAGGCAGCAGACCCGACCTGTCGACCTTCACAAGTTCTTTTTCAATAAGCTTAAAAATCTCTTCACAGCGTGCCTCGATGATTTCGGCAACGTGTTTGCGCTCGACGACACCAGTCTCCTGCTGGCTAATATCCTCGAGACGGATCTCGTCGCGTTTGGCTACATCTCCGGGAATTGCCGTACCGTATTCGAGCTTTATTTTTTCAGCGACATCTATGGACGTACGCAGTCCTATAGCAATGTCATTGGTGATATGTGACGCGCCGACAGGCAGGATCGCCGCGTGGATGACGTCGCCCTCCTCAAAAACCAAAACGCTCGTCGTGGAGCCCCCAAGGTTTACGAGCGCCACACCGAGCTCCTTTTGGCGTTTGGTCAGTACAGATTCCGACGCCGCGAGTACGCCGACGACTACATCGTTAATATCGACGCCGGTACGGTAAACACACTTGGTAAGATTTTTGATCTGTGACGAGAGCCCCTGAATGATCTGCGCATCGACTTCAAGTCGGATGCCGGTCATACCGATGGGATCCTTGATCCCCTTTTGGTTATCGACGATGAAGCTTCGCGGGAGCACGTGCAGTATCTCGTAATTCGGCGGAGTCGCCACGGTTTGCGCCGCTTCGACGACACGCTCAACATCTTCCTCCTTGATCTCACCGTCGGCTTTGGAAACCGCAACAACGCCATGACTTTCCTGCGCTGAAATGTGCGTTCCGCCAATGCCGACAAACGCATTCTCGACGGGGATGCCCGTCATGCGCTCGACATCCTCTAGAGCTTTTGAGACAGATGACACCGCATCCTCGATGCTCGTAACTGCTCCTTTGCTCAGGCCGTCAGCCTGGGCCTCTGAGGCCCCAAGAATCTGGATGCCCTGCCCCGTGGGATCGAGCTGGCCCATTGCTACCCGGATAGTCATCGAACCGATATCAAGACCGGTAATTATTTCGTCTCGTGGCATAGTCTGAATGCTTTAATACGCACAGATGTTGATATCTAACAGTATAAATGAATATGCAAAAGCGCGCAACGGCGGCACGGGTGTCCAGATTTTGTGTTCAGCGTCGGAGTGGCCATACTCGTGATCGAATACTAATGGAAAACATACGGAGCGAAGATGAGAATGCCTATAATGAGCGCTCCAAGTGAGGCTATGAGGACAGTGGCCGCCATGATATTCTTTATTACTTCGGCAAGATGATGAATCCTCGGCTGGAGCATATCAACGAGGCTCTCAAAAATGGTGTTAATGAGCTCCAAAACCAGGACAGCAGCTATAACGAGCGACAGGATGACGGCTTCTTTAATGGTGATATGAAAATACAGCATAAGAAACACAACGACAGCTGCGGCAATAAGGTGCAGCCTGAAACTCTGTTCGTGCTTTGTCACGTACCAAAGACCGCGAAACGCGTAGCGGAAACTTTTGATCAGTTTTTGGAATTGGAACATACGATTATGATATCAAAACGTACATAGCATCGAGGAAAACCGTTTCCCCAAACCCTTGGGCCTAATGTTCGGTTCTCGAAACAGTCCGCCGGAGAATTTTATTCTCGATTATCCTCATCTTCCGGGCCCCGGATCGAGTGGTATGATCAAAGCCAAGAATGTGTAATAAACCATGCACAACCAACAACTCAATCTCCGCGCGCATGGAATGTCCGTATTCACGAGCCTGCCGACGGGCAATCGGGACACAGATAAATATCTCGCCAAGGAATACTGAATCTCCATGCTGGGAATCTCGGCGCGAAAACGGGTATGAGAATGACAGAACATCGGTAGGTTTCCGCACGTTGCGATAACGGAAGTTCAATGCGCGAATTGTGGATATCCCGCAAAAAATAACCGTGACACTGTTCTGAGTTCTTTGTGTAAGTTTTTTCCTGACCAGAGGTACCCGCGCTGCGCATCCCAGCACTCCGGTAACAGCCTCACGCGGGCCGCGAACACCATGTACTGAGCGAAACGCTATATCGAGCATACCGCCTTTCGCGTTAATATCCCGTGTTGGTCGAGACGTTTGTCGGCGTGCTGCTGTTGGTATTTGCGTTTGAATTGAGGCTTGAGTTTGTATTTGCAGTACCAGCATTCGTGTTCGCGCCGGAGTTTGTGTTCGTGAGGACTACGGGAGTCAGGGAAAAGCTTTTATACATCATCTCAAATGTCGTCCGAAAATTTATCGTACTCAAAAGATTGGTATTGTACGAAATGATATACGCGCGTTCCCCTGCCGTATAGTATGCCGTCTGCCCGTCAAGGCTCAGGACTCCTTCGAGCGTTTTCGCAGTATTTTGGATAGTGGTGACCGAGCGCAAATCTATTCCGGGGGAAGCTTTGAGATACCAGTCTCGTGCAGAAAGCTTTGCTGTATTATTTTCGACATCTATTCCCACAAACTCGCCTGTAGACGTTGAAAAAATGACCCCGTTCGATGTTTGCGGATTCGGATTCTGGATCCAGGTCGACGGGAAGAGTATCTTATAACCGAACATGGGATGGACGTATTCTTTTACCAGATTTGTAGAGATGATAAGGCCGGCGCTGCGGGGATTGTAGCCTCCGGCGACTTCGACACCATCCGAGTAACCGTCACCATCGGTATCGGCAAGGTTTTTGTTTGTCCCATAGAGAAGCTCCTCCACATCAGTCAGCCCGTCATGGTCGGTGTCTACCGAATCCGCAAGGCGGGCGACGTTGGTTATCGTAGCGGTGTTCGTATTTGTGGAAAACAATGAATTGGTCACAGTATTGATAACAGGCCCCGCGGTGTTGGTCGGCTGGGTGTTGAGCTGAGTACTATTGGTGTTCAGGAAAGTCAAAGTGTTTGTATTGAGATTTGCGTTTGCCGGCGCCAGAGCATTTATGTTCCTATTCGCATTCCGATTAAGGGTTGCCTGATTCACGGGCGAGAGAGAGTTGGCTGTTATATTCGTTGTGCGACCATTATTCATCCCTCGGGTAAAGAAATACGCGACTCCTAACCCGAGCGCAATGACTACCAGCACGATTACCGTAACCAGCAGCCGCTTTGATTTTGCCTTTGGCTGTTTGCCGAGATAATACTTCTCAGGCATCGCGTGAAACGCGGGTTGGTTATTTTGCGGGGGCATGGTGTCATCCGGCATATTCGTTTGGCGTTACTGGGCGATGTTTGAAATTCCCTGTATCCCTTTTTGGAGGTCGCGTAAGAGTCCGGGGCCGTTGGGATTTGTGCCTTGCCTCACCTCATCCCCGTCGCTGACGCCGTCACCGTCGGTGTCTTTTTTCAGAGGGTTGGTGTGATAAATTTTCACTTCATCATGATCTGACAATCCGTCGCCATCGGTGTCAGGATTCTTGGGATCCGTGCCCAACTGAGCCTCCTCTTGGTCTGTAAGCCCGTCCTTGTCGGTATCTGCCTGCGCCACATTGACGGGAGGGGTAACTTTCGAGGGCAGGATCGTCGTCTCGGCCGGCGTGGCGGAATTCGTATTTGCCGGAGCATTTTTATTTGCGAACGGTTTCGCCGTAACATAATATACCGCAAGCGCGACGAGCACGATTATCCCGACACCGGCCCCGAGGTAAATGAATTTCCTGTTTGGCGGTACGTTGTCCGCCTGCGGCAACAACGGCGCTCTTTGAGGCGGTTGTGTCCCGATTGCTGTCCTTCGGGCGCTCCTTTGGACGACGTCCCCCAGAGGCGCCGGCTTTTCTTGCCCTCCAAATATATCTTCGGGGTGGATATTGTTTTTGTCAGCCATAATGAATCAGTATAGCATACTTATGCATCACTGCGCCGAGTTAGTTTGAACGCTCGGTGTGGAATTGACGTTCTCAATAAATACCCTGGCGTTGCTGTCACTATTCGTGGCAGAATTTGTAGGCGACGCGGCCGTACTGCAAAACCCTTCCGGGTGAGCCTTCAGGTTCGCCGCATCCCCTTTCCCGTTTCCCAGAGTATCGAGCTTCAGCGGGTCGAGACAATATTTTACTTCCGTTCCGTCGTTCACTTTATCTCCGTCGGTATCCACTTTCTTCGGGTTGGTACCGATCCTGACTTCATCGCCATCAAGCAGTCCATCGCGATCAGTATCCGGGTTCTTCGGGTCGGTGCCCAGCTTAGCTTCCAGATCGTTGGAGAGACCGTCGCCGTCGTCATCAGCCGGCCGCGTATCTTTGGTAATCTCCACGTACGACATCACACTGCCATCCGGTTTATACGCATACTTGATCACCCCGTCAATACCTTCCGCCAAGCCGAGATCCTTGCGGTCTTGCGGGGTGATTGTTCTCGATTCAGGCAGTGGCATCCTCGCTGTGTTCCGGTTGCTATTTCCGGGAGCGGTATGTATGAGTCCGCCGAGGTTATATTTGTAGATTCCTACGAACACAGCTGCCGCGACAATCGTAACGCCTACCAGGATGAGAAGTATGATTTTTTCTTTTTTTGTCATACGGGCATGATTCTTATCCGCTAACTGAACAAAATCTGAGTCTGCATGTCTTTTTAACCTAGATTCCTACTCCCCCTCCCCCTCCTCCTGCAGCCGCTTGGCAAAGACTGGCGGTCGTATTGCATGAGACCGAACACTGTACGTTGCTGCTGCAACAATAGCCCCCTGACGCCTTATACGGCATGCCCATGCGGTTCAGGTTTGTTGTGCTGGAGTCTACCACGACTCCATCCGTACCTCCGTCTTTCATCATTCTCGACCCGGCAACTATTGAGCGGCCAGAAGCCGAGAAGGTAACGCTGAAACCTTGCCACCAAGGCAACGCTGAGCACACGGGATCCGGATGGCCAACGTAATAAGCGCTCCCCGTAATTACATGGTCAAGCAAGGCAATATAGGCGTTACTGCCCCAAAGACTGGGTGAAGAGCTGTTTTTTACATAAAAATCATACCGTGTCGTTGGAACAGTAATGACACTGGTAAGAAAAATTCTTTCCACTGCCAATTGTCCGCTACTCTGCGTATTTGCCAAATACCTGGCGCCAGCAACTGGACCTTTATTCCCCCAATATAAAGATCCCTGACTCTCAATCATGCCGTAGAGGTCCAGATCGGGCGGATCTCCGGCAGCACTGTTCCATCCTAACTCGACAACATAAAGGTAGCCGACACAGGAGTTGCTGAAACAAGCTCCAAACTGACTGCCCGCGGCGACGCAGGCCGTGCCGTCCGGCTGGCCGGCACACCCGACTGAACACATGCCCGGACTCGCAAATACCTGCGGCCAATTGGTCTGGCACTGAGGCGAGCACAGAAGTTCACCGGTTTGGGTGCAGTGCGCCTCTCTCAGGCCTGTGGGCAAGGTAGTCTCTTTGCAACCTATGCGTGAGGCACAACCGGAATTCAGCGCCTTTGCGCAATCACCGTCCCAAGTTTTGGCGGTGTAATTGGGTACCGTCGTCGCATCGGCAATCCAGTGGCCGGTAGCGTCGCATGTGAATGTCTTGTTCGTCGGGTCGCACTTTTCATCGCCGGGAGAGCACTCTGAGCACAGAGACGGGGTTTGTTTCGTCTTGCACATCCCGGCGTCGGGACCGATAGTGCATTTTTCCGTACTTATGCCCTGGCCGCAGCACGCTATGCTCGAACTGTCGGTGTTCATCCCATTTTGGGCGCAACACGTTGAAGCAGCAAGGCAGACGCTTCCGCTCAGCAGACCGGTACCGGCGGCATCGCTGCAACTGGCGGTACAGCCCGCACCCGCCACCGGCGTAATGCAGTTGCCCTTGTATTCATATTTTCCGCCGGAATAATCATACATTATCCCTTGCTGATCATCAAACCATTTGCTTGTAGCAGTAATCGGATCGTTTTTGCAGGTTTGCGTTATCGCTTGGAGCGACGCATTGGTTGTGCAACGCGTGGCGCCAATGTTGCACTGGCATTTACCCGTAGCGTTATTGCAAAATTCGCCCGTAGTACAAGCGACGCAAGTCAAACCATCCTTCCCGCAATTGGCATTGCTTGACGCGACGCACTGGCCGGTAGAGGGAAGCTTGCAATTAGCGCCGGTGCAGGTAACGCACTGACCCGTCGTGGCATTGCAGGTGGATCCGGGTGTTAAGCTGCAATCCTGGCAGGCACTGCCGTTGATGCCGCAATATCGCGACGGCGGTGATGAGCTGGGCGTGTAGCATGACGTACCGTTTAAGACGCATTGGCTAGCCAGACATGCCGTACATACGCCACTGCTGCATATGCCCGGAATCGGTGACATGGTAGCGCAATTCTGGCAAGCTACGCCCGGTGATTTGCCGCAGGCAGTCTGACTATTATTGACGCAGGTCTTCGTCGTCGGATCAAAGCACTGCGGGGCAGCGCAAGACACGCATTTGGCAGTAGCGGCGCTTGTTGTATCACAAATGCCGTTCGTCAGCGTGCAATCCTGGCAGGTATTGCCATAACTGCCACAAGTGGTGTTGGATTGTTGGGTGCAAACTCCGGCTTGTTTGCAAGCATCATTATTACATATACACGTACCGCTGCTACACATCTGACGGGGCTTCGCGTTGCAATTAGCACAAGTTCCGCCACCAAGTCCGCATGTGGCATCGTTTGAGAAAGGCACGCACACGCCGCCCGAATAGCACGTAGTGCAGCCGCTAGTACACGCGCTCGTATTGAATGTGCAGTTGGAGTTGCAGGTCAGCGTGCCGCCGGTAAAGCCCTTGGTGATGCAGGTTTGACTATTCATGGCCGGCGTGTCGCACTGTTCGCCAGGATCTATGCTACCGTTGCCGCAGAGACTGGCATTGGTGCACGCGCTCGTATTAAATGTACAGTTGGAGTTGCAGGTCAGCGTGCCGCCGGTAAAGCCCTGGGTCGTACAGGTTTGACTATTCATGGCCGGCGTGTCGCACTGTTCGCCAGGATCTATGCTGCCGTTGCCGCAGAGACTGACGCACTTGCCCGTAGTAGTGTTGCAAGCTTGTGGCGGCACAGGCGTCGTGCAGTCAACGCATGTATCGCCATTTATTCCGCAATTTTTATTATCGGCAGTCTGCGTAGTACACACACCGGCTTTCCGGCATTGATTAAGTAGGCACGGAACAATGCACACTCCTCCTTGGCACGTACCGCTGATACCGCCGCTCTTGCATGCAATGCCGTCAGAACACCCAGTACAAACACCTGTCTGGTTGGCGCAATACGAACAGTAGTCGGCAGACCCCTGAGCGCAAGGTCCCCCTGAGCAGTCGAGAGTGTATTTGCAGTCGCAGCCTCCGGCGCCCGTAGGACAGGTGGGGGCCGCTGAGCAGGTCTTGAAGGGTGAATTGGCCGTTGAGCAGTCACCCGGTTTCTCGCATTGTTCACCGCATTGGAGAGTGCCGTCGCCGCAGGAGCCAGCGATACAGCTTGTTGTGTCCAGGGATTTGCAGTCGGCAGAACACTTGAGCGATCCGCAGTAAAAGTCGCCGGGCTCTCCGGTAACACCGTTGCCATTGAGGTCATTGCAACTTTTACCGCCGAGATCAGTACCGTCGCACACCTCCCCTATCGAGGGCTCGGCGCGATTGTTGCCGCAGTGCGGAACTCCGGCGCAATCACCGGTGCAGGTGAACGCTTCGGTGCATGCCCCCGGAGCGCCTGACTGCTCGCAGATTCCGTCTCCGCAGGCGGTAACCCACTTGCCCGAGCGGCAGACCTGGCCTGTATCCTTAAAGCACGTGTCTTGGGCGCAGCAGCCGTTGGGCGGGCACTTCGTCGCATCTCCGATTGGGCATTCGGTGGGAGCACAAGCGCCCGGCGGTTGGTTTGAATTATTCACCGTCACCGTAATCTCGTCGCTTTTGGTACGGCCTGAGGTGTCATAGGCTATGGCGGTAATTTTCGCCTGGCCGTTGGGGGTCTTAGTCGTGTCCCAGGTCCATTCGTAAGGGGAAGTCTTGTCGGCGTTCATGAGGATGCCGTTGACGTAGAACTCTACACGATCAACGG
>JAKAGM010000002.1 GCA_021815445.1 bacterium | reverse complement strand
CGACGCCTGTCCCTGAGTCTGCGGCGCCTGAGTTGACCTCGGTGCCGGTGAGCGGAGGGAACGGAGGGGGGACAAAGACGCCGGTGCCGGGATCTATGAGGACGTTAAGGGAGGGAGGGGTGCGGTCGAAAACACTTCCCGCCGCATCGCCGAGATAGTTGAAGCAGGTGCAGTCAGAACCATTGAGGCTGCTGCAGTCAAAGAGGGAATTCGCCGGATTGGTCGCCCATACACCGAGAGGATCTTCAAGATTTGCGAACAGGCGGGCTGTTTGCCCGTTCGTACTGACATCATACTGATAAATATGCGAGTTGTCCTGGCAGATAAACCGCTTGTCCGTTTCTTTCCAGCAGGCCTGCTGGTCGTAGCCGGCCGGACACCCGCTGAACTTATTGAGCGGATCTTTCGGCAAATCCTTGCCTAGAGCGGCTCCGAGCGTTTGAGCCCATGAGGGCCAGAGGGACGTTGATTCACCGTTAAGGTATGTCCCGCCTTTGAGCAAAGGATAACTGCCGTTCGTCGACTTATACTCCAGCAGGTCCGATTTAATTGTTTCGAGATCCTGAATGCGCCTGATATCACGCTGAATCGCCGCCTTCACATCCGGGGCAAGATTAACGTTGAACGTCCAGTTTTCAAGCAGACGGTTATAAATTTCTATTGTGTCGGGACCCGCGTTTTGCGGATACGACATGAGATAGACAAATTGCGCAAGTGGCTGATCTGCATAATTGCCAACAATGCTGTAGCTGCCGGTGTCATAATCTGTAGCCGCCACGTATACTGTCCTCCCCTCCTTTGCCGCGGGATACCCGTCGACAGTCAGGAGCGAGGGCGCCGGTGCGGCCTTGCCGAACTGCCGCAAGTACCAATCCGAGATTGAGAGCCCGCGCGGCGGATATTGATATCCGTAGTTCTCCATGATCCGAAGACCTATGGCGTCGTTAGGATGTACAGGATCGTCGACAAAAAAGAGGAACTGCTTTGCCAACTTGTCTTGTTCCACAGAACCATAAAGTAGGTCAACATTCACTTTCACGTTAGGCTGAGTGGGAGGATTGTATTTGAGTGCGGGCAAATCATCCAAGGTAGAGTTCGGATCCCCCCTGTCGCGGCAATAATAAAATGAGAAATTTGATGCGAGCCATCCCCCTTCGACGATATGCGGCGGCGCATTTTGGTCAGCAAAGGGGAAGGGCTGCGCCGCAGTCCCCGCAGGCCACGGATTTTTGCAGATAAACGTCTGGAATGCGACACTGCCCGACGCCTTGCCGAGTTTGCTCGCCGTACCGTCGGCCGTGATTTGGACATTTTCAGTGCCGTTCGTCCCGTTGTCCGTCGCGTATTTCTCGTTGACTGCGGGAGTCGTGAGATCACCCACGTCCACAATGTTCGGCCCTGACTCTGTGAATGTCCATGTAAACTGCGCCGGATCGAGCATGACATTATTCCTGTCAACGGGGATACCGGCAAAATAGTGCTGGTTACCGTCGCCTGCCAGCTTGCGCTGATCGCCTAGGCAATGGAAGTTCCCGCTCCCCGCCGGAGATTCAATCGCCACCGTAGTATCAACGGGGTTTCCTGCACAGCGGAAAAGGTCGGTGGTGCGCTCCTCAGGAGGATTAACAGTTTCGTCAGACTTGATCAGGGAAACGACATGGTCGATCTGGCATAGGTTCGCTTTAGCGTCGACATCGATCGTCCATGACTCAGTCAGGGCTTTTGGCACGCCCCAGATGTCCTTCACTCCCGACGCTCCGCCTGTCACCTCGACGCTATAACTCACCCCGGCAGTCAACGGGTTCTTGGGGCTGACGGCAAATCCTGTATCGCCTACCATCCTGATGGAAATATCGGGAACCTCGGTTCCCGCGGGGAGCACTTTGAGCTTGATTGTGGAAGTGCTAATGCTTGAAGCAAGCATCGGCTGGTCAAATGTCCCGCTGATGAACGCATTGGTGCAGGAAACAGCTCCGGCGGAAGGATCCGGCGTCTTTTGGATGAGCGTCGGACGCGCATGGCAGCATCGTGACGGGTCGTTGCTCTGGTCCCCGCATCCGATGACAGCGACATCGCCGCACTGCGCGTCATTCTGACAACCGCAGTACAACCCGCGAACACCGGGCGTACCCCCGGAACATTGCGCCTGATCAGCAATGCACTTGAGACCATTATAGGTATCCCCCGGCTTGCAGCAGAACCTGCAGTCGCTGCCATACGCGGGCGGCTCGGGAGGAGGCGGGGCAATAGATGAGGTATCCCCGGTATTTGAGATGCAGTCATATCCCGCAGGCGCCGCCGCGGGACCTGAAGCGCAGTTGGGGTTTTCAATTGTTTGCGGAGTACCGGGATTATCGGCTATTTGGCAAAGACTCCCGATGCCTCCGCTGCTGCAGAGCGCCGCGTCAACACACATGCCCGACTTGCAACATTTCCCCGTCCCGCACTGGTTCGTGTCAGAACATGAAATGCCGAATGGCACAGGATTTGAAGGACATTCATCGACTATTACCCGCACAGTTCCGGTTTCCGCCCCGACAGGAACTTTGATATTTTCTATACGATTATTGTCCCATATCCCGGGCGACATAAGGTTGCCTCCGGTATCGTCAACGAGAATTGGAGAAGGAGTTGAGCTGAACTCCACAAGGTGAGACGGACCCGTGAGACCGATAGCCTGACCGTCTATCTTTACGCCGTCACCGGGACGCGCCGTACCCGGTGAAACGTCGCAGATGCCGGGCTTGCCGTTCGTCGGGACCGCGACAAACTTGGACCCTGTCCAACAAGCATCGGTAACTCGATACATCTTGTCGGTATTGCTGCCGTCCCCGGAGCTTGTTATCACCTGCAGATTGTACGGGACTGAAGCGATATTGGGCACGGCGGCGACTATTTTGCCGTCTTCCCAGCCGTTTTTGCAGACATTCATGTTGGCATCGACAGCGGGATTCGGAGCGTTGGTAAATGTCACTTTTCCTTTTGTCGTTCCGAAATAGCATCCCAGCACCGTAAAATAGGCTCCCTTCGGCCCCGAGCTTGATGTACCGCCGTCAACTGATGCCACCCATGGTGAGCATCGCTTGGTGGACTGGTTGCACATTGACGTATTTCCCGCGTATGAACAGTTGCTTTGGCAATGGGCGTCTGAATTACAATCAGTAATAGTCAGCTGTCCCGTGCCCGTCGCGCTGGCGCCAGTTTCCTGCGCCTTGGCGGAAATTGTAGAAAATTGCGGCAATGTGGCATTCAGCGCTTTGATGTTCCGCATATTCATCCCGACGCATTGGCCCCCATTCAGGCAGTTTGTCGGTATGGTGCAGATAGCTCCGGGGTTTGTTCCGCCTACACAGGTGCTCGTCGCGGGCAGTACCTGGGTTTCGTTGGGCGGGTTTGGTGCAGGGTCTGCTGACGACCATGTCCAGGTGTATTTCGTCGGATCAAGAGCGTCATTGCACTCTGTTCCTGCGAGCGGCTGCGCCAAATACTGTACTGTATCGCCGACTGAAGCCGTTGTCGATGCTGGATTGAGCGTGACGGATTGCACCTTACAATCTGCCGGATTATCCCTGGCTCTGAATTTCCACGAAAACGCGGGCTGACCGGTAAACGTAAAGTTCGTCCCCGCGAGCTCGCCGCCCGTTGTAGCCTTGATCCCCGAAGATCCCCCGACAATCACGACCCGATACCACACCCCTGGATCGAATCCGGGTGCGCCGAGATTAATAATGCCCCCGGGACCAAAATTCACATATCCGGGAACAAGATTTTTATCGATAAGGCTCCCCTCTGCGCACGCTTGGTCAGCACAAGCAAAAAGTTTCGCGGTATCTTTGGTTACTGTTACGCCATCAAGGGGAATGGAAGTGAATGCCGCAATATCTGTATTGCGACAAACGTCAGTGCATTCATTCGGGGAGAATGAAGTGATGATCGGCTGGCCCGGCGGCGGAGGTATAACATTTAAGCATACGCTATTACTGGTGCCGTTCCTGTTTTTGACATACACTCTGTTGCACGCTTTCTCGTCGGCTGCCGGCGGGACATTCGTGATGGCGAGATCGTCATTCCACGTAGGAAGATTATTAATCTGGCTAGTATCAAAAATCACCTGTTTCAACGCGCTTGCGGGATCGAAACGAGTCCCGCGAAGCGCCATACCGCCCTGACCCCTGATGGCGGTCGTCGGAGATATGGAGTAGAGACACGGTCCCGTCGAGGCGCCTGAAGCGTTGACAAAGAAATCCACGGCTGTATTGGCGCTGGTGAGCGAACCGAACGCCGCATCAGTGTATTTAATCGTTATCTGCGGAACAGGCCTGTCATTGAGAACAAAAGTAGTTGGGATTGACGTCGTAACCTCAGTAGCGCTGTAGCCGCCAATTGTAGCCGGGACTGACGAAGCGCCAAGTTGGAATACCAGACTGTCCGGCTGTGCCGGATGCGCCGCCGTGCCGGTAAAACAGGCGCCGCTGATTGTCACACATTGGCCCTTAAGCCCCTGGCTTGGGCTGATGGTCGTGATATATGGTTTACAGGCACATTTCTGAGAATCTGAGGTGGAAAACGTCCATGTCTTGGACAGCTTAGTCCCGTCTGCATTAATCACCATGTCGGTATTCACGGTAACGGTAAATGCAGTGTTCAAAGGAAGCGGAGCATCGGGTATCAATTCGAAGACCCTGAACTGGTTGTCGACGGGAGTACTCGGATTATTCGGGTCGACTGTATCGTTGATGCGGAGTTTGGCCCCCGCACCTCCTGTTTGATAATTCGGATATGTTTCATTAACCGCCTTTATCGAACCGGTCAGGTGAGGAATATTGCCCGGGCCGTCAACAACGACATCAACCTGATTGTAGAACATCGTCGTGTTAAACGTGATGAAGATGTGGGAATCAGGGCATTGATTGTCCCCTTCCGGGCTCCAACTGGCCACCCCGGGTGATTTGTCGTTCGTTTGGAACTCCCAGATGACAGCGTTCGGATCTGCGGGATCAACGCCGTTTCCATTCATTGTATTGCCGCATAAATCCGTCACGCCTCCAACGCGTATTCTGTACCAGGCAAACGCCTTGAGTGGATTGGCGGCATCGAGCTGGACGCGGAAACCGTCCGGTTTCGTTTCGAGAGTTAAATTGCTCGTAGGATAGGTGGTGACGACCGCTCCTCCGGGCCCACTCAATTCTTGCAGCCAGAAGGCGGTGTCTTTTGGCCGAGTGATGCCGCCTGCGTCAACAGTAGCAATCGTAGAATCATCTATGGGTTCATCGAAATTCACGTCGACAACAGGCAACATGGGAACGTTGCGGTCTGGGGGGCCGCTCGACGCGGGATACGTGCTCGTGACTGACGGCGCCTGATTGTCAGTCGTCGACCCGGTCTTAAACGGCCAAGTAATCGGATCAGCCGAATCATCGCATCCAGGCACTCCGAGCGCAGCGCATCCTGAGAGGGAGAGCGACGGCAGCCCGAGACTCTTTAACGACTTCGGGATTTGAACCTGGTACTGCGTATCCTTATCGAACAATACTGCCGTAGGATCAAATGTTACGCTTTTGCTCGCTGTATCCCAGCTCCCTGGAACATCCGACTGGCCCGCGCCTGGATTTTTGACCACCTTTATTGTTCCCGCCGTTACAGCCGCATCGACGGTATTTTTGTCCACGGTCCTATTGTAGAGCGACTTCACCTTCGAACAGAGATAGACATCTGTGCGCGGATCGCCTGAACCATTGGCATCCTCGAACCCGGTGATAACAAACTCCTGAGACGGCGGAGTTCCCGAGCAGGGGCCGCAACCGTCTCCGCAGTCCGGACCCGTTTCGCCCGCATCCTGATAGCCGTTATAGCAGTGGTCGGGGAGGGGGGGTGTGGTCGCGTTGATGACAAAATTGTTGACAAAAAGGACTATCGCCCACGCGAGAAGGATGATGACCAAGCCAATCACCGCACGAATGAGGGTCTTTTTTGCGCGCTGTATCCTCTCAAGGTTCCCCGCGGCAGTGAGCCAAAGAAAGCCGCCGTACATAATCATAATGACAGCGACCAGGCCAAGGAGTCCGAGTACCCATTGCACGACTTTGATTACTACGCTCACGAGGTCGGTCGTGCCGAGTCCGAATGTGCTCCCGAGGTCCGCATTCACTAGCGCGCCATGGACCGTCGCCGGATTGCCAAACATCGCAGTTACGCCGGCAAGCGCGGCCATGCAGGTGAACCCGAGCAAAAGTCCTTGGAAAAATTTCCTTTTCCCGGATTCTGCAGGAGAGAACCGAAAAATATTTTTGTAGACGCTAAACGACCGTATCGCCTTCCTGAATTTGCGCACATGGCGAGCAGTGGTCCACATGGATTTTATTTTATTTCTCATGCGTTTTGGCTGCAAACTTTTTCCAAAACACCTTATTCAAAGAAAAATATTTTTTAAGACGGCGAAAGTTTTTCCTTGACGATTTCTGAAACAACTTTGCCGTCAGCCTGGCCTTTCAGCTTTTGCATCGCCAATTTCATCACCGCGCCGAACTGTCTCTGGTCACCCGATGCGGCGATCGCCTCATCGACAGCGGCAGCCACTTCTTCGCGGGTAAGTTGCGCCGGAAGATACGCGGCAATAAGCTGGAGCTCGTTTTGCTCCTTTTGTGCGAGTTCCGGCCGGTTGCCTTTCACATAGGCTGCTGCCGCTTCAGCGCGTTTCTTGGCCTCCCTCTGGAGGACAGAAAGCGCAATTTCATCGGAGAAGTTTTTTTTGTCCGCAATTTCCGCGTTGCGCAGCGAGGCAAGCAACAACCGCAGTGTCGACGTCCGTTCAGAGTCGCTTGCGCGCATTGCGTCTTTGATGTCTTGGGATATCCGATCGATAAGCGTCATAAGTACTGCCGCTTAAGACAATAACCTCACCCTGGATTAATTGACCCGGGTCTTTAGGATTTTCTTTGCGATGCCCCGCCTTCCGCGCCTGCTGCGCTTCGTTGATTCCATAATCTCGTCGAGCTTGCCGATTTTTCGCAGGAATTCTTTCTTTTCCTGAATCAAATCACGGCGCGCGGCCTCTTCATGGAGCTCCCTGCGGGATTTCTCCCGCGCGTAGAATCTGCCTTTTTTCGCGCGAATAAGCACGCCGCTTTGCTGGACGCGTTTTGAAAACCGCCGGAGAAGACTTTCGAGCGACTCCCCTTCTTTTTTCTTTACTTCAACCACGTTGTCCTCAACCCCCTTTCCATTTTGAATAAAAAAATTACTCACCACGGGAATTCAATCTCCCGTTATTCACATCCTGAAAAATCGTCATCACTATACCACATTTTACGCAATCAAGTCAAATCCGCTCAATTCCATGCTTGGGCAGAGGCAGCAACGATAAATATCCAGCGGTCTGTTATCAAAAGGTAGACGAAAGCAAAGGAGAATCACGCCTAAACTACCGAAGTGAGCATGCCTCCGCCAAGAAGGTGGAGATGGAGATGGCCGATAAGCTGTCCTCCGTCTTTGCCCGTGTTGATGATAATTTTGTAACCGTTTTGCGCCACGCCGAGATCGCCGGCAACCCGCTTCGCTGCAAGCAAAAGCTTCCCGGCAAGATTTTGGTCACTCTCCGAGAGATCATTAGCGCTTACAATGTGTTTCTTAGGGATGATGAGGACATGGACGGGGGCCTTCGGATGCAGATCATGGATTACGACGACCTCTTCATTTTCAAAAACTTTCTTTGATGGCAGGGAGCCGGCAATAATGCCGCAAAAAAGGCACTCAGGCATATGGAACGTTTGTACGGTTCGCTTTTAAGACCGAACGCTCCAGGCGTTTCTGAACCTCCGGTATCACTTTTTCAAAGCTGATGGTTTCCTGAATGCCGTTATCCATGTCGCGCAGGAGCACAGTACCATCGATCATCTCTTTTTGGCCGAGGATCATGGTATATTTCACCTTTATGCGGTTGGCAATTTCCATCTGCTGCTTGATCCCATCCTTGGCGAGACTATGTACGGCGCTAACTCCGGCGCGGCGGAGGTCTTCGAAAAGCTTCAGGCATTTTTTCCTTGACGCCTCGCCGAGCTGGGCGATAAATATTCTCGGAGTTTCAGGCTGCGGGATCGGGACATTTGCTTCGCGCATTTTCATAAGAAGCCGCTCGATGCCGATCGCGAAACCGGCAGCAGGCGTCGGCTGGCCGCCGAGAGATTCTACCAGTCCGTCGTACCGTCCGCCGCCCCCGAGAGCCAGCTGCCCGGTATCATCGCCTGTCGGCCAAATCTCGAAGACTGTCCTGTTATAATAATCCAACCCGCGAACCAGCCGCGGGTTCAGAACATACGGAATATCAAGCTCGTCGAGGTGCTCCAACACTTTCACAAAATGTTTATTGGCTTCCTCAGAGAGGAAATCAACAATCTGCGGGGCGTCTTGGACGAGGATCCGCACTTCTTCCTCCTTGGCGTCAAGCACTCTCAAGGGGTTGCGCTGAAGGCGTTTTTTTATCTCATCAGAAAGCTGGTTGCGGCGGGGACGAAAATACTCTACGAGGGCTTTTTTGTACCTTTCTCTGTCCTGCGCGTCTCCGATGCTGTTGATCTGGACCACGGGCTCCAGCCCCAGCTCCCGAACAATCGTATACGCGACAAGGATCAGTTCAGCGTCAACCACCGGATGCGCTTCTCCGAGTGATTCGAAGTCAAATTGCCAGAATTGCCGTTGCCTGCCGGCTTGGGGACGGTCATGCCGAAAAAGCGGCCCCATCCAGAAAAGCTTGACCGGTTTCGGCTGATTGACAAAGCCATGCTCGATAAACGCCCGTGCAATACTTGCGGTCGCTTCAGGACGGAGCGTCACCTGTTCATTTCCCTGGTCCACAAAAGAAAACATCTCCTTTTCCACTATATCGGTCCCCTTTCCCACCGACCGCACAAAAAGACTCGTCTGTTCGAGTACGGGCGTGTCAATACGCGAAAAACCGTAACTTGTCGCAAACGCTTTCACCTTCTGCCTCAGATGGTCCCATTGGGACTGATCTTGCGGAAGGATATCTTTCATCCCCCGCAGCAGACGCGGAAGTTTGTCTTTAGATTTCTCTGACATGAAAAAAGCTTCCTGACGGGTGCGCTAGGGCGCCGACGTCGGGTAGTTTATATTCTTAAAAATCCGAAAACGGTCAAAGGGCCACACGCGAATCCATGTCCGTCCGACCACGTAACTTTTTTTAACAGCGCCGAATGACCGGGAGTCGAGACTCGCCGTTCGATTATCTCCGAGGACGAAGTATTCATCGCTGGCAAGCGTCAGGCGTATTTCGCCGGTTGTCGGAGTGTCCGGCGCAAGGTACGGTTCACTGAGTACTATCGTTTGGGACCCTGCAGTGGTGATGACCACTTCATCCCTGTGGATTTCTATGGTCTCTCCCGGCAGACCGATCAGGCGTTTAATAAAAAATTGCGACGGGTCGCGAGGATACCGGATAACAATGACATCGCCGCGTTCAGGCTGGTGCAGGCGGTAGCTGATTTCATCAATCACGAGATATTCGTGGTCATGAAAGTTAGGTTCCATGGATGCTCCCTTGACGTAAAAAGGCTGGATAAGGAAAAATCTGATCACCAATACCAGGGCAATCGCGATGACGATAGTCTTTCCTATTTCGAAGATAAACCCGCCTGCCGAGGTCGATCGCTCTTCATGGGGTTTTTTCTGAGATTTCTGAAAAAGTTTGATCATATTTTGGTGAACACTAGAAGTAGTCAATTAAGCTCCCTGGTGGTGGGTGATCCTGGATTTGAACCAGGGACCTCGGCGATGTGAACGCCGCGCTCTAACCAGCTGAGCTAATCACCCCTGTCCAGATTACCCATCCTCTGCATGTAAAAAACACTGAAAATACACGAGAATTAGCAATAGTATAGCACAAAATCACAGGAAATCAAGCCTCAGGAGATCGACCGCTGAGACTGCCAAATGAGGGGGGTGAGATTGACGGTTTTTTCGCTTAACCGGTAGTTTTGCGATATTCGATTTTTTACCGGCTCGCAGTACGAACGAAGTTAATGTACTATTTAGATATACGCACATGAGCGTCCCGTGGCCAATAGACATTTCAGTATCCCATTTTATCCAGTCGGCCCAGCCGGCCTGGCTGACTGCGGCAATGAAATTTTTTGGCATCATCAGCGCACCGGAACTCTACCTCGTCCTGGCGGTACCCGTCATTGCGTATCTCATATTTCAGGGAAAAAAGAATACGGCGGTGTGTATTATTATTTTCTTTTCCGGGAACGCAATCATACCGCTGGCAAAATTTCTGATCGGCCGGCCCAGACCGACGGCTTATGTCGTCAATGTCTTGGAGCGCATCACCAGCCCAAGCTTTCCGAGCGGGCATGCTCTTGGTGCGGTACTTTTAGTTTTTACCTTGCTGTATTGTATCCTCCCGCATGTTCACAAGGGCAGACATTGGCTACTGTATCTTGCAGGCACGATATATATTTTGCTAGTTGGCTACGACCGCGTGTACCTGGGAGTGCATTGGATGAGTGACGTCTTGGCAGGTTATATATGCGGGGGGCTGTGGATAGCTACTGTATTGTATGTTTTGAAAGTGCGCTTTACTCAGACCGGAAAAGCGAACGATACATCAGAACCTCCGAAATAGAAGGTGTAGAATCGTCATCATCCCGTGCCACACTTCCCTGCGGGATATTTTGGAAGCCCCGCGGGTTCGATTTTCGAAAATAATCGGCACCTCCCTTATCGTCAGTCCGGCGCGGCGGCATCTGACCACCATTTCTACCAGGAATGAGTATCCGTCTGATCTGACTGTCGAAAGATCTATGCGGTCAAAAACTGCCCGCGTGTAGCACCGAAATCCTGAAGTAGCATCCCGCGTCGGAAGCGCGAGGAGGAGCCGTGCCAGCGCATTAGCCCCCCTGCTCAGAATCCTCCGTCCGAGCGAGCATCCTTTTTGGCCGCCGCCCTTGATGTACCGTGATCCGATGACAAGGTCCGCGTGAGCGGTGCCGGCAAGTAGCGCAGGCAGATATTTTGGGGAGTGTGAAAAATCCGCGTCCATGCCGACAATTGCATCTGCGCCTCGCGATAAGGCCGTGCGGAATCCCTCGCGGTATGCGCTCCCCAAGCCGAGTTTTCCCTTGCGATGGATACACGAAATTTCTTGATGAAGCTTGCTTTCCTCATCAATGAGTAAACCGGTACCGTCGGGGGAGTTGTCATCGACCACTATAATCTCCAAGGCGGCAGCCACCTTTTGAGATAGAATAGACCGCAGGAGCGGGATAATATTCTCTTTTTCGTTATATGTTGGAATAACAATCGCAGCACGCATAGTGTTAGTTTACAATTTTTTTTGAGGATTGCCTGGGGTAGAATCTCCTTCTTCTCCTGAGAGAAGATCGTCACTCTTGGGCGGCATGGAATGCGGCAGTTGTTTCTCGCCAGAAGAAGCATCAGTGAAACCGGGGCCATGTTCTGCTATGGCTTCTTGCTCATCGGTTGTGCGCGGTTGTACCGCTGGAGGTTCGCCTAAGTGGGGCATAGATGAAATTTGCGGTTGTTTTTTTTCAATAGGCCTCAACCGCACTTCCGTGGTGATCAAACCGCGCTGCTTGACGATGTTCACGGTCTTGCTTTGGTACGCCTGATAGCCGGCCTTTATTACCATGAGGTAATACTGACCGGGCATGACAAGGGCGGAAAATTTGCCTTCGCCGTTGGTAATCTTGGTGGCAGCCACGGCACCGGATGCAATATTATGGATGCGCACGACGGCGAGTTCGACGGGCTTGTCCGTCACGGCGTCTCTGACGATTCCCCATGACCGCTGGACCCTTTTCGCGAGGTAAAATTTTACCAAGATGAGGAATCCATACAGCGCAAGCACGAGATAGTTCCCAAGCCGCGGTTGCATGATCAGCGTCGCCCAGCTCAAGAGCGTGCCGCCGATCAACAGCGGAGCATTCATTTTGTCGAGAATAACACCCAAGAGATTAATGACCCGCAGCCAGTTGAGGCGGAGGCGCGAAACATGCTGGTCGTCGGGATCGATGGGAACATTGATTGAAATAGCGGATTCAATCCGCTCTTTGATAGAAAAAACTTCCCCGCGGTAAATGTTTTCGAAACGGCTGATAACGGGGGTAAGGATGAGGCGGGAAGGAAAAAAATATCCGGGACGCGACACCGTCACATAGTATTCTCCGATATCCACCAGGAAGCCGAACCTTCCCTGATCATCGGTAATCTGGGTTTCTTTGAGCTTGTTGAATTCTTTCGCAAAGATTCTGACCATCACTCCTTTGATAGGCCGGCCTGTCGAGCTGTCAAAGACGACGCCCCACGGCTTTCGTTTTTTGCCGAACGAGATAGGCAGCAGCCAGAAATACCCGAAACGGAAGAGCAAGTAAAAAATGTTGGTCAATTCGACTGTCGCCGTTGATGTCGCGACGCCGACAGTTGCGATGATGGCTGCGGTGCTCGTGGTCGGCTGGACGATATCCTTAAAAACATTCGTTACTTCAGTGTTCGAGCGCAGGGTTTCGATCGTTTTAGCGATGTCCTTTGTGACATTTGTGATAGTGGATATCACGGGTGCGGGCAGGATTTTCGCAATCTGCTCCTTTGTAATATTGATGATCTGGTCTATGCGGTTCAAAAGTGTCGGAGAAACTACGGTAAAGAGCGTCGACGCCGTTGTACGATTTCCCGAGTAATCCACGGCCGTCGCGATAACCGTATATTCTCCGTTTTGGAGCTGTGAAAATGTGTATGGGAGAGTCGATCCGACGGGCAAGGTTACCGCCGGACCTCCATTGAGCATGATCTCATAGTACTGGACGCCAGAAGTGGCGTCGGTCGTTTCAAAGCTGATCCGCGGAGTATGCGATTCTGTGTTTTGCCCATCGAGGAGATTGATGGCAAAAGGAAGCGGAGCGACAGTATCTATCCTCAGGGTAAAATGCCCCGTAGCTCCCCACCCGAATATATTTTTTGCGCGTACGTGAAAATACCATATTCCGTCGTCAAGACCGGTGTAGGTTTTCGCCGTGCCTATTCCTTCTCCCTGTTCGTCAGGCTGGGTGCCCGATGTGCGGTCAAGCACGTAGCTAAAATCAAGTACGCCCTCGCCTATAGTCCACGATATTGCGGGACTGGAAAGCGGATACCATGCATTCTGGTCGGGGTGAGTCGAGGAGGTTACCTGTGGAGCAGGGGGAACCTTCCCAGCCACGACGTCATAAACCGCGCAATCAGGAGGCTGAAGTACGTCCGTGCCGTTCCCGTCGTTTGCGAGTATCCGCGCAGCTGTGATGCATACCTGTACGCCGGCACCCGGGGACACTCCGCGAAAAGCGACGGCGAACACCGTTCCTGAGTCACCGGAGAATCCCGGGGATGGCAGGCCGCCTGCGAACGTGACAGTACCCGGTGCGTTCGAGAAAACAGGACCTACCGGCCAATGGTTGAAGAGCGCGCCTTTGGTGACGCTATCTACCGCAAGGTAGGTGCTGGGAAATGTTATTACCGCTTCGGCCGCATTAATCGCCTGCCCCGGACTGCCTAGAGTCAGCGTGATATCCGTCTGTTGCCCGATAGTAATAGTCCCGCTCGACGGGACCAGGCTGAACGTGGCGGCAGAAGCCGGCACAGGACGCAAAACAAAAAACATACCGCCCGAGGCAAGGATGGCGGCAAGAAAGATAAAAATCTTTCGTGCAAAGTGTCCCCGGCTTATTGTTCTTTTTTGCGCTTTCGCGTGCGAATCCATATTACTACAATAGCACCTAGAACAATACCGGCGCCAACGACTATGAATGTCGCTGTTGAGGAGGTAATCGGAGAAGATTGGGAAACCGTGGCCTCGGTCATATTACCCGCCTTATCATATACCCGGAGGATAATCCCCTTGTGGCGGGTCTGATCTGCGAGAATGTACGGACTTGTAGCCGGTGATGTCACCGTATTTCCTTCGACTACATCAAAGTGATCGATGCCCGACGCCGCATCTGACGCTGTGAATGCTAAAAATGTTTTCCCTCCATACGCGGTGGGATCGCTGCCGATCTTATACTCCAAACCTGTCGGGCCTATCCTGTCGATAAGCGCTCTCCGCCTGCCTACGACGCTCCAGGCATGACCCGGGATAAGCTCCTTGAGGGTAAAGTAATATGCCCCGTCATCGAGATCGGTAAACTGTACATCACCGATGGCCGAATCTGCGAGATCATCAGGGGTTTCAAAAGGATCCTTGCTCAGCACATAACTATAGGAAGCGCCGGGTTTTGGATCCCAATGAACTTTAAGCAGGTTAAAGGGATACCACGTATTTTCGTCCGGATGGGTCGATGAGTCTATTCGGACGATGCTTGTTAAAGCATCCACGATATAATAGGTCCCCTGCTGTGTCTGGAGCGGGGCCTTGGTTCCCTTGCCGTCATTCAGGAGAACGCTCGACAACCCCTGGTCAAAAACAAGCTTCGCAGTACCCTGGGACAACGCACGGAAAGTAACGGTCATAACGCGTCCACCGGCTACGTAGCTGCCATGAGGAACGCCCCCCAGGAATGTGACGGTTCCCGCCTTTGCGTCAACGGTGGGCTGCTGGATCCACAGCGTCAGGAATGATCCGCGGTATGAAACGTCCTCCACGGCGAGAAGGTCAGTGGGATACAGCAACGTCCCTTTCACCACATTCACGGGATCCAGCTTGCTGTCCAGCCTAATATCGACGACAAGCGTGTCATTCGCCACCGCCTGGTATTCCTGCGGGTAGGTAAAGAGTAATGCGGCATGCGCAGCACTGCGAATACCGAATAAACCCGCCACAACGAGCGCACCGGCAATCAAATATTTCACTGATTGAACTTTTCGCATACGATGACTACCCTGTCCAATAAAAGAGTAAAATACTGAAATCTGCCTCATCCACGACGCCATCAGCATTGATGTCTACCCGGGCATTCGCCGGATGGGTCACATTCCAATAATACAGCATGATGCTGAAATCAATAAGGTCTACCTTTCCGTCACAATTAATGTCACCGGAAACCTTACCGTCGCATTTGTTCGGGGGCTGGGCGCCTTTTACGATAAAGCTGACGATGCCGGAAATTTCCGATGCCAATGTCCCCGTTGTCGATTTCGCTGATGCGGTGTGCGTACCGGCTTCAAACGTACTCGTGGCAACGTTGATCAGCCACTCTCCGGCGCTATTCGAGGTAGCCGTGTATATCTTTTCCTGAAACGAATTTACCGTAAGGGTAACGGTGCTTTGCGGCACGGTAAACCCTGAAAAAGCGACAGTCTCGCCCGCGGTAACGCTTGTGGCGTTCGTCGCGATAGTCGGCGCCAAAAAGACATCGCTAATAGTCACTGTCGCCCCACTGGTGAGAGCGAGGGAGAAGTTGGTGACTGCTCCGTCTCTCCCGCGAATATCTTTGCCAATGACGCCGAACGTATATGCGCCCGGCGCTGTCGTGACCGTGATAGTGTACCGGCCTTGGGCGTCAGCAGCGCCTGTTACAACTTGCGTACCGTCCTTGAGTATCCGCATTGCGGAATTCGGATATGAAAAGCCGCTGAATATTACGGTTGCATCGATAATCTCCGGCGGTACCGGTACGGGCACTTCCGCGGTGACATTAATATCAAGCGCAAAAACTTGCGAGGGTATAACCATCGCCGCAACGAGGACTCCGGCAATAATGTATCGCAAACAGCGACACAATGCGCGCAGTGTCGTCATATCGGCGTCATTGAACGGTATAAAATAATTTACTTGCCCTTATCCCGCTGATTCTTATCTCCGGCACTCTTGCCGCTTTCATTCTTGACGACAGCTTTCTCTTTTTGTTTATCGCTATCACCCGGGACGCTTGCCCGTGATTTGAGGGCTTTGTTGATCAACCACTTGTTGTATTGCTTAATCAGGTGCCACAGGGCGAGCAAGATAATAACAAGCGCAACCCCGTAAATCAACAGGACGTGCCACGGTACAATCCAGAAACTTAAGGTCTTTGTGTCACGGATACCGTCGTTAGTCCCTGCGACCATGCTGAGAGCAGCTTTGTATTTCCCAATTCCGAAGTTCAGGCGCTCATTTCTGTATTCGGACCAAAACTTACTCCAGCCGTTTCCTGTGGTCGCCTTCACCTGCGCCCGTTCCCAGAGGGCGTCATACTTTCTGATCGACTTGGGCAGCGTGGCGCCTTTTTGCTGGTTGATCTGCACGGTGTCTACGACGTGTCCGAACATATTGCTGATGGTAATGGCCCCGGTAGGACGAAGATGGACATTTCCAGTATTTTCAAAACGTACGTTAAAATCGACGGGCAACCGAGTCAGCATCTTTGTCGCACTCACTGAGAATTCCTTTATACTTCCCTCTTCTTTGACGTCACCTGAGATTTTGACGAGGAGAAGGACGCCGATTTTTGACGCAATCCCGACCTGAGTCCCCGCGGAATCAGTGGGAGCATTTTGTGAAAAGAAAATCGCGGAATAATGGCCGCCGGGCTCCGCGTTTTTTGGCGGATTCACTTTGATGGGAATCTCTATCCGTTCCCCGGGCTTGATCGCAAACGGTCCCTTATCTACCGTAATCCATGCGCTTAAATCAGTGCTTTGCTGGGTAAAATCAAACGCGGGAACGCCTGACTCGCCCTGGGGACCGAAATTGGCGACCTCGGTATATACCTGGATATCTTTTTCCTCTTCGTTAAATACTTTGACAGTCGTCTGGTACGTCTGACCCGGAGTGGCTTGGAACTCAAGAGACGGAGGAATCAGCGTCAAGGCATGGCTTGCGTGCGGAATAACGACTAGTCCGGCGATAATACTGAAAAACAGGATCGCGGCTAATTTATTTTTGAATATCATAGAGTTCCTCCTTATGATCACATCCAAAGATATAGTCTTAGAACCTCCCTGTCGTCACCAGCGTGCTCGTGCTCGAGTAAGACCCGGCGGGAGTGGTGCCGCTGATCGTGGCAAGGAAGCAAAGGGTGGTGGCATCACTGCTGACGGCCGCCGCTGCAGAGGCAAAGGTCTGGAAGGCCGTGGTCAGGGATGATGCATTAAAGGTTCCGGCACCTGACGAACAGGCTGTGGTGATGGTGGCAATGCCTTGGCTGGTTGCCGAAGTTGAAGCCCCGAATCCCGCGGTGCCGTTGGTGATGGTGCCGCCGGCGTCGGCAATGGTGTCAGACGCCAACGACGTCAGCGTATTGTTGTACTTCACCTGCGAGACATAGCCCCCGCTAGCATTGGTGGTCACGGTGCTGGTGATAGAGCCCTGGGTCACCGTTCCTGTGGCAAGCGTGCCGAGAGCGACGGTATTGGCGCTCAAGACGACGGTCAGGGTCGGAGTCACGGTTGCCGTGACTGACACCTGGTCGTTGGTGATGAGTGAAAGGGCGACGGTTCCGGTATCAATGTCCGAGGTGCCGTTGTTCGTCTTGACCGTCACCTGGATATTGTTGGCTGCGGCTGTTGCGGTGCCAAGCAGGCCTACCGGAGATCCTGCCTGGGCGATGCGGACGCCGTACTTGGTAGTCGCCGAAAGATTGTTAACGCCCGAGACGGTAATTGTGTCATAGCTTGAAGCCCCCGCTCCCTGGGTACAGGCGGCTGTCAGGGTGCCGGGAAGGATTGTGGCGGTTTCCGTGGCGCCGCCGGAAGGATTGGCAATGCCTGTCGCGACAAGGTCAGTGCCTGCGGTGCGGCACCATTTGCCGTCGTCTGCATCAGGGAAGACGAGGATGACTTTGTTGATACCGGCTCCGCCGCTGACTGCGCCGACGGTGGTGAGAAAGACTTCGTGCTGGAGACCGCTGGCAAGGTCGGCTATTTCACGGTTCAGATAATCACGGGAGGTAGAGAGAGTGGCGGCAGAGGCGGGCTGCATAGTTAAATTTAAAATGACCGCTACAAGAACTGCAATGGTTGAGAACGCACAACTAACGCGCCGAAACATTTTACTCATGAGCAGTAATTTTCTTTTGTGTATCATAATGTAACTTTTGTGTTTCCCCTATGCATATGATGGTATCAAGCAAACAGAGAAGGGTCAACCAGCTTTAAGCGAGAATTATTCTTATTAAGTCTTAGAACCTCCCTGTCGTCACCAGCGTGCTCGTGCTCGAGTAAGACCCGGCGGGAGTGGTGCCGCTGATCGTGGCAAGGAAGCAAAGGGTGGTGGCATCACTGCTGACGGCCGCCGCTGCAGAGGCAAAGGTCTGGAAGGCCGTGGTCAGGGATGATGCATTAAAGGTTCCGGCACCTGACGAACAGGCTGTGGTGATGGTGGCAATGCCTTGGCTGGTTGCCGAAGTTGAAGCCCCGAATCCCGCGGTGCCGTTGGTGATGGTGCCGCCGGCGTCGGCAATGGTGTCAGACGCCAACGACGTCAGCGTATTGTTGTACTTCACCTGCGAGACATAGCCCCCGCTAGCATTGGTGGTCACGGTGCTGGTGATAGAGCCCTGGGTCACCGTTCCTGTGGCAAGCGTGCCGAGAGCGACGGTATTGGCGCTCAAGACGACGGTCAGGGTCGGAGTCACGGTTGCCGTGACTGACACCTGGTCGTTGGTGATGAGTGAAAGGGCGACGGTTCCGGTATCAATGTCCGAGGTGCCGTTGTTCGTCTTGACCGTCACCTGGATATTGTTGGCTGCGGCTGTTGCGGTGCCAAGCAGGCCTACCGGAGATCCTGCCTGGGCGATGCGGACGCCGTACTTGGTAGTCGCCGAAAGATTGTTAACGCCCGAGACGGTAATTGTGTCATAGCTTGAAGCCCCCGCTCCCTGGGTACAGGCGGCTGTCAGGGTGCCGGGAAGGATTGTGGCGGTTTCCGTGGCGCCGCCGGAAGGATTGGCAATGCCTGTCGCGACAAGGTCAGTGCCTGCGGTGCGGCACCATTTGCCGTCGTCTGCATCAGGGAAGACGAGGATGACTTTGTTGATACCGGCTCCGCCGCTGACTGCGCCGACGGTGGTGAGAAAGACTTCGTGCTGGAGACCGCTGGCAAGGTCGGCTATTTCACGGTTCAGATAATCACGGGAGGTAGAGAGAGTGGCGGCAGAGGCGGGCTGCAATGGCACGAGAAAAGCAAAAACTGCCACGTAAAGGATGACCAAAAACAGGTTCACGTATTTATGTGCGGACTTTGATTGAGGATATGAGCAGACTCGACTCATACAATCTTATTTTTGGGTGATTTTAAGAATTTGTTTTCAGAAAAAACTCAAACTGTCATTTCACTTGGCTACAGCATAGCACACTTATCGTTTCTTGTCAAATACTTTGCTCTTGAGTGTCTATCAACCATGGACTTGATTCCCCCGCCTCGCTCCGCAAAGCGGGGCGGGCAGGATTCCCTGGCAATAACAAAGACCTTTTCCACCGGAAGCGGATCCGCCTCTGCGGAGAAGGCTCTTGTTGCCTAGATTTTGCAGAAAACCTGTTTTTGCTTCAAGATTCTAGAACCTCCCTGTGGTCACCAGAGTCGCCGTATCAGAGTATCCGCCGGCTTCGGTGGTGCCGCTCGGGGTCGCCAGGAAACAGAGCGTCGTCGCTTGGCCTGTAACAGCGCTGGCACTCGACGCGAATGTCTGCGGAGTCGCGGTGAGGCTCGTTGCATTAAAGGTCCCTGCGCCTGATGAACATGCTCCCGTCGTCTGGGCAACCGTTTGGCTCGCCATGGAGCTCGATACTCCGTACCCCGCGGTGCCGTTAGTAATAGAACCGCCGGCATCCGCAATAGTCCCCCCTCCTACCGTCGAGAAGTCCTGGGTATCGTAAATAACGCTGACATACCCGTCGGGCGCATTTGTCGTCACAGTAGAAATCATGGAGCCCTGCGACACCGTGCTCGTGCTCAGGGTGCCTAAGTTGATTGTATTGGCCGAGAGCGACACTGATATCCTGTTGATATCCCAGCAATGGTTGTTGCCTTTATCGACGTTCGTCCCATCTGATGCGTCGATGTCGGGCGCCTGCCCGCAGGCGTCGGAATCTTCAACATTGGTATTCGACACGCTCCGCGTGCCGGCGACATTGATATTCCACACGCTCCCGTATGTGGAGGAGCGGAGCGACACTCTTGTGCCCGTTGCCTGGCCGTTGAAGCTGATATTCTGGAAAGTGAAGGTGCCGCCTGCGAGGAACCTGAGCTTCGTGTTGGCCGTGGCTGCCGTGAACGTGCCCCCGGTCTGCGCACTCGAACCGAATATCACCGAGGGTGAGGTATCGGGATCAGTCCCGGAAACATTGGTAATGGTCAGATTGTTGAACTTTGAACTGCCCGTCATCGTCCCGGAAAATGTCTGCTGGCTGGTACCATTTGCTGTGACGAGACCGCTATTTGCCGTAAAAACTCCGTTGTTGGTCCAATTACCTCCGATAGTGATCCCATAGTTTCCCGCGGCGCCGGTATCAAGCGTCCCATGGGTAATCGTGAGATTGTTATTCACGGTAATCGGCCCATTGGCAATTTGGAACGTCGCGTTTCCTACCCCATCGTTCAGCACAACATTTCCGAAATTCCCCGCCGCGGCCGCACTTGTATCAATTGTTTTTGTTCCGGTGGTTGCATTGAATGTGACCGTTCCGGTCCCGGGGGTAAAAGTACCCGCGTTTGTCCAATTGCCGGCCACAGAGAAAGCTGCTGCCGGGGGAGCTTTTAACTCGGTATTTGATACAATGCTGACGTTCCCATTCACCTGGAGGATACGGTCATTCGTTGCGTCGTCGACAACGACAGATCCCGTGTTAAAGACCGTCGCTAAATCGTTGGTAGCGATAATTTTTCCTGTTCCCGTGCCGTTAAAGGTAATAGTCTTTGTCGTACTCGCAGCCTCAAAAGAAAGATTATAGAATGTCCAGTCGTTGGCAGACGCGACATCGGTGCCAAATGTCTTTGTGGCATTCACCAGCTGTTTGAAGGTGCCGCCGGTGAGAGTGATAGCGCCGCCGCCGGTAACATTGCCCGTCACTGTAACATCAACCGTTCCGGCAAGTATGCCATTCGTGCCTACCGATACATTTCCCGCGCCAAGCGTTGACGTCGAGAGCGTAATCGTGCCCGCAGATGGAGGGTCAATAGTGAGACTTGCCAGCGTGTTCCCGCCGCCCTTCAGGGTATTCGACGTGCCGGTCATCGTCACTGTGGACGTTCCCGCGGTAATTGTGCCGCCGGTCATGTCAAGGTTGCCCGCTATGGTGTGCGTAGCATTTGCGAGGGTGATGGAACCTGAGAGCGTGACATTATAGAGCGTCTGTGATGCGCTGGTAAGCGTCTTTGATGTGCCGTTCATCACGAGGGTATTGCCCGCCGTGGCCGTGTACGTGCCGTCAGTGAAATTCACATTGCCTGACGCCGTCCATATCCCCGTGCCCGAAGTGATCGCTTCACTTGCCGTACCCACACCGGTGAAATCAAGATCTCCGCCTATAGTTACCGTGGGATTATTCGTGGCGCCGATAAGCGTGACATCACCCGGAGATGCTCCGTCGGCAATGACGTAGAGATGTGACGATGCGCCGGAGAGCGTATATGTGCCAGTCGCGAAGGTAGCTGTGCGCGCCGTCGTGCTATTGCTGTAGATCTCAACTCTTGCTCCGTACGTCCTCGCATCCAATGTCGTGGAGGCGATATTGCCGTTTGTCGCGTCATAGCGCGAGACAGCGCTCAGGGTAGTAAGTGCCGTCCCCGGACCGCCGGATGTATCAGTAAAGGTAATGGTTCCGGCGCCGCTGATAGTACCTGTACCGGCGACATTCCCGCTCCCGGAATATGTTACCGTGCGGCCGGATGCAATCGACAATATGTTGCCCGATCCCACCGTGAGCGTTCCAGCGATGCTGACGTCCGATGTCGTCGCCGTGACAGTATTGGTCGTCCCGTTCACGTTCAGGTCATAGAGACTTTGGCCGTTCCCGATCAGATTGACAGAGCCGCTCATCGCCAATACATTACCAGTTGCCGCCGTGTAGGTGCCGTTGGTAAAGTTCACTGCTCCGCCGACGCTCCATGTGCCCGTGCCCGAAGTGACGGTGATAGTGCCCGTGCTATTTTTGGCGAACGAAACGCCGCCGGTGATGTTGACTGTCGGATTGTTTAGAGCGCCGATAAGCGTGATGTTGCCTCCGCTATTTGCAATGACGCTTAAGTTTCCCGAGAGAGTCTGGGTGGCTAGAGCGCTCATGGTCACTGTGCGCGCCGTGCTGGCGTGGCCGTTGTAAATTTCCACTAACCCGCCGTATGTGCGCGCAGGCATCGTTGCGATATCCCCGTTTGTGGCATCGAACCGTACTATCGGGGACAATACCCCGCCTGTGCCAAGGTTGGAATTTTGAACAGTGAGTGTTCCCGCACCGGTGATTGAGTCGGTGCCACTGCCGACGAGCGTTACGGTACCTGCAGTTCCCGAGGTTACCGCGATACCGCTGTTGATCGTGAATGTGTCGTTATCGCCGTCAGCTGCGCCGCCAATCGTCAGGGTGCCGGAGACGCTGAGATTCGAAGTCTTTGCTGTGACTGTAGTGTTGACTCCGTTAATGGTGAGATTATTAAGAGTCTGGCTTCCACCAATCAGATCTTTAGTCCCGGTCATTACTATGGTGGATGTGCCGGGAGTAATCGTTCCGCCGGTCATGTCGAGATTGCCTGCGATGGTCTCTACCTCATTGGCGAGGGTTATTGTACCGGAGAGCGTCAGATTTTGCAGGGTATTTACAGAGGTTCTCAGCGTGCCGGCGCCATTCATCACGAGGGTATTGCCGCTTGTCGCAGTAAGCGAGCACAGAGTAAAGTCCGCGCCGGCAGAGACCGTCCATACGCCGGTTCCGGTCGTAATAAATGCGTCGGTGGCTGGATTACACGGATTTATGCTGCCGGTGATATTCACAGTGGGATTGTTCATCCCGGACAATGACACACCGGTTCCGGCGTCAGTAACGGTAAGATTTCCGGTGATGTTGACTGTCCCGGATGATGCAATAGTAACCGTGCGCGGCAATATTCCGGAGCTGTATATTTCCACATTTCCGCCGTATGACCGCGCAGGCATGTTAATACTCCCGCTCGATGCGTTGAATTGGACGTTGGCGGAAATAGTGCCATTGGTGGCTTCTAAATTCGAATTTCTCACGACTAACGTGCCTAAGCCCGTGATTGAGTCCGTTCCGCTTCCGATGAGCGTCACGGTGCCCGTAGTCGCGGACGTTAGCGTCTTGCCGCTCGCGATAGAGAGCTCGTCGTTGTTACCGTCGCCGGCGGCGCCGACGGTAAGCGTAGCGCTTACCGTTGCGCTCGTATTCACCGTAGTTGTGATATTCGTCCCATTAATCAAAAGGTTATAAAATGTCGTGGAGGCCGATCCGCCTATGGAGCCGCTGGTACCGGTCATATTTACAGTGCCTGAGCTAGCCGTATAGGCGCCATTATTAGTAAAGTTGTTCCCCACGGTCAAGAGAGTCATATCCATAGTTAATGTACCAGAAGATATCAACAGAGTATTACTTACAGTCATGCCTGAGGCAGCGATTGTGCCCCCGCTAGTAAAATTATACAGAGTCAAGTTGTTGCCCGGGTACAGCGTTTTTGAGGTCCCGTTCATCACAAGCGTGCTGTTTGTTTCGGTTAAAAAATCAGTTCCTGTTCCCCATTGACTTTGAAAATTTGCATACCCCGTAATCGTCCATGTACCTGCTCCAGCTAATATAATCGAGTACCCCAGAACCCCTGTTTCTGAATTTGTAACGTTTCCGGTGACATTTACTGCGGGATCATTTGTTGCGGCATCCAGCGTTAATGCCCGCACACCTCCCTGAGGATTATTAGGATTCATGTCCAAGTTTCCTGAGATGATATATGTCCCTGCTGACATAGTAACCGTACGATCGACAACAACTTTAAATGTGTAAATTGTCACATCACCCCCATACGTCCGTGCGGGCATAGTCAGATCTGCCGCTGTCGCATCGAATCTGACGGGAGCAGAGAGTGTCCCAGCCGTGCCTAAATTATTGTTTTTTACGACAAGAGTCCCCGTACCGGAAATGGTGTCAGTGCCGCTGCCAATAAGCGTAACAGTGCCTGCGGACGTGGAGGTGACAAGCCTGCCCGAGCCTATCGACAGCGTATCGTTATTACCGTCTGCCGCTCCGCCGATAGTGAGCGTCCCGCTGACGGATATATCCGAAGTAGTTATGGTAACGGTGTTGCCGTTTCCGTCAATCGTGAGGTTAATTAATGTTTGGCCGGCTCCGATCAGATTGCCGGTGCCGCCCATGAGCACGGTATTGGTTGCCGCAGCGGTAAACGTACCGTTGGTCAAATCAAGCGTTGTGCCCACTGTCCACGTACCAGTGCCCGTGGTAATAATAGGCGTTCCGGTACTGCTCTTGGTAAATGCAACACTGCCTGTAATGCTGACGGTAGGATTATATGTAGCTCCGGCAAGAGTGATGTCACCGCCGTTGGCCGCGATGACCGTCAGATCGCCGGAAAGAGTCTGCGTGGCGGTTGCGAGCATGGTGACGACGCGGGCAGTGGTTGCATGATTGTTATAAATCTCTACGGCGCCGCCGTACGTGCGGGCAGGCATGTTGATGTCGCCGCTGGTCGCATCGAATCTCACCTTCGAAGAGAGAACGCCGAGAGTATTCAGGTTGGAGTTTTGCATTACCAATGTTCCCGCGCCGGAGATGGTATCAGTCCCGCTTCCCGAGAGCGTGACGGTACCCGATGTGCCGGAAGTCACGCTGATACCGCCATTTATGGACATCGTATCGTTGTTGTTGTCCCCCACCGAGCCGATAGTCAACACATTCGTCACTGTAACATTGGAGGTAACGGTCAGCGTATTGGCGTTACCATTTGCGGTCAGATTATAGAGACTCTGGTTGCCGCCAACCAAATTTGCCGTCCCTCTCATATACATTGTTGACGTCCCGGCGGTAATGGTCCCCCCCGTCATATCGAGGTTGCCGTATACCGTATGGGCGGCATTTGCAAGTGTAATAGTTCCGGAGAGCGTAAGATTTTGCATGTTATACCCACCGGAAGTAAAGGTCCCCGTACCGGACATTATAATCGTGTTTCCCGTACCTACGGTCAGCTGGATATTGGTCATATCGAAGTTCGCGCCGACAGTCCACGAGCCGGTACCTGCGTAAAGCACTTGAAGCCCCCCTCCGCCCGCTGTTGAAGAGATACTCCCCCCGACAGTGACCGTCGGGTTGTTTACCGATGCATCGAGGGTGATCCCGGCAGTTCCAGCGGCATTGATGCTTAGGGAGCCGCTGATCACCTGGGTAGCAGTCGCGGTCATGGTGACGGCCCGCGTAAATGAACTGCTGACGTTGTAAATCTCGACGTTGCCGCCGTATGTGCGGGCTGACATTGTTTGATCATTATTCGTCGCATCGAATCGCACGATCGATGAAATGGTCCCCGTAGTAGGAAATGCCGTGGCACTCTGATACGCCAGCCGTCCGGCGCCGGAGATGATTCCGGCTAGGGTCAATGTGGCGCCGCTGTGCGTCACGGTGTGCGTACTGCCGATGGCCAAAGTGCCGTTCGCGGCAACGTTCAGCGTGCCGGAAACCGTCAGCGAGGCCTCAGTGTCAAAAGTTTCGGCGGATGCCCCGCCCAAAGTCAGATTATTATATGTGGCATTTTGCAGGGTTACATTGCCGGAGGCATTATTGCCCGTAAATTGGAACGTAGAAGTACTGGCTATCAGGACACCGGCGCCGCCGACATCGAGCTCAAAGGGCTTTGCATTATTCGTAGCCGACATAATCCAATTTCTGCCGCCGGCATTTAAATTGGTATAAAACGAGTCGCCAAAACTGGACAATTGCAAAGTGCCATTAAAGGTAATATCACCGGTGCCTGCCTGCGTAGTAAGAGTGACATCGGCGCTTGCAAGGACGGCGCTCACTGTCATGCTATAGAATGTCCATGCCGTAGAGCCGGAAGTGGTGCCGAAATTAATTGAGGCAGTTGGATACACGAGCCACGCCGACGGGCTGGCCATCGTAATAGTGCCCGTACCGACGATACTGCCCAGCGTTGCGGGACTTCCCGTGCCGTTAAGCGTGCCGTTGACCGTCAGTGTGTGATTGATGGTCATGGCATAAGGGTCGTTGATAGTCTGCGTACCAGAAATGGTCAGGTCGTAAAAAGTCAGGCCCGGTGATGTGCCGCCGCCGAGACTCCCTGTGCCGGAAATGGTCACTGTCGGCGTGCCTGAAGTGCCCACTGTAGCCGAAGTGCCGGAAGTCGTAATATCACCGCCGCCGATAGTCGTAGTGGCGCCGATAGTGATAGTTGTCCCTCCGCCCACTACCAAATCTCCGCCGATAGCCATGGTGGCCGTAACAATAGTGGCAGTTGCTGTACCTGCCATAGTGAGATTGTTGCTAACCGTAGTTACGTTGGTCAGTGTCTTGGCGCCACTGCCGGCCAGAGTAAGGTTGTAGTAGCTAATCGACGGAGTGACGGTCTGCGCGCCGGCAAATCCCCATGAAACTGTATTACCCGAGGCGCTTGCCGCAAGGCCGGTGAGCGTATAACTCGCCGCCGCCACATTAATATTCAAATTTCCATTCGTGCTGTTAGTCAATGTATTTGTCCCGGCCAAAGCCGAGGTGACAGTAATCGTTCCCGTATTGGCAAACGCGGCATTCACATTCAGCGTTGCCGTTGTAAAAGTCCCCGCATTATTCTGAGCGCCGCCGCCGGTGAGGGTGACGGTGGTAAAGGGGCTGGCAAAAGTGCCGGAGATTGCTTTTCCTGCGCCTGACAGCGTATAGGTGCCGGTGCTGGGAGTGAATGTGCCGTTGTTTGTCAAATTGCCCGGCAATGTAAAGTTGACCGATATAGCGACACTCCACCTCCCGCCGTTGTCGATTGTGACGTCGCCGTTAAACGCCTTGGTGCCGGTGGCCGATGTTATCGATAAAACGCCGGTATTTTGCACATTGGTGGTCCCGGTTACCGTGAGAGCGAATGCGCCGGCGGTGAAGGTCGCGTTTGCACCGACTGTCAGGGTACCCTGGATAGCGGTGTTGGCGACCACAAGAGCAGTCGAGCAGGCCGACGAGCAGGTAATATCGAAGTTACCGGTATACGTAACATCGGTAGTCGTGAGCGTCTTGGTGCCTGAGCCGCTTAACTTAATATTGACATAATTATTCGTACTATTATGCGCTTTTACCGTCTGGCTGCCCCCGTTGTACTCAACTGTGCTCCCGGTACCGCTAGGATTTAACAAGCCGGTGCTGGATCCGCCTGCACCCAGAAGAGCGCTGGCGCATTGGGTGGTTGAATTGGTCCCGGTCGTAAAAATCGATAAGGTTGCGCTGGCGCCGGTAAGGCAATTAGTAGCCGCGCTGAAATTAACCGTGCCCGTGTTGTTATTCGTCAATGTAACACCGCTGGCTATAGTCGCAGTCCCGCCAAAAGTCATACCTACGGAACCCGCAAGCGCCTGGTTATTTGTGTTAAAAGCTACCGTTCCGGTGCCGTTATTGAATGACGTCGCCCCGGTGCTGACCGTTATGCCGTTTGCGAAAATTGTCGCCGGATTTTGCCCGGATAAATCCCACGTACCGGAACTATTAACCGTTACTGCCCCGGTAAATGTCCGATTACCCGTAGTGCCGCCACTTGTGTTCAGGGTTCCTGTAACCGAGGTCGCGCCGGTAAAGGTGTGCGCGAAGTTTCCCATGGTCAGCGTGCCGGCAGTAATTGTCGTGGTGCCGCCCACCGTGAATGTATTAGCGCCATCCTGAACCGTTGTGAGCGTCAAGCCGGCGTTATTGACCACCAGGTTGTTGTAGTTATACCCGGTAATATTCTGCGCTCCGGTGCCGTTGAAGGTGACCGTGCTCGTGCTCTTGGTAAACGTACCTCCGGTACCCATGCCGGCCCCGATAGTCAGTGAACCGGCGCCTGTGAATGTGAGCTGCGCATTCGATTGCGTGCCACCAAATGTAACGCCACCAGTCAAAGTAACAGACCCTGTACTAATTCTAAAAATACTGGTCAGCGCCGCTGCGCCTGATATGGACACTGAACTGGTCCCGCTTGTAGTGGTAATGCTTCCGGCATCTACGGCAACGAGCGATCCGCCCGACGCCGTGGCCGCAGGGATGGTAATGGCGCCAGTAATAGCCAATGAAGAACCCGAGTTTCCGAACGTAAGACCGTTCACCGTGGCGCTGTTATTCGTGATAATGGTGACACTTGCTGCAGCTACCGCGGTACTGTTTGAAATCGTAATCATGTGCCCGGAATTAATCTGTACGGTATCGCCGGCAATGGGTCCGCCTACCCTGCACCCAGACCAGGTGGCTGTCGTGGTCCAGGCACCGGATCCTGCGGACGAGCATGCCGCATCAGACGCAATCTGCCACTGGCGGGCTTCCGTAAAATTACCGATATTTGCCGGCCCGAGTTTATACAGAAAAGGCACCTGGTCGGGGGGATTGAACGTGTACCCGAGCGTGTACGGCTTCCCCGCGGTGAGAGCGACCGGCCAGGTGATGACTTTATACTGCGGGTCGTTACTTCCGCCAAGCTCCGCCCCGCGCTGAGTGATATCGTAAATCTGGAAACCGACAGGGACTTTTTCCATAAAGACCCCCGTGAAATCCTGCTGAGAGGTGACGGTGAATTTGACCGGGTAATCCACAAAAGGGAAAATGCGCGTAGGAAACTCAGTCCTTTCGATGGTAAACTGCGGATTGCTTCTCACTTCAAAAGAATCGGAAATGGTGTGCGTCCCCTTCTCTGTTGTAGCCGTAACGTCGACGGTATATTTCCCCACTGTCGTTGTGGTAAAAAATGCCGAATAATCCGGCTCATTTGTTACACTTTGGTCCTTGCAGGTGGGATTTTTTACCACTGTTTTATCAGTTGTGGAGAATTTTTCCACAAAATTTCCCGGATGGCGCACCGTCACCTCGATGAAAGCGGCGCACTGCGCGTGCCCAAAGTCATCGAGGACCGACATTCCGACTTCGGTGTACGTATCCGGTTCGATGACCGAGGACCTCACGTTGACTGCGATGACTCCCCAGCTGAATTCTTTTGAAACCTCTTGGATATACCCGTCCTGTTCTACCTGCATGCTCACCTTATAGAGACCAGGCCTGGAGAGATCTTCTTTTGGGATAACATATTGAGCCACGGTATTCTTTCCTACCTGCTTATCCTGGATATCAAGATTCACTGTCTTAGTATTGCCGCCGGGATCGGTGATTGTCACAGACTGGACGTCGCGCGTGGTGGGACCGACCCCGAGGAAGTCGAGGGTTGATTTTTTTTCGACTGTGACGTCAAGCGTCGGATCCTCTGAAGGGGCAACGTCGGCTTTTACGATTGTCGTGCTTTGCGTAAGTTCATTCGCGAGCTTCGGAGGGGGGGGCTTGCGGATGAGGACATCAAGCGCCGCGCCGTCGAAAAAAGCTCTCGAACCTTGAGTCGCGGGAAAGGCGTTGTAGTCGACGCGGACAGAGAGGTTTTTAATATCATCGAAGGAGCTTACTTCGATGGGATAGGACAAGTAGCCGTCATTTGTCGCATTGCTCATATCCTGGAGCAGGGCAAAAGAACTGAGCTTCTTCCAGTCCTTGCCGTTGAACGAGTAAGAAAAATCAACGACGTCTTCGTTGTTTGCAAAGGTGTCAGCCGCGAACGAGACTACGAGGGTCGCTTTTTCTAAGCGAGAACCGTCAGGGACCGGCTGGTCGAACGTATATCCCTGGCATATTAATTGCGGATTGACCTGAGCCGTCTGGTCAGAAGAAGCCGGGGCAGGATCGGCGGATGGAACGGGTGCGGGAGCAGTGTTGGCGGGAGGAGCCGCCGCATCATTTACCGGTGCGGCGCTGGTGTTTGCCGCTGTATTCTCGGGCTGCACGGGCTGGCCGGGCACTTCATTAAGCGCGGGGGGGCCTGCACTGCGGAAAGCAAATTGATTTGAGTACACCGCGGAATTGGTCTCAAGGAATTCATCGAGCGGAGTCTTCGCGAGTGCGTCGATAAACCTTGCTTTTTCTGGATTGAGCCATCCGGAACAATCTGCCGACTGTAGCCGCATGGTTACTAGCGCATCATTCTCCGCTCTGGCAAAGAGTATCTTGCCAAGCGACATGTTCTGGACAGAAAAAAAGAAAACCACCAATCCGAGAAGGCCATAGATGATCACTGAACGGACATTCCCTATCAGCCAAAAGCCGAGAAGCGGGCCTTCATTCCTGCGCTCCGCGCCTCGCCTATGTTTCTTTCCGTTTTTCTGGGCGTCTCTCTTTGCCCCTGCTTGTGAGGCGCGCATGTCGAGGAAAAGTTTCTCGATCCGATCACGTTCGTACTTCCTGTCATGGCGCTTTCCAATCCTGACAGATTTCAGCTTGCCGATGTTGTCCCAGTTGCGGAGGGTATTTTGATGGACGCCAAGAATCTCGCTCACTTGTTCGAGACTGAGGAGTTTCGGAAGAGAGCGAAAATCAAACCTTTTGTTTCGCTTGATTTTTTCCTTAAATTGTCCTAGAGAGATGAAACGCAATGTTTTTTCCCAAATGAACTTTTGGCTTTATACAGAGAAAAAAACGGTCTCACTTACCAATTTTTAACATTCATAGTATACACGAAAAGTCGGTATTTGTCCACTATTCCCGACTTACCAATGGCAGATTGTGCCCCAGATGTGACTTAGATATGAAATGTATGTCGAAGAATTGACGAATTGTCTAAAAATTCCTATACTGTCCACTATACTCAATGCGCTATGGAAGAAACGCCAAAGGAACAAACGAAAAAGGACGAGGTAATCAAACAGCCCGAAATGAAGCGGATAAAAACCAGGAAGCTCGGATGGCTTTTTGTTTTATTGGGAATGGTCCTCGTCGGCTTCGCTCTTGGAATAACGGCCAAGGTAATACTTTCGGTAAACAGCACGAACACTCAAACAGGCGAGAAGGTCGTTTTCTTCGACCAGCTTAAGCGGTTGATATCCAGCCCGGACAAACAGCTTGACGGCGAATCAGCCGATCGTATCAATATCCTCCTTATAGGGATAGGCGGCGAAGGACATGACGGGGCATACTTGGCTGACACCATTATTATGGTCAGCATCAAGCCCTCGACACGCGAAGTAGCCATGCTTTCGATTCCCCGAGACCTCTATGTCGACATTCCCGGATACGGCGCCAGAAAGATTAACAACGCCATGGCCTTCGGGCATAGTGACCAGTACCCGGGAGGGGGAGAAACGCTCCTCAGCCGGGTTGTATCGGACGTGACGGGACAGCCCATCAACTACTTCGCCCGCATAGATTTCACGGGTTTTAAAAAGGTCATTGATGATCTCGGCGGCATCTGGGTAAATGTCGACACGAGCTTTGCCGACTACTCCTACCCTACAGAACAGTACGGATACCAGACGGTCCGTTTCCAAAAAGGGCTTCAGAAAATGGATGGCGCAACGGCACTCAAATACGTGCGTTCCCGCCACGGCACCAATGGCGAAGGCTCGGATTTCGCCCGCTCCAAACGGCAGCAAAAAGTCCTGCTGGCAGTGAAGGACCAAGGACTTTCGCTTGCAACGCTGACAACCCCCAAGAGCATCATTACCGCACTCGATGATATCGGCCAGCACAACAGGACTAACCTCCAGTTATGGGAAATACTGAGATTAGCAAAAATGGCCGGCAGTCTGCAGACGGATTCCATGATTACCAAAGTGCTTGATGATTCGCCCGATAATCTCCTTAAGTCAGCGACTACCCAAGACGGCGCGTATATCCTTTTACCGAAGAGCGGCAACTTTGACGCGGTGAAGCTACTCGCAAAGAATATCTTTATGGAGAATCTCATAGCAAAAGAGCGTCCGCGCATAGAACTTCAAAACGGTTCTCAAGTCGCCGGTCTTGCCGCGCAGATTTCACAGGAGCTTGGCGCAGAATCATTTGATGTCATAAATGTAAAGAATGCCGCCCGCCGCGATTTTACTCAGACAGTCATCTACGACTTCACCGGCGGGACTAAACCGAATTCTCTCGATCGCCTCAAGAATTTCTTTAATACGCAAATAGTCGGGAACGCCGTTCCGGTAAAGATACAAAATGGAACGTTGAACGCAAATGCGCTCAAAAACGTTGCAAATTCCGCGGTATCCCCTGATTTTCTCGTAGTCTTAGGGGCTGATCAGGCGTCCCGACTCACAAAAAATATATAGCATCAGGACACCCCTATGGCCCCACCAAAGCTTCCCGTCGTCGCGCTCGTCGGGCGTACTAACGTTGGCAAGTCAACTCTTTTTAACGCCATTCTTGAAAAAAAGCAGGCTTTGGTTTCAGAAGTACCCGGAACGACGCGTGATATGAACCAGGCGGACGTGGAATGGCAACGGACCCATTTCCTCCTCGTCGATACCGGGGGCCTGGTACAAAAAACGACCAACAGCGTGAATACCTCTGTCCAAAAACAGTCACTGGCCATGGTCGCCGATGCCGACCTGGTATGCTGCATGATCGACGGAAGCGTCGGCGTCACCGATGACGATCTCGTTTTGGCCCGAAGCCTGCGTAAAATCTCCGCTAAAGTTTTTGTGGTGGTGAATAAACTGGACAGCCCGAGAGACCTGCTCTCCCCTGCGACTGAGATTTACAGGCTCGGCTTTAAACATATATTCCTCATCTCGGCGATGACGGGCGCCGGTGTCGGTGATCTGTTAGACGCAATAGCGAAACGTTGCGGCGCGCCTAAAGGAAGGGCGATGGCCGAAGAGGCCCCCATCCGCCTCGCGCTGATAGGAAAGACGAATACGGGAAAATCAACCATCATGAATGCGTTAGTCGGGGAAGAGCGATATATCGTGTCCTCTACTCCGCACACGACCAGGGAACCGCGGGACGTGACGATAAACTGGAAAGAGCGCGACTATACCTTTGTTGATACGGCCGGTCTCAGAAAAGAGAGGAAAATATCGGATGCCCTGGAGCGCACCACGGTTCTGATGAGCAGGCATGCTATCGAATCGGTTCATATAGCCGTGGTAGTCACCGACGTCACCCAAACGCTCACCATGCACGATTTACACGTCATCAACCTCGCTGTAAAAGCGAAGAAAGGAATTATCATACTGGCGAATAAATGGGACCTTATCCAAGATAAGACGCATCAAACCCTCAAGAAATATACCGAATACTACCGCCGCGCCCTTCCTATGATCCCGTGGGCGCCCATTATTTTCACCTCCGCACTGAACAGGCAAAGGATTGTGGATCTTTTTCCGCTCGCGCAGGATATCCGCCGGCTCCAGCTCCGCGAGATTCCGCAAAATGACCTTCAGCATTTCCTGCTGAAGTTAATCACCAGGCATCCGCCGGGACAGCGGCTGGGCAAGAAGCGTCCGTATATTTCCTCACTCACCCAGTACCACGTGGATCCTCCCCGCTTCCAAATGCTCGTCAACGAACCGGGCGCCGTGGCTCACGCATACCTGCGGTATATAGAGGGCAGGATGCGGAAAGAGTTTGATTTTACGGGAATTCCCATCAGCTTTAAACTGGTAACAGCAAGAGAAGTACGACCATGAAATTAATTGTAGGTCTTGGCAATCCGGGCGCTCAGTACAGAAACACGAGGCACAACCTCGGGTTTCGGATTGTCGAGGCGCTCGTCGCGAACTTTGATGCCAAATGGGCAAAAAAGTCAAAACTCCGCGCGGAGGTCGCTGAGGGACGCATCGGCCGTGAAAAAGTTGTTGTCATTAAACCGGCAACATTCATGAACCTCTCGGGAGATGCAGTAGCCGCTGTGAGCAATATGTATAAGACAGCTCCCGAGGATGTCTGGATAGTCCACGACGACATTGACCTGGCATTCGGCAAGGTAAAAATCCAGCGGGGACGGTCATCGGCGGGACATCGGGGGGTTGAGCATATTATCCAAGTGCTTGGGACAAAGGACGCGCTTCGTTTCCGAATAGGCATTGACTCCCGGACAGATAAACAGAAGAAACAGGATACTGACCGGTTTGTTTTATCCGCTTTTTCACGCGATGACGAGCATACGCTTTTGTCGCTTATTCCCGCCATCGCCGGACTTATCGTGCAAGCAATTCAAACATCCCCGGAAAAGGCGATGAGTATTTGGGGAAATCAAAAAAAGAACTCCAGCCATCTATAAAAGCCTGACTGGAGTGGATGCGAGTAGGGGGAACTCGCTACCGCATGTTGGCATGGGCCTGCACGTTGGTTTGCAGCATCTGCACCGCGTTGCCAAGAGCATTGTACACGGCCCCGACCGGATCGGTAACCGCCTGGCGACCGTACATCTCGACAACCAGGCTGGTGATGCAGCTGGGCGTTTTGCCGCCCATAACCTCCTGGATGACTTCAAGCTGCTCCTTCAGTAGATCCAGGATGGCAAGCGCTTCGATAGGGCGGGGCAGAATCCCTTTGCCGTCGACGTGATGGCACCCATGAAGCTCACGGAGGGTGTTCATTACCTCAGTAAGCACGGTGATGGCGAAACCTGCGTTGTCGCCGGGAAATCTGTCCCGGGCGGCCCGAACCTCACCGGTGAGCTCGTGCTGTCGACTCGGTTCCCTGATGAGAATGATCATGCAATCAAGGTCCGTTACTGCCCGCTGAAGAACAGCTTCCAAATTGAGTCCTTGACCGGTACTCATGTGCCTCCCTCCCTATTGAGTTATCAACCAGAACGTTGTTTATTTGTATTGAAAAGACGGCTGAACACTAGTATTCTACTATCCAACCGCCTTTTGACCTCCGATCCATCCACGACGCCACTCACAAGTATAAGGCATTGCAGGAAAACCTGCAGCACCTTAACTTTAAGAGCTACTCACAGACGTAGGAGGGGTTGTCTGTATTCGCTCGACTTGCGAGCAGCGTCCTGAAGAGATATGGATTGTCAATTTTCTGGGATACGCAACGTTATCATAGGGAAAAAAATCTGTCAAGACCCTGTGCGTGAAAATTCGTAGCAAAAGCCTCGAAGCGCAGCGCACATCAAACGTGGCAACGGCGGGTTTTAGGAACTTTACTACACAACACAATAGGGGCTTGCCAAAAGCTCCCAGGTGCGCTAATATGATGCATAGATAATTAAAATACCGTTAAAGCTTCCCTCTGTGGAAAAAACCGGTTCCCATCCGCTCGACGGATTTGGGGTTCCTTCCGCAATTTCCCGTCTCCTTCGCCACCTTGAGAAAGAGCAGGAAATTTTTGTCAGCGGAGCCCAAAGCCGTTCAGCGCAGACATTTCTTATTTCATCTCTACCGCTCCCGGAAAAAACAGGCAGTCTTTTTTGGCTTACGGCAAACGATAAAGAGGAAGAGCTCATCGCGAACCTCCTGAAATACTGGAATCCGAAAGCAACAGTCATCCAGGGGTCGGAAGACCTGACTCCCGACCAGCTGATAGTTTTTGAGGATGGCAAGCCGTTTATTTTTGTTTCTGCCGCCGAGTACACCCTCCTTCCGCTTCCCCACCCTGACGAGCTTGCCGCATCCCTTCTCCGATTTGAATCAGGTCAAAAGATATCCCCGTCGGATATCGCCCAGGAATGCGCGAAGCGGGGCTACAGCTGGAACAGCACGGCCGACCAGCCCGGCTCGTTTGCGCGGCGAGGCGGAATAGTCGATATTTTTCCCCAGGGCGGGCAAATGCCCCTGCGCATCGAGTGTGATGACCAGAAGATCATCTCGATAACGCCTTTTGACCAGATAACGAAAAAAAGGAAGGAACTGCTCACCAGCATCCGACTTATCCCGGTGAAGCTGCATGCGAGCCACAGGGCTAATCTCTGGGCATACCTCTCGAGAGCCGGCTCGCCTCTTGTCATTCTTGAGTCACCTGACGATCTCGCGGAGCGCGTGGCGGATTGGGAAAAAATAGACGAACCGTTGAAGCAATTCAAGCGTATCGTCTTGGAAACGTTCCGAACCCCGCAGCGGAGCATCCAACTTCATTACAGGCGCGCGCCGCTGTATCACAACCGTCTCAATACTTTTACTGACGACATGAAAAAGTTTCTCGGTGAAGGAATGAGGATTGCCATTGCCACGAAAAAACGCGCCGATCTCGAACGCCTTCTAAGGGCAAAAAAACTTTCCCCGGACATCATCTGGCTTGATGAGCCGCCCGCTTCTTTCAACGGGTTTATTAACGAAAAAGACAAGCTGCTGCTGCTATCTGATGTGGAAATATTCGGATACACAGATACTGATTACGCCATGTCCAAAAGAGTTGAAACGGCCTTCATTACTGAGATCCGCCCGGGCGATTATGTCGTCCATATTGATCACGGCGTTGCACGGTTTAAGGGCATGACGAGAAACGTCGTGGAGGGCATTGCAAAAGAATATTTTGTGCTCGAATACGCCGAAGGAGACAAACTCTATGTGCCGATTGAGACTGCCGAGAAAATTAATAAATACATCGGACTGGCGCATCCGAAGCTCCACAGACTCTCGGGCGGCCAATGGTACCAGATTACCAGGAAAATCAAGGAGGAAGCCAAGCTACTCGCCCACGACCTTTTAAAACTCTACGCGAGGAGAAATGCGAGCAATGCCAAACCGTTCAGCCAAAAGACCAAGGAGGAATTCAGCCTGGAGCAATCTTTCGCCTTTGAGGAGACTCCCGACCAGCTCCGCGCAATCGCGGACGTTGACAGCGACCTCTCTAAGGAACGGCCGATGGACAGGCTCATCTGCGGAGATGTGGGTTTCGGGAAGACTGAAGTCGCGATTCGCGCAGCGTTTAAAGCCGTCATGAACAAGCGCCAGGTGGCTTTGCTCTCGCCTACCACAATCCTGACCCAGCAGCACTATGACACTTTTTCTGAGCGGCTCAAGCAGTTCCCCGTTAAAATTGCCATCCTCTCGCGTTTTGCCAGCGACAGTGAAGAACAAAAGACTATTCAAGGACTGGCCACCGGCGATGTCGATATCGTTATAGGCACCCACAGACTTCTGTCGCCTGATATCAGGTTTAAAAATCTCGGGCTTATCATCATAGACGAGGAGCAGCGTTTCGGAGTCCAGCATAAGGAAAAACTCAAGACGCTCCGCACCGAAGCGCCCGTCCTCACCCTGACAGCCACGCCCATTCCGAGGACGCTGAACATAGCGCTCTCCGGGATCCGCGATGTCAGCATCATTGAAACGCCTCCGGAAGGGCGACTCCCCATTGAGACGGTCATTGAGCGCCAGGACACGAATCTGGTCGTCAAAGCGATACGTGCCGAGCTTTCCCGCAAGGGACAGGTGTATTACCTATACAACAATGTCGAAACCATCGAATTCGCCGCACAAGAGCTCTCAAAACTCGTCCCTGAAGCAAAAATCGGAATAGCGCACGGCAAACTTTCGGAGAAACATCTGGCGCAGGCCATGCGCGACTTTGATACCGCCAAGACGAATATTCTCGTCTGTTCGACGATCATCGAGAACGGCCTCGACCTGCCCAACGTGAATACCCTGATAGTCGAACAGGCGACGAAGTTTGGGCTGGCCCAGCTCTACCAGCTCAGGGGCAGGATAGGCAGAGGATTCCGCCAGGCGTACGCGTACTTTCTCTACGACAGGAAGAAATTGACCGGGACGGCCAAACAAAGGCTCCAAGCCCTCCTGGAGGCAAAAGAACTCGGGAGCGGATTCCAGCTCGCCTTGCGCGACCTCGAGATCCGCGGCACAGGTAATATCCTCGGGAAAGAACAGCACGGGAAGGTATCTGCCATAGGCCTGGCTATGTACACCAGACTGCTCGCACAGGCCGTCCAGGAGCTGAAAACGGGCAAAGTCGAAACCGTCCGCGATGTTACAATAGATCTGCCGGTAGAGATCGGCATTCCAAAGTCCTATATCCCTGCGGAAAGCGAACGGCTTATCGTCTATCAGAAGCTCGCCAATATCAGCAAACCTGAAGAGCTCCATGCATTCAAGAAACGTGTTACGTACCGCCAAAAGCCACCCGTACCGCTCCAAAATCTCTTTGACGTCCTCGAGATAAAATTGCTCGCCCAAAAAACAGACGCAACAACTATCGATACGGTGACGCTCCTCGGAGATGCGGGAAACAAGCGTCGACGGATACTGGTGAGCTTTGCCCATCATCTCGATCCCAAAAAGCTCGGTGAACTTTTGGCGCGAAATGCCCACTGGCAGTTCACTCAAAATCAGGTTAAGATCGACCTCGAATATCTCGGCGAGGATTGGCTTGATGAGCTGAAGCATGTAATGAAAATCTGGCAGATAGACAATCAGGATTCCCCGGAAGAGCAAAAAGAAAAAACTGCGAAAGAATACTAGATTCGCAGTGTGCAGCCATAGAGACAACTATTGTCGAGCTTTTTTGCGGCATCTGGCTTGAGCCTGCAGCGCTTGGGCAGAGCGGACTTCCTGTGCTAACCAGCTGAGAAACTCATCTCGCAAACCGATGTGAGCGCCTCGCTGGCAATGAAGATAGCGGGCATACAGCTGTTCTGCCCCGAGCAGGCCTATGCCTGAACGGGTGAGGGATTTTGTTTCCTCGCTGCACTGTGCCAACGCAAATATCTGCTCAACAAGCTCCCGTTTAGTAAGCCAATGAACCAAGGCGTTGACCTCCTTGATAAAGAACACAATGTCAAAACCAACTCATACACCACCCTACTCTGATAATCTCGCAAGGTCAACTGATGACCTTGCGTATTGGGTTGCGTTTTCCCGAATTCCTACTCTCGGACCGCGGCAAATCGGACGCCTGAAAGGACACTTTGGCGCCTTGGGAAAGGCATGGAGTGCCCAGGAACAGGAATTTATCTTGGCCGGCCTCATGCCGAAGACAGTTCAGGCGATTATTATTCAACGCCAACACATCGATCCGCACACTGAGCTCGAACGCATACGAAAAGCCGGGTACACCGCGCTGATTCCGGGCGACCAGGACTATCCGCCGCTTTTAAAAGAGATCCCCGACGCGCCCGCGCTTCTGTACATGCGCGGCACACTGCCCGTCGGGCGTCCTTCATTAGCGGTAGTTGGCACGCGAAAGGCCTCACACTACGGAGTTGAAGTGGCACGTCGCCTGACTGCCGAACTTGTTTCACGGGGATTTGCAATCGTTTCCGGGCTCGCCCTAGGTATCGACAGCATTGCGCACCAGACGACACTGGATCAACGGGGAACTACCGTCGCCGTGCTCGGCTCGGGGCTCGACCAGATATACCCGCGGACAAACTATGGGCTTTCTGAAGCAATTGTGAAATCAGGCGGAACGCTCTTGTCGGAGTTTCCTTTGGGAATGTACGCCCAAAAGCACCACTTTCCCATTCGAAACCGCATCATCGCGGGTCTGTCGCTCGGAACGCTCGTCATAGAAGGAGGGATGGATTCGGGCTCCCTGATCACGGCTAAAGCCGCACTCGAATACAATCGTGAAGTATTTGCCGTGCCCGGCGACATATTCCGAGCCGCGTCAGAAGGGGCGAACCAACTCATCAAAATGGGCGCGAGACCGGTAACCTCGGCTGACGATGTTGTTGAAGCGTTGAATCTCGGCAGTTACAAACCGCCGGCCCAAGTTGACAACATTTCTCATATCATCGACAATCAATCACATCCGTCGCTCTCTGATGAAGAGTCCGTTATTCTCAACCTGATTACGAGAGAGCCGCGCCACATTGACGAATTGGTAAAAGTGAGTAAACTGCAAACCAGTGTAGTTAATTCCACCCTCATGACGCTTGAGGTGCAGGGCTTCGTGAGAGACATCGGAGGCATGCACTACGTCCGACTATCATAATACTATGAAGAAAAGCCTGGTCATCGTCGAATCGCCGACAAAGGCAAAAACCATTACAAAGTTCTTGGGCTCAAAATCCCCGTACACCGTCAAAGCGAGCGTAGGGCATGTTCGTGATCTCCCAAAGAGCAATAAAAAGGCCATTGATATCAAAGCGGGATTTGTCCCCTACTACGAGGTACCGCATGACAAGGAGGACATAGTCAATGAATTGCGGAAACTCGCAGAAAAAGCTGACGAAATATTGCTGGCCACCGATCCCGACCGCGAAGGCGAAGCGATTGCATGGCACATTGCCGAGCTCATTGACGGCGACCAGAAAAAGATAAAACGGGTCGTGTTTCACGAAATTACAAAATCTGCAATCGACGAGGCCATCCAGCATCCACGCGAAATCGACCAAAGCCTCCGCGCCGCTCAGGAAGCCCGCCGCGTGCTCGACAGGCTGGTTGGCTACGATCTCAGCGGTCTCATTTGGAAAAAGGTACGCTACGGCCTCTCTGCCGGGCGGGTGCAATCCCCGGCGCTGCGAATCCTTGTGGAAAAAGAACGCGAGATACGCGCTTTTGTCGCCAAAACTTTTTGGGTGCTGACTGCGGAGGTACAGACAGCCCAGGGCGACAAGATTGCCCTCACCTGCTCTGAAGAGCCGCAGGACATAGCCACAGTGGAAAAGATCCTGAAGGCCGGAAAACAGCATCCTTGGCGAGTGGTGGAGGTCAAAGCGACAGAGCAGCTCCGCACTCCCCGCCCGCCGTTTACCACTTCGACGCTGCAGCAGACGGCAAGTTCGCGGTACGGCTTCGCGCCCTCGCGGACAATGCGGACAGCACAGCGGCTCTATGAAGCGGGACACATCACCTACATGCGGACAGACAGCACCAACCTCAGTCTTGAAGCCCTTGCGCACATGAAGGAAGTTATTGCCCGCGACTTTGGCCCCGACCTGCTCAAGGAGCGCATCTATAAAACTACGAGCAAGAACGCTCAGGAAGCTCATGAGGCGATCCGGCCTACCGATGCGGCTCAAAAGACTGCCGGCAGCACCGATGACCAAAAGAAGCTCTATGAACTCATCAGACAGCGTACGCTGGCTTCACAGATGGTGGACGCCAAACTCTTAAAGACCAAGATTATCGCAAATATACAGGGTGCGGAAATCCCGAACTTTGCCGTCATCGGCACACATATTCTTTCTCCCGGATGGCTCCTGGCCGACCCTTCTGCCCGGAATAATGAAGTTGACCTGCCCAAAGTGAAAGAAAACGATCCGCTGACGCTCGAAAAGATTTATTCGCTCGAGAAGCAGACGCAACCTCCTCCGCGGTACACCGAGGCGGGCCTGGTCAAAGAGCTCGAGAAGCGGGGCATCGGGCGCCCTTCGACGTATGCTTCTATAATTAATACGATAGTCACGCGGGGCTACGTGCGCAAAGAAGGGCGAGCGCTTATCCCCAGCGACACCGGTGAGGTGGTCAGCGGGTTCCTCGAGCAGAACTTCGCGAAATATATCAGCGATTCATTTACCGCCGAAATGGAAAACGAGCTTGATGAGATCGCCAACGGAAAGCGGAAATACGTGCAAACACTTAAGGACTTCTACGGGCCTTTTACCCAGGACGTGAAGGCAAAGGAAAGCATAGCGAAGATTACCAACCTCGGCGACGCTGAAAAGCACATTGTCTGCCCTGTCTGCGGATCTCCGATGATTATCAAGCTCGGCCGGACGGGAAAATTCTTGAGCTGTTCGCGTTTCCCGGCCTGTAATGGCGCCCGGACCATCGACGGTAAGGAGCTTGCGGGACCGAAAGAGACTGGAGAAAAATGCCCCGACTGCGCCGACGGCAAGCTCGTGGAGCGCGAGGGGCGTTTCGGTCTCTTCATTTCCTGCAGCAACTACCCGAAATGCAAATATATCAAACGAAGTGAAAATAATACCAACTCTTCTGGCGTTACCTGCCCCGTATGCAAGACCGGCGAGATGATTGAGCGACGGGGGCGATTCGGTATTTTTTACAGCTGTTCGAACTATCCTAAATGCAAGAACGCTATTAAAGCGAAACCGACGGGCCGCCTCTGCGAGCATGTCCGCGAAGGCGGTAGAATCTGCGGCGCACTGATGATGGAGGGCACCAAGACCATCCCCGAGCGGTGCAGCGACAAAACCTGTCCCAACCACAATCCGCATAAACTGGAAAAAGTCGCCGCGTAAGATACATGCAATATTCAATCTCGTATCTTTGGAAGTGAACCTCAAGCTTACGCTGGCGGTTTTCGTCTTGCCCCTTTGAAAACGGCTGGTTTGCAAAGAATGCCAGAGAAACTTTTTCCCTTCGCGCGGCGCACTGCCTGAGGCCGGCGATAAACATAGAGATAAACCACACGGCCGAGTTTGCGCCGCGACGTCCTTTCTTTTCTCTCCACTTTTCTTTGGACGAGCAAAGAAAAGTGAAGCCCCTCCGGAGGAGAGCAAAATGTACACACCCCGCTAACCGGGTCGGTTATAATGATTGGTAAAAAAATACCCCGACTGCAAGAATGCACAGTCGGGGGGATCATCATTGAGGCGACGAGTTTGTCCGATCCTCGCCTTGCTTATCGGACGTTTGTCCGCGCGCTCAAGATGATTTCACGGTGTTGCCGGATCAGGAGGTCTTGTTCGGGACCGGGACGCTGGTCGCGATCTGGGACTCAATATAATCGAGTGTACCACGGGCCACCGCAAATGCGATGGCCGCAGGCCTGTCCCGCATGTCGTTGCCGGGGCGCCAGATGACCGAAGTCACACTCGATGAGGCCGACACCGGGTCCGATTGCTTGGTATAACCGATGTTGGCGAACCAGTGGACGCTCGTGTCAGTGGTCGTCAGGGTCTCCTCAGAGTATCGATGGCATACGTTGTAGTTGGTGGCCGACTCGAGTGCATAAGAGTAATACGTTGAACAGACTGTCGGCGGGCCGGCACGGTCGATGGCCGAGAACGTCGAGATCGATATGGAAACCAGCGGGCAATTGATGTCCGGGGACAGAATGGAGGACGTGGCCGGCGGTGACGTTGAGTGAGCGACCGTCGGGACAGGCTTGTCGGTGTAAGCCGTAGTCGTGACTGGCATCGTGATGAACACGAAGAACATCACGGTGATCATGGCAAAGAATGCAAGTACACGCTTCTTCATCGGACCTCCTTCGGGGGTTCGGTGTTGATGACCATGCTTTCCCCTATCGTCCTGCTTCATCGCGCAAATATTGAGCCTACCTCTCCTCCTGGTAAAGTAGGTCGGTTCTGCGACAGTCTCACAATGAGACAGCTAGGAATTTTCAAGGAAAGCGCCTCAAGACTACTTATTCAAAATGATAGGTCAAAGAACGGCAATTTCAGAGCACGTTATCATAAGGCAAAATACATGTCAAGAGCGCATCAGTATAAAAAATCCCGCCCTTTTCGCTCGAAAGGGTGGGGACCATCCAGACTGACAGGGCGTCTGGCGGGCAAATTGGGACCAGCGGATACTGTTGCAGCTCAACTGCTTCGAACAGACTCGGCCTGGAACTCCGCCACTCCCAGGTCCTGTAGACCGCGGGGGTGATGAGTGATATCGGAATCAGGTGCGAAATCTCCTGCGGATGTTGATGGCACGCGACATTGAGATCGAAGCTTATCACGAGACATGCCAGTATCCACACGCCAAGAATGTACCGCAGACGAATATGCCGTAGACACATCATCTGCCTCCCTCCATAAGCGAGTTTGTTTTTGTCGTTGCAATTATCTTACCGCTTTGAGAATATTCGTCAAGTTAAAAAAACACCCGCCCAAGGACGGATGGGGTGAACAAAGATTCAAGAATAGAACGATCAAGCTGTGTTGCCGCCACACGACGACTTCAGATCAACTCTGAATCGCATATTCGGTATAAAAACAGGGAGCTGCTCCTCCAGCTGGACAATCAGTTCTTCCGGTGAGATCCCCGGCCGGCTGGCCTTGATTTTTCCGGCGACAGCGAGAACGTCACCGCGAATCTCCCGATAGTAACTGGCGGCACTGCCATAATCCCTGTTCAATTGTAGAACAGGAGTTTGCAGAGCAGCAGACCTTCCGTCTGCGCAGATAACCGTAATGCCGTCTACATCTACCGGCATCCTGTCGGGATACCCTTCAAAAACGGTTTGAAATGGATTGAACCAAACAGGTCCGCAAACCTCTTGCGCCAGCTCCGGGTGGCCCTGCGGGTACATCACCAGCCTCTCGTGGCTTAACCAGCGCGCCTCAGGCGATGTTCTGATGAATGGGCATAGGAATCCCGCGGCCACACCCAGAAAGACCACGCGCAGGACGACATGAGGCAACCATTTCAGTAATCGCTTGATCCATTTGGATGATCCATGATAGTCAAATACACCCTCCCGATACATGCTGGGGAAACCAAATGTGAACACCATCATAGCCAGGATCACCGTCACGGCCACCGGAAGCAGAACTTTCCGAAACTGCGGGTCAAACCGATAGGTGCCCTCCGAGATAATGACCGCTACCACGATGACTGTTCCGATGAGAACGACCAAGCCGATACCGATGAGATTTCCCAGCCAGGGTTTCAACTTTTTTGGTAATGCTACTCTGAACAACATGACGTACCTCCTCCTTTGAAACGCGGTGTCAGATTACAGCGGTTGATTGTCTAATGAGCGAATTATAATAGCCTATCTTATCAAACTAGTGTTGTCAATTTCTTTGAATATGAAAAAAGTGGTAACAACCCCGGAGGGCAGACTGATCAGCTCGCCTCGCTTCGCGAGGACGAAGCGGGTTTGCCCTCCTTTCTGTCTAAAAAAACCTCCCGCAACGCATGCGCGCGGGAGGGACGAACAGACATTAGCGAGATGTACATCGCAGCTATGGTAGCCGCCGGAATCGGTTCATGCGAACGGGTTGGGATAGTCGCTCAGGGCACTGAGGAAACTGTCACCATCACCACATACTGCCGGACCACCTTGCTGAAAACCGATGTTGGGCTGCCATACCTCCTCGATTCGCGGACAGGGCGTAGCGTCGGTCATGGTGGCCACCACAGAGGCAGAAAGGTCTGCGTCATATCCAATGTTCGGACACCATACCTTTTCCGTCGGCAGTATAGCCACGTCGATCGATTCCTCGGTCGTCAGGTAATCTGCGCTCATCCAGGTGTTAGTGGACCCGGTGAGCGCTTCTACGTAAACCAGTGCGATCGGGATGTGGAACGTGATCGCCTGCTGGTCGGTCTCGCGGCAAGCCGTCCAACAGATCGCTGTGGGCGGACTGCCACCATTGGTCGTGCACACGGAATTCTGCCAGATTATCTTGTCGCCGGCCGGATCGGAATTGGAGCTCACCGTGAGCCAGATCTCGATACCGTCGGTCAATTCCGCGCTCCCCTCATAGTTGGCCTTATCTGATGCCACCGTTGAGGCGTACATTTGCACTTCAACCAAGTCGGTATTCGCCGTGCCCGTTACTTCAATGGCGCTCTTTTCTCTCGCCGGACTGGAAGTGGGGGTACACAGCTGTACTTCAACAACAACCAGAATTGGAGGCGAATGCGTGGTCGTCGCCTCCCTCTTCACCTTGTCATTGCCGGTCGTTGCCATCGCGGTGTTCACCGTGAACCACGTCGCGCTGGTGAGAACGAGCAAAATGGCAAGGTAAGCGAGCCATTTGATCGACTTCATAAACCCTCCAAGTGAACAGGTGGGTGGTTAACAACAAACTCACAATTCCCTCAGGTCATTGCGACAATCCTCCATGATGTCGCCATTGTTGAATGACTTTCGCGCCGCTTTATGGCATACAAGCAGCAGAAACTGTACGTTGACTTATCTCGCTACAGAAATGAAATGAGCAAAAAGGATAAAAGAAGTCTAACATATCATGCATAGGCGTCAATACAAAAGCAACGCCCTCTCTTTATTAGGGGTTTCTTTCTTGCTGTCTTGCTTTTACTCTCCATCCTGAGGAGCCCGTATCTCCTAGCGCGGACGACGAAGGATCCCGTGGATATACCGGATATCGGATGTTACTGCGGGATAACTTGTTTTGCCCTTAATTTACTAACACGCTAACTCCGGATGCGCTCCTATGTACTTATACGCCGACGTTGCAGCCATGGCGCCCTGCGCTGCTGCAGTCACATCCTGTCGAAAATCTCCCGCTCCATCAGTAATATCTCCCGCTCCGTACACGCCCGTAATATTCGTATGCATGAGTTTGTTTACCTTGATATATCCTTTTTCATCCAAATCGACTCCCAACATTTTAGAAAGCTCAGTCCGGGGTTGGGCGCCTACCTCGACGAACAAACCCCCGATCTGCAGGTCTTGTGAACCGTTGACGGGACGCGAGAGAACAATCTTCTCTATGATCTTTGTCCCGACGATCTCTTGTACAGCGGTATCGTAGAGCACTTCTACATTTTTTTTCTCTTTCAACTGCTTCAGATTTGCCGGTTCGCCTCTCAGCTCTTTGCCGCGAACGATAAGGTAGACCTTGGTTGCGTAACGCGAAACCAGATTGGCCCCTTTCACCGATGAGTCGCCTCCTCCGGCAATGGCCACTATTTTTCCTTTATAGAGAGGCGCATCACATGTCGCGCAGTATGAGACGCCCTTTCCTCTGAGGTTATCCTCGTTGGGCAGACCGAGCTTCCTCCGTGATGATCCGACGGCAAGGATAATAGTTTTCGATGAGAACTGTTCCTCACCGACTGTCGAGATGAAACAGTCTCCCTTTTTCTCAATGGCGCTGACCGTTCCGTCAAACATCTGGGCTCCCGCCGCTACAGCATGCTTCTCCATATTTTGGACCAACTCCAACCCGTCTATCGAGAGGATTCCCGGATAATTCTCAATTGTCCACGCTGTCGCAGTCTCCCCTCCCGGTTCTGGCCCTCTGATAACAGCCGCGGACACTAAATACCTGCCCGCGTACATTCCTGCGGACAATCCCGCCGCTCCGCCGCCGACAATGAGTACATCGAAATTTTTCATACACGATAGCTTATAAATGGTGAAAAAAGTTTGAATAACATTCCCTTCTTTTGGTCCGGCCGTTTCCGTGAGTGTTATCGATTATATACCACGTCTAATAAAAAATCAATTCGTCACTGGAGCGCTTGATTCTCACTGTAATAAAGAATATGAACTACTCCCGAATATGCTGATTGTGGAGAAAAATAAACTGCGGTACAATAGAAAGCACCTATGGATCGTCTGGAATTTTTTAAAGACATAGAAAGCGCCGTCGGCCGCAAAGAGATGCTCAGAGTTGAGCAGGCTGTTGAGTTTGCGGAACGCGCCCATCGCAATACCAAGCGGCTTACGGGTGAAGACTACGTCGAACATCCTCTCCGTTCTGCGCTCACTCTAGCTGAATGGAAGCTTGACGCGGACGCGATAGTGGCGTGCATCCTTCACGACACGCTGGAAGAAAAACCGCAGGAATACGACTCTGAAATAAAGGAAAAATTCGGGAAGGAAGTGTATTTTCTCGTCGAAGGTGTCACGAAGTTGGGAAAACTCGAATACCAGGGCCGCGAGAGGTATGCCGAGTCATTGCGCAAACTCTTCATCGCGATGTCATCTGACGTCCGCGTCATTCTCATAAAACTCGCTGACCGCCTGGATAACGTCAAGACGCTCCATGTATTCGATAAGACAAAACGGACCCGCATAGCCCGCGAGACATTGGAAATATACGCGCCCATAGCTAACAGGCTCGGGATGGGAGAAGTCCGCGGACAGCTGGAAGATCTTGCTTTTCCCGTGGCGATGGAGCGCGAATACAATGAGCTGAGGAAAATGGTCAAGGAAAGTTTTGAAGACCAGCAAAAGTACGTAAAAAAAATCATCCCCCAGATAAAAAAAGCTCTCGAAGACGCTCATGTGACCGTGGTGAATATCCATGGACGCGCGAAGCGATTTTACAGCCTCTTCAAGAAGCTCAGGGAATATAACAACGACATCACCCGGATCCATGACCTGGTCGCCGTCCGCATTATCGTCCCCGACATACCCTCATGTTACACTGCGCTTGGCGTTATCCACGGGAGATGGACGCCCCTCAAAGGGAGGATTAAAGACTACATTGCCCAGCCGAAGCCCAACGGTTATAAATCACTCCATACCGACATCTTTTGCCTGGACAAAAAAATAGTCGAAGTCCAAATTCGGGATCCCCAGATGCACGAGGCAGCTGAATTCGGCATCGCGGCCCACTGGAATTATGTGGAGAGCGGAAAGCCGGCAAAAGGATCGACAGTCACGCGGCGGCTCGAATGGATCAGCGAGCTCGCGAAGTGGCAGAAGAGTGTTGCGGATAATGACGTCTATATTAAGGGATTGAAGGTGGATATTTTTAAAAACCGTATTTTCGTCTTCACGCCGAAGGGAGATGTCATCGATCTCCCTGAGAATTCAACTCCCGTGGACTTCGCCTACGAAATTCATTCTGATTTGGGAAATCATATGACAGCGGCCAGGATAAATGAAAAAATGTCCCGGCTAAGCACAACGCTTCAGAACGGCGATATGGTCGAGGTTATTTCCGACAAGAAACGCAAAGGACCGTCGCACGATTGGCTCGCATTCGTCAAAACACACCGCGCCCAGGAAGCCATAGCTACATGGCTCTATAAAAATAGCTAATATCACTTCACTCTTTCCGCTAGTTCTTCGCGGGAGTTTTTTGCGCTTCGATAAGTTTTGACAGCTCGTTTATTTTTTGCTGAACGCTCGCATCTCCTGAACGGAGTACGGCAAGCTTTTGGTACACATCGAGTGCCTTTGCGTATTCTTTCTTTTTCTCGTAAATGGCTTCAAGCTTTGAATACGGCGAGAGAATGCCGGGAGCGACGGTTATGACGTCCTGGTAAAGCGGGATAGCTTTATCATCCTCGCCGTGACGCTCATATAGGTCTGCGAGGGTAAGTGTAATGCCCGTCGTCGCGGGACTTTGACTGTGGAGGCTGATGAGACGTTTTTCGGCGGCGGCAGTATCACCGGACAGGTCTTCGGCCAGCGCAATATAAAGCAAAGGGTCGATAAAATTCGGTTTTAAGCTGGAAGCCGTTGCCAGCGCCCGCTTAGCTTTATCGATAAGCGGCTGAATTGTGCCGTTTGAGGCGAACTGGGCCTCGACAAGATACGCCTCACCGAGATCGTTGTAGACAGCGGGATTTGAACTGTCGCGTTCGACTGCCTGTTCGAGAAGGACCGTAATCTGGCGGGGAGCATCTGCCACAATAGGAGCTAAAGCGCGGTAGACGATCACTGCATTCTCATATGTCAGGACATTGTTTGGATCGCGTGTTATAGCTCGATTGACGAGATCCCGGCTCTTGGCTATGAGCGTTTCAGTGTCAGGCGAAAGACTTCCCTTGCTGTTTGCCGCCTCATACCCCGCAGTGAGAGCTGAAGCCTGAGCGGTGAGCAGCTGGGGGAACGTAGAGTAAGGATTCCAGCGTGAGCTTTTCTCGAGGAGGGCAAGCTCTTTTTGCGCATCCGCAACGGTATTCACGGACGAAAGATTTGAGCGGGAACGGAGACGCTCGCCGTTCCATATTCTCACTCCGAAAAAAATAAAGCTGCAATATGCGGCGACGGCAATAATAATCGCACTGATACCCAGAACGCGGTGGTATGGAAATGACTTGGGAGACCACTGCCGTACTCTGTCGGGAACGATGAGCATGAACCCCCGCAGTGCGACGGCAAGAAAAAACCACCAGAGAAAATTAAGGATAAAATTCCACGGCAAAATAAAGCTTGAGAAAATCATAACCATAAGCGCGCCGACGGAAAAAAGCGCTATAAGATAGACGTCATCAATCTTTTTCGCTAAAAGCGTTCTTCGTAAAAAAGGATCGACCAAGGTCACGAGAATCCCGAGAAATGCCGCGAAACCGAGGATACCCATCGTCGTCGCAATCTCAAACCACTGGTTGCTCGATTTAATGAATCTCAGCTGCCACTGGGCAGACTGATTGTACTCGGCCGGACGGAACCGCTGAAAGGCATCAAGGAATGTTTGGGGGCCCGTACCAAGTACCGGGCGCTGTCGCATCACGGAAAGCATGACATTCCATCCGCTCCCCTGATGGAGGATCGTATCGTCGGGGATCACCTTGTTCGTCCAGCGGGTAACCGGGATAAAGAGCATTCCGATCGAAAAAGCGAGGCAGAGCATGAGAATGACTGCCCGGCGAGACTGCAGTACCTTTGGTCGAAAAGCAAAAAGGATCATTACCGCAAAAAGAGCCACCCCCAAAGCGATCCATCCTATCTTTTTGTCATAGAGCGCGAGGAGCAACAGCGCGAGCCCGACACCCGATCCTATCGTAATCTTTTCCCATCGCTTTTTTGAAAAAAATACAATACATAAACCCAGGATAACTGTTGATGCAAAAAAGATAACCGTCGTGAGCGGCGACAATGCGAGAGTGGTGAAACTTTCTGTCCGGGCCCCCGCCCACGGCAGGAGAAAAACTTCCCAATATTGAAGGAAGGAGAAAAGTAGGGCAACACCCGCGCCGGATAAAAATACTAAAATCAAGATGCGCAGGTCCCTGAGTGTGGTGAACATTTGGACAAGCAGGAATGAAAAAATCGAAAACATAAGTATCGAGGGAACGGTGCCGCTCACTGAACCTTCAGGTCCGATCATACTCCGTATCCCTGATACGGAAAATAGGGCCGCAGCAACTGCCACGACGGTAAATGCTGAAATAAAGGTGTGGACGAGAGTCCAATGCACCTCCCTGCGATAGAGTACAAAAGTATCAATTATCCAGAGGAGGAACACACATCCTGTGATTATGCCAAAAACAAGCCATTTGGTGAGCTCAAAGGCATCCGGAGCCATCGGATAAACAATCAACGGCGTAGCGACAACCAGCGCCAGGAGGCACCATCGGATAATGGTCGGTAGCGCAGTGTGTTCTTTAGCAAACCTTCTAAAAAGTCTCATGCCATTTATGAGCCTATGCGGCCCAGAATTTCCTTAAGCTCTCCGTCAGAGTAGAAATAAATGTGGATGACACCCTGTTTTCCTCTCTTGACCACATCAACTTTAGTGCCGAGCGCTCGCTGCAATCTTTCTTTGAGCTCCTCCAGTTCGGGATTGTGCGCCGGGGTTTTTCGCTTGGACGGGCGCGCAATACGGACATAGTGTTCTGCAGCCCGTACTGAGAGCTGTTCTTTCAGCATTTTAAGAAATAACTTTTTCTGTTCCTGTTGGTCCTGAACGCCGAGGAGAACTTTCGCATGTCCCTCAGTCAGCGAATTGTCGATAAGCGACTTTTGTATCTCATCTGGCAGCTTCAGCATTCTGAGCGTGTTCGTGAGGCTTGCTCGTGATTGGCCGACTTTTTTTGCGGCCTGCTCCTGCGTGAGGCTGAATTCTTCAATTAACCTGGCATACCCCCACGCACGTTCGATGGGATTCAAATCTTTTCGCTGAACGTTTTCTATGAGCGCAAGGGCCAGCTTCTCCTGTTCTGAGGCATCGCGAACTATAACGGGTACCGTGTCTAGCTCAAGAATTTTCGCCGCGCGAAGACGGCGCTCGCCGGAGATGAGTTCATAGCGCTTGCCTTTCTTGCCTGCAATCAGGGGCTGCAAGATGCCGTATTCCTTGATTGAGTTTACAAGCTCTTCTAAACTTCCGTGGTCGAAACTTTTTCTCGGCTGGTGCGGATTGACATCGATCATGAGCGGATCGATGCTGTAGAGACGTTCCTGCGGTCCGAGAATCTGTTCCCGGATACCGAGATCTACGGCGCCGTTTCTTTTTTTTGGGATCAGCGAGTCGAGGCCCCTGCCCAATCCTGCATAGTGGTTGTCCATAGTGAGAATTATTTGGCTGAATGATGTATCTCCTTCGCCAGGCGGCGATACGCCCGCGCGCCGGGAGATCGAGGATCATATTGGAGAATTGTTTTGCCGTGGCTCGGCGCTTCTGCTAAGCGGACATTCCGGGGGATCACTGTGCGAAAAACTTTTTGAGGAAAAAACTGATACATTTCACGGAACACAGCCTCCGTAAGCCTATATGTGCTGTCGTACATAGTCATCACGGCGCCGAGGATCTTAAGATCGGGCTTGAGATTGTCTTGAATGAGCTTTATCGTGTTCAAAAGCTGGCTTAACCCTTCCAACGCGTAATATTCTGTTTGAACAGGAATCAGCACTTCGTCTGAAGCCACGATGCCGTTAATAGTGAGAAGTCCGAGTGAAGGCGGACAGTCGATGATGACATAATTGTAGCTGTCAATCTTGCCTTTTAACGCATCATGCAGGCGATACTCCCGCTGGGGCAAATTGACAAGCTCCACATTGGCACCTGCAAGATTGAGTGTCGCCGGAGCAATATGAAGACCCCCGACGGACGCATGGTGCAAGACATCCGGGAGCGAGGCGATACCGATTAATACTTCATACACTCCGTGAGTAATCGATCGCACATCTACTCCCATACCCGATGATGCATTCCCCTGAGGATCGATGTCGACGAGCAGGACTGACTCCCCGAATGATGCGAGGTAGCTGGCAAGATTAACAGAGGTTGTCGTCTTTCCCACTCCCCCTTTTTGATTCACGACTGAAATGATCCGTGGCATACGTTGTCAAAAGAAAATGTACGCACAGTATAGCGAAAAAAAGGAGCTTTGACAAACAAAAGTAAACTCGTTACAATGCGGTGTATTCTTATGCCGCGGTGGCGGAACTGGCAGACGCACAGGACTCACCCTGAACCAGAACGAAGTTCGGTTCAGGGTGCCATGAATCGAGCCCTGCTCTGGTTCATGGCAAAATCGCAACACCTATGACATATTATGTCTATATTCTCTTGAGTCTTAAAGATGGAAAGTTTTACATTGGATTTACTGATAAACTTGAACGTAGACTAAAAGAGCATAAAGATGGTAAAGTAGATTCTACTAAGAATCGACGACCGGTGAGGCTAATTTTCTACGAGGCATTTTCCCATAGAGCTGACGCATGGCGTCGGGAGCAGTATTTTAAAACAACGAAAGGAAAGAAAACTTTACGACTAGTACTCCGTGAGACCCTCCAAAAGTACTTGTAAAGCGCTTGCCCCATCTCTGCCGCGGTGGCGGAACTGGCAGACGCACAGGACTCAAAATCCTGCGATGGCAACATCATGAGAGTTCGATTCTCTCCCGCGGCAGAGATGGGGGAAGATACCGTATAGGACTCACCCTGAACCAGAACGAAGTCCGGTTCAGGATGCCATGAACCGAGCCCTGCTCTGGTTCATGGCAAAATCGCATAAGAGCAACCTCTTGTGGGTTCGACTCCCACCTTCGGCAATTGCTGTCAACGTCGTAATGAACGGGATTATTTTGTTATACACAAATCGGGCACACAGTTTGACATTTGTAGATTATCGTCTAAGATAAAGGACTCGTTTTTGGGTGTTGTTAAAAATCTCAGCAGTGCTGAAGCATTGTCTGAAAATAACATTGAACCTTGAAAGGAAGGAATAGCCATGAACTGGAAGCTTCTGGTGTGTATGGCGGTCCTGTACCAATACGGCCTCGTGCATATAGCCATCAAGAGGATAGGGGCTGTCGAAGGGTCGCGCACACGGAAACTCGTGTGGCAGTACTTCTTCGCGGCCTTACTTGCTATAGCAACAGCAGTGATTGCCGGACGGATCGCGATAAACATGACGACACTTGTCGTTGCAGTCATCGGCGCGGCGAATGCGTTTGCATGTTACTGCCACTGGCGCGCGTACGACATCTCGATGGCGCGAACAGCGGTGATGAGCAACCTCGATGACCTACTAGCCATGGCACTCGGATACCTTCTGCTAGGCGAACTACGCGTACTTACCCCCCTGCTCGCTGCCGGTGTCATCCTGTGCCTCGTCAGCGCAATTGTCTTTGCGAAGATCAAGCAGAAAAAAGACGGGGCGCCCGTCCGACTCATCGGCTGGGTGATCGGCTACAGCACGATCTGGGGAGTTGCCATTTTCTCCATGCGCTATTTCTCGCTGCAAGGGCTGAGTATGCCGACCTACGTCGTCGCGTGGTATTTCGGCGCCTGGTGCGGAGCCCTGTTGACGCGCTTTGTGCTCATCGGGCCCCATGAGGCTGGGCCACCGCTAACGCTGGTCCAACGGTCAAAGGTGTTTCTCCTCGCCGGGGGAATATGGACATCGCTGATGATGTCATATTGGATACGCGAACTGTTGCCCAACACCGTCGCACAACCGATACAGCTGGTTGCTGAAATGTGCATTCCCGTGTTCACTGCCATGGTGTTCTTTGGCGAAGCCCGTACGATGTCGCGGAAAGAGCTTCTTGTCATTTTCGGCGGTATCATTGGAGTCATCCTTATCGCCATTGGGTTCTGACCCATGAACAAACAGCTCCACACATCGACCAGTAGTTTGGCACTGTAGCGCTTTGTGAATTCGTAGTATACGAAATCAATCACAAAGCGCTTTTTCTTTTTTTATGCAAAAACATCCTCCGTATGCTTGAGACAGCAGGGGGGTATTTCACAGAGGGATTGTTTGTAACAGAGGTGAGGATCCTTTTCCCTCGACCTCATCGCGATATTCCTCGGTCTCATCCGAAGCCTGCCGCCCTCACTTCATCGCCTACGGCGCGTTCGGGTCGGCTTCGACCCCCATGTGCCAAAACAACCTTCGCGCGCTGAAAAAGAAGGTTGGCAATTATTTCGTACGTGGTTGGTAGTAGGGGTGGGGGTCTGTCCCGGGCAGCGCCGAATACTGCACTCGTTCGCATTCGTCGGCGCTCTCCTTCGTTCCACTCAGGATCGCTTCTGCCCTTCGGCCCCAATATGCTAAAACAGCCCTTATGATTTTTATGATAGGGGGCTGGCAATTACTGTGTGAGGGAGCTTATAGCAGGGGTGGGGGTCGAACCCACGACCTTGGGCTTATGAGTCCCACGCTCTAACCAGCTGAGCTACCCTGCCGCATTTTTTCGAATTGGTTGCGGGGGTGGGATTTGCACCCACGACCTCCGGATTATGAGCCCGGCGAGCTGCTACTGCTCTACCCCGCGACGGTACCGCCAGAGAATACACTATGCATAGGAAAAAGGCAAGGGCGCACAGAGCTAGGTGAGATAATAATAAGTGCCGATGTGCAGATCCGGCCAGTTGCAAGCGTCAGCGGAATATTTTTTCAACAGCTCCTATGCGGTGCCCTGCTTGTTGGTCTGAATAGTCTCTATATCCTCAAATGTTTGAGGTGCTCTCCGCATACGCGCAATCAATACGCTTACAGCGACGATCATTACAGCGATACTGAGGTACGTGGTAAACCGTACTGCACCGACAAAAACGGTATCAAGTCGGAAAAACTCTAGGACGAACCTCCCGGCATAATACAAAAGGAAATAAATGGCCGCGAGGACACCGGGTTTATGCCGAACCCTTTTGAACAAAAGCAGGAGGACAACAAAAACGACGAGATTCCAGATCGACTCATAGAGCCAGGTGGGATGGAAGTAATCGAAGTTAGCGTATCTATCCGGCCGCAGAGAGGGCTGGATAGGGACAGCCCACGGCAGGTTTGTCGGCGGGCCGAATGCCTCTTGATTCATGTAGTTGCCCCACCTCCCTATCGCTTGTGCGAGCACGGCGCCGGGAACAATGATGTCCATAAGCATCCAAAACGAAATTCGTCGCTTCCATGCGATGAGTACAATGACCAGCAAACCTCCCAATATAGTTCCGTGGCTCGAAATGCCGCCTTCCCAAATTTTTAGGGTATCTTTAAACGTATAGTAGAGAGGAAGGTGACTTAGCACAAAAGCCAATCTGCCGAAAATAATTGCCGCGGGAATCGTGAAGAGCAGAATATCCCACACAGTTTCATCCTGGATTCCTTGTTGGCGCGCCATCCTTCGCGTGATGCTAAACCCGGCTACTATAGCGCTTACAATGATAAGCGCGTACCACCGAATACCAAAAGCGCCCACCGACAACGCGATCGGATTCGGTAGGGCGCTTCCAAAAATCATCTTAAAGTGGTCTCAGGAGCTCAATGCGTTGTCTATCGCAGTCTTAAACTGCGCATATGGCACCGCACCGGAAATAAGCACGCCGTTGACGAAAGTCGCCGGGGTGCCTTGCACGCCGAATGAAGTCCCCTCGGTCTCGGAGGCTGTAACCTTGCTCGCATACTTTCCTGTGTCGAGACAGGTATCAAACTGGCTCTGGTTGAGTTTTAACTCTCCGGCAGCTTTCTTGAAGTTATCCACGCTCATCGTGCCCGCAGTATTCTGGTCGAAGAGTTTATCGTGCATCTCCCAGAATTTCCCTTGCTCAGATGCGCACTCTGATGCTTCTGCCGCCTTTTGGGCCATCGGATGCAGTGAAGTCAGAGGATAATTGCGATACACAAGTTTTACTTTATCCCCATAGTCCTTCATAACTTGATCCAATGTTGGTCTGACTGTAGCGCAAAACGGGCACTGGAAGTCAGAATATTCTACCAGAGTTACCTTGGCATTTGCATTACCCTTCACGTGGTCATCAGCGGTGAGTTTGATATCAACGGGTGCTGTCGGGGCAGCTGCAGGAGCAGCAGCAGTATTCGTGTTTGTATCTGCACCGGCGACCGTCCCATTGGTTCCTGAGTTTGTGTTCTTTGTCACGACAGATCCGCTTCGTAGCATCGAAAAGGTTAAAAAGAAACCGATGACGCTGACAAGCGTGATACCCGACAGCAATCCCAAGTAAAACGTCACTTTTGGCGACGCCTGGAAAATACCGTCCTCTGATTGGTGAGTTATCTTTTGTTCTTTCTCCATAGTAACGAAACTTTTAAAAAATAATTAGAGGTAGTCGTCCTAGTATACCAGCAGGCGTAAAGTAGTCAACCCGCTTCACTTTCTCATGTCAGCGACCAAAGAAAGAATTGGACTGGCGTAGGGTGACCGACTGTTTACGTCTGTGGTTTATTGTTGTTTGGAAAGTTCGGAATCAAGCGCCTTTGTGAAGATATCGAGAGGGATCACCCCCGGTACCCGCCTGCCGTCTATAAAGAATGTCGGAGTCCCCGTCACGCCGGCGATAATGCCGTCCTGATAATCATTTTGAACCTCCTGGGCAACGCTCGAATCATTGATGCATGCGAGAAACTTCTGTTCGTCTGCGCCTACCTGCAGGGCGTATCTTAAGAGTGCGTCCTGGCCTAAATCTTCCTGGTTCAGGTAAAGTTTGTCATGATAGAGCCAAAACTTCACCTGATCCTGCTTGGCTACGCACGACGCTGCTATTGCCGCGTTTTGGGCGTCCGGGTGCACACTGCCCACGGGAAAATCACGATAAATAAACCGGACCTTGTCTGCGTACTTCACCGTAAGCTCCCTGATAATGGGAAATGCCTCCTGACAATACGGACATTGAAAATCGGCAAACTCGACTACGACCACCTTGGCATCTTTAGGACCAAGAGAAGGGTCGTCATCAGTGACCACATTGGCAATCGCTACATTTGTCGCCGTAGCGTTCGGATCCCGCGTGATACCTCCTGCAATGCTTATCTCACCTTTCTGGAGGGCGCGGTAATTTTCATACACTAACATCCCAAACGAACCGGCTATTATTACGGCCAAAAAAACTGTCATCAAAAACCACCATCGGAGTACCAACGGCTTTTTTACGGGTTCTAGTGGTGGGATACCAGCCATAATGATTCCAGTATACCATAAGGAAGGTAACTTGCCCTTTAGACGCAATATCTTTCAAAGAGCTACTACTTATTGTAGTAGAATATTCACGCAGGTCAAGTATTAGTTATACACAAGCTTTCTCAAGAACAGTTTATGCTCGAAATCGCTTTAAAAGAAGAGAATTTGTCACAACAGAGACACTGGACAGAGCCATAGCCGCTCCGGCAATTTCGGGTCTCAGTTGCCATCCGAGCACCCCGTACAATGCCCCTGCCGCGATGGGTATGCCGGCGACATTGTAGATAAGGGCCCAAAAAAGATTTTGGACAATTTTACGAAACGTCGCCTGAGAAAGTCGGATAGCTCTGACGACATCGAGTAAATTGTTTTTTACCAGCACAATCTGCCCGGCCTCGAGCGCAACGTCAGTCCCCGAGCCGATGGCAATGCCGAGATCTGCCGAGGCAAGCGCCGGAGCATCATTGACTCCATCCCCGACAAAAGCCACTTTCTTCCCTTCTGCCTGAAGTTTCTTTACTTCGTCGGCTTTGTCCTGGGGCAATACTTCGGCCAGAACTCGGGTGATGCCCAGCTGCCGCGCGATAGCCTCTCCGGTCCTCCTGTTGTCGCCGGTAATCATCGCGACAGAAATTCCACGTTCTGTGAGCGCGCGAACCGCTTCTCTGGCATCCTGCTTTGGAACATCAGAGACGGCGATAAGCCCCGCAACAACATGCGTAGATCCCTGCTGGCCGAGTATGCCGACCGCCATCACTGTCTTGCCCTGTTCCTCAAGTGCATGCATAAAGGATTCGGCGGAACCTAGAGGTATCCCCGCTTCGACCATCATCTTCCTATTACCTAGAAGTACATTGACTGTTGATGTAACGCCGTCTGCGGGAACAATTTCAGCATACACTCCTCTGCCCGGCTGCGCGGAAAAATTCCGTATGGCAAATAACGGCAATTTTCGAACTTTTGCCTCTTTGACAATGGCCTCAGCCAACGAGTGCTCCGATTGCGCCTCGAGTGATGCGGCGACCTGGAGCAGGATATCTTCAATATGCGTGCCGGCCATCTGATGAATAAAAAAGGTGAGCGCTTTCTGGCCTTCTTCAAGCTGGACAATATCCGTGACCAGCGGCTTGCCTATCGTCAGGGTCCCCGTCTTGTCAAAAACCACCGTGTCGATTTTTCTGGCTGCTTCAAGCGCTTCACCGCCTTTGATGAGAATGCCCCGCGACGCGCCCAGTCCCGTGCCAGTAATAATTGCCGTAGGAGTGGCGAGACCGAGCGCGCAGGGGCAGGCGATGACTAGCACGGCGACAAACGCGAGTAAACTGGAAACAAACGGCTGGGCCGCGATAAAATACCATGACAGAAAGGTAATGAGCGCGAGCGCGATGACTATAGGGACAAAATACGCCGATACCCGGTCGGCAAAACGCTGAATGGGCGCCTTGGACGCCTGAGCATCCTCAACGAGCTTAATAATTCCGGCAAGTAACGTTTCTTTCCCAATCTTTTTCGCCTGGAAGACGAATGAGCCGTGGATATTGATAGTTCCGCCGATCACCGCCGTTCCGGCGCTTTTTTCTACTGGAATGCTTTCGCCGGTTATCATTGACTCATCAACCGACGAAACGCCATCTTCAACCATGCCGTCAACAGGAATCTTCGACCCCGGTTTCACCCGGATATGATCCCCGACGACCACCTGTTCGAGCGGGATCTCCAGCTCCCTCTCGCCGCGAATAACAAACGCAGTAGTGGGCGCCAGGCCCATGAGCTTTTTGATGGCTTCTCCTGTCTTGCCTTTGGCTCGCGCCTCGAGCCATTTGCCCAGGAGAACGAATGCAATCAGAATGCTCCCTATTTCAAAGTATACTTCCCCCTCAACAAGCTTGAGGATAACGACTAAGGAGTAAAAATACGCCGCGGAGGTGCCGAGGGCGATGAGACTGTCCATATTCGCCGTACGGGCCTTCAGCGCCCCCCAGAATCCACGATAGAACTGCCACCCGGCCCAAAACTGAATGGGCGTCGCAAAGAGAAACTGGATCCATTCGCGATTCGGTATATTTTCGATCGCGGGAACAATCTTCATGCCCATACTGAGCACGAGCACGGGGAGGGATAGGACGAGACTGATAAAAAATTTTGTCTTGATTTTCTGTATCTCCCGGCGACGTTCGTCGTCTTCTGACTGGCGCGACTGACGGTCTTCTTTTAGTTCCTTGGCATGATACCCGACATTCTCCACGCCCCGAATCAAGGAATCAACCGAGGCAGTCACCGAGTCGAACACTACATGGGCTCGTTCGGTGCCGTAATTTACGTTGGCTTGCTGCACCCCCGGAACCTTTTTGAGCCCGCGCTCAATCAACTGCGCGCAACTCGCGCAATGCATTCCCCGAAGTGATAATGTCGTCGTCTGCTGTCCCATATGTCTCTACTATTTTACGATCAACTTTCCCTGATACATGCCCATATCGCATGCGAAAGGATACTCGCCCGCTTTTTCTGGGGTAAATTCGATTTCGGTTGTCGAAAAGGATTTTAAATTCTTTCTTAGATGGAGCGTATCGAAGGTAACAAACCGGGAGCAGTCAGTATCTTCCTGCCGGTTAAAATGGATACGAAGGGGTATGCCGGCCTTTGCGGTAATCACGTTCGGATCGTACGCTCCCTTGACGAGAATGGTAACCTCTTGGATACCACCGCTCTCTGAGGCGCGCTCTTGGCGCCGCTGGAACCTCAGCCACAGAAAAAAAAGCCCTACGACTAGTGCGATCAGAACAATGCCAATCAGTTGGCGCGGGTCCATGAAAATTTATATGACTTTAATATTTCCCCTGAACATCCCCATGGAACACTGGAACGCGAGTGTCCCCTTTTCCGTCGGAGTAAACTCGACGGTTGTCGTGCCGCTTGTCGGGAGAGTTTTTGAAATCCCAAGTTTCGGGATGACAAAAGAGCGGATGCATCCGTACGTGCCGTTGGTGACAAGGTTGAGGCGAACTTTCTTGCCCTGAGGTACCGTGATTTCCCCCGGAGTATATCCTGAGGACGCTACGGTGATAGAAACAGCGTCTTGCGCGCTTCCGGACAAATCGTCGGCAACCGTGGTGTCACTTGTTCTCGGCGTAATTGTCGCCCGTGAACCGAGACGCCAGGCAGCTGCACCGCTGAGAGCAGTGACAATGCCCATGACGATCATCATATTTCTGATAAAATGCGAACTGTCTGATTTTTGTGAGGCCATAGTGCTGTATATTATGAATTAATAAACCACGATTCGGGTTGGAAACCGCCGAAGAATTTATTGATAGCAATGTTGGTAAGATAGAGTTTGTCGGATATCATGAGAATGCCGATGGTGATAAGGAGAATTCCGCTGATTACTTGGATAGACCGCGAGTGTTGTTTGAGAAAATTCGTCACGAATGCCACTTTGGTGTAAAAGACAGTAAATACGAGCATGCTTATCGCCAGACCGAGTGCGTAGAGAGAAAAGTACGCTACGCCTTTGCCGATGTCTCCCGTCGACCCGACCAGAGCTGTGACAGCCACGAGATACGGTCCAACGCAGGGAGTCCATACAAAAGCGAATACGGCGCCGAAGAAAATATTACTGATGAACGAATAGCCGCGAGGTTTCCAGCGAATCCGGACATCGGTGTTGATCCACCTGAGAAAAGGGAGCGGATACAGGAAATTCATCCCGAGGAGCACGACGATGACGCCCGCGACGACCGCGAAAACCGATCGTGCGCTTCCTATCGCAGTTGCCGCCACACCGATCAGCGCACCTAGAGGGATAAAAACCAGGAAGAAGCCGAGAATAAACCCGAGCGCATTTCCAAGTATCCTTCGAAGGACAATGCTCTCGTGTTCTGCTGAAGTGAGCTCTTCGATGCTGAACCCCGTGATGGTGGCCAAGTACGCGGGCAGCAAAACTATCACGCAGGGGGATATGATGGAAAGAACACCGAAGACAAAAGAAAGTGCAAGCGGTAATTGAGTGACGTTCATTGTGCTGTCCCACCCGTGATAACTGACGCCTGATAACCGCTTTTTTTGATTTGATCGAGTATTTGGTCCTGCGAAACTTTTTGAGGATCAAATGTAACTTTGCCCTTTCCGGTGTCGCGATCAATACTGGCTGTCACGCCGATGTCTTCCAGGTCCATAGTGATCAGTTTACTGCAGGATGCGCAATGCATGCCCGAAATTGAAAGCGTAAGAGTATCCATTTTTCGTTAACGTAAAAATGCCGCCTTGGGTCCCCACACGATGATGATGGTTCCCGCAAGAACGAATGCAAAATTGATAAAAGTATACGGCCAGAATCCATACAACTTTACCTCGTCTCGCGCGCCTTTGTGCTCCTTGTACACCATATAGCTAAGACCTGCGAGTATTGCAAGACATGCGACAAAGAATATCGGCAAAAAGAGCGTGAGTCTGTCGGGAATCATCATCACCCCGATCATCGCGCCCATAGTGCCGCCCATAAGCCCCGCCATCATGCCTTCCATGAGTCCCATGATCCCACAACACACCCCTACCCAGCCGCCGACGGCCATACCGACAGCCATCCCGAAAACAGAGCCAACGAACATGCCGTTGGTTGCGCCAACAACTGCCCCCAGAAGCAGGCCGGAAATCATCCCGATGGTCATTCCAATCATCATTCCTGTCATGCATGAAACGGCCCCCTGATACGCCCGTAAGTGCCTTACCGCTCCTCCTGTTGCGACGACACCGACAATCAAGTACCCAAGATATTGGCCGTAGGTATGGAGAAATCCTTGAATGTTCCAAAAGAAAATAAAATAGATGAGATACTCTAATGCCGCCGCAATAAACAACGTACCGAGCGTGCTTTTGATGACTTGTTTTTCCAGTTGATACGCTTCAGGGTCATTTCGAAAAGAATGAAAAACCCTTTTGGCGCGCTCAATTGAAGTTTCCCGCGGACCTGATTCCTCGGGAGGAGTTTCTCGCACGCGGTACCCGACGTCAGCGACGGCACCTTCAATTTGGGAGAAAGGCACTCTCAGCGGATCATAGAGTAATTCAACACGATTATTAGTATAACGAATATCTTCAACACCTACCCCTATGCGTTCCAATGATTTGCGGATAGTTTTTTCGCATGCGTCACAGTGCATACCCTGGATCCAAATATCTTTTGTGATGGTATCAGACATATAATGAGTGCATGTTCTCTAGTTAGTTGTAGGGTGTGTTTCGCCGCATGACGGCGCCTGCGTACTATTTTGCGGGTGGACGCAGACACGGTTCTGAGGAACGCTCATGAGCAGTTCGGGAACAATTTGTGGACATATTCTTGACTGGGACATCTTATGCAATTCGAAACCGTCAAAAGCAACATTGGGTGCGGCGAAACTGCCTCGGGCAAAGAACACCGAAAGAAGCAGGAATAGTATCCCAAAAATCGGCACCGCCACGGCTGCACGTGTCGAAGGTTTGTAGGACGCGTCTAGAAGCCGCCCAATGCGATCATTCACCGAAGAAAAAGCCGGAATGAGTTCCGGTATCGCCGAATGAGACGGGTGGCGAAGTACTTTTACAAGTGCACTCCCGAGTGCCGTATCATCACCAAGTGCGTGGATAGCGTGCTCATCAGCTGATATTTCAAAAAGTGTCTGGACCTGTGCGGCAAACTTTGAAATGCCGGGAACGAACCAAAACAGTTTTCTGAAAAAATGCACGATAAACAAACGTGCGGTGTCCCGATTTCTGCAATGGTATTCCTCGTGTTTAAAAACGCTTACAAGCTCATCGTCCGATAAGAGAGTCAACAAACCGGCGCTGACGTATATTTTCGGTTTGAACAAACCGGCGCTCACTACGAAGGGATGCTGATCATCCACTCCGACGAGGGTAAGTGACGGAAACATTGTATTGAACATCTTTTTTCGAGAATCCGAAAGGTGAAAAATTTTTTTTCGCAAAGATGAGACGTACCGTCCAGTCTTCCACGAGGCATGGAAAAAAAGACCAGCACCTGTCAGGAAAAAGGCTCCCACGAAAAGCAGAATAAGCGCGTTCAATGAGCTGAGGAAAATATCCCGCCCTGCAACAGTCGAAAGTAATTGGCTGCACGTATGCACCACGCGTGCGAGGAGAATTCCCACTGAGGAAGATATATGAGGCAGGAGCGCACCGCCAAGCACCGCGGCGGCACTAATACCGAATATTCCGCTCGCGCTGTAGAGGACAAACGACCAAAATGTAGATCTGTCTCGCTTATTCATGACCGTTTTTCCCTAATCTTTTTTTCAAGCAGTGCTAACTTCGCCGGATCAACATCCTCGAGTGCTTCAACAAATTGGGCTATGGCCACCTCTCCGCACTCGGATAACAGCCCACGAATAACATTTTCGGATGCCCTACTCATGAATAATTCCCGTTTCTGGGTGGCTACATATGCAAAAGCGCCGCCGTCTTCCTTTCGGGTGAGCAGCTTTTTCTCGGAAAGCCGGTTCATAACTGTCATGACTGTCGTATAAGCAATCTCACGCTTTTTATGGAGTATTTCTACAACGCCTCTGACGGTAACCTGCTCCTGTTTCCAAACAATTTCCATGATCTGCTTCTCAAGGTCTCCAAGGAGGTGAAATGAAGGTTTGGCCATATGATTTTGGTGTGTGGATAAGTGCCTACTACACAGGGTAGTACAAAATAAAACGGCCGTCAAATAATGCTTGGCTTTTTAAGAGTTACTCTTGTGAATTTATTTTGCAAATAGAACTAACAGCATCCTCCGCCGCCTGGTATTTTTTTCATAGGTGTCATTGTAAATGATTAATATGTAGCGACATACCGACCTTTATAGGGAAAGGATATTTCCCCATGGAACAATCTTGCCCAGAAGCGTTGCGAGAATTTGAAACTGGTTGAAGAACACCAATACGCCGAAAATGACCAGGAACGCCCCGCTCGCCTTTATGATCACGGTAATTGCAGCGCTGAACCGTCGAAGCATCCCGAGAACGCTCGGCAGCGCTGCGGCAGTGATAAAATACGGAACAGCCAAGCCTGCAGAGAAGCTCAAGAGCACTACGAGTCCGCTGGTTGCGGACTGGGTATTGGCAGCAACGATAAGCGTGGAGTACAACAGCGGTCCGAAACAGTGCGAACAGGCTACCGCGAAAAAGAGGCCGACCAAGAATGCTCCAGCCATGGTATCCTTCTTGAGCAAGGGAAATCGCTCCGGCTCTAGATGCAGATTGCTGAGAAATTTCATCTGGAACACTCCGAGCATCTTGAGGCCCAGCAGAACGATGATCAACCCCCCGATATAATTGAGCACGACCGATCTCTCCTTCAGGAACGATCCTACTGAACCAGCAAACATACCGGCCAGTACGAATACAACACTGAATCCCAGGATGAAGCACGCAGTCCTTCCCAAAACTCTACGGCGGACCTCTGCATCCGGATCTTTTGTCGTTAGCTCGGAAATCGTTGTTCCGGTAACTAAGGACAAATATACCTGCAGCATGGGCATAATGCAGGGTGACAAGAACGCGAGGATGCCGAAGAGAAATGGGAAGGCTACGAGATTCATACCTTTATTTCAGACAGCCGGGATATTGATCCGGATGGTGGCTCATATGCTGGCGCCATTGGGCATCAGTGTACCCCGGCGGGGTTGCACAAGGGTTGCCGGCGACCTCCGCTGCCTTTGCGCGAGCATAGTTTTCCGGGGTATTGCGGAACGACTTCTGCGCCTGCGGGGCAAATGATGCGGCAAGCACTACTAGGAGTACGAGTCCGACGAGCGAAAAAAAGATTAGCTCGGCTCTCTTCATATGGCTAACAGCCTCCAACCTGGCTTGGCAGGTTTTGCAACGCTCCCGAGGACTGCGCCGGTTGCGCAGCCGGTTGTTGTGAGGCGGGGGCGGACACCGACGGCTGCTGTGCGGATCCGGAATTAGTCACCTGAGCCCTGAGGCCCTTGATCTGGAAGAACTGCACCGTCACCACGATGGCAAAGAGAAGTAAAATGCCGCTCATGAATGTGCTCCGGTTCAGGCGGATTTGAACAACCTTGTCCTTCGGGGCATCCTCATGTCTGTGAAGCACGTCTCCGTGCGGGGAGGAAATCTGGCTCATATGCTATTCATTGATTATGGATATTAGAATATTGGAGGCGGTTAACATCCGCCCACTTGCGAGGGAAGATTTACGGAGCTGCTCCCTCCGGCACTCGCGAGCGCCCGCTCCACCGTCTGCTTGGGGAACGATATCGCTTTCCACTTATTCACTTCAGTCAGAATTTGCTCATCGGTGAATTCAGTGCCGTGTTTTTGGATCAAGTACTTGGCAACGCCGCGCATTGCCGCTGAATGGGCGCATCCGCATGCCGGACTGCCATCTTTGAACACGAGCGTTTTTGCTCCGCAACAGAATTCACAGGCCGTTTTCATTGCTATCTTGATGTATCGCGCGAGCGCATCGCCCTGAAGATCAATTTTATTTGCGCCTCGGTCATAGCCGTCAAGGATAGTCAGACTCGCAACAGGATTCGAGAAATTCACATTGAGCTCCGATCCGTACACCGGCGGGATGCCCGCAGGGATAACTTGGGCAACGACAGAAGCTACCTGCGCATTCGTGGGACCTTGCGACTGCTGTGTTTGCGTAGTTGTTGGGGATGGCGACACCATCGCGGTGGTCGCCATGACGGCTGTGCTGGCAAGCAGAAACCCGTTCAAGACGACAAAAAAGAACGCATAGATGAATATAATTCCATTCAAAATGTATTTCACTTTCATAATTCTTCACCTCCTTTCGTGCTGTCAGCTAACGGATCATGCGACCTTTTCCATGCATAGACGACAATACCGAGAATAATGAGGCCTACGGCGATCAGCCAGGCGAATGCGGGAACCGAGCCTGAGGTGCGTGAAAGCGCGTCGGTAATCTGCGAGGCTGTGATATTGACTGCTGTCTGCAGAGCAGATCCCGAAAAGACCATTCCGCCGGAAGGATTCTTTATCGCGACAATCACCGTGACGACACCCATAAGAAGGAAGGTAAAACCTGAAATAAGATCGGCGATGCGTAAATGCACCTGTCGCGCACCGATGGAATACGACATCGTAGCCCGGAAAATCTTCAATTTCTTTATTGCATGTGTTTCATCAAGGAAGAAGGCGATGACGAAGAGCGGGATCACCATGCCCAGTACATACACGACCGCATATACGCCTCCCCATAGCACCGACCCGGGCAGGACAGACAAGGTAAGTGTTCCTGCCAGCACCGGCGCGCAACATACTGTGGCTATTCCAGAAAAGATACCGAGCAGATACACCGATCCGGTATTGGTAATCTTCGTCGATGGCAGGTGGACAGGAAGGGAAATATGCTTGCCCAGCAATATCATGGTTCCGAGCGCGAACATAATAATGCTTCCCCCGATAAAGACCCACGTATGGTTTCGCGTCAGAAATTTCCCGAGACCCGCGAATCCGAGCCCGAGCGGCAAGAAGATGGTCAACAGCCCGAGAAAAAACACAAACGTCATCAGAAAGACCGTGCGCTTTTCTTTGAATATCGAGGCGAGGTACGCGGGCAAGAGCACGGTAATGCAACAGGGGGCGAAGAGCGCGGCAACACCGGCAAGAAATGCGGTAATCAGTGATGATGAGATAAGAAGATCCATAGGGGAAGTACGGGTTAGATCTTTTGTGCCTCGGCCAGAATCTGGTCGTTGCGGATTGCCATGCTCGGATCGTCAAGCACGTAGCGGATTATCCCCTCTTTATCTATCACAATGTAGGTGTGTCCCGGAAATGCTCCTTTATGCATCGAGGAAGGAAGCGAAAGAACATCATACGCCAGAGATACTTTCCGCGAGGTATCAAACAACATTTTATCAGTCGAATATTCCGGCTGCTTCTTCATGATGCTTTGCCACGCGCCTTTTGACTCGTCGACAATGGAGTAAGCCTGAATCTGATCATTGTTCAGTCGTTGGTCGGCGGCGAGCTCTTTAACCTGATTCCAACACGCCGGATAGCACATGCTTCCTTCGTTAAAGAAGAGGACGATGGCCTTTCCCCGAAGCTGTTTGAGACTGACCTTGGCGCCGTTGGTATTTTCAAGCTCAAAATCCGGCGCCCGCTTACCGATTGCATTCTCAAACTGTATATTGCCCGACACTTCTGAGGAGCTCTCCACGCTTCCTATCTTTCCTTTGCCCGAAGAAATGACAGCGGTTAAAATCCCGACAGCGACGATAACCATAACAAGCGAAAGATAGAAGTGTTTCTTTTTCATTACGATGACATGAGATGAGTTGTTTTGACGTGAATGTCTGGACATAGTTTTTAAATACATTAAAAGCGCTTCGAATGCCAAAAAACGGATCCTGACTCGACGATACTCCGTTGAGGTTGTTTGGACCCGTTCTAGACCGCCAGTGTGTCGAAGCGTTTTGCGCCGATGACCCCCTCTGCAAAAGCTAGGCGAAGAGCGTCAAAAAATTTCATGTTGTGTGAAAAAGCCCGAAAAGAAAAAAATATTTGTCGTGTACGCGTCAGTTCACTCTCATCATCTACGGAACGTACGAAATATGGTGCGAGAATAGCCAGTACCAAGCTTATGGCAAATGCAAGAAATATCCCCTGTAATTTAGTGAGGTGACGGAGCAGTTCTGTCGAACAACTCATTCCGATAGTCCTCATGACTATATCGTGCCCCGCGCCCAGTGAGCATGAGGCGAGAAAAATAGGGCTCAAAAGAGACGCAAGAACAAATGCGACAATTACGGTTGTGGATAACGACTTTTTGCCCATATCTTAGCAGTTATTAAGCAAGAAACGCCTGCCTACTACACAGGGTAGTACACAAAAGAATAAACGTCAAATTATGAGGTGGATAAATCGGGGGGAGTGACGTAAGAAAAAATATTTTTGAAACGAATAAATCAGATAGGAATAAAAAAGCAGGTCACCAAAATGTAGGTGTCCTGCATACAGAGACTTAAAAGGGCGGATCATCGTCGGGTGCCGGCAGTCGGGTAGCAATAAGCCAATCATTGTAATCCTTGAACTGGCGATCATGATGTTGTCGGACAAACTCGCCCGTGAAGTCGCGCGATTGGCCTTTCCATCCGAAGCCCCGGAGTCGCTCTACAAGCTTCGCTGTCTCCCTCCTTCCCGTATCGTCGTTATCTAACGCTATAGCGAAATTCCGCTGCGACCGCGCCATGACGCGGATGATGGCAGTATTACTGACGCCTATCATCGCCAGCGATCGGGGCCATCCGAGCTCGATGAGCGATAGTGCATCAATCGCACCTTCGGAGATTACGACCTCGCCTTCCTCTCCCTCGAGCGCTTCCATGTGGAATCCGCCTTGGGGAACTTTTGTCTTTTCGGTCGAGAGCTTCCTATGCGAGAATCTTCTATCGCATCGGTACGCCGCCCGGCCATAGATATTGGTAACCCTCCCCTCAAGCGTCAACGGAAAGGTGACGCGGTTGTTAAGGGTTGAATACGGCATCCCCCAGATAGGTTTCCCAGAAGTTGAACCGGGGAGCGGGCGCTTGATCTCGTTAAGCTTGAAACCGCGATCAAACAGAAGCGGCGCTAGTCCGTGTCGGCTGGATACCGAGCGCGAAATACCGACGAATCCGTAGACGATCAGCTCATCAACTGTCAGCCCTTCCTCCAGGAGAGCGCAAATGAACCGACTATCGGCGTAGCCCGCGCCCTTTTCAAACGCGAGCTGAACATCAAGTTTGCGGGTCTGCACAAGGTATCTCTCTCCCTCACTGTTCCAGAAATTTCCTGAAAGCAGTTTTTGCGCGCACGACATGATACGGTGGTGCTCTTCAGGAATGACCGGCAGTCGGGAGCTGGTCACCGGCTGAATTGTACGCGCGTCAGTTTGGTGATTCGCAATGAACGCAAGGGCAAACTCGCGAGAAATTGATTCACTCGCAATTTTTCCGTGTGCCCCGCATCCGAAACAGTGAAAATGCGGACGGAAATCAGCGAGATACACCTGCAGGGAGAAAGTGGAGTCCCGATGACCAGGCATGAGACATTGGATTTTTCCGCCACGTGCTGCGGAGAACCCGAACGTTGAGACAGACCCCTGGCTGACGCATTCCATAAGACGATCCAGTCGCATTTCGATGACCTGTCCCGATGGTCTTTCCTCGACAATCTCTATGATCTGATGTTCATCAACAAACCTCCTGTGGGAATCCTGAGTTCGCTCAACGATGGTTGCAGCTGTTACTCGCGGCTCTGCTGGTATGAGCTCAATCTGCTCACCGGCTTCACCGTTGTGCAGGGTACCGTTTCTTTTCCGCGGACGGCCGTTGAGCAATCCGACGAGCGTTCCCATAATGAAGTTGTCTACCACGCGTACTATTGCTCGGCGTTGGACAGCCGACCATCGAAGCGCCACAGAATTCGCAAACCACTGCTCGAGCTCCTGGGGCGTCATGGATACGTTGTGAACGACAGGTTTGCAGTGCGGAAAGATGTAATGAAGCTCCCCGTGCAACGAGAATTCATTTGTCTGCCAGAGCTCGGGGTGACGAATAGTGAGATGGTAGTCAAGCTGGATAAGCGTTAAATACCGTCTCATCTGGTCCTCGTGGTGAGACAAGGGCGAGGCGCAAAGAGCGCGCAAATCAGGCTGGGATCCGCGACTCATCATGTCACCGACTAAAAATTTCCAGTCGATAACGACGATCTCCGGGTTGCGGAAATTCCCCAGGAGCACTCTCATCAAATGGCCTGTGGATCGATAATGCCCTTTGCTGAGAATCCCAAGCAGCCTCTGCTGGTACGGAGTCGGATTTTTACCGTTGATACTAGTCACTTCAATTGCGTCAATCCGTCCGCCGCCCAAACCATGCTGCTGTCCGAGAACTCCAATCTCAGTAAAAAGTGCGTGGGGAATTCGTTGCAGACCGCGGGAGATAATCATCGCCGCCCAGCTTAAGATGGTGAGGACAACGAGGTTGCCGCTGGGATCCCACCCTTCTCGCCAGAGCTTGTTGATCGGATCACCGACAATCTGTTCGATTGCTTGTTCAAGCCTGTGGACTACACCTTTGCGTGTCCGCCAAGCGTTGAGATCACCATTCTCGATAAGCCTACGAATGACGTCCCAGTGCTTTTCGATGCGGTGAATCAATACTGGGTACGATGCCCGACGGACGCCTTGAGGATTCCGTGGCTCACTATAACTGGCTGGTCCAGAAAAAAGTCTGGTTTGCCCGCCGGGTGGTACATCAACAAAGGGAGGAAATAACGAAAGCTGTCCGGCTGGACCTTTGTAATGTTTGGAAGAACTACGATGTGAATCGTATGCTCCTCGCAAAAGTGCTGAGGCTACGGCGTGACCGCGTGCTCCTAAGATAAGCTGCGGATCCTTCGCCCAGGTAGGCGCCCCTAACATCTTCTGTAGCGTACTGGTATGCCGAGAGGAATGTCGCTTCCTTTGAATGTCCGCGACGTGCACGGCTGAAGGTTCGCCCTGACAGCGGCTCCCCAATTCCTGCAAAAACGATAGGGCGCTTTCGACACCCGTTGCCTGTCCGGCGCTGAGTGCCGCTTGCACGGCAATATCAAGCCGGCCGTTAGCGAACGCATCCCACATCCAACTCCAAAACGCAGGAGTCGGATTGGGGACGCGCCTGATATCGTCCAGAGTTACCCCTGGAAATTCGGCGTTCCCATTCATGACTGACCCTCCTGCATTCGGTTTTGACTCGTGGAAAGACGATAAATTTGTAAAAGGACGATTACGTTGTTATATCCTGATATACCCAGTTACGTCAAATCAGAAAAGTACACAGAAGTCCCGGATCGTTTTGAAATGGTTTTGTTCATTCATCTCCTTATTTCAAATCCAATTGAATTCAAAAACGGCCGAAGAGATCGGCCGTTTCATTGATACCTGTGGAACTATGGCGTGACTGTGATAGTGCCTGTCATGTCTGGGTGGAACGAACAGTGGTAGGAATATGTGCCGGCGGCGCTGAATGTGTAGTTGTATGTCCCGCCTGGTGCGAGAGTCGAACTGTTTTGGGTACCGCTCGTGTCCCCCGTGACCGTGTGGCTGGTCGAGTCGTTATTCGTCCAAGTAACAGCAGTCCCTTTCGCAACAGTGAGTGAGCTCGGGCTGAATGAATGATTCTGAATTGAGACAGATGACCCGGATGTTGTGTTTGATGTTGTGTTTGTCGCCGGCGTATTCGTCATATTTGAAGGGGTGCACCCAGAAAGCACTAGAAGTGCTACGGCGACTACTGAGAGTATAACCACTTGTCGGATACGCATAAGAGTAAAGTTAGTAATAAAGGCTTTTTTGATCCTGCACGAGTAAGCCCTCGACTGGAGCCTACCCAGTACTATTGTTTCAAGATTATTCTACCATTGCTGACAGTGACCGGCCATACCCGCTGGGGTTGCGTCGCAGGACCGCGGAGAACTGCGCCGGAAGTCAGATCGAAGCGTGATCCATGCCACGGACAAACCACAGAGGTACCATCAAATGCTCCTTCGCACAAGGGGCCACCAGCATGACTGCATGTATTGGCGATAGCCCAACATTTTTCGTCGCTCCGAAAAAGAGCAATAGTGGTCTGACCTACTTGGATGGGCACACCTTGATGGTTGGGAAAGTTTTCAATCGGGCCGAGGTCGACAGATGAGCCGGAATCAGTCTGCATAGTATTTACTTTGCGACGCGCTCTTTGAACGCGAAGCCCTAAAGCGCAAAGTACCGTGACACCGTAAACAATCCAGAGTATTCGTAAAGACTCTGATGAACGAAGGTTATGCCCCAGGAACCAAGAGTGAAAAAAGACGAGAAAAAAAACTGCGTAATTGAACCAGTGGATAATTCGCCACCGGGTCTTTAACCACGGCAGTTTCATCAATAAAGCCGTGCAAGCAGTGGTTACGAGCAGAAAAAGCTGGACATATCCAACCAAAATCAATGGAACAAGATTGGGTGCAACATACGTCCGTGCAAAATACACGGTAGGTCCGACACCGACGAAAAGCAGCGAAGGGTGAAGCAGGGCAAAAACCAACGCGAAAACGCCCAGGCGCCGATGTAGTGTATTGACCCGCGGGAAATACTTTCTCCAGAAAGGGGCAAAAGACCCGAGTATGATCTGTGCCCAGACTAACGTGAACGCGTAAAGACCAAACAACGGGAACAACCGCCGACTAAACTCAGTGAGAGTCTGCGTATGGCCCAGTCCAAGCGCGTTGCCCGAAAAAAATGCGATTGTCGGCACAGCAATGGCGACTGCAGCTGCCAGCCATGCGAAAAGAGCAACAGAAAATCTGCGGCTAGTCGAACCGACTGGGGATCTGAGAAACGCTCGTGAAGACGGTACCCTCAGGAGCGCATATCGTCCGGGAGAAAATATCGGGGCTAAAGAGGCAGGATGACCTGTTACGGCCGCAGCAAGCCAGCTTCCGGCTAAGGGACCCATGGACAGCCCATTGCCAGAAAAACCTGCCGCTACAAATATCGTTGGATATATGGGATGCTGTCCGATTATGGGCAGGCTGTCTGAAGTCTCAAACAATGTCCCAGACCAGCGGCAATCAATGCGCACATAGCCCGGGAACCGACGGTCGAGAAAGCCTTGCAGTACGCTATAGGGATCGTCTTGATTAGGTACTTTGACGCCAGCAGGTTTGTCGGCTCCACCAAGCATGACAGTATGGGAATCGAGACGACGGTAATACTGGTATGGCGAATCTGTATCCCAGAAAAGGTAATCTGGAACAGGTGGTGAGCCTGGATAGACCGCGGTAAGAACAAACGACGTAGTCGGCGTGAGCAACTTCGCTACATCGGGCAGCAACGCGTCCGGGCTCCCCGCAGCGACGATCACTTTATCGGCAGTTATCTTTCCAGTCGGAGTTATTATTGTCACCGGCGATCCGGGAACCAGACGGGTAACCTTCGTGTCCTCAAAGACGCGCAGATGGAGATTCTTCCGAGAAAGTAGATCTACCACGAATGCACGTGGGTTCATGGAGGCTTCATGATCAAAGCGAATTGCCTCGACAAAAGGCCGGGCGTCCGAGTCGCTTACCCACCGGGCGTCAGGGTCAAGGCCAGCGAGCGCGTCCCATTGTGTATGCAACGTAGGATCATTGCGAACATAGGATCCAAAAAGCGCAGGCTGATCAGCCCATGAGCAATCAATATGTTGCGATGCAACCAACGACCGTAGTTTGTCTCGGGTTGAACGAGTCACAGTTATAAGTTCAGCAAAAGATCCTTCCCCGAGTTGTCGGCGAATCTTCTCGAATGGTGCGTCAGGGGCATGGAGAATAAAAGCGGTAGAGAAACCGGTATCGCCCGTACAAACGTGATGTTGCTCAACGAGAACTACCTCAAGCCCTTTTTGCGCGCATTCCCAGGCCGCCATGGTGCCGACAATTCCAGCGCCGATAACTGCGACGTCAGCCCGGATATCACCGTCTAGCGTCGGGAAACGTTTGATATCCGGAGTGGCTTGCCACCATGGTGAAAACGGCTTTGCACTGGTCATAAGGATAAAGTCAGCGTAGCACAGCCTCTAAAAAACAAAAAGAAAACCGTCTTCGAGACTAGCTCGTTGACGGTACGGGGCTGGGGGCCGGCTGAGGCTTCAGCTGTTTGATGAGCGATTGAATCGGAATGGACTCTATGACCAGACCGTGGCTGCAAAACATTGAGGATAGTGCATTCAACCTTTCGACAACTGCTTTCTTGTCAGCCTCTTCAGTACAGAACCTACTAATAAGCTGGCAATAAATGATCGTCCCGAATGAGCGATACATGCTATCGGCCGTCTCTCCGAGAGCATGTTGGGGGTGAGTTGAGTATGTTGCAATTTCCCCAAGCCCGTCTAGAAGAACCTTGAGGACCTCCTTAACTTCCATATACTCCCCTTCCAAGAAGTGTGAACATCATTCGAGCCAACAATAACAAATGCTGAGCAGGAGTCAAGTGCTCTTACTTTTTTTAATCTACTGCTGATTATTCTGGAAATGCTATCGTCCGTTTCGAATAACCACTCTCTACTCGGTTGTTTTTCCGTCAAACTCCTCATTATCAGACACTGCCGCCTGCCTTGTCTCATGGACTATGCCGTCCCGATGGTGGGCTGGAGAGTAAATTGTGTACATCTTTAAGGGTTCGTTTGGAGATGTGTTCACCACATTGTGGTGGGCTCCTGCCGGAACTATGACCGCTACTCCGTCTTTTACCTGGTGCTCAGCACCGTCGATAATCACCTTCCCCTGACCGTGTTCAAATCTGAAAAATTGATCATTGTCAGGGTGCACTTCCATGCCGATTTCTTCACCGGGTTCCAGGTTCATCAGGACAAGCTGGCTGTGTTTTGCCGTGTAGACTACTTTGCGAAAATTTTCATTCTCAAGCGTCATGCGCTCGATGTTTTGGCTGAAACCTTTCATAGGTAATGTTGGTTAGTAATTAATTTTGAAAAAAATAAGTAGTTAGCCCGTGATAGATTGGTTGATTTTATACCCTATCCATAGGCCGACTATTCCGCCTACTGCCGAAAGAATGACCGACCAGAATGAAAAGAAACCCAGATGCCAGAGAGACGGAATATACCCGCCGATTGTAGAACCAACGAACAGGCAAAAATAGATTACAAATTTACCGCCCATAATGACAGCATAGCATAGATCAAGTTTTTATACACAATAAATAACAACTTAGATCTTGGAGAATGGGCCTCCGCTTTGACTTTGGTGCGCGGCGCAAAACGTCTCATAGCAGGAAAAATATGATTGCATTATACTTAACAGCATGAAAACGCTTTGGCGCTACCTGCGTATCATCCGCTTCCCCATGACCTTTGCACCTGTCGGAGCGTTTATCGCCGGCATGATACAAGAGAGCGGTAAATTCCCTGTCTTGCCAAGCGAGCTTTTAGCAATGCTCGCAATGTTTTTTCTCTCAGCGGGTACGCTCGCATACAACGGCTTTCGAGACCGCGACATCGACGCCCGAAAAGGAGAGTCTTTCGCGAAACAATATCCAAAAAAAGTACAAATAGCGGCAATCCTGTGCTACGTGGCATGTCTTGCGGTAGCGGGGATAATTTCTCTGTCCACATTTCTGGTGTTTGCCCTCTACGTCGGCGCAACTATCGTCTATTCTCGGTATGGCGTACGGTTACCGGGGTTAAAGAACGCCCTGGCCTCTTTTCTATCGGCCTCACTGGTGCTGTTTGGGGCGTACGTCGTCGGCGGTATCAACCAAGCCAGTCTCATCACGACACTCGTATTCTTCTTCGCCATCACGGCAATGGAGCTCGTAAAAGATCTTGAGGACATCGAAGCTGACCGAGGATACCGCGCTACCCTCGTCATGGTTCTCCCGCTTGGTTATATTAAATATATCGCCGGAGTTTGCGTTGCCGGGGCAATTGCTATTGGGTTTCTCTTCCCTGTGCGAACCGTGCTGTTTGGAATTCTGTATACTGCCGCATCAGCAGCCTTTGTCGTCGCGCTCTTTCGCCTGCCGCTCCATATAACGACACTTATAGACCACACTCCTCGACGGCTCATCTACGTTGGGCTTTGGATCGGTTTAGCTGCGTTTATCCTGCCGCAGTTTTTACGGTAACATGTTACCCCCCTGAAGAAGTTTCTACTGCGCAGTCTGAACAGTTTGTGCGCGCTTTTCCCGAATTTTCCCGACAACCAAGTACAGGATAATCATCAGGAAGGCAGTCAGCGCCATCAGGGGAATGGTAATGTACCCGTAGTGAATAACAACTTTTTCAGTGCATGATACCGGGTCATACGTCGAGCATGGCTTCACGGTTTTTGCGAACATCTGTATGTAGTAATGGTAGGACGCGAACACCGCTCCTATGATAGAAAGCGCCATCCCCTGCACCCACGACACGAAGCGCTCCTTTTTCCATAACGCGATGGCATAAATAACCACCTGCGGGTACATAAAAATCCGTTGGAACCAGCATAGTCTGCATGGAACAAAGTGGGCAACTTCAGAGAGAAAAAGACTCCCGGCTGTTGCTATAATCGCGACAACCAGTGCGCAGGTAATTGCGTTTTTGCCGATATAATCAATCAATGTGCGCATGCTGCCCTTCTTCACCAGCGCGACCAGCACAACAACAAGCAAGAAGACGATGATGGCCTGACCAATCATGGTGAGGATAGAGAGCAGATTGATGACGTTGGAAATCATAGAAAAAAAGTAAATGCAATGATTAAGTGCGCAGTATCCAAAGTATGGAGGAGTCAAACCCGCTCGTCAAGCCGTAGTGAAATAAAAAAGACGGATTTGTCCTCACAACGCGTCCGTCCGATTTTAAGAACGATGGGAAACACTCAGTCAGTTAATCTGTCTCTAATGCCTCTTCGACAAACACCAGGACCAATGCTGATGCCGCGCAAATGATGTATGCGCAAATAAGAATGCACCACCTAATCTTTTTCATGGCCTCCTCCTCAAAAACAGAAAAAAACCAACGAGCGTTGTTTTGGGAAACGCCTCTAGGATACATCTGAATCATTTTTTCCGCAAGATACAAAAAAGGGACATACCCAGAAAGTACGTCCGCGAAACAGAGAACATTGTTGCTTCATCAGCGCAAGTCATCCTTTGGTTCGGATGTATAGTAGTGCACCCCGACAAACGGTGATGATTCATCAGGATTCCGGCACATCGGTTCCCAGCGAATGATTGATTCGCCCAGCGAATCCGCATCAGCGAGTTCATTCCACCTATTCATCAGGCGGATAATCAACTCGTTGTCTTCAAAGCCGATCTCGCCGTCCTTATCCCGATCAATCGGGAGAAATACGCGGTACATATTGCCCGACGAGTCAGCCGTCCGCACAGGGGACCGTGAATTGACGTCGTAGATGCTGTCGAGATTCACGCTCACCTGTTTGTCGTGTGAACGCCAGACGGGATCGAACTTCTGTTCGGTAACCCCATGGACGAGAATTGCGACCCCAAGCACAACCATAAGCATCGAAATAAATGCTCTCGGAGAAATATACATTCCCATGACTCCCTCCTTGAGAACTTGCCGCTACAGATGAAACGATCGTTTTTTTCTGATACCACACTATACCATGCGCCGAATCTTTGTCAACGCAAAAAAGCTTCCCTCAGAAAAGTCTTCGACTACTATTGTCCGACCCTTTTATACGGACCGCAAAGTCCCTCCGAATACCTGCCACGCTAACAGCGACTTTGCGACAAGGCTTAAAATGACATATGCATACTCGCCGTACAAGTAGTCTTTCCACTTGCCAACTTTCTTGTATTGGAGCACCATGTTGACGGCGAACACGTTGAAAAAGAGAAACAGGGAAAAGAAAATCCAGTAGACAAACGTCGGCGCTTTATTATCACCTCCGCCTGCGCCAAAGAGGTAGATAGCAATGGCGATCCACGGGATGGCGCCCGCTATTGATCCGAATATGAATGACGTCCAGTTGACCTTCTGCGTCGTCTGGTTGTGGAGCTCCATCATCCAGCCGAAAAGAACCATCATCATGTTAAGGAAAAACATAAGCAGGATTGCCGCGGCGTCATAGATACCGGCGAGCAGGCCGATGACGACGATCATGAGCGACGAGCTGAGCGCGTATTCCATCCATCTCGCATAATTTGCTCCCTTGCGCACGTTCGCAATGTACCATTCATAGATGCCCGGCATGGTGAGGAGGAAGTGCGCCATCGCCGAGAGGAAGAAAAAAGCTGCAATAAGCGGCCCGATACGGAGTTCAAAAGCCGTATGGAAGTTCGGCTGAAGTTTTTGTGTCACTGTGTTGAATTCAAGAAACGCCGTCGTCACGGGAAGAGAAAACTTCGTACTGAACATTAATACCAGGATACCTTGCATCCCGTGAAAAAGCGCCATCACTCCGTTGAATGTTCGCAGACGCTTGTATCTTCTTTCCATGCTTACTGCCATAGTTATGGTATCTCGTATCATAGACATATTTTTTTAGTTAAGAATAAGCGTAATACATAGGTTTACCCTACAAGCTTATCATACGTCATATCCACCCAGTGCGTGTATCCGAGGGCGGCGAGACCCTGTCGGGCCTTTTCTACAAGCTCTTTGTTGTTGGAATATACCTCGAAAAATACCGCTTCAGGGATCCCCTCAATGGTATCAAAAGCGACGGTGACTCCGAGCTCTCCCCAGCTATACTCGTCTTTTGATCGCTTGACCATGGCACTCTTTTTCCTCCCCACAAGCCATGCGTCCGCCTCCGCGCGGCTCATAATGTCTCCGCTGATGAGAAACATTTTGCCGTCGAAGGCTATCGTGTATCGTTTTACCGTGCCGTCAATCTCTTTTATTTTTTCCTTCGGTTCGCCCGCCGGAGTCTCGACAAACGTATCAGTGTCAGTATACGTCCTGAGATACTCCAGACTGAGCTGGGTAACAAGCAGATCTTTTTGCTCCGGGGCAAGTTTGAGTTTGACCTCAAAAAGGGGCATATCTACATCTTCTCCCAAAAGGAGCTGTAAATCAAGTGCGCAAGTTTTTAGCTTCATCGATGGCGCCAATCGATGAGTTTTTTAATCAACCATAGGTTTCGCGAATACAACTATAAAAGACGGGAGCTTTTTGTTTATGTACAGCAGACCTTTTTGTCGAAGATAATTTTCTTAGGAAACTACGGGTCCTTGTGGGGGGAGATTCTGCGGCGGTTCTTTTTTATGCCTGGTCAGATACGGGTAAAGATACATCCACAATCCGGTAAGCATCATTGCGGCAAGAACCACAGAAAAGTATGTGCTTAAATTTCTGTGGATAAACCTGATAAAGACAGGATCAAAAAAAGAAAAGTATTTCACTGCGAAACCGGGATATCTCAGCAGCGTGCCGGTTACGGTCATAAGTAATCCGAGCGCGAAAATAATCAGGACTAAGAGCCGGTGAATTTTTTTTGTGAAAAGATACAGCTTACTCATGCTCGTTTTCTTCTTCCTGGTCACCCTGGCCCCCGGGAATTTGCTGGGCTGACGTATTCGCCCGCTGGACGTTTTGAACCGTCGTCGTTCCGCCAAACGCGCCTATGGCAAGGCGTGCGAGCTCGCTTACCGCGGCGCTCGAATGGGATCCTGCTCCCGCTTTGGTGTCAAAAGCTCGAGTTGCGTCCTTGCCGCAAAAAGGAATGATGATACTTCGCCCGCCGGGGTGGGCATTGAGGTACCCGGTGACGGCATAGACAGTGCCATGGATGATTAACCAGCAGTCTTGCGCGTTGTTGTGGCTGGCAACAGTAGCCGCATCCAGCGTGACAGACGTAGGCACGGTAGGGACAGGAGGCGTTGCCTGCTGAACAGAAGATGAATTAGTGTTTAACGGAGACGTGACAGCCGGCGCCGTAATAATACTTGCGTTGAGATTGCCGACGAGTAATGCGCCAAGCTGCTGGACGGCGTTTTGTGAATGAGTCCCCTGACCTGCCTTCGTGAGAAATGCCTGCGTGGCATCAGCGCCGCAAAAAGGGATCATGATACTCCGTCCGCCGGGATGCAATGCAAGGTACTGCGTCACATTATACACTTTGTTTTCTATGATCATCCAGCAGTCCCCCGCTGTGCTGTGCTTAGCAACGGTTTCGGGACTTAACGTAAAGGAAGTCGACGATGCGGTTTGCGAGCCGTTGGAAATTGCCGCCGTCGAGCGCGGAACAGGTGCATTCCTTTGGTACACTTCGGTATAATATCCGAGTAGCACGCCGACAATGACTATTCCTATAATACCGAGGATGTTTTCAGATTTCATGGCGAAGGGAGTTTTTATGCGGACATGCTTTATTGTCGTATAAAACCGCGAAGATGACAAGCCAGTATTTATTTGAATATTGCCACCACAGTTGCGACGGCCACGGCGATCATGATAACCGTGATGAACCAACCAAGCGTTTTTATCAGGCCTGAGTTTTCATATTTTCCCATAATGCTGGGATTGTTACCGAGCCGCAGGATAATGAAAAGTATAACCGGCGAAACAAGCCCGTTGGCAATGGCTGAATAGATGAGCGCTTTAATAGGATCGAGACGGGTGAAATTCAGGACCAACCCGATAAGCACGGATACGATGATGACGCCGTAAAATGCATACGCGTTTTTGAATTTCCGGTACAGGCCCTCTTTCCATCTGAAACTTTCTGATATTGCGTATGCCGCCGATCCTGCGAGGACGGGTATGGCCAAAAGCCCGATGCCGACGATCCCGATGGCAAAGAGGAGCGTGGCGGCGGGTCCCGCGAAAGGACGGAGGGCCTCGGCCGCCTGGGCCGCGGTTTGAATGTTAGTGACGCCTGCGTTATGAAGCACAGCGGCAGTTGTAAGAATGATAAAAAACATGACGACATTTGAAAAAGACATGCCAAGCCACACATCTTTCCTCATCGCACCTATGGTCTGCCCATTCACCTCTTCCTGGCGCGCGACGATACTTTTTTTTCCCTGGAGGATCTCTTCTTCGACTTCCTGCGACGTCTGCCAAAAGAATAGGTAGGGTGAAATCGTCGTACCGAGAATTCCGCAGATGAGCAAAATCTGGTCGCGAGAGAATGTGATCGAGGGGAAAAAAGTATGTTTCAATACGCTGCCCCAATCTATCCCATGAACTGTCAGGGCAGTGATGACATATGATAAGAGCACGAGAGCCATCCATTTGAGATATCGTGAATAACGTGCGTAGGAAACAAATATCTCAAGCAGAAGCGAGACAAGGGTGAATGCAATGAGCAGAACCCCATACTTCAGTTCCGGGCTGAGAAGCTGCGTAGCTTTTGCCATTGCTCCAAGGTCAGCGCCGATATTAAAAGTGTTTGCGATAAAAAGCAGCGCTGTACAAAAATACAGCGTTACAGGTGAAAAATGTTTGCGGATATTTGCCGCAAGCCCGCGGCCTGTCACCAGGCCTATGCGCGCGCACATCTCTTGCACGATGGCCATGAACGGCAGGGAGTACGCCGCTTGCCAGAGAAGCTGGAAGCCGTACTGGCTTCCCGCCTGTGAGTAGGTCGCAATTCCTGACGGATCATCATCGGCTGCGCCTGTGGTAAGCCCCGGCCCCAACTGATGCCAAAACTTGCCGATCCTTTTGAGCGGTGAATGACTGCTGACAGCCTTACGCATCCTCCGCGTATGTTCAGACGGCTGAATAATCTCAGGAGACTGCTGGTAAGTGGAGACTTTTTCTTTAGAATCCATACGTGAGCTAACAAAGTATATCATATGCGCTCTCGCGGAATACCGGCCGTCCGGATCCTTTAATGCCTCGGCTCAGCATGTACAACAACTTTTTCAACAATGGGAATACGCTGTCTAATCAAATATTCCAGGCGGCTTACGGCTTTATGGACATCGGCGAGAGGGATATCGTCATTGCAGGTGCAATGAAGCGAAATAAATACATTACCCTGGATACGGCGTATGTTAACTTTGTGAACACTATGTATAGTGGGCACTGTCGCCGCAGTTGCGTTGATAATCTCGGTCATTTGGGCCTCTTCATCGGGAGGAATATTTTCTCCGGAGAGAATTTCCGATTGGGTGGGCTCAATATGCGTATTAATAACCACCTCATTGCCAATTTCGTTGTGTATGGCTCCTTCAAGGCGTGAAACTAACTCATGCGCCTGCGCGATAGTTAGCTGGGTAGCGACTTCCACGTCAAAACTCGCATACGTCGTCCCGCTGTCAGCGTGGACAATGATATCATGCACGGAGAGATCGAGATTTGCAGCTATTATGCGTATCCGTTCGGCGATAGTCTCATTATTCACTGTCTGCGGTTTTGTGTGGATGGTTAAATCGGTCTCCGGAATTGCCTCCCGAATGTCTTTTTCGATCGAAGCGACTATCTTATTGACCCTCTCGAGCGGAAGCTGCCTGCTGACAGCCACAGACATGTCGACAAAAATTGATACGCCGACAGGGCGTACGCGAAGTTTTTCGACGGCCAGAACGCCTTCCACTTTTTTTGTTATATCCATTATCCGCTCTGTAACCCCCTCAGGCGCAGTATCAACGAGGACATCGATAGTCCGTTTGCCGAGCCGGTATCCGGCGTACATAACAAAAAGCGCTACGCCGATAGCGGCGATTCCATCGGCCTTGGTAACCCCAAAAGCGACGAACACTAAACCAAACAGTACAACTGCGGAGCTTAAGATATCAGAGCTAAAGTGCAGAGCATCGGCTTCCAGCGCCTGACTATGCGTCTCTTGTGCCACCCTCTTGAGAGCCCGAGAACGGGAGATGTCAACAATAATAGAAATAATGATAATAAGAAACGCATACCATGTCACCTCAATCTCAACTGATGCAAAGAACAGCCGCCTGACTGCCTCATAGATTATCCACGCGCTGGTGAGAAACAAGAGACCAGTCTCGACAAACGCCGAAACGCTTTCAACCTTTTCGTGGCCGAAATGATGCCGGTCATCTGCCGGCTTGTCTCCGACGCGCACTGCAAGATAAGTAATCAGAGCCGCACCGAAATCCAACGCGGAGTGAGCAGCTTCGGAGATGATCCCCATGCTTCCGGTTAAAAGACCGACGACAAGCTTGCCCGCAGTTAAGCCGGCGCTTGCAAACACAGAGCTTAATGCGACATTCTGTTTCTTGTTTTGATGAGCCATAAAAACTTATCCAAAAACTGCCTAACGCTACGGTGAAGTATAGTGTTTACTTGGTTTTTTTGAAAGTGTCTGCCGCCCTGACAGAAATTGCAACCACGATTTTCATATGGTTCATTGCGTTTGATGTAATTCAACCAAAAAAAGTGCTATGCGCATGAGGCGGGCACGATTCTTATACACTCGCCCAAGACGTATACAACCGGATGTCTAAGGGTTGGTTGCGCCGACCTGGAGAGCGAAAATATACACGCTGCCTGCAACCACAGCTACCGGCAGCACAAACTTAAGAAAAACCGACAGTACCGTACGTCCCATATCTTTATTTTTATTGTTTTGTTTTATTGATTTACATGTATAGTATACGCTCTTTTTCCGTTTTTGTCAATCAATTCTTGACTTTCTGCTTTTTGCGCGGCGCATGTCTGAGCCCCGCCGCGGGGCGAGTTTGCGCCGCGACGTCCTTTCTTTTCTCTCCACTTTTCTTTGGACGAGCAAAGAAAAGTGGAGCCCGCCCGGAGGGCTTATTGCAACAACGAGCGACAACTGGCTTATGCTGCAATCTTCGTAAAAGTTATCATCAGATTTTCAACGTACCAATATACTGATAAAGAAAAACCACGACCCCGCCGCTTCCTATGAGCGACAGCAATGTGTCGAGTATTCCGCCGGTCTTTACCCGAATGAAGTGGGGCAACAATCCAAATCTCATTTTGAGCGGCCAGAGGAATTCAATCCCCGACTTGGTCATGGCGTCAGCGGCGAGATGGCTCGCGTACCCGAGGATAATGACAACCAAGCCAGCTGCCCCGACATACGGAATGAGAAACGTCGATGCTCCGGCAACAATTACGACAGCCAGCAAGGAATGTAGCGCTCCCCTATGACCGAAGATGGTTGAAAAAACCATCGCAATGGGCACGAAGGGTCTGATGCCTACTTTGGTTTTACCTACGTACCCGCCGACGGTGAGAGATTTTATCTTGGACTCAGAAGCGTCAAGGTCCGGCAAAAGCGCGGCAAACGCCCCGACGGCAACAAGCCACGGTTGAACGGTGAGACCTGCAAGCAATGGAATCCAAACCGTGTTAGCGCCGATAACCGCGTGGGTGGAGCCGCGCATATATTGTCCTTACCGGCACGAAGCACAAAGCCCGAAAAACTCCAGCGCGTGGTGAGTAATGGTAAATCCCTTTTTTTGAGCGATACGTCGCTCTTCAGCGGCGATATCGTGGCGCAAAACAACATCTTCTACACGCCGGCAGTTCACGCAAACCACGTGGTGGTGATCTCGATCCGCTGATTCAAATCGTTTTGCTCCTTCGCCAAAATCGACTTCTCCCGCAATACCTTCGCGTACAAGAAAAGTGAGTTCACGGTATACCGTGACTTTATCCACGGTGACTTTTCGCTGCGATAGACTACGGCGAATCTCTGAGACAGTGAGCGGCTTGTCTGTCCGTGACAATATATCGGTGATTGCCAGCCGGGATTGCGTGATGCGGTGGCCGCGTGACCGAAACTTTTTTGTCAGCTTATCCATGTGTAATGAAATTAGTGGACATGGAAATATGTTTTCCCTACCATTCGGGGAGTACCGGGGTGCACAAAAAGACTTCCGAGAAAAATTAACAAAGCAATCAACACGATGGTGCCTCCGCTGGCAAAATTGAGATAAAACGATATCCAGAGTCCCGCGACGACTGAAATCAACGAGAGAATAACGGCGAGAACCGTGGTTTTTTTGAACCCGAAGCCGAACTGCATGCTCGCTAGGACGGGGATCACCATAAGCGCGCCGATGAGAAGGACTCCGACGATCCTGAGCGCGAGTGACACAGAAACAGCGGCCATCATGATCAGGAGCATATTGAGCTTCGCGACTGGCATGCCCTGGGCCCGGGCGACATCCTCATCGAAAGCGATGGCAAAGAATTGCCTGTACAAAAAGAGCGTGGTGCCGATAACGACGATGCCGAGCGTGCTGATGATCCAGATGTCGAGCCGGCTCACCGTGGTGATACTGCCGAAGAGATAGCTGAGCAAATTGCCGCTCAGCCCTTTAGCCGCGCTTAGAATAACCACTGCGACGGCTAAACCGCCGGTAAGGAACAGCGCGAGGATGGATTCGCCGAACAGTTTGCGTGTCGCCCGCAAACGTTCGATGCCAAGTGAGGCAAGAAGCGTCGTTGCGGCGGCTGTAATAACAGGCGGCGTTTTGAGAAGCGCGCTGATAGCAAGTCCGGCTAGCGAAATATGGGCGAGCGTATCAGCCATGAGCGAATATCGTTTCACGACAAGGAATATGCCGACCACCGGAGCAAGTATTCCGATGATGCCGCCGGCGATGAAAGCGCGAACCATGAAGTCGTAGTGAAAAAGTGTAAACATAGAATTAATGTTGCCGCGGATGCGCTCCGTAGAGCTGGCGGAATGCCGCGCTGTGTACGACATCATCAGTGCTCCCGTGGCTGACGAGACGCTGGTTGATGCAGAGGACAGTGTCAGCCTGGTGGGTGATGACATCTATATCATGCGAGGCAAAAAGTATTGTCAGTCCGAAATCCTTGTTTATTTGTTTCAAAAACCTGTAGAAGTGCTGTTGCGCCTCGACATCCACGCCGGCGGTCGGTTCATCGAGGACGAGTATTTTTGGCTGTCCGGCAAGCGCCCGGGCAATATATACCCGCTGGCGTTCACCGCCGGAAAGATTATACACGAGACGGTCGGCGAACTGTCCGATATCGGCTGTTGATAGCGCAATCCTGACTGCCTTTTGAGAAGATGCCTGCGTTCTCCCGATCAGAGGGCTGCCCGCGACAGTTCCGCTTGCGACCACCTCGGCTACTGTCGCCGGGAACTGGGCTTCCTCCTGCGCGGCGCGCTGAGGGACATAACTGATTCGCTCCCGGTGCCGGAGCTTCTTTATCCCTTCGCCGAATACGCGAACACTCCCCTGTTCAGGGTCAAGGAGACCTAAAATAATTTTTAGGAGTGTTGATTTCCCGCCTCCGTTGGGGCCGAGGACAGCTACGTAATCGCCTTCCTCAATGGTAAAAGAAATATCTTTGAGGATTGGATGCGCTCCATATGAAAAATTCAAACCTTGTACTTCAATTATGGGCTGTGGGTGTTTTACTTGCATACTAAGGCTGCGCGAAGGTTAACGAGATTCGACTGCATCACTGTGAGATAGTTTTGACCCGCGGCAATATCACTGTCGCTTAAACCTTCGAGCGGATTTAATACGAGTGTCTGGGCGCCGATCTCTTGCGCGATGGTCTCGGAGAGTTTCGGGCTGACAAGCGACTCAAAGAAAATATACGTGATGCCCTGCGCTTTTGCAAATTTCGCCACGTCGGCAAGCTGTTGCGGAGAGGGTTCAGCGTCAGGAGAAAACCCCGCGATACTTACTTGGTGCAATCCGTATTGGTGCGCAAGATAGCCGAATGCCGCGTGAGAAGTAACAATGTCATGTTTTGTACACGAGGCGAGACTCTCTCTATAAGCTGCATCGAGCGTCTGCAGTTTCTTGATATACTGCTGCGCGTTACTCTGAAACACAGACGAGTCGACAGGATCAACCTCGCTTAAAAGATTCGCAATTGCGCGCACCTCATCTTGAGCGACAACCGGATCGAGCCAAAAATGGGGGTCGTACATGCTCGCTCCTGTTTGCCCCGGCTCGCCGGCATTATCTTCCTTTACCGTTCGAAGCGTAACCTGCGAGCTCATATTCAGCGTCTGCACTCCGGCTTTTCGGAGTTCCGGGACCTCCTTATCGGCCCAAAGTTCGACTCCGCTGCCATTGTAGATAAAAAGTTTGGATTCTCGCATTGCGATGATATCCTGCGGAGACGGTTCATAGTCATGCGGTTCCGCGCCGGCGGGAGTGATGGTGGTAACATCCACACGATAGCCGCCCACCTGACGGGCGAATTCGGCAAGCGGGTAAAAACTTGCTGTCACGGGCAATTTTCCGTTAGACATCTTTTGGCCGGGCCAGTAAACGATAGCAACCGTCACTGCTGCTAACAGCGCAATGACTATGACGAGGAATAGAATCGCTTTTTTCATGCATGTTGTCCGCAAACGTTCAATTCATAATCATCATAATGCAACTAAGTTGCATCAGTCAACTGCGTGAGAAAATGTACATAAGACATTTTTACCATTTGGACTCATATAAGGACGAACTACCCCCTGCTCTCGCATGTGGTTTCTGTCTCCCCGTCTTGAAAGCAGTTGGTCTGCAAAATGCCAGGGAGCTTTTTCCCTTCGCGCGGCGCACTGTTTGAGGCCGGCTGGAAAAGACAGATATAAACCAAACGGCCGAGTTTGCGCCGCGATGTCCTTTCTTTTCTCTCCACTTTTCTTTGGACAAGCAAAGAAAAGTGGAGCCCACCCCGGAGGGGAAAGTATTGTGATACCTCAATGATCAATGTTATAATTATCTTTCTTCTCCTTATATATTGATAGGTAATTGCGAGCACGAGGCGCCCTTGAAAATGGACACATGGACTTACGCCGGCAGTTTTACTGGTACCAAAACCCGCCATATACATAGCGGGGTCTTGAGTACTGAGATGAAACTTTACATGGACTGTTCAAACCGCTTCTGCACATTTGCCCAGTTCACCACATTCCACCACGCCTTGATGTAGTCGGGACGGACATTGCGGTACTTGAGGTAGTACGCGTGTTCCCATACGTCGAGAGTAAGAATCGGAGTACGGCCTGCAGATAACGGACTGTCCTGATTTGGCGTTTTTTCGACGACAAGCTTTCCCCCATCCACCGAGAGCCATGCCCAGCCGGATCCGAACTGGGTAGTGGCGGCGTCGCTGAACTGTTCCGCGAAGGATTCAAAGCTCCCGAAATCTTTTTCTATGGCTTTAAGCAGCTTTCCTGCCGGCTTGCCGCCGGCATCCGGGCCCATGATTTCCCAAAAGATTGCATGATTGAGATGGCCGCCGCCGTGATTGCGGACCGCTGGTCGGATGTCCTCTGGCACGGCGTTCAAGTCTTTGAGGAGCTCCTCAACGGTCTGAACCTCGATCTCGGGGTGTTTTGCCAGGGCTTCGTTCAGCTTCGTAGTATACGTCACATGATGTTTATCATGATGAAGCGTCATGGTTTCTTTGTCGATGTACGGCTCAAGCGCGTCGTACGCGTATGGCAGAGCCGGTGTTTCGAATTTTTTCATAGAATATGAAATAAGTTGATTAGACTGAGTTCTTTGCCTCCATTCCTGAGCGTACAGAATGATCCTGAAAGCACGCTGAAGAATGGCAGGTTATTTGAGAGCTTTTTGTAATGCTACCAACCCTAGTGTCGCGCATTTTAACCGTGCAGGATTCACGCTGGTCTGTAATAATGTGAGCACGCCTTCGGTATTGAGCTTCCGTAATTCAGTCTCTGTCTTGCCGACGAGACTTTCAAAAAGGATTGATGCCGATGCCTGGCTTATTGCGCATCCGGCGCCTTCCCACTTCACGTCGGCAACTTTTCCGCCATCCATCTGTACATACACTTCGACAACGTCGCCGCACAACGGATTCGGTTCGCGATGCTGAAAGTCGGCACCCTCAATCTTCCCCTTGTTGCGGGGGTGTTTGTAATGGTCAAGGATGTTTTCCTGGTACATGTTCATAGTTTTTTTGTAACGCTCTTTCGAGCGTCCGACCAACACACTGTTCGGCGGGACAGCCGAAAGGCTGTTACCCGCATTTATGATCCAAATATCTTCTTTACCTTTTGAACAGTTTTCAAAAACCTATCCGCCTCTTCTTTTGTGTTATAGAGATAGAAACTTGCCCGAGCGACGGCATCGACGCCGTGCACAGCTAACGCCGGCTGAGCGCATAAATGGCCTGCGCGAATCGAAATTCCGGCATCATCGAATATTGAAGCCATGTCGTGGGGATGCGCTCCTTGGAGAGCAAATGAGATTACGGCGCCGCGATCGACAGCTTCTCTTGGGCCGATGATGAGAACGCTACTTATAGCCTGCAGCTTCTTGAGCGTGTATTTTGCCATTTCCTGCTCATGCGCCCAAATGTTCTTCATACCGACATCCTTGAGATAATCTATTGCGGCACCCAAACCGATTGCTCCCGCCACATTCGGCGTACCTGCTTCAAATTTATAAGGTAGATCATTCCATATTGCTCCCTCCTTCGTGACTTCCTTTATCATGTCTCCACCCCCTAAGAAAGGTTCCATAGTTTCGAGAACTCTTTTCTTGCCATAGAGAACGCCTATCCCGCTTGGTCCAAGCATTTTATGGCCCGAGAACGCAAAGAAATCCGCATCGAGATCCCGGACGTCAACGGGCATATGAGGTACTGACTGGCAGCCGTCGACAATAACTACGGCTCCGGCTTCATGGGCGAGCCGAACTACCTCTTGAACAGGATTCAGTGTGCCCAAAGCATTTGACATATGAACGATGCCGACCAATTTCGGTTTCCGCCCTAATAATTTTTTATAGGCGTTTTGATCAAGCCGGCCGGTCTCAGTGTTTATGGGTATGTATAGAAGCTCAGCGCCTACCTCTTTCGCCAGCAGCTGCCATGGCACTATATTAGAGTGATGTTCCATTTCGCTGATGAGGATAACGTCTCCTTTACCGATGAACTGTTTGCCCCACGTAAAACGGACAAGGTTGATTGACTCGGTCGCATTTCGGGTAAAAATAATCTCTTCGACGGACTGAGCATTGATGAACACCCGGACTTTTTCACGCGCACCTTCATATGCCGCGGTTGCTTCCTCTGATATGGCGTAAATACCCCGATGAACATTTGCGTTGTATTCGCGGTAGTACTTGTCCGTGGCTTCAATCACCGACAGCGGCTTCTGGCTTGTCGCGGCAGAATCAAGATATACCAGAGGCTTCCCGTGTATTTTACGGGAAAGGATTGGGAAGTCTTTACGGATTTTTTCTACATCGAACATAATTGTTTAATTTGTTTCGCAGGCGTAGAGGCCTGCTCTTTAGCCCTTACACACTGCTCTTTGGTAATCTTTCTCTCACCTTTTCAAAAAACCCGCTCACCAGCATGTCACTCGCCTGCCCTTTTGACAACCCTCTCGACATGAGGTAAAAAAGCTGCTCGTCATCCACGCGGCCGGTGGTGGAGCCGTGCGACGCTTTCACGTCGTTGGCGAGAATCTCCAATGTCGGCAACGACTCAGCTAACGCGTCATCGAACAGAAGTACGTCATCTTTAAAGTACGAATTTGTCTGTTGTGCGTCCTTGGCTACGCGGATGAGGCCGGTGAATACGCCGCGGGATTCTTCCTTGTACACACCGCGGAGGAAAATATCTCCTCTGGTGGACGGCGCCATATGCTCCATCAGCACATGCATACCCTGGTGTTCTGCGCCCGCGCCAGTAAACATCCCCGACACCTTCGCCTCACTGCCGCTTTCACGGAGCTCAATCCATGCTTTCACTTCGATCCGCTGTCCTCCGGAAATGTCGCCGACCAGATGGAACTTAGCGTCTTTTTTGAGGATACCATGAAGCTGGACTCGTGAAAAATCCACTCGATTCTTTACTTGCAATATCACGGTTGCGTGCGCGGCTTCCGCAACTTGTACATCGATATCAACAAATCCGGAGACAAGTTTAATTGGAATAACAACTTCTTCGCCAGCTGGAACATTGTGTTTCATAGTTTGCGCAGCAAGGTTCTCCGGGTACGGCCGTAACGGATCTTTTTTTGGACGTGGAGTTGTGAGAAAGGTAGACATAGGTAAAGTCATTCCGGGCTTGACCCGGAATCTTTACAAACTCTGTAAAGATCCTGAATCAAGTTCAGGGTGACGAATTACAAAAGTTGCTAACCGACGCTTCCCTCCATTTCCATTTCAATTAAGCGGTTCATTTCTACCGCGTATTCAAGCGGAATTTCTTTGGCTATCGGTTCTATAAACCCTGATACCACCATGCTCATCGCTTCGGCCTGCGACAAACCTCTCGACATTAAGTAGAACAACTGGTTTTCACCTATTTTTCCGACAGTCGCTTCGTGGGTAATTTGCGTGTCTGATTCGCGAATATCCATCGTGGGATAAGTGTCAGAACGAGAATGTTCGTCCAGCAGCAGCGCATCGCAAATCACCGTGGACTTGCACCCTTTCATGCCGTGGGGAATGAATACCATCCCACGGTATGATGTCCTGCCTGATTCTTTTGACACTGATTTTGAAACTATTTTCGAGCTCGTATACGGGGCCCCGTGAATTGCTTTGCCGCCCGCGTCCTGGTGCTGGCCTGCACCGGCGAAAGCTAGCGACAGCACGTCCCCCTTTGCCCCTTTACCGAGTAGATACACGGAGGGGTATTTCATAGTTACTTTGCTCCCGAAGTTTCCGTCCACCCATTCCATCGTTCCTTCTTCATACACGTATGTCCGCTTAGTGACGAGGTTATAGACGTTCTTTGACCAGTTTTGGACTGTGGTGTAACGGACTCTCGCGCCTTTTTTCACTATGATTTCCACCACGGCAGCGTGGAGCGAATTTGCGGTGTAAATAGGCGCCGTACACCCTTCAACGTAGTGCACATAGCTGCCTTCCTCGGCAACAATCAGCGTCCGCTCGAATTGGCCCGCGCGCTCGGCGTTGATCCTGAAGTATGCCTGCAGCGGGATTTCCACACGAACTCCGGAAGGAACATACACGAAACTGCCTCCTGACCAGACCGCTGAGTTCAGCGCGGCAAGTTTGTTGTCGCCGGCGGGGATCACCGTACCGAAATACTTTTTCACGATATCGGGATGTTTCTTCAACGCCGTGTCCATATCGAGGAAAATAACCCCGAGCTTTTCCAGCTGGCTTTTGAGCGAATGATACACGGCCTCGCTCTCGTACTGCGCCATGACGCCGGCGAGGTATTTGCGCTCGGCCTGAGGGATCCCGAGGCGGTCGTAGGTCTTGCGGATTGAATCGGGAACATCATCCCAGGTTTTCGCCACTTTGTCTGTCGGTCGCAGGTAATAATAAATAGACTGGAAGTCGATATCGGAAAGGTCGGCTCCCCATGTCGGCATGGGCTTGCTGTCGAAAATTTTGAGCGCACGCAAACGCTGGGCCCGCATCCATTCGGGCTCGTTTTTGTAATGTGAAATTTCCTTCACCACGCGTTCTGAGAGGCCGGGTTTGGACATGAAGGAATACGCTATCGGGTCTGCGCCGAATTGTTGGGAGGCTATGTCGTTGATAACGGGTTGTTTGGTAGCTGCAGGCATTGGTATTTTCTGCTTCGCGCAGGCACGGAAACCTGCGCTCCTATCCATACAAAGCGCACCACTCCGAGGGTGCGCGAAAATTATCTATTACCCATTCCTTCATACCCTTTTTCCTCAATTTGGTGCGCCAAATCAGCTTTTCCTGAAGCGATGATCTTCCCATTGACCATAATGTGAACAAAATCGGGCTCGATATATTTTAAAATCCGGGAATAGTGGGTTATTAATACAATGCCGAGGCTGGGCCCGCGTAACGCCTCGATGCCCTGGGCGACAGCTTTGAGCGCGTCTACATCCAACCCCGAATCAGTTTCATCGAGGATGGCAATTGTCGGATCGAGGACGGCGAGCTGAACTATTTCAGCGCGTTTCTTTTCTCCTCCGGAGAACCCTTCGTTGACGGACCTGCCGGCAAATTTTTCGTCCATGCCCAGCTTTTTCATATTCTCGAGAAGCATTCTGCGGAATTCAAGCACGGGGATGGGATTGCCGCTCGGCCGTTTCACATTGTTGTATGCCGTGCGCAAAAAATTTTGGAGGCTGACTCCGGAGAGCTCGGCGGGATATTGAAAAGACAAAAAAAGTCCGGCTTTCGCGCGCTTGTCAGGGCTCAGTGAAGCTATATCCTCTCCCCCGAGGTTGACCGAGCCCTCTGTGATTTCATACCGTGGATGCCCCATCAACGTCGATGCCAGAGTTGATTTCCCTGACCCGTTGGGCCCCATCAGCGCGTGCACTTCGCCGGGCTTTACGACAAGCGAAAGTCCTTTGAGAATTTCATTTCCGTCTATGGCGACATGAAGATTGTCAACTGAAAGCTCTTTCATGCTTCGCGTGCCCCCATGGCTGACAGGATTTCGTCATTTGTCGGCATGCCGGGTTGGAAGTATATAATAGTACCTTCTTTCGAGATACCGACAACAGTTCGGTTAATTTTTAACGGGTTAAAAGAGAGTCGTACGGCACCGTAGGCCTTTGCCACCTTATGCCCCTCATCGATAAGCAGTGGTGTCGTGAGATGGTATTTATCTTTAAATTGTTGGTGGCTTTCCGCATCAGCGTGGTTGACTCCAAAAACGGCTATATCGGCCTTCCGGAACTTTTTCCAATCGTCGCGGACGGCACAAAGCTGCTTCGTACATCCCGAAGTGTCATCACCGGGATAAAAAATCAGCACGACTTTCTGCTTTCCCTTAAAATCTGCGAGCGAAACGTCGCGCCCTTCTGCATCCGAAAGACGAAAAAGTGGGGCCTGGTCGCCGACAGACAAGGTTGGCATACTAAAAATATATTACACTTCGGGAAAAATTTGTTTCCCGTTGTCATCCGTTATTATGATCGCCTGTGTCGGGCATGCTTTGGCGGCATCAAGCATAGTCTGGTCATCAGCGCCCTTTGGGTTCTTAATAATCGCTTTATTCTCACCATCGAGTTCGAACACATCCGGAGCTACCGCTATACAGCTTGCGGCTCCGATACAGAGGTCTCGTTTGACTTCAACCTTCATATATTTTTTTAGTATTTAGGTAATTAAATTAGTTTATTTTTTGGGAACTTGGTACAGGCACGTTTCCTGGAATGCGCATGGCGCGCACATCACGGGATCCAAAGGGAGGCCGTCGGAAAACTTCATGTGGGCCTGGCAGAGAATCGGGGCGACGCGCAATTCCCGCGTTTCCTTCTCGCTGCATTTTTGGCAGATACCGGAAAACTCAAAGAGCTCCTGCCTGATGGCAAATCCTTCGTCCCGCAGTCTGTTGCGTTCACCGAGAAAAACGTTGGGCATGTCGAATTCATAAATTGTCCCGCAGTTGTCGCAGCGGAAATGCAGATGGGGATCTACCCGCCCGCTGTACATAGCGATGTGGCCCGGTGCAAAAATTTCCTCAATATACCCGTGTTCGTGAAGAAAATTCAGATTGCGATACACGGTACCGAGACCCATCGAGCGCCACCGATTTTTCAGCGCGGCAAAAACTTCCTCTGCCGTGGCATGGCCTTTATGAGTGCGCAAATACTCTAAGATTAAGCGCCGCTGGCTACTCATCCGATATTTGCCGTTTTTAAGCTTTTTTACCGGAGTCATGAAAATATTAATGAGAACCATTCCTATTAACAGATTATCATTCTACCTAAAACGCGTCAACCCTAGGTAAAAAGGGCAGGAAAATCGGCTATTACTCGGTACAGTTTTTATCGAACGGTGTAGATATGGACCCGCTGGAGTGCATCAAGCGCGAGTTTTATCCGTTCTGCATTTGATGCATACAGCGTGAATAGGCGGTCCCCGACACGGCACCTATCGCCGATGCGCTTATTGAGGAAAATGCCGCCGCGTTTGTCGTAGGGAGCGCCGAGAATCCGAGCAATATCGTTGATGACATGATTGTCTACCTTGCGGACTATCCCCTGGATCCCCGCGTGTACGCGGTAGCGCTTTGCGGCGAGTGTCACGTCTTCTGAATCTATCAACGCCTTGCCGCCCTGCGCGCGGATTATTTCCTGCATTTTTTTCCACGCTTTGCCCGAGAGTAGAATGTCCCTGGCGAGAGAGCTCCCGGTCCCGCGCTTGGCGATTCCTGTGAGCTCAAAAATAATCCCCGCGAGACGGATGGATTTATCCTCCAAATCCTTCGGGCGCCATTCTTTCTGCTGGAGAACTCTCAGCACATCCCGCGCCTCGAGAGCCGGCCCGATGCCGCGCCCGACAGATTCTCGCGAATCAGTCATGAGTATCCTCATTTTAATGCCGAATTTCCTGCCTAGAAAGCGGAATTTTTTCGCGACCCACTCTGCCTGGGATCTGTGCGGGACTTTGGTCGTCGGACCGTAGGGAATATCGATAACCAGGTGGGTGATACCCATAGCGACCTTCTTCGCGATGATGGAAACAATCATTTTGGTGAATGGCTCGAGAGAAATAGGACGGGAGACGTGGATAATTTCGTCATCGGCGGGGGCAAGCTCGAGGCTCCCTCCCCACACGAGGCATGCTTTGGTCTTTTTGACGATTTGCTTAATACGCTGGACACCGAAGCTGACGGGCGCTAATACCTCCATGGTGTCGGCAGTGCCTGTGGGTGAAGTGATCGCGCGCGAGGATGTTTTGGGGATGGTGAGACCCGTACAGGCAACTATGGGTACAATAATCATCGTCGTACGATTGCCTGCCAGTCCGCCTACCGAATGTTTGTCGCAAACGATCTTGGCTGGAAACCTGACCTGTTCCCCCGTCTCGGCTATGGCCTTGGTCAGATAATAGAGTTCTTGGTCAGTGTATTCTTTAACGAAACTTGAAGCGACGAAGTAGGTCACATCGACGTGGCTCAAGCGGTGGTCCACAAGGTCGCGGATGATGGAATGAATCTCTGAATAGTTTAAATGCTTGCCGAGAAGTTTTTTCTTGATGGCTTGGATGGAGGGCGGGCGGGAAAGTTCGTGGATCTCGACGAGATCCCCGTTCTTGATGGATTCTTTTTTATGGAACCACGTTTCACGGAAAAGACCCACTTGTCCCCGGTTTACTTTGCGCGTGCTAAAAAAGGCGCGGGCGATAATCTTTTGGCCGCCCACGAAAAGCTCGACCATGTCGCCAAGCTGGATGCCAAAAATCGCTCCCTCCTCCTCGCGGAGTACTACAATCGGCGGAGAACTGTCAGAGGTGAAATCAAGCTTTTTTGCTCGGAGAAAAAGTGGCATAGAGTAGCTTTAGTATAAAACGTTTCGGAATATTCTCCAAGTGCAATCTAATTTCAGGATGCCACAAAATACCTTTTCAAAAAAACTCCGTCTTTCCGTAAATCCCCGCTGGGGAAGTAACCTAGAAAGACGGGTGCGAAAGAGTTGCGCGAGTTGGCCAAATCCAGAGGAAACAACCTCCGAACGCTCCACGAAGTTTCGGACCCGATTACGGGTCGCTCTGTGGTCCCCGTGAAGAACAGCAGGAATGAAAAGGCCTTGCTTTCGTTCTGACGCGCCACCATCTTGAGAAGATGCTCATGGAAGTGTTATGCCCGCGGCTCTTTTCGCGACAGTTCTGCCGGCTTCACGCGGTGTAACCACAGAACGACGAGCTACGGCGATTCATAGAGCTCCTCCATTGGTCCGGTATTGGACCAGGGGGTAAAAGGTGCGAGACATCCCCCGGTTGCTTACTAAGAAATTATCAGTGCGTTCAAGGGGACGAGTAAATGGTACCAAAGATAATAATTCCGTCAAAGGTAACAATGACCTGCACAAGAAGCAAAGTTTTACCTGGCTGTAGTCACCCCTCTCCTTGTGCACCATTTCCGGATTGCGCAGGCAGAGCAATGTGGTGAAATAGGCGCGCAGACGTTCTGCCCCCACGTGACCAAAAGGACGTTGATATCCTTCCAGTACCTTCGGGGAAGTTTCTTGCGAAGTGCCATCTCGGTTTCAAAAGGAGTCTTCGTTTCGACATACCCTAGCCGGTTCGAAATTCGGTGGACGTGCGTATCGACGCAGATGCCGTCTTTGCCGAAGCCGAGACTCACCACCAAGTTTGCCGTTTTCCTCCCCACACCGGGAAGCCCGACAAGCTGTTCTATGGTATCCGGAACTTTGCCTTCATACTGTTCTCTAAGTATCGAGCATGTCCTGAGAATGCTTTTTGCTTTTGTCTTATAGAAACCCACCGGGTAGATGAGCTTCTCAATCTGTTTTGCGGTAAGCTCCAACATACTTTTCGGAGTGTTGGCAACACGGAACAGCCGCCGGGAGGCCTCGGCAGTCGTCGTATCCTTAGTGCGTAAACTCAACATAGTCGAAATGAGGATCGTGAACGGGTCATTTCGCTCGGCGGCAATGACTTCAACAATCGGCGTCTGGTATTTTTTCACTTCGCGTTTGAGTACGGGAATGATTTTTTCCATCCGAGGAGTCGGCATACTGATAGAATACCATGAAAAAGAAAATAGAGCAGATATCGCTATCTGCCCTCAGCTGTTTAAACAGCTTAGTCGGTGTTATCGCGTTTCTTTTGCCCACACGATAGGGCCATCACTCACTCGAATCTCCGCGACTTCCTGTGTAAGATGCAGTGAGTCCCAGCTGGCAGCATCGGGGTCGAAGTAGACGACATAGAGCATCGGACGGGCAACTTCGATCGGGGCAGTAATGTCGATTTTGAGAGGAATCTCATTCCTGACGAAGGAAACCTCCACACGCCCCGCATGCCACCCGTGCGGCGGATCACCGCTCTCATGGTCGCGAATCTTCTGTACGAGGGCCTCCTCGTCGTAGAGTTCATGAATGGAGAAGGCGTGGTCCATCCTGAACATACCTTTCTTCTTCTCATGCGGTGTTATAAGGTACACGACTCCATTGATGGTCGCAATGAGTACCCCGCCGCCCTCTTTCAGTTGCGACGGGTCCAAAGCAACAACCCTCTTCCAGTTTCCAGACGTCATCTTTGACTCCTTCTCATGGAAAGTGTGCGTTTTGAAGTTTTCATATGATTCTACGCCACAGTAGCAGTACTGTCAAGATGCCCTTTTCTCCAATGTGGAGTCAGAATATATGAAAATCCTTGATAAACATATAAAAAACGCCCAGCGCAGGCCGCTGCGCCTGCGCTCTCCACATGATCCGCCCGCCTATTGAACACGCCAGAAACTCCTGCTACAATCAACCCTACTATGAAATTGAGATTAAGTAAGAAACAGTACTTCATTGTTATGGCGGCTCTTGGAGCGGTAATTATTGCCGGGGGCATCGTCTTTGCCCGTTGGCAGGGACAAACTGATATTGTCCTGACTTCGAATATGAACGGTTCGGGAAAGCTCCCGGCAAGCGGCGACAAGCCCGCTCCGCCCCGCATCCCTCTTGAAAAAGGGACGCCCGACCACCTAGTCATTGCTGACAGAAAAATTGACGCCCCGATCGTATATATAGATGGAGCGGATGAAAAGACTTTTCAGGATGCCCTGACAAAAGGCGTTGTCCACTACCCGGATACCGCCCTGCCGGGTGAAGCGGGAAACATGTACATCTTCGGCCATTCGTCAGATTATAAATGGAAGCCGGGAAACTATAAGCAGGTATTTAAACCGCTTGTCGATATTCCGATCGGCACTGTTGTTCGCATAACCAACCATGAAGGCAAACTTTTCATATACAAGGTGACTGAAACAAAAATCGTCGGTCCGAAGGACACGTCGGTTCTTGACCAACAGAACAACGAGCGAAAACTTTTGACGCTCCAAACCTCCTGGCCTGTCGGTACGGCGCTGAAGCGGTTTGTCGCCGTAAGCGAGCTGGACGAGGAAGCTACGTACGGACCGCAAAATCCTCCACCGAAATAGCCGGAGGATTTAGTGTAACACTTCCTGCGGCTCTCCGAGTAACATATGCGGGGAGCGGAATTGTATTACGGTGCGCATATTTAATAAATAACCCACTGCGCAACGTCAGCAGTACAGCTTCGCTTCCCCACCAAAGCAGCCTTCAGGCGGTCCCCATCCGGTGATCGGAGGCTATATGATGCTTTTGAACCAGGGAAGTATCAATTCCCCGTTTTTTCGCGGCGTCGCGAATTTCCTGAGGAAGATTGAACCATACGCGTTCTTGAAGTACAGTGAAATCTTCAACTGCTGCCGCGCCGCGTGTCCGTAGATATTGGACAACAGATTGCACGAGGTCTTCGGGCGCCGACGCGCCTGATGTCACACCGACACTTTCCACGCCCTTGAGCCAGTCAGGATTGATGTCGTCCGACGAGTTGATCCGGTACGCGGCCACGCCGTGCGCTTTTGCCACTTCAACAAGCCGATTAGTATTCGAGCTTGTTTGCGACCCGACGACTAAGACCAGCTGAACATGTTTCGCCAGCTCCTTCACGGCGCGCTGGCGGTTTGTCGTCGCATAGCAGATGTCAGACGACGGAGGCAAGACTGTTTGCGGGAACTTTTTCCTAATCGCCTCAATCACCTCTCGCGTATCATCCACCGAGAGCGTAGTTTGTGTGAGGATAACTGTTCGGACATCCGCAGGGAGCTGCAGCTGTTGGACATCGTCGACAGTCTCGAGAACAATCGCCTTCCCTGGCGCCTCCCCGCCAGTTCCAACCAGCTCAACATGACCTTTGTGGCCGACTAAAAGGATTGTGTATCCTTCCTTGCCGAACCGTTTCGCTTCGAGGTGTACCTTGGTGACAAGCGGACAGGTCGCATCAATCAGCTCAAGGTGCCTGGCTCTCGCCGCTTCGTAATCTGACGGCGGGCTCCCGTGAGCGCTGAACACGGCGTGTGCACCCTCGGGAATCTCAACAACATTTTCGACGAACACAGCGCCTTTGTCCTCGAGACCGCGAACAACGTGGTCATTGTGCACTATGGCGTGCTTGACGTAGACGGGCTTGCCGTATACTTTCAGCGCTAACTCAACAACGTCGATTGCCCTGTCGACTCCGGCACAGAATCCTCTGGGTTGTGCAAGAAGGACTTTCATACAAGCGAAACGATTGTAACAAAATTACCCGCCTTCGTCTATGCTCATTCCATAAGAAAATCCCTTGCCACCGATGAGGAGGCAAGGGGAACACACTATGATCTCGCGAGACTACCCCGCGTATGTCTTGACCATCTGTGCGAGGTCTTCGGCCTGCGCCAGAGTAGCCAGGTAGACATCTTCCAGCCCGGCTACGGGTTGATTCAGACCAAAGGATGTAAATAGCGTCGGATCTCCGTACAACTTTGCGGCCTCGGCGTGTCCATCGATGCCGATTGCCGTAATACCATCACGTGCAACATCCTGGCCGGGTCGCATTCTCGCAAGGCTACGGTCATTGAAGAATGCCACCACCTTGTTGGCCATCGACAGATGATCGACCGTTGATGTCCCTTCATAACTCCTGAAGGTGTACATGTGCAGAGATGCATCGGGCGCACGGACTTGATAGGTGGTGCCGCCCATGTACATCGCGGTGAATGCTGAGGCCGGGCTGTTGATCTTCTGGTCACTCTGGCAACCCACCACAAGCGCCAAGAAAGCCACTGCCACGACTCCAACAAGAATCCACTTCCTCATTGTTACCAGCCTTCCTCTCCCCGAAAAAAAGGGGAGAGAGTTTGGTGTTGATCCCCCCTTCAGTCCCGAGCCGGAAAAAGGGGCGGCTAAGAGACTGACATTCTCACCGTGTAATACTGGATCCAACTATCCATACTTGAAAAAACAAGGACAGATCCCCCGGATCCGAAAGTACTCCGTGAGTGAGACAGGTGCTACGTAACCGTCGGTATTCTCATGCCATGGCATCACCTCCTTGCACGAATGTTCGCGAATACGGGTCTTTTTTCCATACCACGGAAAAACCGTGGCGGTTGGTGTAAAAGGTCGATTATAGATTAATCTTCCTCGCAATGTTTTTCTTTGTCAAGCGGACTTTGTATGCTGTATCACAATAAAAAATGTCGAGCTTCCCGCACCATTCTTCAGGGTTTATTCAGCACCCCTCACCGCCTATTGACACCTTCATTGATTCATGATAGAACGTTATGTACGATTCAGAAGGAAAGGTTGAGTAACGAAATACAAACGGTTCTTCTTCCGATAGTAAGGAGGCACTACAATGCCAACGCTCGTTGTAAAAAAGGTTCGCGCGCAGAAGCAGCCGAGTCGAGGAAAGGTGGCGAAATTTGACCCCGTTGACTACTACGGGGGAATCTTCCGCGCCATCGTGGTGGTGGAAAGCGGCGCCATGTACCTTATCCAGGGACCAGTCTCGGCGGACACTTCCGTCCAGATACAACGGCTGAGTTCGCGATCTCCGCGTTCGATTGACGATGTATTTGCCGGCTGGCCCACGGATGGATTCCGACAGATGCAGATCCTGGAGCACACCTCTAAGGTACAGATTGGGACCATCCAGCCTGGCGAAAAGTTCGGCCTCGGGGACCTTCGGAAAGGCGAGTCGGATTTCCGGAGAACTCCGGTCAAAGAAATCTGGGTCGAAACGACCCAGGAATAGCACGCGAGTGCGGAGCGAAAATATGATCAGGCATTGCAGTCCGCCTGATCTTTTTTTACCTGCCGCACGACACCGTGTGCCGGGCAACTGACAGAAGGGAGGTCAAGTGCGCTTTTTCACATGGAAGTTGGTTGCCACACCGCTGGTAATACTGTGGCAGTGGGTGGTCATGATCGCAACGGGCGGCCCCTTCGCGATACTCCTCTATTTCTACTTTCGCGAGGGCAACAGGAATGTGTACTGGCCTGCGTCGCCTGGTATACGACCTGAACGGGGACAGGAACATTAAAACGCCAAGTACGATACCTTCATCCACTATGAGCGCATGAAACACTCCGAGCGTAGACGGGGTCATGCGCATCCCAGCTCTGAATAGGTAGAGCTGGGAGTTTTTTTATCGTATCAAATAATTATTTTCAAATTGCACCGTAATAACTTCAGCGGGTTATACAAACCATCTTGAACTCAATTCAGGATCCCGCTTTAAAAAAAGTCGATTATATCCCTCTCTCTTTAATTACGATGGCATTCGGCAACAGTCTCCCCGGCCCCGCTTTGTAGCTCCCGTTAAAATACATCGCGCTGGATCCCCCGCCGTCCAAATTCATGGCGTTATCGACTTTCAGCGACTCCATCACAGCGGCGAGATCCGGAACAGTCGCGTTTTGGGCAATGATGAGATACATAGTCATCCCTTTCATGCCTATGCCGCCCCGGTTGCCCTTGACCGTCAGCTGTTTCGTGTCCATGGGCTCGCTTGCGACGACATTGCTCCCGTTATATATAAGCGCGGGGCCGTTGGAAATCGCCGCGTTGAGGCGGGTATTGTATCTTGATTCAAACTGGGCTTTGGAATAGAAATCGTGCGTGCGCAAAAAGAAGTACGGCGTATTGTTACCGTCAAAGGCAAGAAGCGGGCTGTTGGTGTACGGCAGCCGTTCATTATTTATGAAATAACCGAGATTGGAATTATAGACGGGATACAAATATGAATTCACCTGGCCCGCGCATGACGCATAGTCCGGGGGGCAGAAATACGTCCCGTGGATGCCCGCGAACCCCCTGTCCGACTGTACATAACTCAGGAGTGATCTCACAGGGCACGCATCTGTACAGTTAACAGTGTTGCCGGTGTCGGTCAGGACGGTCAATCCTGAATTGGCGAGATCGATAGTCATCAGATGGACCACGAAGCTTCCTCGCGACGTTGCAATACTTTTAAATGTATATGTATTCACCGGCGATCCTTCGCTGGCAATCAACGCGAGGTTGGCGTTGGTGATGCCAAGCCCCAGGCGCCAAAATGTCGCGAACGCGTCGCTCGGCTTGCCGAGAGCATATCGCTTTTGCGTCGTCGGCCAGACGTACCAGGCCTTCCCCCCGTCTTGCACCTGCAAGAGAATCCTGCCCGAGAGGCGTTTCCTCAGGGCGAGATCTCCCGTCGCCGTACTGTCTGACGTCGGGATTTTGGCAAGAGTTTCATTGGTAACACCCAAAGCTTTTGTCCGTATCAGCGAATAATAATCGTCAGATGTCCCGAGGAAACTCCTGTACTTTGTCACCGGATCGACGTACCACATCTCGCTGTGGGATTGGACCTGGAGGAGGACCATGCCGCTTACGCGGTCAATCAGTTCCGCGTGCACCGGCCGGATGACAAAAAAACCCGCAACGAGTACTGCGGCGACAATCAACCCCCGGCGCATAGCGGTTATCTGTATCGGAGAGAGAGGATTTTTTTCTTCGCGCTTTTTCGGTGCTTCTTGAGCGCCACCTTTCTTTTTTTATTCATAGAAATATATGGAATTCTTAGGAAAATGAATGTTTAAATGAGACTCGTATATGCAGTATAGCACATCCTTTGTGCAATCGTTGATTCGGGAAAGATAACGGCAAATTTTAGCCGTTCTTAGGGCAAAAATCTCCTGTGGAAAAATCAATCTTGACCGCTCTCTTTCGCCTTTTCGCGGGATTTGCTATACTTTTCACCAGTCCTAACCATTAAGGCACATCTTACACCTATGGCAAAAGGCATGAGCAAGTCAGCTCTGATCGGCTACCTCGCCGAAAAGTCAGGGCATTCACGGAAAGATGTGGCTGGTCTCCTGGATCTCTTGGCTGAAACAGCCTACAAAGAGGTTAAGGCAAACGGTGAATTCACCGTGCCTGGATTCGGGAAACTGGTCAAAAAGAATCGCGCTGCACGCCAGGGTCGAAACCCTGCGACAGGCGAAACCATTCAGATTCCGGCCAAGACGGTCGTGAAGTTCCGGGTGGCAAAGGCTGCAAAAGAGGCAATCCTCTAATACCGAGTATTGTCGACAATACCTGAGACCCTCGAATATCGAGGGTCTTTTGGGATCTCGCAGGATATCCGGGGATAGGTGACGATTGATTGACTTTTTTGCGAAAAAAGAGGGAAAATACCATCTGTACCGTTATGAAAAATCTTCCCTACAGGCAAGTATGGGCGTGTACGGCTGAGGTTGCTCAGACGAGCGTTTTTTTTATGAGCGAGCCGACCGAGTACATGGTATGGAAATGGCCCCAGGCGGCGCTCGGAAACCATATCACTCATTACTTCTCGTACCTCGAGGGAGATTTTTGCCGGATGTACTTTCTGCGGAAAGAATTTGACGCCCAGGCAGATTTCCTTGCCACGAAGATGCTGCGGGATCCTGACTGGGCCCTGCGATGGATAGCTAAAGTAGAGCGATGGTCAAAAGACTTTGTGCGCGCGTCAAAGCGGATACTGACAAGCCGACTCAACGAAAAAACCGACAATCAGCTTATCGCACTGTATAAAGCATGCCTGATTCCCCACGGGAAGCAAAATGGCTACGGCGCATCAGTGAGCTGGTTGGCTGATGCAGAAAATGAGCGCGTAACCAAAGGTATATGGGATGAACTCAACCAGCATCTTAAAATGTGCGGAAGTCCGAGGCACATCGCGGATGTATTCAGCATCCTCACCACTCCCCGGCAGGAAAGCACAATAACGCGCGAAGAAAAAGATTTCCTGAACATAGCGGTCAAGATAGACGATAATCAGTTCGCGCGAAACACCTTCAGGACATCCCGCATCAACCACATACTTGGAAAACTCAGGGTTAAAAATTCTGCATTGGTCCGTGCCATCACCGCGCACCATCGGAAATATTGCTGGCTCAATTACCAGTACCGCGGGCCGGCGACACCCGTGAGCGAATATCTTGAGCGGTGGCAACAGCTCATGCGCAGCGCGGCATCACCGCGCAGTATGGCGAGGAAGATGGCGGCTGAACGCTTGCGGCTCCTGCATACACAGCGGGTGCTCGCCGGGGAACTTTCGCTCACGCCGCGACTGCGCAAACTCCTCTATCTCGCGCAGCAGATGGTCTTTATTAAAGGGTTCCGGAAAGAAACAATCTACCATGGCATGTACGGGTACGACCCGCTGTTGCGTGAAATCGGAAAGCGGCTCGGCCTCACCATCGCCCAGCTATGGGCAATGAAGACCAGCGAGATCGTACCCGCATTGCTCCACAGAAAGTTTAACGTCCATGAGCTCAACCAGCGGCAGCTTTTTGCGCTCGCGTATATCGACCGTCACAGTCATAACATCGTGAGCGGCAATCGCGCCAAAAAGCTTTTTCAACGGATCCATAAAGAGAAATTGCACCTACACAAGACTGATGAACTGTCGGGCACACCGGCATGCCCCGGGAAAGTGCGGGGAACAGTAAAAATCATCAACATCCCCGAAGATATGGGAAAGATGCATAAAGGCGATATTCTCGTCGCGCATAATACGAACCCGAACCTCGTTCCTGCCATGAAAAAAGCTGCCGCCCTCGTCAGCGAATCCGGAGGACTCACCTGCCACACAGCTATTGTGGCTCGGGAACTTCGTACGCCGTGCATCGTCGGCGTTCCGGGCGCGGATAAAATACTGAAAGACGGGGACAAAGTAATGGTTGATGCAACAAACGGCGTGATACGAAAAATCTCTTAAGACAGCTCAAAAAATCGCCGCAACCCAAACGACGACCATTGATTTTATTGCGTAAAAACGGGTATAGTAAGGGTATGGCACGACGACGGCCCAAATTTCTCAATGATACAGACCCTTGGATGCTCGCAGAAGACATTCCCGAGCTTGATTTCCAGTTTTCGGAAATTTGGCTTACGTCTTTTGTCAATGATCTGGAAAAAACTTGCGGCAGAAATTACAAAAAAATTCTTTGCGTATACCATGGCCGCGATTTGAAATTTTATTACGGCGAAAAGGATTCTTTTGCCTTCGGCCAACATCTACTGAACTTGCTCATACAGAGTCCTCGCTTTGGCGTAACAGTGAATGCCCATATCAGAGAGTATTCAGATAAGTTAAAGCGCGCGGCAGGTACAATTTCACCCCAGGCGCTTCAACTGCTCTCAAACGAACGGCTAGCGCGGATCTATGTTGATCTCGACAGATTGCACACGACACTCTATACCTGGGGCTGGCTGCCGAACGCGGTTGACATGTTTCACAACAATTTTACCGGCTACCTCAAATCTCTTTTGGGAGAAAAATTACCGCTCGATGAGGTAAGCGCAGCGCTGGTAACCATGTCGGTATCTGCGGAAAAAAGTATCCTTAATCAGGAGCACGAATCACTCCTGAGACTGGCAGCGCTCAAACAAGCAAAGCATCCAGCGGCAGGACTGGAGAAAGCGGTCCAAAAACACCTGCAGAGATTTTTCCACCTAAAGCATTTATGGTTCGGTTTGCAGGGCGTATATACTCGGGCTGATATTACAAAAGAAATACGCAAGCTGACGAAATCGGGTGAACTGGCGGCAAACATAGTTAAGAAAGAGGAAGTAGTGAGGCGCCAGGCGATGCAAGAAAAAACAAAGTTGGCAAAACTGCTCGCGCTGAGTAAAAAAGAGCAAACACTTTTTGATGTGTATGCTGAGTTTGCGGTAACTAAGGCCTATCGCCGAGACGCACAAATTTACTGGGCCTATAAAATGGATTTTATCTTTGCGGAATTAAGCCGCCGCTTAAAACTTCCCCTGATTCAGACTCGGTATCTGCGGCCTGAGGAAGTAATGCATTCGTTACGCGAGCGCGTGAGCAATACACTGAGATCCGATTCTAAAAAAAGAGCGACCTTTTGCATTTATTACGCAGAAAAAGGATTTGATCAATTTTTTTACGGGGCGAAGGCCAGAGCCTGGAAGAAAAAGGTCAGTCGACAATATTCAGCACAAATAAAAGAGTTAAGTGGCCAGACTGCCTGCCTGGGCAAGGCTAAGGGCAATGTGAGAATAATAAATGTTATCGCCGATCTCAAGAAAATGAAAACTGGAGATGTCTTGGTTTCAATCGCCACCAACCCTGACATCGTTCCAGCGATGAAAAAAGCTGCGGCAATTGTCACTGAACAGGGCGGAGTGACGTCGCATGCGGCAATTGTTTCACGGGAATTGAATATCCCCTGCGTCATCGGAACGAAAATTGCCACGAAAGTGCTCAAAGACGGAGACAAGGTGGAAGTGGATGCGAATAAAGGTCTGGTAAAAAAGTTATGAAAATTCCAAAGATACAATGGGGAGAAGGGTTACAGAGGAGATTTAGTATTAATAAACTTGACTTATACTTTCTGGGGGTAGAGCGGGTTATTAAAAAATTCTTCCCCGTTACCTTCGACCACTTCATCATGCATGGCAGCGGTATGAGCGGCAGCTGGTACATTGACAGCAAACAATGGCAAGAGTTTGGGAAGGCAATCCTCGATGAAACGCTCAGGGATATGCGACGGACTCAAAGTCACCAGGAGAGAATCGTGGCGTACGCGAAGCAAGGTCTCAAGGAGATCAAGCATTTTGAGCAAGTTTGTTGGACCAGCGTGACTGACCGCGAGCTTTTCCTATTATATGAGGCCTATCTGCATGCAATACAAAAAATGAACGCTATCTTATGGCCACCGGCTATTATTGAGACGCATCTCGTTCCCTACGCCCAGAAGATCCTTCTCGCTCATGTCCCAGCCTCCAGTCGCGAACGTGAATGGAAAGCAATCATAACCCCAGTAAGACCGACCCCGGTCTTACAACAAGAAATTGATCTCATCAAACTTGCGGCATACGGAGAAGCTGATCTTAAACGGGCGGCAAAACGATTTTTTCGTAGGTATCGCTGGAGTGGTATGCGCTTCACTGACAGTCACCCCATCGCCATTGCTGATATTATGAAACAGGCACGGTTAGCCAGGCGGACACACTGGAGGAAGCGACTCGCGAAACATGAAAAACAAACTCAATTGCATCGTCGGTCATTTAACGTGTTGATCAAAGACCTGTCGGTGACACATCGTCGGCTTGCCCGCCTTGTCAATCTCTATAGCTATCTTCGTCAATCAAGGGATGTGTATCGCGGAGAGGGCTACTATCTCGGTGTTCCGTTATACGCCGAAATCTCCCGACGATACGGTGTTGCTTTACATGATATTCTTACGTATACGGTTCCTGAAATGGAAATGTTTTTGAAATCTCGAAGGCCGCTTAAAGCATCTGAAGTTCAAAAACGAAAAAAAGAGTACCTCTACATCTATATCAGCGGCAAACAGGAGGTTATCACTTCACGGGAGAGTATCAGAAAAATTCTTCGTGAACAAAACCTCGAGCAAAAAACGCATCTACTGTCAGATAGCATAGAAGGGGCCACCGCTTACCCCGGACATGTTCGAGGAACTGTGCGAATCATACGGCTTGATAATGTAGTCGATAATTTGCGCTCTTTCCAAAAAGGGGAAGTCTTGGTCGCGACGAGCACTAAGCCTGAATACGTTCCTGCCATGAAGCTCGCGTCTGCGTTTATCACTGACGAGGGAGGCATTACCTCCCATGCGGCCATAGTTGCTCGTGAAATGAAAAAGCCCTGCATCATCGGAACAAAGATTGCGACAAAGGCCTTGAAGAATGGAGACAGAGTTGAAGTGGACGCTAGTAAAGGAGTTGTGAGAAAGTTATGAAGAATTGCTACGTTAATTTGGAAATACTCAATCGTGCCAAGTCCATCCTGATCCGCCAGAGGCGGAGAAGGATCTCACGCGACAAAAGGAATAGTAAAGAAACTATGAGAGAACGCATGCCCATCTATATAGAAGAAACCGGCGCAAACCTCTTAATGTGGTCGCTGATAGTAAATGGTTTCCTCCTGGGTCGCCACAGGGCGCTTGCCGGGGCAAAGGTAGATACTATGTACATTTACCTGAAGGGCGATCACGGATATTGGGGCGTGCCTAAAAAGATGTGGGACGCCGCCGGAACGTCAATCATGTCGAGGATCGGGCACGGCACATTTGATATTAAGACGTTAAAGACCAAAACAATTGAGTACGGGACCAAAACGTTTGTCCTCTGCGACCTGCTCTCCCGCCAATCGTTTGGCATGATTTCTCCTGAGAGTATCCGACATTCATTTGTTGAGCTTCGAAATCTTGCCTACCGCATTTCGGACATCGGCCTTATCCCGCCCGCCAGCGATATCGGCCATTCGCTGTTTACCAGGCGAATGCTGACGCTTCTCCGATCGCACCTACACGAGGCGCGCGTTCCGGAATTAATGAATCTCCTGATGGTATCGACTCGAATGACCATCAATCGCGAAGAGCAGATGCGATTGTATGAGATCGCGCTTGAGATTTCCGGGAAATTAAAAGGTGTCCGACCGACTGCCGGGGCGGTTGAACGGGTGATGAAGCGGATGCCCTCGATTGAAAAAAAACTGGGCGCGCATCTCAAAAAATACGCCTGGCTCCCCTACAACTACCAGGGACCTGCGTGGAATACTGAAGTGCTTGTCGATCGCATCGGTCACTTTCTGATATCTGCGAAGCGGCCTGCTCTGGCCGCGCGCCAGTTCAAGGGTGAGCTCGCCGTCACGGCCAAAGAACAGCGCCGTGTCGTACGAAGTCTAAAATTCTCAAGGCAGGAAAAATTTATCATTACCGTGGCGCAGGAGTTTTGGTATTTGAAGGCATATCGCGCTGAGGTTCGCTGTCGCGCAAACTTCATCTTGGACAAGCTGCTCAGGGAGGTCGGGCGGCGTTTTGGAATCCCGTGGAAACTTCTCCACCACGCTGATCCTGAGGAAGTAATCCGCATGCTGAGAACCGGGAAACGGTTGGATCCGATAAAATTGAAGCGACGGTCACGCGAGCTATTTTGGCTGTGCATCCGAGGTAAAAAACGCATCTGGTCCGGTCGCGCTGCCCGACGGAAGTTTCTCGGGATGGTCGAGCAAAAAACAATCGGCGATGCTTCCCATATCGAAGGCCAGACAGCTTATCCCGGCATCGTTCGCGGACGCGTAGCCATCGTCGAATCAGCCAAAGACATCCGTAAGGTAAAGTACGGCGACATTATGGTGGCTATTGCGACAAACCCCGACCTTTTACCCGCCATGAACCGTGCGGCGGCCTTTGTGACTGACGCCGGAGGCATCACGAGCCATGCGGCAATTGTCGCGAGGGAGATGAAAAAGCCGTGCATTATAGGCACAGAGTACGCGACAAAGGTATTAAAAGACGGTGACACTATAATTGTAGACGCCCGACAGGGTATAATAAGGAAATTGAAAGGATAACTGTATGGAACCATCGATTTCACGACGGGCCCGATTAACACCCAGTTCCCCGATCCGCAAGCTCCAGGGGCTTGCAAATGCAGCGGAGAAACGGGGCGTATCGGTGTACCATCTTAACATTGGCCAGCCCGACTTTCCCACTCCTCAACGATTCTTTGATGAGATGAAAAAATATGATCACGGGACACTCTCGTATGCCCCTTCAAAAGGGTACCACCACGTCATACGCGCATGGCAATCATATTACCGTTCTCTCGGCATCAGGTTAAAAGAAGAAGACCTTATGCTCACAACCGGCGGCAGTGAAGCCATACTTTTTGCATTGCTCAGCGTGACAGACCCCGGTGACAAGGTTGTCGTTTTTGAACCTCTGTACACGAATTATCTGGCCTTTGGGCGCATCGCAGGCGTATCTTTTACTCCGGTCACGCTGCACGCCTCGAACGGTTTCCACCTGCCGCCGACGCGGGATATAGAAAAAGCTATTTCCGGCAGGACAAAGGCGATTATCCTCTGCAACCCTTCAAACCCGACGGGGACTGTCTTTACCCGCCGCGAGCTCCAGGTCATTGCCGCATTGGCCCTCCGCCACAAACTTTTTATCATCACCGACGAAACGTACCGCGAGATTGTTTTTCAAAAGCAAAAAGCCGCGAGTTTCATGAGCTTTCCTGCGTTGCATGATAGGGTGGTTCTTGTCGACAGCGTTTCCAAGCGCTTCAACCTGTGCGGCGCGCGAATCGGTTGCCTGGCAAGTAGGAACAAACGGGTAATGGAAAGTGCGGAAAAATTCGCCCAGAGCCGCCTGTCATCGCCGTCGCTGGGCCAGCTTGCCGTTATTCCTTTATTAAAAAACGCGTCCCGGTTCATCAAACCCATAGTCAGAGAATACCGTAAACGCAGAGATACCATAGTTAAAGAACTTCAAGAAATACCGGGGACGGGGTTGTATTCTCCCGAAGGAGCGTTTTACATCATCACGGCGCTCCCCGTGCGTGATGCAGAACATTTTTGCAGATGGATGCTCACGAGCTTCCAAGTAAGCGGAAGGACGGTCATGCTCGCTCCCGCGGCAGGTTTTTATGCCACGAAGAATAAAGGAAAAAACGAAGTCAGGATCGCATACGTGCTGAGCGTCAAGAGGATTAAGCGGGCCATGGAAATTCTTCGTGCGGGAATCGAGGCCTATCAAAAGAAATATGGGCAGGCAAAAAAACGCTGAAAGGCTTGAAGTTTAATAGTACAAGGTATGCCACCCCGACCTCTCGAACTCACACTAACCTTTACCCGGCCATACAGACTCTTTCTCGCCGACTACTGGCGTAAAGTTTTGATACTCGGTGTTCTTAATAGGTCTCTGCACGTTCATTTTAAAGACCAAATTGCCGCATATGACGGCAGAAGTCAGAGATTTTTTCGTTTGCTTAAAAATGTCGAGGAAATGAAAAAAAGAGTGGTGTCTATTCCCCCTGATCACCGTCTCTATGCCGCAGCAGCCAGTCAAAGCTTCCGGAAACAAGTACGAAGAATGCGGAAACTCATGGGGAGGAAATTGAAAGATAACGACCTGTGGAAAACATATTCTCAGGTGCGCGGAATTCTCGAGAATATTTACCTTTGGTATACGCTGTCTCTCTTTCTTCCCGGACCGTGGGCAGACGTATACAAGTCAACTTATGGAAAAAAAGCGAACCCAGTCCTCCGGAGATTGTATGTGAATAGGGTATATTCTGAGGGGCTCATGAAAGAGTTTTCAAACTTCGTCAAAGCATGCACGCTTCTGCGGCTGAAGGAGCTCGGAATCAGCCGGGATCCAGCATTGTTGTTACAAAGTGAGGTGGAAGCTTTGCTAAAGTCAAACATCATTCCCTCGGCCCCTGCTATCGCTCGCCGGCGACATGGGTACGTGCTCATCGACGGAAAACTTGTTTTTACAAGGGATATGCCTAGTCTTTTCCAAAAGCATGGCTACTTTTTTACGGAACCCTCAGGGACGGGTAAAGGTATACATGGGACACCTTCCTATCGTGCCAAACCTCTGCGGGGCAAAGTGAGACTCATTTTTTCAGAAAAAGAGGTTGGCGCGTTCCGAGCCGGAGAAATTCTCGTGACCCAGATGACTGATCCGGATTGTATTGTTGCTATTCGAAAAGCGCGCGCTATCATTACCGATGAAGGAGGTATCACCTGCCATGCGGCTATAGTCTCTAGGGAATTGCGAATACCTTGCGTCGTCGGCACCAAAATTGCGACAAAGGTGCTTAAAGATGGTGACCGAGTAGAAGTGGATGCAACAAAAGGAGTGATTAAAAAACTGTAGTCGTTCATGTATGGAAACATTCAATAGACAAAAAACTCGGCAACTCCTTCAATTCATTGCATCTCAGTATGGGCTCGAACTCGTGCTGTCGCATCGTAGTTTAAAGAAGGGGTTTATCAATGACAGCTGGATGATTGTGACACCTAAAGGTCATTTTGTGGTTCGTCGCTGTCTACGAGAATCTAGGAAACTGGCCTTTGAAGTGCGACTCCTCGACCACCTCAAGCCTTTACCGGTGCCCCGGGTGGTTCACTTGCCAAACCGGCAAGCTATCCTCCGGCATCAGGGTTCGTCGTATATCGTGTTTAGGTATATTGTTGGCCATCACCAACAAACGCTGTCGCTGTCGTTGCTGCGCCAGCTCGGCGGTCTCCTCGGGCGCATGCATCGTCTTGGCCGCTCGTTTACTTTCCGTTCTAACCGCGAACCTCTGACGCATCTTTTTACGCCGAAAAAGATTCGCTGGTTTAACCGGACAGTGTATCCGAAGTTGCCCAGTGATTTGCGACAACAGTACCTAGCAGTCCGATCAGCTGCGCAATTAAGCACGTTGCCTACTGATCTGCCCCACGGGCCTATCCATCTTGATCCTAAACCGCTCAATATTTTAGTGCGGGGTAATCGGCTGGTGGGACTTATTGACTTTGACTTCGCTCACATCGGTCCGTATATACTCGAGATTGGCAAGGCGCTTCAGCGCCAATGTTCACACCATGGTAAAATTGTTCCTGCCCGTATCAAAGCATTACTGGCCGGGTATGAACGGTACCGACCATTGACGCTGCGTGAGCGGTTACTTCTACAGCGAGGATTCGTGAATGCAGTGAGTTGTCACCTGCTCTTATGTTACTTTCTGTATACCAGACGGGTAATCTCACTTGCTGTAACAAGGGGTTTGCATGAGCAATTTTTTCCGCTAGTCATCCGCTACATGCAAACTGTGAACAGCAGCGGTTTTAATGGTATAGTAAAAAGACGAGCCACGGCACGGAGGGCTAACTAAACTATCTATTATCTATGAGAAACGAACGTGAATCCCTGCAAGCCGACATCCTTCGTCATGGCATGATCGAGAATTTGAGTGCGATGATCGAACGGAATCAGAAACCCCCTTACGAGGTGGCTGTCCAGCATATCGAGGGAACGATTGATCCGCCGATCGATGTAGAAGCGAGTCGACAAATTTTGCAAGATAAGCTGTCACGAGGAGAAATTAAAACGAACGATATTAATGTCATCATGCACTCGACTGCCTTGAGGGGGAAACAAACCGCGGAGCTTTTGGCCGAGGAGGCTCATCTCTCAGCTGATTTGCGACCTACAGACCTGCTCCATGAAGTACATCCATCTATGGACGGCATTAGCCGCGAGATGTACGACGCGGCTCCTGATTGGCAGGCAGTTCGCCGGATGTTCACGGAGAATCTTTTTAACGGGAAAATCGTGGACGAAAGTATTGTCGATGTGTACCGGCGCGCTGAACGTTTCCTCAAGTTTATGCGGCGTATTCGGACACAGACGCGTGCGAATCCCGCATTTGTTACTCACGGCATGTTTTCCCGTTTCATCGACATGGCAATGCAGCATGAGGGCGAACAACTCGGTGACAATCAAATCCTCGAGTTAGCACGCGCTGACTTTGCGCGCATCGCTACCCGCCCGGGAACGCTATCTGGTATGCGAGTCGAGAATACGTCTACAGGATCTAAAAAAATCGAGACAGTCTAATATGTCGAAACAGCTGTATAAAAGGCTGTTCGAAGTTCGAAATTACATAATTCGCACGGAGATCGCCGCGTGGGGCAATACGTTATGGAACAAACGCATCCATGGGGCGGGCTCGCGTGATTTTTACTTCATAGTGAAGAAAAACAAAATCCAAGCGTACATGAACGAGCAGGATCTTGAAGTGATGCCGTCGGCAGGGTTCCGGAATTTCACAAATCGCCGCTTTGTAAGCTCCGACATCCGAGATACGCGAATTGTCTTGGATCAGATGGCAGCGATGATCCACACGGCACAAAGAACAAATCTGGCTGAACTTAGCACGACGGCATTACATTCATTTGCCAAGCGTTATTTCGCTGCCCTGACAGAGGTTTATGGACGTTTTCAAACCACAGCTCCCTGGTACTTTAGCAAGGTCGAAGAACACATTCGTTCCTATTTACGAGTCAATATTGCGAAGGCCGAAAAACGTGAAGAGATCCTGCGGCTTCTTTCCCGGCCGGTGAAGCGTTTCGAGTTTCAGGATGAAGATGCGGGGCTCATCGCGCTCGTAATAAAGATGCGACGACTCTCTGGATCCCGCAAGCTGCTAAAGAGTGTAAAAAGTGGGAGTTTTTTGCAAATGCTGAAATGCGTGGCTCCCACGATTTATCAAGCTCTGAACAGGCATCAAAAGCGGTTTGCATGGATTAATGCCGATAGCAACCTGATTGACTACTCGATGGATGATGTTGCGGACAAGTGCATCGCGTTGCTTCGGCTACCGACAACAGAGCTCAGTGCAAAGCTCCGTCAAACACGCGTAGCTCAAACTCGGACAAAGCGTGAAAATGCGCGGCTTTTAAAACGATATCCTCTGCCTCTCCACTACCGCTGGCTTTTTCGCATGCTCCAGGAGTACGCTCATTTGCGTTTTGTGATTCGTTTCACATGGACGCGGGGAATGTACTATAGTTTGCCGCTCTATGCGGAAATCGGACGACGAGTCGGCCTGCAGGCGGAAGATGCCCATTACTGTCTTACAACCGAATTGCTTCAGTTTTTGCAAAAAAAGAAAAGGCCCGACATTCAAAGTATCAGAATGCGTAGATCGTTGTATGTTATCCACATGCGTGATTATCGGCTGTATTTGTCCACAGGGAGAGCGGCGACGAGGCTCGCCCGGTTCGTCCAGTCTCATACGCAGGCTCACCAGTCAAACGAAGTACACGGCGAAGTCGGCTCGCCCGGTAAATTTGTTGGCCGGGTAAAAGTACTCACCTACGATCTGCCCCTCCTTCCACAGATTGCCGCTATGCGAAAAGGGCAAGTACTAGTCGCTGGGCAGACGCGTCCCGAAATTATTGCCGCCTGTCGTAAAGCGGGAGCAATTGTGACAAACGAGGGAGGCATTACTTCTCATGCCGCAGTGGTTTCGCGCGAGTTTAAGATCCCTTGCGTAATCGGTACGAAAGTTGCAACGGACATTTTTAAAAATGGCGACCGTGTGGAGGTTGATGCAACGAAAGGAATCGTGAAAAAACTACCATGAAAAAGGTGCGTTGGGTTAAACAACTCACACGTGAAAACACCCTGCTTGATAGATCATTGCGTGTGTTATCGTACCATCGAAGCATCCGAGAAATTGGCAAGGCCTCCATTTCAAACACGCTCATTGTCGGCGAGGGGAATATTACCTCGCTGTACTACTTGCAGGATGATTACGCACGGCAGCGCGCAATTATCGCGAAGGAATTTTCTGGCGTGCGAATACAACGCATGGCCAGGCAAATTGTACAATACCTCGAGGCGGCGCACCGGTGGACCCGGATCCAGCGTTCACACCGATTGACGCCGAAAAACTTTGCAAAAACGTTCTCAATATACCTCACGCACCTCTCCCACGCTCGCGGGGCAATCTTCTATGGATATTGGGGTGAACCTTCCATCTCACGCCAGGTACGGGCGGCCCTTGCGAGGAAACTGCCTGCAAACAAGGTTGACCACGCTCTCTCGGTACTCTCTGCCCCACAGCCGGTAGCGGGGATACTTCAAAAGATACGCACCACCCATCAAGCTGCCGAACGCGAGTATACGCGACTTATGCGGAGATTGAAGCTCACCGGTACCGCCAGGGAGGCTGTCGAAATCCTCCGATGGTTTACTTATTTTTACGAGGCGGGGGAACGGATCGCTGATCAGATCTATACCCTGCTCATCTCCCAGCTCCATGTCCTCCTTCCCCGGGAAACTTCCAAAGACCTCATCTGGTACGACGTGGCTTCTCTGCGCCGATATTTCAAAGGCCACAGATTGTCTCCCCAGGAGATTGAACGCAGAAAAGATTTTTTCATCATTGAGATGCTGCGTGGGAAATGGCGAGTCCTCTCCGGAAAACATGCGCGACAGTATTTCCGGCTGCACGTGGAGCCCGTTCAGGTGGAACATCCTTCCCATATAGCCGGCACGACAGCGCACCCGGGCAAAGTCGAGGGAACGGTGAAGATTGTGGTTACTCGATCGGATCAGAAAAAAATGAAAAAAGGCGATATACTTATTTCCCCCATGACCACTATTTGGCTCATGGGAGCCATTCGCAAAGCCGCCGCTATTGTTACCGACGAGGGCGGTATGACGGCGCACGCGGCAATTGTGGCCCGTGAACTCAAGACTCCCTGCATTGTCGGTACAAAAATTGCGACCAAGGTGCTCAAGGACGGTGATCGAGTGGAGGTCGATGCTACAAAAGGGATTGTGAGAAAGATTTAGTCATTATGCCTCGTCCAAAAAGATATTATGACGAGGAGAGCCGATATGTATTTGTAACCAGCAAGACGTTTCGGAATGCCAAAATTTTTAATGATCCAACAAAGGCGGCTCTACTCTTGAATTGTATCAACTACCAAGTAAAGGAGAAATATATTAACCTTTTTGCGTGGGTAATCATGCCGGATCATTTTCACCTGCTGGTTGCAGTTATTGGAAAGAAGAACATTTCGCAGATAATGCAAAGCATCAAGGGCAACTTCAGCTGGATGCTCAATCAAGATTATGGCATCGGGATTGCTCATGCTCGAAAGCATGAGCTACGGTGGGGCGGGAAGAATAAATCGCAAACCGAAAAACATATTTCCCTAACCGCAGATCAGGCTTTCGAGCCTGATCATCATAAAAAGATGCATGGTCATAAAATATGGCAAACTTCCTTCCATGACCATGTAATCCGCAATCAGACGGACTTCAACCGGCATATCGAATACATCCACCACAACCCGGTTAAACACAGTCTCGTCGAATATCCATCCAAATGGAAATGGTCTGGCTTTAATAAACACCTCAAACTTGGATTAATTGATTGAAACATGGATGTCTCAACAGCAATTGTCAGGTACCACTTTTCCTTGCGAGGCGGCGTGTACCGCAAGCTTCCTCTTTTCACCGAAAGCTGCATCGCTGAGGGTTATGGAAACTTATGCAGGAATATTTCCGACCTCACCTATGGCCCGTCAGGCGCATTAGGAGACGCAAGGGCAATGCACACGTTTTACGATATTGACCTCGTAATTCGGAACGTTGCACAAAGAATCCGCCGCGACCCGGCATGGGTCAGCCGTACAAGGTTACGCGCAGCTCAAGCGTGTAAAAGGTTTGAAAAGGAACTCGAGGAGTACTCCCTACTCGTTCAAACTGACCCTGAGCGATTTCTGCGCTTTGTCATTGCTGAGTACCCCCGGTACATGGGAGGCATCGGCGGGTTTAATCTTTTCTGGCGTTACCTGGAGTTTGCCGCGGAAGATATGCCGCGTTTCCCCAGAAAAGGCCTTCGCGCGTTGTCAGTGGAACGCAACAAGCTCGCGGAAATTTATCCCCGATGCGAAAAACTTATTGTCCGTGCGATACAAAGTTTTGGGAGAAAAATACATGTCCCTGCTCGGCTCCTCCTTATGATGACGCGGTCTGAACTAAGAAAAACACTCACAGCAGCGAAACTAGCCGTTCCAAAGAAAACCTTGGTGAAAAGAGCTTCCGGCTACGCATACCTCTATGTTAACGGGAAAGAGTTTATCCAAAGCGGACATTCAGCGCTTGCCACAATCCGACGTCACTTTGCCGAGGGACGTAAATACATTGGCGTGAATGCACTGCACGGTACGACCACATCACCCGGTCGAATTATCGGCACGGTGGTAAAACGAATCAGAAGAACTTCTTGGCCGCGGAACCCAATCCTTGTCGTCCCCATGACCCATCCTAACCAAATACCATTTTTGAGACGGATCAAAGGCCTGGTCACCGACGAAGGCGGCGGAATGCTAAGCCATGCCGCGATTGTTTCCCGGGAATTAAAAATTCCTTGCGTGATAAGTACGAAAATTGCAACAAAAGTTCTCAAAGATGGCGACCGTGTCGAGGTTGACGCGACTCATGGTATAGTAATAAGGCTATGAAACATCCTAAGATAAAACTCATCCTTTTTGATTTCAACGGGGTTGTCATCCTCGGAGATCACAAGAGCACGGCAAAACATTTCGGCAGGATTCACCACACTCCCTGGAAAAAGGTGTATGACATTCTGTATACCAAATATTTCAACATGATCGCCGAAAACAAGATCTCCGAGGTCGAAGGATGGCAGCGGCCGATCAAAGAGCTTGGATGGAAACAGGACTGGAGAGCTATGCGCCAGTGGCACCTCGACCAACAACAGTTTAACCCCCCGGCAATCAACATGGTCAAGCAGCTTAGACTCGAGGGATATCCTTGCGTTATCCTGAGTAAAAACCTCATCCAGTGGTTCGAATACAAAGAAGATCGTCTACACTTTCGGATGCATTTCGACAATGCGGTAAACACGCAGGAACTACGGCTGCCAAAAGCCAGCAAAGAAACCATGGAGTGGATATGTGCACGCTTCGATGTGCGGCCGGACGAAATTCTGTTTATTGAGGACCAGGAACAAAATCTCATCGTGCCGAAAAAAATGGGCGTGCATTGCATTTTCTATAAAACATTTCAACAGTGCGAACGTGAAGTCATCAGAATTCTCGGGAAGAAGTGGCGGAGGCCGCATCACGAATGGCAGGAACTCTCCCAGCGGCAGCGCATGAGCCCATTGCCAAATGTTTTTTCATTGCAAGCCGTTACAACGATCACCGCTGACATTGCCAAGCACTACTTCCCCCTCACTGCGATGCTTGAAAAACGGATGTTGTGGTTTTTTGCCGACAAGGAGCATGCGTATCTTGCCGCTCAAAACATCCTGGGCCAGATTTTAGATGATCCCAAATTTTTCCTGCACATCATTGCACGGGTCAGGAAGCAGGGCACGAAGCTCGTCGCTTTCGCTCAGCACACAGCGAGAAAAAACCTGCGCAACATGAGCCCGACAGCTTTGGCGCTTCTTTACCAAAAGTACGCTGATCTCTACAGAAGTATGTATGGCCCGTATTTTACTATTTTGACAGTCGAAAAACAGCTGTACAGCTACCTCAAAGGACTCCTGTTCCTTAAAGTCTCCTCCTCAGAACAGCGCCAACGCTACTTCACCATGCTGACGACAAATACGCGTGCAATGTACCCTAAGGAGGAAGAAAAAGGACTCTATACCCTCGCCGCATACGTACAATCTTCGAGTTCGCTGAGAGAGTTGCTGAAAAAACAGCCGGAGGAAATCGAAAAACTTTTAGGTAGGTATCCGGGATTCGCCCGAAAATTCCGCGCGCACTGCAAAAAGTTCTTTTGGATCACGCGCGACTACGAGGACCCGGTCTGGGAGCCAAAAGACTTTATTCTCCGTTTGCAGGGCATACTCAAGCGCGGCAATATCCAGGCGAACATCCAAAGAATCGAGCGTTTCCACGCAGATGCCGTCGAGCGAGTTTCACTTGCCGAGAGAGCGTGCCATCTGCGCCCCATAGAGCGAAAAATTTTCGCGGCAATGCGCGACGGTATCTACCTGAAAGAGTTTCGCAAGCGGTTTGTTTCGCTGTCCCTCTACCACTTTGATACCGTACTGTTCGAGTATTCCCGCCGTCTGGCGATCCCGCTCATCCACCTCCGTCAGTGTCTCCGCGAGGAACCGTACCAGGCGCTCGTGAAAGGACGAGATTACTCACACATCCTCCGCGAGAGATACAATCTTGCGCTGTACACTGCGACGCATGGCAAGATAACCGTGACAACAGGTAAAAAAGCTCAGCATATCAAAAAAAACCTCTTGCAGATTCCTTCGACGTGGAAGATATTGCACGGCACCCCGGTGTCCGAAGGTCGCGCCAAAGGACCCGCGAAACTCGTCATTAACCTCGACGAGCTGTCAAAAGTCAAACCCGGCGATATTATCGTCACTGTGCAGGCGGTACCCAGCTTTTCCACGGCGATTCAGAAATCAGCCGGTTTGGTCGCAGACGGCGGCACCGGTGTTACCTCCCATCCTGCTACTCTCGCCCGTGAAGCGGGTATCCCCTGCGTCACTGGACTTCGTATATCCACGCTTTTGATAAAAGACGGGGACATCATCGAAGTGGATGGATATCACGGGACGGTAAAAAAACTTCGGTAACTCACACAGTCCCGACAGACTACTGCTGCTTTAAGCTTGCTGCCTTTGCCTCAAGATTTTTCCCGAAAGGCGTCACCTCTCTCTTTTTTCCGGATCCATAGAAATCCATCCGGAGTCCTTCGGCATTATCCACATGGCCAAGCTCTTCCAAGGGGATGCCGAGCTCCTTTGCCGCGGCCAATGTGATAATCGAAGCATGGCTGTTAGCGACATATACAACCCGCTGCTGGTGATGTGCAAGCCGTCCTTCAGTGACTCTCTGGACCTTTGCAAGATCACTGTCCATGCGTGATTCCATCTCACTATGTTTTTCTACGCCTGCAGGAACTTCATCGTCAGGGGTACGCGCCCATGCGCCGATTTCATCGCTTGCGCCCACCTTCGCCTGATACTCAGGGTTGTCGATGAGTTTTCTGAATTCCGGCGCCTGATCCATTCCCTGTACTCCGACAAGCCGTCTTTTGACGCCGGGGCCACCCTGATCTGCCGCCTCAGGTCCGAGAAGGCCGGTCTTGCGTGCCCATTCCTGCACTGCGCGTGAGACAAAGATGCGTTCCTGGGGTACACCAAGCTTGGCGAGTATTTCTCGCTCCTGCCAGGCCTGCTCCATGGTTCTGTCAGTCTCGGAGTCGGCTAAGTGTATTTCAACTTTTCCCAGTGCCTCTTGGGCGGCCTGTTGGCGTTTCTCAGGATCATCAAAGTCGGTGAACTCAGGAAGTTCATCTTTGATGATTTGGTTGATAAGGCCGTTGAAGTTTTCGCCTACCTGTTCACGGCCTTTGTCAGTCAGTCCGCGCGTCGGAGATGATTTGTCCTTGCCGGACTCTCCGTGCCGCATGAGAAACACGGTAAGCGCGGGATGCTCCGTCTCAGCTTCCCGGAACTCTGGGCCGGGTGAAATCCCTTGCTCTGGTAAATGGCGAGGCATAGATGATTGCGTTATATAGTACCCTGAGTATACCTCTGATAATTTAGTTTTTCAACGATAATTAAAGTAAAAAAAGAACCGCCAGTCGCTCGTGAAAAACACGAAAACGAAAGGCGGTTCGGGTACTTTGGCTCGTCGGGACTCAACGAGAGCCCTTTTGAGCACTGGCCATTATCAGACGGCCTCAGGATCCAGGGGGATGAGCGTGGAAGCTGATAGAACCTTGTGGTTCTCATCGGTGAAGATGATGTAGGCCTCACACTCGTTGAGACCCGCTTCCCCTTCGGTAAGCCACCCGCGCGTAGCGACGAGGAGGCCCGGCTCAGGCTCGTGGGCGAATCCCACTACCAAACGGTGTTCTTCGTCGGCTCCGCGCCCAACCATGAACTCCTCCACCTCTTGGAGGCGCTGATCGATCGGCTGGCCTGCCAGGAGTGAAAGATCCGCGGCCACCGCACGGATCATCTCCGGTACGGTCCTGCCGGCAGCTTTCTGGGTTGCGTACCATTCCCCGGGGATCTTCTTAAGACTCACTGCGAGTGTGAGCCTTGGATCTTCCGCGAGCTGGAGCGGGTGGCAGATTTCCCACCCTGTCAGGGCGGCACGAATGAGACCGCTATAGCGAAATTGCGGAGCACCGAAGCTCTCCGTAAGGTCGGCAAAGATGCCCCGATATGCCGGTGCAATCCTCCTCGCGAGGAGGATGCCTTCGGGTGTGAGTGTTCGTGTCTTCTGCGGTCCGTCTTGGACCGATTTCGAGTGCCGCACCAAAATACGGCAACGGGAACTCCCCTCTGGAACTGGAATAATGCTCACTACAATCCTCCTTGTCGAGCTGAGCTCGACTGTTGTATGTGTTTACATGGATATCAATGTCCGATTTTGACCTCGCATATTAGCACGGGCGGGGGCATTTGTCAACCCGACATGCTGGATTAAACCAATAAAGAATTTACCAACTTCCCAGCGAACCCCTCCCCGCCTGCCGAAGCCCTGCGGCGGGCAGGCGCGGGTGCGCTGATTGGTTAAAAAAACCGCCTCATCTCGATAGATGGGCGGGTTCGCATGCTGTTGACCCGGTCAGACGATTGCCCCTGTGGGCTGGCCAAGTGGCGGTGTCGTGACACCGAGAGTCTCAAGCGCCAGATGGCGGATTGAGATAGACAGACATTCATCACCGTGAGTGTTCATCAGCCAATCGTGAAACTCTGCGGCAAGAGCGACTGACCTGTGTTTTCCGCCGGTACATCCGAAGCAGAACCGGACAGTCAGAGGCGCGGCATCGGCCGGCTCATCTGCCGCCTTTTTGAGCAACGTGCGGACAACCTCGCTCATCAAGGTCCAGAGGTGCGTCGATAGACTTTGGAGCACATATTGCCGCACCGCCTTGTCCAGTCCGTTCAAATCGCGCAGAGTCGGCTCATTGAACGGATTCGGCAAATACCGCACATCGAAAATGTGCTGGAAGGTTCTGCTGTCTGGCGAACAGAATGGATATACCCCAGCCGCCTCAGCGTTGGCATGGCTGAATGACACCAGCTCGATTGCTAAAGGAAACTTCATGTTATCCTCCTGAAAAGGGCCCTGTTTTGGAGAGTTACCCTATCACGGCTCATGGCCTTCGTCAAACTCCGGCAGGTTCCATGCATTCTATTCGCCATAAGCCATATGCTATACTATCATTGTCCTATGATCTACTCTCTCCCCTTTTCTAAAATATCAAAAAAGAACGTGGCAATAGCAGGCGGTAAAGGCGCGTCGCTTGGTGAAATGACCCAGGCAAAAATCCCCGTCCCGCCGGGATTCGTCGTGCTTGCTGACGCTTTTGAACGGTTCATTGAGGAGACCGACATAGACGTCGAGATAGACAAGTGGCTTCACAAGGTGAATCCGAAGGATATCTCATCCGTTGACAGGGCATCGCACGAGCTCCGCGATGAAATACGCCTGGCAAAATTTCCAGAAGACTTGGGCGGGGAGTTTCTGGCTGATTTCGACAAGCTCGGCGCGCCGTTTGTCGCCGTCCGTTCGTCAGCAACAGCTGAGGACTCCTCCGTGGCATCATGGGCCGGCGAGCTTGAGAGCTATCTCTTCGTCACGCGCAGCAAACTTTTGGGCATGATCAAAACATGCTGGTCGTCCCTTTTTACCCCGCGCGCAATTTTTTACCGCTTCGAGAAAAAAATGCACAAGCAGAAAGTGTCCGTCGCCGTCGTAGTCCAAAAAATGGTGAGCTCTGAAATTTCAGGCATAACTTTTACCGCGCATCCCGTGACGAAAGATCGCGATCAGATGGTGCTAGAGGCCGGATGGGGCCAAGGTGAATCAATCGTCTCGGGAAGGATAACCCCCGATACGTACATTTTTGACAAAAGAACCGGCGCCATCCTCGATATTAATGTCTCGTCGCAAAAAGACATGATAGTCAAAAAAGGGGCGAGCGGATCAAAGCTGGTCGCCGTACCGAAGGTAAAGCGCGACAAACAAAAACTCACCGGCAAACAGATAATGGAGATTGCCTCACTTTGTCTCTCAATAGAAAAACACTACAAATTCCCTCAGGACATAGAGTGGGCCTTCGAAAAAGGTAAATTCTATATCGTACAGTCCCGACCAATCACAACACTCTAATTTCCTCCGAAGACCACCACAATAAGTTTGTAATAAATAAATTACCACCAGTTCACGCTGGTAGTTTCTATGTTGCAGTCTTGAAGATGGCTGGTTTGCACAAAACCAGAAAAACACTCTCCCATCGCGGGGCGCACTGTCTGACCCCGTCAGTCGCGACTGACGGGGGAGTTTGCGCCACGCTGTCCTTTCTTTTCTCTCCACTTTTCTTTGGACAAGCAAAGAAAAGTGGAGCCCCTCCGGAGGAGCTGCGATCTTCCCGCACCCAACAAAGACACGATAACTAAAGTGTCCCGCGTATCTACTAATATCTCAACAAAATTACTGCCTGTGGACGTTGAGGCTTGTCGCCCCCACGGTAAGGTCTATGGTAATTTTCTTTTCCGCCGTTGAGTAATTGTCAGTGGCATAAGTCTTGTCGTCAACTTTGGTGAAATCGTCAAGCTGTTTCGATGATGCCCCCGAATCTATCTTTACCTGGGTCCCGACACTTTTCGGGACGGTGATGTCTATGGAGCTCGCTCCCGCATCTATGGACACGGCTGATGATGCTACGGTGTCTCCCAATACGAGAGTAAGCTTTGAGGCGCCAGTGGAAATATCGACTGACGTCGCCATCACAGTGCGCAAATCGATATTCATATCGATAGCGCCGGTATCGAATGTAAGCGCGAAAGGCGTCATGGAATTCAAGAGCAGGTCGAACGTGTTGACTTTGTGGCCGAACCCCGTCCACTTTCCTTCAGTTTTTAGGGAGACATCCTGGATTTTGTCCGCAACCTGCGAGCTCTGTGACAGGGTGAGAAAGTTCGATGCGAATGTTCCGGAAACCAGCTGGGATGAACCGCCTTTGACAATCAATTTTCCGGCGCCGGATGATATGGCAACGCGCGCGGAGGTAATATCCGCGCTTTTTTGGATTTCAACTGACCTGGTAGTCGATACCGTTGTGGTACCGGTCATGTCTACGCCGAATACCATTATCGCGATGACGACAACGACCAAAAGAGTCAGGAGGATGCCGAATACCCCGCCAAACCAGCCCCGGCGCTGGAATAGTGACAGACCGATAAAAATGAGGACGAGGGGCCATATCATGCTCGCGTTGAAATGGAGGCTCAGATTCATCCAGCCGAGATTGTTCGCCAAATACATCATGCCAATCACCAGAATGATGAGGCCGAGAAAAATCCTGCCAAAATTCATCCCGCCTTGCCTGTCATAGTGATAATGATGGTGAATCTCGGTTTTTTGCTGCTGGGCACTGCCCTGCCCGCGCTCTTTGGACTCCGCGGAAGGATCCTGCTCCTCATGTTTGGAGGGAGTTTGGCTGGCAGTTTTTTGAGTTTGTTGGTCGTCCATATTATTTTTCTTTATGGTTGAAAATAAGCAACACGCCCATCACGATAATGAGGGCGGGCCAAATAAATCTCCATTGCAGCCATACGAACGGAGTGAATTGCTGTACGAGCAGCAACAGACCTACGAATATGATAATAAGCGCAAACATCGTCCGCGTATCAAAAGGTTTCTGAGAACCGGCTGCATCCCCGCCCACCACAGAACGTATTTTCTCGCCTACCTCACGCACAAATTCCTTGGCTTTTTCGTTACGATGTATTTCCACTTCCGGGCCGGGTTCCTCGGGGATAACGATCATCAGCACGATGTACACGAGCAAACTGGCGCCCTTTGCCAGGAAAAGAAGGACAAAAAGCACGCGGACAATGACCGGATCTAAGTCAAAATGCTTTGCCAGACCGCCGCAGACACCTGCGATAATCCTGTCGTGACGGGACCGATATAGTTTGTTTGACGGCGTTTCCATAGTGTTATACTTCAGTATAAGCAGAAAATCAGGAAATAATCAACACCGTCGAAATCAGCGTGTCTTTGCGTAAAGATAGCTGTCGACGAATCGTCCGTTTTTCTTCACGTTTTCTCGCAAATACCCCTCCTGTTTAAAACCGTTCTTTTTAAGCACACGTTGTGAAGAGGTGTTAAAAGTCAGGGTGTAGGCGGATATCCTTTTGAACCTCAACGTGGTAAAGCCGTATCTCACCACCGCCCGCACCGCTTCGGTCATTATCCCCCGCCCCCAATATTTCCTGGCAAGCCAATACCCAAGCTCGGCTTTGTGGGCCGGTTCAATCCCGTCGAATCCGATACCTCCGACAACTTCCCCTCCGATGTCGATTGCAAAATGACGCCATGTCGGCTGTTTTTTCCTTGCATCCTTGGTCAGCTTCGCAATCCACTCTTTCGCATTTTTTAATCTGTACGGATAGACAATTCGCATGGTGTTTCGCGCTATCATCCGATCGTTTATATTTCGGGCCAAAGTTTGCGCGTCGAATTTCGTGTGCGGGCGGAGAATAAATCTCTTCGTGACGATTGTAGGAACTTTCATGGAATTATAAAGTCACATTGCCGGCTTCCATCTTTTTCGGCCGTCGAAGAATAAAATAGGAAAAGGCAAGCATGAGAAAAAATGACACGAGGCTTATTATGAGAGACAGGGTGAACAATCGCGGCCGGTATGTAAACACGACATCGTTTGCGCCTTTTGCCACACGGACGCCCATTAAAGCCCCGTCAATAGTGAGAACATCAGTAGGGGTACCGTTGACCGTGGCTTTCCAGCCGGGATAATAATTACTCGATACGACGAGTACGCCGTCTTCCACTGCCGTCGCCGAGATTGAAATACTGTCCTTGCCGTTTCGAACACTGGCGGCGCTCTTCGGCGTCTGAGAGTCCTTGTTTTGAGCATTTTTGACAAGCGACACCTTGGAGACATCGAATCCTTTGTCATCGAACGCTGAGAACACCTGGTCCATGCCGGTATACCCGCGATACGCATATGAAATATACGCACGAGGAAGCGCCTGCGCGTTAAGCAGAATTTGGACGTTCGCGCTTTCTTTGACCACCGGGAAATCGCCGGTATATTTCCCGCACATGTCTTTTTCACAGATGATATATTTCACACCGTAGATGTTGAGGAAATTGCGGTTGATAATGTCGCTCGCAAAGTAATAGTTATTCTGCCTGTTTAAATATCTGTTTGCGAGCTGAAAAAAGTCCCCGGGGATCATGACAAAGTACCCTCGCAGGTCGTCAATCCTGTACATCATCGATTGGTTGGGGATAAGCGGCGTTTTAATACTGCCGCCGCCTTTGCCGAGGGCAATAAACCGGGCCGTCGGATCACCCTGCAGAAAAGCGACGATGTCGTTATCCGCGAACTTTTTCAATGGGTAGTCGTGCCTGTCCACGAGAGAGGTAAAGTTGACGGTTTGATCAACGAACACGGAGGCGATAACAAGAATGACGAGGACGTAAAATATTTTATTGCTGGAGATTTTTTTTCGCGCAATCTTCTGAAGCTCATGGAAGCCGTAAGCAGCAAGCACAATGGCAGCGAATATGAAGATGAACGTCAGTCTTCCTAGATTGACTTTGTTGATAATCGGCAGTAAAGAAAATAAATTGAAAAACGGCAGATTGGCAAAAAATGCAAAAGCGACGGCGGCTGATACCACCCAAAATGTCAGGCTTCTTTTTCTAATAAAAAATAATGCAGCGAGCGCCAAGAGGACGGTGGCAATACCGGCATATGAGGTTGTCTCAAAAAAATTATTCGAAAGCGGTTTCTCGGGATAATGGTAATTCCGGGCAACCGGGCTTCCAAAGTGGTTCGGCGCGACAAGGAACACTGCTCTCAGCAACAGCCGTTGCCCAAAAAGCTTTGCATTGGTAAAAAAATGCGCGGCTTGGTCTTTGGCTGTGGCGAGAAGCTCACCGTGGTTCGCGCTCCTGCCGAGGGTGTATACGTCGCTTTGTTTGATGAAGCTGTACGCGGGCAGGGTTTGAACCGCCGACAATCCGATCCCGAGAAGTAGAAAAAGGACAATAAACAGTATAAGAACTTTCTTTGGTTTTTGGTTTCTCAGGAAAGCATATACTGAATACATGGCAACGAACGCAAGATTGATGATAGCCGCCTGCGGATGCCCGGCAAAAAGCAGAAAACATACGGCAATTGACAATAGGGGCAGGAATATTTTTTTGCCGTGGAAAATCTTTTCGATGCACAAACATAGAAACGGAAGCCAAAGAAACGCGGTGCCGAGGCTGTAATTTATCCAAATGATGATGGGACTCGAAAACATGTACGCTATACCGGCAAAAAGCGCATCGCTGTCAAAGAGCTGCAGCTCTTTGATAAAGAAAAACATTGATAAACCAGCAAAGAGTAAGAGAGCCGCGGCTGAAAACATGAAGAAATACTGGAGAGGAATCCTCGCGAGATCGGCGAGAAGATTTGTCAGCTCAAATGATCTGGCCTGGATATCCTCGAAAAAAGGTAATCCGCCCACCGAGTAAGGGTTCCAAAACGTGGGTACAATCGACTGTTGCGCGACGGCTCGGTATGGAAGGAACTGGAGCGCCAGGTCGCTCGAAAGATTGTTGTACGCTGTATATCCGTTGACGCGGAACACGGAGTCATACTGCGCGTAAATGTCCGAGGGGATCAAAAAATTCCCCGCACTCAGTGTCGGCAGAAAATAGACCCCGAGAAGAGCCAAAAACAAAAAAGAAAGCAGCGCTGTTTTAAGTATGTTATTCTTTATCATGTCACCGGGATATCATGGCTAAGCGGTGTCAGAACTCCGCCGCGTTATAGTAAACACCCTCCTCGTGCATTGTAGAGAAAAAACACTGATAAATCAACAACAATCTGATATACTGACGTCATGAAAAAAATCCCGAAAAAAAAGGTTCTTATGCTCCGGGGAAGAATTCTCCGTTTCTACCGTTTGCACGGCCGCAAGCTTCCCTTTCGCGATACCACCGACCCCTATAAAATCGCTGTCGCTGAAATTATGCTCCAGCAGACACAGGTTGACCGCGTCGTCCCCGTCTACCTCGCATGGATAAAGAAATGGCCAAATTGGAGGAGTCTTTCACATGCGACGAATAAACAGCTTCTGGGGATGTGGTCCGGCTTGGGATACAATCGCCGCGCTATTAACCTCGGCAAACTAGCCAAGTCTGTCGTTCACGCGTACGGCGGCAAATTCCCCGATGACCCCCGGCTTTTACAACAGCTTCCGGGCATCGGACCATACACAGCGAACGCATTACTTATTTTTGCTTTTAATAAGCCGCTCATCACTGTGGATACGAACATCCGGCGGGTTATCCTCCATGAACTCAATTTGCCCGCATCAACATCTTTAAGACGTATAGAACAAGTGGCATGGCAACTATTGCCACGTCGGCGTTCACGTGACTGGCACAATGCGCTCATGGACTACAGCAGACTCGCCCTGCCGAACAGAATTGAACGTATTCCGGCGCTTTCCAAGCAGTCAAAGTTTGAAGGATCCCTGCGGCAAATCCGCGGAGAGATCGTGAGGCAACTGATTCAACACAAATACATAACTATTTCTAGCGTAGCCAACAAACTCAATAGGACAGCGGAAGATGTCATAAAAGCGGCAAACGGGCTTCAGAAAGACGGAGTAGCCACCCGAATACGGGAGAAGATCTCTCTTCTTTAGGGCTCTGCAAACACGGGCTATTTGACATCGGGGGCGCTTTTTTGTTACTGTTGTTCTCTCAAACAACAGCTCTTTTTATTTCCCACGTGGAGGTATGAAATGTCAGGCAAAGTTCTATATATCCGCGGGTTGTTCGTAGATAATGACGGAGTACTCCTTGACTCCTATCCCGGCGCGGTTGCCACGCACATCGCGATGGCACGGCAACTCCGGCTTCGCGTCCCGACACCCGGACAGCTCAGGCGCGCATTCGGAATGCAGTGGGAGTCAGAGATGCTCCCATACCTTTGGCCGAATGACCATCTGCGATTCCGGAAAGCATATCTGGCGAAGCACAACGGGAATCTTAAGGTTCCGACTTTTCCGGGGCTTCTTGATACGCTGAAAGATCTTCGGGATTGCGGGATGCACCTTGGCGTAGTTACCAATCGCGACAGGGAATCTACGCTGAGACGATGGAAAGAGGTCGGAATCAAGCCGAGGATGTTCACCGTCGTCACTACGTCCCGTGACACTCCGTTTCGCAAGCCCCACCCGGGCGCATTCGAGCCGGCATTGAAGAAATTTGCGCAGGCAGGCGTCAGACGAACTGACACGGCCCTTGCCGGTGATACGCTGATTGATTATGAAGCTGCGCAGAAGCTCGGTATTCCTTTCATCGGTGTCGCGACGGGGCCTTGCACGGTTGATGATTTCATTGCGGCGGGCGTCCCAAAACGTCGCATCATCGAGTCGCCATGGGAACTTATCAGAATTGTTCGTTCACCCGCCTGATCGTCCTGATCGGGTTTTTTTGTTATACTGTAGGCATGACTCAAGCATTCGCCAACATTACCATCGTCATCGTCATAGCGGCCGTACTTGGCATCGTTGCGCGCTTTTTGCGCCAGCCGACTATCGTCGCCTACCTTGTCACCGGAATCGTTGTCGGCAGCGTTGGGGTGCTGACGACGGGGGTCAGGGACGTGCTTCATGTTATGGCGACTATCGGGATCACGTTGTTGCTCTTCCTTGTCGGCCTGCAAATGCGCTTCAATACACTCCGCACCATCAGCAGGGCCGCTGTGGGCCTGGGGCTCGGGCAGATAGCGCTTACAGCCGGAATTGGCTTCCTCGCGGTTAAAGCGCTCGGGTTCTCGAACCTTGCCGCCCTGTACATCGCCTTTGCGCTCACGTTCTCGAGCACAATCATAGTCGTCAAACTGCTGTCGGAAAAGCGCGACCTGCAAACCCTCTACGGCAGGATAGTTGTCGGATATCTGATAGTCCAGGACGTCGTGGCAATTTTCCTGCTCATTTTCCTTGCCGGGTTCCAGCAGGATCCTTCGTCCCTCAATCTTTTTGCCTTTCTTATCACGTTTGCAAAAAGCGTCGTGCTTTTCGGGATTATCATTTGGCTGTCACAGAAAGTTTTCCCGTGGATTTTTGAGAGACTCGCGAGGTCGCGCGAGCTCCTCTTTGTCACCAGCATAGCATGGGCGCTTGGGCTGAGCCTCGTGGTTTCGAGCAAATACGTGGGCCTCTCGGTGGAGATAGGCGGATTCCTCGCGGGCATAGCGCTGGCCAAATCGCTGGAACAATTCGAGATTGAAGCCCAGCTTCGCCCGTTACGGGACTTTTTTATCGTGATATTTTTTGTCGTCCTCGGTTCCTCACTGGTCTTCGGGGACATGAAGTCTATTATACTGCCCGCAATCGTTTTTTCGCTTTTTGTCCTGATTATCAAGCCCCTGGTCATGCTTGCCATCATGGGGCTGCTGGGATTCAGCCGAAAAACGAACCTCTCCACGAGCATCACGTCGACGCAGGTCTCAGAATTCAGCCTTATCCTCATGGCGATGGGTTTGAGCCTGAGACACGTCACAAATAACGATGTTTCTTTGATAACCGCGGTGAGCATCGTCACTTTCATCATCTCGACATACGCCATCCAGCACACGCATGCGCTCTATGAAAAGATCGGAAAATATCTCACCATGTTTGAAAAGAAAAATATAACGGAGGAATTCGCCCTTCCGGCAGTCATGAAAGGCCCTATCATCCTCGTGGGAGCCCACCGCCTCGGGAGCCACCTGCTCCAGACGATAGACAAGCAGAAGCTTGTCGTCGTCGACTTTGACCCCGAGATTGTCAAGCGCCTGCAAGAGCAAAAATACAAAGTAGTATTCGGCGACATTACCGACACCGACATCCAGCAGCATGTCCACCTCGACACCGCCTACCTCATCGTCTCCACGATCCCGGACCTTGATGACAGCCTGCTTCTCCTTAAGAAAATCCATGAGTTGAAAAAAACCTGGGGCAAAGCTCCCCAAATTATCGTGACAGCATACACGCGCTGGGAAGCTGTGGAATGTTACCGCGCGGGAGCGGACTACGTCGTCCTTCCGCATTTTGTGGGAGGCAAACATCTGAGCTCGCTCATTAAAGGCGGGCGGCTCGATCTGCCGACAATGCAAAATTGGCGCCGCCACGACGAGAAGCTGCTGCAGGCCTGATCATTATATTTGCCGCCTGCTATAATCAGGAACCTTTTACCTATCGGGGTTTTTACGCCTCGACGTATTTCCTGTAAAAAATGCGTTTCACGAACTCAGCGAGCACCAGATACACGAGCACGATACCGAGTATGGCCGCGAGGAATATGACGGGCAGGGGCTGTAAATTGAATATTTTCGCGAACGGCATCAGCGGCAGCGCCCATGCGATAATGACGGCTATGAGGGTATTAAACATAAGGATGGCGCTGGGTTTGCTCTGTAAAAATGGAATTTTCCTTGTCCTGATGACGTAGATAACGAATACCTGCGTGGCTATTGATTCAATGAACCAGCCGGTCTGGAATTGGTGTTGCGAGTGGCTGAAGGCAAGGTAGAGGACGCCGAAGGTGATAAAATCAAACAGCGAGCTGATTGAGCCAAAGATAATCATATACCGCCTGATAAATTTGAGGTTCCATACTGACGGCCGGACAACATCCTCAGGATCCACAGTATCGGCGGAGAGGGATAACTGTGAAATATCATACAGGAAATTGTTAAGGAGAACTTGGGTAGGGAGCATGGGCAAAAAGGGCAGGAAAGCCGAAGCGGCCACCATGGAGAACATATTGCCGAAATTTGAGCTCATACCCATGAGAATGTATTTGAGCGTGTTACGGAAAGTTTTCCTTCCTTCGGCGACCCCGTCCTTGAGTACGCGGAGGCTTTTTCGCAATAGAATAATATCGGCTGTTTCTTTGGCCACGTCGACGGCATTACTCACTGAAATTCCGACGTCAGCCGCTTTTAACGCCGGAGCGTCGTTGATGCCGTCTCCGAGGTAACCCACGACCTGGCCGCCTTTTTGGATCAGCGCAATAATCTTTTCCTTCTGCTCAGGATCTATGCGTGCGAATATTGTCGTTGAGAGCACAAGCTTCTGCAACTCCGCATCTGAGAGCGTGCTGAGATGCGACCCCAAGACAATACCTTTTACGGGGACACGCAGATCGCGGCAAATCTTCTGGGTCAAAAGTTCATTGTCCCCTGTGAGGATTTTGAATTCAATTCCCAAACCTTCGAGTTCACGGATGGCTTCGGAGGCCGTTGCCTTTGGCGGATCAAGCAAGGCAACGAAGCCGAGGAAAACCATCCCTTGTTCCTCGCTTTTTTCAAAAGGATGTTTCTTGCCGGTGACATCTTTTTTTGCGATGGCCAATACTTTAAATCCGTCGCTGCTCAGCGCCTGAAACTGCTTGTTAGCGATTTCAAGGAACTTCGAATCAACGTTCAAAGTTTTTCCCTGCGCATTGTAGGTCGTACAGATAGGAAAGATGGCTTCGGGAGCGCCTTTTGTGGTTAATTGCTGCGAACCGTTTGCCCCTGAAACAATTGACTCCCTTCTCCGCTCAAAGTCAAACGGAATTTCGTCAATTTTGGTCACGCCTTGCATCTCCCACGATTTATAATCCCGGATGGCCTTATCAAGCGGGTTAGAAACGCCCGTATGGAAAAAGCTGCTAACATAGGCGATATGGAGAACATCATCGGATACTTTACCGAATGCATCGACATACTTCATCACGGTGATCCGGTTCTCAGTGAGCGTTCCCGTCTTGTCGGTGCACAAGACGTTCATGCGGCCGAAGTTCTGTATCGCCGGCAGGTGTTTAACGATGACTCCCTTTTTTGCCATGCGGATAGCTCCCCGGCTGAGTGAGACTGACATGATGACAGGCAAGAGTTCCGGAGTGAGCCCTATAGCGATAGCGATGGCAAAAGTGAATGAATCAAGCCATCCTCTGTGCGAAAGGAGGTTAATGATGAATACAAAGCTCACCATGATAATGGTGAGGCGCATGACAAAGGTGCTGAATTTTTTGATGTTGCGTTCGAAATCCGTGTCCTGTTCTTCCTGCGAAAGCCGCTCGGCAATCCTGCCGAACTCTGTTTGCCTTCCTGTCGACATTACTTCCACAGTCGCATATCCGGTCACGACGCTCGTCCCCATGAACACTGCGTCGGTCTGGTCGAGGGAAAGTTTTTTATTGTTGGCGGATTTGATATCCGGCGATTTTTCTACCGGGACAGACTCGCCGGTCAGGGCTGATTGATTGATAAAAAGGTCCCGGCACTCTATGACACGGCAATCAGCCGGCAACACATCCCCTGCGGATAAAGAAAGTATGTCTCCGGGTACGACCTCCTTGAGGTCGATTTCTTGCTTTTTTCCGTTGCGAATTACCGTTGTGGTCGTCACTACCCGCGAAGCAAGTTCGTCGACGGCTTTCTGCGATCTGTACGTATTGACAAAGTCCAGCGTCACAGAGAGCAATACCATGAATATAAGGATAATCGCGTTTGTGCGGTTCCCCATGACAAATGAAATCAGGGAAACTGCCATCAAAATTAACAGCAAAGGACTGTTGAACTTCTTGACAAATGCGGTAAGCGGTCGCAGCTTTTTCTTCGTAACGACTGTATTTTCGCCGTATTGCCTCAGGCGGCTTTGCGCCTCCGCGGAGGAAAGCCCCCGGATATTTTGATGTTCACTGGACTCTGCAAGCATTGGAAACGCTATTCAATGAAATAAAGAAATCGCATCGTATCTTCACCAAGTTTACTAAGATAGTGTAGCGCGTATTGTGGTTCGGTGTAAACCAAAACAGGCCGGGCGGTTTCGGCCGGTCTTATTTGATATTCTTTAGGCGCCCTTGTTGATTTCGTGCGACGCCTCTTTCGCCAGTTCCAGGAAGATGTCAATTTCCGGCATCGAAAGATGCCGCGGTTTCGTGTCCTTAATGCAAAATACGCCGACCGGCATTCTGCTGTGGGCCTCATATAGTGCTACTCCGGCATAGAATCGTATATGGGGCGAACCCACGACGTACGGATTCGTAGCAAATCTTTCATCCAAAAGCGTATCCTCGATAATGAATACATCCTGAGCATGCAGTGCGTAATCGCAAAAAGCTATTGTACGATCGCCCTCCCGTTGAGGCATACCCTGGCAGGATTTAAACCACTCGCGTTTCTCATCCATGATAGTGATGGTCGAGATAGGCACGTGCAGTTTCTCTACGGCGCGCCGGGTGATGCGGTCAAACCGCTCCTCGGGCTCGGTATCGAGGAGCTTCAATCTTCGGACCGCCGCTATTCTTATTTGTTCATCGAATGTATTTGCGGTGATCATATCCTTTTATAGCATAGGAAGTATAAGTGATGCATGCTACATCGTCAATACACTAGCCCCGCAAATTAACGAATTGTCTTATGCGACATGAACTACGCGAAAAACATCTCCTGGCCTCGGGTGGTATAAGGATAGAATCGTATTTTTTCTACTTAGGCACCCGGCCCAGATCTACCACCGTATCGACCCGGACCTGGCTGACAAAGTCGGGGATGTGGGACACCATGATCAATGCGCCCCTGTACTCATCCAGTGCCTTGGCGAGAATCGGCAAATGGCGGAAGTTAATGTGGTTGGTCGGCTCATCAAGTATGAGCAAACCGGGTTTTTGCAAAACGAACCGGCAGAATAGCAGAAGGCCCTTTTGCCCCTCGGACAATGCGCGAATCGGCCGAGCCAGCAGCCGGCCATCAAGCAAGAACCCGGCTGCGGTCGATCTGAGCAGGTGCTCGTCCTCGCCCGCCATTATCTCCCTCAGTGCGTCGAAGGCAATTTGATCGCCCTCCAGATTCCCAAAATCCTGCTGGTAGTACCCGATGATGGCTTCCGGAGCCACCGTGGCCTGTGCAGACGATCCGGCGGCAATTTTTGCCACCAGCGTACTCTTGCCGATCCCGTTGGGCCCGGCTATCACCACATGAGCGCCCTTCCGGATTGTGACGTCGAGCTTTTTCTCTATGGCTTGTCCGTCGCGGATGACCGTCGCCGCATGCAACTGGAGGATTGTCCCGCCGAAGTGGGGGCTGAATTCCTGGCATGGAATGGTAAAACTTCGTATCGTCTTATCTTCCTGACGGACACGCACAATGTTTTCTTCCGCTGTCTCCGCCGCCTCGCGCATGCGTTTGGCAACGCCGCGCAGTTTGCCGCCTTTATGGGCAAAGACCTCTGCCTGCGCCCGCTTTTCCCTGATCTGCCTCTGCATCCGGGCATTCTGCAAGTTCTCACGCTCGACGCGCTGGGCAATTTCCTCGACGACATCAATATAATTCCCCGCATACTGCTCAACCTTCTGGGTATGCACGTCCAGATAGAGCACGCCGTCAGAGAAGGCGTTCAGGAAATCAGCGTCGTGGGAGATTACCAGGCACGTTTTTTCGTACATAACGAGAAACTCGGTCAGATGGTCTATGCCGTACTGGTCGAGATTATTCGTCGGCTCGTCTAAGAGGAGGATGTCCGGGTTCTGAATGAGAGCGTGCGCGAGTAGAAGGCGCGCCTGTTGGCCGCCGGATAACTGTCGGATGACCCTGTCCAGCGGCAGTGACAGGTGGACGATATCGAACACGGCCTGGATCATTTTGTCGAGCTTGTACTGCACTTCAGAAAACGCGGTGGCAAAATAGTCCCGCACGGTAAGGTCGAGCGCCGCCGCAGGCATGACCTGGCGGCCGATGGCTACACTGGCGCTCGGAGGGGTACGAGACACGCGTCCGTCGTTTGGGCTGAGCTCGCCCGTAATAAGCTTGAAAATCGAGCTTTTCCCCGCTCCGTTTTGGCCCATGAGGGTGATGCGGCTCCCGGCGCGGACTGAGAAGTTTGCCTCATCGAGAAGTTTTTTGCCTTCTTCATAGCCGAAGGTGACATCGGAAAATCGGAGAACTACCGAATCATTGGACATAGCAATGGAGTCTAAAAGTTTTTTTAGTTGATAGAGTATAGCAAAAATTCCGGAACTCTGCAGGGCTCCCTCACCTTTTGATACATGCCTGGATGCCGCATCAATAGAGGGTTCCGCCTCTTTCTGAAGCAGTTAACTTGACTGGCGGAGTATTTCCCTGATCTCATCCGACCCGTATCCTTTTTGTCCGAGGAATGCGTAGAGTTTCCTTTTCACGATGTAGTGTTCATTCGGCGACGGATGTTTTTCTTTGAGCCGGCTATTTTTTCTTTTTGTCTCCCTGATGATTGCCGTATAATCCTGTCCTTCCCCGGATTCCTTCCACTCCCGCAGTACCGCATTAATGATGGCAGTCGGAATGAGCCGACGGAACATCTTGTCTTTAATCCGGTATAGGCCGTTTTGCCCGTCCCGCAACTGCCGCAATACTTCCCTGGCATATTTCATGTCATCGACGAGACCCATGGCCTTCAGCTCGTCGAGGACCATTCGCACGTGCGCGGGGGTATAAAAGCGGTAGCGCCTGACATGCGGATACCGCCGTTTCAGATCGGTAACTTTTTGTAATAATTTCCGTTCCGAAAATCCTTGGCGGGCAAGATAGCCGATAATTTTCTCTTTGATATGTTGGTAGTCTTCAGGTGCTGGTCTGATATCAGTCATGAGAATAGTGTTTCGTATTTCGAACAAAAAGGCAATCCCCCTTGAATAACCGTTCCGCGAATGAGCCGGACTCATCGTTACGGATAAGAGCTTTTTGAAGGGATTGCGAAAAGTTTTGAGGCCGGCCACTTTTACTGTACAATAAGCATATGAATAACCCTTTTTTGGAGCACACAACAGCCCAGGAGTACGACAGGCTCCTCGGCTTTCCGATAATCAAAACGGTGCGCAAAAAGGAATCCCAAATACTCAACAATCTATTTGAGAAGTATTTGCGCGTGAACGATACTGTTTTGGAAATTGGCTCCGGAACAGGCCATTATTCCATGAATATGGCGAAAAGAGTTCAATCGTTGGTCGCGCTGGAACCCTCCGCCGCCATGTCAAATTTTTTGGAGAAAAAAATCAGCGCGGAGGCAATAGGAAATATTCGCATCATTACTTCAAGCTTTGAAAATTACCATTCGAAATCGACATTTGACCATGTCGTTGCCATTGGCGTCCTCGACTATGTGCGGGACGGGAAAAACTTTCTTGAACGGTGTCTCGGACTAGCCAAGAAAACCGTGATTTTTACGGCGCCGCAAAAGGGCATATGGTCCGCTATCTATGCTTTAGCTGCCCGCAGGGAACAAAAAATCAGCATTTACAGATATACTAAAAAACAGCTTGAGAACTACCTTAGCGGCTGTGAAATACAGATCCATGAAACTGCTTTTACGTCACTTCTCACAAAAGGCATGACCCTGGTCGTAGTTGCTGAAAAAAACAACAGCAAAAAAACTGAGTAATGCTGCCAGATCCTGCTATCGTACCGACTGTGAACCTCAGGTAAAGTACGTCGTTGAGTGCAGTTCGTTATTGCGCACCTGCATAGCGCCTACCACCGAAGGTTACTGGATGAATCCGCCCGCCTGCAATCCCCATAAATGCTTGTACGCTCCCGCCTGCCGCCGGATGAGCGCGGCGTGAGTCCCCTGCTCTGCAATTTCCCCGTTCTCAATCACGATGATACGGTCCATTTTTTTTATGGTGGAAAGGCGGTGAGCGATGGCAATCACCGTTTTACCCTTCATTAATGTTTCCAGCGCGTCCTGAATCAGCCGCTCCGACTCGGAGTCCAGACTGGAGGTCGCCTCATCCAAAATCAGAATCGGCGCATTGTAGAGGATTGCCCGGGCGATAGCCACCCGCTGGCGCTCGCCGCTGGATAATTTGATCCCGCGTTCACCGACGTACGTATTGTAACCTTCAGGAATTCCGGAAATGAACTCGTGGCAATGCGCAGCCCGTGCCGCGGCCATCACCTCCGCGTCAGTCGCCTCGGGCCGCCCGTAGCGGATGTTTTCCATCAAACTGCGATGAAAAAGTATGGGATCCTGGGGCACCAGGCCGATACTCCGGTGCAAGCTCTCCTGGGTAACCCTGGCCACGTCCTGATCGTCAATCGTAATGGCGCCGGCGCCGATATCGTGCAGGCGCAGCAGCATTTTTACCAGCGTGGTCTTCCCAGCGCCCGATGAACCGACGATAGCCACGCGTTCATGCGATGCGATTTCCAGGTTGAATCCTGAAAAAATTTCACGCGCCCGGCGATAGTAGAAATCAACCTTTTTGAATACAATCCGTCCGCCCGTAACCGACAATTCTCCTGCTCCGGGCATATCCTGCACTTCCAGCGGTCTCCGGAGAATCTCCGTCATTTCGTCCGCATCGGCCAAGCTCTCATATATCTGACGGATAAATTTGCCGAAGTCCCACACCCGGTCAAAAATGTTTATCAAATACACCTGGATGAGGACAAAATCGCCGATAGTGAGCAGCCCTTTTTTCCATAAGCCGATGGCAAAATAAAAGATTGCCACCTCTAAAAAAATCATCAAAAATCCCTGCACGGCCTCAAAAAATGATCCCAGGTCCCAGGTCAGCTTCCTGAGAAGCCGAAGTTTCTCGTTGATGCCTGCGAAACCGGCGATCTCGCGCAAGTACCCGCCAAAAAGCTTAACCGTGCTGTGGTTCGTGACGGAGTCAGATAAAAAACCCGTTGATTCAGTTTCCGCCAGGCTCCGCTTAAGATCATATTTCAGCTTGTACCTGACGAACAGACTGTTGATGACCAGGAAAACGACCACCCATACCACGACCCCGAAGCCCAAGCCCGTACTCCGCCGGAAAAGGACAATAATAATCACGCCGATATTCACCACCAAGGGCAGGAGATTCCACAACAGGCGGTCAGCGATAATTTCGAACGAACGGCCGAACCATTTAACTTTCTTGACCAGGGAACCGACGAAATTATCGTTAAAAAAGCTGAAAGAGTGCCTGTGCAAAAACGCAAAACAATAATTCGTCAGGTCGGTCATGGCCTTTGATTCAAAATAATTTGCCGTGAAGGTGGCAATCCGCCAGCAGACCCACTGCGCCATGCGGAGACCGGCGATAATCACCAAAATAGAAATCAGGTGTTGAACAATGGAGTCACCAAATCGTCCGCCGGCCAAGCCGTCAAAAAACTTTTTGTAATATAACGGCGTAAGGACATTCAACACCGATGCGCCGACAATAGTCACCAGGGAAAACGAAAGACTCGTCTTATATTTCCAGACGCTCTGCCAGTACATGTGCAACGTTTGTCGGGTATTTTGCTTCATATTTTAAAATAAAAATCCCGCTTGATCGGCGGGAAGTTTCTGCAATAAAGGAATATGCCAATCACGCCGGTCGGTGTAGCTGTTCATTCGCTGATAAAACAAATAATGAATATTTCATGATGCTCAAGAGTATAAATGATTTTATTAAAATAGTCAACCCCATTAGAAAAATTAATTAACTGTTAAATGCTAGTTATGAAAACCATTCTCCTTATATTCAAGGTTAATATTCTAATTTTTCTAACGGGGTCAATAGTATATACACATAAGAATGATTAATTAAGATACCTAAAACTGACCCTCGGGATTCTCGGGTCATGCTCTATTTTTATTACGCGCTATGCTCCGGAGGTCGGACTCGAACCGACAACCTACCGGTTACGTATACTCCATATGTTTCCATACGGCACGGACTATATCTTTACCCATATTGCTTTTTGGGTACTCCGGTATCTAGTCTCTACGGCGCCCCACCGAAGCTTTAGCGCAGGTGGGTTCCCACGGTGTTAGCGTATCCAAATTACATTTGCACTTAGCCTTCACCGTTATCCCGGAGAGTTCATCCAGACGTTTCCGTCGGGAGCTGCGTTTAAAGTTCACAGCCGGTTGCTCTAACCATTGAGCTACTCCGGAGCGCAGCGCGTAACTTATTAATTTACGGTCTGTTTCCTTATTTTTGGAAGTCGGACAAGTCCTGTATGTATTTCCCGGTGGCAGTTAGCACATACAAGCACGCATTTATTCAATTCCGCTCTTACCCTTTCCCAGCTCCTCGTGTATCCTTTTTGTGAAATTCCAAAATCTTTTTTTCCGGATCGGTGATGGAATTCAAGGGCTTCAGGGCATCGTCGATATCCGCAGATTTCACACTTCGCGCCTTTGTGCTCGAGGGCCATCTGTCGGACCCTCTTTCTCCTCCGCGTGACGGCTTGAATCAGATATACTGCCCGATCCTTGTACTTTCTTTTATCTTTTCCTGCCATGAGCGCTATGCTACATGCTATCTAGTAATCCTTTAGCCGCTTCATGCCCTCATGCTCCTCAATCTTCTCGAGCGCCTTGGCTTCAATCTGGCGGATGCGCTCCCGGGTGACGCCGAATTCATGGCCGACTTCCTCGAGGGTATGCGCGACGCCGTCGATCAGTCCGAAGCGCATTTCGAGAATCTTCTGCTCACGCGGTGAAAGTTCCTGGATAATCCCCTGCACGTGGTCTTTGAGGAGTTGCATGGCGGCGACGCGATCAGGCGTCATTGATTTGACGTCTTCGATGAAGTCGCCGAGAACCGAATCCTCGTCATCGCTGTCGCCGACAGAGGTTTCGAGGGAGACGGTGTCTTGTGAAATCTTAATGATATGGTGGATTTTGTCAACCTCCTCGCCCATCTCAGCGGCAATTTCCTCTGGGAGCGGCTCCCGGCCCAGGTCCTGGATGAGCTGGCGCTCTACCTGCTGGAATTTGTTAATCGTCTCTACCATGTGGACGGGAATGCGGATAGTCCGTGATTGGTCGGCAAGCGAACGGGTGATCGCCTGGCGGATCCACCACGTGGCATAGGTGGAAAATTTGTAGCCCTTGCGGTAATCAAATTTCTCGACGGCTCTGAACAGGCCGATGTTGCCCTCCTGGATAAGATCAAGGAGAGAGAGCGACCTGCCGGTGAATTTCTTTGCGATACTTACGACAAGGCGGAGGTTGGCTTCGACAAGTTTCTTTTTTGCTTCGACTTCTCCGCGATCTTTCCGCTTTGCCAGCGAGACCTCTTCTTCCGCATTTAAGAGAGGCACCTTGCCGATTTCCCTGAGATACATCTGTATAGAATCGTTTGAGATGTCAGAAAGGTCGAGGTAACGGGCATCGGCGGCTTTTTTCTTTCCTTTTTTCTTTTCCACCTCTACGGGCTCAGGGAGATTGATAAGAGACGCCTGGTGCTCGACGACCTGGATGCCCACATGCTCGAACGTGTCGAGAAGTTCCTCATACTCGAGGAGGTGTTCCTCGACATCGGGAAGCGCGTAGAGAATTTCAGTCTCGGTGATAAATCCCCGCGACCGTCCTTTTTGGATGAGTTTGCGGATTACGTCCTCCGGGATCGTTTCAACCTCGGCTTTTCGCTGTCTGGCTTTCCTCGGTGTCTGCTTTTTAGTTTTTGGCGGTTTTTTCTCTATGCGCTTTTTTTTCTTCATGATACTCGTCATGCCTATGATAAAGAAACATAATGAAAACGAATGGAGAGGGTCACGGCCTGAGCGTGCTTAGGAAAGTTTAACCAGCTTGTCGGTCAGCACGCGATGAGCGGTTGTCAGCCGGCTCATTTCCTGGCTGTCGCCGCGGCGCTCGGCTTCTCCGATATGCTGCGAGACGCGCTGGACTTCCCGGGACAAGAATTCCCGCAGGAGCAGCTGTGACGTAGCGATAATATCTTTGCGGAAAGCCTCTTCCCCGAGGTCTTCGAACTCGCGCTCAGCACGCATAAGCAAGAGGGCTACAGAGTCCGCTGCCTGTGGGTCGTTCTTCTTGACCTCTTCGGTGAATGCATTGAGATCAAAGGTATTATTTGAAGTATACGCAAGGATGAGCCTGTTGTAAAGCTCGCGATAATGGGGGTCCTCGAACACCTCCGGCGTCAACTGCGCCATCACCTCGCTCAGCGAGGAAGGGTCTTTGAGAAGGCCGGAAATAAGCCTTTCGGCATATGCGTTGAGACGCGATTGCGGTTGGCGGGCCTCAGGGACGGTTTTTGCGGTGACGACGGACTTTTTTTTGCCCTGCAGTACCGCGAATTTTTCGCGCAATACCTGCTCATCGACGCCGACGATTGCCGAGAGCTTCTGAAGATAATGTACCTGCTCAATGGGATCGGGAAGCTGTGAAAGCGCCCTCAGGATCGCCCGCACGAGCTCTTTCTTATGCGCGAGCTGGGTGAGGTCTTTGCCTTTCGTCGCACGGTCAAAAGTATACTCCATGATCCCTTGCGAAGCGCCGACTGCCTTGCTCCATGCGGAAGGATCTTTGGCAATCAGCTCATCGGGATCCTTGCCGAAAGGAAGGGTGATGACTTTGACGTCCATTTCTTCTCGCAAGGCTATATCGATGCCCCGCTGGGACGCGTCCATGCCTGCGAGGTCGGCGTCAAAAGCCAGGGCGACGGTCGCGGTAAACCGTTTCAGCAGCTTGACCTGCCGGTCAGTCAGGGCTGTACCCGAAGAGGCGACGACGTTGCAGACACCGGCTTGGTGCGACGCGATGGCATCCATATAGCCCTCGACGATGACGGCGACCTTCTGCTCGCGGATAAACTGCTTTGCCTGGTCGAGACCGTAGAGAAAACCGCCCTTGTCATAAATGGCGGACTGCGGGGAATTAATATACTTCGCGGAGTCGTCGTCCTCTTTGAGTTTCCTCGCGCCGAAGCCGATCACGTTGCCGTGGATATCCCGGAGCGGAAACATCAACCGGCCGCGGAATCTGTCATAGTATCCCTGCCCCCTCTCGCGTTTGATGGTAAGGCCGGCAAGAAATATTTCCTGGTCGGTGAAATGCTGTTGAACTAAGTATGTGTTCAGCTTGCTCCATGCATCCGGGGAATAGCCGAGCTGGAAAGTTTCTACGGCGGCAGCTTTGACGCCCCGACGGGCCAGGTACTCCCGCGCAATCTTGCCGTCCGCCGACTCTTGGAGCGCCGCCTGGTAAAATTGAACGGCGGACTTCATGAGGTCAAGCAGCCGTGTCTTCTGATTTTGGAGCTCGGGGTTGAATGAGGGGAGCTGGACGTTCGCTTTTTTTGCCAGGACCCGCAGCGCTTCGGGAAATTCCATCCCTTCAATTTTTTGCACAAAAGTAAAAATGTCTCCGCCCTCGTTGCACCCGAAACAATGCCAGATCTGCTTGTCGCGGGATACCATAAACGAAGGCGTTTTTTCCTGGTGAAAGGGGCAATTGGCACGCCAATTCGCCCCGCCCGGCTTGAGCTGGATATATTCCTGGATCAGGTCAACGATGTCGATCCGGGATTTGATTTCTTCCACTGGGGAAGAGCTTGAAAATGGAGGCATAGTGTCTGCGTGGGTGTCTGTAACGTACCCTATCTCTCAAAAGTCTGCAAGAGACTGGCTCAACTGTAAAAAACCGAGCGAAGCCCATACCCGGGAATTCGGAAGTACTGGCGGACTGCTTTGTGAAAACTTCATTAATGGGGTAGGGGTTGGGTCTAGACTGTTCGTGAAAACTGTCTTTGCCTCACACCGCCTGTTTGCCGTATTTTACGAAGGATTCTCCGGCGGTAAAACAGCCTTGCGCCTGCGGACAAAGAAATATACCACTGCGGCGACAATCATTGCGACAATGACCATATCGATGATTTCGCTGTATTTCCTGATCGACTCCCAGTTGCTGCCCAGATAATATCCCACGTACATGAGGAAACTATTCCAGATTGCCGCCCCGACGGCGGTATAGACGGTGAATTTCCATACCTTCATTTCCCCCACACCCGCGGGGATCGAGATGAAGTGCCGCACGACGGGGATGAACCTGCTGAAAAAAATGGTCTTATCTCCATATCGTGAAAAAAACTTTTCCGTGAGATCCAGATGGTGTTCATTAAGCAAAAGAAACTTTCCCCACTTCCTGACGATTGCTCGCCCGCCGTACATGCCGATGTAGTATGAAATGAGGGAACCGATGATACTGCCCAGCGTGCTCGCGATGATGATGCCAATCAGCGCCATTTTGTGTTCATAGAGCAAAAATCCCGTAAACGGCATCACCGCCTCGCTCGGCACGGGCGCCACCATGCTCTCAAGCGCCATAAGCAAGGCAATGCCGGGGTATCCTGTTGCTGAAATAATCAGGGTAAAATAATGAATGAGAAATGCGGTAATGCCCATAGGTTAGGTATGCTTTTTGAACTTTTTGGCACGCAGTTCACGGAGCGCGTCAGCGGCAATCCAGCGAGCCGATGGCGAATCTTTTTTGAGAATGTCTTCAGCGACTTTGATAGCTGCTTTTTGTAATCTTACATTCCTTTTGCCAATCTGTCGAAGTGCCCAGTTAACAGCTTTTTTGACGAAGTTGCGCTCGTCCACTGACATGCTTTTGATAAGCGGAAAAAAGCTTGTAAACACTGTGTCGCCGGCCTTTTTGTCATGGACAGCCAAACACGCCATAAGGACAAAGCCAGCCCTCCGAACAAACTCTCGCCTGTCCCGTGCCCACTCCTTGGCTTTTTGAATAGCGAATGGCGTCTTGTCGAAGACATTACTGCACACTTGGTCGCACACGTCCCAGCTGTCGAACTGCGCCACCCACACATTCATCTGCGCCTGCGTTACCAGCTTCGGATCTTCGACGAACGCCGCAAGGAGACGCGCTTCATGGATTCCCGTGCTCCAAAGTTGCCGGGCTAACGCATGGTCTTTCCCGATATCCCGGGCCATGCCTCGCAACACCGGTATAGAAACACCAAGCGTTGTGTGCGGGTTGATGCCGAACCTCGCCATACCGGCAACGTTCTTGGCGTTTGCGTGAGTCTTAAGTTTGGCGATAACGGAGCGTGCCTTCATTGCCGAATTTCGTCTACCTCTTTTCAATCTTCACAAACGTCTCCGCAATCCGCGTAATCAACACTGCGGCGAGACCCCATGCGAATGGAAGCCATAAGGGAATACTGAAAAAAGTCGGATGAGCGTATCGCCAAACACCAAAGTTGGTACAGACAATCTCTGATAACGGCCCGAGAATGGCACCGGTGATATAAAAAAAGATGTCATGCTTCTGGTGCCACACACGATTAGCAATCACTGATAATAAAATAAGTACGATAGTAAGCAAAATCACCTGACCCTTCAACGCTGAGATGAATCCGATAGCCAGTGCAAACGTTATGAATTCTAAAATAAGCTCCTTACGCAGAAGCAGTTGACGGTGTGCCCTAAAAAAGATCATGTGGGTTATTTCGGTTGTCGTCGAATATCATCTTTGCTCCACCACCGTTCGATATACACCATCCTCCACCAGAACCTGCCGAGCATGTATCCGCCCACTGCGCCGAGAGCCACAAGGCCCCACTGAATGATAGGGTGCAGGGCGCACGCGGCACTGGTTAACCCGAAAGCCGAGTGCCAGACAATCCCGATTCCCTTGTCCTGCGCCCAGTTGAGATACAGTGATTCAATCCCGACATGTGCCAGGATACTCAATAAAATGCCCAGAACAACGGTGCTGCACAGGTAAATGACTCTTTTGGCGGGTGTTGGGTTTAGGTGTGCGCGGAAAAACATAGTTGGTATATATGTAGTATAGCGCACCCCGCCGTGGGTGCGCGAGTGTATTCCGACACCACTATCCCCACCTATATGTGCAATACACCTGCCCTATTTTTTCTCAATCCGTTCAACCATCTTCATCACCTCCCGCATAAATGCCGGGAGATCCAAAGGCCAACGTGAAGTGACGAGGTTGCCGTCGACAACCACCTCTTTATCCTCCCAAATCCCGCCGGCGGCTTTTACATCCTCGGGTACGCCGTCGTGCCAGAATGAGGTGAGGTGCCTGCCTTTGACTACGTTTGCCGAGGCAAGCGTCCACGGCCCGTGGCAAATCGAAGCGACGGGCTTGTTCGCGTCAAAAAAGGACTTAGTTATTTCCTGCGCCTTTTTTATTTTTCGGACTGTTGCCGGCGCACCGTCAGGGAAACCGCCCGGAATAATGAGCATGTGATACTCGGCGGGATCAACCTCAGCGATAGTTTTGTCCGGCTGTAAAGCGTACCCGTGCTCCCCGCCAATTTGCTCCTTGCTCGGCGCGGCGACATCTACCTGCCATCCCGCTTCCAAGAGACGAAAGAGCGGGAAAAAGACTTCCATATCCTCAAACTGATCAGCGGTAAGGATAACTGCTTTGAAGCGAGTTGCCTTTGTGGTTTTTTTCATAGGTTGATGTAATTCATTCTTTTAGAGAGCCAGGCGGGTCTTGTGCCCACACGATGTATCACCTTTAAACTAGCAGTCGGCGCAAATTTACACCCTGAGCGAGCCGCGAAATCCCCTGACGCCATAGTAAGATTCTGCGCCGTTGTGATACACAAAGACATTATTGTAGCGGTAATCAGCAAAGAGGGCGCCGCCGAGCTTTCGAATGTCAGAGGGTGTTTTCACCCAGCTCGACGTCTTCGCATCGAAATTTCCGAACTTTTGCAAATCCCGGTATTGTGCTTCAGTTAACATTTCAATGCCCATGGCAGCAGCCATATCTAGAGCGTTATTTTTCGGTTTATGTTCTTTCCTGGACTCCAGCGCTTGACGGTCGTAACAAATACTTCTGCGGCCTCGAGGACTTTCCGCTGAGCAATCATAAAAAATGTATTCGCCCGTCTTTTTATCATGACCGACAACATCCGGTTCACCCCCGGTTCTTTCCATTTCATTGAGCGACCACAGTTTCTTAGCACGAGCTTCAATCCGTGCATGTACTTTAGCCCATGCGACACCCTTATGGCGATCCATGTTTTTCTCAAAACGGGTCTTTAACACCCTGAGGAGTTCTTCACGCTGTTTTTGCGGCAACACTCTTTTATCGTTCTTTACATCATTCATAATTCTATATTACCTCTGTTGAATGGGTGTGTGAAGTCTATCATTGCTAGATATGCTCAAAAGGCCACGAATCGATACTAATGGCCGTGGTAAAGAGGGAAAATTTATGACTATAAATTATTATAATCCCGCTTGATCATCCGGATAATTTCTGGGAATTTTTGAATCCGAAAATGCTCGTTGATGTTCTTATACACTACAATATGAGCATGGGGCAATTTAGCCGCATATTTTTTCGCATGCGATACGGGGACAACATCATCATTCTTTGAAAAAAGCAGACGCAAATTTTTCGTATTTATTTGTAGTAATGACAAATCTGATTTTAATTTAAAACCGCCCGTGAGATGTTCACTGGGGAGAGTATCATCAAATGGGGGGCAGACAAGAAAAGTTGAAAGTATCTTTTTGGGAAATTTATTCTCGGAGAGATACTTGGCCAAGAAAATACCGCCCAAAGATGCGCCGATCAGGATAAGGTTGTTGTGTAAATACGGGATGTGCCTTTCAAAGTGGAGCGCCCACTCTTTGTATTTAGCATTATCTTGCAGAGGCATCCGAGGTCTGATGATATGAAATTTTCTTCCCAGCTTTTTATCTAAGTACGGGCCGCTCCACCCGGCTTTTTTCTGTATGTCAATTTTCCTGGTTCTTAAGTATCGTAGGAAATTCGTATGGCTTCGGTGCGTGTTGCCACCATGGATAATGAATATTTGAAGCTTTTGCTTAGGCATAATATTTTTTTGAATTGGCGGGACACTCGGGTTAAGTGCCCAAGTCATGCAAATATTATAAGGAAATTCTGATAATAGTTCTAGGGGCAATTGTGAGGAACACAGGTTGTGTTTATCAAGACTTGATAGTTACGTAAACAGGGTAATGGTCTGAGCCAAATGAATTTTCGCATACGCCGGCGGCCGTAACCGAGAATTCTTTTGGTACCAGAATATGATCCAGCTGGTTTGCGAACCGGGTATTCGTTTTCTTGCCGCGCAAGACATTCTTCAAACCTAGGCCGTCGAATTGCTGTTCCATGCGTCGCCTCTCGGGATACCAGGGTAAGGCCTCGCGTATGGAAGAACCGAGAAGCCAACTAAAGGATTTTTGTAATGGTTGATCAATAATATTGAAATCTCCACACACCATGGTCGGATAGGCCTTATTCATATGGCTGGAGACTAGAGCCAGTTCTTTTTGTCTTTCTACGGGCCCGCTAAGACGTAGATGGAGCGAAAAAACCCGAATGGGATGTTCACTGCCGGGGATTCGTATGTCTGCATAGAGTGCGCCATGATCCTTGAGCCTCGTAAATCCAAATAACCCCAGACCTAGGAAAGCTCGGGTACGCAAAGGGTAGACTGGCTTTGGGCACGTCAAGAACGAACTATGATGAATAATGTGATAATGAGTAAGAATTACCAAATAGCACGTTTCCTCTTTTTCTGGTCGCAGTCTTGTAAGGTCCACGAAGTGAACCTGCGCGTAGGGTAAGACGCTGAGTTTCTGCAAAAGTGATTCTGGAACTTCCTGAAGACACAAGATGTCAAAATCAAGCTGCTGGATGAACTTCAATACGAGCTCCGGGGTCTTATTGTCGTCCCATACATTCCAAGAATATATGTTCATACATCGTCTTAGCCTCCAATAGAAAATAATACTGGCAGGGTGGCAATCCGCCTATCCAAAGGCAGGCTTAAAATTTTTAGTTTCCAGGGCAGAGGCGGAAAACCTCCGATTGGTTTTTTGAAGTACGGGCCACTTGGGTTAGGTGCCCACGCTTGAGCAACAATATGAGGGCTTTCTGATAATTTTTCTAGGGGCGAATTTGAGGCACGTGGGTCGGGATTCTATCATTAGCTTTAGTTCTTTAAAGTTTTTAAGAATTTTTCTGTATCATTATACCTGGTTGCAGGTTTAGAAAAGTTCGTTATTTTTTGAGCTATATTAGCAATTTCTTTGTGTCGAGTCACAACCACTAATTCTCGCAGCTGGTGTTGATTGAATACACTCCTCAATAACCTCAGAATACTTGTATCAGTTTTAGAGAAAGAATAACCGATAATAGTCAATTTATCACATTCAGAAAGATAATTTTTCGCTTGTTTCCAGAGTTCAATAAATGGTTGATTTTGGTAGAATTCATTTTTGTAAAGTACCGGAGTAATTATTAAAGGGTTAATTATCCAACCATTTATGTCTGGGGGATCGTTAAAATGCCAGTGTCCATCCACAAGGATAATTTCTTGCATTTTTTCTGGAGAAAGCTTATCAGGCTGTCCTGGGAAAATAGGAAATTTTCGAATTGGCCAGTATTGAAACCAATTAAGTGATCCATGCAATTTTAATATTCTCGAATCGTATAGTTTATTTTTGTGATGTCCATAAAACCTACCCCCTTTTTCAAAAGTTGATATCCCAGCTCTCTGAAGTTGAATTTCATCAAATTTTATCCCATATCCCAGGGGCCGATTCCAATTATGATGACTGTATGGTAACTCTTCCTCAGGCACCTCTTTGTTCTGAAATGGTCCCTCTGGATTTAGGTAACTATTAGGGGCATTTACATTCACTCCCGATGCCGACTCGATGGCTTCTTCTAAAATACAGTCATAATTAAAGGTGATAACAATTGCGTTCTCATTTAGAACTTTTTTACCAAATTCTTTTAATAAACCAGTTTTATCTCTTACGCTATGTATTTCAAATTCTGAAAGGAACTCCGCCAGCATCATTTCTAAGCGAAAGTTTGTAAGGAATAATTCATTTACTATATCTTTTTTCGTTCTTTTCTTTTGTAACTCTAATCGCAATTCTGATTGTAATTTTGTAAAAACATCTTCCAGGTTAAACTCTTGTTTTAAAAGGTCGTTTTTTGTTTTCCCCCAATTTTTTTCAATATAATCAAAGACATTTTTTACTTTTGATAAGTAAAATTCTTCAGAGTATTTTCTAGATCTAAGAATGGTTTGAAAAAAATTTTTAGACATGGGGGGTTTAAGGCCATCCCAGTCAGAAACAATTTGATTAAAACCAGCGCCTAATATATAAATGTTCCTATCCATGTTGTTTATGATGTTGTGTATAGGTTGGTTATAATTAAAGATTTACTTTGATCGCATCCGATAAAAAATAGTCGATCCGGAAGGGGAGGGATTCGAACCCTCGAAGGGTTTTACCCCTTACTTGCTTTCCAAGCAAGCGCACTCGTCCACTATGCGACCCTTCCACACTACACTACTATTCTCTGCCAACTAGCTTTTTGAAGGCTCTGCCACCTTTATACTTCTTGATCTGACGCTCCCTCCGCCATGCAGATTTACTATCCCGGTATTCTTCTTTATACACTAGCTTCCACGGTCCTTTTCCTTTTGTTGATCGATTCGCTCCGCTTTCATGATGGCGAATGCGTTGATCAATTTCTTGAGTAACTCCTATATAGTAACGCTGAGTAGATTGACTTTGTAAAATATATACTGAATACATAATTCTTACCAACAGCTTTTCCCGCCTTTGGCGGGACCCCGCCGTAGGCGGTGGCCAAGCGTGCGCACTAGACCAACTATGCGACCTCTCCGCTCTGGGCTTAACCAAGTTTGAAATAATGTATTAAACTGCTTTTCCCGCCTTTTCAGCCAGAGGTTGATCTGCCTCTGGCACGAGGCGGTACCCCCCGCCACGGCGGGTGGCTAAACAAGCGCACTAGACCAACTATGCCTGCCCCGTCGCATGACGGGGCGACCCTTCCGGGTCTCAACAATGTAAAACAATCTATGGATTTTGACAATGCTCATGATGAGGCTTTTTCTTGTCATTCTTCCCCCGCCGGATGGCGGGGGAAGAATCTCGCCCCGCAATTGCGGGGCTTCGCTCCCCTTGGGCCTGAGCCCCTTTTCGGCCATGAGGCCTCAACGCCGAATGGTCAGGGCCGAAGGCAGGATGACAGAGGGGAGCTTTTTACAATACAAAAAATAGCTCTCTTGACTTTCTTATCAGAATCGAGTAAAACTTCTATATTCCTCGAAGCAAGGAGGGTTTGGATGCTTCTACGATCGTTCTTTGTCGGACAAACCATTTCTTCTCCGAGGCCATTCCTGCTTGCCAGGGCAACAGCCCCGGTGGGCAGGCAGATGGCGACTTCCATTGTACTGCTTCTCGCACTGACGGAAGTTGCCACCCATTTCACGTATCATGGCGGCGGATACCGTGCGGACTCGGGCGAACTCATGATGCGTGATAGGCCTCGGGTGGGGCCCCTTACTGAAACCTGAACGCCCAATTCCAATGGGATGTTGGGCTAAGGTCGGGTACCCACCGCCGGGTCTAATCCCGGGAGAGAAGAAAAAAGGGGCGACCATCGTGGTCGACCCCTATTTTTTCGTTTACTCGATCTCTCTGTACGACTCCAGCTGTCGGGCATATTCCACTGACTGCCGGAAAATGCTCCGGACTTCCGGAACGTCGCTAGAGAGAAATGTGCGAGAGCTGCCAATGACGATGAGGCGGTCTTCAGCGCGGGAAAATGCTACCCGAAGCCGGCTGACGTTGCTGTTGAAACCGATCGCACCCTCGTCATTAGAGCGCACCATGCTCAGGATAATGACTTTCCTTTGCGATCCCTGAAACGCATCAACGGTGTTGACTAACGACTGAAGCAACGTATCAATTCTCCGCCCGAGCGCCTGCAAGATCGGCGTCATCTTACTGTCTTCGGTGACAGGAGACTGAACGCCATCTGTTGGCTGATTGGAAAAATCGATGGACATTCCACCTGGCAGACCAAGGCGAACACTTTTCAGCGCGGGGTGAAAGACCAGTTCTCCCCGCAACTTCTGCCGAATCAAAGCAATCTGACCTCGATAGGGGGTAATCACACCGATATCCTCGGGCTTCACTCCCTGTGCCAGAAGTTTCACGATCTGTCTGACCACGAGATTGGCTTCCCGACGGTTGATCCACGAGGTGCCGACCTGCTCGTCATGGGCGTCTTGGGCCGCACTCGTATCGAGAAATTCAAACCGGCCGGGATTCTCAGGATCGAACCGTCCAGAGATTAACCTCCCGCCGTAGAACAGTCGGCTTACAAGTTCGCTGATGGCCGGGAGCGACCTTCTATTGATCCGGAGAAGATCAACGGGCAGGAGACCCTCTCTAATCACCGTCGTGAACCAACCGTCAGTGAAACGATCGATATCTTCACGGGAAAACCCGCCTTCATTGAGATACTGCTTTGCGTCCGGAGAGATGCCGATATTACCGAGCTGATCCGGATCGCCGACGAAGATGATTCGCCCGCTGGCAGTTTCGATGACAGGGAGAACCTCAAAGAAGAGTCCGCGTGAAGCCTCATCGATAATGACGACATCTGCCCGGAAACCTTTCTGACGCAAGATATCCATCGTATGGTCGATGAGAAATGACGTCATGGTGCACGCCAGAATGACGTTTTTCCCGTACATCAGCGTCGTCGTTATGTCGCTGGCTTCCTCAGTACTGAGCCTCTGGCCGGACATCGACCCGCCGTAACGTGCCGTCCGATGAAATTGCTCTGCGGATTTGGAAATGTTCCTGGCATTATTTCCTAGGCGATAGATTGCTCCCGGATTCCCTACACTTTGTGCGACGAAGGCGAGGAGGTTATCAAGCCCCTGGTTAGAGTGGGACACGAGCAGAATCACCCGTGCTTGGGAATGAAACTGCCGTATCGCCAGTGATGTGAGGAATGTTTTGCCGGTACCTGCAGGACCGTGGATGAGGCTCACCCACCTCCGGTCGGTGACCGTGGCAAGTGCAACCGCCTGTGATTCATCTTGGCGTATGCGGCGAGCATTCTCACCACTCAGCTCAAGATCAGCAAGCCAATGTTCGTCATCATCATCATGATTGACGGTGTCACCGGCCATCACGCTGAGCGGACAAGGATCCGCAGAATCTCGCGAAAGCGCCTTCCAACACAAGTCGCGTTGAATCCTGGGTATGTCTTCATCCACATTGCGCGTGAACGACATCAGGCCCTGGGCCTCACTCCGTGTAAGCGGAGTGGTGAAGCTGACCACAATCTCCTCATCACTCACTGAGATCACTGTTGCGAAGTATTCTTTTTTGTCAAAGCCGAAAAATGACACAGACACTTCCTCTTGAAAGATTAGGAGTCCCCGGTGAACGAACCTTCCGTCATTCTCCAGAGTGAGGCGCCGTACGGCTCTCCGGTTCTTCGACACTCTGAATGAACAATCGAAGAACATTTCACCGACATCCTTCAGCCACTGGAGGTACCAGGAGAGATACGCCTCAGATACTCGCAGCATGGTTGTAAAGACCTGATTCAGCTCTGTGCGGGTGTCAGGACACGGAGGAGTCTGTACACTGCGGAGATAATATGGACCTCCGTCATGAGTGAAAATCCGTGTTTGCCTCGGCTGTATGCAACTGATGAGCCCCACAAATTGATCCCAGCTGGAAAACCAGTGGACATCGTGGTCATCATCACCGTAGATAATCTTAATCCGCGGAGCAAAGTTCTTGTGACCGCCCTGGCACCGCACAACTTGCGCACATGGAAACCTCCCTTTAAGGGACTCAGCGGCGCGGAGACCTTTGTTGACCGCCACGATCAGATCGGGCGGGTCAGCATACCCTGGAATTGTTTCCATGGTGGTAAACAGGATCTGCCTTTTTTCCAGCTGCTCACTGAACACGTTTGGTCCGTCAGCAACAACAATGACCCTATGGAACAGAAACTCTGTCTTCATCTGTATACCCTCGCTTTTTGTGAATGAACAATTTAAGGCACCTTATCAAAGTTTGAAGCAAAAAGTCAATGGTTAAAAGCCTCTTCTGGCATATCTGCCGAGAAGAGTTGCTTTCGGGCTTGAATCTTACTGCTCCGAATTCCCTGTATCTGCCTCCCCTTTTCTCAAATACAGCCACACACCGATACCGGCGGCAAAAATGATAATGACGATGACTATGGCCCAGGGAAATTTACTGCCTTTCTTTATTGCGTTCGGATCGATAGTAAAAGAGTATGCCTCGCTTTTAGTGATGATTTGTCCTTGATCTCCCGTCGAAGCGACATATGCCGAGTGCTGGCCCGACTCCAACGATACATTTGTTGTCACCTTCCAGGTCCCGATGTTATTGACCTGCACGGGGACGACGACGGGATTGTCGGCGCTGTAGATAAAGAGCGTCAGGTAATCAAGTGTCGTCCCGGTACCGCTGATAGTGTATTCGTTTGATGATGTGGCCTCGACTCCGCTTACGACGATCCCCGGGCCGGTCACCTGCACCACCCGAAGCCGGTCATCGAGTTCACCCGCGGAGAGCGGTTCGCTCGGCGGTCTCGGCGTCAATGTGCGGCCCTTCGGAAGCGTGATATCGGGAAAATTGGGGTTGGTCCCCTGCTCCACTTCAGCAACATCACCGACGCCGTCGCTGTCAGAATCAAGAGCCGGCGGCTGAACAATAACGGGTGGCGTACCCTGGTTTGTCGTACCCGTATTCGTGTTTGAACTTGCATTGGCGTTCGCTGCCGGGCTATTGATGGACGGCGAGCCATTGGTCATGGGTGTGTTGGTATTCGTTGAACTGCCTCCATTCGCGACAGTGAACTGGCGCGGAGTCGTCGCATAGATGTAGCCGTCGGTGAGATACAGTCGCATGATGCCGAAGACTGCTCCGTCGGGATAGTCAGTGGTCGGCCATGTCAGTCCCCATTGTCCGTCGGAGAGTGCGGCTGTCCTTCCTGCCGTATACCAAATGCCGCGCGAGTAGACAAAGTAGTCCACCTCGCTGATTTTGGAAGCGGCAACTCCGCTGACCTCGGCATTCACTTCTGTATTCCCCTTTACCGTAGCGCCGGCTGACGGTTTGAGGAAAGTTATCGTCGGAACACTTGTCGGGGCCTGGCTGTTATTTACTGCCTGAGATGAATTCGAATTTGAACCATTCGTCCCGCCGCCCGGTTCTGAGTTTGTATTGGTCTGGGCACTGTTGGTGCTGCTGTTGGTATTTAATGTGTCGGTATTTTGATTCGCCGGAGTATTGCTATTCTGGTTACTTGCATTGTTGAGATTCTGATTTTGATTTACATTAGCGTTGAGATTTTTATTCTGGTTCTGATTTTGATTGGTGTTAGTATTGGTATTGAGGTTTGGCGGGGGAACATTAATGATACCGTTTGATACGACAACATTGTCGTAGGTCGCGTATTCCGTACCGTCAATCCACGCGCCGAATCTGTAGGTACCGTCTTCAGGCGCATACACAGTGCCCCACCCCACGAGCGACGATGAACACCTGCCGGTCACTTTTGTCGTATTCACGCTTGCCGAATACCAGCGCGTGGTGCCTGAGATTTTTGTCGGAGAGGGCGAAAGAAAACAGTAGCGTCCTTCTTCGGGGATGCCGCCTGACATGCGGTAGAGGGTAAACGCCACATGCGCCGTTTCCGCGGGAGATGAACTGCCCAAGTCAGCCTCAAAAGGCACTGACCCGCTTATCTCATCGCCGGGTGTAGGCCGGATAAGATGTGCTCCCGCAAGATATGCCGGGGCTGCCGCGCGGGCCGCAGAAATAACAAACACAGCGCTCGCGGCCATCAGGCCTGCCAGGATAAGTGTCGTGAATATGGAGATGCGATTTCGCCTCATACGAGACAGTATACCACACCTCAACCCTCCGATAAGAGCCAAGGGAATCTGAACGAAAATTTTCTGTGCTTAACCTCTTTTTTCCGCTTGCGCCAGGGCAATTGTGGTTTTGATAATGATGTCGGGGTTCAGCGAGATGGAATCGATCCCCTCTTTCAGGAGAAAAGCGGCGAAATCCGGAAAATCAGACGGGGCTTGTCCGCAGATGCCTATTTTCCGTTTATACTTCTTGGCCGTGCGTATCACCTGCGAGATCAGCCGTTTGACTGCCTCATTATTTTCATTGCCTATGTGGGCGATCACCCCTGAGTCGCGATCGAGGCCGAGGGTAAGCTGGGTCAGGTCATTGGAACCTATTGAGAAACCGTCGAATATTTTTGAGAACCTGTCTGCAAGGACGACATTGGACGGAATCTCGCACATGACGTATACCTCGAGGCCGTTGACGTGCTGTTTCAGCCCGTTCTCCGCCATCACTTGGATCACGCTCGTGCCCTCTTGGACTGTCCTGCAGAACGGGATCATGACTTTGACGTTCGTGAGGCCCATGACGTCGCGAACGCGTTTTATCGCCTTGCACTCGAGGTCGAATGCCGGCCGGTACGCGGGGTCGTAGTACCGCGAGGCGCCGCGCCATCCTATCATCGGATTGCGTTCTATAGGCTCGAACTCTTTACCCCCAATCAATTCTGCATATTCATTCGTGCGGAAATCGGCGAGACGGACGATGACTTCTTTCGGATAGAACGCAGCCGCTATAGTGGCGATACCCGATGAAAGCTTGTCGATATAGTATTGCTTTTTGTCCTTGTAACCGATAGTCAGCGCGTCAATCTGCCGTTTGGCGCTTCTGTCTTTCAAATTTGGATATCTTACCAACGCCATGGGATGAATCTTGATGTATGAATTGATGATGAACTCTTCACGGGCCAGGCCGACGCCGTCATTCGGGATCTGCGACGTTTGGTAGGCGAGCTCGGGCGTGCCAAAAATCATCTTGATCTGGGTCTTTTTGGGCCGTTTCAGCGTCGACAAGCTTGTGCGTTTCACCCGGAAAGGCACCTTTCCCGCATACACGCGGCCGACGTCACCCTCTGAACAGCTCACGGTGATAGTCTGCCCGTGAGGAATTTTTTCCGTGGCATGCTCAGCTCCGACTATCGCGGGTATGCCGAGCTCCCGGCTCACAATAGCGGCGTGAGAAGTGCGCCCGCCCTCATTCGTCACTATAGCGGATGCTATTTTCATGATTGGCTCCCAGTCAGGATCCGTCATGTGCGTAACCAGCACGTCGCCTTTTTTGAAATTGAGTATGTGCTTAACGTCTTTGATGATGTTCGCCCGGCCGACCCCGATCTTCGCGCCCACGGGAGATCCGATGACAAGCACTCTGCCTTTTTTGAGCAGGGTAAAGTGTTCGAGGACGCTCGTGTCGCGCCGTGAAACGACGGTCTCAGGCCGTGCCTGGATCATGTAGAGTTCGCCGCTCTCGCCGTCCTTCGCCCATTCCATGTCCATGGGCTTGTAATGCCCTGCAGCTTTCGAATAGTGGTCTTCGACAATCGCCGCCCAGCGTGCGAGTTTCAGCACCTCATTATCCGTGATGCAAAACCTGTGACGGTCAACCTCGTTGACAGCAACATTCTTTGTCGGCGTAGCTCCAGTCGTATAGATCATCTTGATACGCTTTGTGCCGAGGGTCTTCGAAACAATAGGTCTGAATCCTTTCTTGAGCGTAGGTTTGTGGACATAGAATTCGTCGGGACTTACGGCGCCCTGTACGATGTTCTCGCCCAAACCGTACGACGCGTTGATGAGGACCATATCTTTGTGGCCTGATTCCGTATCTATGGAGAACATGACCCCCGAAGCGGCTTTGTCGGATCTGATCATCTTTTGGACACCTATGGAGAGTCCGATGGAGAAATGATCGAAGTGTTTGTCCTTGCGGTAACTGATCGCGCGGTCGGTGAAGAGTGACGCGAAACATTTTCTGCACGCGACGAGCAAAGCCTGCGTCCCGCGGATATTGAGATAGGTTTCCTGCTGACCTGCAAAGGATGCGTCGGGCAAGTCTTCCGCTGTGGCTGACGAGCGGACGGCGACGTCGACATTCTTGCCGTATTGTTTTTCTAATTTATGGTAATTTTCTAGAATAGCTGCCTCGAGGTCTTTGGGAAATTGGGTCTTCAGGATAAGATCGCGGATTTTCTTGCCCCGTGCCTGGAGATTGCGGATATCTTTTGTGTTGAGCGTTGAGAGAATCTGCTGGATAGCCGCCCGGATACCGGCCTCTTTAATCAGGTAAAAATAGGCCCCCGCGGTAATTGCGAATCCGTTGGGAACTTTTACGCCTTGTGAAGTTAAATTTCGGTACATCTCCCCGAGCGAGGCGTTTTTTCCCCCGACGATGGGAACATCTTTGATCCCGATCTGATTAAACCAGAGGATGTACTTCGAGCTCTTTTTTGTAGTCATAAAAGACGTTATAGATAATCAATCCGTCGGCTATAGTATAACAAAGAAAGCTGGTAAACGCCACAAAACCGCCTCCTCCGTTATCAGACGCGCGGCGGCGACATGTTTTGTGGAAAAAAATGTAAAATTAGAGTTTGATTTTCTCGGCAAGAGGACCGATTAACGGCATTGAGTAGCGTTCTCCCGCAAGCGCTTTTAAGAATCCGATGAGATCCACGATACTGATGACGAGGGCCAGAAACCAGCCAAGGACCGGAATAATGATGACTAGGAATGCAATCGATAGTACGAGACCCTGACGGGCGTGAAACTGCACGAACTGATCATTCTTCTTGAGAATAAGCATGACAATGCTGAGGGCCGGAATATAGGAGAGTGCGGCCATAGATTTGCTGTCAGAGCTGAACTGTTCGGTAGGTTTTTTTTCATCCATGATGTTCACCTCCTTTCATTGCAGATTGTGTTGAAAAAAATCTTGATATACAGAATGCGAAACCACCCGCGACTACTGCGCCGAATGCCGCCATCCAGATCGGCCGGGCGATAATGTTGAACACCCGCCACATCAGAGGATCCCTTGCCATTTCAAAGATGGCTATAACGAGGCCGGTGATAAACCCGACAAACGCTCCTGCCGCAGTGACTGTCGTCATCGTGCGCCGCCGCCTCATCATGAGCCACCCTGCCCCGAGGAACAACAGACCTTCGACTACCCGCGAAATATACGCCGGTTGGCTGATATAATGGAGAGCAATTTCCGCTCCGACAAGGACAACAATGGCCATCCACGTCGCTTTCCAGTAAAATGATGCGCGCTCTCCGGCGATGGTATCGTCGGCCTGTGAAGGCGTCGTCAGTGTCTGCGCAATGCTTTGCTGCATGGCCATAGTATACCCTAAATGCCCTGAAAAAACAATGAATTGACAATACACCAGTCCTACGATAAGGTGGGTTAAAGTATAAACAAGGTACATTTCCAGGAAAGGTGGCTGCATGAGCAGTCCAACAAGTGAAATCCGCGACGGGGTGGTTATCATTCATGCGAACTTAAGCAGCGTCCCCGGCGACATCGGTATGGGTTTGGTGGATGAGTGCCTCCATGTGAATTTCGGAAGTGGTCAACGGCGCTTCATCATCGACCTCTCCGGTGCGAATTGGATCAATTCAACGAACATCGCCACACTCATCCACATGCAGTGGCGGATCAATCAGTCTTTAGACCCCTCTGCGAAATTAGTCCTCTGCGGCATCGGAGACCGGATCAAGAGCATCCTGGTCATTGCAAAGCTCACCGAAGCTTTTGAAACGTACGACACGATCGAGAAGGCTCTCGAGGCTTTTACCAAAACAGCTCCCGCACCTTCGTCAGAATCCACCCGTTCATAAAGGGCGTGGTGTTTTTTTATTTGACAACTCACCAGTCTTGCGATAAGGTCATATAAAATCGAAACCGCCTTTCAAAGGAGGATTTGCATGAAAGCGTTAAAAAGGTTCCTTACCATCGTCAGGCCCGTACAGTGTCTGACAGCGGCTGCCGCTGTAGTGGTTGTCGCAAGAATTGCTCTTGGGCAATTCGTGTTCAACACACCGGCCCTCGCAGCGGCCGGTGCGATGGCGTTGCTGGTCTTCGGATCCAGCGTGTACCACTGTGCGTTTCAAAACCATAATCACCCGTACACCCGTCGGGTCAATGACTACATCCGCGAACAGCATCCCTATCTCTGGGGAATGCTGGCGTTCCTGGCATTCCAAGGAAGCGTGTATCTCACCGTGAAATATCTTCCCATTGGGTGTACGATTGCGACGATACTCGCGGGAGGGCTCGTCATCCTTTACACTGCACGGAGAGGTGTCAACGGGCCCCTGAACTCTCTGGTTGGACTGATATGCACCGTCCCCGTGTTTGTTGGTTGGGCATCAACCGGAGTACCATTCGCCGGAGTCACCGTGTTTCTTCTGGGTACCACTTTCTGGTTGTACTTCCTCCGTGAGGAGATCAAAGACCACCAGGAGAAACCGAGGATTGCGCTGCGCTCGTGGCTGGATTGCGGACCGCGAAACAACTACATTGTGGGCGGGTTTGTCTGCACAGCAGCAATGCTGATGTACCCCATCCTCTACTTTCACATGAATGGACACCTCCTTCCGCGGATGAGTTACAACGTCTTCGTAGGGCTTGCCTTCGCCCACTATTTCATCTTTTCGATGATTGGGGGAATCGCCCGATATCGAAGGGCATACCCCCAGGGCATCATGACCGCATTGGTCTGGCTCTACATGACTGCCGGCGTCATACACTGACCGAATCAAACCACGTTCATTCATCAACTTCCTGCAGAGTCATCCGACTCTGCTTTTTTTATTGATGTGTTTCGCACCCTAGAAAGGGTGCTCTTTGTTGTATAAACACAGCGCACCTTTTCTAAGGTGCGCGAACCTGGTCAAGTATGGGCGGAGCTCCCCTGGCTCGGTTTGATTTATTTCCCACGAGAGCACCCGTCTCCCATTCGGGCCTGAGCCCTCAGGGAGAAGGCTGCGTGCGCGAACTGGGTATAAAGAACCCAACATTGACGCTCATTATAACCCGGTGTTAAGATGCTCAAGTAAAAATAAGAAAATCAACAATAGTTACATTGAAAATCAACCGAGAGGAGCACTAAATGCCACAACAAAGGGCAATTAGATCAACCAAGTCAGCACGCTTGGACGCATTCCGCCTAGGCGCCTGGACGGTACCGTCTTTTTACGACAATGTGCAGAGTGACGAGCAAACATTGCCGCTGGTCTGCATTGTCTGGATGGAAGATGAGCACGATCATGTCCGCATTGGCATGGTTACCGATGGCTGGCCGGCGGAATCTCCCGTTTTCGGCCCCATACCGACACTGCTCATGAAAGATGTCATGAACACGCCCGGATTCGACAACGATATGCGCACCGCCAGGGAGCGCTCTATGGAGCGGGGCGAAGTCAACTCCTGCAGATACTACACCAACTCGATGGGGGTTTGCATAAACCACGCGGTCGACATCCTCACCGGCGGTAACGACAGGGTGAAAAAGAGCGTGATTATGCCGGGCCATTGCGATCACCGTCCGGTGCCTGATCGGAATGGATCCTCCTTTCCCTGGGTCATGTTCCTCCAGCTCGACGCCAAGGCGATGAGCTCTGCCGATGAAACTGATGCGCCTATCTTCAAGCTAGACTACATCACGCTTGAAGAGCTCATGGAAGTCAGCGGTCGCGGTGAGTACCAGAATTCCTGTTTTCGCAATGTGCTCCAGCTGGCCGCCATTCCCATCTTTCTCGAGCATGTGGAACAACGGCGACGGCAGCTGATCTGCGTCATCTGGGGATTCCGGGAACAGCGTGAACCCGTACTCGGCATTTTCACGACACCTCCGCAGATGAATGTCCTATTACCGGGCCCGATTCCCCGAATACGCATCAATGCCATCATGTATCCAGGACCTGAAAGTGATGCCAAGAGAAGTTTGAACGATTTGCGCATTCTCCTGGAGGAGTCGAAACTGCCGGCGGCTGAAAGAAACCGATTCAGGCTTGACCAGGGCCTCAAGCGCACTCTGGCCGGCGACTCCGCCAAGACGCCAACGAGCCCGATTCTGGGTATCGAGTACGGAGTTTTCTCTCCAAATAAGGAGGGGTTGCCGAACTTCGCGTTTGTGCGGGTTGACCCGTCGAGCATACGGCGAGGTAAAAAAGCGGACCCGGAAGGCCTGCTATACGGGATAACCTTTGTCCAGGCCCGACAATGGATTGACACCGTCGTCGGTCAGCACCCTGGCAACAGCGACTGCCTCCCTCCGGAGGTTCTGGGCGCGATGCAGAGCTTTTTCGTCAAGCATCCTGAATTCTGGGGGTAAGGGATCACCGCGCCACCGTTCATCTCAGCAGTACTCATTACGCAGCTCTACACCGGTTGGATAATGTGATAATTCACTCTCAACGTCTTAAGCTCCTATGATTTCTTCTCCCGCAGGGTCTTCTCCGACCCTGCGTTTTTTTATACACAAACATGTACGAGCGCAGGCGCCGCGGCCTACGCTCGGGAAATATAATTTACCTCGAGCGCACCTTCTCCAAGATGCGGACCCAGTATCAAGAAAAAACGCCCAGTAACCTACGTTAAGGGCGTTGGAGGAAGCCAAGAAGGTCTTTCGGCACCGGCGTGACGGCTCTGCCAGTAGCAGTATTCCCGGCATGCTTCTTCAATATTGTCCGGGATAATTTCCTCTGGGATCCTCATCGCATGCGCAAGAGTAGAAATTGCGAAATTGGCGTACACGGCAGGATCTGGGGAGTTGCGGTTCCCAATTTCTCTTGCCAGGATCCATGTCTGAACGAGTAGTACAAAGGCCAGTTTCTTGTTCATCTTGTTAGCTATCCTCCTTTTGGGACTGGGTAATTTACAGTATAGTGCCTCCTTTGTCAAGACCAACCAAAAAGCGCAGGCCTTTACGCCTGCGCTTTGAATATCATGTGACAAACTGTCTTACATCCCCATGTCCATGCCACCCATACCGCCCATGCCGGGCATACCACCGGGCATTCCGCCACCGGCTTCTTTCTTTTCGGGAAGGTCGGTAACGACAGCTTCCGTGGTGACTAAAAGGCTTGCTATCGAAGCGGCATTCTCTATTGCCGAGCGGGCAACTTTGGTCGGGTCGACAATACCGGCGGCCACAAGGTCTTCAAAGACGTTGGTGGCTGCGTTGTAGCCTTTTGCGCCCGATTCTTTCTTCACGGCGTCGACGATGACCGAGCCTTCCTGGCCCGCGTTCACGGCGATCTGGCGAATAGGCTCCTCGAGAGCGCGCATAAGGATGTTGACGCCAATGCGCTCGTCGCCAAGAGCCTGGACTCGTTCGAGACCCTTGCTCGCGCGTAAATACGCGACTCCGCCTCCGGGGACGATACCTTCCTCAACTGCCGCACGGGTAGCGTGCAACGCATCCTCAATGCGGTGTTTCTTCTCTTTCATTTCAGTCTCTGTCGCGGCGCCGACTTTGATGACGGCGACTCCACCCGAGAGCTTGCCCAGGCGTTCTTGGAGCTTTTCTTTGTCAAAGTCTGACGTTGAGGTTGCAATCTCTTTCTTGATCTGCGCGACGCGATCCTGGATTTCTTTCTCGTCGCCCTTGCCCTGGACGATTGTCGTATTTTCTTTTGTGGCAATTACCTTTCGAGCGTGACCGAGAGATTCAACTTCAGTAGTCTCGAGTTTCAATCCGAGGTCTTCGGAAATCACCTTACCTCCGGTGAGAATGGCGATGTCCTGCAGCATCTCTTTGCGCCTGTCGCCAAAACCTGGAGCTTTGACGGCGAGGACGGTGAACGTGCCGCGGAGCTTGTTGACAACGAATACGGCGAGCGCTTCACCCTCTACCTCGTCTGCGATGACGACCAACTCTTTCTTTCCCGTCTGCGCGATTTTTTCGAGCAACGGAAGAATGTCATTGACCGCCGAGACTTTCTTGTCGGTAATCAAAATCGGCACGTCTTTCAATTCAGCTTCCATGCGTTCAGGGTTGGTGACCATGTAGGCCGACACCATCCCTTTGTCGAACTGCATCCCTTCGACGACTTCCTTTGACAGTCCGAACGTCTGTGACTCTTCAACCGTCACAACGCCGTCCTTGCCGACCTTCTCCATGACCTCTGCAATCAAGCGACCGATCTCAGGATCCTGAGCCGAGATAGTTCCGACTTGGGCGATCTCAGCGTTTGACTTCACGGGTTTCGAAATCTTTTTGAGCTCCTCAACGATAGCCTGCACACCCTTCTCGATACCATGGCGGACCATGACGGGGTTTGCCCCGGCGGTGATGTTGCGGAACCCTTCGTGGATCATGCTCTGCGCGAGAACAGTCGCCGTTGTCGTACCGTCGCCGGCGACATCATTGGTCTTTGAGGCGACTTCTTGAACCAGTTGCGCGCCGACATTTTCGAATTTATCTTCTAGCTCTATTTCTTTCGCGATGGTCACGCCGTCATTGGTTATTGTCGGCGAGCCGAACCCTTTGTCGAGAACGACGTTGCGGCCGCGGGGACCGAGGGTGACCTTCACGGTGTCGGCGAGCTTGTCCACGCCGTGCCTGATCAGGGTGCGAACTTTATCATCAAAGAGAATTTGCTTTGCCATAATGAGATAGTGATTAGTAGCTAGTGGTTAGTGGTTAAGCAGTGCCTATTTTTCAATGACAGCCAAAACATCCTCATCCTTGAGGACTTTGTACTCGATGTCGTCGAGCGTCACTTCGTCGCCCGAATACTTGCCAAAAATGACCGTGTCCCCAACCTTGAGGTTCAGCTTGGCGATCTTTTCGCCGCTGCCAATGGCGATAACCTCGCCCTCTTCTTTCTTTTCCTTTTCAACGGTATCGGGGAGGACAATACCCGACTTAGTGACCTCTTCCTGCGTGGAAGGTTTGACGACGATTCTGTCGCCGAGTGGTTTGAGTTTCATAGTGTGAAAAACAAATTAGCTGTTAATTAAGAGTTCTCGCTGAACTTAGCACTCTAATAGTTTGAGTGCTAATTTCGAGTGATTTTCATTGTAGAGTAAGGCAAAAAGGCAGTCAAGGATACGACTTATCCACATCCTGTGAATAGCCTTTATTGGCATATGAAACTGATAGGCCAAGAACAACCCAAAACAACAAAACTCCTGAATGTAGGGTCCAAAAGTAGTGGTCAAAAAGCCCAAAGACGAGCGTCGAGAGCAGTGTAATAAGTACCATGATCCCCCAGGGCTCAGAAAAACCTCTCGCTTTTCGAAGCGACATCTGTACAACCTCATAGATGAGGAGGAGAAAGAATACGATGCCAAAAATACTGATTTCGTCGGTAATGAGCACGTAGATGTTGTGGACAGGCTGTACCTCCCACATCGGCCTCGAGGGGTCGACGCGGAGATGCACAGTCTCGGTGAACATGCCGATGCCGGTACCGTGCAGCCATGAATCTTTGAAAATCTTCCATGCATCCTGATAACCGCTGAGCCGCTCCGTGGTGGACTGCACTTCGAGACGGGCCTCGCCCTGAATCCGCGTCGTGATAAGCGGGGCTGTCATCATGACACCTGCGGCAAGTGAAAGAGCAACGGCGATCACGAGAAAATAAACTTTCCTGCGAATAAGCTTGAAATGGTCAGTGAGACAAAATATGGCGATAGCCACGACGAAAGCCGCGCCGAAAATTCCCCACGCCGCCCTGCTCATGGTGAGGACAAGCGCGAACGTCATCAACATAATGCCCGAGATAATGTACGACCGTTCTCCTTTCCCTCTCGAGGTGAGGTACCGCGCGATGCCGAACAAAAGACATATGGCAAGGAACGCGGCAAGCAAATTTGGATGCTGGAACGTACCGTACGCGCGGAGGAACCTGCCGTCGGCCTCTATCACCGACTGCCCGACCTGCTCAGGCACATGCAACGCGGTACCCAAGAGCGTGGAAGAAAAAACTTTTTGCGTAAAAAACTGAACAGTCGCGAGCACGCTCTGGAGGATGCCCGCACTGACAAGGGCAAAGGAAATCGAGTGTGACGAAAAAAATTCCCGCGATAAAAGCCAAAAGAGCGCAATGCCCTCAAACAGCACCAGCACATGGTACCAGCTGACCAGCTGGTTCTGCGCGAAAATGACTGAGAAAAAAGCGGCAGCCATGATAGCGCAAAGGACGAACCAAAGGTACGCGGGGAACGTACGCTGCTCCCGGCGTTTGGAAAGCACTACGGACAGGCAAAGCAGGATGATGAGAATATCAACGGCGTAGAGGCTGACGGTGCCGTACTGCCACAATTCGCCGCCAAGACTGCCCTGCTGGAAAATATACTGCGCTTGCCAGGGCAACAAGAAGATGACCAGCACAAGGATCGTGTACTGTCCGTGAGCTTTAAGAAATTTTACAAAAGACGCGAACATTGTTGCTCAAATTGCCGGCGGAAAATAATCCGCCTGTCCTGTTCGTGGAACTTGAGGACGGTGTCATCCACGACGACATCAGAGGTATGCTCTTTTAAATGGCTGTCCGGATTCCGGGCTATCCTTTTCATTTGGACAGATTTTGCGATTTTCTCAGACATTGCGCCGAGAGGACCGCGGAAAACAATCTCAAACATTCTTTGGACTCTCGATTGGCGACCCTGCCCGACAGTTCTGCGCGGTGAAGCCGAGACGGACTGGAGATTCGGCAACGTTTTCTGAACCCAGCGGTTGGCTTCCATGAAAGCGTGATACGTATCTGCGCCGAAAAGCGGATACAGGTGGCTTATCCAATAGGACAGGTAAGGATCTGACGGGGTTTTAGCAAGGTCGTGGATTGACAGGCGGGATGTCGAAAGATAGAAACTCAGGCAAACACGCTGGGAAATGTTAATGCCATGGCGCCGCATGCCGGCGAACTGCGTCACCAGCGTCACCATCAACCTTGTGAACCACAATCGGCCTTGAGCACAGATGATAAAGACATCAATGTCGCTATCCAGTGTATTGTTGTTGTACCCGAGCTTGTTACAGACGGCGATCATGCGGACGAACGGAATCATACTGAGCGCCTTCACCAGCTTCCTGGCCCGTAGATACTTCTTTTCCGCTATTCGATAACGGGATTGCCGACTGACGACAATGTCTCCCCTTCCTTTCAAAAAGTAATATCCCTCACGGAACTCTAAACGCTCGTGCAGATACTGGCTTTTTGCGAATGCTCGTAAAACATCCCGCAAAGGGCAAGGAACGTTTTCACCCTCTGAATCAGTATAGAGCCACCGCCATACTTCAAAGGAAGTCAGCGGATAATCAAAGAGGTCAAAATACGCAATCGCCGAAATAATCGCTTTTTCGAGGTAAGTCATCTTTGTTCATTATATCCGTACTTTAACCTTACTGACAAATGCTCTTGCTTTTTTAAAAAAAATATGCTAGGTTCTATATGCAAACAATAATAAAAACCATCATTACTCATCTTTTAGCTGTTATCAAAGCTACTTATGGGTCAAACGAAGCAATCTCCTTAGTGTGCGACCGTATCATGCGAGCGCCGTGTTTTTTTATATTTAATAAAACAATAATTAAGAAAAAACCTTCTATGCGCGACAGAATAATGAGAAAACTTAAGATTACGGTAGCGATGATATCGACGGTACTCCTTACGGTACCCTGGGTTTTCATATCACCGCCGAGCGTCTCGACTGCCCTGGCAGATACCGGTTTCACTGTTTCCGGAGTTGTCTATAAACCGGACGGTGTCACTCCGGTCCAATTTACCGGAGTAAATGTCCGAACTGACGATTTCAGCAAATTTTATGGCGGAGGGACGAACGACCAGGGGCAGTACCAAATTCAAAATGTCCCGGCCGGCACGTATAAACTCGAGGCGTATACCCCTTGGGGACTCTCAGGCGTAATGAATGCGGATCCCGTCAGCATCACGGTGAGTAGCGACATGACCCAGAACATGACTCTGAAGGCTGCCACCAAAACAATTTCGGGGACAGTAAAAATGACAACCGGCGCCGTGGTATCGGGTGCAATGGTTAACGCATGGATATTCAATGGCCAGGGCGGCATGAGCACCAAGACAGATGCGAATGGCGCATACACATTATCAGTCGGCGGAGGCCACTACGGCGTAAATGTAAACCCCGACACTGCTCCGGATGCGCCAGCAGCCGATTGGATTTACGACGGCCCGCCTCAGGAGGTTAATTTTGCGGACGATACTACGGCTCAGACTCAAACATTGAACCTCACGGTGACTCCTGCAAAAGCAACCGTAGTCGTCACCGTCACGACAACTGACGGTACGCCGGTAACCAGCGGACAAGTTGATGTGCGATCCAGCGACGGACGCGGCAATGGTCAGCCCCTCAATAACACGAATGTCATAACCCTGAGAGTGCCTTCGGGGAGTTACTTTGTGAACTATTTCGATCAGAATGGAAAATTTTCCGCACAACCCCAACCAATCAACGCTAATGACGGGCAAACAACTGCCGTAACTCTCATAGTGAAAGAGAAAACTGCGCACATAACAGGGAAACTCGTCGATGCCAGCGGAGCTCCGCTTGCTAGCATCAGATTGAATGCAAACTGCGATCCATTGGGCGCCACGAACGGAGGCGGAGGCCAGGGAACAAATTCAAACGGAACGTCTGCCGCCGACGGTACGTTCGACATTTTGACGACTACGGGCATGTGCCACATAAATGTGGACCAGGGCCCTGACGCTAATTACATCTACAGCGGCCAGCCGATCGATGCGAAAATCGCATCCGATACGGACAGCGCCAGTGTGGGCAACATTACCCTGCAGTACGCCGATGCGACGATCACAGGGCGCATTCTCGATGAGAGCGGCAATGTCGTCCCCCAGATGCCGGGATGGGCATACGCCCGGCCGCTCCAGTCGACAAACGGCGGCCCTTCGAACGAGTTTGGCGGCCCGGTCAATAACGGCCGTTACACCATTAAGCTCCCATCGAAAGTACTCTCAGTCGTGCAGGTCGGTATTCATTTTCCCCAAAACGTCCAATTCTCGGTAAAAACAAACCCGACGGTAACCGTCGTAGCAAACAGCACTACAACTCAGGATCTCACTATTGTTCAAAACACTTCGTCTATCTACGGGGCAGTAGTAACACCCGACGGCATACCTCTGACGTCATGCACCGCCTCGGGCGACGCCCGGTTCTTCGGCGAAGTATTTGTCAATAACTTTGAGAAAGGCAACGGCTTCAACACGCAGATTAAGCCGGACTGCTCATATGAGGTCTCGGTAGGCCCCGGCACATACCAATTCGGTTATCATTTGGATGAGGGTTCCGGATTTATGAACCGGCCCCCGTCGCCCGACCCGATCGTGGTAAAGGCCAATGACCGGGTCGCTAAGAATATCGTAGTAGTCGCGTCCGACGCAAAAATCCGGGTAACTGTTGTAGACCCGAAAGGCAACAAAGTCCCCCATGTCTGGGTCGGAGCGGACAATCATGAGGAAATTTTCGGCGGTCCTATGGGTAACCAGGGCCAAGGCGGCCCCGGCGGTGAAGGCCCCAAAGGCCTCGCGGACCAAAAGGGTCCGGGCGGGAACACCGATCCGCAATCAATCATGAAATACTGTCTTGATGTAAAGCACAAGAGCGAATGCCAGAATGACAAGCTCCCGGCCGGCTCCAAGGGCCCGGGCGGCTGTACGAATACGTATGAATGTAGCCAATTTTGCAGCAAGTCGCAAAATAAAGACGAGTGCGGCCGTTTCTTCGGCGTCAAAGGGCCAAGCTCGGGCCCCGGTCAACCCAACAACGGCCCGCAAACAGGACCCGGCGGGTGCAAGTCTGAAACAGAATGCAAAACGTTTTGTTCAAAACCTGAAAACCAAACGGAATGCAGCAAGTTTGGCCCGGCGGGCACACTGACGGGCGCGGCATTCCTGCCGGTAAAGGTGAAAGGTGAATCTACGGATCATAGCATCGGCCCGAAAGAAGAAGATTTTAACAAGCAAATCAACGGCGGAAGCCAGACGGATGAAAACGGGACAGCGACCATTGCGGTGGTGTCCGGCCACAAGTACACGGTCAATAACGGCCTGCCTCCTGAAAGTCAGTATATGCCCGCGCCGATGCAACGGTGCGATCTCACCGCTGCAAAAAGCTGTGATCTTGTCATGATCCTCCAAACTTCGGATGTAACAGTGACAGGAACAGTGAAAATAGGAAACGCGCCCGTGACGAACGGTTTCGTCCACGCATGGTCTGAAAGCGGCGGATTCTCAGGCGGGCCGATAAATAACGGAACCTACAAACTGAATATTAATTCAGGCGCGACATGGCATATAGGCGCCGACAGTCCCCAGAGCCGTGATTTCTACCGTAGCGATGAAGTGATGCTCGTGACGGCAAGCGCAGGTAAATACACTCAGAACTTCCAGCTCTCAAAGAACGTCGTACAGCTTCCCGACGCAGTATCAACGACATTTGACGCGACACAACAGTCAGTGCTCACGTTGCGGGACGGCACCACTGTCACTATGCCGGCGGGTTCTATCGCCACGTCGGGATCGGTAACGGTAACAGCGACGCCGACAGTGCAAATCAACACGACGCAGACTGATCAGCCGGCATTCGGTTTCGGATACGAATTTAAGGCGATTCAAAACGGTTCGGAAATCACCAAGTTCGCGGCATCCACGGTCAGCATCCTGTACAAATACAGCACTGATATTTTGGACAAGCTTGGCATCTCCGAGAATTCGCTTGTTCCGAAATTCTATAATGCCTCCACCGGAGCCTGGGAAAAACCGGACAACATTCTCCAGGATACGACGAACAAGACTCTGACGGTAACCGGCCTGTCTCACTTCTCGGTCCACTCAATCGTAAGCACTGCCGGCGTCAAAGCATCAAAAACCAACCTCACGGGCGTCACCACGGGTAAGAATAAAAATGGCGAGACGCAAATCACCGTCGGGATCGGAAAATCGTTTATCCCGTTCAGCAAGTATAAAGGCGCTGTCACCGTATTGACAGCGAACCTTGGAGGGAAAAACGGCCAGGTTATCGTTGCGGCTCCCGCTGAAATGACAAAGGATGTCTCAAAAGTCATCGTCTACAAAGTCACCGGCAACAAGAAAAACAACCCGAATGTAAGCAAAGTGAAAGAGTTGGTGCCGGTCGGCGGGTATAAGAAAGGGCTTAATGTGGTCTTTGCCGATGTCACGCAGGATGGACGCGAAGACATTCTGGTCGGAACGGTAAAAGGCGCCGGTGAGGTAATCACCTACGACATCACGAGCAACTACCGGTCGTCAGGAACGATGAAAATAGGGGTAAAAAGATTTTCGGGATCAACTACGGTCACTGCGCTCGAAGCATACGTGAAGGGCGTCGGCGCCCTCGTTGCCAAGGCCGGCGATGACACGGCGGTATTCAGCTACAACCCGAAGAACGGGAGATTCACGCGGGATACCAAGTACCCCGTAGGACAGAAAATAGCCGTCGTTGGCGCCAGTATGTCAATGAAGAACCTCGCACCGAAAGTGACAAGCTCGATCAATGTGAAATATTTCGCGGATAAGAACAAACTTGCCGCCGCAACAATCAGGGGTGAAAATTTCACCCGTAAGACATCCGTCCTGATCAACGGACAAAGCGTAAGCGTGAAGTTTAAGAATGCTTCAACTCTCGATCTTACGCTGAAACCTGGACTCTTCAAGAAAGGCGGCGCTTACCGCTTCCAGATTTCCAGCACTGAAGGCAGCACCACGAGCGGTAAGATTACGTTTAAGTAATTCGGCTGAACTATTTTACTCCAAACCCCCGCCGTTTGTCTGGCGGGGGTTTTTGGTATTCGGTATAATTTCCGGGGGACTGGTTCGGGTCTTTACAAAAATCCGAATATCGTGTAGACTGGTCTTTCAGTTTAGGAAAAAATCAAAAACACATACACCCCCTCGCCTTTTGAGGGAAGGAGCTCTTTAGATGACACCTCAAAATGTGCAGGAAACAAATGTCGAGGATGAACAGCCACCGTCCCAAAACTTCCCAGGATCAGGGATTACGTGCAGACAATGCAAGCACGAACTCGACACTGCTCAGGCCCTACAGTGTGTGCATGGGGGCAAGCACTACTGTCCGATGTGCTGGGAACGTATCTGAATCGTTCCCGCGCACAACGCGAAAAGTCCCCACCTTCTCATCGAGAGGGTTTTTTTATTCTTCGGGTCTATGGCTTCACAATTTTTTTGAGAAACTGACCCGTGTAGCTCCTTTTGACCTTCGCAACGTCTTTGGGCGTTCCCTCAGCCACGATTTCCCCGCCTTTATTACCGCCCTCCGGACCCAGGTCAACAATCCAATCCGCGCACTTAATGACGTCGATGTTATGCTCGATCACGAGAACGGTATTGCCCTTTTCAACAAGCTTGTCGAGGACGGAAAGCAGCCGCTTCACATCGTCGAAGTGCAGCCCCGTAGTCGGCTCATCAAGGATATAGAGAGTCCTCCCTGTTGCCCGGCGCGATAGTTCGGTGGCAAGCTTAATTCTTTGCGCTTCACCGCCTGATAAGGTGGTAGCTGACTGACCGAGGTGGATATAACCGAGTCCGACTTCATGGAGCGTTTTCAGCTTCGAGGCGATTACAGGCTGGTGTGCGAAAAAGTTTGCCGCTTCCTCAACAGTCATATCAAGAATATCGGCGATATTTTTCCCGCGATAATGGATTTCGAGAACGGATTGTGAATACCGCTTCCCTTTGCACTCTTGGCAGTCCACATACACGTCCGGGAGGAAGTTCATCTCGATTTTTACCAGTCCGTCTCCTTGGCACGCTTCGCACCGTCCGCCTACGACGTTGAAACTGAATCTGCCGGCGCCGTACCCGCGGAGCTTGGCTTCAGGAAGCTGGGTAAAGAGGTCGCGAATGTAGGTGAAGACTCCCGTGTACGTTGCGGGATTTGAACGCGGCGTCCTCCCGATAGGCGACTGGTCGATATTAATGACCTTATCGAGATATTCCGTGCCGAGAATCGCTTTGTGCTTCCCGGGATTGTCTTTGGCCTGGTAGAACTGTTGCGCGAGCGCCTTCGCCAGGATTTCTGTCATGAGCGTCGACTTGCCCGATCCGGAAACGCCGGTAAAACAGACAAACATGCCGAGCGGAATGTTCACGGTAATGTTTTTGAGGTTGAATTCGCTGGCGCCCTGGATGACCAGTTTCTTGCCGTTCCCTTTGCGGTATTGTTTCGGCTGGCTGATGCTTTCTTTGTTTGCCAGGTACCTTCCGGTCAGCGACTTCGTATTCCGCTTGATTTGCTCAGGCGAACCCTGCGCGACTATTTCGCCGCCGTGCCCGCCCGCGCCGGGCCCGATGTCCACCACCTGGTCTGCCGCCAGAATAGTCTCCTCGTCATGTTCGACGACAAGGACCGTATTCCCGAGATCCCGCAAGTGCTTCAGAGTGTCGATAAGCTTAGCGTTGTCGCGCTGATGGAGCCCGATGGACGGCTCGTCGAGAATGTAAATAACACCGACGAGAGATGAACCAATCTGTGTCGCGAGGCGGATACGCTGGGCCTCCCCTCCCGAGAGCGTGGATGACGCGCGGTCGAGCGTCATATAATCAAGTCCGACATTGCTCAGGAAATTAAGCCGTTCCCTGATTTCTTTAAAAATGGCCTTGGCTATCGTTTTTTCCCGGTCAGTAAGTTCGTGTCCGTCGGCAAGCGTTTTGAAGAATGCTTTTGCGTCCTCCACGGTCATCGCGGTAACGTCGGCAATGGACTTATCGGCAAGCGTAACGGCGAGAATCTCTTTTTTTAACCTCTTGCCTCCGCAGGTAGGACAGGCAAAAATCCTCATATACCGCTCAATCTCCGAGCGTATGTAATCCGACTCCGTTTCCTTGTACCTGCGCATGAGATTGGGAATCACACCCTCGAATGTCAAACTCACGTCGCCAGAAAACCTCTGAGAATCGTACTCGATGTTGTAATGCTTGGTGCCCGTGCCGAAGAAAATCATCTGGAGCTGCTGTTTGGTCAGGTTCTCTACGGGAACGTCTACGGAAAATCCGTGCTCTTTGGCGACCATTTCGAGCATGCGCGAGTACCAGGTTTGGTTGGAGCTCGTGCGCGACCACGGGCGGATAGCTCCTTCAGCGAGCGTGAGCTTGGGATTCGGGATAATGAGCTTCTCGTCTATTTCGAGGCGCGTGCCCAAGCCCGTACAATCGGGACAGGCGCCATGTGGGTTATTGAACGAGAAACTCCTCGGCTCTATGGGCGGCAGAGAAAGATCGTCTTTCGGGCAGGCGAAGTGCTGGCTGAAGGGCAAATCCTTAGCCTGGTCGACAAGGTGGACGATGATAATACCGTCGCCAAGATCGAGCGCCGACTCGAGTGAATCGTGAAGCCTCTGCTTGTCCATGTTCGGCTCTATCGTCAGCCGGTCGATGACCACTTCAATTGTGTGCTTCTTCTGCTTATCCACGGTTAAATCTTCCGCCTCCTCGATGGTATACAGCGTCCCGTCGAACCGCACGCGCACATACCCCGCCTTGCGCACTTTTTCTACCACGGCCTTATGTTCCCCTTTTTTGTCCTTAATCAGGGGGGCGAGAAGAATAATTTTGGTCCCGGGGGCAAGTTTAAGAATCTGGGCCTTGATCTGGTCAAGAGTCTGCCGTGAAATGACGTCACCGCAAATCGGGCAATGCGGTTTGCCGACGTGCGCGAAAAGCAGACGGAGGTAATCGTATACCTCGGTGACAGTGCCGACAGTCGAACGCGGGTTGTGCGATGTTGACTTCTGGTCTATGGAAATGGCCGGTGAAAGTCCTTCAATCTGTTCTACGTCGGGCTTGTCCATCAAGCCGAGGAATTGCCGGGCATATGCGGAGAGCGATTCGACATATCTCCGCTGGCCCTCGGCGTAAATGGTGTCGAACGCCAAAGAGGACTTCCCTGAACCCGAAAGGCCGGTAAAAACGATAAGCTTGTTGCGCGGCAGGTCAATGCTGACATTCTTTAAGTTATGCACCTTAGCTCCGCGGATGCGAATTTTTTGTTCGTAGTTGTTTGGCACGGGGTAAAGAAAAAACGATTTCTGAAGGTCGAAAACGCGAATGCCAGTATACACCCCCTGTCAAGGGAGGTCAAGGGCTGGGGCGCGAAAGACCTATTTATTCAATAATACGGGGGGAAACAGGGCCAGCAGATGTAGTGGCAGAGTTTGCTCTGCCAGCCCAGGGACTTGACTTTTTTCTTGGAACTGCTATTCTTGCCAGTCTTTCACGCTGTGTAGGAGTGAGCCCACTAACCTTGGAGGATGCATGCCAGTACGCAAGACCACACGTCCAGCGAAGAGACAGTCGCGCAACAGGCGCCCGGTAGGAGGCCGCGTTTCCAAGAGAATCGCCATTGACCTTCGCATCGTCGGTACGGTTGCCATGGAGGGAAGCGGCGAGCTCAACCTCGGGGAACTCCTCGGGTCATTCGGCGGATTCACCCGCAACCGGAATCGCGGCGCTCGCCAGGATGAGTAGCACATTCCAGCTGCAAAATCTATGGCACCCGCGTGATCTGACGATCACGCGGTCTTTTTTTAAACTTCGCACGCTGGAAAGCATGCTCTACCGTGGAATTATTAACCCCAGCGCACCTTCTCCAAGGTGCGCGGGATGAGTGAGCGCAGGCCGCTGCGCCCGCGCTCACAAAGGTTCGCGCACCCTCGGTGGGGTGCGCTCGGGATTTTCTAACCTGGCCCTAACCAGCTATACTTCCTCTATGCCAACACTCTCCATACAAAAACACGTCGCTTCTATCTCCAAGAAACCCGGCATCTACCAGTTCTACGATTCAACGGGAAAACTTCTGTATATCGGCAAAGCGAAAAACCTCCGCAACCGCGTGCGGTCCTATTTTCACGACTCTTCTGAACTCACGTCGGCAAAACACGCGATGGTGGAGAATATCGGCCGCATCGAAACCATTATCACAAAGTCTGAGACTGACGCCCTCGTACTTGAGGCGACACTCATTAAGAAACACCAGCCCCCGTATAATATCGAGCTGAAAGATGATAAAAACTTTCTCTATATCAAAGTAACGACGAATGAGGAGTTTCCCCGCGTCTTTACATCTAGAAAAGTATTGCCTGACAAAGCGCGTTACTTCGGCCCGTACACGTCGGCAGACTCGGTGCGGCAGACTCTCCGTGAACTCAGGAGACTCTTTCCGCACAGAAACTTCGAGGAAGCCCCGACGCGCCGCCACTTGGAATACCTCACGAGGAGATACGCCCAGCTTTTTGGCCCGCAAGAACGAACTCGATACCTGGAAAATATCGGCAACATCCTGCTGTTCCTCCAGGGACGGTATGATCCCATAATAAACTCACTGGAAAAGGACATGGCTTCGGCATCCGCCAAACAGCTATATGAGCGGGCGGCAAGGTACCGCGACTCGCTGCGCGCTATCCATAAAATGAAACTTCGCCAGAAAGTGCTCTCGATACGCAAAGAGGACTTTGACGCCATCGGCCTGGCCCGGGAGGACGACACCAGCGCCGTTGCCGTACTTTTTGTTCGCGAAGGAAAATTGACCGGGAAACAGGATTTCCTGATGAAAAAAAGTTCGGGGGAATCCGACGGAAACCTGCTTCGTATCTTTATGGAGCGGTACTACCTGAATGCGCCCGAGCACGTGCGCCGTGCATACCTCCCTCTCCGTTTGAACCATGCCGAGGCGCTTGTAAAAACGACAGGGATGAAGATAGCCGTCGCCCACCGCGGAATGAAACGGGAGCTGGCAGATCTCGCCCACAGGAACGCCCGAGAGTTTTTGCTCCGTACCCAGTTTCATAGAAGGGGCATCCACCTGAAAGTACATCACGCTCTCAAGGAACTCGCCGATACACTTTCACTCCCGTCAATTCCGAAACGCATTGAGTGCTATGACATCTCCAATATCCAGGGGAAGCACCCTGTCGGGTCCATGATTGTCTTTACCGACGGCCTCCCCGACAAGCATGCATACAGGAAATTCTCTATCAAGACAGTCCGCGGGTCAAACGATCCGGCGATGATGGCTGAAATGCTCAGCCGGCGGTTCACGGAATCGCGACACGTTGACTGGCCGAAGCCGGGACTCATCATCCTCGATGGCGGTAAGGGCCAACTCTCAGTGGCGACCCAAACTCTCGGGCATCGCCTGGCAGGGATCCCCATCTGTGCGCTTGCAAAACGCGAGGAGGAACTCTATATACCTGCGAACCAGGGCCCATTGCGCCTGGCGGGGGGAAGCGACGGCTATCACCTGCTCCAGCGAATTAGAGATGAAGCCCACAGGTTCGCCATTAGATTCTACCGTTCGCGCCACAGCCGGGCGACAACCTCGTCGATCCTCGACGAGATTCCAGGCGTCGGACCGGCAATGAAGAAAAAGTTGCTGCGCACTTTTGGCTCGCTCCAGGGCATACGCGAATCCTCAGTGCAAAAACTTACAGAGGCAGTCGGGCGGCAAAGAGCGAAAAAAATACGAGAAGCACTATGAAAAAACACACAATAATTCAGATTGAACGTTCACTTGAGCAAAAGGCCGAGCGCCGTCACCGCAAGCATATGCCAAAGATGCGCGTTTCCGGAAAAAGCGTCTTCGCCATCCAGCAGAGTATGCGGAAGCCGGCACGGCACAAGAGAACTTCTTAATCGCTTTCCCAAAGGTTACTTCGGAAGTCTTAAAATGTCCGGCATTACGACATGATTGACAAAAAGGGTGCGCTCTGGTACTGTATATCTACGTAAATTTTGAAGTTTTTATGTTATGAAGACCGTACTTACGTTCGCACAAATCATCGTTTCGGTCCTTTTGGCCGCCAGTATCCTTTTGCAATCGCGGGGAGCTGACGCCGGATCCATATTCGGCGGCGGGTCGGGAGACGGAAACGTCTACACGACGAAACGAGGAATAGAGCGTGTTCTCTTTATCACAACGATTGTGTTGGCCGTTCTCTTCTTGGGAGTGTCGCTGGCGAACGTCATGCTGAAATAACCGTGCGGGATACGCATTGTCGCTACATTACTTTCTGAACGTGTGAAACGCCCCTCTTTTTTTAGTAGCATCACAAAGAGCGTCAAGCGAATATCGGAGCCCAAAACTCTTGAGCAGCATGCCGAGTGGGAAAAAAAGTTAGTGTTCTCGCTCGCAAAATCCCGTTTTCCCTCGACGAAACAACTTTCATATCTTCCGAAATATCTCACGCCCAAGGAGCGGATAATCGTGAGAAGCTTTTTGCTCATTGCCGTAGCTTCGTTTATTTTTCTCGGCATTAGATTTTACCAGCGGCATATCTCGATACTTCCGCGACCGGGGGGTGAATATGTAGAGGCGATAGTCGGACAGCCGCAATACATCAACCCCGTTCTCGCGCAAAACAACGATACAGACACTGATTTGGTCCGGCTCATGTATTCCGGCCTCTTGCGGTTCAACGAGCAGGAAAAAATAGTTCCAGACCTGGCGGAAAGCTATGAGATCGGCGAAGACCAAAAAAGCTATACCATAAAACTCAAGCCGAACCTGCATTGGCACGACGGCGAACCCCTGACAGCCAACGACGTCATGTTTACCATCGAAACGATCCAGGACCCCGCGACAAAAAGCCCGCTCGCGGCGAGTCTAAAGGGCGTTAAAGCGGAACAGATCGATGATCGTACAATCAAGTTTACTATCGACGAACCGTTTGCCCCTTTCCTATCTTCGCTGACATTCGGCATACTTCCCGCGCACATCTGGAGTGACGTCGCTTCGGCGAATTTGGGGCTCGCGGAATACAACCTCCGGCCAGTAGGATCCGGTCCGTACCAATTTGCCTCGCTCCAAAAAAATAAGGCGGGAGACATCAAGTCATATACATTGTCGGTGTACCCCGGCTATTACGGACAGAAACCGTACATTACTAAGTTAACTTTTAAACTGTACCCGGATTTTGAATCTGCAATTGAAGCGCTCAAGAGCAGGGCGGTGGAGGGGGTCAGCTTTATCCCGCGAACCCTTAAGGGCAAGGTGGCTGACGATACCGATATCAACTTGCAAACGCTGAAACTGCCCCAGTACACCGCGGTGTTTCTTAATCAGAAAAACGCGTTGCTGAAAGATAAAGTCATCCGCCAGGCGCTTACCATGTCTATAGACAAGGCAGCAATACTGCAACAAGTGCTCGGGGAAGACGGTACCATTGCCAACGGTCCTATCCCGCCCGGTTTCCTCGGATATAATGCGGATCTAAAAACACAGCCGCTCGACATACAGGCCGCGAAAAAGCTCTTGGATGACAACGGCTGGCCGTTCCTCGCAGGACAGCAAGTACGCAAGAAAAAAGATACGGAACTCCGCATTAAACTGACGACTGTCGACCAGCCTGAATACGTAGCGACAGCTAACCTCCTGAAACAATACTGGGAAGCAATTAATATCGGCGTTGAAGTCGAAGTCATTCCCCAGAGCCGGATTGAACGCGAGATCCTGCGGCCGAGAAATTTTGACGCGCTTCTCTATGGCGAGCTTATCGGTTTCGACCCGGATCCGTTCCCCTTCTGGCATTCTTCACAGAGCTCCAGTACCGGACTCAATCTTTCGAGCTACTACAACAAGCAGGTGGACAAATTGCTCCAGGATGCGAGGATGACAAATAACGCCAAGGACAGGGAGGCAAAATACATCGAGTTTCAGAATATTCTTGCCGCCGATATTCCCGCGATTTTTCTCTTTTCCCCTACATATATTCATGCCTCTTCGAAGCAGATAAAGGGAATTACCGCCGACCGCCTGATAGTGCCGGCAGACCGCTTCAATGGCGTGATGGACTGGTATATCAAGACAAGGCGTTCGTGGAAATAATTTCTCCGTCGTACGTCCTGGCGGGTCGAGGCCGCGAGTAAACTCAACTGTCCCGTCCGCCACAGATGGACGAGGATCCCGTCAGAACGGAATTGAGTTTACCAAGTTTAAGCCCTGGTGGTGAAATTGGCATACACGTAGCGTTCAGAGCGCTATGACCGCAAGGTCGTGGGAGTTCAAATCTCCCCCAGGGCATTGTCGGCCTTTCCCCAAGAACTGGCGCACTTGTACGCAACATTGTGTAAGTACCGACTGACAAAATAGTCCGTTATAGTACATGCCGGTTCAGAAGATAAAATATAATTCCAAAGAATACAAAGAGGCGGTTGCTTTAAGAAATCTCATATTGCGCCAGCCCTTGGGATTACGTCTTGATAAAAAAGACCTGGTAAAAGAAGAACATGATATTCATATCGGATGCTTTGAAGAACATCAGCTGGTCGGCACGCTGGTAATGACTGCCATAGACAGAGATACGGTAAAAATACGGCAGGTCGCGGTTGCAGAAGACCATCAACGCAAGGGAATAGGCCGGGCATTAATGACCTTCGCGGAAAAAATTGCAAAAAAGCATGAGTTTTCAAATATCACCCTGAACGCCAGAACCTCTGCGTTGCCCTTCTACCTAAAAATGGGATATACAACCGTAGGTAAGGAGTATATAAGCAAAAACACGAATCTCCCCCATTTTAAAATGACGAAACACATCCCAATGGAAAAATGAAAATTTCCGACAGGCGCATGCAAACCGCGTTACACGAATACGTATGCGTGACAGATCATAATCAAATAATAAACATAATTTTGTGAAAAAAACATTTCAAAAAAAATTCCACCCAAAACAGATTAGCGCGCACGGCCCGATGCCTGCGAAACAGCAGGTAACTCAAGTTCCGATAACGGACAGCTTGCGCATCATCCCGCTTGGCGGGCAGGAAGAAGTCGGCCGTAACATGACGGTCTTTGAATACGGCACCGACATCCTGCTCCTCGACATGGGCGTCCAATTCCCCGAGGAAGACATGCTCGGCATTGACTATATTATCCCGAACATCGAGTACCTGCGCGGAAAAGAGCGGAATATCCGCGCTGTAATCTTTAGCCACGGGCATCTCGACCACATAGGCGCCGCGCCTATCTTGTTGGAAAAACTCGGAAATCCTCTCATCATCGGCCGACCGCTCACCCTGGCTTTGATTAAAAACAGGCAGGAAGACTCTAAAAAAGGTACGGCGAAACGGCTGAAGACTATTACCATCAAGAACGTGAACGAACGGTTTAAGTTCGGCAAATTCAGCGTAAGTTTTTTCCCCGTTGACCACTCGATTATGGATGCTGTCGGAGTGGTTATTTCCACTCCTCACGGAACCGTTATTCACCCGGGAGATTGGACTTTTGAGAAAGACCCTGTGGGAAGACGGAACGTTGAATATTCGCACTTAGCCCGCCTTCCGCGACCTACAATCCTCATGCTCGAGAGCTTAGGCTCAACGAGCGTGCATGAGCGTGTGCCTGAACGGACTATGTACCGCAATCTTGAGCATATTATCAACGCTGCACCCGGTCGCGTGATCATAGGGACATTTTCCTCCCAAATTGAGCGCATCAAGCATGTGCTGGAGTACGCGCAATCAATAGGAAAAAAAGTCGCCCTCGACGGATACAGCATGAAATTGAATGTCGAGACGGCAAAGAAACTCGGATACATCAAAATGAAAAAAGACGCCCTGATCGGGATCGAACGCATTCGCGACTACCCCGACCGGCAGCTCATCGTCATTTGCACCGGCGCACAGGGCGAAAGCAACGCGGTCCTTTCTCGCATCATTAACGGCAACCACAGGTTTGTCCATATCACGAAATCCGACACGATCATCTTCTCATCCTCGGTCATCCCCGGAAACGAGCGCACCATCCAAAGACTCAAGGACAACATGTACCGCTTAAGCGACAACGTCATCCACAGCGACATCATGGACATCCATTCGAGCGGCCACAGCACCGCCGATGACATGGTGGCCGTTTTGAAACAAATCAGACCGGACTACTTCCTGCCGGTCTATGCGAACCACTACTTCCTGAAAGAAGCGGAGAAACTGGCGGTGAAGGAAGGGTTCGCGAAACAGAACATTTTCGTGCTTGATAACGGGTCAATCCTTGAATTCGTAAAAGGCAGTCCTCGTCTGCAGCCGATGAAAGTTCCCACCGATTACGTCTTCGTAGACGGACTCGGCATAGGGGACATTTCGCATGTCGTCCTCAGGGACAGACAGACGCTCGCCGGCGACGGCATGGTGGTCATCATTGTGACCGTGGACAGGAAGACCGGCGATATCGTGGGCGACCCCGACATCATTTCGCGCGGTTTCGTGCATATGAAGACGAGCAAAAAGCTGATTGACGACACGAAGAAAAAGGTGAAATTACTGCTCAAAGACGCCGATCCGCGATCCCAGGCAAACGATAATTACATCGGGAACAAGGTACGGGACGCCGTAGGGCAATTTCTCTTTAGCAAAACGAACCGGCGCCCGATGATACTACCAGTGGTGATAGACGTCTAGATACGCTACACTAGAGACGTATGAAACGCACCCTCGTCTCAGGCATTAAGCCGTCAGGCAGACTCCATATAGGCAACTATTTCGGGGCTGTGAAGTCGTGGCTTGAGCTTCAGGATTCGTACAACTGTATTTTCGGCATCTACGACCTTCATGCGCTCACCCAGGGCCCCAAACCGGCCGATCTCAAAAAAGCGGTGTTTGAAGCTGCGCTTGATTATTTGGCCGCGGGCATCGATATGGATAAATCCATACTCATGCTCCAGTCGCTCGTCCCCGAACACGCTGAGTTGGCGTGGATTTTGGACACTATTACCCCGATTTCCTGGCTTGAACGCGTACCGACATTCAAGGACAAATCAAAGCAGTTTGCCGACAATCTCAATATGGGACTGTTGAACTATCCTGCGCTTATGGCGGCCGACATCCTTCTGTACAAAGCTGTCATAGTCCCTGTCGGCGAGGACCAGCTGCCGCACATAGAGCTGGCGCGAGAGATTGCACGGGCATTCAATAACAAATATGGCGAGACGTTCCCTGAACCCATGCACAAGGTGAATCATGCCGGCGCGCGCATTATGAGTCTCACCTATCCGGAGAGAAAAATGGAGAAGTCTCTCGGAGAAAAAAACTACATCGCACTCTCAGACTCTCCAGAGATAATTGCTAAAAAACTCGCTTCGGCACCAACCGACAGTGGCAAAAATGCTTCCGCGTCCAAAAGTCCCGGCGTCGCGAACCTCTTTGAGCTGCTCGACATCTTTTCAAAAGACGCCGTCATCGGTGGATTCGAGAAAGCGTACCGGGACAAAGTGATAAGTTATGCCGATTTGAAGCAACAGCTCGCGACTGACATCGCCGCATACTTTGAATCATTCCGCGCTAAGCGGATTCAGCTGGCAAAGAAGCCCGACGCTGTGTGGAAAATTCTCAGGGAAGGAAGCGCGCGGGCAAAAAAAATCGCTGAGAAAAATCTCCGCGAGGTGAAAGAAAAAGTAGGGCTACTATAATACAGTCTGTGTTGTCAAGGTATCCTTACCTTGGCGCCATCATCTCCCCAAGCTAGTCTACGGGGTATTTTAGTCGCATCTCGAGAGGCGGGCGATGAAGGATTTAATGAATATAGGGATATGCGATGTTGCTGCGGCATTCTTCGTTCCCCCGTCGCTCGCGCGGCGCATGTTTGAACCCCACACCATCAGATGGTGTGGGGTGAGTTTGCGCCGCGATGTCTTTTCTTTTCTCTCCACTTTTCTTTGGACAGGCAAAGAAAAGTGGAGCTCCCGGAGGGGCGCCCAGATTCTTTATACTCTTTGAATAGTTGTTTTACGCCCGCTCTACGTACTGGCCGGTATCAGTGTTAATCCTGATTTTTTCTCCGGTTTTCACAAACAGCGGGACTTGAATCTCACTGCCGTTTTCTAACTTTGCCGATTTCATCACCCCGCCCTGCGCCGTATCACCCCGGACAGCGGGCTCGGTTTCTTTGACTTCGAGGACTACTTTCTTTGGAAGCTCAATGTTGACGGGATTGCCGTTAAACAGCAGTACGTCCACTTCGAGGTTTTCGACGAGAAAATTCTTTTTCTCAGCCAGCGACTCTCCTGAGACGAAGAACTGGTCATACGTCTCGGAGTTCATAAAATAAAAATTGTTTCCTTCCTGGTAGAGGTAATTTGCCTTGCCGCGCGAAATGTCGGCTTCCTCAACACTATCAGCGCCTTTATAGGTCATCTTCAGGACATTGCCGTTGATAAGATTGCGGATTGTGGTACGCATGATTCCTTTGCTCTGCGCCATCTTGATGAAGTCTGTTTTTACGACAACATAGGGCTCACCCTGGTGAACCATGTAAAATCCCATGCGTATTTCGCTGATAGAGGCCATAGAACAAATTAAGTGTTAAATGATACTCCGCAGGTGATGCGGGGGCGGGTACACACCAAAAAATGTGAGACTGCGCTACCGGGTGGTAAACGGGACAAGTGCCATCATGCGGGCTCGCTTGACTGCCGTAGCGAGTTTACGCTGGTGCTTCGCGCAGGTGCCGGTCTTTTTACGCGGGAGAATCTTGCCGTAGGACGACAGAAATTTCCTCAGAAGCCGGGCATCTTTGTAATCAATATCAGAAAAAGCGTTGATGCAAAAATAACAAACTTTCGGCAGGAGTGGCGGGGCTTGTCTTTGCTGGCGGTTGTTCATAGGTTTAAAAAGGTATATCCTCGACGTTAATCTCGGGCTCTGCCGGGGCTTGCGCCTCCGGGGCTGCCGAAGCTTCCGGGGCCGGTTCGGCCGCACCGCTGCGCTTGTCGAGCATGATCATGTTGTCAGCCACAATCTCGGTGCGATAGCGCTTCGTCCCGCTTTGATCGTCCCAGCTGCGGGTCTGGAGCCTGCCCTCGATGTAAATGCGGCTCCCCTTTTTGACATATTGGCCGATGATCTCAGCAAGCTTGCGCCATGCGACGATGTTGTGGAACTCGGCGCGTTTCTGCTGGGCGCCCTGTGCGTCTTTCCATGAGAAGTTTGTCGCAACGCCGAATGAGGCGACGCTCACTCCCGACGGAGTAGTTCTTACCTCGGGGTCCCGCGTCACATTGCCGATGACCATGACTTTATTTAAATCCATTGCCATAGGAAGTGTTTATTTAAGCAGCGGATCGTCGAGGATTTCTTCGAGCTTCTTATCAAGCTCCTCGATATCGACTTTTTCCGTCTTTTTCTCGTCCTTTTTCTGCGTTTCGAGGGCTTCTTGCGTTTCTTTCGCCACTTCTTCCTGCCGCGCTTTTTCAGTCTGGGCTACTCGCCGAGATGCTATCCGTTCTTTGAGCTGGCGCTCTTCTTCGAGCCGCTCGGGACTCTTGACCTGCAATTTCACTATCTGGTGCCTGAGCAAGTCGGGTAAAAGCCTGAGGTCGTGGTCGACACCGGAAAGTTTCGCCTGTTCCATGTCAAATTCGCTCAGGATATAGACGCCCTGCTGTTCTTTCTTGATAGGGTAGCTCAGCCGTTGTTTGGCAAATACCTCTTTTTTAGTAACTTTGCCGCCGGCTTTTTCAACAATTTGAAAAATGCTCTGAATACTCTGTTCAAGCTCTTCCTGGGATTTGCGTGCCGGCAGGATGAAAAGCATCTCGTAATGCTGCATGTTTTTTGGCTAAATGTAGGTAAAAAAGATAAAAAAAGAGACTGTCCTGATGAGTCTGGTGGACTCCTTTATCGGCTTTTAACCTACCACAGGTTTTGGGAGTTGGCAAGAGAGGGATTGAAGGAGGTAATAAGAGGCGGGCGAAAATTTTTCATAACCATGGAACCTTCGGCTACGAGCTTGTATACTATCCTCATGTCTCTCTACGCTTTTATCCCCGGATCCCACCCCGCGCTTTCGCTTGCTGAATTGCGCGCCGTTAGGGTTGGAAAGACAGTAAGTGTTACTAAACATTTTTTAATTGTCGAGAACGCTTCAGCGCTGGACACCGTTGCCCTGCAATTCAGGCTGGGGGGAACCGTGAAAATAGTCGAAATAATTGAAACAACCACTACTGAAGGGATTAAAAAAGTATTCGACATCGACAGACTTTTGTCGGCATATTTTACGCAGAACGAGGATAAAATAATTTTTGGTGTCAGTGTTTACGGACGCGTACAAGCGGCTTTGCTTACCAAGCTTCGACGGCTTGGATTCGAGATAAAAAAGAAACTTGCTGAGTCCGAATATCCATCGCGGTTCCTCTTTGACCAGTCTGGAACCCTCGTCAACGCAGCCGTGGTAAAAAACAATCTCATCCAGCGAGGGGCTGAAATAGTCGTGCTCGCAGACGGCGACAAACTTTACGTGGGCAAAACGGCGACGGTCCAAGACTTCGAGTCGTACAGCGAACGGGACTATGGCAGGCCGGTGCGCGACACGAAAAGCGGCACGCTCCCGCCCAAGCTCGCGCAGATGATGATTAATCTCTCCGGAAGCGCGCCAACGGCAACTCTCCTTGATCCGTTCTGCGGGTCAGGAACAATCCTCCAGGAAGCCCTGCGCATGGGATACATGAACGTCATCGGCTCGGACATCAGCGGAAAAGCTATAGAGGATACTCGGCGCAACCTCGAGTGGTTTGCAAGAAACGCTCACATAATAAATACTACTCGGGTATTTCAGAAAGACGTTCGCAATCTGTCGAGTGAGCTCAAGAAAAACACTGTGGATGCAATCGTCGCGGAAACGTACCTGGGACCGCCCTTAAGAAGAATGCCCGACAAGGCAAAGCTGGTTTCTATAATCGAAGAGCTCACAGAATTGTACCGGGCATCCCTCTCTTCACTTGCTGAATTGCTAAAACCCGGCGGTACTGTGGTTATGGGCGTACCTTTTTTCCAAACAAAAACCGCGCTTGCCCTCCTCCCACTCCGGGATTTCGTATTGCCAAAGCGTTTTGAACATACCGCTCCGCTTCCTATCAGCGACATGAAACTCTTGCAGCCCGGCAACACAGACCGCGGACTCCTGTATGCACGGCCTGACCAGCTGGTTGGCAGAGAAATAATAATTTTGCGGCATACTATTTAATAATTTGTCATCGCAAGTCCCACGACTCGGGAGGTGGCAATCTGACGCTTAGCGTCATCCCGAGATCACAATGACAGAAGGGAGAGTGTGCTTTTGAGGATTTGACAACGAACGCCCCCGGTGTTAAGTTGATGAAAATTCACTTTCTCAACCAAAAACGCACCAGCTCACGGGAGGAAAAAAATGATCCTGACTGAAAAATCAGGCAAGCGCACAAAACTACAACCGGGTGATTCCATTACCTTTACCCACATCTCGCCCGACGTCAAAGTGCGGCGTGGGCACAGGGTACTGCTTATCGATGGCGAGAACGGGGATCACTTTTGGCCCGCGTGTAACGTATCATACTGTCATCAGATCGGCCCTCTCATCGCGGCGGCAGCTGGACTGAGGGTTGCCAGGAAGATACAAACTGACAACACTATGACTTTCCGGTTTGCCGAGCAGCGCCCTCCAAAACCCAAAAAGGCCCCGGTCCAACCTCGGGTCAGAGTATGCAGACCAAAACGCATGATTGCCTAAATTTGCTCCTAGCCCTTCTGCGTCATTAGCAGGATAGGGTTTTTTATTATTAACCTTTGAATTTTACCAATTGAGCTTTACGATGGCAAAAAAAGCTAGGGTCTCAGAGACCCTAGCACAGCGAACCGCGAATATCATGACGAAAACTTGCCTCCTTCCCGGGGTACTGCGTGCTCCTTGAGGTCACGCCTCAAAGAGAGATATCGGATCACCTCCAATCAGCGGGCTTGGGGTTCACAGACGACGGGGTTAATGAAGATTAACAATCTGAGATGCATAGACTCCTCCCCTCTGCCCACTCTCGACTGTGGGCAACGTCTTGAGCTTTAGGTAAATCTGCCGTTTCCGGAGGCGTAGATGACAATTACGAGGGTCATCGCCCTTATCGTGCTTAGTCAAAATTCCTCCTCCCGCGAAAGATGAGGTGATATTCGTAAAGAGCAAATCCTCCTGCTCACTGTTGATATCTCAAGTATATAACCTTATGAGGCCAAAGCTCAAGATCGCGTCAAGCGGGTCTATCCACCGATGCGAAAGTAGAACGTGTCTCCGTCTTGGACAACGTATTCCTTGCCTTCGATTCTGGTCTTACCCTGAGACTTTGCCCCCGCTTCACCGCCGCATTCAATCAGGTCTTTCCAGTTGGTGACTTCGGCGCGGATAAATTTTGTCTGGAAATCAGAATGAATCTCAGCTCCACCCTCGGGCGCTGTCGCTCCACGCTTCACCGTCCATGCCCGTGTTTCCTTCGGGCCTGCGGTAAAGAACGTGATAAGGTCGAGAAGCGCGTATGAGGCGACAATTAAACGTTCAAGACCGGTCTTCTCTAGTCCCAGACTTTTCAGGTATTCGTGGGCGTCAGCCTCGGGCATTTGCGAAAGCTCTGATTCTATCTTCGCGCTGATGGTGAGATACCCCGGGTTGTCCTTTGCCGCGCTATTTTCATCGACGTTCAGCACATACAGCATGGGTTTGGCGCTCAGCAGATGCAAATCCGCTATATCACGCTTTTCCTCCGGGGTAAGCGGAACCTGGGAAATGAGCGTGCCTGCATCCAGCGAATGCTTGACCTTCTCGTACGTTTTGAGCTTGAGTATGCTCTCTTTATCGCCGCTTCGCGCCTTCGGCCCGGTCTCGGCGATGCGACGCTCAATTGTGGCGAGATCGGCAAAGATAAGTTCGATGTTAATAGTCCGCCTGTCTTCCTCTGGATTCACCCGTCCATCCACATGAACGACGTTCGGGTCTGAGAACCCTCTGAGGACCTGGCAAATGGCGTTCACCGACCTGATGTGCGATAGGAAAGCATTGCCGAGTCCTTCGCCTTTGTGGGCGTTCTTGACCAAGCCGGCAATGTCCACGAACTCGATTGTCGTCGGCAGGGTCTTGGCTGACGAGTATAACTTCGATAGCTGCCATAGCCGTTCGTCGGGCACGGCAACAGTGCCGACATTGGGATCAATGGTGCAAAAAGGGAAATTGGATGCGTCTACCTGCAGCTTGGTCAGCGCATTAAAGAGCGTTGACTTGCCGACATTGGGCAGACCTACGATGCCTATTGAAAACGACATGCGGTAAATAAGTTATGCTTGTAAATATCGGCCCTTTGTTGTATACTACCCGTATTAACAGTAAATAACAACCGTATGTTTGAAAACGTTCAGCCGCGTCCTCAACCATCTGGTATGGTCCCACCCAGGCCCGTACAAAGGCCGCAAATACCTCCCATGCCTCAGACTCCGGCAATGCCTCAGGCAGAAGCACGGAGAGATTGGGGTCCATGGAAACCGAAGGCGCCCGCTATGACTATGAACGCCGCAAGTCCCGAGCAACAGGAGATTATGCGAACACTGGGCCAGACGCCTCCTCCGAGCGTGATGCCTACCCCTCTTGGCGCGACGAACCCTACACCGGGCGGAAAGCGTAAATTTATTATCATAACGGTTATTGTACTTCTCGTGCTAGGCGGACTTATAGCAGCTGCGGCTGTCATTTTGAAAAATCGCGTTATAACAAACAATGCCAACGTCGGAACGAACACTAAGGCCAACACCAACGTCAACACGCAACCGGCAACTAACATCCTGAGCAATGTTTTGGTAAACCGGACAAACAGCAATCTCAGCGGAGTGAATACAAACTCCGCTATCAATGAGGCGAGTCTCTTTAATGCTATTTCGAACTCTATCAGTAACAGCGTGACAAATCAAGCAATTACGAACACGGGAGTAAATATGAATGCGGTCACAAATAGCCTTACCAATTCACCGGTAAACACTAGCAACGTGAATGCCGCGTCGCTCGACAGCGACAACGACGGGCTGACTAATCTGCAGGAGGCATGTTACGGCACCAATCCGAACAATCCCGACACCGATGGCGACGGATACAAGGACGGCTTTGAGGTGGCGAACGGTTACAACCCTAACGGTCCCGGGAAACTTACCAGCGCTCAGATCGCGTGCGGCACGACGACTAATTCGACTGTGAATGCTTCAGCGCTCGACAGCGACAACGACGGTCTTACCGACCAGCAGGAAGCGCTGTACGGCACCAATCCGAACAATCCCGACACCGATGGCGACGGATACAAGGACGGTTTTGAAGTTCAAAACGGCTACAATCCAAACGGACCGGGAAAACTCTAATACCCCCTCATGTAATTACTGCCAACGCCGCCCGAACGCAATAGTGTCGGGCGACGTTTTGAATTTCTATAGATGTCCCCTCAGGCCCACTTCCTGATCGCGCGGTGAATATGTTTAAATGCGATACGGGCGGGCAGTGACGACAGGGGAAACCATCTCGCTTTTGAAATGTCATCAGCGGGAGTGAAACGTTTATTCCGGCAACTGACCGAGTAATAGATATTTAAAACCTTGCTGGGAGGCCCCACCTCAACGTAGTACGTGTCGATAAAGATCCCCAGTAATCTTTCTACCTTCGCGTCAACTCCGAGTTCTTCCTTGAACTCCCTTTTCATCGCATGCACGGGATCTTCGCGCAGTTCGACAAACCCGCCGGGAACATCCCACCATCCTTTTCTCGGGAACACGGCCCGGCGCACCAAGAGTATCTTATGTTCATGGAGTACGAGCGCTGAGACCGCTGGAGTCGCATTGCGATAAAAGACATACCCGCAATTCGGGCAGTAGAGACGCTTGGTCCCGCCGATGACTTTAGTCTTAAACCGAGCTGCGCACAACGGGCAAAAGGCGAATGTTTTCATACTGTTTGGAGCCTGCAGGCATCAAGGGTATTCGCCAGCAGCATGGCGACGGTCATCGGTCCCACCCCGCCCGGCACGGGAGTCAGCCAACCGGCAACGGGTTCAACAGAGGCACGGTCAATATCACCGCGTACTGTACCGTCTTTTTCCCGTGTAAAACCGACGTCGACAAGCACGGCATTCTTCTTTATTACGGATCGGGTGAGAAAGCCGGGACGGCCGATGGCGATGATGATAAGGTCGGCAGAGCGGGTAATCGGTTCGCTGTCGATAAACGGCGGCAGGCAGGTGTCGACTTTCATCCCCTTTTTTTGTAGGATGATGTCAAAAGGTTTGGCAAACGTATCACTGTTCGCTATAATGGCCGTTCGCGCGCCTTCGAATGCGAAATTCGTAGACTGGATAAGGCGCATAACACTCCGGACAAGGCTCGGTACCAGCCGCTCCCGGCCGAGGGAGAGGAGCCTGAGATTTTCCGGATGAAACCCGTCGACGTCTTTTTCAGGTGCGATGTGTTCGATAATACGGTCAGTAGGCAGATTTTTTGGAAGCGGAAGCTGGACGATAATGCCGTGGATATCTTCCCGGGCATTAAGTTCCGAGATGGTTTCAAGAATGCTCGTTTCATCCGCATCCGCGGGATGGACAAACTTTTCGAAATGCATCCCTACGCGCGATGCCGCCTGCTCCTTGAGCTTGACATACGTATGTGAAGCGGGGTCATCGCCAACGAGCACTATTGCGAGACCGGGTGCGCGAAACATCCGTGAAATCTGCATACGAATATCGCTGAGGATTCCATCGGCCATGCCCTTGCCGTCGATAAGCTTCATAACTCAGGATACAGCGGATGTGCAGAGGTTAGCTCGGCTACTTTTGAACGGACACGGTCCAAAACAGCTTCATCAGACGGATGGGTTACGACATCCGCGATCAATCCGGCAACGACTTTCATATCAGCTTCGGTGAACCCCCTCGTGGTAAGCGCTGGCGTCCCCAAGCGGATGCCTGAGGGATCCATCGCCTTCCGTTTGTCATAGGGGATGAGATTTTTGTTTACAGTAATTCCGACGGAATCTAAGAGCTCCTCGGCCTGTTTGCCCGGAATCCCCTGCGGCGTTACATCGACTAGCACCAGATGATTATCGGTGCCTCCGGTCACTAGGGTCATCCCGTGAGCAACAAGCTCTTCGGCCAATGCAGCAGCGTTTTTTTGTATGTGCCTGCCGTACTCGATGAATGAAGGTTCCATGGCCTCTTTGAGACAGACGGCAATAGCGGCGGTCTGATGATTGTGCGGCCCGCCCTGCAGACCGGGAATAATGGCGCTGTCAATCAATCCCCCTAAATCCTTCTTAGATTCAGGGCGAAAAACATCATGCAGGCGGTCGGCAAGCTTCGTGGCAAGTATCATTGCGCCGCGCGGCCCGCGCAATGTCTTATGGGTAGTCGTCATGATAACGTCCGCATGCGGAACAGGCGACGGATGGACGCCGGCAATTATCAGGCCGGTAATATGGGACATATCAACCAGGAGATACGCATCTACTTCATGCGCGATCTCGGCGAATTTTGCAAAATCAAACTTCCGTGGATACGCAGTGGCTCCTGCAATGATCATCTTGGGCCGCTCTCTCAGGGCAATCTCACGAACCTGGTCGTAATCGATCAGGCTGGTTGTCTGGTCTACGCCATAGGCGACAGCATGGTAATATTTTCCAGAGAAATTTAGTTTGTATCCATGGGTCAAATGCCCTCCCATAGCGAGATCCATGCCTAAAACTGTGTCGCCGGGTTTAAGCAACGCGAAATAGACCGCCTGGTTTGCGGGAGAACCGGAATACGGCTGGACATTAGCATACTCTACCCCGAACAACTTTTTTGCCCGGTCGCGGGCAAGGTTCTCAATGTCATCGATAAACTCATTGCCGCCGTAATACCGTCTCCCGGGATATCCTTCGGAATATTTGTTGGTCAGCACGGTGCCGAGCGCTTCAATCACCGCCACACTGGTAAAGTTTTCCGACGGAATCATCTCGAGCACCTTGCGCTGGCGTTCGAGTTCTTTTTGAATGATTGTGTAAACTTCGTTATCTGATTTTTGGAGCATCATAGGGATATTATAGATTAAAAGTGATTAAATGTCATCTTCTCATTTCATTGACAAACCGGACTATTTCTTGATAAGTTAATTTAACCTTGTGAAACCAAACGCGAAACACGTTAACCACGGAGGGAGTATGAATATTGATCTTAAAAGTACATTAGCCAAGATCAGTGAGCGCTGTAAAGCTGCGGGCGTAAACTGCCTGGTCACCAGAGACCCGGCCAGCGCCCTCTACCTGACGGGCGTCACCGCCCATTCAGCCGGCGATATGGTCGTCCTAATCAGACCGTCGGATGTGATCATTTTCACAGACAACCGGTACACAGGCACTGTCGAACGCGTTACCGCCAAGCATAAACGTCTGCGGACGATCATCTGGGACCGAAAGAATCCCGGAGACGAGATCCTGAAACATGTGCCAAAAGGCGCCGTACTGGGCTTCGAAAAAAACAGCGACCTTATCCCGCAACATTTCGCGCTGGCGCTCCAGAAAGCCGGGAGAAAGCGCGGCATCAGGGTAAAAGGGGTCCCCGATATTCTCGTTGTCGTCCGGAGCATCAAGTCCCCTGCGGAGATCGCGATCATGCGCAAAGCGTTCGCTTTTTCGGATGAGGCATTCCTAAGTACGGTCGGATACATCAAGCCCGGAGTGACCGAACAAGAAATCGCCCAGCGACTCAACGCACATCTGCGCCGGCTGTCCGGCGCCGACGAGTTATCGTTCTCGACAATTGTGGCGAGCGGCCAGAACGGCGCGGTTCCGCACGCCCGTGTTACCGGGAGGAAGATCCGCAAAGGCGACATGGTCACCGTGGACTTCGGATGTGTCGTCAACGGGTACCACACGGATACCACGCGGACAGTCTTCGTCGGCAAGCCGAGTCCGGAAAAGCTCCGCATTTACAACATTGTCTTGGCGGCCCAGACAGCCGCAGAGAAACAAGCTCGCCCGGGCATGACCGGCCGGGAAATCGACGGAATCGCGCGCGACATCATCAGGGAAGCGGGGTACGGCGAGTGGTTCACGCACAGTACCGGCCACGGCGTCGGGCTTGATGAGCACGAGAAGCCGCACGTGACACCCGCCGCTCTAGGCAAGAACGTGGTCAAGGAGGGCATGGTGTTTTCCATCGAACCGGGAATCTATCTCCCCGGCAAATACGGCGTCAGAATCGAGAATACTGGCGTCATGTCAATCACCGGCTTTCTGCCTCTGAGCAGCCTGCCCAAAGGACCACTTGTCCTCTGATTGAGCAGAACATCCCATCCACCGGCGCACGTCTTCATGTGCGCCTTTTTTCTATTTGAAAAGAACATTTATACTATCAAAAATCCGAGTAATCGGTTACCATCCTGAGTCCAGCTCAGCTGAACGAAGGACCTCGACGCGCAAGCGTCGCACGAACAACTGTTCTTCACCATCCTGAATACGCCTCTGGCGGGATTCAAGATCTCGCTGTTGCTGTCACATCGGGATTCCAGATTCCTCCAGAGGCGGACGGGCAAGTCCGGAATGGAGATTAAAAAACCAACAACGCCAAACATTCAGCGTTGCCAGTAATAAATTGTATTTCGCTAGATCATGGCATCATGATAACAGATTGCTTCACAAGATCAAACGGTATCTCAATATATATTGATGCCCCCACCCACATGCCCGACATTCTTAACTTGCTATTACTAGACAGCTCATATCATCCCGCTTTGAACGAAATGACCGCTCTTCGCTCACTGCGCGGGCACGACCGATTAATTGGTCTTTAGCATCTCCAGTAGACTGTGCGGATTGAAGAATCGCTCCGATATCATTCTCCGTGAGATTATCGTGAATGCCATCTGAGGTGATCAGCAGGAAATCACCAGAGTTGATGTTAACAGTTAAGATATGTGGCTCAATCTTCCTACTGCCGCCGAGAGCTTGGGTGATCACATTCCGCTCTTTGAATACCGCCTGGGCGTCTGGGCTCATCGACGCTAAACTGGTAGCATTGCTGACCTCGGCCTGCACCGTTCGCCGCCTGACGTCATCATCCGGAATCATATCGTGGCTTAAGTCATCGTCTTCAGTGATCTGCTCGAGGCGACCACCCGAAAAACGGTAGACGCGGCTGTCGCCCACATTGCCGATAATCGCTTTGCGTGTCCCTGCTTCACCCTTCATAAAACGCACGACTGAGGCTGTCGTGCCCATTCCAGCAAGCTCCTTTTTTGTTTTTGACGCCGCGAGTACATCAAGGTGAGCCTTACCTATAGCCGCTTTCATCACTTCTTTTTCCTCGGCCACTGACAACGGCCGTCGGACGTCAAGGACATTTGTGAGATACGTTTGTCGAATAGATTCATCAGCTACACGAGAGGCTTCAGCGCCGCCCTTATGGCCGCCCATGCCATCCAGCACGCCATAAAGATCAATATACTGATTTATCAAAATAGTATCGTCATTATGGTCCAGGTGCTCTGCACTGGGAATAGAGCCACTGCTCACTTCTAGCGCTTTAAGCTCTCGGAACTCGCCTCCGAGTCTATTTTCTCTCTCTGCATCCATATATTGTTATTTACCCACCACTTCCTCTTTTTACCTGTTTACATTCCTCAACTATCAACTTAATATTCGGCACACCCTACTTTGTCATTCTGAATGGAGCGCAGCGGAATGAAGAATCTCGCGCCTTGCGCGCACACCACAGCGTTGACCATCCCCCGCATTGCCCTACAACACGTACCTGTGTCTACTGCATCAACTTCTTTGCCTCCGCCACTATTGGCCGGATATTTGGCGCCACGTCATCGGGTAAATCATCCACCGGCAGCCACTTCCATTCGCGGATATCCGGGCCGAGCTGTACTTCCCCGATACGCTTCGCCAGGTAATGCACTAATACTACCACATCTCCGCCTTTTTTGGTCATAAGCGTGCTAAGCGGCCGGATAATCTCAATCCCCATCCCCATTTCCTCTTTCACTTCCCTTTTAGCGTGTTCTTCGAGGGAAAGCTCGCTAAAATCCTCCACCCGCCCGCCCGGAAACTTCCAAAAATCCGTGTCTCCGTGCTTATTCACGAGCACCTTGCCGTTTTCGATGATAACCGGTCCTGAGGCGATGATGATGTTCATAGTATTGAACCGTCTAGAGCGCATGCTTTAGCGTGCGCTCCCCAGTTTAGCGCAATGGGTAGGGGTGTCAAATGGTGATATTAAGGCGTCGCGCACCCATCTATGTCATCCTGAACTTGCCGCGCACCGCTGCCTTAGCGGCAGCTAAGGCGGGCCAGGGATTCAGGATCCTTACAGAGTTTGTAAGGATTCCGGGTCAAGCCCGGAATGACATCAAAAAGAGCACCCTCTCTAGGGTGCGAAGGTATGTTTGGCATGTTTTTTCCATAAAAAAAGAACCGTCTGCGAGTGAGTAGAGCACTCTGATGCAGACGGTTTTGAAAGGCGTTACCTTTCTCCATCCTTACGGATGGGATTAAGGAGCATTACTCCACAGTATGCGCGGGGTCGTCCGGATGGGCGACTGGCGCGTCGGGCTTGGGCTTTTCCACGGCCGGTTTAGGGCTTCCGATCGGTGAACTGCTCGACCAATTCAGACAGCTGTTCAAACGTGATTGCCACATCCCCTTCAGCCGTAAATCGACCTTGTGAGATTTGGATCGACTTGAAGTGCAGCAGTCCGTCGGGTCCAATTGTCGCCGATCGTTCCGGTGAAGAAACGGCGGCTGGCCGCACGGTTTCCTTCGGCGCTTCCGGCGGAAGTACCGCTGCCGTCTCAGCTGAGGCGGGCATTGGAACCACCGGAAGGTCACTGGCTGCCACGGATCGATCGGCTTCACGAATACTGCGCTGCACTGAGGCAACCTGCTCGTCGCTCATCCGTGGCAGAGACTCTGTCGTGTTCGAGCCCGCCACTTGGAAGGTCCCGTTGAACTCGGATCCAGTTCTGTTGTAGACGGGATTGAAACATGCCCAGCGGCAGACCACGAGTCGCTCCTGGTCGTTCGGGAACCGGACACGTGCCCGATACCCAGGTTCGTTGTGAAAAGTTTCAGTCTGGGATGTCCCGTCAGCATTGAACATTACCTGGGTGCCGTTTATGACACCCCGTTCAACGTTGCCAACGATTTGAATCGCTGGTCCAAACGCGCTCCTAAGAGCGGTTTGGGCGGTAGCCTGGACTGCAGAGTCACTGGCCGTCCTGAAACCGGGCGGATTTACAACGAACTTCTTGGCCCGTTTGATATGATTATCTATCAAGACGGCACACATGAATACCGGTATTAGGATGAGTAGCCACCATGGCGAAATGCCACTGCTGGCCTTTGGAGTTGTCGGGCCTTGAACCTCGACAGCCACTGGTCGAGTGGTGTCAGGGGCACCGAACCTCAGATACGGCATCACCAGAGCATCAGTAAACCATAACGCAGCCCGCCACATGTGGTCGGTTCCTCCCTGCTGCGCAACGTAGTATTGTCCGAGGGGCAGTTGAATCGTGTCCCCAGGCCGCACCTTGTTTGAATCGGGATATCTGCTCCGATTCATTGCACAAATGTCAAGCCAAATTCTGTCGATTGTCTGTTTTGGATTCATCTCGCGAAACTGCTCGAGATACAGACCTTTGACTGGACTAATGCTACTGAGCTGACCCCTTGGGGACTCGCTCGGCAACATCGGCACCATGGTGGACACGCCGAGGACAGTTGTGGCGAGAACCACAATGACTGCCACTGCGACGACGAACTGGGTGTGCTTTTTCATGGCACGCCCTCCTTCCTGGAAAAATGTGTTTCACGAGCTGCTGTTATGGGCTACCAGACTGGCTTTTTGACCGCCCCAGCAACTGTGAGTTTTTAAGGTGATTTTTTGGTTGCCAATCTGGCTTCTACTTATGAATGGATGTGGGGGTTGGATACATAAATCCCCCCTCCCGTATGCTTCATACCCGCAGAAGCCAAATAAGCATGGTTTTTATTTAACAAAAAAGTATACACGTTATGGGCCGTTTTGTCAACCCCGCTGCTCGCGAGTGGCAGGGTCAACCCCGTTTGGGAAATAAGCAAAAGCATCGCGCACCTTAGAAAAGGTGCGCTCGGTTGGTATAACGAAGAGCACCCTTCCTGCCTTCGCCGAAGCGGCTTCGCGCAGGCAGGTCCAGGGCGCGACGATATATACAACCCTACAGCGCAGGCGTCTCTGCCTGCGCTGGCTCGTATTACTTCGCCAATCTCTTCACCACGTACGTATTTTCATCTTTATATCCCATCTTCCGGTAATACTCCCGAACGCCGATGCCTGCAATCACTGCCAGTTTGTTGAATCCTTTTTCTGCTGACACCTTCTCCGCCTCGGCCATCAACCGTTTGCCGAACCCGACGTGCTGGACGGCTTTTTTTGCGGAACCGACTGGAATCATTTCACCGTACGTGTGGAGCTCGCGAACGAACGCTTGCTGTGAATGACCGGGCAGGAACAAACGAACGAACGCATAGATAGTTTTGCGGTCAGGACTCTCGAAGCTGATGAACTGCTCCGTACCGCCCGAAGAGGGATAGGTACGGATGACAAGTTCGGTATCTTCCATGCGTACTTTTTTACCCTTGGCTTCGCGACAGCGGATGCACTGGCAGGCGACCCCGCGTTCCTGCAACTTCTGGCGGAGATTGGTGACTAAGTTTCCATCAATGATGTCGTTGCCCGGGATATCGCGAATAAGACGGTTGATACGGACATACGGGGGTATCCTGCGTTTTATTTCTATCAATAAATCCTGCAATGTCTGGTCATCATACGGTTTGTATTTCCCGGCTTTCCACCATTGATACATGAGCGAACTCTTAACGACGACTGTCGGGTAGATTTTGAGCATGTCGGGCTGGAACCGCTCGTCGTTAAAAAGCATTTCAACTGTTTGGATGTCTTTTTCGGGCGTGGCTCCTGGCAAGCCGGGCATGATGTGGTACGTGAATTTGAACCCGAACTGTTTCAATAGTGCAGTAGCATGCGCCATGCTCTCTACAGTGTCATCGCGCTTTATAAGGTCAAGGATGGCCTGGTCCAAGGACTGTATGCCGATTTGGACGTGCGTGCACCCGAGTAAACGCATATGCCACAGCTCTTCTTCGGTCACGTAGTCAGGCCGCGTCTCAAGCGTGAGACCGATAATCCTATGCTCGGCAGTCTCATTCATTTTCTGCGCCTCGCCGAGTGTCGCGTTCTCCATCCCGTTTGCCGCGTCAAAACAGCGTTTGATAAACCACTCACGATAGTCCTTCTCATAGAATGACCACGTGCCTCCGAGAACAATAAGCTCGATTTTGTCGGCGACATGCCCGTTGTTCTCAAGCTGTTTAATGCGGCCCTTCACCTGCTTATACGGATCGAACTGGTTGGCGAGCGCCCGTGCGGCGGCGGGCTCGGAGGCGATATAACTCTTGGGCATGTTGCGCTCAGTGGGACAGTAGACGCACCGTCCCGGACACGGGTACGGCTTGGTGAGCACGGTAATGGGAGCGACTCCTGAGAGCGTCCGCACCGACCTGCGCCTGAGCAGTTTCAGTGTGTGATCGTTGGCCGGCTCGCGCTCATCCTTGAGGAATTGCCTGTAACGGCCTAAAAGGTTAGTATGGGAGAGAAGCTCTGTCCCATACCGTTTTGCGAGCTCGCGCTTGAGCTGGTGCAGATCATCGGGCGTCTGCGGGCGGGCGTTGTGGAGATCGCGAATTAATTGTTCTGCCTTTTTTTTAACCATGAATAAAATTCACGCTGATAACATTTTGGAAAAAACGCGCGAAGGCTACGACGAGCTGGCCGGAGCTTTTGCCGACAGCAGGACTGATCTCTGGGAAGAACAGCAGGCCTTCGGCGCCTTGGTTCACGATAATTATCGGGTCCTTGACATGGGGTGCGGGAACGGCAGATTGCTGAAATTGTTCGAAAATCTGAAGATTTCGTACACCGGTATGGATAATAGTGGCAAACTTTTGGCAAAGGCACAACAGTATGCGAAAAACTTTCCACGTATCACTTCACAGTTTGTACAAGGAAACATTATGAAACTCCCTTTTGAAGACGGCGCATTCAATGTGATAATGTGCATCGCGACGCTTCACCATATCCCCTCGAGTGAATACCAGCTCGCGACTTTGCGCGAGATAAAGAGAGTCTTGGATCCCGAAGGCCAGCTCTGCATGACAAACTGGAATCTCAGCGAACAGCCGCGGTATGTGAAAAGGCGCGACAAGCTTCGCGAAGAGCACCCTGAGCTTTTCGAAGGGTTGGAAGAAAAAGATTTCATGATCTCGTGGAGATGGCGCCTGCTCGGGAAGACGGTGTATAGGTATTATCATTCGTTCGACATCGAAGAACTCAGCTTACTGCTGACCCAAGCCGGTTTCAGGATTGAGAAACAGTTTATCAGTGAAAATGCTCCGACATGGGACCGTCAGATGACCAAGAGAAATATCGTGACAGTCGCCCGCAAGCTGAGTTGAAAAGCGGGACTACCCGTGATAGAATGGGGTGGAAATAACCCTATGAAACATACATTCATCTTTTTTGTTCTATTCATAGTAATAGCAGCCGCCATCCCCGCGACTGTCATTGCCGCGACGTCACAAGACGTCGTCTATATAGGCAAAGATGAGGTCATCGATGACAATGTGATGCGGGTCGGAAACACAATTACCGTTGACGGGAAAATTAACGGAGACCTGTTAGCGGTTGGAAATATCGTGACAGTGAATGGAGACGTTGCCGGTGACGTCATTGTTGTTGGCAGTACGATAAAAGTCTCAGGAACGGTAGGCGGTAATATTCGCGCATTCGGCATGACAGTAGATATCACGGGCGCAACAGCAAGGAATGTGTACGCTTTCGGACGGGACATCACGCTCGGCAATACAGCGTCTGTCGGATGGAATCTCGTCTCAGGCGCGCAGACTGCCACACTTCAGGGCACTGTGAAAGGCAATGCCGCGGTTTACGGCGGCACGATTGCCGTGGGTGGAAATGTTGAAAAGAAGTTCACGGGAACGTTGAACGACGCAGGCACGCTTACCTTCCTTCCGACGGCAAAAGTTGGCGGCGATCTCCAGTATACGGGAGTACAGTCAGCGACAATTCAAACCGGCGCGGCGCTTTCAGGAAAAACTGTCCACAACGTCCCATCGCAGTCGGTTACATCGGCCGGGGGGACGCTGAGCGCTTCATGGGTTTTCGCCAAGCTGATAGGGCTTTTTGCCCTGCTTTTTGTGGGCGTTATCGTCGTCTCGCTCGGGCAGCGCCTGCTACGCCGCGTACTTGATACGGCACACACAAAGTCTGGAAAGACATTTTTAACGGGCATCCTCGTGACACTGCTCACCCCCCTCGGAGCCCTGATACTGCTTTTTACCCTCATTGGCATACCTTTTGCCGCTATAGCACTATCACTATATGCCATGCTCGTATATCTTTCTAAAATTATCGTCGGAACATACCTTGGAGAATACCTCCTGAACAGGATGAAGCCGCAAAAAGATGCCAAACAGGCGCGCGCCCTATTTTGGCCTATGATGCTTGGGACAACCATAGTCTACTGCATAGTGAACATTCCAACGGTGGGATGGATGTTAGGATTTGTGGCCGCACTGTGGGCTATCGGTGCAGTGGTTGAAACGGTCAGATCTTCATCTCACCAGCCACACCCGTGAAAAGGAGCATTTTCAAGTCATACGATATCAGGGGCATCTATCCAAAAGACTTGGATGGCGAGATAGCATATCTCGTGGGCCAGGCGTTCGCCCAAATGACGAAGGCAAAAAAAGTTGTCGTCGGCCGCGACATGCGCATCGGATCCTCGGAACTCGCGGAAAAACTCACGGGGGGCCTGACGAGCCAGGGCGTAAATGTGGAATCCATAGGCATGGTGCCAATCGACGCCGTGTATTTTAGCGTGGGGAAATTCGATTACAATGCCGGCATCATGGTCACAGCGTCCCACAACCCGAAAGAATACAACGGAATGAAAATGGTCTATAAAGTTCCCAAAGGAATCGAGTGGGTCAGGGGCGTGGAATTGTACGAATTTCTGAAAGATAAAACATTTTCTGCCGCCGCGCAACGCGGGACTGTGCGAGAACGGGATATTATGCCCGAATATATCGAGCATGTTTTATCTTTCATCAATGTAAACACGATAAAGCCGTTTACTATCGTCGTCGATGCGGGAAACGGCATGGCAGGGAAAGTTATGCCTCTGCTTTTTAAGCGTCTGCCGTGCAAACTTATCCCGCTAAACTTCGAACTCGACGGCAATTTTCCCGAACACCCGTCGAATCCCCTCCTGCCCGAATCCCAAGTGCAGATTAAAGCTGAAGTGGTTAAGCGGAAAGCCGACTTCGGCGTCATCATTGACGGCGACACCGACCGGCTGTTCTTTGTCACCGAAAAAGGCGACTTTGTCCGCGCGGATACGACGCTTTTGATACTCGCGAAATATTTTCTGCAAAAGCACCCGGGAGCCGGTGTCGCTTACAATGTCATTTGCAGCCGGGCAGTACCGCAAAGAATCAGGGAATGGGGCGGGAAACCCTTGCGCACAGCTGTCGGCTTCGTAAACCTCGCGAAAGCGATGCAGCAGCACGACGGGGTAATGAGCGGAGAGCTGTCAGCCCATTACGCATTTCGGGATAATTATTACGCTGATTCCGGTTTTATCGCGTTTTTGATCCTTCTTTCACTTATTTCGGAAGAAAATAGGCCGCTATCCAAAATCATCGATGGGATGAACCCGTATGCGAAGGCCGACGAGGTAAATATCGAAGTTGAAGATTCTAAAAAAATAATAGAAAAAGTAAAAAAACGATACGCTGACGGAAAGCAGGACGGACTGGACGGCATCACTGTCGAATATGCCGACTGGTGGTTCAACGTTCGCCCGTCAAACACCGAGCCCCTGCTTCGTATCACCGTAGAGGGTAATACCCCCGAGATTCTCACGGCAAAACAAAAAGAACTCCTCGATTTCATCAAACAAAACGCATGATACGGGCGGTTATCTTCGATCTTGACGGAGTGCTGGCCGACTCGGAACCGTTGTGGATTCGTATGATGGATATCTACTTTGAAAAAAAGGGTATTACCGTACCGAAAAATTTCGCTGATCTCTCAACACGGTACATGAAAGGACGTGACATTCGGCAGGTTACGCGTTTTATTAAGCGATTTTTTAAAATCAAAGACTCTGTGGCAGGGATACACCGCGAGCGCATGAAGATAGTTTTGAACTTATTTCGCAGATACCTGCGACCAACGCCCTACGCTGTTGAGTCGGTCAAAGCGCTCGCAAAGATATACCCCGTCGCATTAGCATCCTCGTCGCCCAGATCAGTTGTAGAGGTCGAATTGGCAAGGATTAAGATAAAACGTTTCTTTACCCGCATAGTCGCAGGCGATGAAGTCCGCATAGCGAAACCTCATCCTGATATTTACCTTCGAACGGCAAAAAAGCTCGGCGTAAAACCTTCTGAATGTGTAGTCGTTGAAGACTCGCTCGCCGGAGTGAAAGCGGCGAAACGAGCAGGCATGGTGTGTGTCCTCCTCAAAACGTCATATACCCTTCCTGCGCAGCGGCGATTGGCAGACAGCACGATATCCTCGTTGCGGGAATTATCGAGACGAATCGAGCAGCTCTCCTTTAGCGGCTAGCTACTATCTTCCTATGAATACACCGCGTCCTTTAGTCCTGGTTATTATGGATGGCTGGGGTGTCGGTGCGGAAAACGAGCATAATGCGATATTTCTCGCCGAGACGCCCAACATCGACCATCTCCTAAAAACATACCCGAACGCTATCATCGGCGCTGCGGGCGAATTTGTCGGACTTACCCCCGGCCATCAGGGCTCCTCAGAAATCGGCCATCTGATCATCGGCGCCGGACGGAATGTTCTTTTACCGCAAAATCAGATTAAGCTGGCAACGCAGGACGGGTCCATCACCGAGAACCGGGCATATCTTGACTCCCTGCTATATATCAAGAACCACGGCGGCCGACTCCATCTCATGGGACTGCTTTCCGACAAAGGAGTCCATTCATACGATGAAACGTGCCATGCGCTCCTGCGTATGGCAAAAAAGTATGGAGTCCCGGATGAAAAGATCTTTATCCATGTTTTCTCCGACGGGCGGGATACCTCTCCGCAAATGGTCAAACACTACGTCCAGCGCTTGCAGTCCGTGAGTATCGGCAAAATCGCCAGTATCATGGGACGATATTGGGCCATGGATCGCGATCATCGATGGGAGCGGGTGGAAAAAGCCTATAATCTGCTGACTTTAGGCAAAGCCGACTTCAGCGCAACGACAATCGACCGGGCAATTGATGATGCGTACCAACGCGGTGAGACGGATGAATTTATCAAACCCACCTTGATACTCCCCGAGGGCATTTTCAGAGACCACGATGTTGTTTGGAACTTTAATTATCGCGTAGACAGGGAAATCGAAATCACACAGGCATTGGTGGAATCCGATTTTAAACACTTTCCAAAAAATAAGCGTCCTGTTATTCGGTATGTAGCTCTGACTGATTACTACACCGGCATCCCCTGCCCGGTGGCATTCAAGAGGGATGTTCCTCGCAATACTTTTGGAGAGATCGCGAGTCGTGAGCATCTTACGCAGCTGCGCTGTGCGGAAACCGAAAAGTGGGCGTATGTCACGAAGATTTTCAGCGGCCTCCGCGAAGAGCCCTTTCCCGGCGAGAAACGGACGCTGATCCCTTCCGACAGGATTCCTACCTATGACCTCAAGCCCGACATGAAAGCGCTGGAGATAGCCAAAGAAGTGGCGAACCGCTTGCACGAAAAGTCATACGATATTTATATCGTCAATTTCGCAAACCCGGACATCCTGGGACATACGGGCAATAAGGAAGCGATTATGCGGGGCGTGCACACCGTCGATACGGCCCTCGGGCTTATCTATAGCGAGCTTCTCAATGTAAATGGTATGATGCTGGTAACGGCGGACCATGGGGATGCGGAAATCAACTGGGATCACAAGCTCAACCAGCCGCATACCGCCCACACGGATTCTCATGTACCCTTCATCTATGTGGATGAACAGAACGCTTCAGCGACCCTGCGCGAGGCGGGCAGTCTCCAGGATGTCGCCCCTACGGCCTTACAACTCCTCGGAATATCTAAGCCAAAAGAAATGACGGGAAATTCACTTATTATATGATCGGAATCTTCGACTCAGGCGTCGGCGGTCTCACCGTCGTCAAGGAAGTGATGAAACAACTTCCCCAGTACCAGCTGGTGTATTTTGGCGACACGGCACGCACGCCTTATGGGAATAAAAGCGCTGAGCTCGTTACCCGCTACGCAATCCAGGATGTCAGACTCTTGCTAGAGAAAGGCGCAAAGCTGATTATCGCGGGATGCAACACGGCTTCAGCCGTCGCCCTGGATGCGCTCAAAAGAGAATTCCCCGATGTGCCTATTTTTAACGTCATCACCCCGGCTGTGGCAAAGGCCGTGAGTATCACCAAAGTAAGAAGAATAGGTGTCATTGGCACCACGGCAACTATTGGAAGCGGTATCTACGAGCGGCTCCTGCGCGAAAAGAATAACGGCTACCAAGTTTTCCAGCAGGCCTGCCCCTTGCTCGTCCCGCTTGTCGAGGAGAATTGGCTCAGGAAACCTGAGACGAAAATGATCGTCAGGGGATATCTCTCCGGCCTTAAAGCCAAGAGTATCGACGCTTTAATCCTCGGCTGTACTCACTACCCGCTCCTCAGAACACTCATTCAGGCAAAAGTCGGGAGGAGAGTTCGGGTCGTTGACCCTGCCGAAGAAACGGTAAAAACAGTCCAGCGTTTCCTTGCCACGCATCAGGACATTGATAGCGCGCTCGCGAAAAACGGAAAACATATTTTTTATTTTAGCGACGTGACTGATAAAGTACGGAATATCGCTACTCACTGGCTCGGACAGCCGGTGAAGATAGAACAGATTAAAATAGAATAAAAAAGAAAAGCGCCAGGTGTTTTCATTCACCGGGCGCAGGTTCGAAACAAGCAGCAAACTGCTTGTGGCGTTTTTCGATAACACCGCTGATGTCGTACTGCAGCAGACAGCAGGCGTGGTTCACAGCGCTGACGATCGCCTTTGGTGTCGAATTGCCATGAGCGACAATGACAACGCCTCTGACACCTAAAAGCGGGGCTCCTCCGTATTCCTCAGCTTCGAGGGCGAGCTTAACCGACTTAATGGTCGGCGTTAGGAGGATGCGGGTTGCGACCCATGCCCAAAACTTTTGCCACTTCCCGCCGTTCTGAATGATCTTTTTCAGGAGATCCTTGAAAGCGGGTAGAAAACTCTCGGTGAGCTTGAGGACTACATTCCCGGCGAATCCGTCGATAACTATGACGTTCGTGTTGCCGGTAAGGATATCCTTACCCTGAACGTTTCCCGTGAACCTGATTGCGCCCTTGCTACCAAGCGTTTGCAGGAGTTTATATGCCGCCTGAGTCACCTTGTTCCCCTTGCCGTCTTCTTCACCGACACTCATCAGCCCGACGCTTGGATCCTTGATGCCGTGGATAAGTTCGGAATATACGGGACCCATAAGCGAGAACTGGCCGAGTTGTTCCGATGTAGCATCCATGGTCGCCCCGACATCCAACACTACACAGGGTTGTTTTGCGGTGGGAAACGGTACCGCAAGCGCAGGACGTTTGATCCCATGAATACGGCCGAGTTTGAGCAATGCAAGCGCCATGATCGCCCCAGTATTGCCCGCGCTCACAAAGCCGTCCGACAATCCTTGTCGCTGGAGAGCCAATCCGGTAGAAATCGAGGAATCGATAACGTCTACAGCAACCGAAGGTTTTTCATTCATGGCAATCACCTGGGAAGCCGGACATACGCGGATTCGTTTAGGGTCATAGTGATGTCGCCTAAGCTCAGCTTCTATCACATCGGTCGGCCCGACAAGGGTTACACCCAAATCATGTCGCAATTCCTTGAGAGCGAGTATCGCACCAGCAATCGGTACGGATGGAAAGTCATCCCCGCCCACGGCGTCAACAGCTATCCATATACGAGGCACTGTGTATTCCTCCTTATTCGGTTGAGTCAATGACCAGTTTTTATTGAACGTTATCTTAATACAAACACGCCAGGAAAGCAAATAAAGCGCTTCCGGCAGCAAAAAAGTACCGGGCGATAAAGCCCCCGAGAGAAAAGCTACTCTTTCTCTTTATTTTCCACCTTTATCACCTCGATAATCTTTTTGCGGAGTTCTTCCTGGAGTTTCTTGTCATCATGGATCGCTCTTCGCGCAGTTTCGTGGCCGATACCGATCTTCCGTTCGCCGTAGCTGAAGGAGTTGCCCGACTTCGTCAGTACATTTTTTGTCACTCCAAGGTCGAGGATATCACCCGCCGTGGAAATACCTTGGTTATACATGATGTCAAATTCGCAGGTTTTGAAGGGTGGCGCAACCTTGTTTTTGACTATTTTGGCTTTCACCCGGTTCCCGATCACTTCTTCGCCAACCTTGATGTTTGCCGAACGGCGGACCTCGATGCGGACTGAAGAATAGAATTTTAGGGCCATGCCGCCCGTTGTAGTCTCGGGATTGCCGAAAAACACGCCGACTTTCATGCGGGTCTGGTTGATGAAAATGATCATCGTCTTGGTCTTGCTGACAATGGCAGTGAGTTTCCTCAGCGCCTGGCTCATGAGACGGGCCTGGAGCGCCATGTGGTGTTCACCCATCTCGCCTTCAATCTCGGCCTTCGGCGTCAGCGCCGCCACTGAGTCGATAACCACGAGATCAACGCCGTTGGATCGGACGAGCGTCTCAACTATCTCCAGAGCTTGCTCGCCGGTGTCCGGCTGTGAAATGAGCAGGTCGTCCACGTTGACGCCGATTTTCTTTGCATAGTCGGGATCGAGCGCGTGCTCGGCATCGACATACGCCGCGACTCCTCCGCCTTTCTGGACGTTTGCGACGACATGGAGGGCAAGTGTGGTTTTTCCCGATGCTTCAGGCCCGTAGATTTCTATAACGCGTCCTCGGGGGACGCCGAGTACGCCAAGCGCGAGATCAAGCGACAGACAGCCGGTGGATACGACCTCGACGTCAAGCTTTTTCGCATCGCCGAGGCGCATGATGGCACCCTCGCCGAAGCGTTCTTTAATCTGGTCTACGGCTTCATTAGCGGCCCTGATTCTGCCGCCGCTTGTTGATTTGGTTGGAGTAGGCATAGGTGTTGATCAATAAAAATTAAGGGGAAAGTGCATACGGGACTACTGACAGCGTATCACCCGGCAGGCAGTTTTTCAACCAGGATATTGCGCTGTACGCGCTGCTCGGCGCTGTGGGTTTTTTTCGCGGTAATGATTATGGTGTTTAAACCCTCGGTCAGCTGGATTTCTTCAGAAAATTCTCCCGTGCTTTTTGGGATGATGGCCTCCCCGTTGATGGAGACGGAAGCCTCGGGCTCAGTTTTGCCGACTATCGTTATTGCCCGGTCGGTGGTTTTGATGTCTCCCGCGGGCGAGGTGATGAGTAGTACAGGCGGAGAAACAATACGCTTGGCCTCGATTCCCAGATAGAGCAGTATGAGGAGGAGGATAAGGGCTACAACGCTTCGCCGCAACATCCGAGGCGTCAGCACCACTCGCGGCATTCTCTTGTCTTTTTCTAGGGCTTCCCGCGCTTGTTTATCCTGCTGCGGCTGGTACACCTGACGCTCCCGTTGGTACAGGTGAAGCACTGTTTTTGTGTTTACTTTGAGGTGTTCCGCATACCGTTTGAGAAAGCTGGTGACATAGACATCTCCGGGAAGATCAAGGTACCTTCCGCATTCCAGTGCATCAAGATATTTGCTCTGAATCTGGAGAGACTCGGCAATGGATGATAACTCTTCCCCGCGTTCCTCCCGTACCTTTCTCAGCCTTTCTCCGAGTGTGCCGTGTCCCCGCAAGCTCTTCGAAGTAAAATCACCCATACGTCTGGTCCTCACCATCTTCTACCTGCTCCTCGCTTTCTTCAGGTCCAGCCGTGTCTTGCGGCCGTGCGACAAGAATTTCACGCGGCTTTGCCCCGTCACCGGGGCCGATAATTCCCTGCTCTTCCAAAAGGTCGAGCAACCGCGCGGCGCGCGCATACCCCACACGCAGGCGGCGCTGGAGAAGTGACGCCGAAGCTTTTCCCGACTTTATGACGAGTTCTTTTGCCTGTGCCAGCAATTCGTCGTCACCCAGATCTTCGAAGCTTCCCGCCAATCCTTCGTCGATGACAGCTTTCTCTACCACTTCAGGATGGTAATCAGGTTTGCCCCGCTCACGGACAAAAGCCGCTACCCGCTCTATTTCCTCGTTATCAACGTACACGCCCTGCAACCGCCGGGGCTTAGAGAGCTGGGCGGTAACAAAAAGCATGTCGCCCTTTCCGAGAAGCTTTTCGGCGCCGCTCACATCGAGGATAGTGCGGGAATCGACGACAGAGGCGACGGTAAATGCGACGCGAGATGTGATATTCGCTTTGATAAGGCCGGTGATGACGTCCACCGACGGTCGCTGTGTCGCGACGACCAGGTGGATGCCTACGGCCCGCGCCATCTGCGCCAGACGGATAATTGCCCCTTCAACTTCGTTCATCGCGACAGCCATGAGATCGGCAAGTTCGTCTATCACCACGACAATATAGGGCAGCGGGTCAGATACCGGATCGTGGTTGTACTCATGGATATTCCGTTTCCCGACCTTGGAGAGCAGGTCAAATCTCCTGTCCATCTCCGCCACTACCCACCGAAGCGCGTTGATAGTTTTATCTACCTGCGTGACCACCGGAGTCAAAAGATAGGGGATGTCATTGTAGACGGGCATCTCCACGCGCTTGGGGTCCACCAAAATCAGTTTGAGTTCGTCAGGAGAATTCTGGTAGAGCAGGCTGATAATAATCGAGTTTATGCACACGGACTTTCCGGAACCTGTGGCGCCTGCAATGAGCAGATGGGGCATAGTATCGAGATCGGCTATCCACGGCTTCCCCGCCACATCGAGACCGAGGGCGACGGAAAGATTGCTTTTGCGTTTTTTGAATTCCTGGCTTGCCAATATCTGGCGTAATTTGACCGTCGCAATTGTAGTATTCGGGACCTCGATACCCACGAGCGCTTTGCCCGGAATAGGCGCTTCGATGCGGATCGGATGCGCGGCAAGCGCAAGCGCGAGATCATTGGACAGCGTCGTGAGCTGAGCGAGTTTTACCCCTTCGGCGGGCTTGAGCGTAAATTGGGTGACTGTCGGACCCACATTCACTTCGCCCATCTCGACAGGAATGCCGAAATTCGCGAGCGTGGTATGTATGCGCTCTTTGTTCGCTTCGATATCCCCGCTGACGGGCTTATTTCCGTTTTCCTGAAGCAAATCGAGGGGGATAGCTATAGTACGTTTGACTTTTTTGAGCTCAGGGAACATCTTCATCTGCGAACCCTGGACAGGGGTCTCCGCGGACTTTCCCGTAGCGTCTCGCGTTTGCGGCGAAATGTTTTCCTCATGATGCCCGATCGCCTGGCGGCTAAAAGATGACTCGGCGGACTCGAGCGTCTCAGGAACCCCGCGCGAATTAATATTATTTCGAATGCGCGAAATGAACCCCCGGAAACGTCCGACGAAACGCTGGAGTATCGTACCGCGTTCAACGAGTGTCGTGAGAGAGGTGTCGAAAGTCAAAAGGAGGGAAATAATAAAAAGGCCGATAAGCACGGCGCCGGTTGCCCAGGGTCCGAGTATTTTCTGGAGCGGATACGAGAGCACCAAGCCAGCGTAACCCCCGCCTCGCGCCTGTCCAAGCACGCTGGCTGCGTCCTGCAGGGGAACAAAGAGATGAAATATGCCGTTGACTGAAAGCAGAAAGAGAAGTACGCCGAAATAATGGGAGAAACGAAGCGCATACTTTTGGGGTTGAGCGAGCAGATACCCCATGAGAATAAGAAGGAGCGGCGCGAGAATTATCGGGATCCCGAATAAAAGTCGCAGCGCATGCTTAACGGCAATCCCGGCACCCCCTGCGAGGTCAACAAGACTCAGAAGGCAAATCGCAGCAACGACAAACAAAGCAATGACGACTATGCCATGCTTAGTCTCTTGCCGGAGACGCGGCCTACGTTCTTTTGCGCGTTCCTCGCGCCGTGCCCGTTCAAGCAAACGTCGCTGTTGTTTTGGTGTTAACGAGGGGGGCATATATGCATTTCGTACTCTAAAGGATACCACAAAAAACCCGCAAAATCAATGAAAAACTGGGGCAGCAGGCAAAAAAACAACTAGTTTCCTTTTGCTCGCAGGAAGCGTGAAAGCAGTGAAAATTCGCCTTGGAAAACTACGCGTCCTCGTCTTTGCTCTTATCAGCGTGAAAACCCGTGCCAGCCGGAATGAGTTTTCCGATAATCACATTTTCTTTCAAGCCGCGAAGGTTATCTACCTTACCGGATACTGCCGCATCAATGAGGACACGGGCAGTCTCTTGGAAAGATGCCGCGGAGAGAAAGCTGTCGATGGATAATGAAGCTTTTGTCAGCCCTAAGAGAAGCACGTCGCCTTCCGCAGGAGTTTTCTTTTCTTTGACGGCTATTTTGTTCGCGGCGACGAATTGCCCGCGCTCCACAACTTCGCCCGGGAAAAATAGCGTGTCGTTGGCTTCCTTGATATAGACCCGGGAAAACATCTGTCGGACAATAGTTTCTATGTGCTTGTCGTTCAGCTTTTGGCCCTGCGATGAGTAGATATACTGGATCTCTTTCATGATATACTTTTGCACGGCTTCCTGCCCCTTGAGATAATACAGCTGGTGGAGATCGAGACTTCCCTCGGTGAGCGGCTGGCCTTTGGTCACAAGGTCGCCATTTTTGACGATGATAAAGCGGTCGGCGGGAATAGTATACTCCTTCTTCTTATCCCCTTCGCTGATGATTTCAATCCCGTCATCCGTGAGGTGGACGACACCTGCTGATGTCGCTGTCGTCGCATGCTCACCGACGGTAAAGAGCTCGTCATCCTTGGCAACTTTTTGCTTGTTTTTTACCTTGAGCGTCAGCTTCTTCTTTCCTACGGGGAATGTGTACGACACGTTCGACACGTCGCGATATGAAAGTTCGATGACGCGCTGTTTATCTTCCCCTTCACCGATTGTGATCTGGCCGTCATAGTCGGAGATAACCGACGGACGCTTCACCGGCCGCGCTTCAAAAAGTTCTTCGACTCGCGGGAGACCTTGAGTGATATCTTTTCCGGCGACACCGCCCGTGTGGAAGGTGCGCATTGTCAGCTGGGTGCCGGGTTCTCCGATGCTCTGCGCTGCAATAATCCCGACAGCGGTGCCGAGTTTGACTACGGCGTTGAATCCCAGATCGAATCCGTAACACGTTTGGCATAATCCGTAGGTTGCCTTGCAGGTGACGACGGAACGCACGGTGACGGATGCAGGGGCAGCCTTTTCGATAGCTGCACGATGTTCATCGGAAATAAGCTCGCCAGCTTTCAGAATTACCTTGCGAGTCTTAGGATGAGTGATATCCTCCACAAGCACGCGGCCGACAATGCGGTTAAAGAGCGTCTCGTCCATTTCTACGCTTTCTTTCTGGGTGGTGACGAATCCTTCCGTATCGCCGCAATCTACCTCAGTGATCACGACATCCTGGGCAACATCAACAAGGCGACGGGTCAGATATCCCGCATTGGCGGTTCGAAGCGCAGTGTCAGAAAGGCCTTTTCGCGCGCCGTGGGTTGAGATGAAATATTCCAGCACGTCAAAACCTTCTTTAAAACTTCCCAAGACCGGCAGTTCGATAGTATCGCCGGCGGGGTTAGTCACGAGTCCTTTCATGCCCATCATTTGGGTGATCTGAGCCCACGAACCGCGTGACCCTGACTCTATCATGGCGTACACCGGGCCTTCTTTGCTCAGCGACTGCTTGCTCATCTTCTGTATGTCGTCTTTCACCTGCGCCCAGATTTCTATCACCTTGCTGTGCCGCTCTTCATTGGTGAGCAGGCCGGATTCGTAGTGCGACTGGATCTCGTCAATTTTTTTCTGCGCTTCAGCTATCACTTCCTTTTTCTTTGCCGGCAGAGTCAAATCGTCCATGCCCCAGCTTATACCCGACCTTGTGAGGTAGGAGAAGCTAGTATCCTTAATCTTATCGAGAAGTTCTACAGTTCTATCCGAGCCGAATCGCACGAGAGAAAGACTGACAGCTTCCGACAGGCGCTTTTTATCCATTGTCTCGTTGAGGAATCCGAGTTCCTCTGGCAGAATGGAATTAAAAATGATACGTCCTACAGTCGTTTCAATGACCTTGGTACCCACCTTGGCCCGTATTGCTTCTTGGACGCCGATGACGCCTTGGTGAAACGCCGTGAGCGCCTCGTCGGTAGACGAACACAGGCGGATGCGCTTCTCCGGGTCACGGGGTGCCATTGAGGTGAGATAGTAACAGCCAAGGACAATGTCCTGGGACGGAGAAACTACCGGTTTGCCTGTAGCCGGTTTGAGGAGGTTTTTCGTCGACAGCATGATCTCCTTGGCCTCCCATTTTGCTTTTTCTGTCAGCGGGACGTGGACAGCCATCTGATCTCCGTCGAAGTCTGCATTGAACGCCGGGCACACCAACGGGTGGATCTGTATTGCCTTACCTTCAATCAGCACCGGGGTAAATGCCTGGATGCCGAGGCGGTGCAGCGTCGGGGCGCGGTTGAGCAGGACATGCGATCCGAGCGTCACTTCTTCCAAGATATCCCACACCTCCGGGCGTTCGCTTTCGATGAATCTCGATGCGCTTCGGACATTATGGACAAGCTCGCGTTGGATGAGTTTTGAAATAATGAAAGGTTTGAAAAGCTCCAGTGCCATGGTCTTTGGAAGCCCGCACTCATTGAGTTTCAGGTGGGGGCCGACGACGATGACTGAGCGGCCGGAATAGTCGACGCGCTTCCCGAGCAGGTTTTGGCGGAAACGCCCCTGTTTCCCCTTGAGAATATCAGCGATTGATTTGAGCATGCGTTTCTGGCCTGTGGATGCGGTGACGGTCTTTCCGTGCCTGGCGTTATTGTCGATAAGCGCATCGACAGCTTCCTGTAGCATGCGGCGCTCATTGCGACAAATCACTTCGGGGGCATTGAGCTCGAGAAGCCGTTTTAACCTGTTGTTACGGTTGATGACCCGGCGATACAGGTCATTAAGGTCAGAGGCGGCAAAACGCCCGCCGTCGAGCTGGACCATAGGCCTAAGATCCGGCGGAATGACCGGAATAACCGTCAGAATCATGTGCTCCGGACGTATGTGGTTGACTTCGAAATTCTTGAGAAGTTTTAAGAGACGGATGACGCGGCGCTTGCGGTTCTCAGGCGCAGTCAAGAGCTCCTCTTCGAGTTCTTTAATCTTTTTGCCGAGATCAATTTCAGAAAGAAGCTGTCGGATTGCATCAGCTCCAATGCTGGCTTCGAATACATGCCCGTATTTTAATGAAAGATCCTGGTATATTTGCTCGGATATAATCCTCATGGGTTTGAGGTCTTCAAGCTCATGTTTCGCGATATCAACGGCTTCTTTAAGACTCTTGAGTTTTTCCTCGCGGAACGCCGAATTTGCCGCGAGCTCTTCTGTCTGCTCGGTCTCCAATTTTTTGCGTTCTCCGTCTGTCGACGCTTTTTGCACCTCAGACAATTTGCGCTGTTTGATCTCGCTTACCTGTTTACTAAAGTCAGCTTCTATAGACTTCTTTTTCGACGCGAATTCCATGTCAAGCTGCTGCAATGTTTCTTTGCGCATCGTGTCATCAACTTTGGTAATGACAAAACTGGCGAAATATATCACCTTCTCGAGATCCTGTATAGAAAGGTCGAGCACCATGCCTATTTTCGATGGGATCCCGCGCAAGAACCAGATGTGGGTGACCGGCGAAGCAAGCTTAATGTGGCCCATGCGTTCCCTGCGGACTATGCTGCGCGTGACCTCCACGCCGCATTTGTCACATACGATGCCCTTGTAGCGGATTTTTTTATACTTGCCGCAATAGCATTCCCAATCTTTCGTCGGCCCAAAAATTCTTTCACAGAACAACCCGTCTTTTTCGGGCTTTTGAGTGCGATAGTTTACCGTCTCGGGTTTTAGGACTTCCCCATGAGACCAGCCCAGAAGCGTCTCTGGCGAAGCGAGTCTGAGGCGTATTGCGGAGAATTCGAGTTGTGGGGTTTCTTGGATCATAGGTTATGCGGGCTTTTTTACAGGAACAATAAGCTGGTCCGAGACTTCCGGAGATGCTACGGTAATTTCACCATCCGGAGTTTTACTGATGAGCTCGACGTCAAGGCAAAGCCCTTTAAGCTCGCGAACCAAAACGTTAAATGATTCCGGGATATTAATCTTGCGGATCGGCTCTCCTTTAATGATCGCCTCGTATGCTTTTGACCTGCCGGGCACATCGTCTGATTTAATCGTCAACATTTCTTGGAGAGTATACGCGGCACCGTACGCTTCGAGCGCCCAGACTTCCATTTCTCCGAATCTCTGTCCGCCGAACTGGGCTTTACCGCCGAGCGGCTGTTGGGTTACAAGCGAGTAAGGGCCGATAGAACGCATGTGGATTTTGTCCTCCACGAGATGATTCAACTTCAGCATGTAAATGTATCCGACAGTCGCTTTGTTGTCGAAAGGCTGGCCCGAGCGTCCGTCGATCAGACGGATTTTTCCGTCTTCGGGATACCCTGCGCGTTTGAGTTCCTCTTTAATAATCTCTTCTGAGACGCCATCGAGAGCCGGGCTGGCAACGCGATATCCGAGTTTCTGCGCGGCAAGACCGAGGTGGGTCTCGAGAATTTGGCCCAAGTTCATACGAGAGGCGACACCGAGCGGATTCAGGATAATATCAACCGGAGTTCCGTCTGCCATGTAGGGCATATCTTCGATGGCGACGATGCGCGAAATAACACCCTTATTCCCGTGGCGGCCGGCCATTTTGTCGCCGACCTGGATTTTTCTCAACTGGGCTACTGACACTTGAATAGATTTCGAAACTCCCGAGGGAAGCTTATCTCCGCTCTCACGGGAGAATATTCGTATGTTGACGACTTTTCCATGTTCACCGTGTTCGAGGTAGAGAGAGCTGTCTTTGACGTCTTTTGCTTTTTCACCAAAGATAGCCCGCAGAAGTTTTTCTTCTGCAGAAAGCTCGGTCTCGCCTTTTGGAGTGATTTTACCCACCAGAATATCGCCGCTTTTTACCTCCGCGCCTATCATCACCACCCCTTCTTCATCGAGGTTCTTTAATTTTTCTTCACCAATATTCGGGATATCACGCGTCACGACCTCGGGACCAAGCTTGGTATCACGCACGTCAACGACATAATCTTCGATATGGATCGAGGTGTATCTGTCCTGCTCCACGAGACGTGAGGAAATCAAAATGGCGTCTTCGTAATTTCCGCCTTCCCATGGCATGAACGCAACGAGAACGTTTTGGCCGAGTGCCAGCTCACCTTTGTCGCATGCTGCACCGTCAGCTATCGGATCGCCTTTGGCAATCTTCTGGCCCTTGTGAACTGTGGGCCGCTGATTCATGCAGGTAGAAGCGTTTGATCGGACGAACTTCCCGAGATTGTACGTACGTGTTTTCCCGCTGTCTTCTACAATCTCAATCCTTTCGGAATGCAGGGCTGAAACCACTCCCCCTTCCAGCGCGACGACGACATGTCCGGAGTCTTGTGCTGACCTGCCTTCGACGCCTGTTCCCACGATGGGCGACTGCGGCGTCACACAGGAGACCGCCTGGCGCTGCATATTGGTGCCCATCAACGCGCGCACGGCATCATCGTGTTCCAAAAACGGAATAAGCGAAGTTGTGACGCTGACAATTTGCTTCGGCGATACATCCATGTAATCAATTTTCCATACGTAATCTACCGTCGGTTCCCCGTGTTCGCGCACCTCAGCGCGCTCCTTTACAAAATATCCTTGCTCATCGAGAGCTGTCGTAGCAGCAGTGGTAATACTTTGCTCTTCCATGAATGCATCGAGAAAGACTACCTCAGCTGTCACGCGGGGTTTGATAGGAATTGTTTTAAGGTCATGGATGGCTTCGAGCGCGGCCGCGACTTGCTTAGTGATTTTCTCGCCTGCTTTCGCAACTACTACAGTATCTTTATCCTTGATGTCTTCCCGGAGTATCTCACCCTCGGTCTTTTTCGCGCTGTTATCAATATCATGAAGTACTTTGCGATATGGAGTCTCGATAAAGCCGAAATCGTTGATACGGGCGTACGAAGCGAGGTGGCCGACGAGGCCGATGTTCGGTCCTTCGGGAGTAGCAATGGGACAAATTCTCCCGTAGTGGGTCCGGTGGACGTCACGGACATCGAAACCTGCGCGTTCCCGGGACAAGCCACCGGGTCCCATAGCTGAGAGGCGGCGTTTATGTTCGAGCTCGGCCAGCGGGTTCGTCTGATCCATGAACTGGGAAAGCTGGGAGGACATAAAGAATTCTTTGACCGACCCGATGACCGGCCGGGCATTGATCAGCTGGTTTGGCGTCAGAGTTGCGATATCCAGCGTGGACATGCGATCCTTGATAATGCGCTCCATGCGGGCAAGTCCGACACGGAACTTGTTCTGTACGAGTTCGCCTATGGCGCGGACGCGGCGGTTGCCGAGGTGATCGATATCATCAGCTTCCTTCTGCTCATTATTAAGATGTATCACTTCTTTGACTATCGCGACGACATCCTCCTTTTGGAGCACGCGATATTCTTTCGTGTTTGGGAAATCAAATTTGAACCGCTGATTGAGCTTGTACCGGCCCACACGGCCGAAATCGTACCTGTCAAAACTAAAAAACATTTTGTAAATCAACTCGCGGGCATTATCGATAGTCGCCAAGTCTCCCGGACGGACGCGCTTGTAGACTTCCTGGAGCCCTTCCGCTTCGCTGCGGGAAATATCTTTGTTAATGGTGCTCTCGATGTATCTGTTGTCAGGGTGGGTGTCGACTTCTTTGAATAATTCCTTGATCTCTTCATTTGATCCGTAGCCGAAAGCGCGCATCAGCGCCGTGATGGCCACTTTCCGTTTCCTGTCCACTTTCACGGTGATGACGTTATTGGAATCGGTTTCAATCTCGAGCCAGGCGCCGCGGTTGGGAATAATTTTCGCACCGTAGAGTCTTCTGCCGCGAACGATTTCGGAAGTGAAAAAAACGCCGGCTGAACGTATCAGCTGGCTGACCACGACGCGCTCAATGCCGTTAATGACAAACGTCCCCCGGTCAGTCATGAGCGGGAAGTCGCCGAGATAAATTTCCTGTTCCTTAATTTCTCCGGTCTTTTTGTTGACGAGCTTGGTCTCAACGCGAAGCGGCGCCTCGTAGGTGACATTTTTTTGCCGAGCTGTCTGCTCGTCAAAGCGCGGCTCGTCAAGATAGTAATCGAGGAAATATAATTCCAAATCCCTGCCGATAAAATCTTTGGTCGGAGAGATTTCCTCAAAAAGCTCCCGCAAGCCCTCGCGAAAAAACCAATCATACGAGTGACGTTGAACCTCAATCAAATTCGGCAGAGGTATCGCCTCGTGGATTTTGGTGAAATATTTTCGTTGAGAAATGTCGCTGGGCATGCGAAAATCGAAAATATCTTAAAAAGGGTATTAAAACAGCTCCACCGCACTCTAAAAAACTAGAGCGGAAAGAGTTTTACCGTTGTTTGTACCTTACAAATTGTCGTCAAACCCCATGTAATGTTTCAGGGCGTTCCGCGGGATAATGGAGCAGACTTAAAAGCCCGCTACTCCCTAAGGAACTTTATGTAGTCGGGAGCATAGCAAAAAACGTACAGATATGTCAAGGCTCCTATCCGGCCGGATGAACGGAATAGACTAATTTGGCTTACCTTAGTAATAAAAACAATTCTTATCCTCAACCAAGATTTTTACCGCGCAAAGTTATCCACAGCGCCTACCGGAACAATCACCTACACGCTCTTGAACGCTTCTCTAACTATTTCTGAGTCATCCCAAGGAATTAACTTGCCGCCACGGACCGCCATTACCTTCTCGCCGCCCTTGCCGGTGATCATCACCAGATCTCCCGCACGAGCTTCGCTCAGCGCTTTGCGGATTGCTCCACGTCTTCCGGTAATAAGAAAAAGATTTTCTCCTTCAGTGAATTTCTTTTTCCCGTATGTACGAACTCCGGCGGCTACCTCGGCAATAATGGACTCAGGCCGATCGTCATACGGATCGTCTGTGGTGATGATAACAACATCGGCGTATTCGGCGGCAAGCGCTCCCATCACCGGCCTCCGCCATGTGTCGCGGCCACCGCCGGTACAGCCGAACACGGCAAAAATTCTTTTAGGCTTGAATAAGCGGACAGCTTCGTACGACGCGCGAAGACTTGCAGGTTCATGCGCGTAGTCCACGACGACGGTGAATCCTCGCGGTGAATGGATCATTTGGAATCTGCCGTCGGGCAGCCGGCTCGATGCAAGCGCTGAGCTCACTTCAGACAACGACATGCCGAGAACTGATGTGGCGGCAATGGCAATGAGCGCATTGGAGACATTGTGCGCTCCGGTAAACGGCAAAGTAAACTGCCGGCCGGAAATGGAAAACGAAATCTGTCGAGCTGTGACGGCTACATGCTCGGCTACAAGCATATCTTCGGTTCCCCTGCGTGTGCTATCTCGACTTACGGCAACAGTGCGGTCGGAATAAAATTGGGAGAAAAATTCATATGAATCATCGTCGCGGTTGAGCACCTTGACCGAGAATGGGAAAGAAGATTTCTTTTTTCGCGTGGCAAGCGAGGCGAGAAGTTTGCCTTTCGCTGCACGGTAAGCTTCGAACGACCCGTGGGACTCAATATGCTCAGGTGACAGGTTTGTGAGAGCGACAATATCATAATCAATTCCAAGATGCCGGGATTGGACAATGCCCTCTGAAGTTGTCTCGATGACGGCGTACGCGCATCCGGACTGAACCATCTTGCTCATCATCCGCTGGAGGATAAAAGGTCCGGGCATAGTCATCTTAGTCAGATTCGGCAAAGAACCGTCGTGCCAGGAGAATTCAAGACCAGAAGTATAACCGACTTTGCTCCTATGACACCTGAGTATGTGAGCAATGAGATGGACAACTGTCGTTTTTCCCTTTGTCCCCGTCACGCCGATGATGATCATTTTTTTCGACGGGAAACCGTACCACGCGGCAGCAAGCACGGCGAGAACTCTGTGGTACGAGGGCAAGATTCCCGGAGGGAGAATCTTTTTAACTAGATTTTTTAGCGAATACCTGAAGGCGTCGAACATACCTGGAAGCGATTACTATCACAATAAGACTCCCGATAATATTCCACATCAGATCATTCGGCGTGTCAAAAGCATCCCCAAGGCGGTTGTTATGCACGAGCACGCTTTCCGTATATTCCTCCAGCTCATAAAAGACGCCGATGATATTCGCTGCTGACCAAGCCAAAAATCCCATCAAACCCGGCGTGAGCGTAATGATGCGCGACGAGTGCAGGCGCCAAAGGTACATAAAAAATATGAGCCCGAGTGAAGCGCCGCCGGCAAAATGGGCTGCCTGATCATACCACGAGAACCGGCTATACAGGTGCCCTACGTCTCCGAGAGCGTCCCAGCTCGTGCCGGCGAAACTTACCAAGTACACAACCCATGGGAAACCGCTTCCCGTTTTCTTACGCAGGTTTTTGGAGATAAGCTCGATGGAAACCCAAACAAATGTCGCCGTCAGGACAAGCCCGAGCCATGAAAAATCGAGCGTGAAGTGGAGGATTGTGAGCCAGTTAAGAAGCTCAAAAATAATCCACCCGGCAAACCCGCACCGAATAACGGTAATGACTTTGTTATGTTTCATAGATAAATTCAAGTGTACCATACAACATTATTGATGTCTTTTCTGGACCGAGAATACTTTTCGATGGCAGGTGTGAAACGACCCGAGTTGATACACTGCTATCTGTAATGGCTGGAAAGAACTTATTGCAAGGCGTTGAGTAAGGGCAGTGCGTAAGTCTGCTTTCATATGCGCAGTTGTTCGGTTTATAGAAGTAATGGTAATGTGAGGCGAAAAAAGCTTTTTTACATACGGACTCCCGTATTGTGCAATATACTTTCCCTGCAATGCTGTTTTTGATTCGCCCCAGAGGTCAGACATACTTCGTCGACGACTTCGAAGATGTTGGGTTCCTTGGACAATATCTTCATGAAGCTTACGTACCCAAACTGGTTTGGAAAACGTAAGCCAAAAGGCGTTACCAGGATTTTCAACGCTCCGGACAGAGAGTGAACCAAACTTCCGGGAATTGACGATTTTGCTCAACAACGTGCGAAGCATCCGCATTTGTGATCGTGGGACTGCAACATGGAAAAGGGAAATATGCGGTTTACACTGTCGTGCTGACAGAACAAATTTTACTTTCGCAATTGACGCTGCGCGTTTACTTAGCATAATTGACACGTCGCGAATTTCCACCGACGGTACAATGGCTATATCATAATAGCTTGGGTATATTCTCATCACTTCTTATTTTTTACTACTCCGCTCTGATAAGATTCCCGCTCGGGTCAAGCTCGACAAAGTGCTTCGCCGTGCCGCCGCGGTATACGGAACATTGGTTGCTCGGATCGTCATCCACGGCAGTCCGCGGATTATGGGCAATATCCGCAACCCAACCGGGGATTGCTTCATTTGATAAACATGGGCCGTTCGACAGGTCGGTTCCGCTTAAGAACCTGGCGCGCCATAGCTCTTTTGCCTGTGCGATGGCAAGGTCGCGGTCGGTCTTTTCTTTTATCTTTATCGCCCCGATCCCGGTCGCCGCATCGACGGTGCCGGTAATATCGTTAGCAAGAGAGCTATTGGTATTCGAAGCGGTTTTACTGCACCCAGTAAGGACAAAAAGTAAAGCGGGAATAATGAAAAATTTTACTTTGCCCATTTGCTTGGCTGTGAGGACTTTTTAGACCGGATAGACCGAATCTTGCCCCGGTGATACGAGGTTTGCGTCGCATATCGCGCGTGACTCTGCGAACGGCGTGAATATTTCATATGATACATGGGAATAAAAAAGCCTGCGGTATCACCAGTATACCACAGCGTTTGCAGGCTTTCTATTTGAAATGTTTAGCCCTTCAGCAAATCAACTTTATCCAACTTTTCCCACGGGAACTCTACATCGGTCCTGCCGAAGTGCCCGTATGCGGCTGTTTTTTCATAGATGGGATGCTCGAGATCAAGAACACGAATGATGTCAGCGGGCTTCACCGGGAAATGCTTCTCGACGAGCTGTTCGATTTCCTCGTCAGACTTCACACCGGTACCATAGGTGTCCACCATGATGGAGACAGGCTTTGCAACTCCGATAGAATACGCGAGCTGGATAAGACATTTCTTCGCGAGTCCTGCGGCAACCACATGTTTCGCCATGTACCGAGCGGCGTATGCCGCGCTTCGATCAACCTTGGTGACGCATTTCCCCGAGAAACATCCGCCTCCATGGGGCGCTGAACCGCCGTAGGTATCTACGATTATTTTTCGCCCGGTGAGACCGGCGTCTGCGGGCGGGCCGCCGATAACGAACTTGCCGGTAGAGTTGATGAACATCTTCGTCTCATCGGTAAGCAATTTGCCAAGCACGGGCTGTATCACATGCTTAGTGATGTCAGCTCTCAGTTTTTTCATTTCGACATTTTCGGAATGGTGCGCGGCAATGACGACGGCCATGACTCTCGTCGGCTTCCCATCCACATATTCAATGCTGACTTGGGACTTTCCGTCAGGACGCAGGTATGCGAGCGTTCCGTCTTTCCGCACCTCCGATAATCTCTTCGCAAGCTTGTGGGCGAGAGAAATAGGGAGCGGCATGAGCTCAGGCGTCTCGTCGCACGCAAAGCCGAACATCAAACCCTGGTCGCCGGCACCCTGCTCTTTGGATTCTCCCGTACCGTCGACGCCCTGGGCGATATCGGGCGATTGCTCGTGGAGCGTGCTGATAACTCCGATGTCTTTATAACAAAATCCATATTCAGGCTTGTCATAGCCGATGCGTTTTAATGTATTTCGAACAATCTCCTGGATATCGACATACGCCCTTGTCCGGGCTTCTCCGCCTACCATCACTAAACCGGTCGTGGCAAAACATTCTATGCCCGCGTGGGCCTTAGGATCCTGCTTAAGCATCGCGTCATAGATGGCATCCGATATCTGGTCACAGACTTTATCGGGATGTCCTTCGGTGACTGATTCCGAGGTAAATATGTGCTTTCTCATTGTCGTGCTTGATGCGTTAATAATATATAAAAGAATTCTTATCGTTGATAAGAAGACTCTGCATTCTTCTTATCTTCCCCTTGCCGATGAAGAGGTTGGACGTGGCACCGTACATCCCTTGTGGGACAGGCTGCCGGGAGGTCTTTGGGCCAATTCCCTCGCTCCGCTCCTTATAAGAAAAAGTAATAGATAGATGATACCACGTAGATAAAATCAGTCAAGGTCCATAAGAAAAAGCGCAGGAATCATCCGTGATTCCTGCGCTGAGCCGCTTAAAGTTCCCCATCCGAACAAAAATGCTGGAGGTGTCACCGTGGACAAAGAGCCTTTAAACGCTCGCTTCACCAACTAAGAGGGCCGTGAACCCCCTCCCGGATAGTCAAAGTACTTAACTAAAGTAAGTATATGCCTATCGCAGCAAAAATCAAATTCCGGACAAGCTAGACAGATGGACCAGCCGTCGTCGATGCGCTGTTCTCGGGTAGTCTTTTAGCTTTTTCTATCTCCCGCCATGAGAGGTAAAAGAAAATGCCCAGGAGAAGGAAGGTGTTGAGCGGTGCCAGCCAAAAAGGATACTCGCGCCCGAAACTTTCGAGGACCATCAGAATGCCGAGCATGCCGATGGAATACATGGCGCCATTTTTAAGATAGGCAAATTTTGAAATGAGATTAATCCCCCGCACAGTAAATTCCCGGACCACAAATGCGCCCAAACCGTTGCCGATGAGAATAAGCGGGATGGCGATAGTAAACGCGAACGCGCCGATGACACCGTCTATGGAGAATGACGCATCAAGAATCTCTAAGTAGAGAATCTTGCTCCATGCGCTTAAGGCCGGATCGAGGAGTTTCTTTTCTTTTTCCTCGGCGTTCTTTTTAAACCCGTCGGTAATGAAAAATGCCGACGCACCGATGGAGGCCGAGAATGCAAGCAATGGGTTATGACGGAGTGAAAGAAAAATCGTAACGGTGAGAAAAAGCGAGGAAATGGCATAAAACCAAAATCCCCGACGATGGATAAAGTGTTCAACGAAGAACGCGTATTTCTTTTCCTCGAGAAAAAGCCAGCTCAAGAAAACCATCACCAGGTAGACGCCCCCGCCCAGCAGGAGGAGCGGTTTGGAGTGTTCGACGTAGGTGCTGATTTCAGGCGCGTTTTTAAATACAAAAGATAGGAGCTCCCCCAGCGACAATGAGGGGTTGGCGATCCAGACGATGATGAAGGGCAACACGCCCCGGACGATAAACACGGCGAAAAGGATGCCCCAGAAAAGGAAAATTTTCCTGTACTTTTCGGGCATGGTCCTGAGGACGTGCGCGTTAACCACGGCGTTATCAACACTCGAGATGATCTCGAACAGCATGAGCCCGAAAATGACGATAAAGTTTTGACCGAAATTCATATGATATGCCCTTACTTTATCACATTTTTCTCATCTTCCCCAGTAGGAAACCTAGGGCATACACACCTCCGATATACGCAAATATCCATTTGATGATCGGCTCGCTTGCATCCTCTTCTGCCGTTTGGTACCATAATCCAATCCAATAAAAAAACAAACCTCTTTTGTCGGGAAGGAGCTACCATGAATGCACTTTGCAAAAGCATGCTTTTCATCGTTGTCGGATGCCTTGCTATCTTACTAGTGGGACACTTCACCGGACACTGGAAATCGGCAGAGATATTCTATGGGACATTCTCCCTGCTCATCGCGCTCTTGGCCTTTTTCTGCCCCAGCCAAGATTCAAAGGTTGTCGCCGCCGTAATCATCTACGGCGGAATAGCGTGGGTTATCGGCGCTGAAACGGTCCTCAATGCCCCTCACCATGTATGGAGCTGGCAGGCTACGGCACTTACGGCGTTTGTGTGCCAGATGATGGTCTTCGGCATTCTGAACATGATTCCGACTCGGGGAGAAGCATGTGATGGGTTCTTTATGTGCCTGATCCCGAATCCACCGAGTGAGTGTCGAGGGGCTTCAGGAATAGATTAGTTCCCCGGCTTTCTGAGAGCTTCTCCGATCTTTCCCATCCGTACCGCGTATGGATGGTTTTTTTATTACACGATAACCCCGCAAAACTTGCCGGGCATTACAGAAATTTGCTTCTTGGAGAAAATGTATTTTATGACTCCTGTGATTCAGCCCAGGTCTGCAAAAATTTTCTTGCAGATGCGATTGAAACCGGATTTTGCTTAACCGCGTTTGCCAATTTCGGACTTAATCCTCGTTCACTGAGTGTTTGGAGGATCATCGGCTCCTGCGGCGGAATGTCTTCGTCGCGTTCTGCCGTGATGCGAACATCGGTCTTTGCCAGAGAGTCGGCGAGATAATAGATGCCTAGCTCCGGTTCGAATTCCTTAAAGTTGCCTGCAAGTTTCTCGGATGCCCGGGCAAAATCATCGCTTTCGACAAACTCAAGAGAAAATCCTTTTTTCGACTGTATAGCTGCATCCCGGATATTTGCGAGCTCGTAATGCCGCTCGACGCACTGGGCGACATATTCAATCTGCTCCCGCGTCAACCCATACTCGCGTTGAAGCATATCGGTAAACGCGGGCCAACGGACTATTTCTCCCGATTTCTTTTCATGACCCACGTAGTTCCATTTAGCCTGCTTGCCCTTTTTCTCGCGCACCTGCCGCTCGACAAATTTGCCCAGATCATGGAGCGGAACCGAGATTTCCACCAGCTCCCATTTAGTCCGATTACCAATCCTTTCATCCATGTGTTCCGTCACTTTCTCATCCACGCCCCACTGCTTGAGGTACTGGGGAACATCCTCGCGAAAGTACTGGCCGACCTTTTGCGAATGCGTAATAATGCCCCATTGATGCCAATTCGGCTGATGTTCCGCCGGGTCATCCGGGTTTTCCGTCAGCCGCCGGTTCGTTTCAATCGTTTGGTCTAAATATTTGGCGGACAGTTGTTTTGCAATCTCCGGTAAACGCCCAAAAAGCCCTTCCGTGATTTCACGGGCATCGCGCGGCTGTTCACGGTCAATACTTTTGCCTTCCATATGAATCCTCGAGAATGGTTATATGAGCGTACCATGAATAAGACTCATGTCAACGGTAATAAAAGAAAAAGCGCCGGTATTAGCTACCTGGCGCCAGCTACATGTCCATGAACATGGGCTACGCTACGGCCAGCTCCCCGACGCATTCCGCGAACGTGCTGATGAAGATTCTCATCGATTCGAAGGTGTCATCCATCGGGACAGACGCCCACGCCTGTGTGCCGCGTGTTATGAAGCCGAAGCTCCACCGCCCGAGACATTCGAGGATTCGCATATCCGCCGCGTCCCAAACAACCACCTGCAATTCATCGGGTTTTTTAGAATCAATGGCGAACGTTACACGAGATCCGGGCGCATCGAGCATCCCCAGAGTGATGAGAACCTCGATATGCGTTTCGAGCGGATCAGGCATTGAAGTTTTCGCGAGGGCTGTTTGTTCCATCGCCGACATGATGCGTCTCGTGGCTGCTTCAGCTTGGTACACTTTTGGGACCACTTTTTGTGACATGAAGCTTCTCCTGCGTAAGAGTGCGTGAACGTTTTTTATTTCCTATTCCTTTTGCAACGATACCTTACAGATTCAATGGAAGAACGTCAAGAAGGATCATAGATCTGCCCAACTCTGCGTTGTCGCTTTTAGAATACATAATAAAAAAACCAGTTGTTGAGGCCAACTGGCAAACCATAACGAGTCACTGTTCTGTGAATCCGGGGGGAGGGTTCACTTGGGGACAGGCGCTGCGCTTACCCGCACTCGCCCGCGCGCTGAGCGCACGAAAGAAACACGATACCCTTTGCAACCACGTTTGCGGGACGATAATCAGGATAATCCCGAGAACAATCATGGCCGCAACCATTATAGCAGCGAGCTTCATTGCTCCTTTCGCCTCCTCATAGAGCTGACGCAGCAGTGTGCTTAAGCCGACGTGTGAAACAGCATATATGACAAAGGTGGAAAAGATGCTGCCGACAATGAGATTTTTTGCCCATGGTATCCGAGCATCAATGATCCTTTGCGCCCGAGTCACCGTGGCAAACAGAGCAACCAGGAGCACGAGATACCAGAGTGGCGTAATAACCCAGAATACCGCCTGGGTCAGGACATAGCTCTTAGGAAGAACCCGCACTACAGCTAACAGCAACGCTGTAGCCGCCATTGCAACAAGCCAAAGCATAAGGAGCTTGGCTTCCCGGCTGAGCCACATGCCGAAGCCATGGACTGATATCCAGAAATAGCGGCAGAGATTTCTGGGCGATTCGACTTCCAGTCCGTCGAGAGTAAAGCGTAAGCAATAGAATCGCCATTGTAAGGTGCCAGGGTGCACATCGATACTTTTACTCATGACTACACCTCCATCATTGAATTGTGAGTGAGCGATATATTGATGGCAATATACCAGAATTTTTTCGTAAAATCAAAAAAGACTCCTGGCGCAATACGCCGGTGCTCTGGTTAAAAAAATTTAGTCTCTTTGTTTCTGTCTACCAGTTCCTGAGCCTTTTTCATTTCATCAGGTGAATAGATGTATAAAATTGTAAATTTGCCGCCGGTTGTTTGAGCTGTATAGTCATGGTGCACTTCGAGTATATGGACCAATCCCCAGTAAATCCATTTGCCGGCCTTATTCTCGACCAAAAAATTCCTTATTGGCGGCACGTGGTATATTCTGATTTTTGGTTTATTCCTAAATTCAAAAATCTTGCCATCAAAATCCTCTGCTACGTATGGGGTTTTTAAATGATGCTCAAGGTCGAGCTCGAAAGGAAAGCCCTGCTCTTTCGTAAGCTGTAAGGTGTCGTTGATTTCAATCATGCTTCCCATAGTTTTTGTTCGTTTATAAATTTTTTTCGTTTACACACGAAGTTGCCCATTCGCTTCTCGCCATCCCCTTTTGGCAGGAGGCACCAAACTGTTTATTAATTGCTGGAGGAGAGACTCGAACTCTCAAGGGATTGCTCCCACTAGCTCCTAAGGCTAGCGCGTATGCCAATTCCGCCACTCCAGCATATCATTAACTGCCTTCTTTTCATTTGTGACTAAGTTTTTGCACATTCGATCCGCGTCTACCAGTCACAGTGCTTATGTTATATATGCAATTAAAGTATACGAGAGTACATAATAGATAAGCAAGTATCCACCGTGACACATGGGGGAACATTTTGTATACTATATCTGCATATGAAACGCAACTACATTCTTCTGTTCATCGCCTTAGTCATCACGCTGGGTATTTTTTCATATGTTTTTCTTTCCGGGCAAAAAAGTTCGACTAAAAACGACAATACCCTCCTTACGACGGACGACAGCAACATAAATACGGCAGAAAATGTCCCAGTGGATCCTCTCGTAAATGCCAACTTGAGCCAGGCAGAGCGCCAGCAAATTGAAGTCCGTGACAGTAAAAGACTCAGTGATATGCGGAAATTACAAGCCGCGCTTGAAAAGTACAAGGCGGATAATAGCGGCGCGTATCCGACTCAGCTGATCGACCTCGTGCCTAAATATATTTCCGGACTCCCGGGCAACCCTGCTCCCGGTGGAATAACGTATACCTATACCCCAATCGGCACGTCCCCGTATACTTTCTACGACCTGAGCTATGTTTTGGAACTTGGAGCAGAAGGCGTAGGGCCCGGACAGCATTCAGCAACACCCGAGGGGGTAGCAGCGCCATAATTTTACAATTTCGTATTCGTTAAACATTTTCCGGCATCAGGGAGGAAGCCATGGGGGACAACTCGTACGTCCCATATGTGTGGACACGCTCTGTCGGCGGGAAACCACAGACTGTGCGCATATGGTACCAGAGGATCCCGATATCTGGCGGCCTGGTGGGGGCTCACAAAATGCCCGGGGAGGAGATACTGCCTTCTGAGGCAGGCGGAAATTCTGCATCCGCTACAGCACATCCTTCACCCGAATGGCCGCCGCAATAATCCGTCCGCATTCCAAACAAATGCGCGGCGGTTTTTTGAATAAGAAGTGATTGATGCGGAGAAATTTTGTGATTTTTTTAGGATGCAAAGAGTCCATTTTTTTGCTATACTTAGTGTAGAAATCGAGGTGATGTTCTTTACAAGCGACGGCGATATGAAATAAATTCTCCACAAAAAAATCCTCAAGTTTCTTGCTGGCGAGTGAAGAGAAAGACAACCAGCCGTCGCAGAATTCAGCCGTCAGAAAAAGTGGTGAGCAAACCCGGAAAACGCTCTTTGAAAGGAGGCAGTATGCCCCAATGCTCTGCAGAAGTATCCCACTAAAACGCTTGGAAGATACGTGGGTCTCTCCCCAAGCGCGAGGTTTCCAACAACAAACATCTTCTTCTTCTGATGCAAGTCAAAACGTGAAAGGAGTGGAGTCATGAAGAAACAAGTTGTTATTTTGATGCTGGTGTGCTTCATCGGCGCTCTGATATCTGCGGGTTGCGGCGAAAAAACACCGGTCAATGCCCCGGTAACACTTGAGGCTGTTCAACAACCGATCACGGATACGGAGGCCCAGGAAGCTCAGGCCCGGCTCTACGAAGCTTGGATCGCCAGGATGGATCCGTATGTAACACAGAACGCCGACGGAACGTACATGTTCAATGAAGCTGCATTCGCCGATATGTATGGCAGACTGGCCGACTCCGACCGTATCGTTGTCACCGGCCTGCAGAAGTGCATCCCGGTCGTGAATGCGAAGGTCAAAGAATCTGTGCCGTCCGGCGGAGCAGCAAAGATTTGGTTCCAATGGTACTGGTGGGGATACAAGGAGTGTTACTCCCAGCTCTCCGCCGAGTATATGCTTGATTTGGCGCAGGTGAGTGTGTACGGATACCCAGCATACGTGTGGGCCAAGTACTATTACTACCACTATGGCCAGTTTTGCATCTACCACACATGGGTCGGCGGCATGTGGATTTCGGCATCCTGAGAATCGGATAGGGAGGAGATCTGTGTTGATCAAGATTTCCTCCCAGATTTTTTAACATCTATCAGGTAATATTAACCCTTAATAACTTACTACTATGAGCGACAGCGTCTTCGTATACTTAACAAGTACGGCCTACATGATCGTAATGTTTTTTGTACTACGAAGTTATGCAAAATTTCAAAAAAACAGGGCAGCATTTCTCGTACTTGGCATAGGTGTAATGATAGAAACATTTGTTATGCTTCAGTACATTTACCGTGACTCGCTGTCGCCAAGCTGGAATCTGGCGATTTTGGCGATATTTCTTCCGACAGTGTTGATATACAATTTTCTGTTAAAAAAGTTCCGCAGCAGATAACCAAAAAACGACCTTAGCTTTTGCGGGCCGGTCGTCCTTTGGAGGTTTGAGGTCAACCGCAGTGTGCACTTGCTGCAATTGGTGAATCCACACTACTGCTGTTTTTAAGCAGCGTAAATGGTTTCATGCACCTGCTTTGTATTATGCAGATCAATTTATTTTTGTCAATACAAGGTCGAAACAGCTTTAATCATTAATTTTTGGAGGGAGAAAATCAAGCGTATGAACCTCAACAAAGTGTCGTTGATCGGCAACCTGACGCAGGATCCCGCAGTACGGGCGCTTCCGTCCGGCGCGTCGTTGACCACGTTTACCGTCGCTACAAACTATACGTGGAAAGACGCCGAGTCGAAGGAGCGGCAGCAGGCAACCGAATTCCACCCTGTAGTTGCGTGGGGACGCCTCGGAAATATCGTCGCGAAATACCTCAAGAAAGGTGACCGCGTCTATATTGAAGGCCGTCTCAACACCAGAAACTGGGAGGACAAGCACGGAGCCAAGCGATACCGCACCGAGATTGTCGCCAACCAGCTTATCATGCTCGGCGGCAAGAGCGGCAAAGCGGACAAGAGCGATAAGGTGAACACAGAAGTTGCTCCCGAGGATGTGACAGTCGCGAAGATTCCGATTGAATCGGAAGCGTAACGTCACGTTTCTCTGGTAATGATCTTGATCTGTCACTCTCGACTGTTTTCATTCGACGTGATGGATCAAGTTACTAACAGGGAAATCTGTCTAATATACTATGTCAAAAAGCATTTTCATCGGCTCCGAGGTCGAACTACTACTTTCGGAGCGGCGGCAGAAATTTTCGATAGTTGAGTCGCGCGGCGACCCCGAAACGGGCCGCATCTCGTTTGGCTCGCCTGTCGGCAAGGCATTACTCGGGCATGAGGAGGGTGATATTATTGAAATCCAGACGCCTTCGCGAGTAGTGGAAACGAAGGTTTTGAAGGTGTATTAGGGATTCGGAATATATAACAAACTACTAACATCACCAAGCGTACGCTTGGCTAAGCCACGCAAATCAGTCCTAGGCTTAGCGAAGCATAAGCTTCGCGTAATCAATACTCCGGTATGAGGATGGAAATTCACCGGCCGCCGCATCTCTACCTTGATAATCAGGTATATTTTATTACCGGTACGACATTTCGGCATTATTTCTTCATGGAAACAGATTTTAAAAAAAGATTGATACTTGCAACACTTTTTTCGGTTGCAGCTCGGAACAACATATGCCTCTATGCATGGGTTATCATGAGTACGCACTACCATCTTTTAATAAGAGTGTCCGCGGCTGAATCCCTGCCGCGATTTGTCCGGACATTCCACAGTAAGGTTGCGTTGGCTCTCAACGTGATAGATCATAAGAAAAATAGGAGAGTTTTTTACCAATACTGGGACACATGCGTGCGGACTGAAACAGATTTTTGGAAACGAGTTAACTATATCCATCATAACTGTATTAAACATGGCGTCGCAGAGCGGATGGAGTCATATCCCTTTTCTAGTTACCTCCATTTTCAAAAAACTTACGGACAGGAATTGCTTGATTCTTACTTCGAGTATTATCCTATCATTGATTATTTTAAAACTAATTAATACTAGCGTCGCGAGGCATACGCTTCGCTTAGCCCCCGTGGATCAGTCTTGGGCTTAGCAGAGTGAAAACTCTGCGTTGTCTATATCACAATAACATTATGAGACTCTTTTTTATTTTCATTTTATCCTCGGTGTTGATTCTTACATGCTGCCAGATGTCAGTCCGCGCAGCTCAAAGCAGTCATCTTGTGATCAGCGAGATAAAAGTCGGCGGCGGCACCGGCCAATCGACCGACGAATTCGTCGAACTGTATAACCCGACGGCTGTTGATGTATCAATCGCTGGGTACCGCCTGACAAAGAAAACCGCTTCGGGAAACGAATACGATCTGGTAACCGCCATTGGGGAACGAACACTTCCGCCCGGAAGTTTTTTCCTTATCGCGCATCCTTCGGGGTATACGGGATCGATAGTGCCTGATGCAGTGTATTCTACGGCAAATTCTATCGCCACAAACAACACGGTCATTCTCTATGATCAAATGGGAACAGTGGTTGACGTAGTAGGTTTTGGAACCTCAACGGTATATGAAGGTGAAGCTGTAGCAAATCCCGCTTCGAACAAAAGTATTGAGCGTAAAGCAGTCACAAGCTCAACGTCAGAGGCCATGCTGGACGGAGGCGAAGATTACTTTAAGGGAAACAGCGAAGATACTGACCATAACGGCGCTGATTTCGTCACACGTAACATTCCTGAACCACAAAACTCGCGGAGTGAAGCTGAATTCGTAACTATGAATAATCCGAAAGTAACGCCTCTGTCCCCCGTTCCAACAGTTGCCGAGTCGCCGGCAATCTCTCCATCTGCTCCGTCTTCCCCTTCATCGACGACACCAAGCACCGTGCAACCCGTACCAACTCCAACGGTGAATACGCCTGCACCGACTCCTCCGCCTCTGCCATCATCACCTGATACCAGCGGGATACGCCTCAATGAACTTTTACCCGCGCCGGGCGACGCGACGCAGGAAGAATACATTGAACTGATGAATATATCATCAAAAACAATCCAGCTGCGCGGCTGGCGGCTGACTGATACTAAAAAAACATTCATCATCCAGAGCCAGCTCGCCTTGGAAGTGGACGACGTTATCGCTTTCCCAAAATCAAAAACTAAAATCACGCTTAATAACGAAGGAGACGCGATTTATCTCATCAATCCGCTTGACAAGGTGGTACAGGGAGTCAAATACGAAAAAGCTCCGAAAGACAGGGCTTTTGCTTTCTTTACAAATGGCGGGTGGAAATGGACCGAACCTTCGCCGAACAGTGAAAACAGTCTGGTCGAAAATGCCGGTTCTTCGACACTGCCTGCCGCGCCTGCTCAGGAGGAGAAGAAGAAAAGCGTTGATGCGGAAATAAAAAATATGACAATCGCCGAAGCTCGTCGGGCCGAACACGGCGTGTCAGTTGAAATCTCGGGCGTAGCTCTTGCTGAGCCGGATCTTTTGGGAAGTGGGATTCTATATATTCAGGACAATACCGCCGGAATCAAAGTAGTTTCCTCGGCCGGCTTTCCGGAGATTTCCGCCGGAGATACCGTCACCATCCACGGCACTATAGGGACAGAACAAGGCCAGCCGAAGATCAATGTCAAAAACAGAGATGATGTAACTGTTGCAGGATCACAGGGGTTATCACCAAAAGACATCGCGGTTGGCAAGATGGCAGATTACCCGGCCCAGTTTGTCAGAATCCAGGGGAGCATCTCGGCTACAGGGCCATTAAAATTCTCAATAACAGGCGATGATGGTTTCATAGCAGATGTGTTCTTCAAACGGACAACAAATATAAAAAAGCCGGACTGGAAAGAAGGCGATAAAGTAATAGTCACGGGCATCGTCGAAATAGTAAGCGGCGCAGCCCGGCTTGTCCCCCGTGAAGACGGAGATTTAGTCAAACCCGAGGTTCTCGGTCAAGCTGTCGAGAATGCTCCAGAAGTTATCCCGATTGAGACCAGGAAAAAGAATGACAACCCAGTGTGGTATGCGATAGGCGCAACGGCAATAATAAGTGCGTGCGGCGCAGTGGCGTGGACAAAGTACAAGAAAAGTAGGGCAAAATCGCGCAATGTCCCGATTGCGGACAATTAATGTTCATGGTCATACGTATTTCGTGACAACGAAGGTTTGGCATGACATGCCGATATTTGTTAGTGATGCATATTGTCGAATAATCCTAGACAATCTGCGTTTCTATTCCAAAAGCAAAAAGTTTGATGTAATTGGCTATGTAATAATGCCAAACCATCTTCACTACATCATCTGGCCTGAGAGTAAATACTTCATCTCGAATATTCTCCGGGATTTCAAAAAACATACTGCCAAACAAATCATCGAGCAGTTAAAATACGATAAACGAGAAGGCCGGATTCAGAATCCGGCATACCAATTACCCCGCGGGATTCCGAATCCCGCCTCTTCAGAATGGACAAAAACTATGCTCAATACATTTTATCTCAACTCATCAAAACAAGAGTTCAGAGTTTGGCAACCGAACAACTGGGTTGAAAATATTTACTCTGAGCGTTTCCTCGAGCAAAAGCTCAACTACATCCACGACAACCCAGTTCGGGCCGGCTTTGTAATCAACCCGGAGGATTTTCCATATTCGTCAGCGTTTGACAGTTTCCTATAAACCCGCCATAGTAACGCAAAACATACAACGGAGGTAACACTGCACCCTTCAACAAGCGAGGTTTTCAATGGATTGCTGTAAGTATGTTCATCAGCAAACGATAGCGTTGCTGTTCATGCTGGGCCTGCTACTGCTCGCCCACTACGTCGCAGCCTTTTTCGCGAAATTTACCGCGCCTGGCTGGAGAGCGGAGCGCAACATGGAAGGTGAGGAGTCGAGCGATTTCCCGTCTTGCATCGCAACTGGCTATCTCGGGGTGATCCGCATGAAGTTTCTCCCACGGAATTGCTGGGCATGGCTCGTCCATCTCACGGACGTCGTTTTTATCCTTGCCAGTCCGGCATTCATGGTCGGGGCCCTCATCTTCTTCGTGGTTGTCTGCCCAATGGGAGCTTTGTACTACGGTATCACGGATCGCTGGAACGACCTCAAGCGCAAAAGACAGACCTGCGAAGTTGCCGGCTGAATACACGGTAGATCAAGTAGCCGGCCATGCCCTCTCCAAGCCATTCTGGAGTGGGGCTTTTTTCTTATCTTGTTGACACCAAACTTGTCCTCAGGTAAGGTAGCTGTGAAAATCGTTCGTGACATTCTAACCCATAGGAGGATGGATATGCAAAAAAGTGCAGATGTACTGAAGCTCGAAGATCGGTTGGCGTTCAATGAGCGTTGGTCTCGGCGTATCAATCGCATCTCGATTGGGTTTGTGGTGACATGCGCGTCGATGCTTATCTCGCTACTCATGGTTGAAACGACCGGACTGAAACAGGACGTATCGGCATTCTGGCTGAGGTCATTCGGTGTCGACTGGGATGCCTTCGCGTTTCCATTCATGATCACCTTCGGCGTGACAGTCATCTTGGTCGCCGTCGTACTGGTGATGGCCGCAGAAAACTTCCGCAGAGGGACCGACCATCTGCGGGCTACCGCCGGGTGTCTGATGATTGCGGAATCGGCCCATCGCCTTGGCATCGAGTACCAGAGAAGTCGCACAAAACCGGCTTGAGATACGCGGCGAATCAAATAGCCAGCCGGGCCCTCTCCAAGCAATTCTGGAGTGGGGCTTTTTCTTATCCAAAAGAAATTATTGCTTTTTGGAGTGACTCGATAGTTGGTGTGGTCATTTTTTCCTCGCGAGAATAAGTTTGGTTTTGATGGGCATCGGCATTCGATCAGGAAATCTTTTGAGCCCGTCTTTCAGTTCCGCAAGCGCTTGCCGTTTTCGTGTTTCGGATAACGCTAAATACCAGGAGAACGACGTCTGCATGTTGATGTATTCTTGCTTTGTCATGTGCAGGTTCCGGCGATATATTTTCAGGACAGCGCCGGTAAAATGGCGATTCCGTTTCAGCTGGTCGATGATGATGTTTGCTTTGCCGTCTTGCGAACGGGCATATTTCTTGTGGAGTCGCATGGCCATCCTTCCCACGCCTTTATTGTAATAGCTAAAGTTCCAAAACAATGCTACTACCCCGCCTTTTTTGAGCAGCTGAAGGGTTCTCGTAAATCGTATGCTTGGTTTTATCCAGTGAAATGCTTGAGCCGAGGTGATGAGCGCGAAATAATTCTTTGGAAGCCGAGCGTCCTCATATTGTCCGACGGCGTATTGCACGTTGTGGTAGTGTTTTAATTTTTTCTTTGCGACACTGAGTAATGACCGGCTCAGGTCGTTGACAATGAGCGGGTTGCCCGTGCGGGCAAATGGAACCGTGGCAATTCCGGTGCCGGCGCCTACTTCGAGGATCGGATCGGTCTTTTGTAACCATGCATAGGAGATGACATCACTGAATACAGCAAGTGGATACCCGATCCGCGACCTGTCGTAGTGCTGAGGGATGGTTCTGAAGGTTTCCTTAAGTTTCATAGTTATGGCTTTACTATCTTATCTACTTACCCTCTAAATATCAAACCAAACCGCTGAGGCCGGATTCAGAATCCGGTAAATGAAATCGCAGCGGGATTCAGAATCCCACCTGCTCGGCGTGGGGAAAGCAAAGTTTCAACCAAAAAGAAAACGAGGCCGAACGTGATATGTCCGGCTTCGGAACTAGGTAAAACGTGCTGAGATCAACCAACGGTAGCCCGATAGGTACGCGTGCATTCTCTGACTCGACCTTCGCCAGGCTTGCCTGTGAGACAGGCAATCAGCTCGATAAGACCATGCTCCATCAAGTACCCCGACAATGAGATAGCAATCTCTGTGGGAGCGATGCCCTTGACAGCACTCCCGCGAGACGGCTTGAAGTGTAAGGGAACGCCGCCACGCTTGATTGAGACAGTCCCACCGCCTTGACGGACTTCAATCACGTCACCCGGACGTAGTCTCGTTGGCTTACCTGTCGACGGGTCAATGATTGCGATCATTCGTTACCTCCTCATGAAACGGGGTTTTCGAGACAACTGGGTTTGTTTTGATAGGATAGAATACATACTTATACATCTTCTTGTCAAGCTTCTACTGTACTGCTGCCCATGTTACAATACCCTGTGCCCTATGCCACAAAAGAACAAAACATTCCTGATACTCGATGCGAATGCGATTCTGCACCGGTCGTTCCACGCTCTGCCGCCGTTGCAGACGAAAGACGGAACGCTGGTCAACGCCGTATATGGATTCATCACGACGCTTCTTAAGGCGTTGAAAGAATTCAAGCCCAGCTATGTGGCAGTCGCATTTGACAAGAAAGGCCCGACATTCCGGCACGAACAGTACAAGGAATACAAGGCGACGCGAGTCAAAGCGCCGCAGGAATTTTACGACCAGATACCGCTCGCGCACGATGTGCTCGATGCCTTTCGTATACCTGTTTTTGAAAAAGACGGGTATGAGGCTGACGACGTGATCGGCACGATGGCAAAACAGACCGAGGATAAAGCGAACGTGATTATAGCAACAGGAGACATGGATGCGCTCCAACTCATAGACGACCACATTAAAGTGTTCACACTGCGAAAAGGTATGAGTGATACTGTGGTATATGATTCCGCAGCTGTTAAAGAACGCTACGGGCTTACCCCGAAACAAATTATCGATTACAAAGCGCTTGCCGGCGACGCATCTGACAACATTCCGGGCGTCAAGGGCGTCGGTGAAAAGACGGCCACTGAATTACTTAAAGAGTTTGGCGATATTGAAACGCTGTATGAGGAATTAGAGCGGAATAGCCCAAGAGCTGAAAAGCTGAAGAGCGGGGTGAAGGAAAAACTTTCAAAGGACAAGAAAAATGCATTCATGAGCAAGAAGCTGGCGACTATCGTGTTTGATGCGCCGGTGAACTTTGCTCTCGAAGATACAGCGGCACAGCCGTATGATCATGATAAGGTGTTCTCCCTTTTCCAAAAACTTGAGTTCAAGACACTCCTAAGCCGGCTGCCTTCCCAACAGAGCACTATCTTCACCAAAGAGGATTCCCAAACCAGTTCAACAGACGCACCGACAGACGAACCGGTATACGAGAAGATTACCGCGAGGAAACCCTTGCCGAAATTCGAGATACCTCAGGATGAGGATGTTGAATACACGCTTGTTGATACCGATGAGAAGTTTGACACTTTTTACAAAGAGTTAAAAAAGCAGAAAGAAATAGTCATCGATACTGAGACGACCAGCTTGGAGCCGCACGACGCTCGATTGCTTGGGATCAGCTTTTCATGGAGAGGTGAACAGGCTTGGTACGTAGGACTACCCGTCATTGATGACAAAAAAACGTTTGCTAAGATCAGACAGGTGCTTGAAGACCAGGGGGTGAAAAAGATCGGACACAATTTGAAGTATGACGTGCAGATTTTGAAACTTGCCGGAATTGAAGTGAACCCTATTTCTTTCGACACCATGATCGCCTCTTACGTGCTCAACCCCGGCACGCGACAACACAATCTCGATTCGCTGGCTTTCCAGGAATTCGGCCATCAGATGATTCCGACGACGGCGCTGATCGGCGTGGGGAAAAAACAGATTACGATGGACAGAGTGCCCCAAGACAAGCTTTCGTGGTATTCCTGCGAGGACGCCGATTACACCTACCGCATTTACGAAAAACTGTCGAAAATGCTGGTGAAAAACAACATGGCCGGGCTTTTTGAGAAGATTGAAATGCCGCTCGTGCCTGTGCTCACCGACATGGAATTAGCGGGCATAAAAATTGACGTGCCATTTCTCGATGTATTAAAGAAAAAACTTGCGGAGCGGCTCACAAAGCTGACAGCGGAGATTTACAAACACGCGGGAAAAGAATTTAACATCAACTCCCCTCTCCAGCTCAAGGAGGTGCTCTTTGAAGATTTGCAAGTGGGCGTTGACATGAAAATCAAGCGGACAAAGACAGGACTTTCGACGGCTGCAAGCGAACTTGAAAAGCTTGCCGGCCAGCATCCTATTATCGAACCGCTCATGGAGTATCGGGAACTTTCTAAACTGCAATCGACCTACGCCGAGGCGTTACCGAAGCTGGTGAACAAAAAGACCGACCGCGTCCACACGTCGTTCAACCAGACTGTGGCGGCTACGGGCAGGCTTTCCTCGTCCGACCCTAACCTCCAAAACATTCCTATCAGAACCGAGCTGGGAAACGAAATCAGAAAAGCGTTTATCGCTGAACGTGGCTTTACGCTTATCTCCGCCGATTATTCCCAGATTGAACTGCGTATTGTCGCCAGCCTGGCAAACGACGAGAAAATGATCGAGTCTTTCCAAAAAGGCGAAGACATTCATAAACGTACCGCCGCTGACGTGTACGAGATACCGCTCGACGAAGTGACCAAGGAACAACGGTACGCGGCGAAGGAAGTGAACTTCGGCGTGCTCTACGGCATGGGCGTCATAGGCCTGGCTTCGCGGAAGGGCATTACCCGAGAACACGCGCGGGAGTTTATCGACAAGTATTTCGCCGTCCACCATTGGATAAAAGAATACGTCGATTCGACAAAAGCGCTGGCGCATAAGATCGGGTATGTGGAAACGTTGCTGGGGCGCCGGAGATATTTGCCGGAAATCAACTCTTCAATGCCGCAGGTACGCGCGCAGGCTGAGCGCATGGCGATCAACATGCCCGTGCAGGGAACGGCCGCGGATATTATGAAGCTGGCGATGATGGAGGTATTTCATAAACTGTCGAACGTCAGCCCAAAAAGTCGCTTGCTTCTCCAGGTGCACGACGAGCTTGTCCTCGAAGTCCCCGATGCTGATGCGAAAAAAGTCGCCCGGTTTGTCGCGGAGACTATGGATACGGTGTATAAACTGAAGGTTCCTATTGAAACTGAAGTAGCTGTAGGAAAAAACTGGGGAGAGATGGAAGAAATGAAATAGAATAAAAAAAGACTCGTGGAAATAACTTATGGCTCACGAGTCGGATCAATCGCGCGAGAAAGCGCAATTTGGTTAATATTGCGCATACGCAGCGTGCCGAATTCAAGGAGATCATCCACCGTCTTGGCACGTATAGAAATCTTACCTTTCCCGACGGCAAAGATGTCCAGAAGCGGTTCACGTGTCGGCCACATGCCGCTCACTTGCCTGTACAGCCACGCTGCCACGCCGATCTGTACTCTCTCGGTCATATGAGGGAGTGATTCAAGGATTTCTCGCACGCGGGTGATCGCTTTGCCGGGACTCAAAGGCTGATCCGGCAATGTGCCCCTGTTAAACTTATTGAGCACCTCCCTGATCTGATCAGGTGTCCGGTCAACTGCGTTCCTGATGTAATGGTTCAGCATCAGGCCGCCGTTTCCTGATTGCTCCAGAGTGTGTCTTTTGGTTGTCATGATCTCGATGCGCGTCTGGAGCTCAGTGATGTGTTCAGTCCGCTCGCTCGGCCATCTGAATTCGTCGATATCTGACAAGAGGTCAACAATGTCAGCCGCGGTTGGATGCCTTTCCCCAAGGTGTTCAAACAGCCAGACTGAGGCCACAATACGGAGATGGGTCAAGGTGATATTTTCAAGGATCAGGATCCCCTTGATCCGCACTTCAAGAGGCATGGGTTCTACAAGACTTGCACGAACCCATGGCTTCTCGGCCAGTAACTGGCTGATAGTCCTTATAATGAGCGACTGTGTCTCGGGCATTTGCCTCCTTTTACGCGCATATGCGCAGGTTGTGGTGAACAATCTTTATCGTTGTTTTGATACTGCAATGTACATGCTATGATGTATGTTGTCAATCCTCTTATGATCATCTTTCTTTACGGCCCGGACACCTACCGATCCCGGGAACGCCTCCATCAGCTCAAGGAAGCGTACCATACAAAGTTTGACCCTTCGAACATGAATACCCTCGTGCTCGACGGTGAAAAGCTGTCGTTTGAAGAGTTTCGCAGAGCTGTCGGAGCCTCCGGTTTCCTGGCGCCCAAACGGATGATTGTCGTCGAGCAGATAATCGGCAAAAACAAGCGAAAAGACATCCAGCAGGAAATAGTCGACTACCTGGGAAGCAAAGACTGGAAGGACAATAACATCCTTATTTTTTGGGAGGCTGATGTGCTAAGCGAATCACGGAAGCGGCTCCGTAAACCTGCAAAGAAAAAAACTGCTGAGAAAAAGTCGCCCAAACCCCTCCTTAAGATGCTGGGTGAAGGTGAGCATGCGGAGTCTTTTGCCTTATTGACCGGCGGAGAGCTTAAGAAGTTCATCCGCGACAGAGCGCGAGAGTTGCACGGATCCCTGCAGGAAGCAGCCGTGGATGAGCTTATTAACCGTGCCGGTTCGGACACGTGGCAGATCACGCATGAAGTCGCCAAGCTCGTCGCGTACAGCTACCCTAAGCCGGCCACGACTGATGACGTCCGCAAGCTTGTCCTCACGTCGTTCGATGACAATATCTTCCACCTCACGGATGCTTTGGCAGACCGGAACCTTCGGGAAACGCTTCGTCTTTTTGGCGAGCTGTTGGCTAACGGACTCAATGAACTCTATATCCTCACCATGCTTATACGGCAATGCAGGCTTTTGGTTCAGACGCATAACATTATTGAGCAGGAACCTCATCCCGCGACGGTTGCCGCGCGGTTGAGACTCCCGCCGTTTATCGCGCAGCAGCTCATGAGGCAAGCGAAAAAATTTACCTCTGATGAGCTCAGAGAAGTATTTCAACAGCTGGTCATTTTGGACCGGAAACTGAAAACATCGCAGGGGAACCCCGGGCTCCTCTTCGATCTTTTTGCCGCAAGCGTCTGCGTCTAGAGCTTATTGAGCTGGAGTATGATCCGAGACTTGATACGGGCTGCTTTGTTTTTGGTGATGACGTTTTTCCGGCTCGCTCTGTCGACGGCTTTAATCAGGAGCGCGGTGTTTGCCTGTGCTTCGTCTTTTTTCTTTGCCACGATGAGGAGACGGCTCTTTTTGAGCAACGATTTGATCTCATTGAGAATCTTTTGGTTGTGAGCGGTCCTCCATTTGGTCTGCCGCAAGTGTTTCGCTGAAGATTTGGTTGTTGGCATAGTGTTGGGTGCAGTCTAGCAAAAGCTTTGAATCATGGCAAGGGGTACGGCTAACAGGGCTACAACGGGATATCCAAGAGCGGCAATTCTTTCCAGCCGGGAGCTGAAAAGTGCCACCACTCTGTGGGTAGAGGAATAAAGCCTGAGCTTCGCATGGCCCGTTCGAGTATCAACATGTTTGTATGCTGAATCTTTGTCATGTGTGTCGACATCCGGTGGGCACGGGTGCTGAACTCGTCGTACCCGGTAGGCATATCAAGCTCCTTGCCCCGTCGGTCGATAAGCGTGCAGTCTATCGCCGCACCCCTATTGTGAGGCGAACCAATCCGGGGGGGTATGACATACCGGGCGTCAGGCTTCACCTTCCACAGGATTTTTTGCACTGCAAGCGGCCGGTACGCGTCCCAGATTTTTATATGGTACCCGCGGCGTTTGAGAAGCTTGTGAACGCGGAGGAGTCGCTTAGCGACATCGTACCGGAGAAATGCCCGCGCGTGAAAGTAAAGTTTTCTTTTCGTAAAATTCCGCGTCGTGGCATAGGGCAGGTCGATGTGTAATGTCGGGTCTAACGTGTGGACATCAATCAAGTTCGCGGCACGGAAAATTGAGCTTTTGTACTGTTGTGGTTTATATGCCTTCAACCGGACGACCCGAACAGTGAGTCCGCGTTCTTTAAACTCCTTGGCAAGATTTTGAGTAAATGCCAGCTGGTCATATCCCAGGCAAATGACATCGGGATTAATTTTTTCCACAATAGTGTACTTGTCGCCCGCTCTCCCGAGTACGGCGTCGTCGACGAAGCCGACGTTCTTGACCATGGCGAGCCGCTCCCGCTCTTTATGAAATGGCATACGGCCTTTGACTCTTTTGACTGTTATATCCTTTGCGACAATGACGGCAAGACGGTCTCCATAACGTCTGGCCTGCCTAAAAAACCACAGATGCCCCGGGTGTAAAAAATCGAACGTTCCGGTGATGAGAACTGTTTTCATGGCTATAGTATAGCAGTTTGACGGCAACTTGTTGGGGTAACGCGACGAACGTGTCCGTCGGCACGGCAACTAGTTTTTTCTGTGGATTTGCGACACCGAACATGCCTGACGACAGAAGACAAATGCGCGCATTATTGACTTAAGCCCCTCTTTTTAGTAAGGTAATCGTCCGCTCTCGTAAGAAACTATCCAACGGGGGTCAACATCAAAAACACAAGGGAATAACCGTTCACTTCACAATTCATCCTAGCTTGGCTAGGGAGAGGAGGTTTGTTTACATGCCACGAGGGAAGAAAAAGCAACCGGTGGCCGAAACAACGTTCGTATCAACACTGCGAGCGCTGTTTGCGGCTGGTGGTACAACGTTCGACAATGCTGGGTTCTTCAGTCAAAACCCCGGCGAGCTCCTGCAGCTTGCCTCGGCCAGCGGTCGCGACGGGAAAATCACCCTGCCCACAGTCATCCATCACCTTCCGGTGATGGCTGGTCTGACCGGCAATGAAGGAATTGCAGCCGCGATGAGCGTCTTCCGTTTCTTGGAAAACCAGGCATCGCAGTGGGGTGTGCCTATCGACTACAGTTCGGACACCGATTCGACCGACCAGCACCCGCCATCGACGGACACGGACGCGACACCTGCCACAAACACAAAGCGCCGTGGCGGCCGCCCAAAGAAAAGTGCTACCACAGGTGACCAGACGGACGGACGGCGCAAAGGATCTATTGCTTCACGGATCATCGAGGCCACAGGGAAGGGGGACAAGCAGCTGGCCCTTGAAGTTCTTTCTGAAGTCAAGAGCGATCCTGATGTCGGATCAATCCAAGAGCTTGCAAGGGCGGTCAAGACAAAGTATGGAATTGCCGTAACCCCAGGCAACCTGACGTACATCATGAGAGCTCTGAGGGAAGCCATCGAGAAACCGAAGCGCGGGAGGTGATCGTGTTTTTCACAAACGCACGCAGTCCGGGAGGGTCCTGGCGCGCGTTGGGGGGTATTCCGTCCCGGGAAGATTTGGAGGCAATCCGACGTTTCGAAGATTTCTTCGGCTGTCCCGGCAACATGGCGGATCTTCTTCGCCAGCGACTTCACGACCAACGGGTTCCAGCCGATGCGCTTGCATCGAGTTGGGACATTGATGCTGACCGTCTTCGCCGATGGATGACCTGGTATGGTATCGCCGAACTTGCCCAGCCGGCGGCTCGCAAGCGCCAACGCGGGCAAGGAAAGAGCGGGAGGAGGCAACCGACTCCTCCCGCACCGCCGAAGCCCGGATCACAAGTCCGGCTGACCACCAGCGCACTGGGAACTATCATTCAAGCAATCGCGAATGCGTGGCAGAAAACAAAGCTATGGGATAATGTCGCTGAAGCGGTCAACGCTCCAGTGGATGAGCTCCGCGAGTGGATGCTTGCTCATCTCGAACAGCTTTCCCAGACATTGATTCCTAGCGTCGAACTGAATGGTTTTCTCCATCCTTCCGCACCTCAGCCGGCGGAGCCGTCGGCAGACCAGCCGAATAATCTGCCCGATCCTGTCAACACGGATTGCGATGTGCTAACACGGGACCAGAGACCCCCGGGAATCATTCTGTCACGGGATGCTGAGAGGATGATCGCCGCGGCATGCCGGGCAAAAGGATGCACGGAGCCGGAACTGTTTGCCGAATTCGATCCTGAAAAGGCCTATGCAACTGCGAGAAAACTCGGTATTGGCACAAACGTGTACCTTCTGCTCATCCAGCACTATTCAGGCGGCACACTGCCGGTACAGAAAGAAGCTGTAGCGGCCGCTGAGGATGACTTGTAATACCCGCCCCGCTCTCGGAATATACGAGAGACGGGGTTTTTATTTTTTTTGCCATATGGTACAGTAGTGCTGAAAACAGGTCTTTCACATTATTTGTATTCTTAAACCCTCGTTTTTTCCCGTTCATAAGGAGGTGATGAACATGACGGGAGCTGAATTGCTTCGAGAAATGCTGAAGGGAATGGACGGGATATCCATGTCCGCCTTTCGCGGCTTTTACGGAAGCCGGGAGGATCTCGAGCCCCTCGAACCCTTTGTAAGCCGACACGAAGACCGTCTGTTCGTCATCTTTCAACAGATCGGTCCGGACGAGTTCTGGGGATTGGTGGGTAAACATGCCTGGCTCCTGGCGCTTCTGCCCCAAAACGGAGATCACCGGCAAATCGACTGGGATGAAATCTACGCGGCCCTCCCGCCCGACTATCATGAAGAGCTGAGCGACAAGCTTTTCTTAAAAGTCGCAAAGCTCTATGTCTGGATGCGGAATGCCCAAGAACATGCACAGGTGACCGTTGTCATCCTCGCGAAAAAAGTAGTTCGGGCTCGCCTCGCACCGATGCCCGTACAATCCAGTGTCGGGAGTTCTCGATCCGGTCGTGGACATTCAAGTGAACCAACGACATCAGTATCGATACGGGTTAGCAGACGCTACAAAGATGAGGACCGCTCGCTTGATATCTACCTGAAAGAAATTGGAGACACCCCGTTACTGACAGCCGCAGAGGAAGTCTCATTGGCAAAACGCATCCACCAGGGTGACCGAACTGCACTCGAACGGATGACAAAAGCGAATCTGCGGTTTGTCGTATCAGTCGCTAAACAGTATCAAAAACAGGGTTTGTCTTTGGCCGACCTCATCAATGATGGCAACATCGGACTCATAAAGGCCGCGAAACGCTTTGATGAAACTCGCGGTTTCAAGTTCATCAGTTACGCTGTTTGGTGGATCCGCCAGGCGATCCTTCAGTCGCTCGCCGAGCACTCGCGCATCGTGCGTCTCCCCTTAAATCGAGTAGGCACTCTTCACAAAATCGGCAAAACATCTTCGGCTCTCGAACAGGAACTCGGACGCGAACCGACGCCGGAAGAAATCGCCAAGGAAATGGAGATTTCGGAGTCTGAAGTGTCCGACACGATGAAAATTTCCAACACGCACCTGTCTTTGGATACACCCTTCTCCACCTCCGAGGACAATTCACTCATCGATGTGCTCCCGGATGAGAACGCTCCGTCACCGGAAGACGATCTTCTCAAGAAATCACTTCGCGTAGAGATCGAGAGATCGATGGAGACTCTTACGCCTCGGGAGGCTGAGGTCATTGATCTCTATTTCGGGCTCTCCCACGAGAAGTCGTTGACGCTTGAAGAGATCGGCGTACGATTCAACCTTACCCGCGAACGGATTCGCCAGATCAAGGAGAAGGCTATCAGACGCCTTCGCCACAACAGCAGATCGAAAAATCTTCGACCGTACCTTGTGTAGTCAACCGTCTTTCCCAGGAGGAAAAAGACGGTCTTTTTTTTATTTTCAAACTAATCGGCAAAAAATTAACTACCATCAGCTCTCACTGGTGCTCTCTATCTTGCCGTCTTGAAAACGACTGGTTTGTAAATGCCAGAAAAGGATTTTTCCCTCGCACGGCGCACTGTCTGAGGCCGGCGAAAAAAGGGAGATATTTTCCAAACGGCCGAGTTTGCGCCGTGCTGTCCTTTCTTTTCTCTCCACTTTTCTTTGGACAAGCAAAGAAAAGTGGAGCCCACCCCGGAGGGGAAAGATGAAAATACTTCAATAAGTTATGCGGTAATAATCTTCTTTTTTTTCAATAAATTGATTGGTAATTGCAGCGCACACTAGGTATTCTAAAAAACACACCTGGCTAAGCGGGCTGACCTTTACAGGTAACAAAAAAACTCGCCGGTCATAGATGCGAGCTCCAGGGGTTATTCCCAGTATGGTAAGCAGATAACTAGAGAATTATCTCCGTCAACGCCCCTGCTATGCAGGGCTCAGGAGAAACCTGGAAATTTCGCACGCGCGATCGGCGAGGGCCAAGAAGCTCGCTCCGCTTGCCTGGAACGGAGTAGAGCCAAGAAGGCGTCCGCAAAGAGGACACCTGTTTTTTTATGCTAGCAAACTTACCAAAGAACGGATGAAAATGAGTTTACTGCGTACTTCGACGTTTGGCAAGTGTTGACTTTTTGTGGCCTGCGCCGAGAACTTCTTTCAAGGCGGCGATTTCATCCCTGATTTCAGCCGCTTTTTCGAATTCCAAATTTCTGGCAGCAATGTCCATCTGGCTTTGGAGATCCTTGAGAATATGCGGAAGCTCCTCTTTGGGCACCGCTTTAACATCGACAACGTGTGCAGACTCAGTTTTCTTTCCCGCGAGCCGCGATTCTTTGATCGCCTTGCGGATGGATACCGGCGTAATGTGGTGTTTCGTATTATACTGCTCCTGGATCTTTCGCCGTCTTTCGGTCTCGGTGATAGCTCGCTTCATTGATCCTGTGATCGTGTCGGCGTACATAATGATCCTGCCCTCGAGGTGCCGTGCGGCTCTGCCCATCACCTGCATGAGCGCCGTTGTCGACCGTAAATATCCCTCTTTATCGGCATCCAGAATCGCTATTAATGACACTTCAGGCAGGTCGAGTCCTTCTCTGAGCAGGTTAATCCCGACAACGACGTCGTAGACCCCGAGCCTCAGGTCACGCAGGATCTCGAGCCGTTCGAACGTATCTATCTCAGAATGGAGATAGTGAACCTTGATATTTAATTCCTCGAGGTAGTCGGCGAGATCCTCGGCCATCCGTTTCGTCAATGTTGTGACCAATACCCGTTGTCCTTTCTTGGTATTTTTCCGAATTTCATCTATCAAATCATCAATCTGGTGTTTGGTCGGCCGTATCTCAATAGTCGGATCAATCAAACCCGTCGGCCTGATAATCTGCTCCACAATTTGCTGGGACCGCCTTTTTTCATACTCATCGGGCGTTGCCGATACGTACACTACCTGGTGGATATGTTTGCTAAACTCGGGATAATTCAGCGGCCGGTTATCATACGCTGCCGGGAGCCTGAAACCGTAATCAACCAAAGTCTGCTTACGCGCCCTGTCACCCGCGTACATACCCCTGATTTGCGGGACAGTCATGTGCGACTCGTCTATAAAAAGCAGGTAGTCTTTGGGAAAAAAGTCCATCAGCGTGTAGGGCGGCGTCCCCGGCTTCCTCCCGTCAAAGTACCGAGAGTAGTTCTCGATGCCGCTGCAGAAGCCGGTCTGTTTGATCATATCGAGATCAAAGTTCACCCGCTGCTGGAGCCGTTCCGCCTCGAGGGGCTTATTTTCTTTCGTGAATTTTTTTACCTGGGTATCGAGGTCTTCGCGTATTTTTTTAAAAGTTTTGTCCAGATTGTCCGTCGGAGCTAAATAGTGCGTTGCAGGGTAAATGTCGACAGCGGGGAGCGAGGAGCGCGTTTTTCCGGTAATTGCGTCCACTTCTTCAATCGAATCGAGTTTGTCGCCGAAAAAGCTGAGCCGGTAATAACTGTCCTCCGCGAGAGCCGGAAAAATGTCGACAGTCTCCCCTGTCACGCGGAACCTGCCCCGCCACAGGTCGATCTGGTTCCGTTCGAACTGCATGCGGACAAGCTGTTCAAGGAGCGCTTGGCGGGAAAAACTTTTGCCTTTCTGCAGGGTGACCGCCCCGCGCTTATACTCCGCCGGCGAGCCTAAGCCGTAAATACATGAGACTGACGCAACGATGATGACATCGCGACGCGAGAGAAGCGCTTGCGTCGATGCGTGGCGGAGCCTGTCGATTTCCTCGTTGATGCTCGTCTCTTTCTCTATATACGTATCAGTCCGTGGAATATACGCCTCAGGCTGATAGTAATCGTAGTACGACACGAAATAGTTTACAGCGTTTTTTGGGAAAAAATCCTGGAACTCGCTCGCGAGCTGGGCGGCGAGTGTTTTGTTATGAGAAATAATCAGCGTGGGCCGCTGAAGGTTCTGGATGACATTTGCCATAGTGAATGTCTTGCCGGAACCGGTAACTCCGAGAAGTGTTTGTTCTTTAAAACCTTTTTTCAGACCTGCTGAAAGCTTGGCAATTGCTCGGGGCTGGTCACCTGTGGGTTTAAAGGTTGAGGTAAGCTGGAATTTCATAGGGTAATACCCACTGTACCGCTAATCTTGATTTTTTTCTAGTTGGATCCAAAAAATGGGACATTCTCCGGTAAAAAAAACGCTCCCCGTGCTTAAGGAAGCGTGTATGCCCAATCAAAGATAGCGTCATGGCTTATCTTCGAAGTAGTCGTTCTCCGGCGACACGTTGACTTTGAAGGCGGTGTAAACCAAGTCGTGGGCGTTCGGATTGTGAACGCAATGGCGGTCACCAGGCTGGATAACCAGGAAATCACCGGGCCAGATTTCGATTTTCTTGCCGTTGACGGTCCATTCACCGGTCCCGGCGGGAAAGAAAAAGATCTCCGTACAGCCCTTGTGATAGTGGATCTCAGCCTTTTCACCGGGGCGGACTCGTACCATCTGCACCAATACGCCGGGAACGCCTATCTGGTCACCCGTGAGCAGGACTTTTTTGCTGTACCCCTGCTTTACAGTCCAGGCCGCGTTAGATTGACAAATATGTATCACTGACCGCTCCTTTCTGCCTATTCTGCCGGAGGATAATTTGAAAAAAGATCGATGGTGCATAGTATCAGGGGGAATGAATGATGTCAACCTTTTGCGCGGTACCTTGACTTTTTTCCAATTTTGCAGTATTCTTATTTGTTTATTAATAGTAAAATGCATTCATGGATCACCACGAAGCAATGAGAAACATAGGCTTTCCGGAACAACCTCAAGAAACTCATGGAGATTCCTTAGATAAGGAAGAGAAAAAGGAGAAAGACACCACTTCGTCACCAGAGCTCGACGGTGAAGCTCAAGAGCGTGTCAGCTCTTGGTCGCGCCAGTGGTTAGATGAACTCTACACGAATTCGTCAGATCGGCATGGCAGAGATATGATAGGAACGGATATCGTCGGTGATTCAATTGCCCGCCTCACCGGCGACAGTGCGGAATACCAACAGGGTGTACTTACTCCCCGCTACAGCAATGGAGTAGCAATTTTTTTTCATGAGTTAACACAATTTGTTAATCAGCGGTCAGGAGACCCGGAAAAGCGGGAACAGTTGCTCAACTTCCTCGATTCAGTACAGGGGCTTCTTTTCTCGTACTCGCCTAATATCACAAATCATCTTTCATTGGACAATCAGCTTTTGGCGGCTGCTGAGGCGACCCGTGTCCCTGAGGTTCAAGGATGGTTCGGACAGGCCATGATCGGAGAGGTTGTGTACGGGCTTCGCTTTTCTGGCGAGGGCGCAATCAAGAAACTCATCGACCGTGTCGACGAACAACCACTGCCCCTCAAGCTCGATGTAATCCATCAGCTGCAAACTGTGGCAGCTCAAGCTGTTGCCAACGGAGACTGGGCTGAGGGGGCCTACCAGCGGGTCTCGAAAATTATTCAAGAGCTTGAGCGTCGCAATGACTCCCCTATACTTGGGTACACGGCGGAGCTGGCTCTCGAGCGCGTACGCGATGAGGCAGAGAATCCATCAGTAGGCTTGTTAAAGTACCACGGGGATCGGCGAGAGGGCAGGATTGTTGATTCACTCCAGGCCGGTGGCGAGGCATACCCAGACCTCACTCAGCAGTTGGAAACAGATGCGCCAACGGGACACCAAGGACGCGTTCAGCGCATCGCGCAAAATGCAATTGGGGTTTTTGACCATAGCGACATCCTTCGTTTTTGGGGAAAAGTCGACCCAGGTGTCTTTTCGGAAAAACATCCGCAAACTGTGCATGTCCAACCGGCCGAGTCTTTGGAGACTGATACGGAGCTCAATCCATTTGCCGAAACGCGCGAAGAGGAGGCCTCACTGTTACTGCAACATCTTCATCGTCCTGCATTAAGGCAAAAGATAGAACAAAACGTCAGGATCTCTTTCTCAGAGCTCCCGCTGCGTTCACAGGTATATTTCTTAAAATACCTTGCGGGGAGTAAGCATGAAGGTTTTTCACGAATGAAAGACGCCTTGGCCTCTCACCCAGCCGCAAAGAATGAAATTGCACAGTCATTTTTATCCATTGAACAAGATTCCGCGATGGGCAACACGGTGCTCGCCATAGCAGAGCGACTCGACGATGCAGACGCAAAAAAACTCTTTTCACGGTACGCCACGATGTCTCAAGATGCGCGTGCAAAAGCGGAGTGGATCCATACCGATTTTGCGCCGATGTTTCCGCAATTCAAATTCTCCGAGCAGGAAATGTATGAGAGTCTCATGTTGCGTGCCAAGTCCCTATTAACAGAGGTACGCCATCAGCTGGACAAGGGGCCGGCGGATATCGATGAAGTGCTGGTAGAACTTAAAAAAGAGAATGCCCTGCAGGAGATGCTCAGGGTGCAATTCATTAAAATTGCCGAAACGCTCGGCGGAGATCACGTTGACCTGAACAGCTACAGACAGAGACAGGAGCTCATCCTTGAAAGCCTTCAGTCAACGCCAGAGCATCCCCAGTGGAGCAGTGAGGGACTGTATCTCCGTGCACTCTCCGCTATGGGAAAACTCAGGCCTATGCCAGAACTTTTTTGGCGTGTTGACCGTCGTGTTCAGGACTATGACCGCCGATTGGGCATCGATACGACGAAGTTTTTGGCTGACGTCGGACGATCTCGGCCAGGCGACAAAACTCTTGTAGAGTTCGGCCCAGGGAGCGGCGTAGCCAAACACCAGCGAATTGCCAATAGAACAGGTCATGAATACGCAGATTTCGCAATGAGTGACGCGGTGTATTACGATCCGAGTGTACCTATGGACGCCCTCCTTGATTATGAAAAGATGGAAAAAGCTCTTGGAACCTCGCTTACCCACGATGAGCGGCGTGAGCTCGTTGAGTACCTCAAGACCGTGATGGCCATCGAGCAAGGCAAGACCGGAGATGATACCCTCACCTATGATGAAAACACCCGGCAGAGGCTGGAACAGAATCCGAATGCGTTTAAACAGATTATGGCTGAGATGGGAGCTAAGATTTCTGACGCCGAAACTATCCCAACTTCCGACGCAGTAGAGACTCCCGATGGTCCGAGATATTTAAAAAAACGAACAATCCAGCAACTTTCACCGGCTGTTCAGCGGGCGCGAGAACTGCTGACTCAAGATATGAAAGCATACACGAAAAACAACCTTGATGGCATTGATCTTTATGATCACTTGAATGCCCACCCTGCAGGCATTATCCTCGGTGAATTTAATGAAGTTGCTAGGCTGAAGGACGAACAGATAGATGTCGCTCTCGGCGTTCGTTCGACCGTGTATGTGGAACGAAAACGCTACGGCCAATTTATCCAGGACGTTTGTGCAAAGTTAAAAGACGGCGGTATCTATATCGATGACAACGTCCGGGAGAATTTCGGGAGGTATTACCGATTCACCGAACTTCAACAGGTAGAAAAAGATTTACAGCGGCTTCGTCAGGATCGAGCCATCGATTTCGATATCTCAATATTTATCATTATCGGTAAAGGCATAGAGGGGGAGGATTACAAACAAGAGGATGCTCCACTTTCAGTCGTCATCGCCCGAGGTACGGCTCCGATGGATGCCATCACCTCCAATCTCCAACCAGGTTGCCGGATAGTTCCGCTCGATGATGTCCTGCTCAACAAAAATTACCTTCGTAGTCTCGATGCGGAAGGCGGAGTGGAGCAAAGCGTCCAGCACGACAAGGCCGCTTAGGTTGACGGTGCTGTTTTTCTCCAGAGAAACTCAAAAAGTATTTTGAAGTTATCGGCAATCTCCGGATTATCCATCAGCACGCCGACGGCATTTTCTTTTTGGAACGTGATCAGGGAAATTTTGTTTCCACTGATTTTGATGTCCATACGGAAAGGAAACTGATCGGCTGGTAGGCGGTGCGCCTCGATGAATTTGTTTTTATCAGTTTTGTTGAGTGTGTTGGTATCTGGAGAAATGACACGATTAAAAAGTTTTTTTTGTACGCGCTTTTTCACGTACTGAGGCGCATAGTCGGGAATGTAGGTAAGGAGATCGCCTTTTTCCTCAATGCTATCTATTGGCTGGTTATTCTCGAGCAGTTCCTCGTAGATTTTTATTATCCCTTCTTTTCCTTCGTAGTATCTGACGCCGGGCTTATTCATTGCCAATCGATAGGCTGATTGCAATTGATCGAGACTTGCGCTCAAGGTTTGCTGCTGGCGTCTCAGCTCTTGCTCTCTGTTTTCAAGGAGTACCTTTAATGCTGACGGCGGCTCAATGGCAAATACCTTTTTTCCCCGTTCCTCCGTTTCGGAAATAAGCCCTTTTCTCATAAGCTCGTAAACAAGGTCATAGGCGTTGCCTCGTTTGTAGGGGACACGGGCAAGGAGCTGACCCATGCCAGCTTTACCAAGCTGAAGGAGCGCCTCGTAAATCGTTGCCTCCTTTTCTGAGAGACCTACTTGGGCAAGTGTCTTTATTGTTACCGACGTTTTTTCCGCCATTTTTATTGTCTATACCCTGTGGATAACCTATTTATCACTTGTACTTTCTGGATCGTCTCAAAACATCTGTTTCCACATCAAGTATATCATAGGTAGTAAGCTTTGTCAACGTAAAGTGACAAACATAGTTTAGCAGACATATAAAAATATAGTTGGAGTCATTATACTTTGATAATATTGGTAATTTTTTGACGAAAAGCATTGACATGTTTCTGTTTTAGGTATATAATCTCTCGTTACGCTAGAAATGGTTACCTGAGAAGCGAGCGAACTTTGAAAATTGAATCAATGATATGCGCCGCCCTTCATAGCAATCGGGGCGGGCATGGAGAGAGCACCTTCCCCCGCTCAAACAGTGGGAACGGTGAACGCGGCGGTGAAAACTGCCGAAGAGCTATAGTAATTATTCACGATATGACCTTGGATCAATAAAAGGGACTCTCTCGCAGTTAACGAGCAGAGTCCCTTTTTATTGGTATCACCTAAAGCGCGTAGAGAGGAGAGAGAAGCAGACGACCTCATAATCATATTCAATTGAAAGGTCGCATCTGTCTCTTCTCTACGCTCTTTCGGAGAGAAGGAGTTTGTTCTTTTGCAGTATCGTTCTTTCATTTGTTCTTTATAGGTATGTATGCGAGATCACCTGACCGGAACAGTTGGTTTGGAGAGAGATGGTCCGGTGAGTTCGCATCAACTTCGCTAGCCGCTATCAGGAATCTAAAAGCTTCGATTTTTTTCGAGGCGATGTAACGAGACGGCGATCACTAGCACCAAGTGCGCTCCCTCATCTTGTAACTAAGGTGGGGGTTGCAGTTGGTGAAATGATTCTAATCACAAGACATACACTTGGAAAGGGAGGTTGTAATGAAGGTAGAAAACATTATTGTGTTTGACTGCGAGACCAACTCGCTCCTCGGCGCTGCGTTTGCCGTGGGAGCTATTACAATGGATTCGGAGGGCAATGTGCTCTCTGAATTCGTCGGCCGGTGCCCGATTGAGGGCCCGGTTGATCCCTGGGTTGCACAGAACGTGCTGCCAGGGATGCAGATCACGGAGAATTTCGGCAACGGCCGGGAACTCCGTGACACCTTCTGGGCTTGGCTTCAGACCCAGAGGGACAAGGCGGCCGAGAAGGAAGGCCGCCTGATCGTGATAGCCGACAACGGCTATCCAGTTGAAGCGGGTTTCCTGCTGGCTTGCCAGCGGGATGACTTCAAGGAACGGGAGTTCAAAGGCCCGTTCCCGCTAATAGACTGCGCCAGCTTACAGCTGGCGTGCGGCCTGGTCCCTCACCAGATTCACGGTGAGGACTGGGTAAACATTCCAGCGGATCAGCGCCGGAAGCATGACCCGCGCTATGATGCGTGGGTGAGCGGCTTGTGCGCGATCAAAGCGCTCAAGCAACTCGGACAAATGTAGCTTTTTTGGGAACCGGCAGTTTTGCTTTTCGTCGGTTCCTAGTTTTTTTCAGCCCGTAGAAATAATTTGCTAGCTGAAAGTGGAAAATACCCACAAACCGGACGACGCGGTGCGACGGTCGAGCCATAAACCAGCCGGAAGGAGGTGAAATTATGGCAAAGTATGCGATTGCCCAAGAGGGCGATCGTAAAGGAGAGGCATCCTCCACCCTGCGGGCCGAGATCAATCTTGGCCTGAAGCAGGGCTACGAAGGATTTCTCCAAGAGAAGGCGGCGGTAGTCGCTTTTCTTAAGGAGGAATACCGGGCCGCTCTTAAAGCCGGACGGAATTACATTCCGGTCGGGATTCAGGAGACGGTGCTGGTGTACGCTTACCCGAGTAAAGGTGGCGTGCACGCCGAGGATGAGCCGTCGCTGACCCTCTTCGCGGACAAAAGCCCATTGTATTCGGGCGAATCCGACGAGGAGTGGAAGCTGATGGTGGAAGATCTTGCCTCCAAACTGGCGGAAAAATTTCGTCAGTTTCGCGTGTATGTCACATACATGCGGGTGGAGATCAAGATTTTTCAGCAGTCCTAGGACTGCTGACTTCTCCCCTAAAACCTGGCATCGAGGGAAATATCGGGCGGCATTGGCAGATGCCTGAATGGGAAAGCTACCTTAAGTGGATGTCCGGATGGCCGGCATCTTATAAGGGTGGTCTGAGCCCATAATGCTTGCACTTAAGGGAAGGATGATAAGTTTGCACAACTTATGAACCTTCCCTCTCTTTTCCAGCTCGCAAATGGTTTGTGAGTTGGATGCGGAGAAAACAAGCTTGGGCGTTCCCAAGCAGGAAAGGAGTGGCGATGAAAATCGTGCTCTGCGGACCACCACGGTCCGGCAAATCCTGTTTGAGGGAAGGACTCAAGCGGGCGGTGCGGCGCATTCCTGGATCGCCGTATCCATATGTGATCACCGCGTGTCCGGATGGGGAGGGCGCATGGTTCCAGGAGACCGTTGAGGCAGATCCTGCCTTGGCGGCGGCGTGCAAGGCGGCCTATAAGACCAAGTTCACGCCACTGTTTGTGGAGAGGGTGGCCGACTCGGTCGCCAGCTGCACACTCCCCATGACGCTGGTGGATATTGGCGGTATTCCCAGTGCAGAGAATAAAAAGATTTGCGCCGCCGCGACTCACGCCGTCATTCTGGCGGGCGACTTGAGCCGGGTTTCCGAGTGGCGCGCGTTTTGCACAGAGCTTGGGATAAAAGTGGTAGCCGAGATTTTCTCGGACTACCACGGTCAGGAGGACTCCGTCCAAGGCGTAGGCGAGGATGGAGTCTTTAAGGGGAGCGTTCACTACCTCGAAAGAGGTGAGGATGTTTCTCAGCGGCCATGCGTGGCCGCACTCGCCCAATTCCTCGTGGAACAAGTTGCTCTCGAGGAAAAAAAGTAAATAAATAACATACTGACCGCGTGCCTCACCGGTGCGGTTGGTTCAAATTCAAACCAGGCCTGAAAAATAAGGCCGCCCTTGCTAAAGTAGCCATGCTTTGGCTGGTGAGAAGGGCTACCTCTCGAAGGGAGGGAAAATGGCGACTTACAAGATTGAAACATCACAGGTTTCCGTCGCAGGGAAACCTGTTACATTGTTCACGGTCGGGTTTGGCGACCCGGCCAAGAACAATGCGATCGTCCAGGACGCGGAGTCCCGGATGGTCGAGCTCGAAGCGGGCGAGCTCGGTGGCCAGCTGGCGCTGGTCAACGGGCCCGCCACCCTGCCGGTGGTTGCGGTGCTGACGCATCACTTGGTCCACCGGTTCGGAATGGTCGCCGTCTTCGATCCGAAGATGGTGGCCTACATCGTCGCCTCCTCGCACGGTGGTGACTACGCGGTCGGAGATGTGATCTCCGCCGCGGAGGTCAAGGAGGCGTAAGTCTACTTGACTGCACTTTCCGGGAAGCCGCTGTGGTTCGCACAATCGCGGCGGCTTCCCTCTCTTTTCTAACATTAAATAACTGCCAAGGCATAAAAGCCTCGACTACCCACATGTTTATTTATTGTTGAAAAAGGGATTTGTCTTCCAAAGCCGGACCAGACGCTTCTTCTGATATTACTAAATGTCAGACGAAGCACTCTCTCCACTGGTCCGACTTGGGGAGAGAAAAGACAAAGACAAAAAGCAAAAAGGAGGAATGCGTGAAAAATATTTTGGCTATTCTTATAGCCAAATCAGGAGTGGCACTGCTTGACCTTCTTCCACGCGAGTGGGAGGTGGTCATCAGCGACCATTCGCGGTTGGACCAGCGCGGAGTGGAGTTTTGGAATCTCCCGCACCGGCGTCGGTACGACGAGATTGTGATCCTTGACCAAAATGTCACCACGGCGCTCACTCAACGCAAAGTTGAGCTGGCGTTGCAGGGCATGGGGGTCGAGGGGCCGGTTCATTACGCCGGAAATACCATGACACGATTGGCGTATCTTCACCAGCACTATTTACTGGGAAGGGAGGGGTTGTTTACAAAAACTCGTCCCGATCTCCCCAGTGAGCCATATACTTTGAATAAGTATATGGTGTGCCTGGTGGGGCTCCCTGCCAGCGGCAAGACGATGTTGCGGAAGATATTTTCTAGTCTTCCGTATTTCTCTTGCTATAAGTGGGGAGAGTATGCCCAGGGGATAATCGAGTCGAATTTTGGCTCGATGACTTCGGAAAACAGCTGGAGTCTGGTTCAGCGATTCACCAATGAGGTGGAGTCGAGGGACCGGATAGCGGTGGCACGGCGGTTTCTTGAGCAATCAGGAATCCGCCAGGACCCGGCCACATTTGCTGTGGTTGACGGGATCAAGCGGCGGGAGCAAATCATTTATGCTTCCTACGCCACTCGCCGACCCGCGATTGTCGTTCGGGTGGAGAGGGATGAAACCGAACGACAGGCGGAATGTCTTAAGCGCGGCGACTTTGATGACTGGCAAGATGCCAGGCGACAGGAGCTGCTGCGCGACATGGGCGCCCTAGATGTCATGGACTTCGCTGACTTTGTGGTGAAAACCACGGGTAACAGCGTTGTTTATGACGGACTGGCTCATACATGCCGAGTTAACTTCGGTATGGACTTCATCGCCGGCATTCACGAGCTTTTCTCCTGGCTGTTTGTTTCCAGTTCGCTGGAGCAGACGCGGGAGATGGTTAGTGGGCAGTGTCGGTACATCAGTGAATCGATAGGCTTCCAAACGGAGGTGCTCGATGAACTGGCGTGAAAAACTCGCGGCACTGGAACAGTTTTATCAGCGTAGTTTCCAGACGCCGCGATTTATAGAAAAAGTTGTCACCTCCGGCAGTTATGCGAAAAAAGTTCGGGCTTTGGCTCGGCTTGGCACGCGTACTGCCACAGAGGTTGACCTCTTGTGCAGCCAGGTGGAGCACCTGCGCCGGGCGTTTAAAGTCATGGACGACCTCATTGACGAGGATACCGTCCGTGACGGATCACCGGCTTTCTGGTTCACTCGGAGCGGAGCGGCGGCGATTGAGCAGGCGGCATGGGATATTGCCCAAGCCCGCCAGATCGCCGCACGGTTGGAAATCCTACTCCTCTTTGAACAGCGCTTGCGTGAGGTAATTGAGGGCGCGCGTTTGGAGGTTGAGCTGGAAAATCCCGGCTATGCGCTACTCGAGCCGACAATAACTTGGTGGCGTGTAGTGCAAAAAGAAAGCGCCTTTCGGCTGTTTATTGCCGCGGCACTTGGCTGTCCGCCTCAAGTTTGCGAGGCGGCACGGCTGGACGGCATAGCCGCCCAGATGTTGGATGACGGCCTTTCTGCTCTGCATGGCAAGGATGGCCGTGTCGAGAACTCTGACGAGAAACTCGACCGGCTGACTTACATGCGAGCGTATGGCGTATCCGCTGAAGAGGCAATTCGCCGAGGCCGTGAACTTAAGACCAAAATCGCCCCCATTTTAGGGCGGAAGGAGGTATAATGGGTTTTGATGAACTTTCCGCCGCCCGAGATGCGGCAATTGTTAATGGAGAACACCTTCTGCTTGGTGGCACGCCGCCCGGCTGGAAGAGCGTCCCGGTAGCCCCGGCACCGTTTTACAAGCGGCGTTACACCTGGGACGGTGATCTCGTTATGGGATGCACGATCGGGTGCTCCTTCTGCTACTACCGGTGGATCAACAATTCTGTTGATACCATCGGCACAGGGCAGAAGGGCTTGCGCCGGATTTGCACCCCGGAGGAGATGATCCAATGGCTGGACCAGAGTCGCCTGTTCAAGCCGGAGCGTGACATCGTCATGCTCTGCGCCCGGAGCGACGGCTCCATGCAGGTGCCGGAGATCACCGAGTTCCTGCGGATTTTTCCGCATGGAAATCCAGTGTTTATCCTGCACCGGGCGCCGTTCGGCTGGCGCCAAATAAAGGAGTGGGGGCCGGATCGCCGCGCGATTTTCTGCACGACGATTACCCCCTCCTGCCCCGAGTTCGAAGGGAGTCCCGTTAAGCCGCCCGCGCAAATGGCTGGCCTAAAACGGGTGTTCTCTGCTGGTATCCCCGCCGGTCGGATCTCGGTGATGCTTGGTCCTCTCAACTCGAATAACATCGAAGCGGGGGTTCGGCTGATCCGTGAGCTCGCCGAGCTCGGGATTCAGTTCTTGACCTATCGGGGCTGTTCGGTTGGAAACTTCGGCGTGGCGCCCGAAGACGACCAGCTTCGCAGGTTAGGTTTTCTCGACGGCGGCCAAGACGAGAAAGCACACCCGGCAGGGCATTCGTACTACCGGATGAAAAACTGGCTCGCTCCCGAGGTTGAGAGGGCAATTCTGGCCACCGCGGCGGAATGTGGTGTCCGTGTGCATCGCCACACTGGCACTTTGTATCGAGACGAATTTGGTATGCCCGTCCCGTACAACCGGAACAACCGACCGCGCACAGACGAGCTCGGCCAGTGGGGGAAAGCCGATCCTGAAAAAATCGGCAAATATCTTCGCTGGCTGGGCTTTCATCCCCTCGGTGTCCGGGAGACTGCGGATGGATATTTCGTCCAGCTCCCGGCAGAGGAGGTGGCCACGGAGGATGTGGCCATGACGGTGGGTACGGAGTTTCAAACTTCTGTACTGTTCAATAACCATCGCCTTGCTCCGACCTTGGGCGACCTACGATTCTATGCAACGAATCACCTGCTTTCTCTTCCGGACGGTTGGGAAAGGGTGATTGAGTAGTTCTTTTTCCAGGTCAATCAGAGGAGGGCCCATTATCTGGCGCATGCCGGATAAAAAGCCTTGGTTCGCACAACCAAGGCCTCCTCTCTCTTTTCCACCCCATCGAACTATTTGATGATGTGAAAAAGGGATTTGTCTCCACAAGCCGGGCTAAATACATCAGGCAGTTTCGCTTTTGCGATATTACCCGATGACTCTCTCCTTTAGCCCGACTTGGGGAGATAATAATACTTGAAGGAGTTGCAGTTATTACTATATATGTTGCTTTTTCCTGAAAAAAATGCTATAATGCATGCACTTACTTCCAGAAATCAAGATGGATACTTTTTCCACCCTCAAACAGCAACCCGTCCTCCTCTTGATTTGGTTTGTCTTATTGCTCTGGGTGATCCTGAGCGTCGTTTTTGGAGTACTAAACTTCATGCAGGTAGTGAGTGATTTTGGCAAAAGCACCTTCTCAACCGTCGTTTATGTTGTTTCTCTCGGCCTCCAGATCGTCATCGGCCTCGTTAACTGCATCGGCGTGTTTCGAGTCCGTTCATGGGCACAATGGTACCTCGGGGTCTACACTATTCTTGCGTTCCTCACGAGCTTATTCACCTTTGGCGTCAGCGTGGTGGTACTCGCTCTCTATGTGTACTTCTACCGTCAAGCCGTAAAATTGGAACTCGGCGAAATATCCCAGAGGCGTTTTATGTAATTGAAAAATTTCAACGGCCCACCGCTCTGTATCTTCCCGGCAGTCGTTTGGCATTTCTTAAGCGGCAAGCTTGTAAATTTCTAGAATTCCCCCTCGCGCTGCGCATGTTTGAGCCCTGCACCATCTGATGGTGCAGGGTGAGTTTGCGCTGCGACGTCTTTTCTTTTCTCTCCACTTTTCTTTGGACGAGCAAAGAAAAGTGGAGCCCGCCCGGAGGGCACGGTTTCGATATAATTTTGTGCTGAACCACTGAGCCATTCAATTATTGATAACTTGACGAACGCCGCATCTCTTGATAAGGTCAAATATCTCTTTTGCCCTTTTGACTAGGGAGGTATCATGGCGAAATTCGTCGCCAGAATATATCATCGTGATCCCAAGACTCGCGCACTCATTAACCCATTTGACCGAATTGTGACAGGGTCAGGCGCCCGCGAAGCCTTAGAAAGAATGCGTCTAAAGGTTTACGAACATAACCACGCGCTGCAACCTGACGCACCTGAAGAGCAATTTGTTTCACTCGAGTCGCTGGGTTCATGGAAAAAACGGAGAATAGCGGTGCCGCGTACGCAATAAAATATGTAACGCGGCATTTTCTTTTTTCGGCTCCTGAGGAAGACGATTATCTGCTATACTGGCATATATGATTGCATATCTTTCAGGAACAATCCGATATAAAAGTGACAAGCATCTCATCGTCGAAACTCACGGCGTCGGGTATGCTGTCGGGGTGGCGAAACCGCTTGCTGAGCTTACGGCAGTCGGCGAGACAATTGAACTCTTTACCCATCTTGTTGTCCGCGAGAACCTCATGGAACTCTACGGTTTTAGAACAACTGACGAGCTGAATTTCTTTAAAACGTTGCTGAAGGTAAAAAGTATCGGACCCAAAACCGCTCTCGGGATTATGGCGATCGCGCCAATTACAGAATTGCAAGCGAAAATTTCCCGCGGAGACCCTAAGGCATTCGAGCAATACCCAGGCATCGGGAAAAAAACTGCGGAACGCCTTGTGCTTGAACTCAAGCATACATTTCCAAATGCGAAAAAAAGCGGATCTGCCGGCGCCGACGAGCTTGAGACGCTGGTAAATCTCGGATATTCATCTGGCGAAGCCAGGAATGCCCTTGAACAGGTGCCGAAGAAATTGAAAAATGCAGAGGAACGCGTCCGCGCCGCTCTCAAAGTTCTCGGGAGCTAACCGCACAGTTTGCAATATGGACGTACAGCTGCTTAAAGAGGAGGGTGAAATTGATAAGCTTGTCAGCTCGCAGCTGCGAAGCCAGTTTTTACAATCATGGGCGTGGGGAGAATTCCAAAAAGCCGCAGGTCGTTCCGTACTACGGCTTGGTTTTTTCATTGGCGGACGGATGGCTGGTTTGGCAACGGTTTTCATCCACCGCATGCCCCTCGGACAGTCATACTGGTACGTACCAAGAGGACCGGTGGTTGATGAGATAAAGGATAAGAATGAAAAAATAAAGATGTTAAGTGAAGCCCTAGCCAAAATCGTGGAAAGGGCGCGGGAAGCGGAAGCGTTGTTTGTCAGAGTTGAGCCGCCATTTACATTTGCGGATATGGGAGAAAGTCTCCACGGCTTCAAACAAACTAAACCGCAGCAACCCGCTGACACATTGCACCTCGATCTTTCCCTCGATGAAGCGAATCTGCTTAGCAGCATGCATGAAAAAACTAGGTATAATATCCGTCTCGCTCAGAAAAAAGGAGTGACGGTAAGACGCGGAACGTCTGACGACCTCAGGCACTTCTGGAGAATAAACATGGAGACAGTAACGCGCGACAAATTCCAGTCCCATGGTCTCTCGTATTATGAAAAGATGTTGGGCACACTTCCACGGGATATGGCATATCTCTACTGCGCTGAATACGAAGGACAGGTGATAGCGGCAAACATCGTTATGCATTACGGAGACACGGCAACGTATGTCCACGGTGCGTCATCGAATGTTTCGCGCAACGTCATGGCGCCACATCTACTTCAGTGGCAGCAGATTCTCGACGCGAAAAAAGCCGGGTTCCGGTGGTATGACTTTTGGGGCATAGCGCCCGAGTCGAGCGCTGAAACCCACTCCTGGGCTGGAATTACAAGATTCAAAAAAGGTTTCGGCGGTACGCAGGTTCATTATGCCGGCACCTATGACTATCCGCTAAAGTCCGCAATGTACGGCGCATATACGTTTATCCGCAAACTGACATAGCATTTTACCAAAAAGCTGTTTTTCATTACACTACGTTCATGATTACTGACATTCTTATTTCCGCAGGCGGCAAAGGCACGCGGATGAAGCATCTCAGCCAGAATATGCCCAAGCACATGATTGACGTGCAGGGCAGGCCTTTTTTGCATTACCTGCTTGATAATGTAATGAAAGCCGGTTTTAAAAAAATCTACTTGGTCGTCGGGTATAAGAAGGAGAACATAGAGCGGTTTGCCGCCCAGCACCCGGAATACCCTATCACCCTTATCGACCAATTCGGCGCTTTACCTGATAAATACGGAACTGCATGCCCCTTGATATGCGCCGAAGAGTATCTCTCGGACAAACAGTTTATCTCCATTGCGGGAGATAATTACTATGCGCAAAGCGATCTGCGGGTAATGATGGCTCATAACGACGAGCTCTGCTACGTCGGGGGTTTGCGCCACGACCATCCCGAACAGCACGGCGTTCTCGTTGTGAATAAAGAGAATATTTTGGAACGGATAGCGGAGAAATCGCAGGAGCATGTCGGCAACGTAATCAACTCAAGCTTGTATAAATTTACACCGGACATTTTCACGGCAATCCATAACGTCGGATTGTCCCCGCGCGGCGAATATGAGATTACCGACGCGCTTTCCGCGCTCGCTCAGCGGGGCAAGGTGCGCGTTGAACACATCAAAGACAGTTGGATGGATTTTGGCAAGCCGGAAGATGTTGAAAGAATGGCCGAATTGTTAAAAACGGAGCAGTGTCAACAATGATAGCCAACCTGTCCTCGTAGCACAAAGGATAGTGCACAGGCCTCCCTCCGGGCCGTACGGCCCTCTGGGCCGGAGGCCGAAGCCGAAAGTTTATGTACTACGTATACCTACTTCAGAGTCAGAAAGATAACACTTTCTACATTGGGCAGACGGGAAATATTCGGGCAAGGTTAGTCCGGCACAATGAAGGGCACGTCCAGACAACACAACGGAAAGTTCCATGGAAACTGATTGGATTCGAAGAGTATCCAACACGGGAAAAGGCACGATGGCGAGAGTATCAGATTAAGCGCAGTTCCTCCGTAAAGAAGGAATTTATTAGACAGTATGTAGACAACCCATCTAGCATGTCCTCGTAGCACAAAGGATAGTGCACAGGCCTCCGAAGCCTGGGATACAGGTTCGATTCCTGTCGAGGGCATATGAAATTCATTCACAAATTAACTCGTTATTTTATGCCAAATCAAGAGCTAGTAGGCTACATTAAAAACTCCTTGGAACAAGGAGTGGGCAAGGATGAGATACGAAAAACCTTAGCCCAAGTCGGCTGGCAGATGGGTGAAATTGATGCAGCTCTGGGTATGTTTCAGGAGAACCAGGTTAAGAAATATAATTACAAATTAATCTTAGGTTGTGGATTGTTAGTTTTGATTTTGGCTGGTGGAGGATTCTACTGGTGGTGGAATGGCACAAAAAAAAGTACTCCGTATAGTATAAAGAATAGTATATCGAACTCACCGGCGGTTAATACTCAAAGTGGACAAATAACTTTGGAGGAGTATGTTGCAGCAAATGTTCAAAAATATAAGCTTACCAAGCCGGACGCCACTGAAACTGAATTGGCAGATTTTGCAGCTAAGATGAGAGAAGAGACTACTCTAGAAGTGCAAAATCTGATCGCGACATGCAGTGGATTACCTACCTTGGTTAATAGCAGTCAGCTGAATAGCGCTCAGTTACCTGCCAACTTCCAATTGGGCCCAGTCCTAGCTGTTGATAAAGCCCAAACTGAGATGTACGCCCAGACTGGCTTTGGCGATGGATGTTTGTATAGAACTACTGATAGTGGTGCTACCTGGAAAAGCATAAGTTCTCAAGAAGATGTTCTAGTGTACCTTGACCAGCTTGAGAAAGTTGCTTCCGACATTGCTACCTGTAGCGACATCCCGGAGAGCGTCTCAATGACAACTGTCGCATTTGAAGGAGAGAGTGCTCAGTCTGTTTTTACTACTCGTGTAAAGCCGGCTTTGATGTACGCCGGCATACGAGAGGGCCATTGCCTCTACAAAAGCACCGACAGCGGAGCGAACTGGAAAAGAGTAAATGTTAATAACGTTCCAGTGAATTTATCTTTTGACAACCTCGTGATTGATCCCGATAATTCAGACCATCTTTACGCGGTAGGGGGGATGTTTACACCCCCAAAGGATTCTGGCGAGTGGGATATTAATACAATCATCGAAAGTGTGGATGGAGGGGTAAATTGGCAGCCGGTGATTATAGATGGACTGCAAACGACAAATTTGAGTTTGGGTAGCACTGGAAAAGTAGCATACGCGACGACAAAATTTGAAACTTGGAAAAAATCCGGCAGTGGATATGATGGTGTAAAAACTGATTATTACCTGTACCAGTCTCAAGATGGCGGCAAAAATTGGAATAAAGTCTATGAATCCCTCGGAGCGGCTAATAATAAGGCGAACCAATGTTCTTATTCAAATATCGTTGTGGACCAAAAGAACCCAGATATTGTTTATGCCGTATGTAATAACTTGAATAAATCCCTTGATGGGGGGAAAACATGGGATGTTATCTTGCAAGGCGATGACTCTAAAAAGCAGTATGTCCCGACGGATTTGATTGTGACCAATGGCCTACTGTATGGAGTTAACCCGGCTTCAGGGATTGATCGGTTCTTTAGGAGTGCAGATATGGGAAAGACGTGGGTGATAAAAAATACCGGATTCCATGTATATCAAATAACGGCGAGTCGATCGAATGAAAGCATGATCTTCGCGACGGATTTCGACAATAATGTGTATGTATCAAAAAACAGCAGCGATAGTTGGAATAAAATTAATTTACCCGTGAAACTTGGATCTAATGATGTGATAAGTGGTATTTCTTTTCACGATGCTTCTCAGACACTTTTCATTGGAACAAATAAAGGACTCTATAGTATTGCAATCCAATAGATATCTGATGCATGAGAAGATTAATACTCGCTTAAAATAAATAAAGAGGACAAACTATGGCTTGCTTTCTAGCGCCGACGACTGCGGCAATTATCACCTCGGGTATGAGGAAAAAGATCCCCGCGAAATACCACCTCGAGTGGTTAAACACGATGTTCTGGGGCGGCGTGGTGATGCTTGCAGTAGAGCACATAGCCCATGGCGAGGTTGTCTTTTTCCCCCCGTTCCTGACGGCAATGAAAAGCCCGGCAGATATCAATATCATGCTGAAAGAAATCGCAATTGTCGGCGGAGGTATAACTCTCGCTATCGTCGCCGCCTGGGGTGTTGTGGTAGCCGTTGCGAACGCTGTTGCGAGCATCCGCGCAAAGAAAGCTCGCGTAGTAGCCGTATAGAAGTATGTGGCTGCTTACAACGCTGGTTGCAGCTCTTATGGCAACCTTGTTGTGGTTTTTGCTGCACAAAAAACATAAACTCGGGTTACTGAGTTTGATGCTCTGGGGCGCCACGATTATGATTGCTGTTGATCATGTGTTGGGGTACAAAGGCGGTCCATTTTTTGAATCTACAACGGGCGGCATGATACAAAACGCATCGGTGCTGGGAATCGTGATGCTCGTGCCGGTGATAGGTATCTGGCTTATTGCGCTCATCACCTCTAGACTTCAAACACGCCGCAAAAATTCAATGAATAACTTTTAGCGACATGAAAACGGTCATCGGCATCATCGGCACGATTGCGAGCGGCAAAGACTACGCGGCCAGATACTTGGGCCGGAAACTTCAGGCGCCGGTATACGAAATCAGCGGTGCGCTCAAAGAACTTGCCCGAGAGGGTAAAGTTGATCTCACCCGCGAGAGTCTTGTTGAATTCGGTACGAAAGTCGCTGAAGATTTTGGAGATGATTACCTGGTAAAAGTGTTGTTAAGGAAAATTACTCGTGTTGGAATCATTTCAGGCATGCGTCAACTTGGACAAATTAGGTACCTGAAAAGATACGCCCGCTTAATTCTTGTTGCTGTCGATGCGAAACCGGACGTTCGCTTTGACCGCGCTCAGGCAAGGGGCAGGCTTGGCGAAGCGAAAACTGTCGAGGAAATGATACGAAACGAGGAACGTGAAAATAGCGGTAGTCATATTCAAAGACTCTTTGAGTGCATGAAACTGGCAGATTACCGCATCGAGAATAATACGACACTGCGCGCGCTTGAGGCGAAGTTGGATAAGATAGCGCAGAAAGAACAGGTAGCCAATAGCTTGTCATCCTGAGGAGTCCCGCAATGGCGGGATTCGGGTTCCTTGGGCTTTATTTGCTTTGACAAAGTACGTTATAGCAGATAATCTATTGAAGTCATGTATTTCTGGACTTCCACGTAATTGTGCAAGGAGGGGTCAATGGAAGAAATGACTTGGGAACGTTGGCTTAAGCTTTACTCCAATGCCGCAACAAACATTGCTCGCATCGCGCCAGGGCAAGAGCACATGGACAGGGTTTGCACTACGATCATTATCAGAGATGCGGGTAACGAACTCGCCCGAACAGCTTTCTTCTTCTCCCGCCGCAGCGTACCGAAGATGCAGGACCTAGCGAATCTGATAGAGACTGCACTTGCAAGCTTCGGGGACCCGGAACAAGTAACAGGCGATGATCGCCTTACGCTCGATGAGTTGCTTCCCGTCGTCGCAGAATTCAGGCGTCAAGTAGCAGCAAACAGCACGGCTTCCACCCCTAGCGCATCCGCCTAGGGCTTTTTTATTATTAAACCGGATTCAGAATCCGGCCTGCTCATGACAAAAAAATGCAAGCTCTTGACATTAGTACTTGCCAAGGGATAGAGTAAGCTGAAACATAAAAAACGTACTCTCAACCCTCGGAATAAGGAGACACCCATGGCAAAGGTAATTGTTACTCGGAGCTGTCGTGTCCAAGTGCTCTTCGCGCATTTTGAGCTCATCAACGACGCGATGAATCGGCTCAAGAGGCTCAATGAGTTCCCAGACTACCAGCTTACACCGGAAGAACTCGGAGGCACTGAGACATCCGGCTGGATCGTCATTGACGGGAATACCATGGTGAGATGGAAAGTCGGGAATATGGATGTCATCATTTTCCTCGACGGACAGCGAAGGCTCGTCATGGTTGACGTGATGGAAAGACTCGACTCGTGGTGTGCAGACGATCCCCGATACCAGGATCACCTTGAGGAGATGAGGAGGATCGTCGTCAGCTTCGCCGAACGCACGGGTCTCGAGGAATGTCCTGTCAGACAGGATGATCCCAGCATCAAACTTCGGCATGAGACTCTGAAAAGGGTCTTCGGCCCCCTGAGCTGGTACCAAGGGGACCTTAAGACTGCATACTGTGCAGTCGTAGTACTCCAAGATCTCGGCGCAGACCCATTCGTAGAGACCTCCGAAATTTCTCTACCCGGCTCGCGCTGATATCCAGAGAAGGCAAAAAGATTCGGTGTTTCTTTGACCTTCTCCTTAACCGAGGTTTAGTAAACGCCTAGCCAGTGCAATCAGTCTTTCCCCCGGAAACAGTTCTCGGGGGTATTTTTTTACCCTATAATAAAAAAAGGGCTCCCGTGGCAGAGCCAGGAAACCCGAAAATGAGATAGTAATATGGTCCTCAGAGTCCCAGAGCCTCTTTTCTCAGAAACTCGATAAGCTCACTGACCGACCGGCCGTCATGAACCCGCTGGATCGCGCCGGCAAAGATGGGGGCGGTATCGAGAATAACAATCTTCTCTGGCAGGTCTCCCTGTATCGGGATTGTGTTCGTCGTCACCAGCTCGGTGATGGGGAGACTTTCGAGACGCTGAATGGCGCCATTGGAAGCGATAAAGTGCGTCATACATGCATGAATACTTGCCGCGCCTTCCCGTTCCAAAAGTCGAATTGTGGGTTCTACAGAACGGCCTGTGAGCAACTCATCATCATGGATGATACAGTTCTTGCCCCTGACAGACCCAATCATACCCAGGACCTTGGCATTTTCTGTGTCATCTGGACGATCTTTGCTGATAATCGCAAAAGAGAGACCGCCGGCTTCTTGGGCAAACTTGCGCGCTGATTTCCCGTCGCCCTCGTCACCGCTCACGACGACGAGATCTTTGTAGCCGCGTGCGCGAAAGTGGCCGATAAAGAGTGACTGGGCAAGCAGCTGGTCTGCTTGGGTACCGAAGTAGTGCATGATGTGGGGTTTGTGCAGATCCATGAGGAGTACGCGGTCGGCGCCGGCCAATTGCACGAGTTCCGCGACAAGTTTTGCCGTCACTGCGATGCGTCCTTCATCTTTCTTGTCGGATCGGACGTAGAACATGTACGGCATGACCACAGTGATTCGACCTGCGGATGCGTCATGCAAAGCACTGATGATAATCAACAGCTCCACAAGGTCGGCGTTACAGAGAAGGCCTGATAGGTCGGGAAATCCCTCCGCAACGTCCAGGAAAGCGTTTGCAAAACCTGCCTCTTCTTCATTGAGGCCATTCGAGGTACGCCAGCGATCGAAGATTTCTCTTCGGCGAAGCGGTGCGATCTTTGTGAAGAACCGATTATCAACGCCTCCGCGGGCCCCGGTTTGGAGTACAAATACATCTCTGTTGCGTACATCGCCGCCGATCTTCACCTTGCGATTACCGTTACTGAAGTCGACAAACTCGATGGGAGTAGAATTGATAGAAAGATGCCTACAAATGCCACGCACGAGCTTGGGATGTGACCTTCCCCCACACACCGCGATATCGCCGTAGGGTCCCATGGTAAACCTTCCTTTCTGGTTGATATGTCTAGTGTACGATCTTTTTCTTTGTTACAGAGGATAATTATCGTACCTCGACAACAAGATTGGTGTCAAACTCCCCTTTTTGGGCATTTTATGTTAGAATCAGTTTACTTCCGATTTCTTTTTGTACTATTTCCCACATTTGGAATACGCATGAAAGCCCTCGTCTTTCACGGTAAGGAAAAAATAAGTTACGAAAACGCACCGAAGCCTAAGATAGGCACACAAGAGGTCTTGATGAAAATCAAGAGTGTCGGTATTTGCGGCACTGACCTGCACATCTACAAAGGCGGAATGAAAGTCCCGCGTAATGCGATCATCGGCCACGAGTTTTCCGGCATCGTCGCAGCTGTAGGAAAAAACGTGACCAACGTCCGGGTCGGCGAGCACGTTGTCGGCGAACATGTAGTCACCTGCGACAAATGTTTCTACTGCCTCACCGGCAAGCCCGAGCTGTGCGCAAAGGCCGAAGTAATAGGCCTGCACAGACCAGGCGCACTCGCGGAATATCTTGCCATCCCCGCAGACCTTGTCTATCGATTTCCAAAGACGATTTCTTTTGACGAAGCTGCGCTGATAGAACCTTTGTCAATCGCCGTCTACGCAGTGAAGGAGGCAGGATTTTTACTGAACAAGCGGGCAGCGGTAGTCGGCCAGGGGCCGATAGGCCTGCTCGTCGACCAGATACTTTCAGCTGCAGGAGCGCTCGTTACCGGCATCGACGTCCGTGATAATACGCTCGCCTTCGCAAAGAAAAAAGGATGGATCCGGCACGTTATCGACGCCAAGAAAGACAACGTGGAAAAGCGAGTCCGGGAAATCACGCCCGACAAGTATGACATCGTCTACGAAGTAGTCGGTACTGAAGCAACCGCTGAGACAAGCTTCGAGATAGCGCGGCGCAACGGCAGCGTGTACCTCCTCGGCGTCTTTTCATCCCCCGCACGGATCAACATGATGAACATCGTGAAGAAAGAGCTTCGAGTGTTCGGCTCGTGGACCTGCGCCAACACGTTTCCCGAGGCGATAGAGCTTGTTGCGAGAGAGAAAGTCGACCTGAAAAGCTTGATCACCCACCGCTTCAAAGCTCAGGATGGCGCGCAGGCATTCATTGATGCAAGTAGCTACACCGAGAATAGAATAAAAACAATTATTAATTTCTAAAACATGCCAGAGTTTCACGTCTTCCTCAAAGGCAAGCGCGAGATAGCGCACAACACGATGGAGTTCACGTTCAGCAAGCCGGACGGGTTTGATTACCAGCCCGGGCAGTTTATGAACTGGATTTACCTGAACCAGCCCGTAATGGACAAAAAAGGAAACCGGAGAAGCATGTCGTTTGCCTCATCACCGACAGAGCCCGACCTCGTGATTGCGATGCGGATGAGTGATTCGGCATATAAACAGAGTCTCCTTAAAGCCCCCGTGGGCACTGAGTTTTTAGCCATCGGGCCTGCGGGAAAATTCGTGCTTCCGCAAGACACGGCAAAGGAATTAGTCTTCCTTGCCGGCGGCATCGGTATTACCCCGTTCCGCAGCATGGTCAAATATATTACTGACAGGCAGCTTCCCTATCACATTACTCTGTTCTATAGCAACTTTTGCCTGGAAGGATGCGCCTACTATACCGACCTGGAGGCGTGGGAAAAGAAAAATACCTTTTTCCGCTTCGTACCGACATTAACGGGAGGGGAACGCGTTGAGGCCACATGGACCGGGGAAAGAACGTTAATCGATGAAGCATTGCTTCGTCGCCAGATTCCCGATATCATGCGGCCCACGTATATGATCGTCGGTCCGCCGGCGATGGTTGATGCCATGGTAGCGCTGCTAAAAAATCTTCAGCTTCCCAAGGAGCAGGTTATTGTAGAAAAATTTACCGGCCTTTAAAGGCGGCACATTGTGGATTTTAGAGTACCAAAATATTCTTTTATTTTTTTGGATAAAATAAAAAACCCCGATACGCTTGGCGTGGGGAATGGGGGGAACCCATACCACTGCAGCAAAAAAACGTAAGGGGGCGCTACAGGCGCAGAGTGCGCTGCGCCGTAGTTTCGACGATCAAAACTTCCGTTACCTTACACCAGAGCGTAGAGACGGTCAAATGTTATAAAGCTCAACCCACCAGTAATGCAGGTGATTGTGCTTTTGGAATATTTTTTTCTATCTCCTCCCCTAGATGTATTCTCGTTCATCCTTGAATATGCTTTTGTATTAGAAAAACCCCTCCTGTAAAACTACAGGATGGTTTTCTGAGCATTAAGGACGGAAGGCGTCTATCCTTTGCTCGAGATTACCATACCGGGTTCGCAAAAGGGGAAAAGCATGCGGCAGCCTGCAGTCCTCGAGTGGGGAGGGGGCGTCCTCCCCTGCAGGAGTCAGAAGAACGGTGACCACAAGCTGCCGGCAATATAATGTCAACCTCCTTTGATAATCTTATCTATTTTAGCGGCAAGGATAAAATCATTCTCGTGCAGTCCGCCGATTGCGTGCGTCCAGATGGTAAAATCAACGCGGCTATAGTGGACGTAAAAGTCCGGGTGATGCCCCTCTGATTCGGCGAGGTCTCCTACCTTTCTCAAGAATGCCATAGCCTCGCGGAAGTCTTTGAATTGGAAAGTCTTTTGAAGCGTGTTCATGACCCGTGAAGTCTTTTCCATAGCAACGACTCGCCAGCCGGGGACTTGCGGCAAAAGTTTCGCGATTTCCGCGTCGGTGAGGGGTGGAATGCCACCCTCACAGGGAACACATCTTTTTGCCGTCAACGGTGTGGACATAGCGTATCCACAATACTCTTGGGTAGCAAAAAAATCAATCACCTGCTCTTATGGCCCCCTCTTACCCCGTCATACCCCTTTCTTTTTAACAAAAAAACCCTCCAGCACCGTGCCTGGACCTTGAGAAACAAGGGGACATAAGTGTCGGAGGGACCTCTCAACCGGGAGGGCTCCCGGCGACGTGCCGCAAACTGTCCGACGCCAAGTAATGGTGAGTTGCATTGTCAGCAGCTGGCGGCTTGTGGGTTACAATTTCATGTTACGGTACAGACGATACGACACACAGACGGCCAATGTAGTAAGATTTTACAACTTCTTGCCGCAATCCATGCAGTAGATGTGGCCGTGTGCCTTGCTGGCGGAATGTCGTTGGCCACAGCCTGGAATCACAGCGTTGCCGGAATTGACCACCTCTCCGCTGTAGGCGCAATATCTCCCGCATTTCGTATGTTGCTTGGTGGGAGAATTGGGGCACTCTGCGGGGACTTCTTCCGCCGGTCTTACGCCATCATCCGGCATTTGTCCGCCCATAAATTCCTCCAGTCGTTAGGGTTCGCTTTTCACTCCTCGGAAGTCTTTGAACTTGCCTGCACTGTAGACGTTTGGCGTTACTATGTCAATGAGAAAAAACCCACCCAAGTCGTAGAGAGACTTGCGTGGGGAAAGATCAAGTTGATGTTGCGGATCAGCTGAGCCCGTACACCGGCCCGACGCGCGACATGATATAGCGGCGCCAGTATCCCGGATCAAGCGGAGATCCGGTAATCCGCCTGAGCGCCCCGTCGATGTCGTCGGTGTAGCCGGTCTTGTGGACCATTTCCCGAAGATATTCGAGGAGGATGCCGAAGTTCCCAGTGCGGAACTCATTGACATAGTAGCGATTTTCCGCGGCGAAACGTTCGGCCACCTGCGCCATGAACAGATTGCCCAGGGTATACGTCGGGAAATACCCGAAGTAGCCGATTGACCACTGGATGTCCTGGAGGATTCCCTGGGCCGCGTTGGGCGGCCTGATGCCGAGGTATCGATCCATACGATCATTGAACTCAGAGGGCAGATCGTCGACGCTGATATCCCCGTTGAAGAGTGCCCGTTCAAGTTCGAAGCGAATGATGATGTGGAGGTTGTACGTCACCTCGTCGGCATTCGTACGGATACAGCCCGGCGTCACAGCATTGGTTGCCCGGAGAAACTCGTCGAGCGGCACATCCACAAACTGCGGCAGATGGCTGCACAGAATCGGGTAGAAATACTCCCAAAAGGACGATCCGCGGCCGACGAAGTTTTCCCACGTGCGTGACTGAGATTCGTGAATACTGAGTGACACCTGCACACCGTCCGGCGACATCCAGTCACTGACACCGCACGCACCCTGCTCATAGAGCGCGTGCCCTATCTCATGGACGATGCCGAAGAACCAACTTCGGAAACCCTCGGTAAACCGCGTCATAGAGCGAACGTCCGACGGTGTCACGCGGGAACAGAATGGGTGCGTTGTTTCGTCGAGACCCCCCCGTGACATGTCAAAGCCCAAGGTGCGCATCAACGTCAGGGAGAGTGGCAGAAGATCACGCGGATCGAAACGACCGTCGAGAAACGACGTGTTCGGTTTGATTCCAGTGTCACGGATCCGCTGGAGCAGCGGTACAGTGAAGTCCCGCATTCCGTCAAAAATTACCGCGAGACGATCCATCGGAAAGCCGGGTTCCCATAGATTGACGAGTACGCCGTATATGTCGTCTCTGCGATCGCCGGCACCGCGCATTTGAGCTTCCTCGCGCATGATGCTGACCGCCTCCCGCAGGGAGGAGGCAAAGAGTGAGAAGTTTGACTCCGCACGTGCAGCAGCCCATGCGCGACGTGCGGCAGTCGTTACTCCCGTTTTGCGCTGGATGAATTCACCGGTCAACGCGCGCTCTCTTTTGTAGGTGTCCACCAGCTTGCGCACCCACGCAGCGCGATCCGGAGGCAGATCGTCAATGACCTCCATCAACGCGTCAAGGCATGAGCCGACCTCTTCCGTAATGAAGCCGTCGTGCGATCGTGCCCGCAAATGCCCGGCGATTTCACCGCGTTCAGCTGACGCGGCTTCACAGGTGGCGCCATAAGTCTTGTCGAACCACTCTGTGATACTGGCGGCATAACTGTCGGCTGCCGAGGGCCGAATTAATGCCTCCAACTTGGTAAAGAGCTTTTCTGCACCCAAAGTGCACCTCCCTTTATTTGGATGTGTGTTCTGTGTTTTCCTGTTTATCACCGTTACCGAATTGAATTACCTTAGCAAGTGGAGCTGTTTTGGTCAACTGGTCAAATTCTGCAGGTCAGCAATGAGCTTCTTTTTGTAAGAGACAAGAAAAAAACTCGACTTTACTTGTCGAGTTTACCTAACCGGCGCAAAGGTGAGTCTGGATTTGGGGAGTCCGCATCGCGGGCAAAATTCGAATACCCGCGGCAGGCGTTCGTGATTCAATGGATCGCATGTGATCTCAGAATCAGGCTCCCCTTCTTTTTTGATCCCGCAGAATCCGCAAAAGGGACCGCGGCTGGTATGATTCCGATTCGTGGAAGTACAGGCCACTACCGTTGTTATTGACATTTCCTGCCTCCCGACAAGGAAAAGCGTTAACGATCAAATGTATCTGTGTTTGTTTCGCTACAGGTTAACAATAAATGCATATAATGTCAATACGCAGTCGGGGAGATCCTCCCGTGAGAAAAAGCGTAAAGGTTGCTGCAGCAATTCAAGATTCTGGTTCAGTGCATCATGCATTCCTTGCCAGATTACTCTACTTTTTCTAACGGGGTTTGATCCACGCTTCTCCAAAGATATAAGCTGGCAAGCGTCCGATACGGCCGCCATCGCTCGGCCATCTTTTGCATCCTATCTTTGCTGGGTTTGGAACGCAGGCCGTAGGCACGGACAATTGCTTTCTGAATACCCATGTCATCGACAGGAAACACGTCATGGCGGCCCAGCGCGAACATAAGGAACATTTCCGCCGTCCACCGGCCAATCCCCTTTACGGCAACAAGGTGCTGGATCACCGCCTCGTCATTGAGACTGCTGAGTGTTTTTATAGCAACGTAGCCGGACAATGTCTTCCGTGAAAGATCTTTAAGGTAACTGATTTTCTGCCGGGAAACCCCGACCTTCTTCATGCGCGAAGCCCGCATGTGCAAAACCTGCTGTGGTGACGGGAATGAAGTCTTTGGCCACAATTTTCTCCAACGGGATATAATCGTCGCGGCAGCTTTGCCTGACAGCTGCTGGTACATAATCGACTCAGCCAGCGTCCGGAATGTTCTTGCCGAACGCGGTATTTCAAAAATGCCCACGCGGTGTATGAGCTTGCGCATCACCGGGTCTCGACTTTGCAGCGTTTTGATTGCTGCTGCGCTCGGTTTGCCTGTCTTGGATGAAAAGTAGCCCATGACTATATCCTACCAGCTGGCTATCAAACCTTCCACAGTCTAAATCCAAGTGTAATGTAGAACGAGAATAATTCTGGCTACCGTGGAAAAAGTAAGTTTGCAAAAATACTTTAATAAATTTTCCCCTTGCGCGGCGCACTGCCTGAGGCCGGCGATAGAACAATGATATAGGCCAAACGGCCGAGTTTGCGCTGCGACGTCTTTTCTTTTCTCTCCACTTTTCTTTGGACGAGCAAAGAAAAGTGGAGCCCGCCCGGAGGGCATCGCTTCTACAACCTCTTACCTTCTTTCTAAATATGCTAAACTATCATTATGAGAACAAAGCCAAAACTTCCGAAAGGCGCAAAACGGGTTTTCCACGGAGAGATTTTTGACGTCTACCAGTGGAAACAAAAAGTATACGACGGAAGCTTCCAAAGATACGAAATGCTTGCACGAGCTGATACGGTTGTTGTGTTGGCCATCACTCCGGATAAGAAAATCATCGCCCAGCGACAAAGCCAGCCCCACCCAGGGAAAGTGTTTGATTCACTCCCCGGTGGGCGCGTTGACGATGGCGAAACCCCGTTCGCCGCGGCAAAACGGGAACTCCGGGAAGAGACCGGGTATACATCCCGCTCATGGAAGCAATGGAAGTCGAAACGCGCCACGTCAAAGATTGACTGGGATATTTATACCTACATCGCCTACGATTGCAAAAAGACTCATCCCCAGACCTTGGATGAAGGCGAGAAAATCCGGGTATACATGCTTTCCTTTCGGCAATTCTCTGTAATGGTTTTAAGAGGCAAATTCGGAAGAGATATGAAACTGGAGTTCCTCGAAGCAAAAACCGACCCGAAAAGGATGCGGCGGTTGAAGAAATTGCTTTTTCCATAAAAAAACTATCGCACACTTGAGAGTGTGCTCTCAGTTTAATAAGGCACAGCGCACCTTCTCCAAGGTGCGCTGGCTTGATAATCTCCGTTCGCGGGCAGGCCGCCCGCTCTCGGTTTGTTAATAATATAGCTTTTTACTCAATAAAAAAACCGCCGTCCGATCGAGCTGAGCTCGATGGAGAGCGGGTGGTATGTGCAAAGTTCAGATCCCAAGAGAGCAAGTGAAGCTCACTGGCCAATGGTGCGCTTGTTCCTCTGTTCAAACATCTGGCTGTTATGCAGCAAATCAGTGATGATGAGGACACTGGATTCGGTAAGGTTGGTAAACGCACGTCTGGAAACTGGCTCGCCATGTTCATGCTCAGCATCGGTCCAACTGCCAATCTTGTGTGGTAGGAACAGTCCAATGCAGATCGGCTGAGCGTTCGGGGTTAAAAAACCAGTATCCCAGACAGGAATGTATGTGGCGAGGTCAGTTTTCCCATCTAGATAATGGGAGCCAGGATAACTGATCGGAAAGGTCGTATTCCCCCGGGCGCAAACGAGCATCAGCCTGGCCAAGGCGAGCTTTAGCTGTTTTACATCCCAGGCGGGAATACGGCACTGGTGCGTTTTGGCGTTGATGTTAAGGTGGCACTTATCGCATCGAAGCTCAATCGCGGACATCTGGCCGCTGGTGAAACCACCGCTGAAGTAAATATACAGGCTGCCGCTGCACTGCTGTGGGTCGGCGAAGCCGTCAAACTGCTGATCTTTGATGGACTGCAATGGCCAGTGCCTGCCCAAACTGATGACGCACTCGTTTCTTTGCAGCTGCCAGTCATCTGTTGGCGCGACCGGGATGACGACTGCCTGATTGAGATCCATTGTTTCCTCCTTCACTCTGCACTCAGGATTTCGAGAACCTGCGCAGTCAGTGAAATGGTCATTGGTTTGTCTGGCGTAGCCAGACGGTGAATTGGTAACGAACGACGTATTTCGAACGATGCAACTTTACGTCCGACTCAATAATATGTCAAACTCCCGATCGCGGGCGCGGAGACCCGCTCTCGGTTTGGTTATTACCCCGAGCGCACCCGGCTCTGGGTGCGCGAGCCTAAGCCTTTTTTAACCCTCAAAACTCGCCTGTTGACACCACCTCCAAATCAGCGTATAATCGTATCTGCCCTGAAAAAGGGCTGGAATAATCCACGGATCATCCACAGTATGACGCAAAATTCTCTAACTTCAGCAAAAATGCGAGGCTAAATCGCCACTGCTTTTATCGGCTGGTTTAGTCCCGCGGAAGCGGGATTTTTCATACTCAACGAGCGTCAGCGAGTTGCCCTGAGCGGAGCCCCACAGTCACACGGGGCGAAGTCGAAGGGTCCTGTAGGTAAAGGAGTGCCCTTTCCAACCCTAGAACCGAAATAGAAGCATGAAAACAGTTTCATCTTTCTACTTCTGCTCAAGGAATGAACGTTAACAACTGAATATGTAGTAGTAGAGGTAACATAAGTGATGAGCATCAAATAGTAAGAACCGTATCATTTGCGATTACGGTTAAATACTCGTTTAAGGGTATATGGTGGATGCCTTGACACAAAACGACGATGAAGGACGTAGGAGCCTGCGATAAGCTTCGGGGAGGTGGCAACCAACCTTTGATCCGGAGATGTCCGAATGGGGAAACCCGACTGGCGAAGAGCCAGCCATCCTGTGCTGAATTCATAGGCACAGTGAAGACTACCTGGTGAATTGAAACATCTTAGTAGCCAGAGGAAAAGAAACAAATGTCAGATTGCACGTTTGATCTCCTGTCGAAAGACAGGGTATCAATGTGTGATTTGGCCCATTCCCTAAGTAGTGGCGAGCGAAAGGGGAACAGCCAAAACTCTCTTCTCTTCCTGCAGCAATGCAGGATATGGGTGCAGGCCCAATGAAAGAGGGCGTTGATGAGGAAATTATGTTCGAATCCTGTAGATTCGAGGTAGCAGACCTAGAGGGAGTTCCTTATCCGTCCCGGCGCAAGCTGGGGTGGTGAAGGCACTCTTCAGTCCGTAGCAGAAGGAGCTGGAAAGCTCTACCACAGAGGGTGACAGTCCCGTAAGCGAAACGGATTGGGAGCTACGATGATTTCTCTCGAGTACCATGAAACACGTGAAATTTTATGGGAAGCAGGGACGACTATCGTCCCAAGGCTAAATACGTTTTGTGATCGATAGTGAACAAGTACCGTGAGGGAAAGGTAAAAAGCACCCCGGTGAGGGGGATGAAAAGTATCTGAAACCATATACTTACAAGGAGTCGGAGCTCGGCGCAAGCCGGGTGACGGCGTGCCTATTGAAGAATGAGCCAACGAGTTTGTTCGACAGAGTTTGGTGAAGCCCGAGAAGGGAATAGCCACAGTGAAAGCGAGCGTTAATAGCGCGCCTTGATTCTGTCGACAAGACCCGAAGCCGTGCGACCTATCCATGGGCAGGATGAACCCGCCGTAAAAGGCGGGGGAGGTCCGAACCCACGCGCCGTACAACACGCGGGGATGACCCGTGGATAGCGGAGAAATTCCAATCGAGCTCGGCGATAGCTGGTTCTCCTCGAAATAGCTTGAGGGCTAGCCTCCAGTAACTACGCATCGGTGGTAGAGCACTGAATTGGTGAAGATGGCGTAAGCCTACTTTACTAAACCAAACTCCGAATGCCGATGCAGACTATCTGGGGAGTCAGACCGTGGGGTCAAAGCTTCACCGGTCAAAAGGGAAACAGCCCAGATCCCAACGTAAGGTCCCTAAATCGAAACTAAGTGTAAAAGGCAGTGTAGAAGTCCTGACAACTAGGAGGTTGGCTTAGAAGCAGCCATCCTTTAAAGAAAGCGTAACAGCTCACTAGTCAAGCTTCTGTGCACCAAAAATGTACCGGGGCTAAGTTTCGTACCGATCGTGGGAATTATCTCGGTTCTTCGGAATCGAGATAGTGGTAGAGGAGCGTTCGAAGTGCCATGAAGTCGTCTCGACAAGAGGCGGTGGAGCGCTTCGAAGTGAGAATGTTGGCATAAGTAGCAAAAAGACGGGTGAGAACCCCGTCCACCGAAAACCCAAGGTTTCCTGGGCAACGCAAATCGACCCAGGGTTAGTCGGTCCTAAGGTGAGGCTTAACATGCGTAGCCGATGGACAGCTGGTTAATATTCCAGCACTACTGCATTGAGTCTTCTTTCTGACGCATCAAGCTATTGCGGGCGTGTTCTGGTTATGCGCGTTGCTGTTTTCAGCGAAAGCTGGGGATGGCAAAAGGTGGCGTCGCAAGGCAATACCAATTTGCGAAAATGTGGTGCCTAGAAAAAGATTGAAGACATTATCAGTGTAGTACCCGTACCGGAAACCGACACAGGTGGGTGAGGCGAGAAGCCTAAGGTGTACGAGAGAACCCTCGTTTAGGAACTCGGCAAAACAACGGCCGTACCTTCGGTACATGGCCCTCCAGCACCACTTTCAGTTTAAGGAGCAAATACTATGTGGAACATCTACGTCATTAGACACTCAGTAAGTAAGGAGTTATATATAGGCCTGACACACAATCTTGACCGACGATTGCAGGAACATAACAGCGGCAATCAAACGTCAACGAACCGTCAATCAGGCGCGTGGCAGCTTGTCTATTGCGAACAGTATGGCAATAAACAAGACGCCATACTTCGGGAACGTAGATTGAAACAACATGGCAGAGCTAAGCAAGAATTGTATCGACGTATACAACATTCGCTTGGCAACTGAAAGTGGTGCTGGACACAGCAAACGATTTCAAGCGACTGTTTATCAAAAACACAGGTCCCTGCTAAACCGAAAGGTGATGTATAGGGGCTGATGCCTGGCCAGTGTCAGAACGTTAAGGTGAGGGGTGCAAGCTCCGAGCTGAAGCGCTGACGAACGCCGGCGGTAACTATAACCGTCCTAAGGTAGCGAAATTCCTTGTCGTGTAAGTTACGACCTGCACGAATGGCATAACGACTTGAAAACTCTCTCAACGAGGGACTCGGCGAAATTGCAAGACGAGTGAAGATGCTCGTTACCCGCGGCTAGACGAAAAGACCCCGTGAAGCTTTACTACAACTTGGCATTGTCATAGAGTTTTCTCTGCCGAGCATACGTGGGAGACTATGAAACCCTGTCTTTGGATGGGGTGGAGTCGCAATATGGAATACCACGCTGAGATGGTTTTATGACTAACGTTCACCCGTGAATCCGGGGAACGGACAGTGTCTGGTGGGTAGTTTGACTGGGGCGGTCGCCTCCCAAAATGTAACGGAGGCGTTTACAAAGGTTGGCTATCTCGCGATGGAAATGCGAGAGATAGGGCAAAGCCACAAGCCAGCTTTACTGCAAGACCTACAAGTCGAGCAGTTGCGAAAGCAGAACTTAGTGATCCGACCGTACGCGGCGTATTACTTGTTGTTCCTTGCAAAAGGGATAGCAGGTAGTATGTCCACGAAATAGGACGGCGGAAGCTCATCGGATAAAAGCTACTCCGGGGATAACAGGCTGATCCCCTCCAAGAGTCCACATCGACGAGGGGGTTTGGCACCTCGATGTCGGCCCATCGCATCCTGGGGCTGGAGAAGGTCCCAAGGGTTTGGCTGTTCGCCAATTAAAGCGGTACGCGAGCTGGGTTCAGAACGTCGTGAGACAGTTCGGTCTCCTATCTGTCGCGGGCGTAGAAATGTGAGAAGACTCTTCCCTAGTACGAGAGGACCGGGAAGAACGAACCTCTCGTCGACGAGTTGTCCCACCAGGGGCATTGCTCGGTAGCGACGTTCGGCAAGGATAAACGCTGAAAGCATATAAGCGTGAAACCTCCTTCAAGATTACATTTCAGTAAGCTCCCCAAGAGATTATTGGGTTGATAGGCTCTACGTGGAAGCTCCGTAAGGAGTGAAGCGGAGGAGTACTAATAGAGCGTGAGTATTTAACCGTATTCACAGAAGATACGCTCTTCACAAACACATTACCTTTACATTCCTGTAAACAGTCTCAGAACCCTGGTGATATAAGCGGCAGAGCCACACCCGATCCCATTCCGAACTCGGTCGTTAAGCCTGCCAGCGCCGATGATACTTCGAGCTTAGCTCGTTGGGAAAGTAGGCCATCGCCGGGGTCCTGAGACTGTTTTTGATTTATAAAATACTTCCGTCAACACGGAAGTTTTTTATAAAAAACGCAAGAATATTTTTCATGCTTACCCCTTGACAAAACATGATAATTTGTGTAAGGTTCCCCCGATAAAACAACAATGTTCTTGGACCGAAAGCACTCAAAAAAGGCCTAGCCTGAGAGAGTGTTCTTTCACAACGCGAAGGAGTTCATAATGCCATCAAGGATTGACTTTCCGATACTCGCTCCCGATGTCGCCACTGGGCACACGATAGTTCTTCCAGGTCTGGGAGAATGCAGAGTACACGGCCGCGACGAAGGTTCCTACAATGACGTGTTCCACATCCAGACCCCACCAGGTGAGCACTTCATCTACAAAGCATCTCAGAGGCCGCTCGAGGAGGAGGTTGCACGCGACCTCTGCAGACAGCTGCGTGACTACGTGAAGGAATTGGCAAAACTTGGCGTCGATGTGCCCGATCCGGACCAAGTTCGTTTCGGCCTTACCATTAAGGTCACAGAGGGGATGGTCCATCTCGTCGAGATAGCCCCATTTAGCGGGCCGTCTGCTCAAACGCTGCTGTCGCAAGCTCAGCTGGTAACAGAGGCCTGCGAGCACACGAGACGGATGATTCGTTGCTTCAGGCCGATGTTCTTGGCATCACAGGTCGGTGAATTTCTTGAAGTGGGGATCGATCCGATCCCCAGGAATCTGTGCGCCGACGGAAGGCGAATGAAGTACATTGACTTCTTCTTCCCCAAGCTTTACCAAACAACCACCGGGATGTTCAACCTGGAGGCCATCCATCCGAAAGATAAAGTCACATATGACATCGGATGCTGGCGGCATTACCACAAAGTCGGCATTCTCTGGGTCTTCCTGATCCAGCTCTGCCGACTGCGCCCCGAGTTAAAGCGGGCATTTGAAGCGACAATGCTCGCCATGCTCTCGGAAAACCGGCTACTGAGAGATGTACAGCTGGGCGTATCGGACTACATCGACGAGTTCCAGAAGATGGACCTCGACGATTACCTGAGAGATATCCAAACATGGACATTCCAGGATATCTACAAGCTCCGTGCGGGAGCATGCGAGCTGGCCTACCGCGGCGTCATGGTGCAAAGCGAGCTGGAATCATTCTTTTCCCTCTCGCACTTTCAGCATGAAGCACTCACGGATGCCAAGATCCAAGAGCTTCGCGACTTCCTCACCCAGCGCATTAGAAAAGTCATCGCGCCTAAGTGAAGAAGATTCAGAAGTCTGTAAAACGATGGGGACGTACAACGTGCGTCCCCTTTTCTTTATGCTGATTATTTTCCCTTTCTCACCAGCGTCAGGAGGCGATGATAGTCAGAATCAGGCGGCGCGTATTTCCCGAGGGCCGGCTCCATATAATCGAAAAATTTCTGCGTCACGCGGAGTTTTTTATAATCAAACATGCCGGGAGGTAATTTCCTCAGCTTGTCTTCCCCGACCACCTCATCGAGGCTTTCCCTGACTACCTCAAGTTGGACGCCACGGGCATCGGGCCTGCGGAGAGATGCCATGGTACCGAAATGTCCGTCTCGAACAAGTCCGACAGCAAATGTGCCCAGCTGGATCGCATAGTCACGATCGACGGGAATCGGCGCGCCCGTTTCAAAATAGTTGCCGGGATACAGCATGCGCGTGGTGATACCGAGTTTTTCAGCAATGACGGCACGCAGGCTTAACGCTATATATTGCTGCCGCTTGGTACTGTACTGGTCGTGCTGGTCGTCATAACTCACGCCGAGGGGTTCATCGAACTGAGCTTCCTGCGCCACAACAACGGCGGCGAAGTTGTCATTATCCCGATAACGACGTTGTGTTATCTTGAGCACCGACTGTAATGACACGGTCTTCTCGGGAGGAATGATGACATCAGCGCCGCCATAGCTGCCGCTCGCCGCGAGCCACCCGCTATGCATGCCGAGTGCTTCGATGACATAAATGCGCTGGAGCGCGTAGGCGGCGTCTTCGCGGATTTCCCTGACGAATGAGCTGATATAATGAGCGGCTGACGGGAATCCCGGACACCAGTAGGTTCCGGAAAGGTCGTTATCAATAGTCTTGGGAATACCGACAGCCGGGATGCCTTCTTTTCGCGCGAGTTCTCGTGCGGCACCCAGCGTATCATTCCCTCCGATGGCAATTATTGCATCAATGCCCTCTCTGTTTAGCGTTGCTTTAATGGCATCTACTCCGCCAGCTACCTTAAAGGGATTGGTGCGGGAGGACCGTAAAAAGGTGCCGCCCATGTTTCTAATTGATTCTACGTCAACATTCGACAGGTCTATCCGACGTCCGTCCTCGAGTAGACTAAGCCATCCTGCAACACCCCCGAGAACGCGGTACCCCTGCTTACGTGCGGCCGTGATGACCCCATATAATGTAGGATTGAGCGCAGGCGCCAGGCCCCCGCCTGTTAACACAATAACTGTTTTTTTTGCCATATGCGCATAGTGTACTCATTTTTCCGTCCCGGGTCAAAAATTGCTCCCAGTCATACATCCATAGTGTAGAGCAGAAAATGACAAACCTTATCCTTCTTTTTGGCTCATTTTAGCCAAATAAGAAAAAAATGGTAAAAATGGTTGTAAAAGTATTGACAGGTATTCTGCTAAAAACTATACTGTTTTACATACCTTATGCCGGCCGAATCAATCCTCCAACGTATCGGATTGAACCAAAAGGAGACCCAAATCTACCTCAAACTTCTTGAGGCGGGTCAGTCGTCTGTGCGAACCTTGGCTTTGACTACTGGCGTCAACCGTGGAACGACGTACGACACTTTAAAATCGCTTCTCAAAAAAGGCCTGGTCAGCTATTATCATAAGAACACGCACCAGTACTTTGTCGCGGAGAACCCTGAACGGCTGAAGGAAATTATCGAGCAAAACGTATCGATTCTTGAGAGGTCTCGGCGAGAGCTGGAGAGTATCTTGCCCAATCTCCGCTCCCTGATTCCGACATCCCCGTCAAAACCTGTGGTCAAGTACTACGAGGGTGCGACAGGCATCAAAGCCATCCTCCAGGATGTGATTGACACGATGTCCTCGGCGAAAACAAAAGAGTACTACGCGTACTCAGCCGCAGACGTCCGGGAGCATTTGTACACTGACTTTCCGAATTTTGCGAAAAAACGCATCGCTAAAAAAATCCGAGTCAAGGTGATCGCCTTAGGATCTGGAGGTAAGCTCTGGGGCATGGATGAACGGAAGTGGCTGACCAAAACCGAAAGCAGTCCTGCCTACATTATCATCTATGAACATAAGATGGCTATCATTTCATTCGACGAACACAAGAAACTGCACGGAATCCTGATGGCTGACGCGACGATTGCTGAAACTCAAAGAGTCATTTTTGAACATGTATATTCAACATTACCTAACATCGCACCTACAACATGAAAGCATTCATCCTCGACAGTCGGGAATCATGGGAAAAAACTAAGGGTCTTAAAAAGATTTCAGTGGATGACCCGCATATAGATGAAACGAACCTCAAGCAAGACGCCGAGTGGGTTGTCGTAAAGCTTATCTTTGTCGGCGTGTGCGGGTCGGACAGGGGCATATGGTTCCGGACGGCGTTTCAAGACCAGATTTTTAAATCGTTAAAAAGAGAGAATAAGTTTCTTCGCATTGTCGGCCACGAATTGTTCGGTCAAATTGTTGAGGCTGGCTCTGCGGTCAAAGAAAAGTATGGGTTCAAAAAAGGTGACCTGGTTAGCGCTGAGTCCCATATCACCTGCGGCAAATGCTACCAGTGCGTGCGCGGTGAACGGCATGTATGTACCGATGAAATCATTCTGGGAATCGGCATTGACGGATGTTTTGCTGAATACATCAAAATCCCTGCAAAAATATTGTGGCATACGGATACACATAAAATACGACCTGAGATAGCCTGTATGCAGGAGCCCTTTGGTAATGCTGTTCATGCTGCCACTCGCGTGGATCTCAAGGGTAAACGCATAGCAGTCTTTGGATGCGGACCAATCGGCCTGATGGCCACCATGGTTGCCCGAGCTACGGGCGCATCGTACATTATCGCCGCAGACCCAAACGAGAATAAACTGGCGCTCGCAAAGTCATTCGGCGCTGATGTCACCGCGGTAACCGCACGAGACCCGGAGCCGGGATATGATGCTGAACTTGTCCGGAAAATTCACGACCTGACCGAGGGCGTGGGAGTGGATGTCGCGCTGGAAATGGCCGGCTACCATACGAGTGTTAATACGGCCATCCAAACAGTGAGACGGGGCGGGGATGTCGTACTCTTCGGGATAAAAACGGGCGACATATCAATCAAAATGTTTGATAAGCTTATCGTGCGCGGAATTACCCTGCATTCAATCATTGGCCGCAGGATATTTGGAACGTGGGAAATAACCCAGCGCCTCCTCGAAGACGCGTCGAACGGCATTCAGGACAAATTATGGAATGAGCTTTTGCAGGGAGGAAAAGGCACCATGCTCCCTTTTTCAGAAGCGACGACGCAGACATTTGAGGAGCACATGCTCGCCCACCCTAAGACTATTTTGAAGTTTTAATCCCCCTATGTACGATTCTTTACAACGCATACTTAAAAAAACCGAGGACGACATCCGATCACAAGGGCTCTGGAAAACAGAACGCGAGCTGCAATCTCCCCAAGGCGCCGAGATTACCGTTAACGGCAAACGCGTGCTTAACTTTAGCGCAAATAATTACCTCGGGCTCGCGAATAATCCCGATGTCATCTCTGCCGCAAAAAAAGCGCTTGATCGCTACGGTTACGGCCTCTCATCGGTCCGTTTCATCTCCGGCACGCAGGAACAGCATCGGAAACTCGAGCGAACTCTCGCGCAGTACGTAGGAATGGATGATGCAATCCTCTATTCATCCTGCTTTGACGCAAATGCGGGGCTCTTTGAAACTTTGCTCGCCGGCGATGATGCAATAATTTCCGACGAGCTTAACCATGCAAGCATTATTGACGGTGTCAGGCTTTGCAAGGCCGAGAGGTATCGCTATAAACATCACGACATGGATGATCTCGAGAACCAGCTGAAGGCGGCTCAATCTAAACGCATCAAGCTTATCGTGACTGACGGAGTCTTTAGCATGGATGGAGAAATGGCGAAACTGAAAGATATCTGCGACCTCGCAGACCGCTATGATGCTGTCGTTATGGTGGATGATTCGCATGCCACAGGCATCCTGGGTCCGAATGGCAGGGGCAGCGGCGAAGCGACAGGGACCATGGATCGCATTGATATTGTTACATCGACATTTGGCAAGGCCTTTGGCGGGGCATCAGGCGGGTTTACTGCAGCGCGGCAGGAGATCGTCGACTTTTTGCGGCAGCGGTCCCGGCCGTACCTTTTTTCTAACTCCCTTGCTCCCGTAGTCGTGGCCACAACGCAATATATTGTCGACCACGCCGACACGCTTAAACAAGCGCGTGAACAGCTGATGCACAACACGGAGAAATTCCGTTCGGCGATGACGTCAGCGGGCTTTACCATCCGCGGCAACAACCATCCTATAGTGCCCATCATGCTCGGCGAAGCTACTGTCGCCGCGGCGATTGCCGCCGATCTCCTTAATGAGGGTGTCTTTGTTATCGGATTTTGGTATCCCGTGGTCCCGCAGGGAACTGCGCGTATACGCGTACAGCTGTCAGCAGCGCACACGGATGAGCATGTTAATAAGGCAATCGAGGCCTTTACCCGCATCGGCAAAAAGCACGGACTTATCCAGTAATTTTCCATTCTTCTTTTTCATCTTTTATCTCCCTTACCTATGTGCGGCATCATCGGATATGTCGGCAATAAAAACGTTCGAGACGTAGTCATCGAAGGTCTGCACAGGCTCGAATACCGCGGGTATGATTCTGCGGGCCTGGCAATGACAGACGGAACGACATTGGAAATAAAGAAAGTTGTCGGGAAAATTAATGATCTCGAGCGGGCGACTGCGCATGGCGCATGGAAGGGAGCCATCGGGATAGGCCATACCCGTTGGGCAACCCACGGCGGAGTGACAGAGCTCAATGCCCACCCGCACACCGGTTGCCCGTGGAACAAAAATATCCAGCTTGCCGTAGCGCACAACGGCATAATAGAAAATTACAGGACGCTCAAAACCATGCTCGAGAAAAAAGGGCACATGTTTTCGAGCGAAACAGACACCGAGGTTATCGCCCATCTGATCGAGGAATACGCCAACGGCGACTTTGTCGAGGCCGTCCGCACAGCGCTCAACGACCTGGTCGGCGCGTACGCTATCGTGGCTATCAGCGCATCACACCCCGAAGAGATTGTCGCAGCGCGCTTCCAAAGTCCTCTCGTGCTCGGCGTGGGCAAGGAAGAATACTATATCGCTTCAGACCCGTCGGCGTTTATCGCCCACACTAAGGAAATCATTCATATCGAAGACGGGGAAATGGTGCATCTGACCCCCAAGGGATATAAGATTATTTCGCTGAAAAATATTCCCATTATTCGCAAGGCGACGCATATCGACTGGGATGCGAAAAAAATTGAAAAGGGCGGATACGACCACTACATGAAAAAAGAAATTGACGAACAGCCGAGCGCCCTCAGGGATACGATGCGCGGCCGGATTGACCTGGAAAATGGAGTTTCACACCTGAACGGTCTGGCATCTCATCTTGAACAGCTCCAACATGCAAAACGTATTATTATTACGGCATGCGGAACATCATGGCACGCCGGGCTAGTCGGCGAGTATCTCATAGAGGAGCTCGCCCGTATCCCCGCTGAGGTGGAATACGCGTCCGAATTCAGGTATCGGTCACCCATTATTGAGAAAGGCACTGTCGTTCTCGTTATTAGCCAGTCCGGGGAGACTGCTGATACCCTCGCGGCACTGAGAGAAGCAAAACGTCAGGGAGCGACAGTGTTGGGAATCTGCAATGTCGTAGGTAGCACGATAGCCAGAGAAACCGCCGCCGGCGTCTACCTCCATGCGGGACCCGAAATCGGCGTCGCCTCTACAAAGGCGTTCACGGCTCAAATTACCATCTTGACTCTTATCAGTATCCTCCTCGCACGCAGCCGCGCCATGTCCGTCGAAAAAGGAAAGGTAATCCTCGAAGCGTTAAAGAATATTCCTGAGAGAATCCAAGAGATACTCCAGCCGGAAAAGGAGCAGAAAATCCGCGAAATCGCAAAAAAGCACGCATCCCGCGATCATTTCCTCTTTTTAGGAAGGGGCATAAACTTCCCTGTCGCCTTGGAGGGAGCGTTAAAACTGAAAGAAATATCCTACATCCACGCAGAAGGATACCCGGCAGCAGAGATGAAACACGGCCCTATCGCGCTGATAGATAAGCGGATGCCCTCGGTCATTATTGCGCTCGACCATGATCCTCTATATCCGAAAATTTTATCCAATATGGAAGAGATCCTTGCCCGCGGGGGGGACATAATTGCCGTCGCGAATGATAATGACAAAACGATAGAAAAGAAAGCCAACCACGTGCTTCGCGTACCGCAAGTGCCTATCGAACTTTCTCCGCTTGTCACCACGATTCCGCTTCAGCTCCTCGCATACTACGTCGCAGTCGAGCGCGGGTGTGATGTTGATCAGCCGAGAAATCTCGCTAAAAGCGTTACCGTAGAATAATTACTATGGGGTTTTTTTCGAAAAAAAAGAAATTTCAAATCGAGCCGACTCGATTGTGTATTTTTGAGGATGAGACCGTAGCTTCATTTGAACCGTTGCATTACTTTCACCCTGTATGGGAGCTGATGCAAGGAACCATGCCACGTTATCACCGCTTTGCTCTCGCGTTTCCCGACTTGCTGACATCACTGAGTTGCCGCGATGAGCTTGCACCTGTGGCTGATCTGGGAGATGATATAACGACAAATAATCTTGAAGCCGGAGAGTATCTCTTTGTGAATGCTCGCGTCGCACACCCGGATCGTTTGGCTCAGATTATTAAGCTCGCCGGAAACGGCGTTATGTATGTTGCTCACGATACCATAGTTGCTGCACGAGTGATATTAACGGAAAACCGCAAGGGGAATATTTATGGCTACTTGAAGGAGATTCGCGGATCCATCCCCAATGAAGAGATTTCGATAAAACTGTACTCGTACATCTGGGAGCTCATGCTCGATAACGGCGGAGCGCTTCAGGAGAACGCCCGCGCCTTTCCACTTGGGAAACAGGAGGGTATGGTCTATGCCACTACAGTCCAGGTGAACCCTAAAAATATTTTTCTCGCGCCGGAAAGCGTTGCCGAATCCGGAGTCGTTTTGGACGCGACCGAAGGCCCCATTATTATTGAGCATGGCGCCCGGATAATGGCAAACAGCGTGATAAAGGGGCCCATCTATATCGGTCACAACACCGTCATTAAGGCTGGTGCGACATTGTATGGTGGAACCACTATTGGACATACGTGCAAAATCGGCGGCGAGGTCGAGGACTCAATTATCCTGCCATTCACGAACAAGCAGCACTACGGATTTGTCGGACACAGCTACATCGGGAGTTGGTGCAATCTCGGCGCAGGAACGACAACCAGTGATTTGAAAAATACGTATTCGCCTATTCGAGTCCATCTCTCGGGAGCGCCGGTTGACACGGGCCAGCTTTTCATTGGACTTCTTATGGGGGATCATGTAAAATCCGGTATTAATAGTATGTTCGCGGGAGGCACGAATATAGGCCCAATAAGCAACGTTTTCGGTCCCGGCTTCCAGCCAAAATACCTGCCGCCCTTCTCATGGCATAATACGCTGGATGGCACAGAAGAATATATGTTTGACAAGGCCACAGAAGTTACCTCGCGGGTTATGCGGAGACGGGATCAGGAATTTACCGAAGTCCAACAAGAATACTTCAAAAAGGTATTTTCCAAGACAAAAAAACTGCGCACTGAAATTTAATCGACGGTGCTCATGATCAGTCAAAAAGCGGGGAGAAAATGCTCTCGCCATTTATTGATTGAGCGTGAAGAAAAATACTTCACACGCGAGAAAAAAGTTCGTTAACTCTTGAAAGCAACTTAAAGCAACAAGGACATACACCAGGGAGGTGGTTAATGACTGAAGTCCCTTTCACCGCATTACAGGACCAGAAAGTGGCAGTTATCGGCGCGGGTACCGGACAAGCAAGCATTCTCGGAGCAGTCCGAGGATATGCTCAATCACTTACGGCCATCGTCTCGGTTACCGACACTGGGGGACATAGTGGCGATCTGCGAGAACTTCATGGAATACCGCAAGTCGGCGATGGACGCAACTGTATTCAGGCTTTAGCGCCGAACACTACGGAAGCATCTGCCTTCGCGGTCCGGTTCAGAGATGGAAACGAAGCGGGGATATCCGTAGGAAATCTGCTCATCGCAGATCACATTCTTTCCTTGGGGGGGATAGGAGCTGCATTCGAAACAGTCGCGCGCGATCTAGGCTGTCTCGGAAAGGTATTGCCTGCGACGGAGGCTAACGTCAACGTTGTCGCTGAATTGACCGACGGCAGTGTCGTCACGGGTGAATGGAACATCATTCAACGTGTTCCCCGCATACCCATCGCCCAGATGCGTCTGTCAAATGATGCCGGGGCGTACCCGCCTGCTATCGAGGCAATACGGAGCGCCGATGTTATCATCATTGCCCCGGGATCACTCCACACGGGAATTATCTCGGCATTGCTTCCGAAGGGAATCAAGGATGCCGTTCGAGACAGTCGGGCAAAAGTCATTATGTTGTGCAATATGATGACGCAGCCCGGCCTTACCGACGGCTGGAATGCGGGCAATCATGTTTCAATGCTGCCACCATACTTGGGAAGGTTGCCCGATGTAGTGATCGTCAACACCGGAGCAGTACCGGAGAATGTGCTCGACCGTTATCGTTCCATTGGGGCTGAGCCCGTCGCTCCGACTCTGGGAGAATCCGGAAACTTTGCCGCCGTTTTCAGTGACCTCATCCCCCAGAACATCTCGCTCAGTGAGGGTGAGCGCCCGGGTAGTCAACTAAAATCGCCCCACTGGCTCACGCACTGCCCAGTGAAGCTCCGTGAGGCTCTCACGCTCGCCCTTTCTTGAAACATGAACATGGAATTCTACGCGTACTCCCCCGAGTACGCTTTTTTCTCTCTACAAAAAAACAGCGACATGGATCTTGGGTAATGCTATACTACAGGCGAATTTCGTATGCGGATAATTTGCGATCTTGAAATTCATTCACGTTTCGCCCGTGCCGTATCTAAAGAGATGACCATCAAGAATCTTGAGACGTGGGGGATAAAAAAAGGCATTGATGTCATCGGTACCGGGGATTTTACGCACCCAGAATGGTTCACGGAGTTGAAAGAAGAGCTCGAAGAAGCTGAGCCCGGCTTGTACAAACAAAAGGGGTCGGGGTCACCGATTCGCTTTTTGCTTTCGGCGGAAGTGAGTTGCATTTACTCAAAAAATGGAAAGGGAAGACGGGTCCACATCCTGCTGTACGCTCCGTCGTTTGCCGTTGCGGAAAAAATAAACGCTCAGCTCGGCTGGATCGGCAACTTGAAGTCAGACGGCAGGCCAATCATCGGCCTTGATGCAAAAGAGCTGGCAAAAATTGTCCTTGACGCCTCGCCAGATTGTCTGGTCATCCCGGCCCACGTGTGGACACCGTGGTTCGGTTTATTCGGCTCCATGTCGGGATTTGACTCGCTGCAGGAATGTTTTGACGAGTTGGCACCGTCAATCTATGCAATAGAAACAGGCCTTTCATCTGACCCGCCGATGAACTGGAGAATAGCTGAGCTTGATTCGAAATCAATCGTGTCTTTCTCCGATGCTCACTCGGCTCCCAATATCGGCCGTGAAGCGACGGTGTTTGAACTGAAGGAACGCTCATATCAGGTCATAGCTGACTCCATCCGCCAGAAATCTGCGGAGAACAGAATTGCGTTTACCATAGAGTTCTTTCCGGAGGAAGGCATGTACCACTGGGACGGGCATCGGAACTGCAAAACGCGTTGGTCTCCCCGGGATACTAAACAGCACAAGGGCATCTGCCCCGTCTGCGGGAAGAAAGTGACCGTCGGCGTCATGAACCGTGTGGAAACGCTAACACAACGTCCCCAAGGATTTAATCCAGGCAACCGTCCGCCATTTAAAAGTCTGGTCCCGCTTGCTGAAATCATCGGCGAAGCGCTGGGCGTGGGCAAGCTTTCCAAATCAGTCGCCGCGGAATACGACAGGCTCGTGAACGTTGGAAAGAGTGAATTTAACATTCTTCTGAATATCCCAGAAAAAGAGCTGCGGGCAATAACACAGCCAATGGTTGCCGAGGGTGTCATGCGCGTAAGAGCGGGTAAGCTTCAGATAACGCCTGGGTACGATGGTACGTACGGTATCATTAAAGTCTTTTCGGATGCGGAGCGGGCAAAACCGGTGGGCCAGTCGTCATTGTTCTGATTCAACTTGAGTCTGTCATCCCGAACCATGTCCTGAATGCAGTGAAGGATCTCGGGACCTCCTTATACAATGAAATCTGATCGTGTTGTAAGCATTGCCTAAATCCAATTTTTTATATACACTGGAGCCCTGAATGGAAGGGTGCCGGAGTGGTCGAACGGGTCGGTCTCGCCCCGAGATAAACTCGGGGCGCCCTGTCGAATGACAGGGCGAAAACCGCTACCTGAATTATATGAACAACTACGTTTACATATTATTACTTTCCAACAAACAGTTGTATACTGGTTTCACTACAAATCTAGAAGGTATGCTTGAGCAACATAAAAATGGGAAAGTAAAATCAACTCAGTATCGGCACCCGCTTAGGTTGGTGCATTATGAAGTTTACTCAAGAAAATCGGACGCAGAACGGCGTGAAAAATATTTAAAAACGACTGAAGGTAAAAGATTCCTTAAGCAGCAGATCCGCGACTTGCTACTTGATATACAAAAGTAGCCTTCAAAGTGGAAGGGTGCCGGAGTGGTCGAACGGGTCGGTCTCGAAAACCGATAAGCCTTCACGGGCTTCGTGAGTTCGAATCTCACCCCTTCCGTTTTGCAGGTTCCCCCCGTGACGAATCCTCTCTCCTCCGTTTGGGGCTTGTTCCGTAACAAATCCCTGCCCCACCGATTTGTGGCGTCACCTCCTCCGCTCCGGAACTCATAAATCGCCCGCCACTCACCGCCGCTGAGCTGGCTTTTTGTGAATATTGCATCCCATGTTAGGCGCTTGTCAAAACTTTCTGGCGACGGCCTACATATGGCATGATAAATGCGAGCGCGTACATCGCCATCACAACAAGGACCAGATACTGATATCCGATTAGCATCGCTGAGTATTCCAAAATGCCTCCGGCAGCCGCCCCGAGAAGGTTGAATGCGAAGTTTGTCGCGTTGTGCGTTGAATCCCGAAACGTCCGGGCAAAGATCACATTGCCGAGAAAGACCGGGAAAAGTGTCAATAGTGCGCCGAGGACATAGCGCAGAGCCGGCGAAAGCGGCAGCACAATCGACAGCGGAACCAAAAACTGAATAACCAATGAAAGACCGAGTGCAATATACCAGGGTGTGAGAGAGCCGATGCGCAGACGGTCAACCAAACGAATCGCAGCCAGCACTAATAAAAGAATGGCAAAAAACACCAGCGCATTGACCATCCAGGTCGAACCGAACAACAGGGCAAACTGCGTGATACTTTTGGTTTCCAACAGGAGGAATGCGGCGCCAAGAAAGAAGTATGTCGGCTCCAGTTTGCGTTGTGCAGTTCCGCGGAGCGCTGAGAATACGAGACCGCTGATGATAAGCGCGATGATGGCTAGCATTTCGATATAGTACAGTGGCACCGAGGGATTTCGAAGATAGAGGAAAGGCCAGGTGTCAGTGGCTGGAGGCGGCGGGTTTTGCACCGTGCGGGACGGCTCGGCTTCCGGAACCAGTGAATCAATCCGTCCGCCGTTCATCACGATTCCGTCTATGTTATCTCTGCCATAAAAGAGATACGACGGCTTGCCAAAGGTGCTGTCGACCATGCCGGTAATTTTTTCTACCAGCCAGGGCTGGCGGTAGAAATTGTACAGTGCGAATAACCCGTCCGGCGCCAGATGCTTTTTTGCCGCAGCGAAGGATTCCAACGTGAACAGATAACTCTCCAATCGCAGGTTGCCATGGCTAGCCGCCAAAACCAGTGAATCAGGGAGAGCGTAAATAATCAAGTCATAGGTAGATTTCGTTTTTTGCAGAAACGCCCGGCCGTCATCGACATATACCGTCACCCGAGGATCGTCATACGGCTTGTTGGGGTGAATCTTTTTACCGATGTCGAATAATACCGGGTCAATTTCCACCGCATCCACATGCTTGACGCCGTGCGCAAGCGCCACAGCAACATCATTACCGGTACCGGCGCCAATGATAAGGGCCCGATTGAACGTCGCATTACTGGGTGCCCTGTAGGGATAGGCGTAGAACCAGTGTAGGGAAGAAAAATCACGGATAATTTCCTGATGGCCGATGTTATTGACAGATAAACGATAGCCGCTTAGAGTGCGGGGTACGGAATTTTCGTATACTGGCGTTGTGGTCACCTTTTGGTATGGGGACCAGCGCTGACTTTTTCCCGCCTGCACGGATAGGGCAACAACCATGATAAAAAAGATTACAGCGAAGACCCGGAAAATCCGTCGAGCGGGCCATGGCATGGCCGTTGCCAGGCACACTACGACAATGAACCACATCCACGGAGGCGTTTGGAGGTAGGAGAAAAGCGTGAAGATTGCGATACCCGCCAGGCTTCCCAGAATATCCCATGTATACACGACAAGCGGTTTGCCGAGATCCAGCAACCTGCCGAGATACTGGCCTACCGAGGCAAATGTGAGCGCCACAATGAGGAAAATGGCAGGCACCAGGAGGTAGTCCGGGAGGATATATCCCTCGGTGCTCGACGTGAATCGAATTTCTCCGTTTACACCCGGTGCCACAGTGAAAGAAAAGAACATACAAACCAGAACGACCGCTAGAAGCAGGCAGGGAAATATTGTTTGAAATGAAAACCGCCGGCTTGCCAGCAGTGTTCCGACGCCGATGCCGACAAAACTGGCGAGTAGAATGTAGTTGGCGTAGTACCCAAAGTAGGTAATTTGCGAAGGAATAAAGCGAATAAGCGCCAACTCTAAAAACAACAGCAGACCGCTGGTCATGAACAGCCGCATTCGCAGACCGGACGGCGCAATCTTTTTGTTAGTTCCCAGTTTCGTGATCGTAGTTTCGTTCAAGCTCATTGTCTTTGCAATTTTGCATCTTTTTTCTTTACACAGTAATTTTTTGACTTCTTTCAGTCTATCACATAAATCTTGATGAGGTCGACATCAGTGTCCGATATCTTTCCTGATACGAGCGTTTTTTTCTGCCTTTGTTCTCGGTACTACGTGCGACTCAGCTTCAACTCAGCAGGGAAAAGCTCATCGGCGTTTCTTCACTTTCTTGGTTTTTCTTGCTAGGGTAGTAGTATCTTCCAAGAGGAGGCCGTCCTACGACAACAAAGAGTCATGTAAAGTTTCGTGAATGCGGGACGATAAAACTCCGCTGACTGGTGGAACTTCCTCCTCCGCATTAACTACCGCTCGTATGAACCATTCCCATCGCATTATCCCGATTTCCCTCCTCATTGTAGCCATTCCCATCGTTTTACTGGCGGCCTTTTTCTTATTCGCTGTAATTTTTACTCATGATGAACCGCGGCCGGACGACTCGTTATTGTTTTTGCCGAACGTAGTTGTCGCTGATACGGACAACGCATTTGTGGAAATGCAGCGGATTGAGAATGCGCATTCATTCCCCTCAGAACCGGACCCTAGGTTAGTGGCGGCGGTAAATGATTATCCAGGAAACGAAGCGTACGCGGCAACAGTAATCACGGATCATGCCGCGGATATCACTCTCTTCAGGCAGGCCGCGGGCAAATTCCGCTATCAAGACCAGGTTTTTGCGTCACCGACTACCATAGACTTGGACACAGAAATATTTCCGGTGTATTCCTCATACCGCCAAGTAGCGCAAGTGGCAGCGCTCGAGGCCGAATCACGGGCGCGAAATGGCGATATCCAGGGCGGCTTGGATGAGGCAAAGGATGTGGTTCGATTCGGCCACACGATGGAAAATGGCCAAGGAGCCCTGATCACCTACCTTGTCGCAAGCAGCATTAAACAAACCGGTTTAACGGGCTTGCGGCATATCGCGCTCAATACTGCCATAACGACAGCACAGGCAAAAGAGACAGCACAAAAGCTGGAGGACTACCGTGATTCCCGAGATGGCCAGGCGAATGCAATGAAAATGGAGTATGTCGCGTATAAAAATTTCTTGCAAAAAAATTCTCTCCTTGGACCGTTGCTCGGATCATACAGCATCAGCGTCGATAGTAACGGACGCACCATCCAGCGAAACTCGCGTTTGGGCAATTTTCTCGACTACTCGGGATTGTCAAAATTCTACTATCATCCAAACCAAACATGGCGGTATAAGGTTGAACAGATGACCGATGGCGTGCGCAACTCGGAAGCCGATTGCACGATTGTGGACGTGAATCCGCCGCGGACTTTCCCGGTGCAATACCCGAATGCAACCTGGATATTCAAGCCTAATGCAATCGGTAAAATCCTGGCCTCTCTCGGTGAAGTGTCATTAGGCGGTCTGTCCACCAAACGCTGTAACGAATCTGTAGCAATTTCTGCCACTGAGGCCACGCTTGGCTCCCGAGCATTTACAGCCGAGAATGGCCGTCTCCCGGCAAGTTGGTCTGATATAGTTCCAAAATACCTTGATGCCGTGCCCAAAGACCCGTACAACGGGCAGCCACTGGCATATTCCGCGGACCAAAAATTGGTGTACTCGGTCGGACCGGATCGGAAAGATCTCGGCGGCAGCCCGGTAAGTGTTGACTGGCAACATTCCAGCAACCCTTCATTCGCGCTTAGTCAGTAGTATCTCGTAAACCCGCGCACAATATTGATAGGTTCCGCTGATTAATAAGACTTTCGCCCACACATTAATACACCCTTATGATCGAAAACAGCATCGTCTACCGGAACATGAAGAAATACAACTTTTTTCGGATTTCAAAAGCGGAAGGTTCGCTGATTTGGGACAGGGACGGGAAAAGATACATAGACTTCACGTCCGCGTGGAATGTGACCAACTTAGGATGGAACCACCCGGAGGTAAACGAGGCAGTTATTGCTCAAACCAAGAAAAATGTTCAGGGACTCCTCTGGGGCACTGATCCTGTCCAGGAAGAATACGCGGCGAAGCTCACAGCGGCGCTCCCCCAAGGGCTTGACGCCTGCGTCAAAGCGACCGGCGGCACCGAAGCTATCGAGGAATCGATAAAGATCGCACGCGCCGCCACCGGCCGGAAAAAAATAGTCGGTTTCAAGAACAGCTACCACGGCCAGCTTTTTGCTTCACTGGCGCTTGGGTATTCTTCAGAGTCGGTAGCAAAAATTGCGCCGCTGGTTCCTGAGTTCGTGCAATTAGACTTTCCCTCGGAGAACTTGGGAGAGGACGCGATGAAACAGTTCCTCGCAACTTTAGAAGAAACGCTTAGCCATCGGGATGTCGCAGCAGTGGTGGCAGAACCCGGCATCATCACGGGCTGGGGAACGACGCTGGTCGCGTACCCGGGTTTTCTCAAGTCGATGCGTGAGCTGACAAAAAAGTATGGCACGCTCCTTACCGTCGATGAAGTCGGCACCGGCTTTTCGCGGACAGGAAAGCTTTTCGCTATTGAACACGAGGGCGTAGTACCCGACATGATCGTGATGGCAAAAGCCATTTCCAACGGAGCATCAGCCATCGGAACTGTGGTCGGAAACTCTGATATGTTCCAGTCTATACTGCAGGACATTTTTCTTATCACTACCTTTGGGTGGACCCCTGTCGCATGCGCCGCGGCGCTTAAAACGCTCGAAATCCACCAGCGGGAAAAAACGTGGGAAATGGCGCAATCAAAGGGGCAGCATATTATTGAGAAATTACAACAATTTGTCGGCAGCTCAGTCGTTAATCTGCACGGAAAAGGCATGGAAATCGGAGTAGAACTTAAAGACTCTGAAACTGCAAAACGAGTAGTCGATGCGGCATTTGCGAAGGGATTGCACATTGTTGTCGGCAGCGAAAACAACCTGCAAATTATGCCACCGCTTACTATTTCCCGAGAACTGCTGGACGAGGGGCTGGAAATACTAATGGATACTCTGAAACATTTGGACTAATGTACCAGGATACAAACAATCTCCACATTGCGACTGAGAACATTACTAAGTCCTACCGTTCAGGTGACGCAAAGACTGTGGCGTTGAAGAATGTATCTTTACGGATCGCACAGGGAGAATTTATCATGATTACCGGGAGGAACGGTTCCGGCAAATCGACGCTTCTCCACCAGCTCGGGCTTCTGGATTCCCCTGACACCGGGGAGATATATATCAACGGCCGGGAAGTGACCCGTCTGTCGGAAAAAAAGCGCATGGATATGCGCTTGCGCCAGCTGGGATACATCTTCCAGGAATACGCATTGGTCGCCGAGCTGTCGGCTCTGGAAAATGTCATGCTCCCGGCGATGATGATCGGCACATCAAAGGATGCGAGAGATAAGGCGCTTACACTTTTAGCCAAAGTTGGCTTGCGTGATAAAGCGCGCCGCCTGCCGACCCAGCTCTCGGGCGGAGAGCAGCAAAAAGTGGCTATCGCCCGGGCGTTAATCAATGCCCCCCGGATTCTTTTCGCTGATGAACCGACAGCAAACCTTGATACAATCGCTTCCAAAGACGTGCTTCGTATTTTTAAGTCCTTGAACGAGCAGGAGCATATCACCATTGCCATGATCACCCATGAACCCGAGGAACTCGAATATGCCACTCGCCATATCAAACTTTCTGACGGGAAACTGGTATGAAAAGTGAACTTCGTCTCCCCTTTTATTTAGCATGGCAATACATCCGCCGCGGCAGGAAGTGGACCTTTTTTCTGACGACTTCGTTGATGGCGGTTGCTTTCATTAATCTAATTTTTATTTCATCCCTTTTTAACGGCATCATAGACGGCAGTAATAAGCAAATCATCAATACGCTCACAGGCAACATCTACCTAACGCCGAAGGATGGCGATGATTTTATTAAGGATAAAAATAAAGTTCTGGACACGCTAAAAAGTGTGAATGGAGTAGAGGCGGCAAGCGCCGAAATGCTCGTTCCAGCAGAGCTCAAATACAAAAACTTAAAAGGCAACTGGCAAATTTTAGCAATCAATCCGGCGGACGAAAGCAAGGTAACTAACGTCGGACAGAAAATAATTGAGGGCTCTTATTTGAATGTAAACGACGAAGATGCGATTATCATCGGCCGGCAGATTACGGGTGGATCAGATGACGGGGGTGGCGCGTCTTCTTTCAAGGGAGCCAAGATAGGAGAAAAAGTAACATTGGCAATCGACGGGGTATCAAAGGATTTTACCATCAAGGGAATTTTTGAGACAAAATTTTCTGAAACGGATAAACGCGCGTTTATTACCGAAAAAGCTCTGGGTCAATTGATGCCGGGCGCAGATACTCAGGCCACAACAATTGTAGTCAAAATCAGCGCCGGTCAAAAAGAACAAGATATCATCAGCAAAATACATGCCATCGGCATTGAAGCAAATGTCTACTCATGGCAAGAGGCCGCCGGTCTGATGAAATCAATCAGCGAAAGTTTCTTAAGCATCAATATCCTGATGTCGACCGTCGGCATATTGATCGCGGGAGTAACCATTTTTATCGTGATCTATGTCGATATTATCAACAAAAAAAAGCAGATCGGCATTTTGCGGGCTATCGGCATCAAGCCGTATATCATTATCACAAGCTATGTGATTTTATCTGCGGTATACTCGGTACTTGGAGTGATACTCGGCACGGCAATATTTCTCCTGGTGCTCACGCCATATTTCCAGGCGCACCCTTTCGTTTTGCCGATAGCCGATGCTGTGTTAGTTTTGGATAAAGCCGACTATATAGCCCGCAGCGAAGCGATCATGTGGGTGTCGGTGCTGTCAGGATTAATACCCGCCGCCATTATCACCCGTACGAAGATGCTCGATGCGATACTGGGCAGATAAGCTGCCTCAAGGAATACAAATACTCTGTGTTTAAATTAGAATATAGTGAATGAGAAATACAACCATGAAAACTCTCATCATCTACGACTCCCTCTATGGCAACACGGGGAAAGTCGCGCAGGCGGTTGCCAAGGGTCTGGTCGGCGAGGTAAAGATACTCCGTGTTAGTGAAACTTCAGCGGCTGATCTGCGATCAGCTGATGTGTTAATCGTCGGTTCCCCTACCCACGGCGGGCGCCCATCGCAGGCAATGCAACAATTTTTAAATGCCATTCCCGCCCATGCGTTGGGCAATGTTCGCGCTGCAGCCTTTGATACAGGTATGCCGATGGACAACAAGCAGGGCTTTATACGCTTTATCGTAAAATTTTTTGGTTACGCTTCCAAACGGCTCGCTTCTATTTTAAAAAGCAAAGGCGCGATAATCGTAGCCGCTGAAACATTTTTCGTCCTTGGAAAAGAAGGCCCGCTGAAACAGGGGGAACTGGAAAGGGCAGCAGCGTGGGCGCAGGGTATTATTGGAACTGCCAATAGGCAACCGAACCTTGACAGTATAAGATAAATGTGATAGGATTCCATAATATCTTATTGTTTTTTAAGAGTAAAATTTCATTAACTAACCGGTAAAGATATACTATGCCAACCCCAGAAGACGAATTTAGCCCCGGCGCAAACCGCGTCGAAGCGGAAATCAGCCACTGCATGCATGACGCGGAAACAAAAAACTGGAATGAGTTGAATTCCGATCTCAACGAGCTTGCGCGGGAACTGGATACTGCGCTTGCGGCAATGTCACTAACAGATGAGAATAAGGTTGACTATGAAGCGAAGTTAACCGCGCTAGAGAGGTTAGTTAAGAGTGAACCTGATTTCGAGCAGAGAGAAGACATCATGACTGCAATAAAGAAAATGGCTTTTGAGTTAGGAAAACACTTAGGCGAGTTCCAAAAGTCCTAAGTACCCACAAGTAACTATTCAAAAACGCTCCGTCAAGATGATGGGGCGTTTTTGGTTTTGAAAGAAGTAAAAAAATGCTACACTGGCGGTGTATCAATGCGATAGAGTCAATACCCGTTTAATGTCATAGCGACCGTGCCTGATTCCCCGCAACAAGTGAATATGCAGGATAAACCTCGCCTGCCTAAAAACGTCTGGGCAATGGGATTTGTCAGCTTTTTTAATGATATTGCATCCGAAACCATCTACCCCATCATCCCGATTTTTTTGACGAGTGTACTTGGCGCGCCGGTGGCTATTGTGGGACTCATCGAGGGGCTCGCGGAATCAACCTCGAGCATCGTAAAAGTTTTTTCCGGCTGGCTGTCGGACAAGATCCGCAGGCGCAAACCGCTGGTTGTCGTCGGCTACTCGGTTTCAACGATTTCGAAAGTGATCATGGGGCTGGCCACCACATGGCCTCTGGTATTGTTCGCGCGCTTTTTGGACAGATTCGGTAAAGGTTCTCGAGTCGCGGCAAGGGATGCGCTCATTGTTGAAAGTGTCACGCCCGAGATACGCGGCAGGGCTTTTGGTTTGACCCGAACGCTGGACAGCGCCGGCGCCGTTATCGGCCCGCTTCTTGCCTTACTCTTGCTCGCGGTTTTTAAGGACAGCTACTCAACCATTTTCTACATTGCCGCTATCCCCGCCGCTGTAGGCGTTGTCGTGCTGATCCTTTTGGTCAAGGAAGCCCGTCCTGCGGCGAGCAAGCTCCACCGCGAAATTCACCTAAGTGATGTAAAACATTTCGACCCCTACCTCAAAGTGTTCATGGTTGTCAGCGGCGTTTTTGCAATCGGTAATAGCTCTGACGCCTTCCTGATCCTGCGTGCAAAGAATCTTGGCCTGACCACTATCGCGGCTGTGGCTGCGTATGTCCTCTTTAACATCACCTACTCGGCCCTTTCGTACCCGGCCGGCGCGTGGAGCGATAAAATCGGCCCTAAAAAGATTTTGGCAATCGGTTTCGGGCTTTTCGCAGTCGTCTACGCCGCGCTGGCAATCACCCACCAGTCGTTCTGGCTGTGGTTCATCTTTCCCGTCTACGGGTTCTATATGGCGCTCACTGACGGCGTGAGCAAATCGTATATCGCTTCGATGGTCGGGTCTGAAATTTCCGGCACGGCCTTTGGTCTCCAACAGACTATCGTCGGCCTCGGCGCTTTCGTCGCTTCACTGACAGCGGGCGTCCTCTGGCACACGTCTCCAAGTCTTGCTTTTTGGCTTGGCAGCGCAATGGCGGTTGTCGCCTTGGTGATTTTCCTGAGCTACAGAAAAAAGCCAGTGCCGGCATAACCCAACATTGTCATTTCGATCGACACCGAGCATAGCGAGAAGAAGTTAAGAAATCTCAACCTAGCTGAAAACCGAGTGAGGCTTGACTCATAGGTGATGCTTGTATCTCGCCCCGCTTCGCACCGGCGAAGCGGGCCCGTCCTGCGATTTTCAGCATCATACATTACGTCAGCACGGGAAGGGTGTGTCAATACATGGGCATCCTGTACGCAAAAAATAATGGTGATATACTGTCATTAGTTTATATGAAACCGATCCACCAAAGCTACCATATCAAGGCCCGAATCGAAAAAGTATGGCAGGCATTGACTGTTCCTAAAGACATTGAGGCGTGGGGCGGCGGGCCGGCGAAGATGAGTGCAAAAGTTGGCTCCAAGTTCTCATTGTGGGGAGGCGATATTTGGGGGGAAAATGTTGAGGTGGTGAAAAACAAGCGACTGGTGCAAGAATGGATGAGCGGTGAATGGGCGAAACCGTCAATAGTGACATTCACTCTCAATAAAGAGAAAGCCGGGACTCAACTGGTACTACACCACACGGGAGTACCCAAAGATGAACTGAAAGATATTGATGACGGATGGCGCGATTACTATCTCGGCCCGTTGAAAGAGTACGTGGAGAATGATATGCAGTAATTGTTCGCTCGGTACTAGATACTAACAACTCACTACTACCCCCATGAAACCATCGAAGCTCGCCTTACATAGTCTTCTCCACGCACTCGGCGTTGCGGTATACAGCATGCTCGTTGCATCGCTGATGTTCAATGCCGAGAGTATTTTTGGAAAAATGAACAACTTTTTTGGACCGGCGACAATCCTGATGCTTTTTGTCCTCTCTGCCGCCATCGTCGGACTCCTCATCTTTGGCAGGCCGGTCTATATGTACCTTGAAGGACAAAAAAAGGATGCCGTTCTTTTCGTGATGTACACTGTCTGCTGGCTGACCATTTTCACTGTCGCCGCCCTCAGCATCATCGCGGCCACCCACTGAGTGACAACGAATACCCCAAGTTGGAGATTTAATGAAGCTTTAAAAAACGCGCGAGCAAATCACTCAGAAAATGACCCTGTCAACTAAAATAGCCACATTTGGTTCTGGCTGTTTCTGGTGCTCAGAAGCTGTCTTTACGCGTTTAAAAGGCGTTACGAATGTAACATCGGGATACTCCGGCGGTATGATAGATAATCCGTCATACGAACAGGTGTCAAGCGGTCACACCGGTCACGCTGAAGTCATCCGGCTCGAATACGATCCGACGATCATCCCGTATGAACGCCTGCTTGATGTCTTTTTCGCCACGCACGACCCTACGACGATGAACCGCCAGGGCAACGATGTCGGCGATCAGTACCGGTCGGCCATTTTCTTCCATAATGCTGAACAGCAAAAAGCGGCGGAGGAAACTATTGACCGCCTCGATGCCGAGAATACTTTTGGTGCGCCCATCGTGACGCAGATCGTCCCGTTTGAAAAGTTCTATCCTGCCGAAGACTACCACCGCGACTACTACGCCAACAATCCTGATAAGCCATATTGCCGGATTGTGATTGATCCAAAAGTGGCCAAGTTGAGAAAAAAGTTTTTAGAATACTTGAAAGAGGAATAATTGCGCATCTTTTCGTCATTTTAAGTCCGCCGGACGCGAGATGAGGGCGGATTCAGAATCCGCCCGTTTTTTAGGTATGCGGGATTCTGAATTCCGCCTTCAGTGTCAAGAAAAGTCCCATTGACAAAGCATTCGGGCTATTCTAGGATAGAGCTTCGTTCTTTGCTTTGCGGAAAATAAGATGAATCAACCGTTAGACTTAGGATAAATGGGAGGGTGGCACATGGTTAAAGTAAAAGTTAAAGGGATGGCGCTTGATGTCGAATCCCGGTCTCCGGTCTTGATACTTGCCCAAGACAATCAGGATACACCTCTGTTGCCGATCTGGATCGGGCAATATGAGGCCTGGGCAATTGCCATTGAGCTTTCGGGAGCGCGCTCCCAGCGTCCGCTGACCCACGAGCTACTGCACCAAATGATCCTCAGACTGGGAGGAATGATCACCCGGGTTGAAATCACAGAGCTCAAGGAACATACATACTTTGCCAAGATCCATATCGCGACCGGCGGGGAAACCGTTCTGATCGATGCGCGACCTTCTGACGCCGTGGCATTGGCGCTCAAGGCCAAGGTCGAGATATTCGCCAATCCTGAGCTTTTCCAGGAAATAACGCCGGACGATCCCAAGCCCCACCAGATTGACGGCGAGACGCTCAAGAATCTTCTAAAAGGCATGAGGCCGGAAGACTTCGGCCAAGTGCCGGGCTGATGCTCCAGGAAAGAACGCCCCCTCACCAAGTTGGTGCGGGGATTTTTTTGTTTTCTGCATTTTTCCACTATTTTATTTTTATCTGTATTTCCTTTATACTTCCTATGCCTCATAAGTTTAACGGAGGCGGCGCTCTTTCACTCTTAACCTTCTGGAGGACCGCGAAAAGGAGGCTGTCGTCGGTGGACATCGCCGAACACAAGAGGGTAAAAGTTATACTTCTGCGGAGTAGGTCCGCACTCTACCCGTGACGAAGGAACACGGCGAGCCCTCAGTATGCCACGTCCACCAATTTTTACAGTGCGGAAACGTCCCCTTCTGGGCCGAGAGGGGGGCGCCTTTTTTATTGATTTTCCCCCGTTAAAAGCGTAGGATTCATACATGGACGGCCAACTCCGAAAAAACATTTACCCGGGTCTGCGCGTAGCGATAGTCCAAAAACAGGACCAGCGTACTGGTACTTTGACCGAGGGTGTTGTTCAAGATATTTTAACGAGCTCCCCCACCCATCCGCATGGCATTAAAGTGCGGCTTGAGACAGGCGAGGTGGGAAGGGTGCAAACTATTTATTAACAAACTTTTTTTTCTATGGAAGTGCGAGAACTCCAAAAGAACGTCGTCGACTTGTTTGAGGCATGGGATAAAAAAAGAAACGTCACCTATGACGAACAACTAGCATTTACTCACCTCGTTGAAGAAGTCGGCGAGCTGGCAAGTCAGTATGTTGACCAAAAGGCCCGAAAGGACAGGTATAGCGATGCCGAAGTTGAAAATGCCATTGGTGATATTTTACTGCAAACCATCCGTCTCGCCGACCTTCGCGGCCTGGATATCGAGAAAGTGCTGATGAAAATAGTCGAGGATGATCAGAAAAAACTTAAAATGGGATAACGGGTGGTGAGCAGGGTACAGGAGCTTTTATAGTTCGTTCATTATTCGTGTCATTGCGAGGAGCACCCCCGCCTTTCGCGAAAGGCGGGGGGCGACGAAGCAATCTCTTACTTTGTTATGCGTGAAGAACAGAGCTACTGCGTCTACATCATGACCAATAAAGGAAATACAACACTCTATACTGGGGTAACGGGTGGACTTGAGGTACGTGTCCTGCAGCATAAAAAGAAAGAAATCGAAGGCTTTACAAAAAGGTACAATCTCACGAAACTTGTTTACTATGAGGAATTCGAATATATCGATGATGCAATTTACAGAGAAAAACAAATAAAAGCCGGATCGCGAAAAAAGAAGATTGATTTGGTAAATAGCATCAATCCAGATTGGAAAGACCTAAGCGATGGGTGGTATGATGATGACACAGTATGAGATTGCTTCTCCCGCTATGCGGGATCGCAATGACAAGTAAAAGATATAAAGAACGCAGGCCTCTGAGCCTGCGCGAGACAAAGAAAGTAGGAATCAAACTGTCATTAACCAGTCTCATTGATATGAAAACTATCGGATACAACCACGGAAGGTTTCAGCCTTTGCATAACGGGCATTTCAATACGTTTCTCAAAATACTCGAAAAATACGATGAGCTGTGGATTGGTATTGCCAACCCGCTGAGACAGCTTCCGCAGGATTTTGAGAAGCTTGAAGCTGACTTGCAACAAAGTGTGAAACGAGCGCGAGATCCTAAAAATAATCCGTACACATACTTTGAGCGGTATGAAATGGTCTGGAATTCCCTGCAGCAGCACGGTGTCGATATGAGTCGCGTACATATTGCGCCGCACTTCGCTTATTATGAAACAGTAAACTGGAAGGACTTTATCCCCCCCGGGGGCTGTTATCGTGCTTGCGGCGAAAGATTACCATCATTATTTTAAAGTAAAAAAATACGAAGAAAACGGATGGACAGTTGACTTTGTCGAACCGTTAGAAGGGGTATCGGGTAGTATTTTGGATAAAGAATGGCCTGACGGCAACTGGCGCAGTTTGGTGCCTAAGGGGGCGTGGAAATTATTGAAAAAAAAGACAAAGAATGAAAAGTAACATTATCTCTAAATCCCGCGCCCTCATGCAGCGCCAAACTCAGAAAAATGGCGCTCCGGCTTGGGGACTGACCGAACTTGCCGCCGTCATGGGAAAAAAGCTCGCGCGACAATATCATGCTAACGGACACCTCGTTGTCGCCGCGCTCTATCTGGCTCACGTCGTATTTCACACGAAGCGGCATAGTTACGAGATGGAAAATCATCCGCGCTTAAGTGCCGCGCTTGCAGACAGATACTTGCGAAAATGGAAGGTCGCTGACAACGAACGTATAATTATCGTCGACGCCATCAGGACACACCATGACCGTGCCAAGCCCCACTCGCGGGTATCTGAAATCATGAGAAATGCCGAGGGGTACAAATTCTTAACAATCGAAGGCTGTTTCATTTTTCTCCATGCCTTGGGATCCAGAGGCATTTCCTGGGAGAAATCGGTAGAGTACTGTATTGAAAAAATGAACCAGAAGTACGCGCTTCTCACTCTTCCGGCATGCAAACAGGAGACAAAGAAAAATATGGCCGGATTAGTTCAAATTTATAGAAAAATAATATAGTGCAAATTGATTAACCAAATACACCACATATGAAGAAACCTGTGGTCATCACAATCATCATACTCGCCGTGCTTGCCATAGCCGGCGGCGCCTACTGGCTCGGTACGCGGTCGAACACAAATGCCAACGTTACAAACCAGCCGGCGTCCAACGCTAACGTTTCGGCGCCGAATGTCATTTATGAAACCAATTCCAGCAACTCACTATACGTTTTTGACATGGTGAAAGAATGGACGAGTGTTACTCCAGAAGAAGTCCAAAAATCAATTCCTGAGGAACAGCGCCATGGGTATAGCATCATGTATTTTTCTACAAACCCGGATTCGGTTGTGCTGTCAGTATCCGAGAAAGGAGTAGTAGATAGTAAAATGAGCATGGCTGAAATAGTTGCTGACGACAAAGCCAGGGCTGATAAAAACCCGAACGCCGACATGACAAATGAAAGTGTAAATCAGTCTGACGCCCGGACTGAAATACACGTCACTTCCGGTGCCAACCAATATACCGTTTTTTCCCGCTACCTGATATTTTTCGCCGGAGACAATAGGACCAGCTGGGCGCTCATGGAAGTGACGGTTCCTACGAGCAGGGTCACGCAATACAAAAGCATCGTAACCCATTTGCTTGATTCGCTGCAGATCGCCGGATCCGGCACGAACACTAACCGAACCAGCGCTAACGCAGGCTTCAGCGCCAGCGGCGAAAAAGTGAACGATCGCATATACAGCGATAATTTTGCCTCAATTGAGCTTGGCACGCACAAGAAAAACGATCCGCCTCAGACAGCCTCCTACGGCATTTCGAGATTAGATGACAGCAGCGAGGACTTGGCGTATAGCATTACCACGACAAACGCATTCCCATCCGAGGGCTCACTCACCTTAAAAGTCTACGATTATGCCGCTGGTAAAATCTTCGGCGGCGAGCAAAAGCTGGATGCCAAACGCGGCTCCAACGGCCTCTGCTGTTTTTCTCCTCCCGGCAAAGGCAGATACCAATACCTTTTTTACTATGGCAATAACCTGGTAAAAACGCTCGAACTGATTTCTGAATGATTAATTTCGCTATTTTTAGTTAATTAACTCATTAACTAGCACCATCCATATGAACAAAAAGTTCATTCTCGGCAGTTGTGTTCTTTTAGCTATGGCAGCGCTGATACTCTCCGGTTGTACTAAGAAAACCGCGACCACTACGGCCAACACTGCAAAAAACATTAATGCAGTCGTGACGGAGGCGCCCTATACGTTGACCGGCTCCAATAAGGTCTTTAACCTCAAGCTGGTAAACGGCCAGCTGAACTATAAAACCATGACCTTTCATGCCGGCGACACGATAGAGATCCGCCTGACGAGCGATGACCAGCCGGTAAATTTCAAGTTCCGGGAAGTGCCGGCTGCAGCTTCGACTAACGGCGTTTTTGGCACCATTATCCAGGATAATGACCAGGGCGGCACCTACCATCTTATTTGCGCAGATCGTGATTGCGGAAATATTACACTGACTGTCATACCAAAAACAAACGCCAACTCCGCGGCCGGTGGAAACACTAACGGGACCGTAAATGCCGGCGTTGGAGCTAACACTAATTCCGTCGGCCAGGTCTCTAAGGTGGAATTCCAGCGTATCCCGGCAGGCACTGCCTTCAGTCCGACTAATACCTATGAGACTACCACTAGCTTTCGGGTCGGCGACCAATTCGGCCTGAGCGTTACCGGAACCTTTAAGGCAGGAGATGCATCAACATTCTCAATAACCGACAGTACCGGACGGGAGATTGAGCCGCAGAGCGCGCCTTCGAACCTGCAAACCGGCACCAATGGCACCTGTTGTTTCGCCTTGCCGTCAACAGCGGGGAATTATTTTGTGAAGGTCTTCGTTAACGGCATAGAAGCGAAGTCGACCCCGATCACGGTTTCGGCGAAATAATTATCGTCATTCAACATGCTCCTCGGTTTTTCAGTCGGGTTTTCCACCGGCACATTTGCACAGTATCTTGATACTAGAGAAGCGCTTAAAGTCATTAAGCAGGCCGGCTGTCTTGCCGTTGAGCTAGGCGTTGTCAGAAAAGAGTGCATTGAGTGGGGATGGCTGGATGCGCTTACCGCAAAGGACTTAGACGGTTTCGCGTACATGAGCCTTCACGCTCCGGTAATGAAATACAAAAATAATGAAGCGGTAAAAAAGATCTTTGCAATAATCGGTAAAATCAATGCTTTGAGGCCGCTTGATGCCGTCGTGATCCATCCCTGCGACGTAGAGGATATCACGGTCTTCGGCAACCTGTCCTTCCCTGTAGCATTCGAAAACATGGACAACACCAAACCATACGGCAAGACGCCGGAAGACGTGAAAAAACTCATTGATAGTGATCCTTCATTCCGTTTCGTCCTCGACGTGAACCATATCAAAACTAACGACCCGACAATGAAACTCGCCGACCAATTCTATGCGGCGCTTGGCAATAAACTCACCCATTACCATGTAAGCGGACTCGGGACCGAAAAACCTCATGTGCCACTTTTTGAAATGCATCAAAAAGAGATCGTCGCGGCTATTAAAAACATAGACGCGCCCATCATCTGCGAAAGCGGCATTCATCCTAATAATATCAAAAAAGAAAAAGAGTTCATTGAGAAATATTTAGAAAGAAATTAACTTTTATAACCGCTATGCCAAAAACTTCATATCTCAAAATCTTCGGCTTCGGCTTCCTGCTCTTCATCATCACGATGGTTTTAATCTTTATCATGTCGCTAGTTACCGGCACTGAGGACACGGAGTATCCCCCGGCGAAATTCCTCTGGGTCGGGGTGGTTATCGCAATGCTATTGGCCGCCTGCTCATTGTGGTTTTCCCGCCGACTTCATTCTGCTTCAATCAAACAATCCTTAACTTATGGAATAATCTGGGCAGTAATGGTAGCAGTCATCTTATTGATAATTGCCATCCCCAATCAGACAGCCGGCAAAGTCTTCGGCCATTTGGGCACCTATCTGATATTTATCGGCGTGGCTGTGGGGCCGGTATTATTCAAGCCAAAGTCCGCGATTCAAAATTCTAATCCAACGACATAATTGGTCGCCAGCTCCCCCGGCTGAACGGGAGCTGACAATGTATTGATAACTTATGCAAAAACTTTGGACTTGCCCGAAGTGCAAACGGCAATTTGAGAAGAAAAACCAGGCGCACTCCTGCGTCAGCTACCCGCTCGCAAACCATTTCAAGAATAAGGAATACGCCAAGGGACTGTTTGGACACCTGAAGCAGGAAATCACGAAAAAAATCGGACCGGTGAAAATAGAATCCCTGCCCTGCTGTATCCATCTGGTCAGCACATACACGTTTGGCGGAGTATGGGCGCTCCGGGACAGAATCCGGATTGATTTCCGCACTGATGGTAAAATTAAAACCAAGAAACTATATAAAATGATCCGCATGTCCCCTAATCGCTACCTCTACTACTTTGACCTGAAGAGCAAAAAGGATGTCGATGCTAAGCTCTTGCAGTGGATAAAAACATCTTACGAGCTGCATGAAACATAGGAATGTCACTGAACCCTCAATAAAACCAAGTCGGCTGGTTTGACCTCGCCTACCTCGTGCCGTCAGTGGGGCTGTGGGTAGTGATAATAGTATTAAAAAAACAAGTAGTAAAGATTCAATTTGTACTATGAGATATCACTTTAAGTTTAAGTACCCAGTAAATATTGCCATTCCAGTAAAAAGTACAGAACTATCAACTTTCCAAACTCAGTTTACTTTTCAATTAGAAAGAAAAATAAACTGTAAAGTCAAATTAAACATGGAGCGCCTTGGCCCTGTTAAGTCTGAAGATGAACGATTTATCATAAAAGTAGATTACTTAATTGTTTACTATGACCTAGAGTCTAAACACAATCTATACAAAGATACGAGAAAAATCTATCGCAGAACTCTAAAAATAATAAATCTTTTAATACTTCATTTCAGAAATATTGGCCATATTTTAAACTTACATGAAATAAATGAAGACTCGAGAGATTATTCTAGTTACATTAATTTATGGCAAGTAGAAATAAAAAAAGATGGGAAATGGGAAAAAATTAAAGACTATCGCTCAATCATTGCGCTGTTTAGCTCATCCTACAAAGATATTGAAGAAATTGACGCACAGCGATTTCAATATGTTATTAAGTCCATAATATCGAATCAAAGGTTACTTTCAGAAATTATTATATTAAATAATTCAATTGAGTATTTAATTAAACACAATTACCGATTAGCAATTATCGAAATAATTACGGCGCTAGAGATTGCGATCAGCAAATACATTTTAAAATATACTTCTCAAAATTATATGCTCGAACAAAGAGATAAGAGTAATATACTTAAAGCGGGCGTCTACTATAAAGTCAATTTATTTATCAGGTCCCTGGAGAAGTTTAAAAAAGTAGACTACAAAAAAATCAACAATATAATTAGATGGAGAAACGGTATTGTCCATGAAGGTGGCACACCGATAACTGATAAAAAAGTGATCAAAGAATCTTTTATTGAGGTGCATCGGCTCATCGGGTTATTAATTACTACGCAAGTGGAAAATTAAATTTCTGATCTTGTTAATAACGAGTAAGGGCAATAAGATGACGTTCAAAAAACTCATAACCCAACTCTCCTGCCTCAATCAAAAATTTCACGCCGAAAAGCTAACAAAAATCTATGTCTAAAAAAGTACTCATTCCTATAGCCATCATTGCACTCCTCGGCATAGCCGGCATAGCTAGCTACGGAAATATAAAAAGTAAGTTGAATAAGCCCCGAGATAACTCCCAAGAAAACGTACAAAATAGCGCACAGGCTGATGTGCAAACTGCCAAGAATGCAAACAGTGGGACATTACCTTGCGGCACCCAAGCCCGACCAGATCCGATGTTCGACAACATCGTGTGGACGGTGCCCGACTGCGGCTCGCCGACGAGACTGGCATTCCCTTACACTGAAGATGAGGTCTTCGGGGGCACCAACACGTATATGGTCGGCTACGGATTGGCGGCAGGAGGCCACATCGAAGGACTGGACCACGTCTGGATTGAACTGAAAAAAGGTACACCGGCTAGAAGTTGGGGGGACGGGACTATCACTAGCGTCGCGCTGTCAGGCGATGAATACCATATCAGCGTAGACTATGGCCATAACCTCTCCGGTATCCATATGGAGATTGATCAACCTGTGGTGAAAGTCGGCGAAGTTGTCAAAATCGGAGATACTATCGGCACGGGCAAAAGTTTCCAGCCGACGATATCGAGCGGCGAATTTACCTTAGTAGACTCGTTGCGCGATGACGGGATTGATAAGGGTAACGGCACTTCAGTTTCGCCGTACGATTACTTGAAAACCAGCGATAAGGAAAAAGTGGTCGCTTGGTGGAAGAAACATTATTTGGAACCGACGCAAGACGGCCAAGTAATCCCCGCTTTCAACGCCTATCAGCCCTACCTAACGAATACTCCTCTGCTTCATTCGGGCAACGAAGGAAAAATAACCGGCACATGGCTTCTCACCACGAAGTGGGAACTCCGGCCGCCGATTGACATTATCACTTTTATCGAAGCAAGCACGCCGTACTACACGGGGAATATAGTGCTTTCCGCAGAGGATGAATCGGGCGGCGACAAGTTTTCCGGGGACATCAGCGGTACATTCGAAGTAGATTATCCCAATCACAGGTTGAAAATCACAACAAAGGAAAACAACGTGTACTACGGCATCTTTGAGCTTGATGAGACGAGCGACAGAGCAAGATTAAAGTTGGAATACCAAGCAGATTCCTATCCGACTGCGTTTTCCGATAAAGCAGTGAACTATATCGAGAGAACCGGCGTAGAACGGCGCGGCGATGCCGTCCAATTAGGCGCCCGAGAAACTTCATGAGTAAACTGGATATATCTAACGACTAATTCATGCTTACCGCATCAATTGCGGTAAAATTTGATAGCAGGGTTCACTTTAATTACGGAATTTTAAAATAAAAAAATATGAAAAAACATAATATTATGAATACCGCCATGCCTAAATTAACCTCTGACATTTTACTTGAACTGCATGTCCCCGATTTTGAGCTGGTCAAGAAGTTTTACGGGGACTTGGGGTTCCATGTCGTGTGGGAGAAAAAGCCCGAAGGGAAAAAGGGCTACATGGTCATGAAAAACGGCGACAGTATTATTAACTTTTATTGCGGTAATGAACATATTTATGAGCAGTCATATTTCAAGCGCTTTCCCAAGGATACTCCGCGCGGATATGGGGTGGAAATAATTTTGCCGCATGATGACATCAAGGCGCTTTATGAAAAAATTTTCCGTCTGTACCCGGATTCCATTATTGGGCCGCTGAAAATCCGTTTTGACAAATTAGACTTCAGGATGCTAGATCCTTTCGGTTTTTACCTCCGTTTCGTGGAGCGGTACGACTGGGTACACGGACGGGATAATGCGGGAAATCCGATTTAATAATTCGAAATATCACAGCCAACCGAGCGCATCCTCTCTAGGGTGCGCTCGTCATCAATAAACCAATTGTACGCTGGGAAACGTGTGTTCGGTCTGTTTTTTGGTATTTATTAACCCACAGAATTGATGAATGCATATGTTGTATATTAGTTTTGCGGGTGTATAATTTCATTGAGAGTAGCTACTAATTATTACAAATACATGATAAATAATAAAGGTTTTGGCAGATTCGGGTTTATTGCAGCCGTCGCTGTAGTAGGAGTTGCGTTGTCTATTCTCCCAAAACAGGTAAAAGCCGCTACTATTACCAGCATTTCGCCTTCTGCCATCACACCGGGAGAAACTGAGCTGACAATTACCGGCAGCGGTTTCGGCGCATATGATAATAGCGGCGACCAGGTTTGTTTCAATTATCTTAATAATGACTTGTCCTATTCAGGACTTTGCACTACCTATGGTTCTACTGAAGTCACTTCATGGTCAGATACCACGATTGTCACTACGGTTACCAGCGATCCTGGCTCGATAATGGTCGGAGGCCAGATCCATGTTAAAACAGATACTACGTCCTACGACGGGCCATATTATCATGTACAGCCCGCCATAACCTCTTTGAATATCGCGCAAGCGCATGTTGGAGATACTGTTAAAATCTCCGGCAGATACTTTCAGGATGCCTTGGGAGGTGCGGCGAATTCAACGTATTATCTCTATGTATTTTTTAACGGAGTGTCTGCCAGTACGGCCAGCGTATGGACAAGCGGCGAAATTGATGTTCCCGTACCGGTCGGCGCCTCCACCGGCCCCGTTACCATGAAGCTGAAGTTCGCAGACGACAGCGCTGAGGTTACTGCGACCGGACCAAGTCTTGAAATTTTACCGGGGATAACCAATGATCCTTACTCTTACCTGCAAACGTATATACAGCAGGTAAAGATTAATGATGCCTGGGGGCTTGTGTCCCAAAAGTCCGGCCCGATAGTGGCCATTATTGATGACGGTGTATATATCAATCATCCGGATTTGCGGAATAATATTTGGATTAATGCCAAGGAGAAAATCGGAAACAGCGTCGATGATGATAAAAATGGTTATATCGACGATATCTACGGCTGGAATTACCTTACCAATAACGGCGAAATGACGACCCGCGGCACACACGGGACCATGGTGGCAGGAATTATCGGCGCCGTGAGCAATAACCAGGTTGGCATTGCCGGGATTAACTCAGGTGTCAGACTGATGCCCCTCATTGTTTGTGATTCACAATCCGGCTGTTCGACGTCGGCCATTGTAAAGGCCATACGCTATGCTGCAGATAACGGCGCAAAAATCATTAATATGAGCCTGAGCACTTGGGCAACAACGGGTTATACAACAGAGTTCAATTCGGCCATCAAATATGCCTATGATAAAGGAGCTATTATTGTCGCCGCTGCCGGCAACGGAGACGTGGAGGGCGGCATCGGGCAGGATTTAAACATCATACCGCAATCGCCGGTATGTAATGAGGGCAGCAATTTTTTGGTGGTCGGGGTTGGCGCCGTCGATGCTAATAATTATTTAACCGCTTGGTCTAATTTTGGCAGTAAATGCGTCGATGCCTATGCCCCGGGTGTAGATATTGTTACCACAGCCGTTCCGGCTTATAGCACCCTCGGCGGCTTTTATGATCAGGGTGACGGCACTTCTTTTGCCGCACCCATCATCAGCGGCATCATTTCCTTGCTTATCCAAAAATATCCCACCATACCGCCCGATGAAATCATTACACGGCTTTGGCGGGACGTTGATGGCGGGGTGATAAATGCCTATAAAGTTGTAGCTGATACGTATATCCCAAAAATTTTGGGCCAGAAAGCCGGTACTCCCTTTATTGTCACGGGTACTAAGGCCGGCGGCGGGCCGGAGGTGCGAGTATTGACCACAGCTGGAAAATTACTCAAAAGTTTCAACGCGTATGACGCGAAGTTTCGCGGCGGGGTTAATGTGGCCGTTGGCGATATCAACGGCGACGGCAGAGCCGAAATTATTACCAGCATGCGCGAGGGCGGAGATTCAACAATTAAAATATTCAGCCCCGATGGAACGGGTAAAAAGCTGGATTATTTTGCTTACGATAAGACATATAAGGGTGGCGTGAATATAACCGCAGCCGATGTTAATGGAGACGGGCGGGCGGAAATTATCACCGCTCCTATGGGCGGTGCCGGGCCGAATATCAGAATATTCGGACTAAAAAGCGGCAAAATGGTGCGCGTGATTTCTGACTTTTTGGCCTATGATAAGAATTTCCGGGGCGGCATCGCAGTTTCCGTAGGCGATATTCATGGAGATGGAAAAAATGAGATTGTGACCAGCCCGACCAGTAAGGGCGGCCCGCAGATAAGGGTGTTCGGTTTACAAAATAATAAATACGTGCCAGTGGGCGGCAGCATCATGGCGTATGACGCCAAATTCCGTGGCGGGATAAATTCAACTGTTGGAGACATTAATGGCGACGGGAAGGATGAGATTATGACCGGTATTGTCAGCGCCGGCGGCCCTCATGTCCGAATATTCGGTGTAGGGAGTAATAACAAACTTGGGCTGCTGAATAATGGATTTATGGCCTTCAGTCCTTCATTCAGGGGCGGCATCTCTGTAACAATGGTTGATGTGAATGGCGACGGCAAGGATGAGATTATTACGGGAGTCGGCGGCAACAGTAACCCGACAGTGAGAATATTCGACCAAAAAGGAAAACAGGTACTGAAAGAATTCAACGCCTACTCCACCGGCTACCAAAGTGGCGTTACAATCGCGGCCGGATATTTCTAGCGGATAAGAATTGAGTAAATCAAATTAAATCTTTTGAGTCTTTTTTTTAACTTCCGAGCGCAGGTCTCTGCGCTCGCCTGCCCGCCTAGCCTCGGCGAGGCTGTGAGCCTCCGGCGAAGCGGCCACTCGCGCGATAATCTTTAGAACTGCTACAAGTCTATGCAAGTCGGCAAAATCTTTTACTTTAAAAACGCTCAACTCTTCCGGAAGTGGCTGGCAAAGAACCATAGTCAACAGGACTCCGCCTGGTTGCTGTTTTATAAAAAGCATGCTAACAAGCCTACGATGACTTACCAGGAAGCACTTGACGAAGCTCTTTGTTATGGCTGGGTAGATGGAATCTTAAAAAGTCTGGGCGATACAAAACATATCATCCGCTTCTCCCCTCGCCGGCAAAATAGTCTCTGGTCAAAACACAATTTGGGTCACATTAAACGGCTCATCTGGCAGAAAAAAATGTGCGCGGCGGGTAAAGCCGTCCTGCCCAAACCGTTGTTGCGGCAGTTAATGAGTAATACGGAGATCAAAACATCAAAAAAACGGACTCTGGTGAAAAAGTACGGGGTAAGAATATATTAACTCGATAAACATGATTAAAGCCATCTTCTTTGACTACGACGGGGTTATCGTGGACTCCTTCCCGATCGTCCATAGGGTATACCGTGAAATATGCAAACAACTGGGTAAAGAATGCCCCGAGGACTTTAGTGAGTTTAAGAAAATATACGGGCTTAATTCCCGCAAAATGCTGAGGAATCTGCAATTTAGCAAAGAGGATATAGATAAGGCAGACGTGCTGTACAATAGTCTTATTAGAACTTTCCAACCGCCGCTTTATACTGGGGTTCGGGAGGTCATTATCACGCTGTCAAAAAAATATGCGCTATACGTGATCTCCTCGAGCCCACATAGCGATGTGCAAAACAAGCTGAATGGCTTCGGACTCTCTGCCCACTTCAAAAAAATAATCGGCGGTGATATCGGCCCCATGAGCAAACCGGCAAAATTACTTGAACTTATTGAGAGTGAAAAGCTGCGCAAAGATGAAATAGTCATGGTCGGAGACAGGCCAAACGACTTTATCGACGCGGAAAAAGCCGGAATAGAAAAAGTGCTGCTTGTTGGATATGGATGGGGGTATGATTCAACAAGTATTCCGAATTTTAGACAACAGATCAAAGTAAATACTCCGTCCGATATTATCCCTGCGATCGAGGCAATGTAGACAACCCCCTAGCGCAGGCTCCAATGCCTGCGCGACCTGCATTAAACCTCCGAGCACACCTTTTCTCGATGATCTTGAGTTAATCGAAGGTTAAGGTGCACATATCATAAAGAAAAACCCCAGCAGATAAGCGCTGAGGTGCAGAAACGAATGTACAAGGGTTGAGTTACTGTCGGTATGCACCGACGGCGATGGTGGCATTGTGCCCGCCGAAGCCAAAGGCGTTTGACAGGGCGACGCGGATCGGATGCTGCCTGGCCCCCTCAGGCACATAGTCCAGGTCGCAGTCATCGTCCGGGAACTCATAGTTCCGCGTCGGATGAATCATGCCTTGAGCCACTGACAGAGCGGTGGCAATGAGTTCGACCCCTCCGGCGGCGCCGAGCAAATGCCCGATCATCGACTTGGTGGAGGACACAGGAATATCGTGGGCCCGCGCACCGAAGAGTCGTTTGATGGCCCTGGTTTCGATCGGATCGTTGAGCGAGGTGGAAGTGCCGTGGGCGTTGATGTAGTCCACTTCCTCCAAAGAGATATCGCCGCTGTTGAGTGCCCGAATCATCGCGAGCCAGGCGCCGACTCCATCGGGGTCGGGCGCGGTAAGGTCATAGGCATCGGCGGACATGCCTACTCCCAGCACCTCGGCGTAAATGTTCGCTTTCCGGGCCAGGGCATGCTCCAGTTCTTCCAGGACGAGGATGCCCGCCCCTTCACCCATAATGAATCCATCCCGTTCGCGGTCAAAGGGCCGAGAAGCGCGTGCCGGCTCATCGTTTCGCCTTGAAAGCGCCCGCATTTTGGCGAATCCGGCCACGCCCAGGGGGATGATGGCCGCTTCCGTTCCTCCAGTGATGACCATGTCCGCTTCACTCAGCACGATGGAGTGGACTGCGCCGATTATACTATGGTTCGCCGATGCGCAGGCAGACACGGTACAGTAGTTGGGCCCGCGGAAGCCGTACCGTATGGCAACGATGCCCGAGGTGATGTTCGGGATCATCCGGGGAATCATGAGCGGACTGACATTGTGAGGTCCGCGCGTGAACAGAGTTTGGCAGTTGGCTGCAGTCGTTTCCAGCCCGCCAATACCCGAGCCGATAATGACCCCGACGCGAGCGCGGTCTAGTATGACCTCAGCGTCAGCATTGCCTTGCTCTCCAGGTTGAACCCTTGGCTTCACCCCAGCGTCCTGGAGTGCTTGTTCCGCTGCCACGATGCCAAACTGCGTGCAGCGATCCATCCGCGAGGCTTCCTTGGCGTCCAGCCACGGCATCGGGTCAAAGTCTTTGACCTCGGCGGCGATTCGGGTGGTAAAGGCGCCGGCGTCGAAACGGGTAATCGGGCCGACGCCGTTTTTGCCCTGCAGCAAGTTGGCCCACAATTCCTGAACATTGTTCCCGAGTGGGGTGACCGCACCCAAGCCGGTAATAACGACTCGTCTTTTCGACATCTCTGACTTCTCCTTATCAATGAACATCGTTTACGTCTAGTTCTGTTATACAGTCATTAGTGTGTGTTAACATGCGTCAATGTGAATTGTCAAGCAGATATATTGCAAAAAAAGCATTTTTATTAAGCACAAGCTGCGCTGGGCGATATATCACCCGTGATCTTTTGATAAAAAAGAGCCCGTTGAGATGATCTCGGGGCATGATGATCTCGGCGCGAGCCGTAGATCAGACGAACGCTTCCGACGCGGCGGCAACGGAACCCTGGGTCCCGCGCGCCTCTGCTGTGCGCTCCCGAATCGCATAACGGATGATGAGAACCACAACGAGGGCGACAATCGCCATCGTCAGCGTGACTTTCCACATCGGCTTCGGCGCCGGCTTTGGCTGTTCATGACGGTTGCGAGAACGCTTTTGAGACATCGTAAACCCCTCCTGTGAGTGTGCGGTGACATTTTGTTTTCCCGCCAGTTAATCGGGAATAATAGTACAAAAGCGTCAACGTGTCAAGGGCCGCGCAATCTATTTTCAACGCGAAGCAAGAACTGGCATTTATAAAAAATCGTATACGGTGATACAATAACCATACCCCTATGCGTTCCGTTCTGCGTTCAAAAATCCACAAGGCAACGGTAACCGAGGCCAATCTGGAATATATCGGCAGTATAACCATTGATCAGGACTTAATCGATAAAGCCTCCTTTTGGCCGGGAGAAAAGGTCTTAGTCGTCAGCAACACCACCGGCGCCCGGCTTGAAACATATGTCATCGGCGGAGAAAAAAATTCCGGCATAATCTGCATGAACGGCGCCTCCGCCCGCCTGATTAAAACAGGTGAGGAGGTTATTATTATGGGCTTTGAAATTACCGACCGGCCCATAACGCCGAAAAATATCCTGGTAGATAAGCATAATATGTTTGTTAAATATTTATAGGAATATTATGAAAAAAGCGTTGACTGCAATAATAATAGTCATAGTGCTGGGGGCAGGCGCCTGGTTTGTGCTCCGATTTGTCATCGGCGGCAATGAAGACACGTGGTTATGTGAAAACGGCCGGTGGGTAAAACACGGTAATCCGTCCGCGGTACAGCCGACAGCGCCCTGCGGCGGGCAAAAAACAAATGCCAATACCGTAACTGTAAAAGAAGCAGACCCCAGCCAGTATAATTGGTCCACGATGAATCAAGGCCCGTATAATGACAAGATCACATTCGCGACAAGTACCGACCTGCTCAACTGGACACCGTCAGGAAAAATACTGGCCTCCCATGCCTCAGTGCCCGGGGCAGTAGTCAAAGACGGGGCTATCTTTGTCTACTTCGTGGATGTATCAACGGATGGCGTGAAAGAACAGCTGGGAATGATAAAATCCGCCGATCAGGGAAAGACCTGGACAGCACCGGCAACCCTCACTATTACGGGGCTCGGCGATAAGGCAACAGCAGACCCGGCGCCGTTGCTTTTGGATGACGGACGCATACGCCTTTTCTATTATGATATCAATGAAGTGCGCTTGAATGCGTCAGCGAGCGGATCCGAACCGACCAACAAGATTTATTCGGCCATCTCGAACGACGGCGTTAACTTTACTCAGGAAAGCGGCGTCCGGTTTGAACGGCAAGGCATTTTTGATCCGGATGCGGTAAAAGTGGGAGATACCTGGTATCTTTACGTCGGCGACATTAATGGCAATAAGGTCATCGTCGCGACATCAACGGACGGATTGACGTTCACCGAGCGTGGGACGGCATTCCAGGGCGGCGCCGTGCCGGATGTATGGTATGAAAACGGCACATGGTATCTCTACACGGCGGGTATCGACATTGCCACGTCAACCGACGGCCTTACTTTTACCTCTGCGGGCAAACGATTTGTAGATCGTGACCAAGGAGATGTGACGGCAGATCCCTCGGTGGTAAAACTCGCTAATGGAACATACCTAATGCTCTATAAGGTAAAACCGCTTACAACAAGATAACTCCCCGCTTTAATGAAAAAAATCGACTACAAAAAGGACTTTAAACAGCTCTACCTCCCGCCCACCACGCCGGTACTGGTGAAGGTTCCAAAAATGAACTACCTCATGGTAGACGGCAAAGGAGGTAACCCCGGAAAAAATCCCGATTTTAAACAGGCGATCCAGGCGCTCTATAGTATTGCGTACACGGTAAAATTTACCTTGAAGTTTGCAAAAAAAGGTCCCGAGTACACCATACCCCCGCTTGACGGCTTGTGGTGGATGAAGGGAAATAAACCGTTTGATCAGAAGAAACCTGGGGAGTGGCTCTGGCGCCTCATGATCGCTCAACCGAACCACATTACACAGAAACACATCACCGACGCCATCAAATTGATAAAAGAACGTGCGGCAAAAAAATCCGCCAAAGGCGGATCCGCCTCTGGCGGACATGAAAAACCCAGCTCGAAACTTAGAAATATCGTCTTAAAGACTTTTACCGAGGGACTATCAGCACAGATAATGCACATCGGCCCGTATGATAAAGAAAGACCCAATATCGAGAAACTCAAGGCCTTTATCAAGGAAAAAGGGTACAAAATCGCCGGACACCACCACGAAATCTACCTGGGTGACCCGCGGAGAGTTGCGCCGAGTAAACTGAAGACAGTCATACGATATCCGGTAAAGTAACCGCAAGCGCAGGCGTCCCTGCCTGCGCGATGAGGTAAACTCACCTCGAGGCGCACCCGGCCCCGCCTGTCGAAGCTTCACTACGCGAAACGCTTCGTGCAGCGTAGCCGTGCGGCGGGCGGGTCTGGGTGCGTGTACTAAAATTCGGCCCGCGTAAACATTCCAACCGCGCGACAACAATTGACAAACACGCTACAATTGAGTAACGTAGTACGTTATTATCATCCAGGAAATTATGGAACAACTATCTCCAGAACAAGCCCAATTCACAGCGCCCGATGCACCGGCTCGGCAAGATACCCCGGAACAGAAACCGCAGCGAGGGAAACCTGCCATGGAGTACGGCGAGCTCTCACCCGAAGAGCAGGGGAAATTAGTTGAGCTGGACAAGCAGTTTGCGAGCCCGCAGTTTGTAGAGATCTCCACCCCAGAATTCGAGAATCAGCATATGAAAATCGAATATGTTGTATTGGATGTACGAACTGACCAGGAAAAGGCTGAAGCGGTCAAAAACAATGAACATACAGTCGTGCATATCCCCGGCTACGGTTCATCATTACGCAGTCCGGATGCGTTTGCGAAACTGCTGGCGCTCCGAGAAAAAAAACGTGTCATCGTCATGTCCCAGCCGTCAACGGGCAAGTCGGATTCCGCGCCGAAGGAGTGGATGAAGTTTTCACGGAAGGAACGCTCGTTCGCCCCGTTTGCTGAATCGCTGAGTCGCGCCGTTGATGCTATCCGCGCTAACGAAGCGCAGTCGGGAAACAACCTTACAACAGAGGAGCTTAGCGTTGTTTCGTCTTCAATGGGCTCAATTATTGCGGCAGAGATGGCCAAAGCGCATCCTGAGAAAGTCAAAGACCTGGTCCTTCTACATCCCGGCGGCGTTAATGAAGAAAATGTCTTTCAACTGGCAAGACGGTATTTTCCTGAAACGTTGGGGAGTAAAATTGCTACAAAGCGGCGCAAGCCTCTTACCGACCAAGAAATGGCTGAGATGGAAAGGGATTACCAAGAGACATTTGGGAAGTCGTTGCAACAAGCCTGGGAAGAAGCTGGCGGACAAGGCGAATTTAGCTTGCAGGATGCGACTCAACAAGAGACGGACATGTACCGTGCTGTAACAAAGGATATTATACAAGACTCCGGCGCAAACACTGCACGAGGAAGGTATAGAGAAGGGCTGCGCCTGGTGCTCTGGGAAGCTCTTACCATCGCAAAGGGGGGCATGCTGCAAACCCTAAAGGACATAGACGCAGATACAAATATGTATATCGTCTACGGAAGTGAGGATGGGCTTTTTCCCAAAGAACAGATGAGTAAGGCAAAAGAGGCTCTACGAGATAATCCTAATGTCCGGACAGAAATCCTGCCAATGAAACACGATGAAATTTACCAGCGACCGCGTGATTATACGGGTCGAGTCGGGAAAGTGTTGAAAGATATGGCGAAGCGGGAGACCGAGAAAAAATAATCAAACTCACGGCGCGGGCGGCTCTGCCCGCGCGACGTAACAAATACCCCCCGAGTATGCCGGTTAAATGCCGTCATTTTTGAATAGAGAAAAATCAGGTATACTAGGCCCATGAACCTTATGTATACACCCAAAGAAAAGTTCATGCAGAAAGCTATAGCCGCCGCACGTTCCGCATACGATAAGAACGATTACGCCGTCGGGGCGGTATTAGTGAAAAGCGGGAAGATAATCGCTGTAGCAGGCAACAGGGTGCGGATTCGCCATGATTCAACCCAGCACGCGGAGGTACTCGTCCTCCAGCAAGCGTCAAAAAAACTGAAAAGGCGGTATCTTGGCGATTGCATCTTATATTCTACCGCTGAACCGTGTCCTATGTGCGCCTCGGCGGCAGTATGGTCGAAGGTGAAAGGCATTGTATACGGCTCAACAATGCAGGATATGAAAACATACCAACAAACTCACGGGAACAAGAGTTGGTCATGGCGCACAATTAACGTCCCCTGCTCGTATATTGTCTCAAAAGGAACCCCCCGGCCGTTTCTTGTGAAAGGCTTCATGCGCAAAGAGTGCATTAAACTATTTCATTCATGATGTATGCCGCAAGATAAAAATCAAACTCATCTCACTCCGGAACAGTACAACGTTTGCTTTCTCAAAGGGACAGAACCTCCCGGCTCCGGAAAGTGGCTTCATAACAAAGCGAAGGGCATGTACGTGTGCGTCAACTGCGGACAGGAACTTTTCAAATCCGACACAAAGTTCGATTCAGGCACGGGTTGGCCGTCATTCTGGGATCCTGCGGTAAAGGCAAATGTAAAAACAGAGGCAGACAACTCACTCGGCGTGCAACGCCTTGAGGTGGTGTGTTCCAACTGCGGTGCGCACCTTGGCCATGTTTTCGACGACGGTCCTAAACCAACGGGCAAACGGTACTGCATAAACTCGCTGGCGTTGGATTTTATACAAAAAATAAAGAAAAACCCAGCCCCCTGAGAAAGGATGCTGGGAGTTCGGAAAGAAATCTCGGGAAAATCACTGTTGAATGATTTCTCCGACGAATCGCACGTTGAGCTCTGCAAGCAGCTTCTGCCCACTTTCGTCCCAGAAGCTGACTTGGTAGTGACCCCATCTCCGTGGACCGCGTTCTCGGTCGATGGTCAAATCGGCTTCAATCCTGATCGGCACATCCGGCAGTGTGACTTCGTGAAGTTTGGCTGACACTTCCCTCGCCCAGAGTCTTGCACTCCCTACCAAATTTCTGGCAAGAAAATGCGCGGCGTTCCAAGCGGCAAAGAGGTGATGACTGACGTTGACGTGATCCCGACGATCACCGACACTGGGGTCTTCACTTGGGAAAAGCACTACCCCCACGAGATGGTGCCCCCCTTCATCGATCTCTGCCTCTTGCAGATAATGTGGCCGGGGTGTACCTTGCAGATTCACTTTTTCCATTTTGTGAGCTCCTCTTCGAGTGAAAAGAACGGTTTTGAATATACGGTTTATTTAGTATTTATATATGTTCATCCAACATACGATTATCGTCAACGAATCACTGACAATACAGTACAAAAAAAGAACTAGAGGTCGATGCATACTTGCATTTATTGACGATTCTGCTACAGTGATGATGTCAATGACTATCGTCACTTTTTGGAATAAAAATGGCACTTATGGAAAACCTATTGAAAAAACTCGGTTTTGACGACAAAGAATCAGCGATATATCTCAGTTGTCTAGAAAAAGAATCAAATACTCCCGCAAGCCTGGCTAGGATTACTGGTATTAAACGCGCCACGGTGTATTTCTATCTGGAAAAATTAAAGGAAAAAGGCGTCCTCGGTTATAAAATCAAGGGCAAAAGAAAATACATCGTTGCAGAACAGCCACAACAGGCTTTCCGAGAATACCTTGCTGATGAAAGTGAAAAACTTTCTCAGCAGGAGAAAGTAATCGCCAGTCTTATCCCCCAGTTAATGGCGATGATGAAGAAAAAAAATGCTACCACACAAGTGCATTACTACGAAGGCATCGCGGGAGTGCGTTTGATGATCGACAAGATCATTGAAACCAAAACAAACATGTACTGGTTCGGCTCCATCGACATGTTACTATCCCTTGTGGGCGAGGAGGAGTTATATCGTCGACTTACGCTTCGCCGCCTTAAGCAAGCTACAACCTCATATGCCATTACTGACCGGAGAATAGTGGAAAAGAAAAGATTTGGAGAAAAGATCGGCAATTTTCGTCAGTTTCGCTTTTTAGAAAAGAACTTTACTATCGATGCAGGAATACTGCTTTTCGGGAATGTCGTTGCGCTTGCTTCCAAAGACCAAGCTGTCAAAATAGCGTTAATAGAGGATGGTTTAATGGCACAAATGTTTCAGTACTTTTTTATGTTGCTTTGGGATAAACTACCGGATCGCTAAGCCAAACACCACAATATCAACTCACTATTGCAGTATATTTACCAAAAATTTATAACCACATGAATATTTCAACAATCACCCGGGATAAATTTGAAAAATCCGGCATACGCGCGGGAACAATCGTTCGCGCCGAACTTTTTCCTAAGGCGCGGAAACCGAGTAAACTATGCTAGGCGTTTTTCTCACTTCGTTAGCCACGCTTTTTGAGGAAATTTCTTCCTCAATTGGAAAGTGGAAGGTTGCAATGCAAGAGGAGAGTGTTTTCACTATGGGTTTTTTGAGCGTGCTAGGAGCTTCACTATTCTTTTTGGTAATCGCCATAGTGAAGGAAAATAGCTTCGTCTTTTCAGTTCAGTCGTTGCCAACTTTTTTAGTCAGAGCTGTTTTAGAAATCCTGCAATTGCATACTTCAATGATGGCGGTGGTGCGATCTGATCGCAGCACCTACGGTTTTATACGCACCGGCACGATAGTTTTGGTACTGATTATTGATATTACCTTGGGGTACAAACTGCATTTGACCCAGCTTATTGGCATCGGGGTAATCATTTTTTCTCTGCTTTTCATTTTTACCAGCCACTCTATAAACAAAAGGGGGATAGGATATACCATTTTTTGCACAGTAAATGCGGCAATAACCACCTCGCTATATAAATACAACATTAGCCATTTTAATTCCGTAGTGGCAGAACAGCTGATAACTTGTGGAATGTTGTCTATAGTTTTCTCGATTGGTGCGTATATTTTCGCAAAAGAAAATCCGTTTGTTTTTTTAAAGAAGCGCATTTACATGGCCCAAACATCAACACAAGGTATTGATGCGGTTATTGAAAGCTTTGCCTACGGTTTGGCTCCCGCTTCAGTTATCATAGCGGCAAAACGCTCTTCTGCGGTGTTCTGGTCCGTTCTCTCCGGCAAAGCCTACTTTAAGGAAAAAAATACTCTCGTCAAAATACTCCTATTTGCTGTTCTAGCTGGGGGGATTATTTTACTCGTATTCTAAGCTGATCGACGCAGGCGCCTAATCAACTTATAAACGGTATATTACAACCTCTATGCCAACTATCACCTGGGAAGAATTCGAAAAAGTAGGTATACGTGCGGGAACAATCGTTCGTGCCGAGTTTTTTCCCGAAGCGCGAAAACCGGCATATAAACTATGGATTGACCTTGGCGAAATCGGTGTGAAACAGTCTAGCGCGCAAATTACTACGCTCTACCCGCTTGAGAAACTTATCGGAACACAGGTAATCTGCGTGACAAACTTTCCTCCTAAGAATATTGCCGGTTTCATCTCAGAAGTTTTAACGACTGGTTTTGTGTTAGAAAATGGTGACGTGGTCCTTGCACGCCCTGACAAGCCGGTGCCGAACGGGATGAAACTGGCCTAGAACATAACGTGAGAAAGAATATTTTTAAGAAACAAAAAAGAGCGACTGTAAACAGCCGCCCATAGTCTTTTCGAAGAGAACCCCCCGCCTCCGTAATCATGCCGTACGTTCAAAACGGCGACTGACAAAAATGAACACGATCGCCACCACCGTCATCATCACCGTCATCAAGAGAAAATAATTGCCGGGATGCATTTCCGTGTAGATGCGCGAGAGCCAGGCTGCCAGTGAGTTACCGAGGAATACGGTAAACAAGAAACAACCTGTCAGGAACGACTTCATGTGCTGCGGCGCCTGCGTGTAGGCGAACTCCAGGCCCACGATTGAAAGACATAACTCAGCCATGGTAATCAGCAGATAGGCGCCGACCTCCCAAAGGACGGTGATCTTGTTGATGCTGACAAGCTTGCCGGCGGTATCGTAGCCTGTGGAGATGTAGCCGGCGACAGCCATCACGCCCATGCAGAGGACCACTAACCAGTAGCCGATCTGCATTTTCTTTGTCGATGGGTATTTATACCCGAGTTTGCGGTCCTTCCTCGCCCAGTACATGGCAAAAAGGGGCGACATGACAACGATGAGGATGGGATTGAGTCCCTGGACCGCGTCAGGATCGATCTTGCCAAAGATTGTATCCAAGTTCAGGTAATTCTTGGCGAAGAGTATCCAGGTACTGGATGACTGGTCAAAGATTGACCAAAAGAAGACGATGAGAAGGAACACTCCAGCCAACCGACGCAGAACAGCGCGCTGTTCCTCGCGTTGCGCAGGCGTTTTTACCCTTACGATGCCGACGGTTTCCCTCGGATAGTACTTCTTGCCCGCATAGAAGATGGCCAGAGAGATGACCATGAGAACAGTCGGCGCCATAAATGCAGCCGAATACCCATAGTGACTCCGAATATTCGGCAACGTAAGCATGGTCAGGGCGGCACCGATGTTGATAGCTGTGTAAAACCATGCAAACGCTTGGCTCATGAGATGCTGCTTGCCCTGTTGTTCATACATCTGTCCCATCAAAGGACTGAGGTTCGGTTTGATCGCGCCGGAGCCGCCGGCTAAGAGGATCAGTCCCAGGATCAAACCCGACTCTGTCGAAAATTGCCCCAGGATGATGTGCCCCAAGATGTAGGGAGCGGCGAAGATGACAATCGTGCGGAATTTTCCTAACCACCGGTCGGCGACATACCCCCCGAGAAGCGGGAGGATGTAGGCAGCCGCACGGAAAAGATGGTTGACGGTTGCCGCGTTCGCGTCTGAGAATTTGAGAGTTTCGGTCATGTACAGCACGAGAATTGACGCCATGCCATAGAAGCTGGCGCGTTCAGCCAGTTCCCCCCAAAAGATGAACCAAAATCCCTTTGGGTGATGCCTGTCTAGCGGGGTGCTCACTGCCGCAGACATTGTGTACCTCCGTTCCTGTTGGTGGTCGGTTTGCTACAAACTCTACAGTTAGTTGTCAAAGGTCATTCCCCCTCAGTTAACCTGATGTACTAATGTACAATAGTTACATTCTATGCGTCAAGACGGCTAGGTAAAAGACGGATTTTCCTTTACTTTTCCCCTATTTTGTGTTAGAGTGCACATACCTTTATACCAACATATATGGGGAAAAAGAAAATTCGAAAAGTAGTCATCCCCGCGGCTGGTTATGGCACGCGTTTTTTGCCTGCGACAAAAGCCCAACCGAAAGAGATGTTGCCGATTGTCGACAAGCCCATCATACAGTATGTCGTTGAGGAAGCGGTGCGCTCGGGCATCGAGGACATTATCATCGTGACGGGATGGCAAAAGAAATCTATCGAGGACCATTTCGACTATCCTTTTGAACTTGAAAAACGTCTCGAAAAGGCGGGGAAAATGAAAGAGCTCGAGGAAGTCCGAAAAATTGCTGAAATGGCAAATTTTATTTATGTCCGCCAAAAAGGCCCCTATGGCAATGGGACGCCGGTTCTTTGCGCCCGGCATGTCGTGGGCGACGAGCCCTTTGCAGTGCTCTGGGGGGATGAGTTTATTGCCTCCGAACCTCCGCGACTCCAGCAGATGATGGAAGTGTACGAGGAAATAGGCGGATCCGTCGTCAGCGCCATTACGATAAAGAACCGCCGGGAACTTTCAAAATACGGCATTGCAGACGGAGAACATGTGAAAAAAAATATCTGGCGCCTGAATAAAATCGTTGAAAAGCCCAAACCAGAGGACGCACCGTCCAATCTCGCCGCGCACGGCGGGTATATCTTCACTCCGTCTATTTTTTCATGCCTGGCACAGACGAGGCCCGGACGGGACGGCGAGATCTGGCTCGTGGACGCCATAAATATGCTCATCGCGCAGGAGCCGGTGAACGCTGTCGAGATAAAAAACGCGCGTTACTACGACACGGGAAATAAGCTTGAGTACCTGAAGGCTAACATTGAATTTGCGTTGAGGCGCCAGGAACTCGGGACTGATCTTCGCAAATATCTTAAGAAGCTTACTCAGAGTCTATGAAGCGCGGAACGTTAATTATTATCGGGGGAGCGGTAGTCGTGGCGATCATTGCCGTCGTTCTGTTCATGATAGGCGGAAATAAAACGCAGGCGCCCCCGGCAGTAAGCTTGGAATGGTGGGGAGTCTTTGACGACGAATCGTCATATGCGGGAGTTATCAGCGCGTATAAACAATTGCATCCGTACGTCACCATTACCTATAAAAAATTTAGAATGGAGGAATATGAAAATTCACTCATCCAGGCGTGGGCGCGGGGAGCCGGACCTGATATTTTTGCGCTGCCGAATTCATGGATAGGAAAATTCCAGGCAAATGAATTCCTCACGCCGATGCCCGCATCGACCCGAATGGCCTGGTACCAGATTTCTCGGCCGCTTGGCATCAAACAAGAGCTGACAATTTCCTACAAGGCCGCCCCGTCGATTACTTTGAATGAGGTCCGCAATCGTTTTGTCAGCGTAGTCCCCCAAGATGTCATCCTCCAAAGCAAGATATGGGGACTGCCGCAGAGCATGGATACACTCACGTTATTTTATAACAAAGACCTTTTGAACTACGCATTGATTACCCAGCCGCCGAGCACATGGAACGAATTCATCGATATCGTGCCCAAGCTGACCATCCTGGATTCGACGGGAAAAATAGTCCAGTCAGGCGCGGCGCTTGGCACTGGTAACAATATTCCGCGCGTTTTTGATATTGTTTCAGCGCTGATGATGCAAAATGGGGCGACAATGGTGGATGCCAAAGGCAAAATGGCATTCGCCAACAGTGCGGCAGACAATGCTACCTCACAGCCAGGCCTGGAAGCGCTGAGGTTCTACACCGATTTCGCGCTCCCTACGAAACAGGTGCATTCATGGGATAGCCAGATGCCTGATGCTCTCGAAGCATTTATTGCGGGTAAAACCGCATTTTTCTTCGGGTACGAATACCAAAGGGATATCATAAAAAACCAGGCGTCGAAGCTCAATTGGTCTGTGGGCCCGATGCCCCAAGTTGATCCCGCGCGACCCGTTTATTATGCAAATTACTGGGTGCAATCAGTGGCGAAACGATCGACGCATGCGAATGAAGCCTGGGACTTTATCCAATACCTTTCCCGTCCCGATGTCGTGGTTAAATACCTCGTGACGTCGGGAAAGACGGCGGCGCTGACCTCGCTGGTCAATGTGGATATCCAGGACGCTGATCCGCTGATTTCCACTTTTGCTCAGGAGGCTGTCAATGCAAAAAGCTGGTACCATGGCAGGGATCCCGGCGCGGCAGAAACAGCTTTTGCTAATATGGTGCGCGCAGTGACGACAGGGACGCAGACACTTCCTGACGCGATTACCTTCGCGTCCAAGGAGATAGAACAAAGTTATTAAAATTATGCGCCTGCGATCAGTAACATTTTTTCTGCTCATGGCGGTGATTGCCGGATCACTTGTGTTTGCGCACCCGTCGCTTGCGGCGAGCACGGCAATTAATCCAACATGTAAAGAGGTTTCGAAACAGCCCATAGAAGAATTAACTCCCCCGCGGCTTTATTTCCTTCCTTTTTGCGACCAGACCCCTGTCTACGTCATTGATTCGACTTCAAAACAGCTTTTATCAGACTGTCCGTCTGACAGTAAAACATGCAAGAAATACGACAAGTACTGCAGGGAAGTGCGCCCGTGCCAACCCGACGACTTCGTCCAGACATTCGTGAATATGTCCTCCTCGGCGCTCATAGCCCTCCCAATAGTCGCGATGCTATTTTTCATCTGGGGAGGATTTAACCTCATCACGTCGGGAGGCAACCCGGAAAAAATACAGCAAGGCAAGCGCATGATCCTTGGCGTCGTGCTGGGAGTGATTATTATTCTCATCCTCGCCTGGATGTGGGCAAACTTTGTCGTCTTTATTCTCACCGGGAGTTCAAATGTTTTTCCCGGGACCAACAGCGCAAAACCGTGGTGGGGAGGAGGCACAGGGAGCCAGATCACTCCCGTAACTACACCGGGTACGGGTTGCTGCGTCACTCTCCAGGGGTGCCTTGACGCCGAGTCAAAAACGGGATGTGATAAGTACATGACAGATAAAACGTATTGTATCGGCAGTGATTGCTCCACGGCATGGATCCAGGCGACAGAGTGTTCGCAATATGAGCAGTGTCAGAATCTCGATCAGGGATGCTGTGTCCCTTACGATACGACAAAGCATGATTGTGTCCCGCCTGAGCCGGTTCGCGGATGCAGTACGGTAGCAAGCGACCATTACCTCCGCGATCAAACTTCGTGCGCCTCAATTACCCAGTGCCAGCCTTAATATCAAGAAAAATATTTTTCTTTCGAAATAATCCTTTTACCCCGCAACTATGAAACGTCATTTACTCGCCTTTTCTCTCCTGGTACTCTGCCTCTTCCCGCTTATCGCTCAAGCCGATGTGACACTGCCGAATCCCCTGGGCAAAGATTTTAATAATGCGGATCTCATCACCGTTGTCGTGCGGTCGCTGCGTCTCGTGCTTGGCGCGGTAGACATTTTTGCCCTCTTTATGTTTATCCTCGGGGGATTCGAACTCTTGATGTCGGGCGGCAATCCGACCCTCGTCAAGAAAGGCCGGGACACTCTCCTGTGGGCGACAATCGGTGTCGTTGCAATCACTTTGAGCTATACTGTACTTAAGTTTATTTTCGACTCGCTGAACTCGGTCAGTACATAGTTTTTCGATCCCTGTTTTACTGAAAAACCCCTTTATTTACACAGAAAACTTGACATTTAGATTGAAAAATGCTTATATACACTCAGTGAGGTTACTTATACTCACTCGATGGAAGGAGGTGAGATTATGAAAATGAAAAAAATATTATCAGCTTCTCTCGCGCTCGGCATTTTTTTGCTGCCATTAAGCGCAGGAGCTACCGCCCTCATCAATGAGGACTTTGGTTCAACGTTTGGCCTCGGAACTGCAGGTCTCCAAAGCACAGTCATTAAGATTATCCAATGGGCGCTCGGCCTTCTCGGCCTCGTTGCGGTCATTATGATTCTCATCGGTGGATTCCAGTGGATGACAGCCGGCGGAAACGAAGAAAAAGTAGCCAGTGCGAAAAAGATTATTTCAGCGGCAGTCATCGGCCTCATCGTCGTCCTGCTCGCTTGGGCAATCGTCATCTTCGTCGTACAGACTACCTCAAACGTCACCAACTAGTGACTTTTCACCTAGATTTCAACGTTATACGGCACTCTCTCCGGCAACGGAGAGGGTGTTTGTTTTAGCGCGCTTTTTCTGTACAATAATGCCATGGCATATTGGCTGAGAAAAATAATGGAACGGAGAGGTGCGCTATTTGTCGTAGGAGGCATGGTTGTCTACATAGCGGTATTCGCTTTCCTGGGTTTTGTGAAACTTACGCTCCATAAGTACAATGCTATTGACCTGGCGATTTATAATCAGGTGTTCTGGCATTCCTCACACGGTGATCTCTTCGGCATGACTATACATCCGCAGAGCTACCTCGGAGACCATTTTGAACCGTTGATCATTCTTCTGCTCCCGCTCTATATGATAAGCAAAACGCCCTTCACGCTTCTCCTGATGCAAACTGTCGGCATCGCGCTCGCTGCGTGGCCGATATACCGGATTGCCAAATCAAAGCTCGGGCCAGGGATCGCTGCTGGCATTGCGTTGTTATATTTAGCAAACCCGTTTGTTCAAAATACCAACGCATTTGAATTTCATATTCTGCCGTTCGGGATACTATTTCTCGCCTGGGCAGTCGCGATGTATCTCGAAAACAAGTTCACCCCATTCCTCATCTTTCTCATAATAAGCTTTCTTGTACGCGAAGACGTCGCACTCGTGGTATTCATGTTCGGCGTGCTCGCCCTGTGCGATCGTCGAACAAAGAAGTGGGTGATAATTCCTTTGCTTCTCGGCACTGCATGGTTTGCCGGGTCGCTTGCGTTCATTTCTCACATGAACCCTGACGGCGCGTACAAATATTTTGCATACTACCCGACACTGCAGGCAAGCGCACATTCATCTTTAGTTTCTTTGCTCTCCAGCATCCCTTCGCTATTCAACAAACTCATGTCATTTAACACGATTGTCATGGCTATTGCATTGCTCCTGCCTTTTGTTGGTCTGCCGTTGTTAAGGCCCCGTCTATTGATTCCATCGCTTCTGATTTTCTTGCAGCTTTTCCTTACCGGCTTTACAGAGCTCGTGCTAAAAACTCATTACAGCGCCCTCCTTATACCCTTTATATTCATGGCCACCATCATGGGTCTGCAGAAATTGAAGGAAAAGCCGCCGAAAATATTCAGACAAGTGCCGCATATGCTCAATCTCAGTCTCATACTCATGACGACAGCGACCATCTATGGCGCCCTCACGTTCGGACCCCTCCTTCCGCTGATTTCAACATCCACCACGCGTGACCAAAACCAGCATGCGCTGGCACAGGCGATTGCGGCTGTACCGTCTGATGCATCGGTGGTCGCGAGTTTTGCGCCCCTTACTGACCTTTCCGGACGGGACAAGGTGTATTCGCTCCACTATGCATTCGAAGGAACACGGCAATATTCTCTGGCCCCGTATACTATCCCTCAGGATGCAGACACAGTACTGGTTGATTACAACGATTTTCTCATCTATCACCTCCAATCGTTCTCCATAGCGCCATATGCTCGAGCTAAAACATCCGGACCGGAGCATATCCGTGAGCTTTTGGACCGGGGATTCGTGCCGACCCAGATATTTGATACAGTAGTTCTTTATACCCGCCGAACGACAGAGGTGAATCCGCTCGTGCGCATAATAAGCGTTCCACCCACCGACCTGCAGGGAGCACCTCAAGAGCTCGGGCCGAACGCGAAACTCCTTGGCTGGCAATCTCTGCCCCAGGGAAGTGATGAGCTCGGCATTACTCTGGTGATGCAAGCCACGGGACAGATACAAAAAAATTACCAGATGCTTATCAGGCTTACTGATGACCATGGGAACGTCGTGAATAACAAGCTCTATCCGCTCGCCTACGGGTTGTACCCGGCATCAACGTGGATGCCAGGACAGAATGTGCAGATGAACTACTGGTTTGCGAAGCCCGCGGGAGCGAATATTGAACATGCCGACATCCAGCTTGTTGACGTCACGGGCTACATGACACTCGACGGATTACGCTCGGCAAGCATGCATATCGATAAAGAAAAACCGGCAGGGGATGCTGCGAGACTCTTTTAATCCGGAAGAGGACTCCACGGGCATGCACCATATATCATGGGAGTAGTAACTATAGCTGCGCACAGGGGATATGTTCGCAAAAAACATTCCCGGTGGTTTGAGATATGGGTTCACCGGGGTGACACAAGGTGGACAAGAAGCCCGCAGTACATAATAATGGGAGCATTTGACTTCTTACGGAACGAAGCAATAAAAAATGAGGGGTGCTGACAGTTTCGTAACCGTCCGCTGGCAATCAGCGCACACGATAAAGAGAATAAGGCCCTTCTCGCGCAGCTATCTGCAGAAACGGCGCATTATCGAGTGGCAGCATCCCGAGTTCCTGCTCCTTTGGGGTAATCAGAAGAAAAGTAATCCCCAATGAACGAAGTTCTGTATATGTAGGATCATCATTCGCCGCCCGGGAGAAAAATGCGTTAATGTCCTTCACTTTTTGATGTGAAGAAAGGGTTTGAATGCCGTGGCCTATATACACTTTTCGACCCGTTAATGCCGGAATAATATTGCTCGTATACGGAGAAGCGAGAAGTACGTCGGTATCAGTCGCCTGCTGTCTGTATACCCGTATCACATCGACAAGTTCATCGGAGATATACGCATAATCGACCTGCTGAGCGTAAACAGCTATGTTGTGAATAAACGTCATACCGTGCACGGGCATAGTGGTACCGATAATGGCGATAATCAACACCATGGACCACGCCATAGCGGACTTCCTGAGCGCCACAATTCGCAGAAGCCACACGATACCCGCCGCAGACGCTATACTCAGAGGAATGGTCATTCCACCAATCGTGCGCATGCGAAAAAACCATGGAGTCCACATCAGTGTAAGAGCGATGACGATCCAGGTTACCATGAATATCGCCTGTTCACGTCGCTCGTTTAAAAGGACTTTGTACCCGATCAACGCAAGTAGAACTAATGGGGCAAATGACCAAAGAATTTCCCACGGGGGTCTTGCGTGCATAAGTGAATCGCTTTGTGCCAACCATCCGCTGCCGATAGGAGAAAGTTTAAAGAACAACCAATAATACAGGACAGCCGGAACTGAGAGGGCGACATAGACAGCGAAGGAGCTGATGATACTCCACGCTGGTGATCTCCGAAGGAAGATCATTACCATGGCGTATGCACCGAGTATTCCATAGGTTGTCGAAATGTGATACGGGTGGAAAAAAAATAATACAAGCCCGAGGAATCCCGCGTATACCGCATATCGGATAATGTGCAGATGAAAGCTGCGATACATAAGTAGAAATATTGCCAGCAAAAAAGTGAGGGAGAGCACCACATGGGGGGAAAACTGCATGGCATGAAACGCTGAAGCATCGGTCGTCTTCGCATAGCCGGTGATACCGCCCCCGAAACTGATCATGAGCAATGCGACTCGCCGCTCACGGGCATCATCAAGCATAGTCCACACAAAGCGCGCGGCGACCGATATAAATAGCGGGATTGCTATGAGCCGGGCTACATGAAAGGTGAGAGGAATAGATAATCCGGTAACCCGCGATATCCAACCAAGTACGAGCCAGACGGGATCAAAGATGGTACGCGCATGGCTCTCGCTGGTAAACAAATTTAAAAATAGCATATGCCCCTGCCGAGCCTGCTCCATCTGGGAGAAATACACCGCGTAATCTCCGCTGTTTTGCGCATGCCTCCCGCTATAGGCCATGCCGTTGGGTGTCGACATCACTGCGTAGATAAAAGGTATCGCCGCAATAATGACAATAATTGCAGTAACAACTGTCAAAAACTTTTTGTCCGCCGGAGAAAAAATCATAGCACCATGCCATGGATACGGAGACGCATACGGCTAGCGATGAGCGATAACCGCATACACACGAGTATCCGATGTCGAATGTACAAGTTTCAAAAATGGTTTATTCGCGAGATCAGTGCTTCCGTATGCTTCTTCACGGGGTCCGATGACCACGTAGGCAATGCCTTTTTCCTTTAAGAAACGCTCGCGGGCGGCATCGTCCCATGCTCCTGTGTAGAAATTGTAAACCTCAGGAATCTTACGCTCGAGATCTATTGTCTGCGGCCCATGCCCTATATATACCCGGCGGATCGCGTACGCGGGAATAAAATTACCGAAATACCTGCTCGAGAGAAAAATTGACTGGGTATCAGTAGCGTTCTTTATCCAAGAGAGAGTGTCCATCTCGCCTGACGTAAGATAAAATGGAAAATCCTTCATTGTCGCATATTGGCTTACATCCTGACCAATTATCTGTAAATTCGTCAACGGCAAGAATACCACCAGTCCGAAAAGGAGCAGTGATTGTAACCCATGCTGTACAGCCGAAATCTTTAACCGTTCCCAGAGCGTCACGATTCCATCTGCAGCCAAAATGGCGACCGGGATGAATAATCCTTCGACCATCCTCCGCTGGAAATTCACCGGAACGTATAAGAGAATAGCTGAGACGGCGATCCATACTATCAGAAGTCGCGTGATTCCGGATCTTTTGAGGTCATTGCGAATGAGCGCATACACAACGAACGGGAGAAGAAGCGCGAACGCCGAAAGGTACATCCAGATTGAAGGTGAAAGGAGGATATTTTGCTGTTGCCACAATGCCATGACGGGATCTTTATATATAAGGAAAAAAAGATACAGCGCGGCGGGCGCTATCAGAAGAATATATAGAGAATACTGCAAGAGCCATCTTCGGTAAACTTTTTTCCTTTTGACCATCAGATAAAGCAAAAATACTCCGACCACGCATACTACCGTGGGCGTATCGAAAGGGTGGAACCAGGTGAGGAGAAATCCTGCTACGCCGGCAGCGATGCAATAGACGAACTTTTCCGTGACAAATGCCATGTACATAAGTGCGATACAGATGACTATCAGTATTAGGGACGCTATGAAGTGCGGTGAATTGTACATGATTAAAAAAGGGATGCTTTCAGGCACCCATGCATCAACCGGGTAATTAATCCGGTGAGCTTCGTTGTAGACAAATGGACCCACGAATAAACCTACCCCCGATGCAAAGCAAATCACCACGAGCGCTACTTTGCGCCGAGCGCGCGACGAGAAGCATAGGGTGAGAAAAAGATACGCCACGACAACTAATACGCCTATCAGGATGATTCGTGTTGCGTGGAAACTGGCAAGCGGTGAAAGATGAAATATTTTGGCGAACATTCCGACACTCCACCATAACGGGTTCACGTCGACGACGGACTGGTGCTCGCTGGTAAAGAGGTTAACAAACGTATTTGTCCCCTCTTTGACGGACGCAATGAGTGAGAGGTAGGCATTCGTGTCTCCGGGCGTGAGATTATGGATCCCTGTGTATGTCATGCCAGATGGAGCTGTCACGGCCCCATAGAGATAGGGAAAAGTCGTAACAGCTACGGAAATTAATATAATGCATGAGATAAATATCCATTCACCTCTGCCGATAGATTTCCAAAGTGACTTTAAGGTCAGGGAATATGGTTCGAGATTGGCATCCATACAAATGTAAAAATACTTATATCAAGAATAATAATGGAAATAGATAATTAAAGATAGACTGCCGGAATTAACCGGTTTTACTGAATTGCTTTGTCCGGATGATACCCAGCCGGTGAAGCTGATAGCGCATAAGGACGCCGAAAATATTGAGACCGTACTGCACCCCTTTCCAAAAACCCACTGTAGACGCGTCTTTAAAATATTTGGTGGGGATAGGTATCTCTTTTATACGAAAGTTGTATACAGCGAGCTGGGCGATAATCTCAGTATCAAAAACAAAATTATTCGAATTCAGCGAATACGGGACGCGCTCTAAAACTGCGCGCGAATACGCGCGAAAGCCCGAGTGGTATTCGCTCAGATGCGTTCCTATGCACACATTGGCCGCCCGGGTTAAAAAGGCGTTCGCAATGTACTTCCACTGTGGCATGCCGCCGGAAAGCGCCCCGCCGGGTACAAGCATCCGCGAACCGAAAACTGCGTCGGCTTCCCCTGCCGCCAGAGGTTCGACCATCGCAGGCACAAGCGTCGGATCGTACTGGTGGTCAGGGTGGATCATGATGACGACATCCGCCCCGGCATGAAGTGCCGCCGTGTAGCAAGTTTTTTGGTTTCCCCCATAGCCGAGATTGCGCGGATGCACTATAGTCGTGAGCCCGAGTGAGCGGGACAGGGAAGCCGTACCGTCGGCGCTCGCGTCATCAACGAGTATAATATCGTCGACCACGTCGCGAGGAATGTCACGAAGCGTCTGGCGCAGCGTTTTTTCGGCATTGTACGCGGGCAGTACGGCGATAATTTTTTTTCCGTGTCTCATCCTTCTTGGGTATCTACAAATGATGTTGCGGGAAACCATGCGCGGGTAGCGGGGAGTGCTTTGAACAGCACGATGCAGTATACGAGCGTGCGAATAAACGCCATTAACGCGTAAGCGTCGGAATTATACCCTGACTGAATATAGATGAGCGGAAACGACAGGTAGTGTATGAGGTCAAGTGTAATAAACAACAAGATGTCAGAAAACCGCCGTACGAGAAGAATAAGGAGGGGCAATAACCAAAGGATAAATTGCGGCGAATAAAATTTCCCGAAAAGGAGGAAAAGAAGGACAATAATAACCATCCACCGCACTACATCGCGGTGCGATTTGATTCTTTGTATAAAACCGCTAGGATTTAATGCCATAACAAGCGGGAGAATAATCTGACCGGCAAAAAGAAGCTGCGGAATCGCTTTCATCAGGAAACGGACGAGAGAAGGCGGAAGGACACGATACATTCTCTCGAGAAAAGGAACTAAAACATTGCCATACTCGATACCGCGTGAGGCGTGAAACGCGTAGGGAAGAATGCTGTTAACTCCCGCAAAGATGAATAAGACGACTGTGGGAACCACCAGTGTTATCCCTATGATCCGCAGCATCCTTCGAAATGACTTTCGCCATACCTCCGGGGCAACAGTATTTTTCATGTATACCAAATATACGGGCACGAAAAGAATGCCGTACCATTTCACAAAAAAACTTATGGCAAGGAGGAAAATTGCCCAGGCATACCGTCGCCGAACCAGCATGTACAGACTTATCTGGACAATAAGCGCAATGAGAATATCAAAACGGTTAAAAGCAAAATACAGCGTTGCAGGCAGGAGAAAAAGTGTTAGATACCACGGAGATCGCTTAAAAAATCTCAGGAGTGCGGAAGTCACTGCGACCAGCGCGCACAGGACCAGCAGGCTCATGAATGAAAATATCTGCATGGACCCGCCGGGATCCTGGGTAAACAGACGAGGGAGACTGATATAAAGCACGCCAAGCACAGGGTATTCTTCCAGAACATGGGAATAGGGAAACTCATGACGAGGGATGAACTCGGCGCGATTAAAATAGACACTGATTGTCTCCTGTTGGTCGCGTACCAAAGGTGTAGACTTTGCACCGATATCGTAGATTGGTTGAGCCATGACGAAACCGCCCCAAACTATTGCGAGAGCGGCCATGACTAGTCCTGCGGCAAGGTAATATTTAGGAAGAGGAATCATTCTGCACGGGCGGCAAATAATAGATCCACGCTTCACTATCCTCATAGACAAGTTTCGCGTCGGGGAGGGCGCTGATCAGCGAGTGCATGCCTCCGTGGTGTTTTTCGATAAAAACATAATTTGCCTTGAAATCTTTTTGGAGTACCTGCTGAATCTTGGGGACACCGACGCCTGTCGTAATATCGACATTTTTTTGATAGAGGTCTTTGTTGTACGTATACATAAACGTCGGGTCGAGGCCGACAATATAGTAATTGTGCGTATTATGGTAAAAAAGCAGCGGAAATTCGTCCCAGCTTGAATGAAAAACGACGGCATGCTCGGGGGTATTGTTCTCGAGCCAGCTGCTCGCCGCTGCAAATTTCGTGACAGAAGATCCTCCGCGAAGATCTCCTTTAATACTGACAGTGTCGCGCACCGCAATGGCTGGAAGGGTCACGAGGAAATAAACGATAAGAATCATGGCAAATACTTTATGTTTAAAATACCATCCCATGACATCGCGTAAAAAGTGCCGGAAATCGATGCGTCCGAGTGAAGTGTCCAGAGCCGTAGCGCCAAAAAGCATTCCAAACGGCACGTAATATTCGACATACCGTTTTGATTTTAACGTCAGGAGAAAAAAGAACGCCGCCATGATAAAGAACATCCACGAGCGCCGGCGCTGCGACCTGAGAAAGACGGAAAAAAGCACGAGCGCGATTATCACGATGACGGTGAGAAATATCGTGCTGGAGATCAGGTCCATGAACGGGTAAGGATACCATTCGTTTCCCACGCCGATGACCGAGTGGTAGTTAATAATGCCAATCTGCACAAGTTGGCTCCAGTAAAAAAACAGGTTGTGCGGAAAATATGGATTGATGACTACGCCCAGGATAATCCCGGAAAAGACGGAAAAAACCGTACGGACATGTTCATTGCGCACGAACGAGTGCATCATGAGACCCAGGGGACGTCGCCCAATCCGGGCGGGAGATTGCATGAATTGTTCAAAAAACCCTATTCCGCTCCATATCGCCGCCGCGACGAGCAACAGGGTAAAGCCGCCGTACGCCCAGACGTAGAGGAACGAAAGAATAAAGAGCCACCACCGTCTGCGTTTGAACATCAGCAATATTCCGCTGAGCAGAAAAAGCATGGACACACTCGGGGCTTTCGCCAAGCTCATGCGGAAGATAAACGGACCGATTGCAAGCAATATAAACGCATACAGCACGGCAAACCGGACTCGTAATGCAGAGAGCAGCAGATACACCATTTCAACAACGGCGGCGGCAAGCAAAACAGTAGCTATTTTAATCCCGACAATGGGCTGGAAAAAAGTTACAAACGGGATCAGGGCAATATGGTATAAAAGGTGCTGATCAGTGTAAGATTTCGCGAGGACGGTGGCCTGGAGCCAGGGAAAATCTTTGACGATTCCCTGATCGCGGATGAGCAGGGCCATTTTGGCGTGATAAAACGAGTCGGGGTCCGCAAATGTCGGGTCATCCTGTAGCCACAGGAAAAATACAAATGCGAAGGCAAATAGACAAAGCGCCGCGATAACACGGCGGTGAGTCTGAAACCATGACAGGGTGGCGTGAGACGTTGTCATACGGGAAAGATCAGCCCTTACATCAAAGCGCGCATGGAAACGCTTACGCCCTGGCCATGATGCGCTTAAACGCATCGACCCAGGTAATAGGCGCCGGGTTTAGCCTGTTCAGGATGGCAAGATAGTAACCGGAATACGCACCGAGCTGGACAGTTTGTAATGCCTCATCAAGTTTGGATTTCCCCCGCACAGGGACCATGATCGCGCGGATACCCTGTTGCTGGAGGATGCGGACAGTGGCATTTACTCGGCGCTGGTTCCGCGGGTGATAACGCTGTGATTGGAAGCAGACGGCAGTGAGCAGGCGCCGATTTTCACGCGGAAACCGGAGCGCTTCCAGGAGATGATGATTGAGTTCCGGCAGGGAAAAGTACGCGGCAAACTGTTTTGCATTCTCATTAATTTGGTTTGCGGCGATATGCCCGTTGCCGATTAAGTGTTCCGCAGAAACAAAGAGGATATATTTGCCGACAAGTCTCGCGGCAATCGTTTTTGCGATGTTATTACGTACCGGTTTTTTGATTCCGAGATGGTGGTGCTTTGCTTGCAATGTGGCAACTATATGCTCTACATCCCGGCTGCCGAGGTGCACGAATCGGAGCCGCGACAATAAACCAAGCAGCCCAAAAACCATGTAGCCGGTAGCCATTCTGGGTTGGTTAGAAGGGTTGAATGTCGGAGCAATGTGATACCACAGCAACCGACGGGCCTTCATCATCCGCGCAAGAGTCCCGCCCGCGGATAGACCCGCCACCATGCACCCGCGTGCGAGCGCATCTTTGCCCATCGCGAGAACCTCCTCTGTAGTGCCCGAATAGCTGGAGAGAATCACCAGCGTATCGCGACCCACCCAAGCTGGTAAACGATAGTCGCCGAGCCGTACAAACGGAACTTTGAACTCATCGGCAAAAACTGATTCTAAAAGATGAGCGCCGATGATGGAGCCGCCCATGCCTGCGACGACAACTTTTTTTGCCTGAGCATAGCGGGCAGGAAATTTTATCTTCCTGCTCTCCGCCCATGCATGCCGTATCTGGTCAGGGAGTGCGTCAATAGACCCGCGCATATTCTGCCGGTCCAGCCGTATAATTTTTTTCATGTCATCAAGGATGTTCATTGCGGTTATTGTACCAAAAAATATGGATATTTACAAAGGAATCCGCGCCCGGGCCGCCGTGCCCGCGATCGAAAAAGACTATCCCGAGCGCAGGCGTCTCTGCCTGCGCTCGGGTTAACCTTGTCCTTGAGAATAAAAAACTCCCCGCCCAAAGCTTGGTTTGGGCGAGGTTTGCTCATCTGATGATCAACCACCGGGGCAGCGGCGGGAGTGGATGAACTAACTGGCAGTGAGGACTCCAAGCATCTCTTGGGCCTTATCCCAACTCTTCAGGCACACCTTGATGAAGCCCTCGAGCTTGTTAAGAGCTTCTACAAGTACCCTTTTCTCCTCAGAGACTAAGGCAGTACACAATGCCTGGCCGATAAGTGACCGGAGAGAGCTGTAGTACTGCATGAATACCAGATGGGACGGATCCATCAAGCGGATGGCTCCGCTTTTTGCGCCAATGTTTCCGCAAGTGATCACGCACGCATTACTGGCAACCCATAGTTGGCATTTTATCTTCCACTCTTCAACCACGAGGTGGAGATTGTCCATGAGCTCTTGCTGTGGGCCTGGGTTGTGTCCGGCAACCCAAAGTCCCATTTTTTTCAGCCCAAAGGAGAGCTCTGGATTACGTCGCATGCGGGGGTCGTCAACATGTCGTTGATCAAGATTATCAACGAAATGAATCAGCCAGTACTCTTTGCCGCGCGTGAGGAGAGGGGAATCTGCCGCGAAAAGAAGATCAATAGTAGCGCACAACATTGGCGTTCCCTGATACACCTCGTAGTCTTCCACGTAACGAAAAAGCTCGGCGCGCATTACCAGATTGTTGAATCCTCGTTTCGCAACATCTGAACAAAGTTCACACATACACGTACCCTCCAATCGCCTAGACCGTCGACGCCATCGGCTATGGTTTACGTTTGGTGAATTCTGAAACTGCGATTTGCCACGCTCTCGACTGCCCTCGAGAATGTGAATGAACGAAGAAGGTATCATGCTCCGGAGATGAAAAAATGTCAAGCGTGGATTCCCCCTCCGAGCGCGGCTCCCCGCCTGCCGGAGCCACGCGGCGGGCAGGTCTGCGGCCGCGATCGGGTATCAAACATGCACGCGCACCCTCGAAAGGGTGCGCTCTGGTTTTATAACAAAGCCGAGCGCAATTGTTTATTACACCCACCCTGAACTTGATTCAGGGTCCCGTGGTTATATAACCGGGATGCTGAATCGAGTTCAGCATGATGACATATACTTTTTCAAATTTACAAAAACCCTATTTTCTGCTATAATATACATACAATTTTTCCCCTTATTTCGAAAAATACCTGCACATTCACACTATGTCAGGACACTCCAAGTGGTCACAAATCAAAAGGCAAAAAGGCGTAAAGGACGTTAAACGGAGCGGAGTTTTTTCTAAGCTGGCAAAAGCGATTGCTGTCGCCGCTCGAAGTGGCGGAAATCCTGATGATAATTTCAAACTCCGCCTCACCATCGAGAAAGCGCGGGAAGCCAACATGCCGAATGAGAATATAGAGCGGGCCATCAAGCGCGGTACCGGGGAATCGAATGAGGGAACGATCGATGAAGTCACCTATGAAGGATATGGCCCGGGCGGGGCGGCGTTCATTATCCAGACGCTGACTGATAACAAGAATCGGACCGTGTCAGACATTCGGCGGATTTTGAGCGTGCACGGGGGCAATATAGGAAATGCCGGAAGTGTCGCGTGGCAATTCGCTCAAAAAGGCGTGGTGCGCATTTCACGGGAGAACCTCGGAGCAGTCGACAAGAGCGCGCTTGAGCTCACGCTGATAGATGCGGGAGCCGAGGATATACATGAACAGGAGGAAGGCATCACTGTCGTCGTGCCGCCGCATGATATGGAAAAGTTGAAACAGGCCATCGGTCGACAGAACATTCCCTTGGCCTCGTCAGATATTGAATTGGTGCCTACAACGCTCCTGGAACTCAATGAAGCGCAGAAACAACAAACGCTCACTATGATTGAGGAGCTTGAGGAGCACGACGACGTGGACGCCGTTTTTACCAACGCGCATGTCTAAATCCCCGGTCATTATCCTGGGAATCGACCCCGGACTCGCAACCACGGGCTTCGGTGTCATATCCTATGCCGACAAAACGCTTACGTATAAGGAATGCGGTGCGATAGTAACAAAAAAAACGATCCGCCTGCCGCAGCGCCTGTACATGATTAATACAGCCATACGCGCGTTGGTACGCAAATATAACCCCGATGTCGTAGTGGTCGAACAGCTCTTTTTCGCGAAAAATGCCAAGACCGCATTCGCCGTGGGCCAAGCCCGCGGCGTGGCGCTGCTTGCCCTCGTAAAATCACGGGCGCGAATAGCTGAGTATTCTCCGCTCCAGGTGAAGCAAACCGTGACTGGCTATGGAAAAGCGGATAAGCGCCAGGTGCAGCAGATGGTGCGCCGGATCCTGAAACTTCGCGAACTTCCGCGCCCTGATGACGCTTCCGATGCGCTCGCCGCGGCAATATGCTGGGTGTATATGGAAGGAAGAAAAAAACATTATGACTAACACCCCGAAAAATATACAGGCCATACTCGATATTTCCCAGGCTGTCATCCGCGACAGTGTTTTGAGCAACGGGGCAATCGTAGCCGCGAATACCGACAAACCCTACGTGCCGAAACATGCCTCGGACTACCGTTATGTGTGGATCAGGGACGCTTCTTTCGCGTGTGTCGCCGGTGAACACATCGGGCTTGAAATTCAGGAGCCGTTTTTCCGGTGGGTCAGCGAGCGCCCTGAGGACTTCGTCGAGGATGAATTGCTGTATTCTAATTATTCGACAAACGGGCGGATAGCCACCATGGGAAAAATATTCATGGCGGACCAGACGGGTGCGCTGCTCTGGGCTATCCACGAACATTTCAGCATAACGAAACACAGTGTAGAGCCGTTTCGGGAGCTCATCCACAGGCTTGCGAACGGAATAGCGAAGATTTGGAACAAAACGTTTTTTTCGATAGCGAGTTCTGACATCTGGGAAGAATCCCACAGAAAGACATCACCCCGTTTTGAGAATAACTTCACATACTCGCTCGCATCATGCGCATGCGGCCTTTTTTATGCGAATGACTTTTTCCCCAACCACTTCTGGAAAGAAACCGCGATGCAGATGATGGGCGTCATCGACGCGGCATATGACAAGGAGCGGGGATATTTCTTGAGAAATAAGGGAAAGGTATCAGACCCCAATATCGACGCTTCCCTCCTTGGGCTCGTCTGGCCTTTTACCATCTATGAACCCGGCGATGAGCGCATGGCGAACACGGTATCCATGATGGAAAAAAAACTCGTGGTAGACGGCGGCGTGCATCGGTTTGAGTTTGATTATTTTGACAGCGAGGGGTCGTCACAAGAGGGCGGCGGCGCCTGGCCGCTTTTGAACTGTTGGATGTCGATATACTGGCATCTGAGAGGAAATGATAAGAAAGCCCACCAGTATTTTGACTGGGTGGTGGATCGATCCGAGAAGTTTAACGGCTTTTTGCCAGAACAATTTTTCAACGATTTTCGAATCGGCATCTACCCGCTCATGTGGAGCCACGCCATGTTTGTCATTGCGGCGAAGAAACTCGGCTATTAATCCTACCTGAAAATGGACAGACGCCTTCGCATTATCAGCGTAGCCTCGGAAGTCGCTCCCTACTCCAAGACGGGCGGCCTTGCCGATGTTGCAAAAGGCCTGCCAAAAGCCCTGGCGAGCCTTCACCATGAGGTGTCCATTATGACCCCATGGTACAGTTTTATGAAAAGCCAGCACCTGACATTCGCGGATGTTTCATTGCGAACGGTTATTGTCGTAGGAAAGATAAAATACGACGTTGAGGTCAAACGGCTGCCTATCAGAAAAAATTTCAACGTGTATTTTCTCATAATACCAAAATTATTTTGCAAGCGCAGCAATATTTACGGCTATGACGACGATAATCTGCGCTTTCTGGTTTTTAACCTCAGCGTGCTTAAAGTTGCCGATCTGCTCGGCATCAAGCCGCACATCATCCATTGCCACGATTGGCAGACCGGCCTCATACCGAATTTTTTAGCCCTCAAAAGGAAAAATTATCCGACCTTAAAGTCGACCAAAACGCTTTTTACCATCCATAACCTGGCATTTCAGGCCGGCGTCGACTGGTGGAGAATCGATAAGCGCCACAGGGATAACGGCAAAGGCATCCCAAAAACGTCCGCGCGCGATCTCCATGCGGTAAACTTCACCAAGCGGGCTATAAGATACGCCGACATGATTAATACGGTGAGCATCAGGTATGCGCAGGAAATTCTTACGCCCGAGTACGGGCAGGGGCTCGAGCGGGCGCTCCAGGAACGCGAACATGATCTCTACGGGATAATCAACGGCATTGATTACGCGGTGAACAACCCCGCTTTCGATACATACATTAAATATAAATATGACCAGCGGTCGCTTGACCGCAAAGTCAGGAATAAGCTCCTTCTGCAAAAAGAAGCCGGGTTTGAACAAAAAAAAGACATCCCGTTGATAGGCGTCGTGAACCGGCTTACCGAGCAAAAAGGATTTGCGCTGATTATGGAGACTATCGAAGTTCTGATGCGCCAACAGCTCCAGATTGTCGTCGTCGGATCGGGCCAAAGGGAGTATATCCAATTTTTCCGAAATATCGCCCGTAAACATCCTAAGAAAATAGGGATTATCACGCCATTCACCGAGGAAATGGCATCGAAAGTATACGCGGGGTCGGATATCTTCTTAATGCCGTCGCGTTATGAGCCGTGCGGCATTTCACAGCTGATCAGCATGCGGTACGGCTCCATCCCCATAGTCCATGAGACAGGCGGACTCTCTGATACCATCACAAATTATAATCCGCGCACCGGGAAAGGAAGCGGTTTCGTCTTCCGCTCATACACTTCCGGAGATTTCCTTATCGCTCTTGCCCGCGCATTCGAGACGTTCGGCCATGAAAAGGCGTGGGAGCACCTGATGCGCCAAGCCATGCGCGAGTCATACGCATGGGCATTGCCCGCGAAAAAATACGTCACGCTCTATAGAATTCTGCAAAAGAAAAAAATCCGGTCGAAGAAATATTTTTCATGAAATGGATTAACTTTTTTCATTGGTACCAGCCGCCGGGGCAGCAGCGGTCAATCGTTGAAAAGGTGGCGCGTGAAAGCTACGGGCCCATGGTGGAATTTCTGCTCAGCCGCCCTGAAGTGCGGGTGACGATTAATATTTCCGGCGCCCTCACGGAACAGCTCGCGGAATACGGCCTGTCTTCGCTGCTCGACGGAATTCGCCAGCTGGCGGAACGCGGCCAAGTCGAGCTGGTGGGCACAGCGGCGTATCATGTCATTCTCCCGCTAGTCCCCGATGAGACACCGCGGCAAATAAAACTCCATACGGATATCAACTCACGGGCATTCGGATCGACGTATAAACCGTCGGGTTTTTTTCCTCCGGAAATGTGCTACAGCAAAGCGGTAGAACACATGGTGCATGAAGCCGGATTCACCTGGATGATACTTGATGAAATTGCGTGGGATGGCCATCTGGGGAACGTATCATTCCAGCACAGGTATACATCAGGGATTGAAAGTATGGCTATAGTGTTTCGCGACAGGGTGCTGTCGAACTTTCTTGCCTTTACCGCATCACTCGATGTCCCCGAGCAGTTTTGGCAGGCTGTCCACAATGACGGCAGGTCTGACGCCTATCTCGTCACGGCAATGGACGGGGAAAATCTCGGCCACCACCGCAAGGGGCTTGACCGGTTTTGGCAAACTTTGGTAACAGACCACCGGGTAACTACCATGACGGTGTCCGCATACCTGCAAGAACTCGAGGACGAACATCCGTGCACCCCGCTCCCCTCAAGCTGGTCCACCGAGGAACGTGGCATGAACGATCAAGTGCCATTCGGATTATGGGACAACCCTGACAATGAAATTCACGCACTCCAATGGCAGCTCACCCGATTAGTATGCGAAGAGGTTGCACGGGCAAAGCGGGAACATGACCAGGGATACGAAAAAGCGCGCAATCTCCTTGATCGCGCGTTATCAAGCGATCAATACTGGTGGGCATCGGCTCAGCCATGGTGGAGCGTCGAGATAGTTACCGACGGGGCGAAACGGCTCGCTGAAGTGGTGGGTCAGTTACAGACAATGGCGCCCGAACAACGTCAGGCCGTCAGCGGACTTTTCGCTTCAATCACGGAACGCGTGCGTTACTGGGAGGACAATGGTATCGTACAGAAACGGCAGGAGGAATTCTTACAACGCTGCACGACAGCGCCGTACATGGGGGGCAAAAAGGTTGCTAGCCGTTAGTAAGTTATTAGATAGCGAGAATATAGAATTAAATTTTGCGCTCCTTCTGGTTTAGTCATTAAAATATCACAAAAAAATTAATTAGATGATAATGACTACACGTACCAAAAAACATGACTTCTAAATCTCGATTCGTTAAACTGGGTTTATCAGTAGGGATTATCATTGCTGTTGTGCTCATTTGGTTTGCTTATGCTGATGACGGGGGATGTTCCGGAACCAAGCAGTTCACTATGGATTATAAAATTCTTAACTCGGAAGAATATAGAGGGACCAATGTTAATATGAAGGAGGGGATCCCGCTACAGCACTTCACTCTCAATCGAGGCAATTGCACGAATCCTAATACATTTGTTTGGAACAATTTAACAGATCACGATGTAATATTTAGTGCCGATTTTGTAAGTCAGGATAAAGATATCACTATCAGGCCAAAAGGAAATTACTCATTCACCTTTAGCAATAAAGGAAAGTACAAGTACAATATCGGCGGAACGGAGGATAGTATCACTATTAACTGAACAGTATATTTCGTTTTACTTACTCACAGGTTCAAATCACTTAACAGTGTAATATCAAGTTACGTGTTCAAATAATTTCGAAATCATCGACTAAATAAGCCTACTAGCGACTAATGGCTAGTGACTAACAACTACCTTATGTATTGGGCCAACTTCCTACACATCTACCAGCCGCCGACGCAAAAAGAATACTGGGTGAAAAAAATTGCCCAGGAAAGTTACCGCAAGCTGACGAAGGGATTGAAAGCGAACCCCCAAGCCAGGTTGACGTTGAATATTAACGCGGTACTGACGGAGCTTTTTGATAAATACAACTGCCGTGACGTGATTGCGGACATCAAATTCCTCGCGGAACGAGGACAGATTGAGCTTACCGCCAGCGCCAAATACCATCCTTTCCTGCCCTTGATGCCAAAAGAGGAAATCGTCCGGCAGATTGAGCTCAACACGGAAACGAACCGAAAATACTTCGGAAAAGTATACCAACCAAAAGGATTCTTCCCGCCGGAGATGGCGTACAACCGCCAAGTAGGTGAAGCTATAGCCAAAGCTGGCTTTAAATGGTTGATCCTGGACGAACTGGCGTATTCGGGAAAAATAAAAGACATTGACTGGTCAAAGATCTACGAGCTGAAAGGGCTGAAAGATTTCTTTGTTTTTTTCAGAGAACGGGAAGCAAGCTTTAGGATCCTGTCCGCAGAAATCGGCATGAGCGTTTTTTCAGGCAACATGCTAGTCCAGCTTTTGGGTGACAGGATTAAGAAAAATGAATACTTGATCACCGCGATGGACGGCGAAACATTTGGCCACCATCGGCCAGGGCTGGAAGATTTGCTTTTTGACCTGTACAACACGAAGGAGCTCAAACCGGTTACTATTTCCGAGCTTCCCAAGCTCTTCCCCACCCGGCAAACCGTCGACCCCCGCCCGTCGACTTGGGCGTTGATGAAGAAAGATATCGAGCGGAACACGCCGTTCTCACGCTGGAAAGAGAAGGACAATGAAATCCACGGCATGCAGTGGCAGCTCACCGACCTGGCGTTAAAGAGTTTCAAATCTATCAAAACTACCGATACGCAATATAAAAAAGTGCGGAATGACCTGGATAAAGCCATCCACTCCGACCAGTACTGGTGGGCTTCGGCTATGCCATGGTGGAGCATTGAAATGATTGAGGCTGGCGCGCGAGATCTGAACGGTGTGGTTCAGGAATCGCCGGTACCAAAAAAAACCAAGACCCTAGCAGAAAATCTGTACCACAAAATCATCTTCACCGCTTTTGACTGGCAGCGCTCTGGCAAAGTCGATGTGCTGGCAAAATCAGCTGACGAAGATGTCACCCAGCGCATTACCACCGAAATGCCCTACATTCCTGAAGAAGAGTTTAACAAGATAGTCGGCAACCTGGAAAAACAGATGCTGGAAGCGGCCAAAGCGCAGGAGTACGAGCGCGCCGCACAGATTAGGGACAGGGTGAATGAATTGAAAGAAAAGAAAGACCAGATAACCAGGAAGTAAAAATCCGAAACAACCTGTTAGTTATTTCTTCTGTCATTCCGGACTCGATCCGGAATCTCCATAAACTACTAGATCTTGAATCAAGTTCAGGATGACAGTATTACTCCCCATCAATCCTTAATAATCATCTATACTATATGTCACATCTTGCCTCATCCCAGTTGAATAAAAAACATCTCGAAGACGCTCAGCGCGCGGTCACAGCCATTCTCAAGAAACACAAAATGACGATTAAAAAAGTCCTTCGTCTGGGCCCGAGGTATTACGTCGGGGACGGAATGTACCGCGGCAAACGGGCGGTCCTTAAAATGTGCCTGTACACATCATCCGTTGATTTCCTGACTAACGAGAAATTCAAGCGTGAGGTACTGTTCATGCGTTTTCTCAAGACATCTCGCCATGCATTGCTGAAAAGACTTGCCCCGCTCCTCTACCAATCCGGACTGGAACCGAGAGCGTGGTATATTAGGGAGTACGTCGGCGGGCAGGTCCAGAGTATTAACGATGGCAACGTTCTCTACCGCCCGACGTTTTTCACCCGTGAACGAGTCAAATGGATTGTGAACTGTTTTTCCTCCCTGCAGTCAATCAAAAAAAGCGAACTGCCGGATAAATTTGTTTCCCTACTCTATAAGCCGGATTTCACTCGACAGCTGCTGAAGTACATGAACCCCCATTGGAAGCGTGTCGAAGCGTCATTGCGGTGGTCCGGACTATCCAGAATTCTGAAACGCTATTTCAACAGTAATAGGCGTCTTTACAACACGGCGCCGCGGGTATTCGTCCACCAGGAACCCTACGCGAGCGCATTCATCAAGCAGGGCAGCAGGTGGCGTCTTATCGATTGGGAGAATATCGGGTGGGGAAACCCGCTGCACGACTACATCGTCCTGTGGATGCGGGCTTCGCAGTATCCGGACTGGCAGGAGATGCTGCGAACGTCTGCCCGGAAGCGGATCAAACTTGCAACTTTCGACCAGCTCTGGGATATGGAGGCGCTCATTCAATCTGTATTTAATGTCATCAGCTGGCACTTCTACAAACCAAAGAGCGATTTGAGAGAGCTCTTTGAGTTTTCCAGGAAAAATATCAAACGCATTCTTACTTCTGAAACGTATGCCCGATAATCGCACGTGCGATTTACACGTACATTCAACGTACTCCGAGGGCGTGCTCACTCCCGCGGAGCTTGTCGAAAGGGCAAAGTCTAACGATATCGGCGCCATGGTGCTCACCGATCACAACGATATCAGCGGCATCTCGGAGTTTCAAGGGTCTGCCGCTGAAGCACAGATAGAAACGCTTACGGGCATCGAGCTCTATGTCAGATTTCAGGGAAAAAACCTCCACCTTCTCGGTTACGGTTTCACCACTGGGAATATGTCTCTTAATAACCTTCTTGGACTGCTACAGGAAGACCGCCGCGCAAAAATCCAGACCTCTCTTGCAGCGCTTCAAGCGGCAGGTTTCAAAGTAGACCCGCTTTTTATCACTACAATACCGTCTAAATATCCAGGACTGGCACAAATCATCTCACATCTTGAGGATGACGAGGAAAATAATAGAAAGATTGCGGCAGACTTTGCCCTTCGCAAACCCGACCTCTTTTCCATTATCAATATGTACTTCGCGGAGGGAAAGCCCGCCTACCTGCCCGAAAGCAGTGTTACTCTTGAGGAAGGCGTGCGGCAGATAGGCCAGGCCGGCGGCATTGCCGTTCTGGCGCATCCTGGCCAGCAGCTCATGGCGGAGGAAGATCATATCATCTATGATGCGCTGGCAGCCGGCGTTCGCGGCATTGAAGTGGTATCGCCCTACCACACCTGGCACCAGGTGGAACACTACCAGAATTTGGCGCTTGACGCGGGCGTCATCATGACTGGCGGCTCGGACTTTCACACTGACATCAACTTCACCTCGCGGGAAAAGATAGCAAACCAATGGCAGATACACAAAGTCCCATACCAGCTTTTTACCGGCCTTAAACAGGCATTGAACTTGGGCAATCCATGAAGAAGATCAAAGTACTTTTCGCGGCAGCCGAACTGACGCCACTTGCAAAAGTCGGCGGGTTAGCTGATGTTGTCGGCGCGCTGCCAAAAGCCCTTGCCGCTCACGGAGTGGATGTCCGCGTTGTCATCCCGAGATACAGTATAATCAGTCTCGATACGCTTCCGCATCGTGTGGTGGCAGAAAATGTCACAGTGCCTTTCGCGCATACGACAGAACGGGTAACCATTATTGAGACCACCCTGCCCGGATCCTCGGTGCCCCTCTGGCTTATTGACCACGAACGTTATCTCGGGCGGGACGGCGTATATCCTTCTCCCGAAGTAGTTGCCGAGACTACCCGTTTTTCTTTTTTCTCCACGGCAGTGCTGTCACTCTTTAATGCCGTAGACTGGTGGCCGGACATCGTGCATTGTCATGATTGGCATACCAGCATGATCCCCGTTCTCATGAAAATACTGGGTGCGAAAGATTCTCGGCTCCGCGGAATCCGCACCTTGCTCACTATCCATAACCTCGCCCTGCAAGGAATGCAGGCCGCTGATGAACTTTTTGATCAAATGGGTATCAGCACATCAGACCTGCCGCAGCTTTCACAGCGCGACAGCACGGGAACGCACATCATCCAGCTCGTCCAGGGGATTCTCGCTGCCGACAGGCTCACGACTGTGAGTCCTAACTACGCCAAGGAAATCATGACGCCTGAATACGGCGCCGGACTTGAAAAAATTATTGCGTCCCGGTCGCAGGCGCTTTCAGGGATACTCAACGGTATTGATGATGTGCGCTTTGATCCTGAGGATGACCCGGATATTGCTTATCATTTTTCCGTGAATGACCTGTCCGACAAAAAAAACAACAAGCAAGCATTGCAAACAATGTGCGGTCTGCCGGTCCAGGAACATATACCTACTATAGGCATCATAAGCCGCTTGACTGATCAGAAAGGGATTGACTTAGTTGAAAGTGTCGGGGATACGCTGCTGACCAAACCTCTTCAGCTTGCCGTCTTAGGTGCCGGGGCAAAGGGATTGGAATTAGGCCTTCAAAAGCTTGCCCAGCGGCATTCAGGCAATGCATATGTGCGCATAGGGTTCGACGCCGCGTTCGCGCAAAAAATCTATGCGGGAGCCGACATGTTTCTGATGCCGTCGAAATTCGAGCCGTGCGGACTTGGGCAAATGATAGCCATGCGCTATGGAACCGTGCCCATAGTCCGGGCTACGGGCGGACTCGTGGATACTGTCGAAAATATTGATGCGGCGGGGAACGGAGACGGGATATGCTTCACGCAGTACAGCGGTTCGGAGCTTTTGAATGCTGTTGACCGCGCGCTTGCCCTATATCAAAACAATAAAGTGTGGCATACTGTTGTACAGAGAATCATGGTAAAAGATTTTTCATGGAGCGCATCATCGAGAAAGTATATTGATCTATACCGCGCGTTGATAGAAAAAATATGAAAAAAGCAGAATTTCCCCTGAGCGAGATACGTGAAGATTATATCCATGACCGTTTTGTCATAATTGCGCCTTCGCGGACGCTGAGACCGCACGATGTCCAGCGCTTCCGGCAGGAGGTCCCCGTCAAGTCAAAAGACTGCCCGTTTTGCCGTGAAGTGGAAGTGCAATCACAGCCGGCGCTCTTCCAGATTGGCCCGGATAATCTCTGGCAGCTTAAAGTGATTAAGAACATTTTTCCGGTCGTCACGTGGAAAAATCCAAAAGCGTACGGACACCAGGAGGTTATCATCGAGACCCCGCACCATAATAAAGAGCTCGCAGACTTTTCTGAAGGGCACATCGGCAATCTGATCGAGGCGTATATTGCCAGGACCCGGGAGCTGACAAAAGACAAAAAGATAATCTACATCCTCATTTTCAAAAACCACGGCGGTAAAGCCGGGGCATCGCTTGTACACGCTCACTCGCAAATTTTCGCGACAGCGTTTCTGCCCCCGCATATTGTCGACAAGCTTACCCGCGCACAGCATTACCGCATAGAACACGGCAGTTGCTATTACTGCGACCTGATCAAAAAAGAGATCCGCGGCGCACGGAAGATATACAGCGATAAATACTTTGCCGCATTTACGCCGTACGCGTCGTCATACAACTACGAGGTGTGGATAACGCCTAAACGCCACATAGACAATGTAACCTACCTCGAGTCCAGGGAGATTGCCTCGCTTTCCCATATCATGAAGCGGGTCATCATGGGGGTCAATAAGCTTAATTTGCCTTACAATTACTACCTCCATCAGGCCGTTACGGACAAAGATGAACATTTTTATCTCCGAGTATGCCCGCGGAGAGACATATGGGCGGGGGTTGAGATGGGATCCCGTCTCATTATTAACACGGTTTCCCCTGAATTTGCGGCAAATTTCTACAGGAAATACTTTACTAAGAAAGTTTAATAGCTGGGATAATTTAAACATCTATGGCGCCTAATACACCACAGACGGTAACCGAGGTCGAGACAAAAGTCTCCACACCGACAAAGGTGTCTCTCGGTATCATGCTTTTTTCCGGCGTCCTGACAGCAATAGCGTTCATTGTCGCACTGCTGAACGTAAAGTAAGCATACCGCTGAGAATAGAAAGATAACTCCACGCCGTAAGGTGACCGGATTGTTTTGTTATTCCAAAATGGCCTTACAAGCTCTGCCTGCTAAAGTCTCATACAGCGGATAGGTCCGCCGCTATAGTATATTTAAACGTTGCGAGCAGAGGTTAGCCTGCCCACCGCAGGACTGCGGCAGGCGGGGTTTGCTTAACCCTAGCTTATTTCTTGATCTTCAGTTTCTTAAAATGTCTTCCTTTTCTATAGACGCCTTCTTTTGCCTGGGCGTTCGGGTCGGTAAGCAGCGCACCACCTACATGCACGCTTTTTTGGATAATCAGGCGCCTTCCCTCTGTTTTTGAAACGCCAAACAATTTTGATACAGCAGCTGTCGCGTTCAACGGTTCACTTACCACTTCTTCAACCGTGTCCGGAGTACCTTTATGTGAGAATATTTTTTGGAATGCCTTCTCCGCCTTCTCCGCCTTCTCCGCCCCATGGTATATCGTTGCGATCTCCCGGGCGAGACGTTCTTTTACCGTCTTGGGATTCGCGCCCTTTTTCATTTCTGATTCAATCTGCCTAATTTCGGCTTCGGGCATATCGGTACAGAGACGGAAATACTTCACAATAAGACTGTCGGGAACGGACATCGTCTTGCCGAACATCTCATCGGGTGAATCGGTAAGATTTATGGTATTCCCTATGCTCATGCTCATTTTATTCTTCCCATCCAGCCCTTCGAGAAGTTCAAACGTCATGATGTCCTGCGGTTCCTGGCCGTAGCGGGGTTGGATGATACGGCCGGCGAGCAGATTGAATGTCTGGTCAGTGCCGCCAAGCTCAATATCGGCCTGCAGCGCCACGGAGTCATATCCCTGCATGACAGGGTAGAGGAGCTCGTGGATCCAGATGGGCCTGTCTTTTTTCATCCGTACCTGGAACATATCGCGTTCGAGCATGCGCTGGACGGAGAAAAGCGACAGGATGTCAAAAAGCTCGGCGAAATCCATCTCTTTCCACCATTCGCTGTTGTAGCGGAACTCGGTCTTCTTGAGATCGAGAATTTTGCCGGCTTGGTCACGGTATGACTTCATGTTTGCGGCTATTTCCTTGTCGCCCAAAGGCACGCGCGCTTTTTCCTTTTGTGAAGGATCGCCAATACGGGCCGTAAAATCACCCACGAGAAAGATAATGGTATGCCCTAAGTCCTGGAATTGCCGCATTTTTCTGAGAATCACCGCATGGCCGAGGTGCAGAGAAGAGGCCGTAGGGTCAATCCCGAGCTTAATACGCAGGGACTTGCCTGAGGTGAGCTTTTTTGCTACGCTTTCACGCACTATTATTTGCTCTACCCCGCGGGTAAGGAGTTCATCGAACTGAGCCGTGTCGCTTTGCATGAATTTGGTCATATATATATAGTATACCCATACTTTGCTATACTACCAAGTATTGTATGCCATCATTACTTCTCGGCATGGACATTGGCGCAACGAAGATATCCACCGGACTCGTGAGTCCGCGCGGGGTTGTCCGGCAACAAAAGAAGTCGCTTACTGAGGTCGCAAAGGGCAAACAGAGAGTGCTTGGGAACATTTTTTCCGCTATTGCCTCCTACCCGCGTTCATCATTCTCCAGAATAGGAATCGGGATTATGGGATCTGTCGACTGGAAGCGCGGTATTTCAGGCTCCGCGGATAAGCTTCCGCGCGGCTGGCACAACGTCCCGCTTGCGGCTCTCATATCGCGACGGTTGCACAAACCTGCCTCAGTGAATAATGACGCGAACGCGTTTGCTCTTGGAGCAACGTGGAGTAAAGGAAAAAAGTATTCCGCTGTCGTTGGAATCACGCTCGGCAGCGGAATCGGCGGGGGATTCGTCATCAACGGCAAAGTCTACCACGGGAAAGATGATTGGGTATCGGAGTTCGGCCATACGGTCATAGACCTTTCATCCGCTATCAGGTGCGCATGCGGGCACTACGGGCATTTCGAAGCGCTTGCCGGCGGGTGGGGAATGAGCAGACAGTATGCCCGGCTCACCGGGAAACGCCTCAGCGCACAGGAGATAGAACATGCATACCGCCAGGGTGATACAAGTGCGCGAAAAGTATTCCGCCTGATGTCCCGAGCGCTTGGCGCCGGGCTGGCGAACATTGTGGCTACGCATAATCCTGATGTCATCTACATCGGAGGCGGTTTGTCACGGTTTCATCCGTATGTCCAGGCGGGAATACGGGAGATGAAAAATCTTTTGGAGAAACTGCCGCCGCATGGCACACATGTTATTCTCGTCCATAATCCTGAAGCGGCGAATATACGCGGTGCCGCTTTGCTTGCGTATTCCCGCCACCACTCAGCATAATATCGCAATATGCCAATACCTTTTTTCAAAGAAAAAAGAATACCCCGCGCAGAAAGGTTCCGGAGTTTGCAATGGCGCCGGCACGGGACTTCAAGCGGCAAATCTTGGTTTAAGAAGATACTTTCCAACTGGTTGCCCATCATACTCATCGCCATTTTGGTCGGCGGGATAGCTTTGGTAGGCGCCTTTGCATGGTTTTCGCGCGATCTGCCGAATCCGGATAAAATCGCAGAACGGACTTTGGCTCAAAGCACAAAGATTTATGCCCGGGACGCGACGACACTACTCTATGAAGTCCATGGGGACCAGAAACGGACAGTCATCAATCTCGAGGGTATTCCCGAGTACGCGAAATGGGCGACCATAGATATCGAGGATAAAGATTTTTACAAGCACAAAGGATTTAACCTGCGGCGCATCATTACCGCTACCATTATTGACGTTTTTAGCGGGCGCAAAGCGCAGGGGGCTTCCACTATCACCCAGCAGTTTGTAAAAAACGCAATACTAACATCAGAAAAAAGTTATACGCGCAAAATACGCGAGATAATCCTCGCCTACCAGCTTGAAAGGAAATTCAGCAAGGACCAGATTCTCAAGCTCTATTTCAATGAAATCCCCTACGGTCAAAATGCCTATGGCATTGAATCCGCCTCCCACTCGTATTTCAATAAGTCCGCAAAAGACCTGACGCTCGGGGAAAGCGCATTGCTGGCGGCACTCCCGCAATCGCCGACGTATTATTTCAACCACCAGGATGACTGGTATAATCGTCAAAAGCTTATTTTGAGCCTTATGCTCAAGTACGGCCATATTACCCAGGCGCAATATGACGCCGCTGTCGCAGAAAAAATTATCATCCAGCCGAAGCGGGAGAATATTGTCGCCCCGCATTTTGTCTTTTATGTCAAAGAACTGCTGGCAGACCAATATGGAGAAAAGGTGGTGGAGCAGGGCGGGCTCAAGGTCATTACAACGCTTGATATTAAAGATCAGCAAATAGCCGAGGACGCAGTGACAAAAGGCTCCCAGCGGAACACGAAATATAAAGCATCAAATGCCGCTCTGACAGCCATTGATACGAAAACGGGACAAATACTGGCGATGGTAGGGTCAAAAGACTACTTCGACGAAAGCATTGACGGCCAGGTCAATGTCACGATCATGCCGCGGCAACCGGGGTCATCATTTAAGCCGTTCGTGTATGGAACTGCGTTTAAAAAAGGGTATACGCCAGACACTATTCTCTTTGACCTGGATACAAAATTCAAAACCGACACGAAAGACTACGAACCTAAAAACTATGACGGGAAAGAGCATGGGCCCCTGACCATGCGATCCGCTCTTGCTGGTTCGCTGAATATCCCCGCAGTGCAGACTCTCTATCTCGCCGGCATAAGCACTGTTCTGGATACAGCCCATGATTTCGGGTATACAACATTCACCGACCCGTCGCGCTACGGTCTGTCGCTTGTCCTCGGGGGAGCTGAAGTCAAGCTGCTCGACCATACATCAGCTTATGCGACACTCGCACGTGAAGGCATGAGGAACCCTCCGACTCCTATTTTAAGGGTAGAAGACAAGGATGGAAAAATTTTAGACGAATACACCAAACAGGAGACACAGGCTTTCGACCAGCATGCCGTCCAGGAGGTTACTGATATCCTCACTGATAACGGCGCCCGCGCATACATCTTTGGGGCAAAGAATTATCTCACCTTGCCAGACAGAGTAGTCGCGGCTAAGACCGGCACAACAAACGACTACAGGGACGCATGGACCATGGGGTACACGCCATCAATCGCCGCAGGCGTATGGGTAGGCAATAATGATAACTCGGAAATGAGCCGCGGAGCTGACGGATCCGTCGTCGCTGCTCCCATTTGGCAAGCGTTCATGAAAGGTGCTCTCGCTGGCACCCCTGCAGAAGTTTTTCACAAACCAACTAAGGATGTCGTCAATAAACCTATCTTGCAGGGCCAAATTGAGGGAGATGAACAAATCCCCGTTGATCGCGTCACCGGCAAGCGCATACCCACGTCGTGCGTTGACCAATACCCGAAGGACTTTATTATCCAAAAAAGTTTCCGAGACGTTCACTCAATTCTTTACTATGTGAATAAGGATAACCCGCGCGGGCCGGTTCCTGACCATCCCGAGAATGATCCTCAATTCCAAAGATTCGAGGATCCCGTCAAACGCTGGGCCCAGCAAAATGGAAGTTTGGCGAGCCTTCCCCCGGATGAAAGCTGCACGCTTCGTGCCCCGGATAAGCTTCCCGTGGTAACCATAGTGTCTCCTGCCGTCGGTGAAGCAGTAAACACAGTTTCAATGCCGGTAACAATCACTGTACAGGGCGGACGTGCCATAAGTAAAATATCTTACTACATAGACAATACTAAGATCAGTGAGGGCAAATTACTCACCTCATCAGTTGATCTTACCGGATTCACCGCCGGCTTCCATACATTGGAAGTTGATGTCACTGATGCGATTGAAAATATCGGCACATCGACAATGGATTTCAATTATCTCCCGACTGTGCCGGACACCGCCATCTCTCCGTCTCCATAGATTACCTGTAAGCTACATAAAAACCGCCCCGTAGCATATGCTGCGGAGCGGTTTTGTCATGGCTCATCTGGGTGCTTACTGTTTGATTGGCATGATGATATAAAGATAGTCCTTCCGTTCCTTGGGGCGGATAACGCCCGGGCTGGCGCTATCCTCAAGGCTGAGCTCTGCCTCTTCGGTGCCGAGATTGGCAAGACCGTCGAGTAAATAACGATAGTTAAAAACGGCATCATTATCTTTCCCCTCTATTCTTGCGGGTAGAGTGGTCGTGCTTTCGCCCACTTGGCTGTTAAGTGCGGATACTGCGATAAGCTTCTTACCCGGGATAAACTGCAAAGTGACGTCATTTACGCCTGATTTGCAGAAAAGGCTTGCTGTTCTCACCGCCTTTGCGAGCTCTTCAATACCTACGACTACTTTTGTTAAATGGTTTTGAGGGATTATCTGCGTATAATCAGGGTACCGTCCCTCAATTGTCCGTGAAACGAGCTGTGCAAATGGCAATGAAAAAAGAGCCTGGGTCTCGCTTTGGAGTATGGTAAGCTTTTCCTGGTCATCACCGATGATGCGCAAGAGTTCCTGGGTGGTTTTTGCCGGGATAATCATATCGGCGTCGGCACCGGAGGATTCAAGCGTCAGTGAGCGCTCAGCAAGCCTGTAGCTGTCTGTGGCAACAACAGTGAGCTTTTTCCCCTTTACGGAGAAATATACCCCGCTGATTTCAGGACGTGATTCGTCGGATGAGACTGCGAAGATTACCTGGCCGAGAGCGTTCTTAAATTCCTGTGCCGCGCACGTATATTCATATTTCTTTTCGACGGTAGGAATCACCGGAAATTCGGCTGAGTCCATTCCCCTGATCATTGTAGTAGAATTCGCGCAGTGTACATGAAGGCTTTGTTCTTTGAGCTCAATATCGATGCGCTCGTTGGGAAGGAGCGAAACATAATCGGTAAGAAGTTTTGCATTCACGGTAAACGCCCCCCCACTGTCTATCCTTCCGCGGACTTTGGCGACTACACCGATTTCGAGGTTAGTCGCGGAAATGCCCAGAAGTCCATCCTCCGCTTTCAGGAGAACATTGTTGAGAATGGGTAGTGTAATATTTCTACTTGCAATATGGCTCACTACAGAAAGTCCACGCAGGAGATTTTCTTTGGTGCAAGATAGTTTCATAGGATAGTATATATAAAGAATAATAGTAATAAGGGAAGGGGATATGTGGAGATCGAGAAGGGGTTGGTTATATTTGCCATTAATTTAATTACTAATTCTGACAGGAAAGATGTTTGTGCATGTGTGGAGATCAAAGGTAGCACATGTGGAGAGAATGGGTAAGAAAACCACCAGAATTTTTTTTTTGATTAAGTTGTGAACTTCTTACCCACTTCTCATTCCCTGGGTTGTCTACAGTGATTGATGAAGTTTCCCGCAGTCCACGCACCAGTTATCCTCTTGTGTTATACAAACGTTGTCGGATGAGTGTGATGTCTTCTCTAATTTTTTCGTCGTGCTCCATGGCCCCCTTAATCTTTTCAAATGCATGAATAGCTGTTGTATGGTCCCTTCCTCCCAGCTCCTGTCCTATGGTGGGGTATGAGCTTTTGACATCTTCACGCAAAAGGAACATAGCAATCTGCCTCGGCAAGACCAGCCCCTTTTTTCGGCTGCCGCCCTTGAGTTCGTCAAGCGTGATTTCAAAAAATCCTGAAACTACGGCAAGAATGTGCTTCGGGGTCAAGGCGCCGTCCCGTTTTTGCAGGCGGGCAACACCGCTGAGGAGATTTTTTACCGATTCGAGGGTCGGGGTCGTATTATTGAGATCATGATATGCGACAATGCGGTTGAGGGCTCCTTCGAGCTCGCGAACATTGCTCTGCACATTATTGGCTATGTACTGCATAATTTCAGGGGTAAGGTTGCATTGGCGCTCGCGGCATTTAGACTCAAGAATGGCAATCCTCGTTTCCAGATCGGGTTGCTGGATATCCGCTATCATTCCCCACTCAAATCTGGAGACAAGCCTGTTTTCGAGGGCCGGAATAGCTTTTGGAGGGCGGTCTGAGGTCAGAACTATTTGCTTATGCGACTGGTGAAGAGCGTTAAACGTGTGAAAAAACTCTTCCTGTGTCCCTTCTTTGCCTGCCAGGAACTGGATGTCGTCGATGAGCAAGGCATCTACTGAACGGTAGACCTGTTTAAAGTCTTCCGGGGATCCCCTGGTGATCGACTGGATGAAATCATTGGTAAACTTTTCACAAGTGACGTACAGAATATTCATTTCCGGGTGCAGCCGCAAAAGTTCATTGCCTATTGCCTGGGTAAGGTGCGTCTTACCGAGCCCTGACCCGCCGTACAAAAACAACGGGTTGTAAGTAGTGCCGGGATTGTTGGCTACCGCCTTGCACGCCGCGTGAGCAAGCTCATTGCCTTTGCCGACGATAAAACTCTCGAACGAATATCGAGGATCAAGGTGGAGTACCTGCGCCCGTGAAGAAGCGGTGATGGCAGCTTTGACTGTAGATGGTGAACCGGCAACTGCTTTTCCGGATTTCTTTTCTGGAACTGTGCCGGCTGTCACAGATTTCGACGCGACGGTATAGGTAACTTTTTTTACAGCATCATTTGTGACGCGTTGAAGCGCCTTGAGGATCGGACTGTGATATTTATTTTCAAACCATGCTTTAGTAAACGCATTCGGTACGCCGATGACCACATGGTCATCTTCCTGCTCGGCAACAAACGTATTTTTGAACCACGTGGTAAAGTTTGCTTTGCTCAGCGTGAGCTCAAGTTCACCTAGTGTCGATTCCCAGAGTTGTTCATTGGTCATACCATCGTTCTTTCTTTACGAACCTAAAATAGAGTACAATGTGACGGTACCACTGACTATACCACAAAGGAAAATACCGCAGAATAGGCCATGAGTTGTCAATTTGTGCACAATCTGTGCATGCTTTGTGGACAATCATTTTTTTGTCATCTCTTTCACTGGCCCTTTACCACAATGCTGGTTCTTTGGTACAATGAGGTACATTCAATAAATTTATAACCATGCCAAAGAGAACTTACCAACCGAGAAAACGAACACGGAAGCGAATCCATGGATTTCGTGCGCGCATGAAAACCAAGACCGGGAGAGATGTTTTGCGCAGACGCAAGGCCAAAGGACGCAAGCGGTTAACTTGGTAACCCGGGATCCTCTCCCATGTTGCCTCGCGAGCACCGATTGCGTTTGCATGGTGATTTTGCCCATCTCTGGCGCTTCGGCCGCGAGGCGAGGGTAGACGGTTTGCGGGTGCGTTGGGGGCGGTCACGGACGCGCAAGACGAGAGTGGGCATCGTTATCGCCCGCCGTGCCGAGAAACTAGCGACCCGCCGCAATCGCATCAGAAGAGTGATCCGCGAAGCTATGCGTCCGCTCATCCCGGGTTTTCGTTCACCCACAGACATAGTTTTTATGGCTACACCGGGGATGAAAGCGCAATCTGTGGCTGAACTTCGTCACCGGCTTGAACTTCTTTTTTCCCGATTTCACCTTTTACATTAAGAACGTTTTGCATCATGACACAGAATAACCAGTCTTTTGCGCAGCGATTGTGCATTCGGGCAATTCATCTCTATCAACACACCCTTTCCCCCGACCATGGGTGGTTTCGCGCCAAATATCCGCACGGTTTTTGCCGCTTTTATCCGAGTTGTTCGCAGTATGCCGTTGATGCCGTTACGCACCACGGCGTATTCCGGGGTTTGGCAAAAGCATCTTTACGAATATTAAGATGCAACCCGTTTCACGGAGGAGGATATGATCCGATTAGCGCCGTGACGAAACGTTCATGATAGGCCAACTTTTCAATACCATCATTTTTCAGCCCCTTTTTAACGGGCTTATTTTTATATACCACATTATTCCCGATCTTGGCGTCGCAATCATCCTTCTTACTATTATTATTAAGCTCATCCTCCTTCTTCCCTCAAAATCCATGATAGTTTCTCAGAAACGGCTTCAGGAAATGCAGCCAAAACTGCAAGAATTGCAGAAGAAATACAAGGATAACCGGGAGGAACTTGGCAGGCAAATGATGAGGTTTTACAAGGATAACAAGGTTAATCCTTTTTCTTCCTGTCTTCCCCTGCTTATCCAATTTCCTATTCTGATCGGGTTATATAGGGTATTTTTAGCCGTCTCTCACACTGACCCGACGACTGGCATCTTAGCCACTCAGCAACTTGCAAATTTATACGGCCCGCTGGTTGCGCAGTACACTGTAACTCCCATTAACCACATGTTCCTTGGTTTCGTAAATCTTTCCGCAATGCACAACTGGCCTCTCGCAATCCTTGCCGGGCTCGCCCAATTCTGGCAATCAAAGATGCTTATTTCGAAACAGCCGCCAAAGGTTGAGGGATCCCGTGATGAAAGCATGGCCTCCGCGATGAGCAAGCAAATGACGTACTTTTTTCCGATTATTATTATCTACTTTTCTCTGCGGTTTCCCGCCGGGTTAGCGCTATACTGGCTCGTTTCGACTCTCTTTACCGTTGCCCAACAACAGCTTCTCTTTAAGAAAAAACCGCAGACAGAGGTCATTCCTAAACCGTCATGATACTGACCCGCAAGCAGTTACTTCATCTTCCTGTCGAAACGCAATCCGGCCGGCCCCTGGGACGCGTTATTGACATTGATATTGAAACCGACGGGCACACTATCTGGCGGTATCATGTCGCTCGCGGTGAGCCCATATTGCCGGGTCTTACATACGATAAACTCATGATCTCGCCGTCGCAAGTCATTTCACTCGACGACGCTAAAATGATCGTTGAGGATGCTTTAGTCAAAGATTCCCTTCCTGCAGAAGGCGCTGTTTCGTAATCGACTGTTGCTGCTCCTCGCCATTGGCGTAAGGGAGTTTTTTTGTAATTATTTTTCTGCTCTTTCCTTTTACCATGCGAATATCCACGATATGCGTGATATATTTTCTCAGGCTCCGCGGAATGTGCTCGGCCCATTCGACTGCCACAATAGCATTCGGAAGACGGAAGTAATGCGTTAACGTCTGCCTGTCTTCGCCGTGAACAGCACGTAATCGCCAGAGATCCAGATGGATAAAATGTTGTATCCCCTTTCTGTGCGCACGAAACTCGTGAGCCAGCACAAAGCTGGGACTTTGCACCCAGCGCGACGTGACCCCTAACCCCCGCGCCAGTCCGCGGGCAAATGTCGTCTTTCCCGCCCCGTACATGCCATGAAGCGCGACGATGGCGCCAGGTGGCAGAGTGCCGGCCAGTCGTCTTCCCGCCTGTTCCATTGCCTGTGCACTTCGGGTCTGTTGTACTGTCTGATTCGCCATATATATATGCTGGTACTATAGCAAATCCGGCCCAAAAGCGGAGTTTCAAGATTCCTACCCGCAGATTCCTTGACAGTATTGCACTGACATTTTATACTGATCCCTTCACCTTTTTTTGAGGGATTGCCCTCGTGCCCACTGTTTTTATGCAGTCATCCCCAGTCCAACAAGTTACCGATATCATCCAACGCTCAACAAGCATCCTGATTGCGCTGCCCAATAATCCCTCTACCGACGCTGTCGCAGGCAGCCTGGCACTGTATCTTATGTTTGAGAAAATGAAGAAGAAGTCCAAGGTAGTGTGCAATGAATTTGAGCTTCCTCCGCACCACCAATTCCTCCCTAAGAGCAAAGAAATCCATGCTGACCTTACCACACTGAGGAAGTTCATCATTTCTCTCGATGTGAGCAGGACCAAGGTGGACGAGCTGTCATACGATATCGCCGGGGACAAGCTCAATATTTTCATAACGCCAAAAAGCGGTTTTTTTGAACCCCGTGATATCACTACCTCCGCATCAGAATATGAATACGATCTTATTATTACCGTTGACACGCCGGATCTCGCGGCGCTCGGCAAGCTCTTTGAGGACAATGCAGAGTTTTTTTACCATACGCCGATCATCAACATCGACCACAGTCCCTCGAACGAACAGTTCGGGCAGATTAACTACGTCGACATCGTCGCCACGTCCTCGTCCGAAATAGTCTTCGAGCTCATCAAATCCATCAACCATGACTTCCTCGATGAGTACATAGCTACGAGCCTTTTGGCCGGCATTATCTCCAAGACAAAAAGTTTCCAGAGCTCGTCTGTGACGCCGCGTTCGCTGTCAATAGCGAGCCATCTTATCGAACAAGGTGCCAGACGGGACGACATCATCAAGAATCTCTACAGGACCAAATCAATATCCACTCTGAGGTTGTGGGGACGCGCTTTGGCCCGTTTGCGCACGGATCACAATGGCCGGGTCGTATGGTCCGTGCTTAATAAGAATGATTTTGAACGTTCAGGGGCCCAGGAGCGGGAACTGGAAGGCGTGATAGACGAACTCATCGTCAACATGCCGCATGCCGAGATCATTTTTCTCATGTATGAGCAGGGAGAAACCCAAGCCGGCGTTATCGTGAATACAACGCGTGCCATAGACGGACAGGTAATGTTTCGGGATTTTTCGCCCACAGGCACCACGCATTACACGTCATTTACGCTCAAAGGAGCATCGCTCACTGAGGCTGAACAAAAAGTTCTTGCCGCCGTGACGACGTACCTCGCTGCGATGTAAAGAATCGGCTTGGCTGCCAAGTATCAGCGTCCATAGGTGTCACCCGCGAACCTCGCATAAAGAGGTTTTTTTCTGCATGAATTCATGATATACTTTCGTCATCGTATGGATGATGACCAAAACAATCAGTCACTCTCGGACCTGCTTTCTCCCCAAGCACGCAATCACCTGAAGATTGCCTCTGATGATTCGCAGGAAAAGTTTGAGGAGAAAATGCATGAGATAGATATCAAGGAAAAAGAAAAGCTTGCGCAGGATCGTGCGCTCGAGCTTGGCTTAGAATATATCAACCTTAAAGGATTCCCGATTGCCGGGGAAGTGCTCGGCATCATTCCTGAGGAAGTTGCCCGAAAGTTAAAAACAGTCTGTTTCCTGCTTGCCGGGAAGGAAATGAGGCTCGCAACGACGGATCCAAGCAACCCGGAAGTTATTACGCTCATGGAGCAGCTCGAGAAGGAGAACAAGACTCACGGCGAGCTATACTTCATTTCGGATTATAGCTGCGCACAGGCATTAAAACTCTATGCCGGCGTGCCGAAACCGCACAAATATATCGCCGGCGTGGAGATTACAGAAGAAGACTTCAAAAAATACCACGATAAACTGACCAGCTTCCGCGAAATCAACACCAGCATACAGAATGTCAATATATCCGAAGTTATCACGCTCCTCATCGCGGGCGCCATACGAAACGACTCTTCCGATATCCATATTGAAGCGGAAGAGCACGACATCAAAGTCAGGTACAGGATTGACGGCGTGCTCCATGATATTGCGGTGCTTGATCAAAAAAGTTGGACAAAAATTATCAGCCGCATTAAGCTTCTCGCAGGACTGAAAATTAATATTACCACCGTTCCTCAGGATGGCCGTTTTACCATCCACCTGACGAACGGATATATTGACGTCCGTGTATCGAGCATTCCAACGTCATTCGGCGAAAGCGTCGTAATGCGGCTTCTAAACTCTTCGTCAATGGGCGTCAAGTTCGAAGAACTTGGTCTGCGCGGCTCCGCCTTTCGCATTCTTAAGGAGCAAATCCAGCGGCCTAATGGCATGGTGCTCGCTACGGGGCCGACAGGATCGGGGAAAACAACCACACTGTACGCTTTTTTGAATATTCTCAACAAACCTGAGCAAAAAATCATCACCCTGGAAAACCCCGTGGAGTATAAACTTCAAGGAATCAACCAAAGCGAGGTTGACGCGGATAAAGGATATACGTTTGCCCGCGGGCTCAAATCAATTCTCCGGCAGGATCCTGACATCGTCATGGTCGGCGAGGTTCGTGACCCTGAGACTGCCGAAATAGCCATTCAAGCCGCGCTTACCGGGCATCTCATGCTGTCGACCATGCATACCAACAACGCCGCAGGCACTATCCCGCGGCTCCTCTCGCTGCAGGTGCTCCCTTATCTTCTGGCGCCCGCGCTTAACGTAGTGATCGGACAGCGTCTGGTCAGGAAAGTTTGTGAACACTGCAAGGAAACATATACTCCCGAGCCCGACATTCTCGCCCGAGTCAAGTCTATATTATCAACTATCCCGAAAAACGCGGACGAGAAGGTAGACATTGAACATCTGACATTCTCCCGCGGCAAAGGCTGTGACTATTGCAATAACATTGGATACCGCGGGCGCATAGGTATCTATGAGGTCTTGACGATGAATTCAAAAATTGAGAAACTTCTCCTGTCAAACCAGGTATCCGAGCGGACTATAGAAGAAATTGCCATCCAAAACGGGATGGTAACAATGGTGCAGGACGGTCTGCTTAAGGCAGTAGACGGTATTACAACAATAGAAGAAGTATTTAAAGTGACTGAGTAACATTTTAATATATGAGACAACGAGGAGAAGGATTCGGAGAACTTAGTCCAAAGGAAGTCCGCCAAATGCAGCAAGAGGCTGCTCGCCGCGTGGAAGAGCAGCATCGACAGCGGAACCAAATACAAGAGCAACAAACATTCGACCGACACTTCAGGCAGGACATGCGAGATTCCAATGAGGGTATGACACCGGGTGAACTTGGCCGCGCGAGTCGGGCGCACAAGTAGGCCTGTTAGTAAAAGAACCTAGAGATATTTATATTTCCCAACAGACGTTGCTGGAGGTTTTGCCGTCTCTTGACAAAGCCGTATGACTATGGTAGGGTAGCCAGTCCTCATGATCATGTTGATATGTATTGGCGTACGTCTATAGAAAGGAAGCGTCATGCAGGTGGGAATGCAACCGCTCGTTTCACAAAAGTGTATTGCATGGGATCCTGAAGGGATCTCGTATATTGCACAACGCACACTTCAGCAACTTGCTGCGTTAATGGGTGTCGCTTTGACCGCCGACCAACTGGAGCAATTTCAGCGGGCAGTGATCAGCATGACCCCTGTTGCGGCGTATCCCGAGCGCCCAGCTTGGCCCGTAGCCAGATTTGCGAACGGCGTTGTCATCTACTATGACAACGGCATTCGCCCGGGTATAGCGGAGTTCGGCAACACCCCGCAACTCGTGGTGCTTCATGCGTCGCCTCAACTTCAATTCGCGGCGCTCCTCATGGTCGATGGTGACTATGAGGTAACGAGCAGTTCATCGTTCCGTCTGCGCATCGTCGAAGGCGGTCTGATGCGCGGCTGGGCAAGTTTGTGCCAAAAACCCCTCTCACCTCTTCCAGGTGAAGGTAACAACTAGCAGGCTCGCAAGGTCTGCTTTTTCTTTTACCCAAGCTGCTTCCTGCGTTCCTGGGCGTCTGTCAGTCGCGCCCGGACATCCTGTACCACGTGTACCGGAGCGCCTTTGACGAATTTGTCATTTTGGAGCTGCGCCGTGAGTCTATGAATATATTCATCTAACGATTTACGCTCTTCCCTGAATTTGTTCTGGGCGTCTTCAGAAAATGCGAGGGCGAATGAAATGCCCGACACCGTGCCCGTGGCGGCAGATTGCTGACCTGCAGTTTTTTTAAGCGTTACATGGGTGAGACGACTGATTATAGCTGAATTCCGTTCAACAGATGACGCGTGCGGGCCCCAATATGCCGTTTCTATTACCTGTGACGGTGCAACTCTCGCACTGGAACGCGCGTTACGAATGGCTGTGATAAATTGCCGCAGTCGGTCAAACTCCTGTTCGGCGCGTATGTTCACAACGGCGGAAGTTGCCGGGGGCCAGTGTGCTACTATAAGCAGGTCTTTTGATGTTTTCTGGGGGTGAAGAGTGGCCCAGATCTCCTCGGTGACAAAAGGCGCAAATGGATGGAGAAGTCGGAGCGTTTCCTCGATGACAATTTTCAGCACGTCGGAATGCGGCTCTATCTTGGTCGCCTCGACATACCAATCGGCCAGCTCGTGCCAGATAAATTCGTAGAGCAATGTCCCTGCATCTGAGAAGCGGAAATGTTCCAGATGGTCTGTCACGTCTTTTATTACCCTGGCCAGTCTCGAAAGTATCCACCTGTCGGCGAGAGTTTGCGACTGCGTTTTTTGAGATTTTTTTAATGCCAAATAAAACCGGGTTACATTCCATAATTTATTGATGAAATTGCGGTAACCGGCGATTTTTTCCTCATAGAGCCGCATGTCCTGCCCTGCCGCCGCGCCTAACACCAGTGAAAGGCGGATGGCATCCGTGCCGTACTTATGCATCATGGGGAGCGGGTCAATGCCCGTGCCTTTTGACTTAGACATTTTCTTGCCTTCGCGGTCGAGGACAAGTCCGTGGAGATATACGGTTTTGAAAGGGATTTCTTTGGTGAAATAGAGGCTCATCATCGTCATGCGGGCAACCCAGAAGAACAGGAGATCCCATCCTGTTTCCATCACATCAGTCGGATGGAAGAGTCGAAGGTCTTTCGTTTTTTTAGGCCAGCCGAGTGTCGAAAACGTCCAGAGGCCGGACGAAAACCAGGTATCAAGCGTATCCTCGTCCTGTTTCCACCCTTTGCCTCGCGGCTTTGCCGCTGATACGCGAATGTCATCTCCCCTGTACCACACCGGTATTTGGTGGCCCCACCAAAGCTGGCGTGAAATACACCAGTCTGTGATGTTGTTCATCCAGTGGAAGTAGACTTTGTCGAACCTTTTGGGCACAATCTTTATCATTCCAGATTTAACAGCGGCAATAGCTTTTTTCGCCAGAGGTTTTGTCTTGACAAACCACTGTTTTGAGAGCAACGGCTGTATGACCGTATGACACCTGTCGCAGGTAGCCACGTTGTGCGTGAAATTTTCAATTTTTTCAATATGTCCGCTGTGCTCCAACTCATCCACTATCAAGTGTCGCGCATCCTGGACTGTCTCGCCGTAGTATTTGCCGCCTTCCTTGGTTATCGTCGCCTTTTCATCTATCACAGAGATCATGGGTAATTTGTGCCTGATGCCGATGTCATAGTCAGCGTGATCGTGCGCCGGCGTCACCTTCACGGCGCCCGTGCCGAAGTCTTTTTCGACTGCCTTGTCGGCAATGACCGGCATCTCACGTTCTATGATAGGCAGAACGACTGTAGTGCCGATGAGTGTCTTGTAGCGGGGATCGTCGGGATGCACGGCGACAGCTGTATCCCCGAGCATCGTTTCCGGGCGCGTGGTGGCGACGGTAATGAACTGCGTCGAGCCCGTGAGTTGGTAACGGATGTAGTAGAGTTTTTCCTGGCGCTCCTCGTGTCTTACCTCAAGGTCTGAGATGGCAGATGAACATCGCGGACACCAGTGAATAATCCGCGTGCCACGGTAGATTAGTCCATCATTGTACAGTTTAATAAAAGCATGTTGGACGGCGACTGTGAGTTTCGGGTCCATCGTGAAATGTTCCCGCGACCAGTCGCATGACGCGCCTATCTGCCTGACCTGCTCGGTAATGCGCGTGCCGTACCTTTTTTTCCACTCCCAGACGTGTTTAAGAAAAACCTGCCTGCCGAGTTTGTGCCGGTCTAATCCCTGCTCGGCGATAAGGCGCTCCACCATAATCTGCGTAGAAATACCCGCATGATCCGTTCCCGGAAGCCAAAGTGTTTTATACCCTTGCATGCGGCGAAAACGGATCATAATGTCTTGAATCGTCGTGCCAAGAGCGTGGCCTAAGTGGAGCTCACCAGTCACATTAGGTGGAGGCATTGCGATGCTGTAAGTTTTTGTCCGTTTGCCGGGCTCGCCTCGCTTTCGCGCGGTCGAAGCGGGAAGCTTATCAGGATTAAAAAAGCCAGAACGTTCCCAGCGTTTATAGATTGCTGATTCGATACTTCTCGGATCGTAGGCTTTAGGCAGTTCTTTCGGCATAGAGATTAAGTGAGTAGGGTTATCTTATCACTAATTACTGACGGTATAAAGGTTACCAGTGCAGTTTGTATCCCGCAGTATTTTTGTGAACCGAGCGTGTACATACCCCATTGACGCACTCACTCCAATTGTGATACGTTTGACGGAAATCAAAACAAACCCAGTTGCACCCTTCATTATCACTCCCAAGGAGGCCTACGCATGAAGAAGATTCTTTTGTTGATTGCTATCGCCATGTTGTTTGCCACCGCATCAAGCGCCAAAGAACCGACGTACCAAACGCGCACCTCAACCTTTGTCACTCGCGTCCTGAATTACAACTCTCCGCCCAGCGAAGCTGAGATTACGTTTTTCCCAACACCACTCGGTGTTGCAGTTGCCGTCCAAAGTTCGGCGGCAAGGAGCGGAGAATACTTGTACCTGGCCGTCATGGAATTCAAAAACGGCCGGTATGACAAGGTAAGTACATTCCTGTTTTCCCCCATTCCTCCGTATGTTGGGGAACGGCGAATGCGGACCGTAGCGCCGCTCTTCCGTGAAATGGCCTCATATCGGGACGGAAAGTTCATCTTTAGCCACTGTTCCTTCATCCTCGTCTCGGTCAGGGGAAGTACAGATGACGCGCTCGCTCTCGCCAGACCCGCCTTCGAATGCATGTGGAACTGGCCGTACCTGTCTTTCCCACCGGAACGCAATGCCAAGAACGTGATCGGTGATCGCTAGTTCGGCAGATAACATCCTGGAGTAAGAGAGATAACCGGCAAGCTCTCAAATGGTCCTAGAGAAGGAGGATGGTCGTGACCGACCAGCTCAGCACTGTGCGGGATCGGGTGTATCGAGTGGTCGAGGACTTCCTCGGTGACCCTACAATAACCTTAACCGACAGCACACAACTGTCGGCGGATCTCGAGCAGGACGAATTCGATCTCATGGAACTTTTTGGAAACCTCGAAGAAGAATTCGGACTGGAGATCCCCGAAAGTGAAGAGGATCGGGTTGTCACCATCGGCGACATTGTGACAGTTCTTCTCAGACTGACAGGCGAAACAGACTGAGACTCCGGTATCGGAATCTTCAACCCAGTGTTCGCACCCTTTGCCCCGCATGGCTGTATCCGGCGGGGCATCTTTTTAATTGCGAAAACCGCAGAGGCGGGATTCGGAATCCCGCATACCCAAAAACGGGCGGATTCCGAATCCACCCTCATCGGTAGGTGTTAAAGAAAAATGCCCAATTTGCGGGCAGGGACACCCGCGCTCGATTTCATTGAGAGAAGCCAATTACACCAGCTCCCAATTCGGATCCGCGTCGAGGGTTTGCCAGCGGGAAAACTTTTTGCGTTTGGCATTGAAATATCCCGCAACGGCGATCATCGTGGCGTTATCAGTGCAGAACTCAAAAGGGGGAGTGGAAAAAATGACCTTCGGCAATTCTTTGTTCAGGGAATGCTTCAATGTCTTGCGGAGCGGACGGTTTGCCGCCACACCTCCAGCAAGCAGGACCGATTTCACGCGGTACTGTCGCGCAGCTCTCAACGTTTTGCCCACAAGGACGTCAACGACGGCCTGTTGGAACGATGCCGCGATGTCGGCACGATCTTTCCCAGAAAGTTTTTTACGTTTTTGGACGAGGTAGAGCACGGAGGTCTTCAATCCCGCGAAACTGAACTCATAGTTTGATTCCCTCAGCATTGGGCGGGGGAAAGCCACGGAAGCCGGATTGCCTTGTTCCGCGGCACGCTGGATAGACGGTCCGCCCGGGTACGGGAGATGAAGTATCTTTGCCACTTTATCAAAAGCTTCTCCGGCGGCATCGTCGCGGGTTTTGCCGAGTAGTTTGTATTTACCGTGCCCGGTCATGAGCACGAGCTCCGTATGCCCGCCCGAGACGACAAGGTTCAGCACAGGAAATCGAATGCGCGGATTACGAACCCAGTTGGAAAGTATGTGCCCCTCCATGTGGTTTACGCCTATCAACGGCGTATCCCATGCATAGCTCAGCGCCGCGGCCGTCTGTACGCCTACCGCGAGCGAAGTCATTAATCCCGGGCCTTTCGTTACCGCAATGAGACCAATTTGCGCAGGTTTCGCTTCGGCCTTTTTGAGCGCGTACGAAAGGGTCGGGATAATGTTTTTCACATGTTCCCTTGCGGCCACCTCGGGCACTACGCCCCCGTATTTCGCATGCTGCGGGATTTGAGAGGAGATGACGTGGGCGCGCACGTTAAATCCGCTGTTGCCCGCGTCCACGACGCTTGCCGCTGTTTCATCGCACGAAGTCTCTATGCCTAAGATACGCATAAATATACAATTGCCTGAACGGCTAAACATTTCTATACTGCAGTGAGTATGGACGCCTCTTCACAAGCAGCAGCTCCCAGTATGCAGCATCCGCCGGCAACCATCAAGCGGATGTGGCAATCGTCGTTTATGTTGTCAGCGCTCATTCTTGTCGTTTCGCTCGTGTACAGTCTGCTGTATTACGGATCGTGGGCTTTGTTGTCGCTGAACCAGGCAGTAGGCGTCACTGCCGCATTGATGATAGGCATCTCATACGCCATGAGCGGTATGGCGTACTATTTTGACTTTTTGGATGAAAAAGTCGCCTACCGAAAATATTACGGGCTTGTCGGCCTGCTCTTTGCCTTTGCGTATGCGTACGGCCTTTTTTTCCTTGATCCCGACCGGTATTTCTACGGATTTTTTTCCAATCTCGGCTCAGCAGACTTTATCCTCGGGATACTGGCGATGATTATTCTCGCCGGCATGGTGGTCATTTCCACGCCCCAGGGCATCAGAGCTATCGGCGCGCAAAACTGGCGCCTGGGACTTCGCGCCGGTTATCTCGCCTCGGCGCTTTTTGTCGCCCGCGCTGTTGTCGTCTGGGGCGGTGAATGGAAAACATGGGTTCATCAAGGATACTGGTTTTTCCCGCCGTCTATGCTGGTCGCCACTGTGTTTACGGTAGTAGTCATTCTGTTCCGCGGGTCGATATTTGTAGCAAGAGAATTGAGGAAAGCATCCAAGTCGACGTAGCACACCTGCGCATGCTTAGAAAGGTGAGGTGAAGATTGACCAAAAGTAATGTATAGTATACGATGTCGGCACTGTTCTCTTACCTTCGAGCCGCCATCGTCTAGAGGCCTAGGACTCCACGCTTTCAATGTGGCAACACGGGTTCGAATCCCGTTGGCGGTACCACTACACAACTTTCAGAAATTTCTCGGATTTTTTCTTTAGCACTTGGTACGGCAAACCAGTGTTTTTGTGGGCGAAAACTTAGAACAGGGCGGACTTTCCCGAAAGCCAGGACGAGGTTCGAGCCAAAGATTTCTGTGGCCGCGACCTTTTTAGAAATTAGGTCGCTCTCCCGCGCGATTTTCGGCAGCTTTGCTGCCGCTTTTATCCATTCCCGCATCGGTTCAACCCAGCCAGTCCGCTTTTGTTCAAGACGGGCTATTTTCTCCGTGAGCGTCTTTTTCTCGCCTAAGAGCCCGGCTTTCTTCTCCAGGTAGGCTTCACGGTCAATATCTTGCTCCAGGTAGCTGTCTAAAAGCCGTTGGAGCTTGGTTTGGATTGCCTGGATTGTATTTTCCGTCTCTTGAACAAAAGCGACAGAGGTGTGGGCGGACTTGGTAGTATCTTGCTCTAGTTGATTTAATAGGCTGTTCGCCCAATCAGATCTCAAAGAAAATTTTTGTAATAAAGGAACAACCTGCTCATCTAGGGCTTCCTGTCTGATACATGGCTCCTCGCATTTAACTATCTTTGACTTCTTGGTACATCGGTAATAGACATAGTGGTGCTCGTTGCCGTTCTTTTGGTGCTTTACTTTGTTTTCACCAGTAATCATAAACCCACAAGAAGAACAACGGAGCAGACCGCAATAGGGTTGGGGTTCGTTCTTGGTTTTATAGTGCGGTCTGCTTTTCTGCTTTAATACTACTTGAACTTGGTCAAAAATTTTCTTTGAGATGACTGGCTGGTGCTTGCCTTCATAGAGTTCTTTAGCATAACTAAACAAACCAACGTAGAATGGATTGGAAAGGATAAAAGAAATTCTGTCTCGTTTTAGGGGTTTGCCATTGCGTGAGGTAATATTATGCTGCGCCAAAAAGCTGGAAATGTCCTCTAGGCGGGAATTGCCTTGTGCGTACAGTTCAAACGCTTGGCGCACGATTTTTGCCTGATGTTTATCTACTACCACCGTTTTCGTGCGTAGGTCGTTTATGTAGCCAAGCGGGGCTATACCTGAATACTCTCCACGCCTGGCTTTTTGGCGCAAGCCCCGTTTCACATTCTCGCTTAATGAATCTATGTAGTATTTACTCTGCCCAAAAGCGATGTTGAGCATGAATTTGCCTTGCGGCGTTGACTCAAACCAGAACTGCGGGAACTTCAAAGCCGCAAGCTGGCCGGTATCCAGCAAATAGATAATACGCCCGCCGTCTACCGAGTTGCGCGCCAGACGGTCTGGGTGCCAGCTAACAATGCCCTGCGCCTCGCCTTTTACTATTCTGTCAAGCATTGAATTAAATATCTTGCGCCCGGGCACTTTGGCTGATTTCTTTTCCACTAGCTCCTCAATTATGGTTAGCCCCTCTTTTTTGGCAAAGGTGCGCAATTCCACGATCTGCGCTTCAATACTTAAAACTTGTTTATCTTCCACGTCAGTGGACTTGCGGGCGTAGAGAAAATATTTTTGGTTGTTCATATATTCCAAAGTTAATTATTAAAAGGTGAGAACGAGACAGAATTTAAAAATCGCGCGGGAGGCAAACCTCGTCCTGGCTTTCGGGAAAGTCCGCCCTGTTCTAAGTTTTCGCCCACAAAAACACTGGTTTGCCGTACCAAGTGCTAAAGAAAAAATCCGAGAAATTTCTGAAAGTTGTGTAGTGGTATGGCTTTACAACGAAGTACGAACCTATTTTACGGAGAATTCTTGATTTGACTGCGGGGCGGAAGGGGGGTTTGGGGGGAATTCCGCCCCGCCCTCTTTCCGAAAATTCATTTTGGGGGTTT